>JBCCRO010000012.1:0-148699 GCA_039201605.1 Actinomycetota bacterium
ACCGAACCAAACACCCGATCACCATCCCCCACCGACAACACCTCATCACCCGTCGAACCCAACGCCCGAACCACCACAACCACCCCACCCGGAACAGACACACCCGGAACAGACGGCACCCCACCCGGAACAGACGGCACCCCACCCGGATCGGACACACCGGGGTCGGCGGGGGCCCCGACGGCCTCGTTCGGTCGACCGGGCGTGCCGTCGGCATCGCCCGACGCCTGCCAGACCGTCGGATCGTCGTTGTCGGCCGAGAGGTCGACCAGTTCCAGCGTCGCCTCACCATCGGCGGGGGCGACGGGCCAGAGACCCTCCGACGAGTAGCTGACCTCGTCGACCACCGCACCGTCCCGGTCGAGCACCGTGATCGTCTCACCTGAGTTCTTCAGCCCGCCCGGATACTGCACGACGATCACGCCGAGGCCCGGGTACCGGCTTCGGAAAGCACGATCGTCGTCGGTGAGCACCAGACGACCACCGGAGGCCAACACCGTCCCGAACGGCACGTCGAGACCCACCCCGTCCACCTCCCAACCCGAGAGGTCGACGGACGCACCGCCGGTGTTCACCAGCTCGACGAACTCCGCGCCGTCGTCGGCCGGGTCGTAGGCCAACTCGGCTATCACGACGGAGGGCGGTTCGGAAGGCGACGGCGGGACACCGGCCGCCCGATCGAGCGTGGTGTAGACGTTGTCGACGTTGCCGTTGAACCAGTTCTGGAACTGCGTCATCGTCCGCCGATCCCAGGTGTCGGCCTCGAGCTGTTCCAGTTCAGGGCCGACCGTCTCGATCAACTCGTCGTGGCGCTGCTGCACCCGCCCCTCAGCCACGGAATGATCGAGGATCGACCGGATCCGTCGATTGACGGCGGCGTCCAACTCGGGGACGGCGGCGAAGGAGTCGAACAGCGGGTCGTTGAGGCAGTCGAGATCGGTCATCACCGGCTCGGAGCAGCGAGACGCCACTCCGAGCCCCCACGAGAGATCGAGGTCCCACGGGTGGAGCCCCACTCGGCCGGTGTCCCCGGCGTCGTGGCTCACGTAGTAGTTGTGCGGGCCCTGGTCGATGTGCTGCACCACGGTCGAGACGGCGATGTAGTTGACGATGTTGGGCACGTCGAAGTGGTCGTAGAGCGCTGCGGTCTTCGCCGCCGACGACGGCTGCGTTATCAACGCCCGGGTGTCGACGATGATCGTGGAGTCCGGGTCGCCTTCCTTCTGGTCGAAGCCGGTGGGGTCGAAGCCGGCCCGCTGCCTCCAGCCGCCGTCGGCCTTGTAGAAGTCGCCGTCGCCGAAGCCGTTGGCGTCGCGCCAAACACCGTCGAGCTTCTCCGACATCCGGAACAGCCCGTAGAACGAGCCGTTGCGCGTCACCTGCACGAAGTTGGAGGCGACGGGGTGGAAGCCCTCGCGCTCGTAGATGTCCCACGAGGCATGGGCCCGGGCCATGCTCGGGTCGCTCACCTCGGCCTGAAGGGCGAACTCGTCGACCGGCTGCGGGAACAGGTCCGGCGCATCGAGCACGTAGCCGTCGGGCAGTTCGACGTTGAGGCTGAGCTTGTCGTGGTTGATGCGGGCGTAGTCGCCGCCGCGCACCTGCATGGCGGCACCGTCGAAGACCTCACCGTCGTAGACGATGACGGCGGGGAAGAGACGGTCGCGGTCGAAGCGCGAGGAGCCGAGCATCCGATCGTGATCCGCGTCGGCCATGAAGAACCGTAGGAGCGGCACACCGCTGTCGCCGTGGCCACCGGCCACGACGTAGCCGGCGAAGGGGCGGGCGTCGCTCTCGGGGTGGGTGAGCCCGTTGCCGCTCCGGATCCGGTAGCGGACGAGCGAGCCGGCACGCTGACCGGGAATGGTGGCCGAGAACCGGTCGCCATCCCGGGCCATCGTCACCTCGACCTCCACGTCGAAGCCGACGCGATAGGTCAGGACCGCGGCCGACGCCCCACCGATGGCGGCCGAGACCGTCACCGAGGCGCCTGCGCCGGGGGCCTCCGGTGTCATCGTCACCTCGCCGATGGTGGGCGCGACGACCGACGGACCACGCCCGGGGGTGCCGCCCGAGGTCGACGCCTGCCACGCCGTTGCCTCGTCGTTGGGGCCGGACGGGTCGATCAGCTCGATCGAGGGTCCCTCGCCGTCGGCGGCGATCGGCCAGGGAGCCACATCGTCGAAGTCGACCTGGTCGACGACCTCGCCGTCGGGGCCGAGCAGGGCCAGCGACTCCCCTCCGTTCTTGAGCTTGCCGGTGTAGAGGGCTGCCGCCGCCACCCCGTAGGTGGCGGAGGTGGCGACGGCATCGGGCGACACCACCACGAAACCCCCAACCGGGATCACGACGCCGTCGAGGGTGCCGTCCACGCCGTCACCCCAGCTGTAGCCGGTCAGGTCGACGGCGGTGGCCGAGACGTTGTGCAGCTCGACGTACTCGTTGTTGTCGATGTCGTCGACATCGTCGTCGGTCGGATCTTCCGCCGGGTTGTACATGATCTCGCTGATCACCACCGGGCCGTCGTCCCCCACGGCAGCCGCCGGAAGGGCGAAACCACCGATGAGTGAGATCGCCAAAATCGCCACAACAAGACCACGCAACACGGCCGCTCCTCACACTTGTCCGCTCCCCGTAGATTTCGGCGAGATGTGAGGTGCCTTGAGACGGTGGATGCCTCGGGCGCGGCACCGGGGCCCCGTGGAACCCGGTGGCCAGGCGAAACCTCCGGTATCCGTTCTTTCGATGGTGAGGCCGTCGGGACCGACACCGACCATGCCGGGCCGGCCACCAATGGTGCGGGCGCCGGCGAGCCCGGCCGGATCAGGAGGTTTCGATGGCGAGCTCGCCGTCGGCGTCGGCGTCGACCGTGACCTTGGCGTCGTCGTCGATCACCCCGTCGAGGATGAGGGTGGCCAGCCGATCGGCCACCTCGGCCTGGATGACCCGCTTGAGGGGCCGGGCCCCGAAGGCGGGGTCGTAGCCGAGGCGGGCCAGCGTGGCCTTGGCCCCGTCGGTGACGGTGAGGCTGATGCGACGATCGGTGAGGCGATCGGCCAGCAGGACGAGCTGGATGTCGACGATCTCGACCAGGTTCTCCTCGGTGAGCTCGGCGAAGCGGACGATGTCGTCCACCCGGTTGACGAACTCGGGCCGGAAGAAGTCCTTGGGGTCGCCCGGCAGGTTCGACGTCATGATCAGCACCACGTTGGTGAAGTCGACCGTGCGGCCCTGACCGTCGGTCAGGCGACCGTCGTCCATCAGCTGCAGCAGCACGTTGAACACGTCCGGGTGGGCCTTCTCCACCTCGTCGAGCAACACCACGGCGTAGGGGCGGCGTCGGACGGCCTCGGTGAGCTGACCGCCCTGGTCGTAGCCGACGTAGCCGGGGGGCGCGCCGATGAGGCGGGACACGGTGTGCTTCTCCATGTACTCCGACATGTCGAGGCGGACCATGGCCCGCTCGTCGTCGAACATGAAGTCGGCCAGAGTGCGGGCCAGCTCGGTCTTGCCCACGCCGGTGGGGCCGAGGAAGAGGAAGGTGCCGATCGGGCGGTTGGGGTCGCTGAGGCCGGCCCGGGAGCGGCGGATGGCGCTGGCCACGGCCGACACGGCGTCGTCCTGACCGATCACCCGATGGTGGAGCTCCTCCTCGAGCCGCAGGAGCTTGGAGGCCTCGCCTTCCATCAGGCGGTTGACCGGGACCCCGGTCCAGCGGCTGACGACCTCGGCGATGTCCTCGGTGTCCACCTCCTCCTTGAGCATCGTCTTCTCGGCCTGCAGCTCGGCCAGGGCGGCCGAGGCGGCATCCATCTGCTTCTCCACCTCGGGCAGCTGCCCGTAACGGATCTGGGCCGCCTTCTCCAGGTCCGACTCGCGCTCCACCTGCTGGCGCAGGGTCTCGTGCTCCTCCTTGAGCACCTGGATGCGGCCGATGGCGTCCTTCTCGTTCTGCCAGTGGGCCTTCATCGCCGCCGACTGCTCCTGCAGGTCGGCCAGCTCGGCCTCCAACTCGTCGCTCCGGGCCTGGGAGGCGACGTCGGACTCGTTGCCCAGGGCCACCAGCTCCATCTCGATCTGGCGGATGCGGCGCTCGACGACATCGATCTCGGTGGGGAGCGAGTCGATCTCGATCCGCAGCTTGGAGGCGGCCTCGTCCATCAGGTCGATCGCCTTGTCGGGCAGGAACCGCCCGGTGAGGTAGCGATCGGACAGGGTGGCGGCGGCGACCAGGGCGGAATCCTGGATGCGGACACCGTGATGCACCTCGTAGCGCTCCTTGAGGCCGCGCAGGATGGCGATGGCCGACTCGACAGAGGGCTCGCCCACCAACACCTGCTGGAAGCGGCGCTCGAGGGCCGGGTCCTTCTCGACGTACTTGCGGTACTCATCGAGGGTGGTGGCGCCGACCATGCGCAGCTCGCCCCGGGCCAGCATGGGCTTGATCATGTTGGAGGCGTCCATGGCGGAGTCGCCGCCGGCGCCGGTGCCGACGATCGTGTGCATTTCGTCGATGAAGGTGATCACCTCGCCGTCGGCGTCGGTGATCTCCTTGAGCACGGCCTTGAGCCGCTCCTCGAACTCGCCCCGGAACTTGGCCCCGGCCAGCATGGCCGAGATGTCGAGCGAGATCAGGCGGCGGTTGCGGAGGCTCTCGGGCACGTCACCCTCGACGATGCGCAGGGCGAGTCCTTCGACGATGGCGGTCTTGCCGACGCCCGGCTCACCGATGAGGACCGGGTTGTTCTTGGTACGGCGGCTGAGCACCTGGACCACCCGGCGGATCTCGTCATCGCGGCCGATGACCGGGTCGAGCTTGCCGTTGCGGGCGTCCTCGGTGAGGTCACGACCGTACTTCTCCAGGGCCTGGAACTGGTCCTCGGGGTTCTGGGAGGTGACGCGATGCGAGCCGCGCACCTCCTGCAGGGCCTGCAGCAGCTGGGCTCGGGTGAGGTCGAGGCGGGCGGCGGTGGCGCCGCCCGCGTCGGGGTTGGCCAGGGCAACCAGCAGGTGCTCGGTCGACAGATACTCGTCGCCCAGCTCGACCCGCACGGTGTCGGCGTCGGCCAGGATGCGGTTGGTCTGACGGCTGAAGCGGGGCTCCGCCCCGTACGCCTTCGACAGCTTGGACAGCGCTTCCTCGGTGTCGGCCCGCAGGGTGGCGGCCGGCCGCTCGACCTTGGTCAGCAGCGGGAGCACCACGCCCTCGGACTGGCTGAGCAGCGAGGCGAGAAGGTGGTCGGGGGTGACCTCGGGGTGCGACTCGGCCCCGGCCCGTTCGACGGCGGCTGAGACGGCTTCCTGGGTCTTGATCGTCCACTTGTTGGGGTCAATAGCCATGGTGAGACCAGTCTACCGCCTCGGGTAGAACTTGATACATATCGACTCAAGTTTTCTGCTGCCTGGGCACCTAGGCGGGACCGGCGGCCGCCCCGTCGTCAGCGGGCGTCTCGGCCGCGAGCTTCTCGGCGAACCAGTCGAGGATGATCTCGGCCCGCTGCACCCGGTGGATGGCGGAGCCGGACCGGGACAGCTCGTGGTTCTCCCCCGGAAAGCGGTAGAAATCGACCTCCTTTCCCAGCAGCTTCAACGCGATCCACAGCTCCTCGGCCTGGTTGATCGGGGTGCGCCAGTCCTCCTCGGAGTGGATGAGCAGCATCGGCTTGTCGATGTCGTTGACCCACCGCATGGGCGAGCGGGCGCTGTACTCCTCGGGATCTTCGAGGTGGCTGAGGCCATGCTCGACGACGAACACCGTGGCGATGTCGCTGTTGTGTTCGAGGGCCGGCAGATTGTTGACCGCCCGCTCCGAGCAGAACGCCCGGAACCGATCGCCGTGGCGACCGGCCAGGGTGGTGGCCATGAACCCGCCGTAGGACCCACCGAGCATGCCGACCCGATCCCGATCGCAGAACGGGTAGCGATCGAGCGCGGTGTCGAGGATGGCCAGCACATCCTCGACGTCGACCGAGCCCCAGCCGGTGCCCGGAGTCACCGGGTGCTTGGGGCCGAGGATGGCCTGACCCCACTCGGTGTCGCGGCCGCTGCTGCCCCGCGGGTTGCCGAACACCACCACGAACCCGGCGGCCGCCTGCATCTGGGCCTCGTCGAAGAAGAACTCGCCGTACTGGGTGAAGGGCCCGCCGTGCACGTTGAGCAGCACGGGGTAGGTCTGCTCCGGATCGAAATCGGCGGGGCGCATGATCCAGGCGTCGATCTCGCCGCTGCCGTCGGTGGTGGGGGCGGCGAACTTCTCGCACGAGAAGGCCCGGGCGGCCATGGCGTCGGCGCCCGCGGTGACGCGCTCCCCGTCGAGGTGGAGCTCGGCCGGACGTTCGATCGTCGTCTCCACCGTGGCCAGACGAGCCGGGTGCCCGCCGGCGCCGAGCCCACCGGTCACGTCGAACTGGGCGACGACCTTGGCCCCCGAGGTGAGGGCCCGTGGCGACTGCGAACCGTCGGCGGTCAGCAGGTACGCATGCTGCTCGCCCCGGTCCTCGGCCACCGCCACCAGGTGGTCGTCGTCGAGCCAGACCGGGCCCTGCCCGGTCAGCACGCCGAAGGTCCGGTCGAGATCGAGGGAGGCCCAGGTGACGTCGTCGACGCTCGCCCCGTCGGCGTCGAGCGGGATGACCCCGATGCGAGCGTTGGCGGCGAGCGAGCGGAGATCGTGGATGCCGACGAAGGCGACCCTGGTGCCGTCGGGCGACACCACCGGGTAGGCGCAGTTCAGGTCGTGACCGGTCAGGCAGCGGGGCTCGGCGTCGACCTCGAGCGGGACGAGGTAGAGATCGGTGGCCAGATCGGTGTCCCAGGTGTCGTGGCGGCTGGCCGTCGTCACCACCGCCGAGGAGTCGGCCGTCCAGGCCACCCCGCCGTGCTCATGGGCACCGGGGGTCAGATTGCGGACGGGGACGGTGCCGTCGGCGGCCACCACGTGCACGTGGCTGGGACGGTCGAAGACCCAGTTCTCCCCGTTCAGCCGGGAGAAGAAACGCTCGACCTTGCGGGGGGAACGCCACGAGTCGTCCGGCGCCTCGTAGCGGGCATCGCGGGTGCGGCTGGTGAACGCTAGCCACCTGCCGTCGGGCGACCATTGGGGCGAGTCGATCCCGTCGGGCATCGTGGCCACCGTGCGGACCTCGCCGGGCACCCCGACGGGCAGCACGTGCAGGGTCGCCTCCCCCGGACCTTCGCCCCGGCGCGAGGTGAAGGCGAGGTGGCGCCCATCCGGAGACCAGGTGGGGTTGGTGTCGACCGGGCCGGCCGTGACCGGCTGATCGTCCAACCACACCCGCACCGTCGGCTTGTTCTCACCGACGCTGGCGGTGGCCACGACATAGGCCACGTGAGCCCCATCGGGTGAGAAGGCGGGCTGGGCCACGGTGACCCGACCATCGATGAAGTCGAGCCCGATCGAGGCGTGAGGGGATTCCCGGAAGGCGCGGACGTGCGCGGGTTCAGCGTTCGACATGCTCGCACGGTAGTGGCCCGAGGTGACAGGAAGCTGCTCGGTTCACCAGCTCGTCCCGACGGGTGCCCACTGAGGCACGCCGGGCCCGCCGGGTCGGACCGGGGGAACGGCGGGGCACTAACGTGGAGGGGGTGAGCCGGTCGGGCAAGCGACGTTGGTGGGCACCGCAACGCTCACCGTCGGCTGCCCGGGAGCAGGTGAGCCCGACGGGGACGCCATCGAGGACGACCACCTGGCCCGACTCGCTGACGGCGCGGCTCCACCGACTGGCCGACCTGGCCTGGCAGTACCGGTCTCGGCCCGAGGGCGAATTCGTGCTTCGGCGCGACGACCTGCCCCGGGTCACCCGGCCCGATGAGATCCAGGTGCTGTGCGACGTCATCTTCGAACACGCCATGACCTGGGCCCCCGGTCTCACCCGACCCCCCGGTCCGCCCCGGGCCGTGGTCGACGAGATGTGGCCAGCCGGGCTCTACACCCCGGAGGGGTTCGCCGGCCGCCGGATCCTGATCCAGTCCGGCATCGCCGTCGATCGGGTGGCGCTACCCGCCGTGCTGGCCCACGAGATCGCCCACGACCTCTGCTACGCCTCCGGGATCAACGAGGCGGATCGGATGGCCAACGAGCAGCTCACCGATCTGCTCACCTTCATCTGCGGGCTCGGTGGGCTCATGGTGGGCGGCGACCACATCCGGCAAAGCGGCCGGGGTCGGGGCGAGACCGAGCACGTCTACCTCACCAAGGAGCAGTGCCTGATCGCCCACCAGTGGACCCTCGCCACCCGCTACCGCAACAAGCTCGATCCCGACGGCGAACCGCCGGACTTCCCGACCGACCCGGCCCGGGTTCCCCGTCTGCTGTCAAAGGAGCAGCAGGCCTGGCTGCGGGCGGTGAAGGCCGTCGGCGACCGGGAGACGGTCGAGGCCGAGCTGGTCGAGCTCCGGCGGCGGCGGCCGACCCTGTCGGAGACCCAGCTCCTCGACCTGGTGGTGTTCCGTTTGGAGCAGGAAGGGCGACAGGCCGACGGGCGCTGAGATCGACGGGTGCTGACGGCCGACGGTCAGCTCTTCTTGCGGCGCTGACGCTGGTAGACGGTGACGCTCTGCTTCACCGGGACCAGGTCACGACGATGCTGACGCTCCACGTCGGCGATGGCCTGGGCGGTGGAGGACCGCATCTCGGCGATCTCGGCCTCGAGGCGGGCCACCTCGGCCTCCAGCTCGATCACCCGCTTGACACCGGCGAGGTTCAGCCCACCCTCGGTGAGGTCCTGGATGCGCTGCAGCTGGGCGATGTCGGCATCGGAGTAGCGACGGCTACCGCCGCCGGTGCGTGCGGGCATGACCAGGCCCTTGCGCTCGTAGATGCGCAGGGTCTGGGGGTGGACGCCGGCCAGTTCGGCCGCCACCGAGATGACGTAGACCGCTCTCCGATTGGGTTCTTGATTCATCACTACTGCTCGCTCAGGTTGTTCCTCAGGTCTGGGCAGGCTCACTCACATGATCGCGCGGCGACGCCGTCGTTGCCGCCGCCAGCGCCTCGATGGCGCTCCGCTGGGCCTCGGTCAGCTCGGTCGGCACGTCGACCACCAGGGTTACCAGCAGGTCGCCGGTTCCCTTGGTCCCCTGCACGCCCCGGCCCTTCACCCGGAAGGTCTTGCCCGAGGGCGTACCGGCCGGCACCTTGAGGGTGACGGAACCACCGTCGAGCGTGGGGACCCGGACGTTGCCGCCGAGGGCGGCCTCGGCGAAGGTCATCGGCAGTTCGAGGGTGAGGTTCTTGCCCCGCCGCCCGAACAGCTCGTGTCCCGACACGGCCACCGTCACCAGCAGATCGCCGGCGGGGCCGCCGTTGCGGCCCGGCCCGCCTCGACCCTTGAGCCGAATCTTCTGGCCGTCCTTCACCCCGGCCGGGATGCGGACCTTGACCTGACGGGGGCGACGCTCGATCCCCGAACCGCGACAGGTCGTACAGGGGTCGACGACCACCTTCCCCCGGCCCCCGCACTGATCGCACGGCTGGCTGAAGGAGAAGAAGCCCTGATTGTCGTCGAGCACGCCCCGCCCACCGCAGATGGCGCACATCTGCGGTGTCGAACCAGGCGCAGCCCCCGTACCCCGACAGGTACTGCAGGCGACGTCGGACGTGAGGTGGACCGAGGTGGTGACGCCGTCGACGGCCTCGTTGAAACTGAGATGCAGCTCGGCATCGAGGTCGTCACCGCGGCGAGGACCGACACCCGGGCCCGGTGAGGAGCCCCGACCGGCCCCGGCCCCGCCGAACATGCCGCCGAGCAGGTCCGACAGGTCGCTGGGATCGAACGAGAAACCACCCGTACCGCCGCCACCACCTCCGGCCGGACCCCGACGGGCGCCGCCGAAGGGCCCAGCGGCCCCCAGGCGTCGCATCTCGTCGTACTCCTTGCGGCGATCGGGATCGCCGAGCACGTCGTAGGCCTCCGAGATCGCCTTGAAGCGATCCTCGGCGGCCGAGTCGTCGGGGTTGGCATCGGGGTGGTACTGGCGCGCCAGCTTCCGATACGCCTTGGTCAGGTCCTTCTCCGAGACGTCCGACGACACGCCGAGCATCTTGTAGAAGTCCTTCTCAAGCCAGTCGTGCTGGGGCATAGGTCAACCTCGCACTCGAACCATGGCCGGGCGGATCACCCGACCCTTCCACCGATAGCCCGCCCGCATGACCTCCGCCACCACGGGACCGTCAGCGTCATCGCTCGGCTCGTGCATCACGGCGTCGTGCAGTTCGGGATCGAAGGCCTCGCCCTGGCCGTCGAGCCGTTCGAGACCCTGCTTGGTGAGGGCGCCCATCAGGGCGTTGCGGACGGGCTCCACGTCGGCGGCGCCACTGGCCAGGGCCCCGTCGCAGGCGTCGAGGACCGGGAGGATCTCGGACACCAACGATTCGTTGGCCCGCTCCCGGGCGTCGACCTCGCGCTTGGCTACGGCCTTCTTGTAGTTCTCGAATTCGGCCTGGAGCCGGCGGGAGGCGTCGAGGTACTGGTCCCGTTCGGCCGACACCCGCTCCAGGTCGATCACGAGGTCCTCGACCGAGATCGAGGGCGCATCGGCGCCATCGGAACCGACCTCGTCGTCGGCGCCGCCGGGCGGAGGGGGGACGTCCTCGTGAGAGGCCGCCTCCCCGTCAGGAGCGGCGTCCTCGCCATCCGGGACCGGTTCCTCGGCATCGGCGTCGGCCCAGGCGATGCCCCCGAACCCGGTCTCATCGTCGCCGACTTTGGGGGGCATGGGGGGCTCGCCCTTGGAGACCCTTTGATCCGACGAGGTCACGACTTGTCCTGGTCCTCATCGTCGACGATCTCGGCATCGACGACCTCGTCGTCGTCGGGGGCCTCGGCGCTGTCACCGGCGGGCGCACCATCGGCGGCCGAAGCCTGCTCGTAGAGCTTGGTGCTCACGGTCTGCGACGCCATCATCAGCTTCTCGGTGCCATCCTTGATGACCTCGATGTCGGTGCCGGCGATCGCCGTCTTGAGCTCGGCCAGGGCCTCCTCGACCGCGTTCTTCTCCTCCTCCGGGATGTTCTCGACATCCTTGAGGAGCTTCTCGGTCTGGTAGACGAGGCTGTCGGCGTTGTTGCGGATCTCGGCCTCCTCGCGGCGCTGACGATCCTCCTCGGCGTGGGCCTCGGCGTCCTTCACCATCTGGTCGATGTCGTCCTTGCTGAGCGTGGACTGACCGGTGATGGTGATCGACTGCTCCTTGTCGGTGGCCCGATCCTTGGCCGACACGTGCACGATGCCATTGGCGTCGATGTCGAACGTGACCTCGATCTGGGGGATGCCGCGCGGGGCGGGAGGCAGATCGACGAGCTGGAACTTGCCCAGGGTCTTGTTGTACATCGCCATGTCGCGCTCGCCCTGGAGCACGTGGATCTCCACCGACGGCTGGTTGTCGTCGGCCGTGGTGAAGGTCTCGGTACGGCGGGTGGGGATCGTGGTGTTGCGCTCGATCAGCTTGTGCATGACCTGGCCCTTGGTCTCGATACCGAGGGAGAGCGGGGTGACGTCGAGCAGGAGCACGTCCTTCACGTCGCCCTTGAGCACGCCGGCCTGGATGGCGGCGCCGACGGCCACCACCTCGTCCGGGTTGACCGACTTGTTGGCCTCGCGGCCCGTCATCGACTCGACCAGCTCGGAGACGGCGGGCATCCGGGTGGAGCCACCGACGAGGACCACGTGGTCGATGTCGCCGTGCTTGAGCCCGGCATCGTCGAGGGCGGCCTCGAAGGGCTTGCGGACCCGGGCCAGGAGGTCGGCGGTGAGCTCCTGGAACTTGGCCCGGGTGAGGTCGAGCTCCATGTGGAGCGGACCCTCGGGGGTGGCGGTGACGAAGGGGAGGTTGATGTTGGTGCTCTGCACCTGCGACAGCTCGATCTTGGCCTTCTCGGCCGCCTCCTTGAGTCGCTGGGCCGCCATCTTGTCGTTCGACAGGTCGACGCCGTGGGCGTTCTTGAACTCGGTGACCATCCAGTCGATGATCGCCTGGTCCCAGTCGTCACCACCGAGGCTGGTGTCGCCCGAGGTGCTCTTCACCTCGAACACACCGTCGCCGATCTCGAGGATCGACACGTCGAAGGTGCCGCCGCCGAGGTCGAACACCAGGATCGTCTGATCGTTGGCGTCGTCCTTGTCGAGGCCGTAGGCCAGGGCGGCCGCAGTGGGCTCGTTGATGATGCGGAGCACCTCCAGGCCGGCGATCTGGCCGGCCTCCTTGGTGGCGGTGCGCTGGGCGTCGTCGAAGTAGGCGGGCACGGTGATGACGGCCTGGGTGACGGTGTCGCCCAGATAGGACTCGGCGTCCCGCTTGAGCTTCATCAGCGTGCGGGCGCTGACCTCCTGCGAGGTGTACGCCTTGCCGTCGACCTCGGTCTTCCAGGTCGTGCCCATGTGTCGCTTGACCGAGCGGATCGTGCGGTCGGGGTTGGTGATGGCCTGACGCTTGGCCACCTCACCGACGAGGATCTCGCCGTCTTTGCCGAATGCGACGACCGAGGGGGTGGTGCGGGCGCCCTCGGCGTTGGGGATGACCACCGGTTCACCGGCCTCGAGAGCCGAAACGACGGAGTTGGTGGTTCCGAGGTCGATACCTACGGCCTTTGCCATGTTGGTTGTTCTCCTGATGCTTTGCGTGCGTCGATCCACCGGGGGGAGGTGGTCGAAGAGGGATTCGCAGTCTGTTGCGGTATTGCCAACGACTGTTGTAGCGCCTCAGTTCCCTGAACGATACATAGTTGAGTGCATCATTGACAACTTTCTTGAGGTAAGCGTTCGGGGCGGGGCGGCTCCAACCGTTGGCTCGTTCCCATCTCCGACGCTGGGCCCCGAACCTCGGCGTTTGGGATGATCTGGAGGAACTCCTGGACGCCATCGACCGATTGGGCTGACCCGAGGACGTGCCCGAACCTACTATCAGCACGTGAAGAAGCAGTTCCACAAGGAAGGGTCGGGAATGGAGATCGAGTTCTGCCAGGTGGGGCCCAATCCGGAGGACCCACTGCCGCTCGACGACGGCTCGGTGATCACGGGCCTCGATGACGGCCGCCTCGTGCGGATCGGGCCGGACTTCACCACCGTCGAGACGATCGCCACCACCTCGGGGCGGCCACTCGGGCTCGACCTGGCCCCCGACGGCCGCGTGGTCTACTGCGACACCGAGCTGGGCGTGTGGGCCTGCGACCCCGGCACCGGCGGGCTGGAGAAGCTGGTCGACAGCTTCGAGGGTGAGCGCCTGAACTTCTGCAACAACCCGTGCGTGGCCGACGACGGCTCGATCTGGTTCTCCACCTCCAGCCGCCGCCACGACCTGGCCCACTACACGCGGGACCTCATCGAGAACCGTCCCTCCGGCCGCCTCTTCCACCTCGCCACCGACGGCACCCTCACCTGCCGCGTCGACGAGCTGGCCTTCGGCAACGGCGTCGTGATCACCGCCGATCGATCGGCCGTTCTCGTGGCCGAAACCGGAGCCCAGGCCATCCGCCGCCACTGGCTCACCGGCGATCGGGCCGGCACCACCGACCACCTCGTCGAGGGGTTGCCCGGGTTCCCCGACAACCTGGCCCTGACCCCCGAGGGCCAGGTGCTGGTCGCCCTCCCGGCGCCGTTCACCAGCGATCTCGAACGCCTCCTCAAGCTGCCCTTCGCCGCCCGGTGGGCCCTGGCCCGGGTGCCCGAGCGCCTGCAGCCCAAGGCGGAGCAGCATCTGATGGCGAGCCTGTACGAGCCCGACGGCACCCTGGTCGCCTCGATCGACCTCACCGGGGTGGGCTTCGACACCGTCACCGGGGTCCGGGTCACCGACGACTGGGTCTACCTCGGCACCATCGCCCACGACCGACTGGCCCGCATCCCGCGCTCGGCGCTGCGCTGAGTCGGGTCGAGTAAGGCCCGAGCCGACCGGCGACCGAAATCCGCCTTGAGGGGGACTCCCCCTCATCGGCCCCTGTCGTAAGTTGGCAGGGTGACCACCGACGCGCCACCCCGAATGCCGCTGCAGCGGGCCCGCGCCTGGTCGACGAACAACCCGTTCCTCAGCGACACCCTGGTCACGGTCCTCCTCCTCACCATCACCGTCGCCTGGGCGGTGTCGGCCCAGCCCATCGGCAGCCAGCGTCCGACCGACGCGCTGGGCATCGGACTGATCCTCGCCACCTTCGCCCCACTCCCCTGGCGCCGCCGCAAGCCGGTGCACGTGCTGTGGCTTTCGCTGGCCGCCATCCTGGTCTACTGGGTGCTCGACTACCCGGAGACCTCGGCCGAGGCGGCCATGCTGCTGGCCGTCTACTCGGTCGGCGCCCACGTCGACCGACCTCGATCGCTCTGGCACTTCTGGGGCGCCTACGCCACCGTCCTCCTCGTCATGCTGGCCGGGATCGTCTCGACCGGCGAGGACCTCCCCGTCGTCGCCATCCCCGTCAACGCCGTGATCCTCGGCACCCTCTGGCTGCTCGGCGACGGTCTGCGCAATCGGCGCAAGTACCTGGAGGAGCTGGAGGAGAAGGCGGCCCTCAACCTGGAGCGGCACCAGGCCGAAGCCCGTCGCGCCGTCACCGAGGAACGGACCCGGATCGCCCGCGAGCTGCACGACATCGTGGCCCACGCCATGAGCGTGATGGTCGTGCAGGCCGGCGCCGCCCGACGGGTGCTCGACGATCCGGATCGGGCGGCCGAAGCGCTACAGGCGGTCGAGCAGACCGGCCGCCAATCGCTGAGCGAGATGCGCACCCTGCTGTCGGTACTCCGAAGCGACGAGGCCATCGACGGCGAGTCCGGCGGGCCCGACATGGCGCCGACCCCCGACCTGGACGGCATCGACCGGCTGGTCAACCAGGTGGAGGAGGCCGGGCTGCCGGTGTCGGTCGAGGTCACGGGCGACGCCCGGCCCCTGGCCCCGGGCCTCGAGCTGTCGGCCTACCGGGTGGTACAGGAATCGCTGACCAACTCGCTCAAGCACGCCGGCCCCGCCACCGCCACCGTCACCCTCGACTACCGGCCCGACCACCTGCGGGTGGCGGTCACCGACGACGGGAACGGCGCCGCCGCCGAGCCCGGCTTCGGTCAGGGCCTGATCGGGATGCGGGAGCGGGTCGAGGCCTTCGGTGGCTGGATCCGCACCGGCCCCCGCACCGGGGGTGGTTTCGAGGTGCTGGCCACGTTCCCGGTGGAACCGGCGTGAGCGACGCCGCCACCGACACCCCCATCCGGGTCGGAGTCGTCGACGATCAGGCCCTGATGGTCACCGGGTTCCGCATGATCCTCGACTCGGCCCCCGACCTCACCGTCGTGGGCGAGGCCACCAACGGCCTCGAAGCCCTGACGATGGTGGCCGACCATCGGCCAGACGTGGTGCTGATGGACATCCGCATGCCCGAGCTCGACGGGGTGGAGGCGACCCGACGCCTCACCGCCGATCCCGAGGTGTCGGCCCGGGTGCTCATCCTGACCACCTTCAACCTCGACGAGTACGTGTTCGCCGCCCTCCAGGCCGGGGCCGCCGGGTTCCTGCTCAAGGACACCCCGCCCGAGCAGCTGATCGACGCCGTGCGGGTGGTGGCCGGGGGCGACGCCTTCCTCGCCCCGTCGGTCACCCGCCGCCTGGTCGAGCAGTTCGCCCGGTCCGGTCCGACCGGGCCGCAGGCCGACGTGCCCGGCCTTGACGAGCTGACCAACCGCGAGACCGAGGTGCTGAAGGCCCTGGCCAAGGGTCTGTCCAACGCCGAGATCGCCGAGGAGCTGTACGTGGGCGAGGCCACGGTGAAGACCCACGTCGGTCGGGTGTTGATGAAGCTCGGGCTGCGGGACCGGGTGCAGGCGGTCGTCGCCGCCTATGAGTCGGGCCTGGTGCGGCCCGGCGCCAACTGACCCACCCGCGCGACCGGCGCCGCCCGGATCGGCCGAGCTCCGCCGACGCATCATCCTTGAGGATGACCCCGGACGGCGGGCCGTCACCCGGAGGTCGTAGCCGGGAATCGCTCCTGGGCCCGACGACGGCTGAGAGGGGTTTTCCTACCGTCGCCAGTAGCGGGTCGACGACGGCCCGAACCCCCTACGAACCGAAGGGAAACCCTCACCATGAGCCTTCTCGACCGCCCGCTCTCCCGCACCGGATCCGACACCGTCGCCGCCTCGGCCATCACCGTGTCCAAGATCTACGGGCGTGGAGAGACCGAGGTCCGCGCCCTCGACGACATCACCGTCGACTTCTCCGCCGGCCGGTTCACCGCCATCATGGGCCCCTCCGGATCGGGCAAGTCCACCCTGATGCACTGCCTGGCCGGGCTCGACACGGTCACCGACGGCCACGTCTTCCTCGGCGATACCGATCTGTCGACGCTCAACGAGAAGCAGCTCACCCTGCTTCGCCGGGACCGCATCGGCTTCGTCTTCCAGGCCTTCAACCTGATCCCCACCCTCACCGCCATCGAGAACATCACCCTCCCTATGGACCTGGCCGGCACCACGCCCGACCGGGAATGGGTCGACCTGGTGGTCGAGACCGTCGGCCTGGCCGACCGCACCGACCACCGCCCCAACGAGCTCTCGGGCGGCCAGCAGCAGCGGGTGGCCGTCAGTCGGGCCCTGGCCGGCCGACCGGCCGTGATCTTCGCCGACGAGCCCACCGGCAACCTCGACTCCACCACCGGGGCCGAGATCCTCGACTTCATGCGGCGGGCCGTCCGCCAGATGGGTCAGACCATCGTGATGGTCACCCACGATCCGGTGGCGGCGTCCTACGCCGACCGGGTGGTGTTCCTGGCCGACGGCAAGGTGACGGCCGAGCTGGCCGACCCCACGCCCGACGCCGTGCTCGACCACATGAAGTCGCTGGGGGACTGACCATGTGGCGTCTCACCGTTCGCAACCTCGGGGCCAACCGGGCCCGCTTCGCCATGACCACCTTCGCCGTCGTGCTCGGCGTCAGCTTCGTCGTGGCCAGTTTCGTCCTCTCCGACGGACTCCGCTCCACCTTCGACGACCTGTCGGCCGACATCGTCGGCGGCACCGACCTCGCCGTCCGGCCGGTCAGCGACTTCGGGGATCCGATCCCCCTCGACGAGAGCCTCCTGGCCGACGTTCGGGCCGTCGATGGCGTCGCCGCCGCCACCCCATCGATCGTCGGTGCCGACAACGCCGTGCTGCCGGTCAAGGCCGACGGCACCACCATCGCCACCAACGGTCCGCCCCAACTGTTGTTCAACTGGGTGGACGAGCCGGCGCTGAGCGGGTTCACCCTCGTCGACGGGGCGGCGCCCGACGAGCCGGGCGAGTTCACCATGGACCTCGACGCCGCCGCCACCCATGGGTTCGAGATCGGGCAGCGCTACGACCTCGTCACCTATGACGGCGTCGCCGCCGACTTCGAACTGGTGGGCACCACCAGCTTCGGCGAGGACAACGCCACCGTCGGCGCCACCTTGATGCACGTCTCCCTCCCCCAGGCCCAGGAGCTGATCGGGGCCGAGGGCGTGATCGACGGGGTGGCCGTCGACGTGGCCCCCTCGGCCGACAACGCCGAGGTGATGGCCGCCATCGAAGGCGTGCTGGCCCAGGGGTCGGTGACGGCCGAGGTGGTCGACCAGGCCACGCTCACCGCCGAGCAGGAGGACGAGTTCGCCTTCGCCGTCACCATCATCGGCAACGTGCTCCTCGGCTTCGCCGTGGTCAGCCTGTTCGTGTCGGTGTTCATCATCTACAACACCTTCGCCATCGTGCTCAGCCAGCGGATCCGGGAGATGGCCCTCCTCCGGGCCATCGGGGCCGAGGCCCGACAGCTCCGCCGCTCGGTGGTGGCCGAGGCCGCCGCCGTCGGCCTGGTGGCCAGCGTGATCGGGCTCGGCGTCGGCATCGGCGTGGCCCGGGGGCTGACCGCCATCTTCGCCCTGATCGGAGCCGAGTTCCCGGAGTACCCGACGATCCTGGGTGTCCGCACGATCGTGATCGCCCTGGTGCTCGGTGTCGGGGTCACGGTGTTGGCCTCGATCATGCCGGCCCGGGCGGCCACGGCGATCTCCCCCATCGCCGGCCTGCGCGACGGCGTCGCCGCCACTCGTGGTTCGGGCACCGTGCGCACCGCCGTCGGCCTCGTGGTGTTGGCCTCGGGCGCCGCCGTCGGTCTGTGGGGCCTGTTCCTGTCGTCGCCGTCGACCCTCGGACTCGTCCTCATCCTCGGTACGGCGGCGGTGGCCGTGTTCTTCGGTCTCACCCTGTGCGGACCGATGTTGGCCCGGCCGATCACGGCCGCCATCGGCTCGCCGCTACCCAGGATGCTCGGTCCGGCCGGTTCGCTGGCCACCGGCAACGCCGGTCGCAACCCCCGCCGCACCTCGACCACCGCCGCCGCCCTCATGATCGGGCTGTCGCTGGTCACCATGGGCTACGTGGTGGGCGAGTCGGTGAAGGCCGGCCTGTCCAACCTGCTCGACACCTCGATCACGGCCGACTACTTCGTCACCGATCCGGGGCAGGGCGGCTTCTCCCAGGCGGTGGCCGACGAGCTGGCCGCCAGCGACGAGTTCGGCGCCGTCACCGGGTTCCGGCTGGACACCGCCCGCCTCGGCGGCGATGCCACGGAGGTTCAGGCCGTGCAGCTGAGCACGATCGACGAGCTGTTCGACATCGGCGTGACCGACGGGGCCTTCCCGGGCGCCGGGGCGGCCGACGCCGTCGTTCTCCACGACTCGCTGGCCACCAGCCTCGGCGTCGGGGTCGGCGACGACGTGCCGATCGAGTTCACCTCGGGCTACGAGACCATGCTGACCGTCGCCGCCATCCACGACGACAACACCGTGATCAACACGCCGTTGGTGACCGACGAGCTGTTCGACCGGGCCGGAGCCGCCGATGCCGACCTGTTCGTCGCCGCTTCGGTGGTCGACGGGGCCGACGAGGCCGAGGTGACCCGGGTCATCGACGGGCTGGCGGCGAGCTACCCGCAGCTGGCCTTCGACACCTCCGACGAATTCCAGCAGCAGTTCGAGAGCATCATCGACAACTCGCTGGTCGCCATCAACGTCCTGCTGGCCCTGGCCGTCATCATCGCCCTCATCGGCATCGCCAACACCCTGGCCCTCTCGGTCCACGAGCGGACCCGGGAGCTGGGGCTGCTGCGGGCGGTGGGCATGACCCGCCGTCAGACCCGGAGGATGATCCGGTGGGAGGCGGTGCTGGTCGCCCTCTTCGGAGCCGTGCTCGGCGTGGCCACCGGGATCGTGTTCGGCTGGGGGGCGGTCACCGCCATGCCGCCCGAGACCTTCGGTGGCTCGCTGCGGATCCCGGCGGTCGACATCGCCGTGGTGGTCGTCCTCGCCGCAGTGGCCACCCTCGTCGCCGCCTGGCTACCCGCCCGTCGGGCCGGCCGCCTCAACGTGCTCGATGCCATCAGCCACTGACGGCTGAGGCGCCGGTACGGCGCGGCATCGACCCCCCACCGGGCCCCGGGGACTCCGCCCCCCCGGGGCTCGGGCGCGTCCGTGCCCGGGCCGAAGAAATCCGGCACCGGCGGGAACCGAACGGCGCCGCCGATCGTCATAGCGGGCGACGTTCCCTCCACGACCCCGGTAGGCAGACACCCATGACCACCCGACCCCCCACCAGACGACGCGCCGCCCGGGCCCCGGGTCTCGCCGCCCTGGCCCTGGCCCTCCTGCTCGCGGCCTGCGGCGACGACGGCCCCGAGACCACCACCGACGCACCGGAGCCCACCGTGACCACGCCCTCACCCGACGACACCGAGCCGAGCGAAGACCCCGAGGACGCCCTCGGCCCGCCGATCGAGGTCGCCGTCGGCTTCGAGGGGCTGACCGAGGCGGAGGGGCGTGAGCTGGCCGAGAGCGAGGGGCGGCCCTTCCGGATCGCCCGGAGCGACGAGGAGGTCTTCGCCCTGACCATGGATCTCGTTCCCAACCGGGTCACGGTCGAGCTGGACGACGGCGTCATCACCCTGGCCGTCCTCGGCTGAGGAGGACGGCCAGGGTGGCGGTGACGGTGGGCGAGGTGGCGCTCAGCGACCGTCGCGCCAGGCGACGAGCTCCTGTACCGGTCCGAGGTCGTAGTCGGGGCCGCTGACCCCGACGGTGAACTGGCGGGCCCCGGCGGCGGCGAGAGCCTCGGCCGCCTCGATATCGCCGCCGTCGACGCCGACCGAGCGCTCGATGGCCGAGGAGTCGGTGCCCTCGGTGGCGCACCACTCGTCGAGGATGGCGGTCTTACGGGTGAAGGTCTCCAGGTCGCCGAAACTGTGCCAGATGTCGGCGTGACGGGCGGTGTAGCGCAACGTCTTCTTCTCGCCGCCCCCGCCAACCAGGATCGGGATGTCGCGCATCGGGGCCGGGTCCATGGCGGCCAGGCGCTTGTCGATCCGGGGCAACGAGTCCTCCAGAGCGGCCAGGCGGGTGCCGAAGGTGCCGAACTCGTAGCCGTACTCGGTGTAGTCCTTCTCGAACCAGCCGGCCCCGATCCCCAGGATGAGGCGGCCGTTGGAGATGTGGTCGACGGTGCGGGCCATGTCGGCCAGCAACTCCGGGTTGCGGTAGGAGTTGCAGGTGACGAGGGCGCCGAGTTCCACCCGCTCGGTCACCTCGGCCCACGAGGCCAGCATCGTCCAGCACTCGAAGTGCTTGCCCACGTTGGGGTCGGGGTCGCCGCCGTACAGCGGGTAGAAGTGATCCCAGTTGTAGATGATGTCGACACCGGCCTCCTCGGCCCGGACCGCGGCGTTGCGGATGGCGTCGTAGTCGGCGTGCTGGGGCTGCAGCTGGACGGCAATACGGATGGTGTCGGTCATCGACGGGATTCCTTCTGATGGGGATTCACTCGAAACTGAGCAGGCTCGGGGCCGAGCGGCGATCAATCACGCTCGAAACTCAGCAGGCTCGGCTGGTAGTCCTCGGGGGCTTCGAAGCCGAGCAGGTTGAACACGGTGGCGGCGATGTGGCTCAGGCCGGCGTCGGGCGGCGGGTCGAGCCGGTACTCACCCTGGTGGCCGGGGTCGTGGATGACGAAGGGGACCGGGCTGAGGGTGTGGGAGGTGACCGGGGACCGGACACCGTCCTTCTCCTTGAACATGATGTCGGCGTTGCCGTGGTCGGCGGTGTAGATGAGCACGCCGCCGAGCTCCTCGATCACCGCCTTGAGCCGCTCGATGCACTCCTCGACGGCCTCCATCGCCTCGACCGTGGCGTCGAGGACGCCGGTGTGGCCCACCATGTCGCCGTTGGGGAAGTTGAGCCGGCCCCACTGGAAGTCGCCGCTGCGCAGCATCTCGATGGTGGCCTCGGTGATCTCGCGGGCCTTCATGCCCGGGGCCTTGTTGAACTCGATGTTGTCGGAGGGGATCTCGACGTAGGTCTCGAGCTCGTCGTCGAACGAGCCGGATCGGTTGCCGTTCCAGAAGAAGGTGACGTGGCCGTACTTCTGCGTCTCGGAGATGGCGAAGCTGCTCACGCCCTCGGCCACCAGGTACTCGCCCATGGTGCGGTCGATGGCGGGAGGGGCCACGAGGTACTTCTTGGGGATCAGGTCGTCGCCGTCGTACTGGAGCATCCCGGCGTACGACACCTCGGGATGTGGGCGCCCCTGGGAGGAGGTGCGCTCGAAGGCGGTGAACTCGGCCTCCTCGTAGGCCCGGGAGATCTCGATGGCCCGGTCGCCCCGGAAGTTGTACATCAGCACGGCGTCGCCGTCGTTCATGCGGCCGACCGGTTCACCCGCCTCGTCGACGACCACGAAGGCCTCGAGGTACTGGTCGCCGTCGTCGGTCTCGGCGTACATCGTCTCCACGGCCTCGGTGGCCGACCGGAAAGGCCGGGCCTCACCATGGGTATGGCAGTCGTAGCCTCGCTTGACCATGTCCCAGTCCGCCTCGTAGCGGTCCATGGTGATCGTCATCCGGCCGCCGCCGGAGGCGATCCGGTAGTCGGCGCCGTGGGCCTCGTTGATCTCGGTCAGGACCGCCTCGGTGACTGCGACGTAGGACAGGCCCGAGCGCTCGTCGACGTCGCGACCATCGAGCAGGATGTGGAGCCGGGCCCGGGTCACCCCCTCGGCCGCGGTCTGGCGGAGCATGGCGTAGAGGTGGTCGGTGTGGGCGTGGACGTTGCCGTCGCTGTGCAGCCCGAGGAAGTGCAGGGTGCCGCCCGAGGTGGCGCGTTCGATGGCCTCGGCCCACACCGCTGAGGTGTAGAGGCTGCCGTCGGCCAGGGCGGCGTTGACCAGCTTGGCCCCCTGATCGAAGATCCGGCCGGCGCCGAGGGCGTTGTGACCGACCTCGGAGTTGCCCATGTCGTCGTCGGTCGGCAGTCCGACGGCGAGCCCGTGGGCCGCCAGTTCGATGCTCATCTCCGAGTCCAGGAGGGCGTCGATCACGGGGGTGTGGGCCAGGGTGACGGCGTTGCTGGCGGCCGGAGGGGCCACGCCGACGCCGTCGGCCACCACGAGGAGGAGGGGCCCGGGGCGGGGCCTGAACGACGGGTGCGGATCGAGGTGGAGCTCCATGTCGTTCAGCGTAGTGGCCTCGATCGGGCCCGCTCCGGTGACCGCTGCCACCGCCGCCGACGACCGGGGAGCGGCGGCGCCGGGTGGTTTCGCCCACGTCGCCGAAGGTCTCGCAACCCCCGCCGGTGGGGGCCTTCACTCTCGTGGCCGTGCAGAGCCATTCATACCTTCGATTGGTGATGAAGGTTTATGCGTCATGCGAGTGATCAACCTGGTTTTGGCGCTCACTATCGCCATTCTGGTGGTGACGATCTTCAGCTTGAGCTCGCCCGACGCCGCCACCGGATCGCAGTCGATGGCGGGCTCCGGGCCCGCCGGGCCGAGCACCGGACAAGTCGGGGGCGAGGCTCTGGGAACGGCCCGGACCGCCCAGGCCGACGCCGCCACCGGGGTCGACGACGGGGCGTCGTCGATCCTCGGGCACTACGCCCAGCCCGACGGGTCCGAGGTCGCCCGCCGGGGAGCCGAGGCGCTGGCCCGGATCAGCTACCCGTGGCAGCAGATGCTCCCCGGGTGGACGATCGAATTCCACGAGGCGACGGCCGGGGCCTACGGCTACACCCTCACCCGGGAACGCCACATCGACATCTACGTCCGTCCCGACCAGAGCGACCACCTGCTGGCCCACGTCGTGGCCCACGAGATCGGCCACGCCGTCGACGTCAGCCTCAACGACGGCGACGACCGACGCCGCTGGCAGGAGCAGCGTCACATCGAGGCCGACCAGTGGTGGCCGGACAACCGGGCCGCCGACTTCGCCACCGGCGCCGGCGACTTCGCCGAGAGCTTCGCCGCCTGGCAGGTCGGCACCTACTCCTTCCGCTCCGAGATCGCCGCCCCGCCCACCGACGCCGACCTGACCCTGGTGGCCGAGCTGGCCCGGGGCTGACCCCTCGGACCTCCCGCCGCCGGCAAAGGGTCGAAGCCCGAACAAAACCCCGTCCCGCGCTGGAATTCCCCTCGCCACCGCCGACCGGACTCAGGCGATGCACCACGCCATCGCCCGAGAACCGAGGGGGTTCCGTGGGACACACGCTCGACGATGTCGACAACGACGACCGACCGACGCTGGCCGCCCAGCTCTGGGCGTGCATTCCGAGTTCGAGCGATCTGACCGACGACGAGTTCACCGCCCGCCACCGCGCCGTGATCGCCGGCTACGCCGCCGCCGCAGTGGTCACCATCACGGTGCTGATCATCGGCGAGCTGCGCGCCCCCGACGGCTCATTCTCCCACCTGGCGACCGACGGCATGCTCACCGTGCTCCCCGCCGCCGGGTTGGCCGTGTTCCGGTCCCGTCTCGCCCGCCAGCTGGCGGGCTGCACCGGCATCCTCGTCACGTGCGGCGTCCTGGTCCACGCCACCGGCGGGCTGATCGAGGCCCACTTCTCCTTCTTCGTCGTCCTCCCCCTCATCGCCCTCTACACCGACTGGCGCCCCTTCGCCTTCTCCGTCGCCTACATCGCCATCGGCCACGGCGTGCTCGGCGCCGTGTCCCCCGAGGGCATGTACAACCACCAGGCCGCCGTCGACCGACCCTTCCTGTGGGGCTTCATCCACGCCGCCTTCGTCCTCGCCCTGTGCCTGGCGATGCTCCTGCACTGGAACTTCTCCGATCGCAAGCGGCTCGAGCTGCGCCAGACCCTCGACCAGCTGCATCAGACCCAGAGCCAGCTGGTCGAGGCCCAGAAGCTGGAGTCGATCGGATCGCTCGCCGCCGGCGTGGCCCACGAGATCAACACCCCGATCCAGTTCGTGGGCGACAACCTGACCTTCATCAACCAGACCGCCAGCGATCTCGGCCGTTTCATCGACGCCTACCGCCGGGAGCAGGACAACATGGTCGACGGTGAGAGCCTCGAACGGCTGAGCGAGCTGGCCGACGAGCTCGACCTCGGCTTCCTCCTCGATGAGATGCCCCGGGCGGTCACCCAGAGCCTGGAAGGGGTGCAGCGGGTGGCCGAGATCGTGCGGGCGATGAAGGGGTTCTCCCACCCCAAGAACGACATCGTGCCCACCGACCTCAACGCCCTGATCACCGATGCCGGCGTCGTGTCTCGCAGCGAGTGGAAGTACGCCGCCGAGATGGACCTCGACCTGGCCGACGGCCTCCCCGCCGTGCCGGTGCCCCCGGGCTCGTTCAACCAGGTGCTGCTCAACCTGATCGTGAACGCCGCCCACGCCATCGAGGACGCACGGGACGAGGGCGAACTCGGCACGATCACCATCCGGTCCCGCCTGCTCGACGACGAGATGGTGGCGGTGTCGGTCGGCGACGACGGCTGCGGCATCCCCGAGCACCTGCGGGAGCGGGTGCTGGAGCAGTTCTTCACCACCAAGGAGGTGGGCCGGGGAACCGGACAGGGCCTGTCGATCGCCCACGGGCTGATCCAGTCGCTCGGCGGCCGTATCGAGATCGAGAGCGAGGTCGACGTCGGGACCACGGTCACGGCGGTGCTGCCGATCCGAGAGCCGTCCGCCGCCCCGGCCGCCGATGCGGGCGTGGTCGCGGCCGCCGCCACGTCGACCGCCGTCGGCTGACGCCCCCGCTCCCTCCGGGTCTCAGGCCCAGACCAGCGGGTCGGCCCCCGGCGCCGCGGGGCCGACGTGCCACGTCGTGTCCAGCCCCTCGATCGTCCCCGGATGGACGGCATGCCGCATCGGACCGACCGGGGTGTCCCGCAGAACGGTGAACCGTTCGATGCGCTCCTCGGTCAGCTCCATGTCGGTCTCCAGGCCACCCGCCCCCAGCCCCTCGAGCCACAGCCGGGTGGTGAGCAGGGTGGCGTCGACCCGTTGACCACCGCCCTCCTCGGCCGGTCGCAGCATGGCGGCCATCACCCCGAGGGCGAGCAGGAAGCCGCTGCCGTGATCGAGGAGCTGGCAGGGCAGGGGGCGAGCGCCGTCGGCGCCGAACGCCGCCATCTCGGCGGCCACGATCCCGGTGGCGGTCTGGGTGATCGAGTCGAAGCCCCGCCGTCCGCCCCAGGGGCCGTCGGCCCCGAAAGCGCTCAGCTCGGCCAGGACCAGCGACGGGTTGACGGCGAGTAGGTCGTCGGGTCCGAGGCCCCTGGCCGCCAGCGCCCCGGGGCGGAAGCCGGTCACCACGACATCGGCCTCGGCTGCGAGATCGAGCAGGGCCCGCCGTCCGACCTCCGTGGTGATGTCGGCGTCGGCGAAGCGCTTGCCCAGCGTGGTGTCGGGCAGGATCGACTCGACAACGGGGAGCCCGGCCGCCCCCACCCGGAGCACGTCGGCGCCGAAGGCGGCCAGGGTGCGGGCGCACACCGGCCCGGCGATCACCCTGGTCAGATCGAAGTACGCGGAGACCGGCCAACGGTCGGCCGGCCACATGGGGGCGGGGCCGCCGGGGAGCCCCGGCGCCGGCGCCCCGGGTGATCGTCAGGGGCGGGCGACCGGCCACGTGGGCGGCGTGCGGCTCGGCCCGCCACTCGTCCATGGTCCGCAGGGCGGCCGTGATCCCACCGGCGGCGGCGACCGCGGCCTCCACCTCGAACCGGGCCGACTGCGCCATGACGGTCTCCACCTCGGGGCGGCCCGCCGTCGGCGGCAGGTCGAGGGCGGCGAACAGCGCCGCCCGGTGGTGGGGGAAGTTGGTGTGGGTCTGGACGAAGCCGTCGGCCACCGGGTAGTGACCGCTGAGGTCGTCCCACAGCTCGGGCGGTGCGCCGAGGCGGAGGTGACGCTCGCTCTGGAAGGCCACGCAGGCCCCGACCGGGTCGATCCGCACCGCCGGCCGGTCGCCGGTGGCCCGCTCCTCGAGCAACGAGGCCGCCACGGCGGCGGCGCCGGTGAGGGCGGTGGCGGCCGCCGTCACCCGGAACGACGACGGCAACACGGTGACGTCCGGCCCCAGGTCGAGTCGTTCGAGGGCGTCGGTGGGCAGGCCGGCCAGCCGAAGCAGGTCGGCGCAGATCTCGGTGGGCGTCGGCTGGGTCATGGGGTCAGTCTCGCAGGGTGGACGACGCCGCAGACCACCTCGGGGCGGCGCGGGCTCAGCAGCTCAGAGCCCGGGGGCCACTGACGACCTCGTCCACCACCACGACCGGCGGCGGGCCCTCGATATGCCCGGAGCCGAGGCGCAAGGTGTACACCTCGCCCACCCGATCGGGCAGGGCCGGGCACCGAGCCGGGGCTCCGCCCCACCGGCGGCGCAGCTCAGTCGCCGGCGGTGGGCTGGGCCTCGGGCTCCGGGGCGGCGTCCCCGGCCTCGGGCCCGGGGTCCGGGCCGTTGTCGGCGGGACCGGCCGTCGCCGTGGCGGCGGACTCGACCGTGGCCACCGGCTGGGCCGTGGCACCGCCGGCGGCGGCCTGGCGCTCGCCCTCCTCGATGGCTTCGAGCAGGTGCATGGCGATGTCGGCGACCCGCATGTCGTCCTCCTCGACGCCGTGGCCCTTCACCCCGTCGTCCATCATTACGTAGCAGAAGGGGCAGGCGGTGGCGACGCGTGCGGCCCCGGTCTCGATGAGCTCCTTGGAGCGCTCATCGTTGACCTTGGTGCCGATGTCCTCCTCCATCCACATACGGGCGCCGCCGGCGCCGCAGCACATGCCCTTGGTGCCGTTGCGACCGGCCTCCACGATCTGCACACCCTTGAGCGAGCCGATCACGTTGCGGGGGGCGAGGTACACGTCGTTGTGGCGACCGAGGTAGCAGGAGTCGTGGTAGACGACCCGCTCCTCCAGGGTGGCGTCGGCCACGTCGAGGCGGCCCTGGTCGATCAGCCACTCGATGAACTGGCTGTGATGCACCACCTCGTAGTGACCGCCCAGCTGGGGGTACTCGTTCATCAGGGTGTTGAAGCAGTGGGGGCACTGGGTGACGATCTTCTTCACGCCGAGGCCGTTGAGGGTCTCGACGTTCTGCTTGGCCAGCATCTGGAAGATGTACTCGTTGCCCGACCGGCGGGCCGGGTCGCCGGTGCACAGCTCGGCCGGGCCGAGGATGGCGAAGTCGATGTCGGCCCGACGCATGAGCTTGGCCATCGCCTGGGTGACCTTCTGATTCTTGTCGTCGAAGCTGCCGGCGCAGCCCACCCAGTAGAGGTACTCGTGACGGAAGGGCTCCAGCAGGGCGTCGCCCTCGATGACGTCGACGTCGAGATCCTTGGCCCAGTCGGCTCGCGTCGTCTGGCTGATGGCCCACGGGTTGGACGAGTTCTCCATCGAGCGGAAGGCGTTGCCCAGCTCGGTGGGGAAGTTCGACTCCATCAGCGTCAGATAGCGGCGCATGTCGAGGATCTTGTCGAGGATCTCGATGTTGACGGGGCAGATCTCGTCGCAGGCCTTGCACGAGGTGCAGGCCCACACCTCTTCGGGCTGGATGCGGTCGAACACCCAGTTCGCCTCGACGGTGATGTCGGCGTCGACCCCGATGGGGGGCGACACGGCCGGGTCGCCGGTGCGGGCCATGACCTCGCCGGTCTTCAGCACGATCTCGCGGGGGTCGAGCGGCTTGCCGGTGGCGTGGGCCGGACACACCGAGGTGCAGCGGCCGCACATGGTGCAGGCGTCGGTGTCGAGCAGCTGCTTCCAGGTGAACGACTCGACCGTCGAGGCGCCGAACGTCTCCAGATCGGTGGTCTCCAGATCGGGCATCGGCTTCATGGCGCCCTTGGGCCGCTCCCGATCCGACAGGTACATGTTCAACGGCGAGGTGAACATGTGGCGCATCATCGTGCCGGGGATGATGGCGAGGAAGGCGCAGAAGGAGACGACGTGGGCGATCCACCAGGCCTGGTGCCAGCCGGCGAGGTTGCCGGTGCCGTCGACGAGCTGGGCCAGGGGGTAGCCGACCACCGACCACCGCTCGAAGTCGAGGGCACCCTCGGGCGACACCGACTGCTGGTAGGCGATGCGGTAGGCCTCGGCCCCGAAGCCGGTGACGCCGATCGAGAAGAGCACGCCGTTGATGACCAGGTGCTCCGGTCGGCTCTTGATGGCGATGCGGTAGGGGCGCCAGCTACGGGGCCCGTAGCGGCGGAGGATGGCGAGGACCATGCCGGCGAGGAAGCCGAGCCCGGCCAGGTCGCCCACCAGGGCGTAGGCCTTGTAGACGTCACCGTTGAGGAACTTCAGACCCTCGGGCAGCTGGTGATTGATCTCCAGCACGGTGGTGACGGCGAGCAGGATCAGGAAGTTGAAGTAGATGAGGGCGTGCATGATCCCGGCGCCGGGCTCGCGCATCAGGGTCTGCATGTAGATGCCGGAACGGAAGTCGGCCATCCGCCGCTTGAGGTTCTTCGGGGTGGTCGACCGCTTGTCGGGGGCGCCGCGCTCCCAGTTCTTCACCCGGTACGACAGCTGGACGGAGCCCCAGACGAGGAGCACCGGGATCACCGTGTAGAAGGCGAGTTTCAAGGGTCCGGGCACGTTGGTGAAGACTTCGCGCTGGACCTCTGAGTCATCGTGGAATTGGAAGATGCTGGCGGCGATGCCGGACAGAACTGTGACCAGGGCGATGAGTAGACCGACTCCGAGCCAGACCTGATTGGCTCGGATGCTGGTGCCCTCGTCCTGGATGTCGGGGATTTCAGTCGCTGGGGCGTCCATACAGTCAGCAAACTTACTTGCCAATCGCCGGTGATGGCCTGTTTTGCTCGACAGTTGTTACCCGTGGGTCACTTTGAGCTGACTGTTAACAGTGTGTTAAATTGCCTACATGCATCTGGTAACCGCTGTCATCAAGCCTCACATGCTCGACGAGGTCAAGGAGGCCCTGCGGGGCATGGGCATCGCCGGTATGACGGTCTCGGAGGTGAAGGGCTTCGGTCGCCAGGGCGGCCACACCGAGACCTACCGAGGAGCGGAGTACAACGTCGACTTCGTCCCCAAGCTGAAGTTGGAGATCGTCATCGGCGGCGACCCCTCACATGTGGTGGACGCCATCGCCAAGGCCGCCTCCACCGGCAAGATCGGTGACGGCAAGATCTGGGTCACCCCGGTCGACACCCTCGTCCGCATCCGGACGGGCGAGGCCGGCGCCGACGCCATCTAGCGCCACCGGATCTGCGTCGGCCTGAGGGATCGACGGAACGAGGCGCGCCCGCCTAACCCCGGGCCCGCCAGCCGGCCAACATCGTCCCCACCAGCGAATCGACCATGGCGTCGGTCTCGCCCTGTTCGGCGTGGCCCGCCTGCTCAAGGGTGACGAGCCCGTGGATGGCCGACCAGAACACGCGGGCCCGCTCGACCGCTTCGTGGCGGTCGAGGTCGTGGCCGTTGGCCACCGACCACTCGTCGACCAGCCCCACGATGTGCACCCGGAACACCGACCGGAGGGCGCCTGCGGTTTCGGCGCTGGGCACGTAGCCCGGCACCGGGCGGCCGAACAGCAGGGCGAAGACCGAGGGCCGACGGCGGGCATGGTCGACATAGGCGTGGGCCCCGGCCACGATGCGGGCGTCGGACCCGGTCGGCGGCTCCAGGGTGGCCACGGCATCGGCCAGCTGCACCCCGGCTCGACGGTGCACGGCCTCCAGCACCTCGTGCATCCCGCTGAAGTGGGTGTAGACGATCTGGCGCGAGACGCCGAGCTCATCGGCCAGGCGCCGGACCGACAAGGCGTCGATGCCGTCGTCGCCCAACACCCGCTCGGCGGCGGCGATCACGTCGTCAGCGGTCTTCCGAGGAGCCACCGGGTGATTCTAGTCACGCGATGTTGCACTCCATGACACTGTCATGTTCACTGGTCCCCGTGGCCATGACACTGTCATGGTTCGATCCTGCACCCGCTCAGCCCACTCCCTCCAGCCGAGGTCGCCATGACCGCACGAACCGTCCCCGTCGATGAACTCAGCTCGATCGCAGCACCCACCGGGCCACCGGGCCGCAGCCGCCTGCTGGGCGAGATCGGCACCCTGATCCAGCCGACCCGCCTCGCCCTCAGCGGCCTCCGCCTCGGTCGCGCCCCTCGGGGCGACGGCCGACGGGCCGTGCTGATCCCGGGATGGAAGTCGCCCGAGCTGGCCATGGTCCCGATCGGGACCTACCTCCGGCGTCTCGGCCACGACACCCAGGGATGGGGCCTCGGGGTCAACGACGCCGACGTGGAGCAGACCCGCGACCGGATGCTGGAGCGGGTGCCCGAGCTGGTCGCCGAGACCGGCCGACCGGTCAACCTCATCGGTTGGAGCCTGGGCGGGGTGATCGCCCGGGAGATCGCCCGCAGCCTCCCCGACGCCGTCCACCGGGTGGTGACCTACGGGACGCCCGTGCTGGGCGGGCCGACCCACACGGTGGGCGCGGCCTCGGCCGGACGGGCCGAGTGCAACCGCATCACCGAGCTGCAGGAGCACCTCGACGCCACCGACCCGATCCGGGTGCCGATCACCGCCATCTACACCCGCAACGACGGCGCCGTCGACTGGCGGGCCTGCATCGACCGGTCGTCGCTCGACGTGCGAATGGTCGAGGTGGGCTCCACCCACGTCGGCCTGGGGCTCGACCCCGACGTGTGGCTCACGGCGGCCAAGGCTCTGGCCGAGTAGCCCGAGCCGAGGGTGCGACCTCGGGGCGCAACTGTCGCCGCCAGGGGTGACTGTCGTAGCGTTGGTTGCCACTGATCCATCGCCGGCCGACACCAGGGGGAACACACATGGCTGCAGACCGACCGATCGTCCGGGTCGAGCAGGGGGACCTGGAGGGCACGTGGGCCGACAAGGGCCGCTTCGCCGTGTTCAAGGGGGTGCCCTTCGCCGCGCCGCCCGTCGGTGAACGCCGCTGGCGACCACCGGCACCGGCCGAGGCGTGGTCCGGGGTGCGCCCGGCGGCCAAGCACGGGGCGATGGCGATACAGCGGGCGGCCGCCTTCGAGCAGTTCATGGGCCTGCTGGTCGACGGGCAGGGTTGGCGTCGCCCGCGGGCCGCCGCGGTCAAGACGCTGACCAAGGTGCTCCCCGCCCCCAAGCAGAGCGAGGACTGCCTCTACCTGACGGTGCGCTCCCCCGCCCTCGACCCGGACGCCAAGCTGCCGGTCATGGTGTGGATCCACGGCGGCGACCATCAGGACGGCAGCGGCTCCGACGTGTTCTACGACGCCAACGTGCTGAGCGGCCATGACGTGGTGACCGTGTCGATCAACTACCGACTCGGCGTGCTCGGCTACCTGGCCCACCCCGAGCTCGAGGCCGAGTCGCCGGACGGCGTGGCCGGAAACTACGGCACCCTCGATCAGATCGCCGCCCTCACCTGGGTGCGCGACAACGTCGACCGCTTCGGCGGCGACCCCGACAACGTCACCATCTTCGGCGAGTCGGCGGGCGGGGAGTCGGTCCTCCACCTCATGACCTCTCCCCTGGCCCGAGGCCTGTTCCATCGGGCGGTACCCCAGAGCCCGGCCAACGGCGGCCAGATGATCCATCTCCGATCGCCCTTCCTGGCCCACGAGAGCGCCAACCAGCGCAGCCAGGAGTTCGCCGCCGCTCTCGGCATCACCGGCGACGGCCAGCTGGCCCGGCTCCGCGCCCTGAGTGCCGACACCCTCTACGAGCTGGCCCGGGCCGACGAACGTCTCGGCGGCCACTACCCGGTGATCGACGGTCACGTCCTGCCCGAGTCGCCCCTGGCCGCCTTCGCCGGTGGGCGGCAGGCTCCGGTGCCCCTCCTCATCGGCTCCAATGCGGATGAGGGCACCCTGATCCGGCCGGTGCTCGGCGCTCCGATGGTGGACTTCCGCCTCGAGCCACTCCCCGCCGACGGCGTCCAGCCGGCGATGGCCGACGCCTTCGGCGACGACATGGCCCGTCTCGTCGAGCTGTACCCCGGCCTCGATCGGCGCAGCCCGTCGGCCGAGACCGACTTCATGGGCGACCACATGTTCGGCGCCCGGGCCTACTACTACGCCCGCAATCACGCCGACGCCGGCCATCCGACCTATCTCTACCTGTTCGCCCGCACCCCGAAGAGCCCGAGGCAGACGGCGGGGGCCTACCACGCCGCCGAGATCCCCTTCGTCCACGGCAAGCCGGTCCCGATCCTGCCGCTGACGGCCGAGGACAAGTTGCTCTCGGCGGTGATGGTGCGGCACTGGACCGACTTCGCCAAGACCGGCGATCCCAACCCGGCCGACGGCGGCACCGGCGGAGGCCTGGCCTGGCCGGCGTTCGCCGGTGACGATCCCCGCTGGATGCGGTTCAACCACACCACACGGGTGGAGGCGGTCGACCGGCGCGAACAGTACGAGATCTTCAACACCCGCACCGACCGGCTGGTTACCGAGATGGCGGCGCTCGCCGTCTCGTAGCATGGCGGCATGACCCTCGCCGACGAGAAGTACGTCGCCCTGACCACCTACAAGAAGGACGGCACGCCCAAGTCGCTGCCGGTCTGGATCGCCGAGCTCGACGACGGCCGCCTCGGCTTCACCACCGCCGTCAGCTCGTGGAAGGTGAAGCGCCTCCGCAACGACGACCGGGTGCTGCTCCAACCCTCGAACTCCCGCGGTGTCGTCAAGCCCGGCACCGACACCACCAGCGGTCGGGGCGAGGTGCTGTCTGGGCCCGAGGTGGCGGCGGTCGAGGCCCGCATCAAGAAGAAGTACGGGATCGCCTACCGGGTGATCGGGCTGATCAACCGGATCAGCGGCAAGTCGAGCGACGGCGCGATCGCCATCACGCTCGACTGAGCGGCGACCGCTTCCACCGATGGCGTCCGGCGGCAACGCATGACCGCCGGCGAGGCGCCGCCGACCACCGAGGCCGAGCTCCGCAGCTACTACGAGGCCGAGGCCGGGCTGGCCTCCCGCAAGGCCCGGGGCGGGGTACGGGCCGACCTCGTCCGCCACTTCGCCGAGCTGGTCGCGGCCGAGGGGCGGCGGTCGGTGGTCGACTTCGGTTCCGGGCCCGGTCACGACCTGGCCGTGTTCGCCGCCGCCGGCCTCGATGCGGTCGGAGTCGATCTCGCCATCGGCAACGCCCGTCTGGCGGCCGAGCTCGGCGCCACCGTGCTCCCCGGCTCGATCCTTCGACCACCGCTGCGACGCGGCTCGATGGCGGCCGGGTGGTCGACCAGTGTCCTGATGCACCTCGACGCCGACGAGTGCGCCCGTGCGCTGGCCGCCATGGTCGCCACGCTCGAACCCGGAGCCCCGCTCTTGATCGGCATGTGGGGGCGGGTCGACGATGGGACGGGCCACGAGGTGGACGCCAAGATCGCCGGAGAGCGGCGCTCGTTCCACGCTCGTCCGCTGGCTCGGAACCGGGCCCTGCTCGCCGGCTTCGGCCGGGTGGAGCAGTCGGTCACCAGGGATGACTGGGGCCCGGACCCGAGCTGGCGTTATCAGCTGTTCCGGCTGCGGACCGCGGCCTCCCGCTAGGAGATCGGAGCCGGACGCGACGAGGCGACGCGGCCGGGCCGGGTCGCCTCGTTGTCGATCGGGTTGCGGTGTCGGGTGCTAGCTGTTGGGGACGACGATGCTGATCGGCGCCTCGTCGCCGGTGCCGACGCCGGCCAGCAGGTCGAACTCTCCGGCCTCCTCGGGGAAGGCGAACAGCAAGGTCACCTCGTCGGCGTTGGTCGCCGGCTGGGCGTTGCGGGCGACCATGATCGCCGGCTCGATGCCGCCGTCGGTCGAGAAGCCCCAATAAGAGGTATCGAGGAACGTCGACTCCTCGGTGGCCAGCGCACGCTCCACCACCACGGTGACCAGGACCAACTGCTCGCCCTCGGCCGCCCGGTAGGGGCCGGCGTTGAGGGTCAACGCAGCCGCCTCGGCCGCCACCACGATCTGGCGATCGGCGGCGTCGGGATCGGGCAGGACCACGGCCGACTCGTCGATGGCGAGGAACAGCGGCTCCTCAGCCCTCGGCTCGCCGAGCAGGGGAAGCAGCGACGGCGTCCGACCGGCATCGCCGATGCGAAGGATCAGGTCACCGGCCCGTGGGTCGGCGTCGAAGCCGGACACGAACGAGATGGTCAAGGGCAGCGTCTCACCCGGACCGAGCGACAGCCGGTTGGTCTCGTCCACGAATCGGCCGGTGCCGAGCACCTCGCCGGCCCGGGTCTCGAGCACGACCGACCGCTCGGGGATCCTGGCCGTCGTGTCGGCCAGCGTGTTCTCCAGCAGCACGTCGACGTCGATCACGGCCTGACTGAGCAGGCCCTCCGACGGCGTGGCTCGCGTCGCCACCATCGACCAGCGCACCCCGGCGTGGAGCACGGACGGTAAGTCGTGGTCCGGCGCAGCGGGGCCGCCGAGCGCGTAGTCGTCGGCGCCGGTGTCCACCAGCGCCGTGCGTTCATCACCAAAAGCCTGCGGTATACCGATCGTCTGAAAGGCCACCAGCAGGAACGTCGTCGTTATGAGCCAAACGAAAGCGAAGAACAACTGACTGTTCTTCGACCCGTCCCTCCGTGTATCAGTCGCCACATTCCCATACTCCAGGGAGCGGGGGTGCTTTGCCAGGCAGATGGCTACATCGACACAGCTATGAAAAGTTGGGAATGCTAGTTCAGAAGTTCTCCCAGTATCGGGATGGTCGCGGTCCTTGCTGGCCCATGTACTTCGACCCAAGCGAGCTCGTGCCGTAGGGGTTGTCCGCCTCGCTCGTCATGCGGATGAAGCTGATCTGCCCGATCTTCATCCCGGGGTAGAGCGTGATCGGGAGGCTCGCCACGTTGGAGAACTCTAGGGTGAGTTGGCCGTCCCACCCGGCGTCGACGAAGCCGGCGGTGGTGTGGATGAGGAGGCCGAGGCGACCGAGGCTTGACTTCCCCTCGATGCGACCGACGAGGTCGGCGGGGATCGCCACCCGCTCGGCGGTCGAGCCGAGGACGAACTCGCCGGGGTGCAGGATGAAGGGATCCTCATCCGTGGCCTCGACGGTGTCGGTCAGTTCGGTGAGGTCGGCCTTCACGTCGATGTGGCTGAAGGTGTGGTTCCGGAAGACCACGAACCGGTGGTCGAGTCGGAGGTCGACCGAGGACGGCTGGACGGCGGCAGGGTCGAACGGCTCGATGATGATGCGGCCGGCCGCGACCTCTTCGGAGATGGTGTGGTCGGAGAGAATCACACCGCAGCACCCTAGCGGCCGCCCCGTCGCGGACGACGGGAGCGACGCGCCGGGGCGTAGCCCGACCGAACCGGCTCATCCGCGCTCGGTAGCGTTGGCCCACGACGTCGGACGGTGACAACGGCCGACGTGGGGCGAACACACAAGGCAGGACACATGACCAACGCCGATGGTTCCGGATCCGCGCCGACCGCGCCGACCGCCGCCGCAGCGACGTCGCCCAGGCGGCGCCGCCTCAGCCTGCACCCGCTCGGCTGGGCGCCGATGGTGGCCCGCTGGGCGCTGGCACTGTTCCTCGGCGCCACGGTCGCCATGGTGGTTCTGGGCATCACCCGCATCGCCGAGTTGTCCGACGAACGAGCGTCGACCCCGATCGCCGAGGTGCCCGACCGGTTCGTCGACGTGCGCGGTGCGCTGGCCGCACTCGCCGCCGTCACCTTCGTCCTCACCGCCGTCGCCTGGATCGTCGCCCTGTGGCGGATGGCGAAGAACGGCGGGGAGATCTGGCCCTCGCGGGCTCGGCTCGGGAGCATCTGGGCGGTGGTCGGCTGGGTCATCCCGGTCGCCTCCGTCGTCCTCCCCTATCTGGTGACGGTCCAGACCTGGGACACGTCACGGTCACGACGTGAGGTCCGTGACTACGAGCGGGCGCCCGGCTACGTCCTCCCGTGGTGGATCGGGTGGGTCCTACTCACCGTCGTCGATCGAGGCCGCGGGGCGGTGCTGGGCGAGCCGAGTACGCAGGGTGACCTGCTGCGACAGGAGCAGGTCGATCTCGTCGTCGGGATCGGCTACCTGCTGATCGGCGCCCTTTTCCTCGCCCTGCAGCGGGCGCTGGTCCGCCGCCACGAGGAGGCCATCGCTGATCCGTGGGACGCCCCCGTCTTGTCATCGCGGCGATAGATCACGCTCCCTCGCCCCAGGCCACGGCCTATCGATCTGCGAGGCCCCTTCCCCAGCAACTATGTTCCAGCTCACATGCGACTTGGAGTGCGACGAGAGACGGCCGACCGGGAACGTCGAGTGGCGCTGGTTCCCGCCGGCATCGAGAAACTGGACGGCGTCGACGTCGTCGTGGAACGCGGCGCCGGTGACGCCGCCGGGTGGAGCGATGAGACCTACCTGAAGGCCGGGGCGACGGTTGGCGACGCCGCCGACGTGGCGGGCTGCGACATCGTGGTCGGCGTCGGGCCCATCGACGACGGGGCCGAGGGCCGCCCGTCGGGTCAGTGGCGGATCGCCCTGTTCGACCCGCTGTGGTCGCCCCAGGGGGTGCTGGCCCCGGCCGAGGCGGGCGCCACGCTGTTCTCCCTCGACCTGGTGCCCCGGACGACGAAAGCCCAGAGCATGGACGTGCTGTCGTCGATGGCCACCATCGCCGGCTACCGCGCCGTCCTGCTCGGCGCCGCCCGCCTGCCCCGCCTGTTCCCGATGCTGATGACGGCGGCGGGCACGCTGGCCCCGGCCAAGGTGCTGGTGCTCGGCGCCGGCGTGGCCGGGCTGCAGGCCATCGCCACGGCCAAGCGCCTCGGCGCCGTGGTCCACGCCTACGACGTGCGGCCGGCGGCGGCCGAGCAGATCCGCTCGGTAGGGGCCAAGGCCATCGAGGAGGAGGCCGCCGACACCGACACCGAGGACGCCGGCGGGTACGCCAAGGCCCAGACCGACGACGACGCCACCCGCCAGCGGGCGCTGCTGGGGCCGTTCATCGAGGCGGCCGACGTGGTGATCACCACCGCCGCCATCCCGGGGCGGGCCTCGCCCCTGCTGATCACGGCCGACATGGTGGCCACCATGGGCCCGGGCTCGGTGATCGTCGACCTGGCCGCCGAGCGCGGCGGCAACGTGGAGCCGTCGGTGGCCGATGCCGAGGTCGACCACGAGGGCGTGCTGGTGCTGGGGCCGACGACGCTCACCTCGGAGGCGGCCGATCACGCCAGCGCCATGTTCTCCAACAACGTCGTCAATCTCCTCACCCACCTCCTGGAGGAGGCCGACGGGTTGGCCCCGAATCTGGAAGACGAGATCACGGCAGGGATGCTGGTGGCACACGAAGGAGCGGTGGTGCACGAACGAGTGAGACAGGCCCTCGAGGATCGAGGGGGCGCCTGATGGACATCGTCGCCGCCATCACCCTCTTCGCCCTCGCCGTGTTCCTCGGGGTGGAGCTGATCACCAAGGTGCCGCCCACCCTGCACACCCCGCTCATGTCGGGGTCGAACGCCATCAGCGGCATCACCGTGGTCGGGGCCGTGCTCGCCGCCGGAGCCGACCATTCGACCCTCACCTCGGTGCTCGGCTTCGCTGCCGTGACCCTGGCCACCATCAACGTGGTCGGCGGGTTCCTGGTGACCAACCGGATGCTGAGCATGTTCCGCACCGGCAACCGCAGCCGACGGGGTGCCGCCTCCTCCACTGGCGGGGGTGCGTCGTGAGCGACGATTGGATCCGAATCGGCTACCTGGTGGCCGCAGTCCTCTTCATCTTCGGCCTGAAGGGCCTGGCCCGCCCCCGCACCGCGGTGCGAGGTAATCAGCTCGGGGCCGTCGGCATGCTGCTGGCCGTCGTCGTCACCCTCACCGACGCCGACGTGCTGGCCTTCGAGTGGATCATCGTCGGCATCCTCCTGGGCGGGGCGGTGGGCGCCGTGCTCGCCACCCGGATACCGATCACGTCGATGCCGGAGCTGGTGGCGTTGTTCAACGGCTTCGGTGGCGCGGCGTCGGTCCTGGTGGCCCTGGCCAACGTGGATCAGGCCATCGACGAGGGCGAGCTGGAACGGGCGGCCTCGATCGCCGCCGTGCTGGCCGTGCTCATCGGTGCCGTGACCTTGACCGGTAGCGTCATCGCCTTCGGCAAGCTGGCCGAGCGGCTCTGGTACAACGGCTTCGGTGGCATCCAGATCCTCAACGGCGTCCTGTTCGCCGGTGCCGCCGTGGCCGGGGTGCTGGCCGTGGTGAGCGACGGGTCGCTGACCTGGCTGTGGGTCGTGGTGGCCCTCGGCCTGGTGGCGGGCGTGACCTCGACCCTGCCGGTGGGCGGCGCCGACATGCCGGTGGTCATCGCCCTGCTCAACTCGCTGTCGGGCCTGGCGGCGGCCGCCGCCGGCTTCGTGCTCGACAACTCGCTGTTGATCATCGCCGGTTCGCTGGTGGGGGCCAGCGGGCTCATCCTCACCCAGATCATGTGCGTGGCCATGAACCGTTCGCTGTGGGCGGTGCTCACCTCGAGCGGCGGGGGCGGGGGGTCCGGTCCCGATGCGGACGAGGTGTACGGCGGCAAGGTCCGCTCCACCTCGGCCGACGATGTGGCCATGATGCTCGACACCGCCGAGCGGGTGGTGATCGTCCCCGGCTACGGCCTGGCCGTGGCCCAGGCTCAGCACGCCGTGCGGGACCTCACCCGTCGGTTGCAGGACAACGGCGCCGAAGTGGTCTTCGGCATCCATCCGGTGGCCGGCCGCATGCCAGGCCACATGAACGTGCTCCTGGCCGAGGCCGAGATCGACTACGACCAGCTCGTCGAGATGGACGAGGTCAACCCGACGTTCGAGCAGACCGATGTGGCCATCGTGCTCGGGGCCAACGACGTGGTGAACCCGGCCGCCCGCAACGACCCGGACAGCCCGATCGCCGGCATGCCGATCCTCGACGTCGACAAGGCCCGGGTGGTGGTGGTCATCAAGCGCAGCCTGAGTCCGGGCTTCGCCGGTATCCCCAACCCGCTCTTCGCCCTCGACAACTCGGTCATGCTCTTCGGCGACGGCCGGGAAGCCGTGGTCGACATCACCAAGGCCCTGGCCGAGGTCTAAGTCGGGCGTCCGGAGGCCGCCCTTCACGAGTTCGGCCCCGCCGAACTCTCCGCACCCACGCGCTCGTTTGGGCTGCGACAAGAACCGGGCGTCCGGAGGCCGCCCTTCACGAGTTCGGCTCCACCGAACCCCCCGCACCCACGCGCTCGAATGGGCTGCGACAAGAACCGGGCGTCCGGAGGCCGCCCTTCACGAGTTCGGCTCCACCGAACCCCCCGCACCCACGCGCTCGAATGGGCTCCGACAAGAACCGGGCGTCCGGAGGCCGCCCTTCACGAGTTCGGCTCCGCCGAACCCCCCGCACCCACGCGCTCGTTTGGGTGACGTGTGGGGTGATGGAGACGGTGGCGTGGGCCGGGAGCATCAACTATCGGCGCGATTGTTCCACAAGCGGTACGGTTCGGGACGATGAGCTGGGCGGAGTGGGAACGGCCGGACGATGATTTCTGGTCGTCGAAGACGGCGACCGCAGATGACGACTACTGGTCGTCGGTGAACAACGAACAGACGTCGACGGCCACGCCGCCATCTGCACCGGCAGCGGTCCCCCCGCCCGGCGCACCCCCGTTCGCCCTTCCGTCGATGCTCAGATCGATCACCGGGGTGGCCGAGGTCGGCTGGATCCGGCACGCGGCCCGAGGCGCCGTCTGGATCGCCATCGCCCTGGCCGCGATCAATGCGGTGATCCACGTCTACCTGATCGCCGAGTTCAGCCGGAGCATCGACGACCCCTACCTGATCAACGCCGAGTTCCTCGACGTCGCCTACGGCTGGAGCGTCGGTATCGGCCTCATCCAGCTGGCGGTGCTGCTCCTCGGCGGGGTGGCATCCATCGCGGTGTTCTATCGACTGGCCAAGAACGGCGCCCTCATTTGGCCGACCCAGGCCCACCACAAGAGCCACTGGGCGATCTGGGGCTGGGTCGTCCCGATCCTGTCGCTGTTCCGGCCGTACCAGATGGCCAAGCAGATCTGGGTCACCAATCGGTCGGGGAAGGACCAGTTCGGCGAGGAGGCCGCACCGAGGATGTTCGCCACATGGTGGACGCTGTGGATCGCGGGCGAGGTGTACAGCCGAGTGCTGCTCAACCTGGTCCCCGTGCCCCTCGAGTGGGACGACTACCTGCTCGAATCGATCGCCTACCTCGGTGCCAGTCTGCTCACCCTGGCGGCGGCCACCGCCTACCTACTCGTACTCAACGCCCTGTTGGCCCGCCATCGGGACTCACTCGACCATCCGTGGGTGACGGCCACGGCGGCGACGCCGACCGCTCCGGCACCGATCGCAGCTGCGCCGATCGCCCAGCCGGGCTCGTGGCCCGGGGCGCCTCCGGTGATGGCCCCTCCCACCACCTGGCCGGGGGCGGCACCGAGCGGTGCGCTCGGCGCCCTCGCCGTCGAGCCGCCGACGCAGCCCCCGATCCGATACCAGCCCCCGACGACCGGGTAGGTCGTGCTCCTGGTCGGGGCAGCGTGGTCGGTGGCCGGTCCTACGATGGCCGCCGATGGCCTCGACCAACCCGCCGCTGCGTGACCTGACCGACCGCGTCCAGAACCTGGAGGTGCTGCATCGGGCGACGACACTTCTCGAGGCGTCGAGGTCCTCAGGCGGTCCGATCCCGCCGTCCAACGAGGCGACCGACGGAGTGGAGGCCGAAGCCCGAGCAGCGGCCCGCTCCCGGCAGCGACTGGCCGATGCGGTGGCGGCCGGCGCCGGGCCCGTACACCTGTCGGTGGTGTGGGCCATGTACGGCGAGACCGGTCGCATCAGGCCCAGGGAGGAGCATCCCCACGGCGAGGACTTCCTCCGGGTGAAGACGGCTCAGCTCGACTGGCTGATCGACGGGCTGCCAGGAGCGACGTGGAGCATCGTGGCCGTCGACGACGGCTGCCCCGACGTTCCCTCCAGCGCCGAGGTGATGGCCGAGGTCGCCACCGCCGAGGGTTACCCCCGCTCCGGCGACGGGGCGGTGCGGGTGCTGCGACTGGCCGAGGAGATCGGTCGGGGCCGGTCGATCAGCCCGGCCTTCGATCGACTGCGGTCGGCCGACGAGTCGCGCAAGGGCGGCTCGATCCTGGTCGGCCTGGCCTCGGCGGTGGAGACCGGGCCCCGACGGCGACGGGCCGGCGAGGGCGCACACGTCGTCTGCTACACCGACGCCGACCTGTCGGCCAACCTGGCCCAGCTCGGGGCGCTGACGGCCCCGGTCGTGGCCGGGCGAGGGGCGGTGGCCGGGCTCGGTCAGCGCTACGGCTTGGCCGAGGCGGTGCTGGTCAAGGCCGACGGCCCGTGCTCGGAGACCAGCAGCACCGGGGGCAAGCCCGACAAGGCGATCATCCTGTTTCGCCATATGGTGCGCGCGCTGTTGATCCCGGACCTGGCCCACGTGCTCGACACCCAGGCCGGGTTCAAGGCCGTCGACGCCGGCGCCCTGGAGCCGGTGTTGGCGCGGATGTCGTCGTTCGACGAGACGTTCGACGTCGAGCTGCTCATCCACCTGGCCCAGGCCCAGGCCCAGGCCGGAGGGGCGGCAGCGATGGCGGCCGAGCCGATCGTGTTCACCGAGGACTTCGCCGCCACCAACTTCCCGTCGGTCGACCCCGGCCAGCGCCACCTCGACATGGTCCACCAGATCGTCGACGTGTACGACCGGCTGGTGGCCCCGGTGGCGCCGGCCACCGGCGAGGCGGCGGCGCTACTCGATCTGGTGCGGGGATTGTCGCTGCCGGCCTACGTGCGGGTGATCGAACGGCTGAGGGCCGACGACGACCCGGCGGACACGGCGTTGTTCGACCGACGCTGGTCGGTCGACTACCTGTCCGCGGCGGCCGCCGCCGACCTCACCGACACCGTCGACTGATCCTCGCCCGGGCCTGGCCTATCGCGTGTGGTCGACGAGCCGGCCGAGTGCGGTCGGCCCGTCGCCGTCCACTTAGGTCCGAATTCGGGCCGTCGCTCAGGAGGCGACGAGGTCGCCCACCGCCTCGGCGGCGGGCGGGGGCGGCGGTGGGGTGCCGTCGCCGAAGGGGCGGCCGCCGAGATCCTCCCGACCGTGCTGGGTGAGCAGCGGTCGCAGGTCGGGGCCGGCGGGAATGACCTGGGTCGGGTTTATCGAGGTGTGGACCACGTAGTAGTGCTCCTTCACCTGGGCGAAGTTGACGGTGTCGCCGAAGCCCGGGGTCTGGAACAGATCGCGCAAGTAGCCCCACAGGGCCGGCATGTCGCTGATCCGGTTGCGGTTGCACTTGAAGTGACCGACGTAGACGGCGTCGAAGCGGACGAGGGTGGTGAAGAGGCGGACGTCGGCCTCGGTGATGGTGTCGCCGACGAGGTAGCGGCGCGAGGTGAGGCGTTCCTCCAACCAGTCGAGGCGGGCGAAGAGGGTGCGGAAGGCGTCCTCGTAGGCGGCTTGGCTGCTGGCGAACCCGGTGCGATACACGCCGTTGTTGACGTCGTGGTAAATCAGCTCGGCCACCTCGTCGATCTCGTCCCGGAGGAGCTCGGGGTAGAGCTCGGGGGCGCCGGGGCGGTGATGGTCACCCCATTCGAGAGAGAAGTCGAGGGTGATGGTGGGGAAGTCGTTGGTGACGACCCACCCGGTGGGCACGTCGACCACGGCGGGCACGGTGATGCCCTTGGGGTACTCGGGGAAGCGGGCGAGGTAGGCGTCCCGGAGGCGTTCGATCCCGAGCACGGGGTCGAGGTGGTCGGGGTCGAGATCGAACTGCCAGGAGCGCCAGTCGTGGGTGGGGCCGGCGAAACCGAGGGAGATCGCCGACTCCAGCCCGAGGAGGCGGCGGACGACGGTGGTGCGGTTGGCCCACGGGCAGGCCGCTGCGGCGACGAGCCGATAGCGGTCGGGCTCCACCGGCCAGCGGGCATCGGGGACTCGTTGTATGCGGTCGTCGATGTAGTCGGTGTCCCGGGTGAACGCGCCGTCGTCGGCGCCGTCGATCTGATCGGCCATCGGCCCAGTCTGCCTCGCGGTGCCGGCCGACACCGCCCGGTCAACTCGGCGATCTCGGCGGCGGAGAGCGAAGCGAACCGGTAGGCTGTGGCTCGTCGCCCTAAGGGACGACCATCTTTGCGGGTGTAGTTCAATGGTAGAACATCAGCTTCCCAAGCTGAATACGCGAGTTCGATTCTCGTCACCCGCTCAACACCTGAGGCTCAGTCCTCAGGCGGCCTCGACCGGTTCCGGGGTGGGGTTCGAGGCCTGGCGGGCCGATGCGGTGACCACGAGGTAGACACCGGCCACCACCAGCGCCCCGCCGATCACCTCGGCGAGACCGAGGCGTTCGCTACGGAACAGGGCGCCGAAGGTGACGCCGAACACGGGGATCAGGTAGGCGCTCGACGCGGCCTGGGTGGGGGTTGCTCGGGTGGCGACGGTCGCCAGTAGAGCGAAGGTCACGGCATTGGCCGGGATCGAGGCGTAGAGCAGCGGCCACAGCAGACCGGTGGACCAATCGGTGTCGCCGGTCCCCTCGACGATCAGGGCCACGGGGATGAGGACGGCAGCGGACATCATCAACTGCACCCCGACCAGCATGATCGGACTGACCCGGCTGAAGTCCCGCCACTTCATGTAGACGTTGCCGAAGGCCCAGGCCAGGGCGGAGGCGGCGAGGGCCAGGATGCCGACCGTGGCGGTCGTGCCCGACATCGACGGGGAGGCGAGCACGACGGTCCCGCCGAACCCGATGGCCAGGCCGACGAGCCCGAGCCGACTGATGGCCGATCCCAGGAGCAGGAACGTCAACGCCGCAGTGAACAGCGGCATCGTGCTGGCCAGCAGAGACGCCACGCCGGCCGGGACCTTCGACACCCCGATGACGAGCAGAGCGCTCGACAACGTGGTGATGCTGAGCGACACGGCGAAGATGTTGGCGAAGTCGACCAATCGTCCCGGGAACCGTTCACCTCGGGCGACGGCGAGGGCGATCAGTGCGCTGGAGCCGATCACCGTCCGCATCCCGGCCAGCAACAGCGGTGTCGTGTGGTCGAGGGCGAACTTCAGCACCGTGAAGTTGAGCCCGATGAGCAGCGCCACCAGCACGATGACGCCGAGGACGAGGCGTGAGCTGAGCCCCACCGGAGGCCGGTCGCTGACCATCCGGCAGGTCTACCGCGCCCGAGGCCCTCTCACCAAGTACGCAGGCGAGGTCACCGATCGAGCGGGGACCCACACCCGACCGACCCGACGTCGGGCGGTCCAGGGCGTTAGGAGGCCATCAGCCCGCACGTTCAGAAACCTTATCGAGCACTGAATTCAGCCCTCAGGCGGGTCGCACTGCTGAACACCGCGGTTGAACTCGCTACGGGGTGGTTCATGCGGAAAGAGGTTGTTCCATGGCAAGACCCGGGAGAAGAGTGCTGGCGCTCGGACTGGCGTTGATAACGCTGATGGTGAGCACGGTGCTCACCGCGTCTCCGGCGGCGGCCGATGAGCGCGACGACCGACGGGCCCGGATCACCGAGCTCCGTTCCCGCTACTCCGGCCTGGCCGGGTCGGCCCAGGGGCGGCCCGTCCAGTACGTCGAGATCCGCGGCGTCCGCAACGTCGAGATCGAGGATCTGACCCTCGTCGTCGTCGGTGGCGACTACGCCGCCGAGTTCGAGGGCATCGACGTCGAGGAGTTGTTCCTCGAGACCCTCGAGGGTCAGCAGGGCCGGATCCGGAGTGCCACCGACCTGTCGGGTATGACGATCGGGGCCAATCGCTTCCTGGTCGTGACCACCACCTCGCCGGGTCGGTCCCTCCAGATGCGAAGCCCGGTGCGGGTGTTGCTGGTGCAGGGCTTCGACGGCGCGGTCGGCGACGACCTCGACACCGACAACGACGGCGCCCTCGACGCCGAACCCTGGAGTCGCGTCGTCGACGAAGTGACACTGGAGGCGGCCCACGCCTTCACGTGTCGGGGCGAGTTCGTCGAAGGACGGCTGAATTTCCTCGGCAACGACACCGCCGGCTTCTCCAATCGGAGCCAGTGCCGGTGATCGGCTGAGCCGGTCGACGGGCTCGCCGCTCGAGGTCGTGTGCGAGCGGCGGGCCCGACCCGGCCCGACCCCTCGGGGGGCCTCCGAGCTTCTCGTCGGTCTCAGGCGGAGGCGGCCGTCCGAAGAAGGTCGGCCACCTGGGCGATCGTCGCCATCTCGACCTCGGGGTCGGCGCCGCACGGGGTCAGATTGAACGTCGTCGCCCCGGCCTCCCGATACGGCTGCAGGAAATCGGCGATCTCCTCGGCGGTCCCGGTCGGCGTGTATCGGGCGAACAGCTCGAAGTCCAGCTTGTAGAAGTCGGCCATACGTTTGGCCACGTGGCGCCGCCCATCCTCGACGGTCTCGCCGACACCGACCCAGAGCTGCAGGCCGTGCTGCCACGACGGACGGCGATCGGCCGCCATCGACTCCACCCGCTCGACACCCTCGGCGAATCGGCGGGGGGAGACCCAGGCCGCAAGCCAACCATCGCCGTATCGGCCGGCGCGTTCGAGCGCCTGATCCGAGCGGCCGCCGACCACGAAGGGCACCCTCGGCGTCGGGCTCGGGCGGATCCGACCGCCCTCGAACCGGAAGAACTCGCCGTCGCCGTCCACCGTCTCGCCGTCCAGTAGCGCCCGGACGATGGAGAGCGACACGTCGGTCCGCCGACCCCGAGTGCGGGGATCGACGCCGCAGACCTCGATCTCGCTGCGGTCCTCACCGCCGACGCCGACGCCGACCGTGAGCCGACCGGGCGCGGTCTCGGCGAACGTCGAGATCTGGCGGGCCACGACCATGGGGTGCCGCAGGGCCAGCAGGTACACGCCGAGGTAGAGGTCGAGCCGAGGCTCCATACCGCCGAGCGAGGCCAGTCGGATCAGGCCGTCGGTACCCCCACCGCCGTGGAAGCTCACATGGTCGGCGGTGAAGATCTGGTCGATCCCCACATCGGCGATCGACGACAGGCGGCGCCGCTGACCCTCGACGTCGAGCGCCATCAGATCCCACGGGGTGCTGATGCCCACCCGCAGCCTCATCGGATCGGCGTGCCCGCCCGGTCCCTCGCTCATGTCTCGACGATCTCCGTTCCTCGACACCCTCCGCTTCGAGTGATGCCGTTCTCGAATCGGTGGCGGGTCGTATGCCCCGACACGGGTGAGACGGCCCATGTCAGAGCCGCTCGGTCGACCTCGTCAAGCCGACGTCGGCGACTTTCGTAGGTCCGGCACCGATCGGTAGTGTGATCGGTAGCCGGGCGGAGCCGCCATCGGGGGACGGTTGGCCCGCTGCGGCGGCGATGGACTGCGATGAGGAGGGACCCATGGTCCTGCCAGCGACCGACCCCGACGAGCCGGTGGCCGGAGCGCCTGCGTCGTCACTCACCGCCGCCCAACTGGCCGACTACCACCGGGACGGGTTCGTGGTGCTGAAGGGCGCGATCGGCGAGGCCGACGTGTCCCGCTACGAGGCGGGTTTCGCCCGCAATCCACCCCGCGACGATCGGCTGGCCGAGGGCAGTCCGCAGTGGCCCGAACCGGGGCGGTTCACCTTGGCCCGGAACTGTCTCAAGGATCCCGACCTCGCCCCACTGGCCGAACACCCGTCGATCATCCCGGCCGTCACCGACGTGCTGGGTGCCGAACCGCTCCTGACGGCGTTCGTGATCTACGACCGGACCCCGGGCGGCCCCGGCATCCCCTCCCACAACGACTACAAGCGCTGGCGCCCGGTCGGCTCCTCGATGAACTGGGCCTTCACCATCGTGCCGTTCTGCGACTTCGACGCCGAGACCGGCCGGTTGTTCGTGGCCCCCGGCTCCCACCAACCGGAGCGAGTCCACGAAGGGTCGGAGCGCCCGCTGGAGGTGACCCCGCCGGCCAAGCCCGACGAGGCGTCCTATGTCGACGCGGGCCTGGAACGGGGCGACCTGCTGCTGATGAACATGCATCTCTGGCATCGGGCCGACGGCAACCGCTCCGACCGCCATCGGGTCGGCGCGTTCAACAAGTACGCCGCGGCCGACGCCCCACCCGCCACCGGCTACCTGCTCTACGACCAGGACGTCCACGAAGCCCTGTCGCCCGCCGGGCGGCGCCTGCTGGCGGTCCACAGCGACAAGCCGCTGGCCACCACCCGACTCGTGCTGATGCGCGATCGGGGGGAGCCGGAGTTCCTGTTCGCCGACGGCGACTCCGACGACGACAGCGGCCACGGCGAGCGTCCGGGTCGGCTGTCGCTTCCGGGTGGGCCGACGTGGACCGAGGAAGCCATCCCCGACTGGGACGATGGCAACTACATCGCCGCCCTCCAGGGATGGCTGCGGGACCGGCTGCGGATCGAGACCCCGTGGGTCTCCTACGTCGGCGACTTCGACGAGGGCGACCACCTGTGCCGGGTCTACGCCTACACCCTGCCCGGTTTCGGCTTCCCCCGACCATGGGACGGCTACCGGTGGTTGCGTCGCGATCAGGTGGCGTCGTCGATGGACGACCTGGTCTTCGGCTGGGAGTTGGACGCCATCGACCGATGGCTCGATCCGGCCGTCATCCGGGGCAAGGGCGTCACCCAGACCCAGGCCCGGGTCAACCAGTACGCCTACTGATACCGCATCCCCCGATGCGCTCCGGCCCGCCCACTCGGCCACACCGCACGAATGGGAGCGCCGGGTACCTCGCCACCGGCCGGAGGTGGCAAGCTCTCGGCCATGGATCGAGAGCAGTTGCGTGACCGGATCGGACCGTGGGGCGTGGACACGTTCCGAACCAGCTTCCTGTCGCCCGGGGAGGCGGCGTCGCTGGCCCGCGGGCTCGACGAGCAGGGCTGGCCCGCCCTGTGGATCCCCGAGATCGGGCTGACCGAGGCCCTGTCGGAGGCCGGTCACCTGCTGGCCAACTCGGACCGTCTCGTCGTGGCGAGCGCCATCGCCCGCATCGGTGAGCGCTCCCCGACCAACGCCGCCGCAGCCCACGCCTATCTGCAGCGGGCCCACGACGGTCGCCATGTGCTCGGACTCGGACTCGGCCCGCTGGCCCGCCAACCCGGCCCCATGAAGGTGCTCCTCGATTGGCTGGCCGAGTTCGACGCCGCCGATGAGCGATTGGGCGGCGAGGCCACCACCATGCTCGCCGCCTACGGCCCGAAGATGGTGCAGCTTGGCGGCGAGCGCTCGCTCGGTGCCATGACGTTCCTGGTGACACCGGAACACACGGCCAACAGTCGTCAGCTCCTCGGCCCGAACCCGATGCTGGTGGCCGAGCAGGCGGTGGTGCTCAACGAGGATCCGACCGAAGCGCGAGCCATCGCCCGAGCCCATACGGCTCCCTACGTCGGGTCCGCTCCCCACGAGCGCAAGTTCGCCGCCATGGGCTTCGAACCGGACGACTGGACCGATGTGTACAGCGATCGCCTGGTCGACGCCCTGGTCGCCTGGGGCCCGATCGATCGGTGCCTCGACCGGCTCGAACAACACCGGGCGGCTGGCGCCGACCATGTGGCCTGCTGCATCCTCGGTACCGAAACGCTCGCCGACGACCTGCACGCCTACGGTCTGCTGGCCAAGGCGCTCGGCGTCCGACCCTCGTCCTGACGGCCCGACGAAGCCGGCGGGCACGCCGCCGCCGGACACCCGACAGTCGCCCGTAGCGGCCCGGCTCGGGCCCGCCCTTGTTGAGCCTCGGTGTGGCCGTGCGCGACCATGATCCATGGCTGGAAACGTGTCGTCGCCGGATGTCGACCACATCGACGTCCTGTCCAATCTCGCCTACACCGACGGGCCGCCTCACGACGTGTTCGACTGGTTGCGGGAGCACCGGCCCCTGTTCCACCAGAAGATCGACGATCCCGTGTTGGTCACCGAGTCGTGGGTGGTGACCCGGCTGGAGGACGTCACGGCCATCAGTCGCGACGTCGATCACTTCGGCAACTTCGCCGGTCACAACCTGCGCAACGATCACGACGCCTCGCACATCCGCCACATGCTGCTCAAGGACCGACCCGAGCACACCGCCCAGCGGCTCCTCGTCAGTCGCCGTTTCACCCCGAGGGTGGTGCGGATGTTCACCGACCACTACCGGGAGCTGGCCCACTCGATGGTGGAGCGCGCCTTCGGTGAGGAGACCACCTTCGACGTGGTCGAGAAGTTGGCGGTCGAGTTCCCGATGGCGGCGATCGCCGAGTTGATGGGCTCACCCCCCGACGACAGCGAACGGCTCCTGCAGTGGAGCAACGCCACCATCACCACCCTCGATCCCGAGTACATGCCGACGCCCGAGGCTCGGGCCACCGCCATGGCCGAGATGGGCGAGTACGCGCTGGAACTGGCGGAGGCCCGGCGGGCCCACCCCACCGACGACCTGGCCACCGTCCTCACCGAGAAGGTCGACGCCGGGGAGCTCAGCGTCGAGGAGTACATCGCCTACGTGATCCTGCTCTTCGTCGCCGGCAACGAGACCACCCGCAACAACATCTCGTGGGGCCTCCACGCCCTGGCCACCAACCCCGACCAGTGGGCGTTGCTGCGGTCAGACCCCGACCGCCTGCTCGACTCCGCCGTCGAGGAGATCACCCGATGGGCCTCCCCCATCAACTACATGAGCCGCACCGTCCACACCCCGGTCGAGATCCACGGCCGAGTCCTCCAGCCGGGTGAGAAGGTGGCGTTGATGTACCTCGCCGCCAACCGCGATCCCCGCGTCTTCTCCGACCCCCACCGCTTCGACATCACCCGCGACCCGAACCCGCAGGTCGCCTTCGGCCACGGTCCGCACTTCTGCCTCGGAGCCCACCTGGCCCGCCTGGAGACCCGATCGATGCTGGAGGCGCTGCTGGCCCGGACGACCGACCTCGAACTGGCGGGCCCGGCGGAGCATGTCTGGTCGAGCTTCATCAACGGCATCAAGCGCCTACCGGTCGCCTTCACCCCCGCCTGATCGGACGTCGAGGTCGCCTTTCGATTCCTCGGGACCGTCTGTCAACCCGGCGGGCGCTTCGGACGTTGGAAAGGCGAGAGCCCTTTCCCTGGACGTGCCCCCTGTGGATCGCCCCCTATTCGATGAGAGTCCTGAGCCCGAGCCGGTGGTCGTGCCGCCGACCGACATCGGCGTGTTCCTGGCCGAATTGCACGGGCCGCTCATCCGAGCGCTGACCGTCCGCACCGGCGACCGGGCCGTCGCCGAGGACCTGGCCCAGGAGGCCATCATGCGAACCTGGCTCGACTGGGACCGGGTGGCGGCCATGGAGAACCCTCGGGGCTGGGTCTACCGCATCGGCTTCAACCTGGCCGCCTCCCAGTGGCGGCGACGGCTCGTCCGCCGACGGGTCGAGCAGCGGCTCGATCGCGAGCGGTCGGCCCAGTAGCCGGTCGGTGGATCGTTGTCGACGTTCCACAACGGCTCGTAGACCCCGGTGACGATCACGGTCACGGAGGGCGCCGGGTCGCCCTCCGTCAGGCCGATGGGGCCGAGATCCGGGTCGTCGGCGGTGAAGAAGGTGACGGGATCACCGAGGTCGACCTCGAGATGGTCGGCCAGCCACGTCGAAATGAGGATGCCCCATGCGGCCCGCCAGGGGTGCGAGGTCCATGCCTCCACAACGCCCGGAGGAGCTGCGAGGTTGACAACGATCCCGCTCACAGGCCAGAGGGGTGTCCCCGGGGGGGCGGGCCGGCCCGTCGACCTCTCCGGGCGGTGCCCGCCACGTGGGGCCGAATAGCCCATACGGTGGCCGGCGCCGGCGACCGATGCAGCACCTGTGGGATGGCCTTGGCGGTTCGACCTGATTCGACCGGCGTCGGTGTTCCTCGTCGGGGTGCTGGTGACGCTGTTGGTGGCGGCCCTGGTCTCGCAGCAGGACGCCGAGTCCCGCGTGATCCGCTTCGGCTACGAGGTCGACCGGGCCGAGCGCGAGGTGATCGACACCATGGCCGACACCCGGGCCCGGATCGCCACCGCCGTCAACTTCGTCGAAGCCACCCACCCCGTTCCCCTGGCCTCCTATGAACGCTTCATGACGGCCGAGGAGCACTACCTGGCCACCGACGATCCGGGCGTCACCTTCCTCGAGTTGATCGACGAGGGGCTGGAGGCGGAGCAGGCGCTGGCGGAGCGGGAACGGCTCCTCGACAACGACGGGTTCGCCGTCCGGACGATCGTGCCGGTGCCCGGCGAACGGCTCGTCGTGACCCGCACCTCCCGCGAGCCGGGAGCCGACGACACCCCGGTCCGCGGCCTCGATGCCACCATCCTGGCCCAGTGGCTCTTCCCCGACGGCCTGCCCCAGGACAAGGTGGCGGTGGTCGTCGTACCGGGCGAACAGTTCTGGCAGCTGCTCGGCGTGCTGCGCACCGATCTGGAGGCCGACTACATGAGTCTCCTGGTCGCCCCGGTCTTCGGGGCGGACGGGGCCGAGATCATCGGGTACGCCTTCCGCTTCCTGTCCACCGACCAGATCTTCGCCGAGGTGCTGGGCGAGGAACGCGCCGACGGCATCGAGATCGCCATTCGATCCGCCGACGCCGACGGCGACATCGTCGCCGCCACCGCCGGGTTCGGATCCGGTGCCCTGCTGCGTGAGCGCCGCCCCGTCGCCGGCACCGACGGGCTCACGATCGAGGTCCACGCCGATGATCGGTTCACCCCGCCGCCCGGGCCCTTCGACCACCCGGAGGTGTGGGGCGTCGGCCTGGCCCTCTCCCTCCTCGCCGCCATCGGCGTCGCCTGGCAGCGACGGCAGACCGGGCTCGTCCGCACCGCCGAGTTCGAGCGTGAGCTGGCGCTGACCCTGTCGCAGACCGATAGCCTCACCGGCCTGTTGAACCGCCAGGGCTTCATCCACGCCGCCGGCGAGGCCTTGGCCGGCGGCTGCAGCATGACGGTGTACTTCATCGATCTCGACGGCTTCAAGGCGGTCAACGACGCCGAGGGCCACGCCGCCGGCGACGAGCTGCTTCGAGGCGTCGCCGCCACCCTGCGAGGCATCTTCCGGGTCGACGACATCATCGGTCGGCTCGGGGGTGACGAGTTCGTGGTCTGTGTCCGTTCCCTCCAGACGGCGGATCGGGTCGACCGTTCGGTGGCCGACGCCGTCACCAGGATCCGGGCTCTCCACCATGAGCTCGGCGCCAGTATCGGGGTGGCCCACGGCGGGCGGGCGGCAACCGTCGACATCGACGAACTGCTGCGACTGGCGGATGAGGCCATGTACGAGGCGAAGCGGGCGGGCGGCAACCGCCACGTCCTCGCCTGAGCGGTGGGCGCACTCGACAACGCCCGGCCCCCGGCCGCGGCAGATGGAACCGGGGACGACAACTGGGATAACGTCAGCGCCCCGACCACCGGCGGGCCGCGCCAACCTGCCGGCCGACACCGTGGCCGAACGGCTGACCGCTCCCGGCTCACACCGACCGACGTCCACCACCCTTCACCCGAACAGGACACCACCATGATCGAGACCACCGGCACCAGCAGCATCGAGATCGACGCCGACCCCGAGGCCGTCTACGACATCCTCACCGACTTCTCCCGCATCGACGAGCTCAGCCCCGAGTGCTATCGGATCGAGTGGGAGGACGGCTCGTCCGCACCCACCGTCGGCGCCCGCTTCCGGGGCTACAACAGGAACGGCAGGATGGAGTGGGATGCGGGCTGCATTGTGCTGACCGCCGACCGCGGACGGGAGTGGGCCTTCGAGGTGCCGGCTCAGGACACACCCAGCACGGTGTGGCGCTACCGGATCGAGGCCACCGAGTCGGGGTGCCGGGTCACCGAGAGCTTCGACGCCCCGGTTCTCGAGGGCGAGTTCTTCCAGAAGATCAACCGCCATGAGCTGTTGGTCGACAACGTCGCCACCACCCTGGAGAACCTGAAGTCGATGGCCGAGGCCTGACGACGTCGGACCGCCGCAGGTCCGCTTGAGGTGGCGGCCATCACGGGACGTCCGTGGCCCTGCACGGAACCCACACATCTTGCGAGCCCCATCCGCGCAGGCCGTGACGTACCGTCGAGGTTGTGAGCATGAGCCCCAACGGCACCGCGGCGACCGCCACCGTCCTGGTGGTCGAGGACGAGCAGGCGATCGCCGACACGCTGATCAGCCGGTTCGAGGCCGAGGGCTTCCGTGTCGTCCATGCCGCCGACGGGCCGACCGCGGTCGAGCTGGCCGCCGCGTCCGCCCCCGACCTCATGATCCTCGACCTCAACCTCCCCGGCTTCGACGGCCTCGAGGTGTGCCGCCGGGTCCACGCCACCCGCCGGGTCCCGGTGATCATGCTGACCGCCCGCACCGATGAGACCGACCTGCTCGTCGGGCTCGGGCTGGGGGCCGACGACTACCTGACCAAACCGTTCTCGATGAAGGAGCTGACGGCCCGGGCCCGAGCGGTGCTCCGACGGGCCACCGAGTCGACCGTCCTCCAGCAGCACGGAGCCCTCCTGATCGACCCCGCCCGCCGGATCGCCGAGTTCCGGGGCGAGACCGTCCACCTCACCGCCACCGAGTTCGACCTGCTCCGCGCCCTTCACGACGCCGACGGCACCGTCCTCAGCCGCCTCCAGCTGCTCGACAAGGTGTGGGGCTATCGCGATGCCTCCGCCCGTCGCACCGTCGACAGCCACGTGCGGGCCATCCGTCGCAAGACCTCCGACGACCTGATCCGCACCGTCCACGGCGTCGGCTACAGCCTGGGGCGGGTCGAGGCATGAGCCGCGTGCACCGCCCGCCGCCGCTGCGACGGGTCCGCAGCATCAAGACGAAGTGGTCGATCATCATCATCGCCGCCGTGGCCGTCACCGCCGGGGTGAGCCAGATCGGCTACTACCTCGGCTGGCCGGTGTGGATCCGACCGATCATCTCCGCCACCCTGGCCCTGGTCGCCGTGCAGTTCCTCGCCACCGGCCTCACGTGGCCGCTGCGGGAGATGGCCCGGGCGGCCGACGGGATGGCCACGGGCGAGTACCACCGTCGGGTCACCCCGCGGTCCCAGGACGAGGTGGGCCAGCTGGCCCGGTCGTTCAACGTGATGGCGGCCGAGCTGGCCGAAGCCGACCGGGTGCGTAAGGAGTTCGTGGCCAACGCCTCCCATGAGCTCCGCACTCCCGTCGCCGCCCTCCGCTCCCAGATCGAGAACGTGGCCGACGGCGTCACCGAACCCACGCCGGCCACCCTGAACCACATGCTGGCCCAGGCCGAACACCTGTCGAAGCTCGTCACCCAGCTACTCGACCTCGGCCGCCTGGAGTCGCCACCGGACGGCCCACCGACCGAGGCCGTCGACCTCGACACGCTCCTCAAGGAGGTGGCGAGCGAGGCCGAGTTGATCGATCCCGACGCTGCGATCTCCCTCTCCGTCTCGGGGCCGCTGCTGGTCGCGGGCGACGAAGCCCGCCTCCATCAGCTCTTCACCAACCTGGTCAGTAACGCCCTCCGCTTCGCCCCGAGCGGCAGCGACATCCGCATCGAGGCCGAAGCGGGGCCGGTGGAGATCGAGATCCGGGTGATCGATACCGGACCGGGTATCGCCCCCGAGCACCGGGCCCGGGTGTTCGAGCGGTTCTGGCAGGCCGACGGCTCGTCGCTCACCGGCGGCGGGGGCGCGGGCCTCGGCCTCGCCATCTGCAAACGGATCGTCGACCGCCACCTCGGCACGATCACCCTCACCAGCAACACCCCGCGGGGCACCTGCGCCGTGGTGACCCTCCCCGTGCAACCGGACGCCACGACCTAGGCCCCATCCATGCCCCGAGGGGGCCGCTCGACCCGCAACCGGTTCGAGTGTCTACCGGCCCGGCGACCACCACGGGCCAGGAGGAACCAGCAATGACGGACGCTCAGTTCGGGCGCGCCCCCGAACCCGCTTTCGAGTACAGCGGGGCGCTACCCCCACCGCTACCCCCACCCCTGCCTCCGCAGGCGCCGCCGCCCGAGGGTCCGCCGATGAGCGACTGGACGCCCCTGGGTTCGCCGATGAGCGACTGGACGCCACCACCGCCACCCCCCTCGCGCCGGCGCTCGGATCGCAAGCCCTGGCCGGAGCGGCGCCCCCTCCCCCGATGGGATGTGGTCACCCTCAGCGCCCTGCTCGGTGGGGCAATCCTGCTCGACGTCGCCGTCCGCCTTCCGCCGGCGACAGTGGCCTCGGCCCTGTTGCTGTTCCTGGCCGTCGCCCTCATCACCCACCACGGGGGCCTGCCGACGCTCACCGAGCGGTTGGGTGCCCTGGGCGCCGTCGCCCTCGCCGTACTCCTCGTGATCCGCGACTCCCCGTGGGTCGTCGGTCCGGTGTTGGTCGCCGGCGGCGGCCTGCTGATCCTCCTCGCCACCGACGGTCTCCGACAGGATCGCTCGTGGCCCTGGCTGCGAGCCGGGGGCGACAGCCTGAACGCCGTCGTCGATGCGTTGCCGTGGCTGTGGACGGGGGCGACGAAGGTCGGCGCCGCCCAGCGGCCGGGTCGAGTGGTGCTCCTGCTGCGGATGGCGGCGGTTGCGGCGGCCGTCATCGCCGTGCTCGGGGCGCTTCTGGCCAGCGGCGACGCCGCCTTCCGCTGGCTGCTGCTCGTGCTCACCCCGGCCTCGGGCGCCGGCCATCTGTTCACCGTCCTCGTCCTCGTGCCGACGCTGACCCCCTTCGCCCTCCTCGCCGCCCGCCGCTCGATGCCCGCACCGACCGACACCGACGCCGACACGGACTCCGAGGACGGCGACGAGGCCGAGGCCGACGCGGACATCGGGATCGACCCCCACGCCGCGACCACACCCGACCGCACCTCGAACCCGGACGCCGTCGACACCGAGGACGAGTTCGGCGCCGATACCACCGAACGGCCGCGCTTTCGGGTGGAGGCGTTGACGGCGCTGTGGGCGGCGGCCGCCGTCCTGGTGGTGTGGTGCGGTCTCCAGCTGGCCGTGATCGCAGGAGGGGCTCAATCGTTCCTGGCCGAGCAGGACATCACCGCCGCCGAGTACGCCCGCCAGGGCTTCTTCCAGCTGGTCGCCGTCGCCACCCTCTCCCTGACGGTGCTGAACGGCGTCCACCGGCTCACGGTGGTCGACGGCAGGCCGAACGCCGCCCAGCGGCTCCCCGCCCTCATCGTCACCGCCGCTCTCGTCGTCCTGATCGGCGTGTCCTACAGCCGCCTCGGCTACTACATCGACTCGTTCGGCCTGACCATGCTCCGGCTGTCGGTTGCCACCTTCCTCGGCTGGCTGGCGCTGATGACGGCGTCGTCGCTCGCCCGTTCGCTGGGGTCGGGCGCCCACAGCAACTGGCTCCCGACGTTCGCCGTGCTGTCGGCCACCGTGGTGACGATCGGCTTCGGGGCGGTGAACCCGGAGGCCGTGGTGGCTCAGGTCAACCTCGATCGGGCCGACATCGGCGATCCCGTCGACGATCGGTACCTGACCCGGCAGCTCGGCGCCGACGCCCGTCGGGCCGTGGCCGACTACGACTGGGAACGACTGGGCGGGATGCCCGAACCCGTCCGCCAGTGGCTGTGCGACGACGTCGGCACCGACGACTTCGGGCCCCTCGGCTGGAACTGGTCGCGGGCCACCGCCCCCGACCTCACCTGCCCGGTCGAGGGCTGAGGATCGACGGCCGAGGGAGGGTCAGTTCGACGGGACGAGGACCGACGCCCCGAATCGCACCTCGGCCGTCAACCCGGCGGCGGCGACGGCCGTGATCACGGCGCCGTCGCCATCGCCCGCCTCGACGACGATGTCGGCCGGCATCGCCGTGCCGAGGTACCGGGTGAGGAGGCGGCCGTAGCCGTCGGGATCGGGGTGGGCCACGGTGATGGCGGTGATCTCGGTGGCGCCGTTGGCGTGGTGGACGGCTTCCGGTCGCTGTGGCGTGGAGTAGGCGCCCATCACGAAGGGGAGATCGCCGTCGTGGGGGAAGGCCAGATGCCAGCTGACCTTCTCGCCGCCGGGTAGGGTCCGGCTCGGCTCGAACGACGGGCCGATCGCCACCTCGACCTCCTCGCAGCGCCGCATGACGGCTTCGAGATCCGGGGCGTCGACCTCGACGGCGACGTCGCACCAGCCGGCGTCCATCGCCCCCCACCTCCGGCTCCGCAGCACGGCCCCCGGCCCCGCCACCTGCTCGTACCGGGGCGCGAGGCTCTCGTCGAAGGGCGGTGGGGCGATGAACTCGAGGAAGGGACCGGTCTCGAACCAGATGAGGGCGTTGTGGGCCACGTCGGGGTCCGACCCCCAGTGGACGGTGAAGCCGTCGGCCTCGGCGTCGGCCACCGCCCGATGGAGGTCGGTCACTCGGTGGAGGATGTGGGACAGACGCAGGGCGCTCACGGGTGTCGATCTCCTGTGGTGGGCGGCGGATGCCGGTCGGGGGCGATGATCATCGGGCGTGGGTGGCGAGATTGGCCATCGCCGGTTCGAAGTTGGCGAACATGCGCTCGAACGCCTCCTGCACCGCCGGCTCCCCGGCGTGGTTCTCCACACCCCGCGACGGGTTGAGGCGACAGACCTGGTTCCAGGCGGCGAACTCGCGGTGGTCGCGGCGGGCGCCGTCGGCCACGAAGCCGAGGTGGGCGATCCACAGTTGGTCGGCGATGAGGCCGGTCCGGGGGACGGTCTGACAGAGGCGGTTGCGATGGTCGTCGTCGATGTCGAGCGACTCGACGAACCCGAGGATGGCGGCGCTCCAGGGCGCCACGCCGAGCGTGGTGAACTGCACCGTGATCCGACCGGGGTCGAAGATCGGCCGCACCTCGGAGGTGGCGAGGCCCTGGGCCGAACAGTCGATGTGGATCTCGCCCGGCGCCGTGGGGAGCGACCCCTGGTCGAGGTGGAGCCGCGTGGCCTCGATCGAGCGCACCCGACCGAGCCGGACCACGTTCTCGATCGTTCGCAGGGCGTCGAGTTCGGCCCGGGCCACCGTGGCCCCCCGGAAGATCTCACCCTCGACCGACTCGTCGAGGCGACACATCATGCCCTGCTCCTCGAGCCGGTGGGCCAGGTCGAGGCCGGTGGTGGCGGTGGCGCAGGCCTCGACCATCCTCGCCTGGTAGCCGAGCATGGTGCCCACCTGCTCCAGCGGCTGGGTGTAGGCCCGGTCCGTGAACCAGCCGTCGCGGGGGCGGATCCACCGGATCCGGTCCGGGTCGACGCCGTGCCCCAGCAGCCAGAACCCGACGTCCATCGCCGTCTTGCCCCCGCCGACCAGGGTGAACCCCGCCGAGGCCGAGTCGAGATCGGCCAGGGCGTTCGGCGTGATGAGCGTCGCCCCCTCGCCCACCTCGAACCTCGGCGTGTGGGTGGCAGGGATGACGGACTGTATGTAGGTGGCGTCGATCAGACGGCGCCGAACGGCGATCTCCAACCGACGGCCGGACACCTTGGACACGGCGACGTGGCGCTCCCCGTCGAGGCCGAGGTAGTCGGTGCCGCCGAAGAACCGGACCCGTCCCGTGGACTCGAGGTTCGCCAGCGCCCGGGCGTAGTAGTGGCGGAGCTCGTCGGCGGTCGCCCGCTCGTAGAACCCGGCGTTGATCCCGGTGGTGTCGACCCGATCCTCGCCCAGTGGGAGGGAGTTGACGCCGTAGTAGGCCGACGGCTGGTGGAGTCGGACGAAGGGATAGGCGTCAACCCAATGACCGCCGGGGGCGATCCGCCGGTCGACGAGCACCACGTCGGCCTCGGTCTCGCTGACCAGCGTGTCGACCAGGGCCATGGCCGAGGCTCCGGCCCCGATCACCAGGTAGTCGGTGTTGAGTTCGACCATGTCGATCACTTCCCCCGGGCCGGCGCCGTCGATGGACGGCGGCTGGCACGAACGATACGACCACGGCGACCACCGGTCGAGTCGGCGGCGACGCCCGGCCGACCGACGGGCGGCGGTTTCGCCCTCGATGGACGTGCTGCTAGGTTTCTCGTTCTCCGGAGCGAGTGAGAACCACCGATGCCATCGGACACGAGGACAAGCAACGACCGTCCCCGATCGTTGCCCCGCAGGCCGGCCACGGATCGTTCGACCGACTGGTTCGACGAGCTGTACCGCGAGCATCGGGACCCGCTCGTCCGCCATGCCATCCACCGGGGCGCCGTCGACCCCGAGGGTGTCGCCGACCTGGCGTTGTTCGACACCTACCGGGCGATCGACCGGCTGCGCAGCCATGAGCCCCCGGTCATCCGGGCCTACCTCTTCCGGGCCGCCCGGAGCCACGTCGCCCGGGAGCGAGCCAGACACCGGGACCTCCCGATCGAGGCGACCGAGGAGATGGCCGACGCCCGCCACGTCGAGCACGTCCCGGGCTTCGAGGACACCCTGGCCGGGGCCATCGACCTCGAACTGTTGGTGGCCGAGCTGCCTCCCGATCAGCAGGAGGTGCTGCGGCTCCGGTTCGTCGAAGACCTCTCGGCCGAGGAGGTCGGCCGACGCCTGGGCAAGAGCGGGGTCGCCGTCCGTCAGCTCCAGCTACGCGCCGTCCGACGGCTTCGCCGCGCCGCCTTCGCCCTCGCCGTTCTGATCGTGGCGCTCGGCGCCCTCTTCCTCGCCCTGTCCCAGGCGGAATCCCGCCGGGCGGACACCACCCCGGTCGATCGCGATCCGGCGCCCCGGGTGCTGGACGACGATGCCCCGGCCTCCACCACGACGACGTCCACCGCGGCCGCCGACCGGTCGGCCACGACGGCGCAGGCACTCGCCTCGTCGGTGTCGATCCCCGAGCCGACCACGACCACCACCGCGCCACCCGACCTGCGGATCTTCGCCTATGACGGGTTCGGTGCGGTCTCCTCCGACACCCCGGCCGACGGCGGGCCGAGCACCACCGGGTCCGGGCCCGAGGTCGTGTGGGAGGTGTCCAACGGTGCGGCCACGCTCGCACCGACCGGCGGGCTCGGCTACACCGACCCGGTGGGCAACGAGCTGCGCACCACCCCGGGTGCCCTGCAGGTCGTCGACATCGAGGGCGAGATCCGGGTGCGGCGCACCATCGCCCCGCCGCCCGAGCCGGACGGTACGTACTGGGTCTCCTACCTCCTGCGACTCGACACCGAGGCCTACGGTGACGCCTTCTGGACACCCGACGGCTCCTTCGACCGAGCGGGTGCCGGCATCCAGGGGATCCAGCACCTGCGGTTCGTCAACGGCCCCCACACCGACCTCGCCGTCGAGCCGACCCGGACGTGGCTGGTGGTCGTCGAGGTGCGGGCCGACGGCGCCTCGCTGTGGATCGACCCGACGCTGGGCACGCCGAGCCCACCGACCGCCGTCCTCGATACGGCACCGTCACCGCTGGGCGACGCCCTGATCTTCCGCTTCAACGATCAGGGCGACGGCCGCTACACGATCGACGAGGCCCGGATCGGCGCCTCGTTCGAAGCCGTGACCCCGATCGGCTGAGCCCACTCGGCCAGGCCGGACGTGCCCTCGGCGGGGGCCCACCGCCGCCGCTCAGCCCGCTGCGCTCACCCGTAGCAGGCGACCGGTGCCGAACTCGGAGATAAGTAGCGCCTCACCGGCGACCGCCAGGTGCTGCGGCCGGTCCAACCCGGTGATCAGGTCGGTGACGGGGGCGACGGCGTCGCCCGCAGTGTCGACCGCAGTGTCGCCCGCGGTGTCGGTCGTGGCGTCGGTCGTGATGTCGGTCGTGATGTCGACGGAGACGATCCGATCCTGGGTCCAGAGCGCCACCAGCAGCCGATCGGGCTCGAACGGGGACAGGGTGACCGAGGTGGGGGTGGCACCGGGGGCGAACACCGCCTGGGAGCGGGGGACGTCGGCGCAGCGCTGGTCGTCGCCGCCGAACTCGGCCACCGCCCGGTTGTCACCGACGCAGAACGGCCAGCCGTGGTCGGCCCCGGGGAGGACGGCGACCACCTCGTCGGCCGCCGGCTCACCGTCGAAGGAGCCGTCCGACATCTCGGTCGACCACAGCGTGCCGTCGCCGTCGAAGGCGTGGGCGTAGGCGTTCTTGAAGCCCGAGGCCAGCTCCTCCGGCGTCGCTCCGTCGACGGCGGGATCGACGGTGAACAGGCGCCCGGAGCCGTCGGTCACCGCCGCCCCTCGCTTGGCGCCAGAGGTATTGAACAGAATCGACCCGTCGGGGGTGACGGTGAGGGTTCCCTGGGACCGGCCGTTGTTCGGCAGGTTCTCGGCCACGACGGTCGCCTCGGCCCCCAGCGGTCCCCGGCTCAGCCGATCGCGTTCCATGACCCACAGCTCGTCGTCGAACCAGGCGATCCCCGTCGGCTTGTCCAGGCCGTCGCGCACCACCTCCGAGATGCCGGTTGCGAGGTCGATCCGGCGCACCTGACCCGTCCCGTCGTTCTCGGCGCCGTTGAGCACGGCCACCAGCACCGTGTCCTCGTCGAGGGCGACCAGCTGGGTCGGCCCGGGGAGATCCTCGGCGACCACCTCGACCCTGAGCCCATCAGGGGCCACCACCCCGACCGGGGCCGCCTCGACGGCGTCGGCCCCCCGGTCCGAGGTCGAATCGGTGCAGCCGCCGAGCAGCACGGCGACCACGGCCGCGGCGGCGAGGGGAACCCCGGTTCGTCTCATCGTCGATCAGTCTGGCTCATCGCCCCATCGAGGGGGCCGCACGATCGATCTTCAGAAAAGCCCCACATCATCTTCAGGTATCGGCCGAGCGATTCACTCATGGTTGATCCATGCCACACACCAGCACCACCGACGACACCGTCTGGGTCGAGGCGGGCCGGGCCTGGAGCCATGCCGCCGCCGCCTGGGCCTACCACTTCGAGCCCCACGCCCGTGACGCCGCCGATGCCGTCTTCGCCCGCCTCGGCGTCGGCCCCGGCACCGGGCTGCTCGACATCGCCTGCGGCTCGGGTTACGCCACCGGCCGGGCCGAGCGGCTGGGGGCCACCGTCGCCGGCCTCGACGCCTCCGAGGCGCTCCTCCTCATCGCCCAGCGGCGAACGAGGGCGGCCGACCTCCGACTGGGCGACATGTTCGCCCTGCCCTGGGCCGACGACAGCTTCGACGTCGCCACCTCGTTCAACGGGATCTGGGGAGGTTGCGAGGCCGCCATCGGCGAGGCGGCCCGCGTCCTGCGGCCCGGCGGTCGCATCGGCATCACGTTCTGGGGGCCGGGCGCCAAGCTCGATCTCCGCCAGTTCCTGCTGACGCTGGGCGGCTGCCTGCCGGCCGTGGCCGACGAGATGAAGGCCACCTCCTCGATCGGGGCTCCCGGCGTCGCCGAGACGATGCTGACCGACGCCGGCTTCTCCGGTATCGAGCGCTTCGCCGCCGACGGCGTCCTCGAACTGCCCGACGCCGAGAGCGCCTGGCGGACGATGCGCTCCCCCGGCCTCGTCGTCCCCGCCCTCGACGAACTCGGCGATCGGGAGGTCCGCCGCCGCCTGATGCCGACGCTCGAACCGTTCCGCTCGGTCGACGGCTCGTACCGCCTGGTCAACGAACTGACCTGCGTCACCGCCGTCCTCGATCGCTGAGCGATCGACCCGGGCGCTCGGCCCACCCCATCGACCGCCGGTCCACCGACCAGCCGAACGAGCACACCACATCCAGCAAACCCGAAAGGCACATCGACATGTCCACCACCATCACCGAACTCAACGGCGTCCCCGTCACCAAGCTCCAGGGCACGGTGGCCAAGCTCACCGATCAGCCCGAGCTGGCCCGGTTCCGCTTCACGGCCAAGAACACCTGGATCGAGGGCACCGCCACCCGATCGACCATGGACGAGTGGCACGGCGTCGGCACCGATCACGCCCATGCCCAGGCCTTCACCGCCGACGCCGACCACCCGACGCTGGGCCACGGCCACGGCCCGACGCCGCACGAGTACGTGCTGCACGGCCTGGCCGCCTGCCTGGTGGCCGGTGTGGTCACCACCGCCGCCAACCGCGGCATCGAACTCACCGGTATCGAGACCGTGGCCCGGGGGGTCATGGACGTACGGGGCATCCTCGGCATCGACCGGGACGTCCGCAACGGCTTCAGCTCGATCGAGGTCGAGATCGACGTGCAGGGCGATGCCTCCGACGCCGACCTCGACGCCCTGGTCGAGGCCTCCTGCAAGAGGAGCGCCGTGTTCGACATGCTCGCCAACCCGTCGGCCGTCTCGGTGTCGCGGGCCGGCTGAGCGAACACCGGGCTCGTCGGGCCCCGACCCGGGGGCTAGACCTTCCTAGACGAGCCCGGCTTTGAGGGTCTCGACGGCGGCCGCCTCCAGAGCGAGTCCATGGCGCACGGCCACGGCGGCCGCCTCGTCGAGATGCTCCCGAGCCTCGGCACTGGCCTCGTCGCGCCGGAGCAACGTCATGGCCAGGTGGCGACGGGCCAGGGTGGCGAAGAAGGGGAACCCCAGCTCGACCGCCTGGTCCATCGCCTCCCGGAACAGCTCCTCCGCCTCATCGAGGCGACCGAGCCCGAGCGCCGCCTGACCCAACGCCGTGGAGACCTGACCGCTGAGCGCCGCCCCCACCCCGATGATGGCGAAGCGGCCACGGTAGGGCGACATCTCGGCCAGCACCCGCTCGCAATAGTCGGCTCGGCCCAGCATCAGGCCCAGCTGGCCGAGGTGATGCAGGCTGGAGAGCCAGTAGCGGTCGAAGTCGAGGTCCGGGTACTTCTCGATGGCGGCCACCGCCTGCTCTGGCCGGTCGGTGTCGATGTAGGCCTTGGCGATGGGGTAGTTCCACTTCCGGGCCCACTCCTCATTGTGGCTGTGCTGTTCGAGCGCTTCGGCGAACGGCAGCAGCATGTCGGCCAGCTCCCCCCGCCCCATGGCCACCACCGCCTGCTGGATCACGGAGATGCCGAACCAATCGACGGGTTGGTCCTCGAACTCGGCCCGTTCGGCCTCGATCACCTCCTGGGCACCGGGCGAGCAGCGGGCCACCGCCGTCAGGCTGTCGAAGTGGGCGACCAGGAACCGGGGCCAGTAGGCCCGACCGGCCTCGGCCAGCTCCCGCAGCTCGCCCGCCATCTTCTCCGCCTGGTCGAACTCGCCTCGGCCGATGTGCTCCAGCAGCATGAAGAACCCGCCGGTGAAGGCGATGTCGCGATCGCGCAGGGCCCGACCGGCCCGACGGACGTCGCAGGCCAGACTCCACCGCCGGTCGAACAGGTCGGGCTCCTGGCAGGCGATCAGCTCGGCGGCGTCGGCCACCGCCATGAGATGGCGGTCGCCCAGCTCGGCCGCCGTCCGCTGGGCCTCCCGCAGCAGCTCCCATCGCCGATCGGCGTCGGGGTGATAGGCGAGGTTGGTGGCCAGTCCGGCCAGCACCCGGGGCCGGGCCGGATCGTCGGCGTCGAGGAGGAAAAGGGCGTCCTCGTACATCTCGGAGATCTGGTCGTCGACGACGGCGGCCTCCGGGTACCAGGCACCCGGTCGCATCATGGCGATGGCGGCCCGGGTGAGCAGGTGTCCGTCGCCCAGACGGCGGGCCCGGTCGCCGGCCTCGACCAGGTCGGGCCCATGGGCCTCGTCGCCGATCATGCGGAGGCTGAACCCGAGGTCGTAGTGCACCTCGGCCCGGACCCGGTCGTCGTCCTCGCCCAGTTCGTCGAGGTACTTCACCACCAGGCGCAGCCGGTCGATGGCCGACTCCCAGGCGGCGGCGCCCATGTCGCGGGTGGCGGCAAGGCGCTGGTAGTGCACGGTGCGTTCGGTGGCGTCCCGGCCGAGCGCCGCCTCCCAGTGGTAGGCCAGGGCGTCGATCGGTTCGGGGCGGTGGGTGGCCAACAGCTCGGCCACCGTTCGATGGACCAGCGCCCGCCGGGCGGGGGGCAGCATCCGCAGCGCCGCCTCCCGGGTGATCTCGTCGGCGAAGCCGAAACCGCCGCCGGGTCCGTCGTCGTGCAGCAGGCGGACGGCCACCGCGGCGTCGACCACGTCGACCACCGCCTCCAACGGCCGCTCGGCCACCTCGGCCAGCACGCCGACGGCGAACGTCGGGCCGATCACGGCCGCCACCGCCAACAACTCGTTGGCGTCATCACCGAGGCGGGCCAGACGATGCGACATCAGATCGAGGATCGTCGATGGGATGGTGATCTCCTCGGCGGCGACCGCCAGCCCCCAGTTGCCGTCGCGCTCCGCCAGGACGCCGGTGGCGGCCAGGTGGACGACGAGCTCCTCGACGAACAGCGGGCTGCCCCCGGTGGCCCGGGCGACCTCGGCCACGAAGTCGAGGCTCGACTCGTCGAGCGCCGCCTCGTTGCGGGACGACAGCATCGTCGTCACCTCGGCCGTGTCGAGCCGACCGAGGCGCCGGTGCACCAGTCGGCGGGCGATGCGGGGCGAGTCGAGCAACCGGTTGACGGGACCGTCGCCTCCGAGGTGCTCGCTCCGGACGGTGCCGACCACCATCACCCGGCGGGGCGCCTCCCCGGCCAGGAGGTGGTCGAGCAGCTCGATCGTGTCGGCCCCCGCCCACTGCAGATCGTCGACCACCAGCAGCACCGGACGCCGACGGGCGAGACGGCCCAGGCACGCCCCGACATCGGCGAACAGCTCGTAGCGGTCGATCTCGTGGTCGCCGACACCGGGGCCGTCGACGCTGCGAGCCACCGAGGCGGCCCCGAACACCCGGGACAGCGGCCCGGCCTCGGGCCGGACCGAGCCGGCCACGCCCCCGTCGTCGGAGCCGAGGGCGGCGGCGATGGCGGGGTCGAGGACCGCTGCCGGCGCCAGCGCCTCGCCGATGGTGGCATAGGGGATGGTGAGGTCCTCGTCGGCCGAGCCGAAGAGCACGATGCCGCCGCCGGCGGCCACCTCGTGGGCCAGCTCCCGGGTGAGCCTGGTCTTGCCCGACCCCTCCTCACCCGACACGAGGACGCCGGCGATCCCGCCCTCGGCCACCGTGGCCCAGGAGGCCCGCAGGGCGGCGAGATCATCGCCTCGTCCGGCGAAGGCGAAGCGGGTGGGGCGGGCCAGCACGGGCGACAGGCCGACCAGGGCCGGGGCCCCGGCGGCGGGAAGCCGATGAACGGTCGTCGCCTCCTCGAAACCCTTGATGGCGAGCGGCCCCAGCGACTCGATCGCAGGGTCGGCGGTGTCGAGTTCGGCGGCGGCGGCCACCGAGGCGCTGATCGCCGTCGCCCCAACCGCGTGGTCGAGGAGTCGCGCCGCTTCGACGACGGGCCGGCCGTAGGTGTCGCCGCCCTCGACGGTGACCTCCCCCAGCGCCACCGACAGGTCGGCGGTGGCGGCGGGGCCGGCCTCGATGTGAAGGTTTGCGGCGGCGAGCGAGGCATGGATGGCGTGAGCCGCGGCCAGCGCCGAGCGGGCGCCGGGGAACACGACGACGTGGCCGGGGCCGTTGCCGTCGACGATCTCTCCCCCGTGATCGGTCACCAGGGCGGCCGAGGTGTCCAGCGCCCGGGCCAGGACGGCCGACCACCCGTCGTCGTCGGAGGGGTCGGTCGCCGCCTCGTGGTCGGCCGCCGCGATCCGGCTGAACAGGACCGTCCGCAGTTCGGTGGCCGGACCGTCGTCGGCGGTCGGCGCCGCCGTCAAGCGGTGGACGTCGCCGGCCCGCTCGACGCCAAGGCCGGGCGTTCCCAGGAGCACCCGGCGGGCCCGGTCGTCGACGGTGACCTGGCCGGGAGCGGCCCCGGCCTCGACGGCGGCCAACCGCCGAGCGAGCTGCTCGTCGATCCCGGCCGGACGGCCGTCGGTGACGGCGAGCTCGTCGATCGTCACCCCGACCCGCACCTCGAAGGGAGCGGACCCGGCCTCGGTCACGATGGCGGCGGCGACGGTGACGGCGGTGACCGTCGAGGAGCAGGCCACGACGGCGGCGTCGCCCTCGGTGGCGACCACCCGGGCGTCCGCCGACGCCATCGACCGCTCGACGATGTCGGTCAGCAGACGACGATCGCCGACGGCGGCCGAGACGCCGCGAGCCGCCAGAGAGGCGGTCGAGCCGACCATGTCGACCCGGACCAGCGCCATGAGGCGAGTCGCCCCCTCCACTGCCCCCGTCACGGCCGCTAGGGTACCTCAGCGGATGTGGGGGCAATAAAGATGACGGAGCGCAGCGGCGGCGGCGCGGGCGCTCAGCGGCCGTGGGAATTCGCCGCCGAGGTCGTGGCCACGACAGCCCTGCTGGTGTCGGGAGCGGGACTGGCGATCGCGCTGGTGGCCCTGTTGTACACCGGCCCGCTGATCGGGGGACGGCCGACGGCGACGGCGAGCCTGCTGGTGGCGGCGGGCATCGGCGCCGTGTGGCTCGCCGTGCGCAGCCGGATCGTGCCCCTCGCCGCCGTGCCCCAGGATGCGCCGACCGTGGTGCTGGTGGCGGTCTTGGCCTCGGTGATGGCCGACAACCCCGACCTCGGAGCGGCGGGCGGGTCGACCGACTGGGTGATGGTGCTGCTGGCCGGAGCCACCCTCCTGTCCGGGGCGCTGATGTGGACGCTCGGCCGTTTCCGCCTGGGCGAGGCCGTCCGCTACCTGCCGACCGTCGTCGTCAACGCCTTCGTGGCGGGCACCGGCTGGCTGCTGGCCAAGGGCGGGTTCGACGTGATGACGGGCGCCAACCTCGAGCTCGTTGACGTTGGTGAGCTGTTCGGCGGTGACCTCGCCGGCCGCTGGCTGCCCGGCCTGGTACTGGCCCTACTGGTGTTCGGCTTCGGCGTCTCGAAGCGAATCCCGGAGGCTGCGACCAGTGCCGTCATCGTGCTCGCCGTCATCGGCTTCTACACCGTGGTCTCCCTGACCTCGTCGGTCTCGGCCGTCGAGGACGACGGCTGGCTGATCGGCCCCTTCGACAGCGCCACCCGGCCGGCGGTGGTCACCCCCGACATGCTCGGCGAGTTCCCGACGAGCGAGATCCTGGGCAGCCGGGGCGACGTGTTGTCGCTGCTGATCATCACCGTGGTGGCCCTCCTGCTCAACCTGTCGGCTCTGGAGACGACCCGTCGGCAGCGGGTGGACACCAGCCACGAGCTGAAGGAGGCGGGCCTGGCCAACGTCGTCATCTCGCCCACCGGGGCGGTGCCGGTGTTCCACGCCCTGGGCGACACGCTCCTGGCCGAACAGATGGGGGTCCGGCGTCGCTGGATCCCGGCGGCGGGCGGGGTGGGACTCGCCGTGTTGGGGATCGTCGGGGCCGGGGTCGTCGGCTACGTCCCGGTGTTCGTCGCCGGTGGACTGCTGGTGGCCGTCGGCCTCAATCTCCTCGCCGGCTGGGCCGGGTTCATGTCCGGCGCCATCGGGTGGACCGAGCGGCTGGTCGGCGCCACCGTGCTCGGCCTCATCATCGTCGTCGGCATCCTCGAAGGGGTCGTGATCGGGCTGATCCTGGCCTGCGCCCTTTTCGTCTTCCGCTACAGCCGGGTCGATCCGGTCCGCCGACAGAGCAACCTGTCGGTCACCCGGAGCCGCATCGAACGCACCGGCGAGCAGACCCAGATCCTGCGCCGACTGGCCCACCAGGCCCAGGTGTTCGAGTTGCAAGGCTTCCTCTTCTTCGGATCGACGACGCGGTTGGCCGACGCCGTCCGCTCCGTCGCCCTGGCCGAGGAGAGCGACGTCCACACCGTCGTGTTCGACCTGCGCTTCCTGACCGGACTGGAGCCCGGGACCTCGACCGTGATGAGCACGCTGTTCGAGGACCTGGCCGACGCCGAGGTCGACGTCGTGATCTCGGCCGCCACGCCTTCCCAGCTCGTCGCCTTCGCCGGGTCGGGCGACCGGCCGACGGTGGCCACGTTGGAGGAGGCGATGGAGATGGTGGAGAACGAGGTGCTGAACCGCTCGGCCACCGCCGCCGCCCATGCCGAGGGGGCCGGCACCGCCGACGGCATCGAACCCCGTCCGTGGCTCGACACCTTCGAGCGCACCGAGGTGGAGCCGGGCACCGTCCTGATGGCCGAGGGCGACGCCGCCGACACCCTCCTGTTCCTCCTGTCGGGCACGTGCAGCGTCTACTCGTCGTCGGCGTCGGGCGACCGCCATCGGATCCGGCAGTTCGTCGGACCGTCGTGGATCGGCGAGATCGGCTTCCTCCGGGCTGCGCCCCGCTCGGCCGACGTCGTGGCCGAGACGGCCGTGACCTACGCCGTGATCGACCGGGACGGCTTCGACGAGCTCCGGGAGCAGGAGCCGGTGCTCACCGCCGACCTGCTCTACGACATCGCCACCACCGCCGCCGACCGGGCGGCCACGGTGACCGATGCCCTCACCCACGCCCTCGACTGAGCCCGGCTCCACCGACCCCGACCGCACCTCAGCAGGACCTGCGCCGGACCGACGCCCGGGCCGGGCGACGGCTGTCGGCCGAGCACCCGCTCCAAAGGGTTCGTTGACGAGCTGTATACGTATTCATAGTGTTCCTCGGATGATGGAAGGCTTCGACGCGACGTTCACCGATCCGACCGACTACATCCTCGGCATCACCAAGGAGATCTGGGAGGACCGGGGGATCGCCACGCTGCACCGGTACTACACCGAGGATCTGGCCGTGCGATCCCCGACCGGGGTCGTCGTCGGCAACCAGGCCGTCATCGCCGCCACCCTGGCCACGCTGGCCGAGTTCCCCGACCGGACCCTGCTCGGCGAGGACGTGATCTGGTCGGCGGCCGACGACGGCGGCTTCCTGTCGTCGCACCGCATCCTGTCGACCGCCACCCACACCGGCGACGGCGTGTACGGCCCGGCGTCGGGCACCAGGCTCCGCTACCGCATCATCGCCGACTGCGCGGCCAAGGAGAACCGCATCTACGACGAGTGGTTGATCCGCGATTCGGGCGCCATCGTCCGCCAGATGGGTTTCGACCCCCGGGACTACGCCGCCGACCAGATCGAGGCCGAGCAGGAGCAAGGCGGCACGCCATCCCGACCGTTCACCCCGGCCGACGACCAGCCTGCCCGCTACACCGGCACCGGCAACGACGAACCGGCCGGCGAACGCTACGCCGACACCCTCACGTCGGTGATGGGCGGCGATCTGGCCGCGGTCGAGACCGCCTACGACCGGGCCGTGCAGGCCGAGCTGCCCGGCGGCGAGACCGGCCACGGCCGGGGCGACGTCGACCGTTTCTGGCTCGGTCTGCGGAGCGCCTTCCCCGGCGCCCGGTTCGAGATCCACCACCGGATCGGCCGCCACGACCCCGACCAGCCACCCCGGGCCGCCCTCCGCTGGTCGCTGCACGGCACCCACGACGGCTGGGGCCCCTTCGGCCGCCCGACCGGGGCCGAGGTGCACGTGATGGGGCTGTCGCATGCCGAGTACGGGCCTCGGGGAATCCGCCGGGAGTGGGTCCTCATCGACGAGACGGCGGTGTGGAAACAGATCCTCCTCCAGTGACAAACGTGACCCTTGACACAATGACTACGTATTCATAGAGTTCGCAGTCAGTGAGAGGCAAGCGTGAGCACCGCCGCATCACGTCGATCGACGTCGCCGTCGAATCCGGCGTTTCCCAAGCCACGGTGGCGCGCGCCTTCTCCTCCCCCGACAAGGTCTCGCCCGAGACCCGGGCCCGGGTGGAGGCCGCAGCTGACCGGCTGGGCTACGTGCCGAACGCCATCGCCCGCAGCCTCAAGTCGCAGCGCACCAACATCGTCGGCGCCGTCTTCCCCGCACGGGGCGAGTACTGGCAGGGTGTACTCACCGCCTTCTCCCAGGAGCTGGCCGAGCGCAACCAGCAGCTCCTGCTCTTCAGCTTCGCCGAGCCCGACCGGGTCGAGTCGATCCTGCAGGCGGTCGAGCAGTACCGACTCGACGGGCTCATCCTGGCCTCGGCCAACATCGGCCCCGAGCAGATGACCCATGCCGCCCGGGGCGGCCTGCCCGTCGTCGCCTTCAACCAGCCCGCCGCCACCGGCCTGCTGCCTTCGGTCTCGGTCGACAACGACCAGGGCTGCGTCGACCTGGCCGACCACCTCGTCGAGGTCGGGGCCCGCAACGTGCTCTTCGTGGGCGGGGTGGCCAGCGCGTCCACCGACGTGCTGCGCTACCGGGGGGCGGCCCGGGCCCTGGGCGCCCACGACGTGGCCTGTCCCTACCTGGAGGCCGGGGCCTACAGCTACGACGCCGGCTACAAGGTGGCCGACCGGATCGTCGAGGCCGACGGTCTTCCCGACGCCGTGATGGTGGGCAGCGACGAGGTGGCCTTCGGCGTCCTCGACGGCCTGCGCAACCGCGGGGTGTCGGTGCCCGGCGACCTCCTCCTCACCGGGTTCGACGGGCTGCCCCAGACCACGTGGACCGGCTACGACCTCACCACCCTCGTCCAGCCCATCGACGACCTGGTCCGCCACGCCACCGACCTCATCCTCGACCAGACCGGCACCGACGACGCCCCCGACCTCACCGTGGCGGGCACCGTCCGCGTCGGCTCGACCACCACCGCACCCGCCAGCGCACCGACCCCCGCATCGACCAGCGAAGGAGCCACCGATGGCTGAGATCCTCAAGGACGCGACGGCCAAGGCCGCCCACGGCAGCAACCCGGAACTGACCGCAACCGTCCAGGGCATCCTCGCCGACATCGAGGAACGGGGTGAGTCCGCCGTACGCGAGTTGTCGACCAAGTTCGACGACTGGACCCCGGAGTCGTTCCGCCTGTCGACCGACGAGATCGAGCGCATCGTCGCCGGTGTCGACCCCGGCACCCTCGACGACATCCGCTTCGCCCAGTCGCAGATCCGCACCTTCGCCGAGGCCCAGCTGGCCTCGATGCTGCCGGTCGAGATCGAGACCCTGCCCGGTGTCGTACTCGGCCACACCCACATTCCGGTGCAGTCGGTCGGGGCCTATGTACCCGGCGGCCGCTACCCGATGGTGGCCTCGGCCCACATGAGCGTGCTGACGGCCAAGGTCGCCGGCGTTCCCCGGGTGGCGGCGGTGACCCCGCCGATCAACGGCGAGATCCCGGCCGAGACCGTGGCCGCCATGCACCTGGCCGGAGCCGACGAGATCTACCTCCTCGGCGGCATCCAGGCCGTCGGGTCGCTCGCCATCGGCACCGAGTTCGTCGAGCCGGTCGACATGCTGGTCGGGCCCGGCAACGCCTTCGTGGCCGAGGCCAAGCGCCTCCTCTACGGCCGGGTCGGCATCGACCTGCTGGCCGGTCCGACCGAGACCCTGCTCCTGGTCGACGACACCGTCGACGCCGAGATGTGCGCAACCGACCTCCTCGGTCAGGCCGAGCATGGGCCGACGTCACCGGCGGTCCTCCTCACCACGTCGCGCCGGCTCGGGCTCGACACCATCGTCGAGGTCGACCGCCAGCTGGAGACGCTGGCCACGGCCGACGTGGCCTCGGTGGCCTGGCGCGACTACGGCCGGGTGATCCTCTGCGAGGACGACGCCGAGATGCTGGCCCTGGCCGACGAGCTCGCCTTCGAGCACGTGCAGGTCATGACCGCCGACGACGACTACTTCTTCGAGAACATGGTCAACTACGGGGCCCTCTTCCTCGGCCCCATGACCAACGTGTCCTACGGGGACAAGGTGATCGGCACCAACCACACCCTCCCCACCCAGCGGGCGGCCACCTACACCGGTGGCCTGTGGGTCGGGAAGTTCCTCAAGACCTGCACCTACCAGCGGGTGACCGACGCCGCCTCCAGCGCCACCATCGGTGAGTACTGCAGTCGGCTGTGCGCCATCGAGAACTTCGCCGGTCATCAGGCCCAGGCCGATATTCGGGTCCGTCGCTACTCGGAGGCGGGGGCCGAGTGAGGACCGCCGTCGTCACCGGCGCCACCGGCGGAATCGGCTCGGCCATCGCCGAACGGTTGGCCACCGACGGGTTCGCCGTCGTCGTGGGCTTCCACTCGGCCAAGGACAAAGCCGACGCCATCGTCGAGCGGTTGGTCGGCGATGGCCATAGGGCGATGCGGATCGCGGTCGACGAGCCGTCATCGCTCGCCGATGCCGCCACAGCCCTCGGGGTGGGCGGCGACGGCGTCGACGTGCTGGTCAACTGCGCCGGGGTGACCGAACCGGTGGCCCACGACGATCTCGACGGCCTCACCGACGAGCTGATCGACCGCATCTTCACCACCAACTGGCGGGGCCCGTTCTCCTGCGTGCGCGCCCTACGACCCCTCCTGGAGCGGGCCGAGGCGCCGGTGGTGGTCAACGTGTCGTCGGTCGCCGCCGTCACCGGGCAGGGCTCGAACGTGGCCTACTGCGCCTCCAAGGCGGCGCTGGACTCGATGACGCGCTCGTTGGGTCGGGCTCTCGCCCCCCACATCCGCATGGTGTCGGTCTCCCCGGGTTGGGTCCTGGGCGAGTACGCCGAACGGATGCCCCCGGAGGCGCTCGAGGTGCAGACCTCGGCCACACCGCTCGGCCGGCTCGCCACCCCGATCGACGTCGCCGCCGCCGTGGTCGCCGCCGTCGATCACCTTCCCTTCACCACGGGCGCCGTCATCAGTGTCGACGGCGGCCGACCCCTCGGAGTCGCATGAGCAACGCCCTGTCCCCCCGCCACGACCTCCGGGTGCCGCCCGACGTCGCCGTGACCGTGACCCCCGAACGGTTCGAGGCGGGCATCATCGAACCCGACCGGTTCGTGGCGGACACCGAGGCCTTCCTCGACGTGCGCATCGCCCGCTCCAAGGGCAAGGCGAGCTACTCGATGATCGGGCCCGGCGTCTCGCAGAACGCCAAGCAGTCCGTCAACCTCACCGAGGCCCACGGGTTCAACATCGGGGCGGCGTCGATGCCGAGCGGGGTGGTCAACAACCCCCACCTCCACTACTCGGCCGAGGTGTTCGTGTGCACCCGGGGGCGGTGGGAGTTCGCCATCGGCGAGCACGGCGACCAGCGCCTGGAGATCGAGACCGACTCGATCCTGTCGGTGCCGACCTGGGTGTTCCGGGGCTTCACCAACATCGGCGCCGACGACGGCTGGCTCTTCGTCGCCCTCGGCGGCGACGACACCGGCGGCATCATCTGGGCGCCCCACATCCTCGAGGAGGCGGCCCAGACCGGGCTGTACCTCCGCCCCGACTACTCGGTGATCGAACCCGGCGACGTGCCCGACCCCGACGCCGTCGTCACCCCGCTGAGCCCCGAGGCGCTGGCATCGATCGACCACTACACCGACGCCGAGCTCGAGCAGCGGGTGGTGCGCCCCGACGCCCGCCGCTGGTCCGACCGGGCGCTCCTGAGCTGGACGATGGAGGGCCACCGGGTGGAGGTGGCGCCGGTCATCGGCCACGGCCTGACCCAGGATCGCCATCACCGCTCGCCGATCACCGACCCCCACGGCTTCTCGGTCGACTGGCTCCGGGTCCACCCCGGGGCCGGGACCGGCCTCCACCGCATCGACGTGCCCCAGGCCATGCTGCTGGGCCGAGGCCGGTGGCGCGTCACCGTCAACTCCGGCGACGACACCCTCACCGCCGAGCCCGAGCCCGGGTCGATCGTGTCGATCCCGGCCGGGGCCTGGCGGTCGCTCGAAGCGGCCGATGACGGCCCGGCCGAGGCCGTCGTCGTGTGCAGCGGCGAGGAGTCGACAGCCATCACCTGGTCGCCCGAGGTGCTGGCGGCCGCCGCCGAGGCCGGCTGGGGCGTCGACGCCTCCGGCTACTGCGCCCCCCTCGATCTGATCGCCCGGCCCTGAGGGCCGACCGAACCACCCGTCAAGACCTTCTATAAACCAAACCAAGTGGGAGAGAGACAATGACCCCGAACAACCCGCGATGGAAGCGGCTACTCGCCCTTCTCTTCGCTTTGACCCTCATCGCCGCCGCCTGCGGCAGCGATGACGACAGCGACGACGCCTCGGCCAGCTCGGCCGAGGAGACCGAAGCGGACGAGGCCTCGGCCTCCGCCTCCGAGCCGGCCGAGGAGGCCGACGACGAGGCGATGGAGGATGAGGCCGCCGGCGACGTCATCTCCGAGGAGTGCGCCATTCCCAATCCGTCCGAGACGGTCGAGATCGACCTGATCGGCTGGAGCTTCCCGATCGTCGACGAGTACGCCGAGGAGCTGGAGGAGTGCGAGGAAGGCAACTACTCGTTCAACGTGCAGTTCCTCGACAGCCAGGAAGCCCGTGACCAGGCCACCCTCGACCTCTCGACCGGCGACCCGTCGTTCGAGATCGTGCAGGGCTCGAACAGCTTCATCATCGAGCTGGCCAACCAGGGCTACCTGCGTCCGCTCAACGACCTCATCGACAAGTACAGCGCCGACTACGAGCTCGATCAGATCGATCAGGCCTTCTTCGACCTCGGCGCCATCGACGGCGACGTGTACGCCGTGCCCATGGTGTCCAACACCATGCACGTGTTCTACAACGCCGCCGTGCTCGACGAGCTCGGCCTCGATGTGCCGGCCACGTTCAGCGACGCCGTCGCCATGTGCCCCACCCTGGAGGAGAACGGCTACGGCGGCTTCGCCCTCATGGCGTCGGCCGGCTGGGCCTGGCAGATCGAGTTCGACAACGTGCTCGGTTCGCTCGGCGTCGCCCCGATCGACAACGAGACGGGTCAGCCCAACTTCAACAGCCCCGAGGGCATCGAGGCGGCCAACACCCTGCTGGAGCTGTACGAGAGCTGCGGTGGTTCCACCGCCGGCACCTACAGCACCGACGACATCCAGAACGCCTTCCAGACCGAGGAGTACGTCATCGGTCAGACCTGGGCGTCGCGTGCGGCCGCCATGGACGACCCCGAGGCCTCCCTCGTTGTCGACACCATCGAGTTCGCCCCGGCCCTCAGCACCGGCGGCGGCGTGCTCGCCGCCCCGGCCTACATGGACGGCTACGGCATCCCCGCCGGTATCGACGACGAGCTGGCCGAGCAGATCTTCCTCGCCATCCTCGCCGCCTCCGATGCGGAGAGCCAGGAAGCGGCCGCCGCCCACGGCACCGTGACCCGCAACGGCATCTCCAACGCCGACGGGCCCCGCAACGGTGACGCCGTCGCGGCGTCGCTCGTCGACGGTCGTGGACCGGATCTGTCGCACCCGGCCGCCGGTATCGCCCGGGCCAAGCTCGGCGACGCCCTGATCCAGCTCCTCGACGGCGCCGCTGTGGAGGACGTCCTGGCCGAGGCCGAGGCCGCCTACCTCGAAGAGGCCGGCGAGCAGGGCCTCCTGTAACCGACACCGATCGACGGATCGGAGGCCGGGGATGGTGACACCGTCCCCGGCCTCCGCCGTCGTCCGGCGGACTCGACCCCGAACGGCAGCTTCATGAACCGCAGAACCTTCTGGGCCTTCACCATCCCCAGCGTGGCCGTGATGCTCATCCTGATGGTCTTCCCTCTGGTGACGACCATCTGGCTGAGCTTGAATCGCCTACTCATACGCGACCTCGACAACCCGGAGTGGGTCGGGCTCGCCAACTATCGCGAGACGCTCAACGACGCCGAATTCTGGTCGGCGGTGTGGTTCACGCTCCGCTTCGTCGCCATCACCGTGCCGATCAACATGGTGGTCGGCCTCGGTATCGCCCTCCTGCTCGACCGGGTGGGCAAGCGGGTCCGTCCCGTCTACCTGGCGGCGCTGCTGCTGCCCTTCATCGTCACCCCGGTGGTGGGGACGGCGATGTTCAAGGAGCTGTTCGAGCGGGGCGGGCTGCTGTCGTGGCTGTGGACGTTCGTGGCCGAGGACGCCTTCGCCATCACCGATGGCAACGTCCAGTGGCTGATCTTCATCCACGCCGTCTGGTACACGATGCCCTTCGCCATGATCACCTTCTTCGCCGGGCTCCAGACCCTGCCCCAGGATCGGGTGGAGGCGGCCTCGATCGACGGCGCCGGCTTCTGGCGCTCGCTGTGGCACGTCACCATCCCCCACCTGCGCACGCTGCTGCTCTTCGTCGGCCTGATCTCGGTGATGGACGCCTACCGGGTGTTCGACTCGGTGTTCGTCTTCGCAGGCACCCGCTTCCAGTCGGTCGAGTCGCTCCAGGTCTACAACTTCCGGGTCGCCCTCGACTCCAACATCGGCCGCATCGGCAAGGGCAACGCCATCGGCATCCTCAACGTCATCGGCATCTTCGTGGTGCTCATCCCCTTCCTGTACCGCTCGTACAAGGACCAGATCGCGGAGCGCACATGAAGAAGGAATCACTCCTCCCCCGGGTCGGCCTCCATGCCGTGCTCCTCGCCCTCGTGGTGTGGAGCGTGACGCCGTTCCTGTGGACGCTGCAGACCTCGATCAAGTTCACCCGTGACGTCGCCGCCCGGGAGCCGGTGCTGTGGGGCTACGAGACGACGGCCAACGCCTACAACGCCTTCTGGCTCGACGACGAGGAGATCAACATGTGGGGCGTCCTCGCCTACATCCTCGCCTTCGCCGTGGTGGCGCTGATGATCGGCTACCTCGGCCGCCGCATGCGGACGTCGTGGCCGTGGAACCTCGGCGTGATCGCCGTGCTCGCCTTCGCCGTCTGGTATTTCCCCCGGGCCTTCGAGACCAGCAACGAGTACGAGTTCTTCATCAACAGCCTCATCGTCACCGTGTTGACGGTGATCATCTCGATCTCGATCGGGTTGATCGCCGGCTACGGCCTGGCCCGCTACACCGGCGTGTCGGGCGCCGTGATCCTGATCGTGGCCCTGGCCTTCCGGGCCCTGCCCCGCAGCGCCTTCGTCCTCCCCTACTTCTTTGCCGCCAAGGAGCTCGGGCTCCTCGACAGTCGTCTGATCATCGTGATGTCGCTGGTCGCGGTCAACCAACCCTTCACCATCTGGATGCTGCGGTCGTTCTTCATGGACGTGCCCAAGGAGCTGGAGGAGGCGGCAATGATGGACGGCGCCACCCGGTTCGAGGCCTTCCGCAAGGTGATCGTGCCGGTGATGTGGCCGGGCGTGATCGCCACCTCGCTGTTCACGATGCTGCTGGCCTACAACGAGTTCCTCTTCGTGCGGGTCCTCGCCCCCACCGAGTGGACGCTGCCGGTGGCGATCGTGTCGCTCACCGCCGGCGAGAGCTCCCGCACGATCACCGAGGCGGCGGCGGCCTCGGTGTCGATCACCCTGCCGATCGTGATCGTGATCGTGCTGTTCCAGAAGCACCTGGTGAAGGGCCTGGGCGCCGGGGCGGTCAAGGGATGACGTCATGACCCCTACCGATCGACGCCAGGCGGCCAAGGCCACCGTGCTCGACTTCCAGGCGGCGCTCGATGCCGCCGCGCCCGAGAAGCTGGCCTCGGTGATCGCCGCCCACACCCATCCGGACTACCGGTGGCGGGGGGTCCACCCCTTCGGCGAGCACCAGGGGGCCGAGGCCGCGGCCAAGGCCTTCTGGTCGCCGTTGCGTGCGGCGATGGCCCCGGTGCAACGACGGCCCGACGTGTTCCTGGCCGGCGTCAACGACGTGACCGGGCGAAACCCCGACGATGAGATCGTGTGGGTGGCTCAGATGGGCCACCACCTCGGCCTGTTCGATCGGCCGTGGCTCGACATCCCACCGACCGGTCGTATGTGTTTCCTCCGCTACGCGGAGTTCAACGCCGTGCACGACGGCAGGATCATCGAGTCGGCGATCTTCGTCGACGTCATCAGCGTGATGCGTCAGGCCGGCCGATACCCCCTGCCGCCGCAGACCGGCTCGTCCCACCTCCAACCCGGGCCCCTCACTCACGACGGGCTGCTCCTCGACCCGCGGCCCGACGACGAGGGCACGGCCACCATGGACCTGGTCAACCGGATGGTGGGCGACCTGGGCCGGGCCAACGAGATCGCCATCGAGACCGGCGACGATCGGGTGCCCCGGGAGGTGCTGGCCCGGACCTGGCACGAGGACATGATCTGGTCCGGACCCGAGGGGATCGGGGCCACGTACACCATCGATCGCTACCAGCACCAGCACCAATACCCGTTCCGGTTCAACCTTGCGTCCAAGGCGTTCAACGGCCACGTGGCCCGACTGGCCGAGGGCGACTACGCCTGCTTCTTCGGCTGGCCGAACCTGACCAACGTCTCGACCGGCGGATTCCTCGGCCTGCCGGGCAGCGAGACGCCGGCCGACATGCGGGTGGTCGACGTCTACCGCCGCCGGGGCGACAAGCTGGCCGAGAACTGGGTGTTCATCGATCTGCCCCACTGGCTCCTGATGCAGGGCCTCGACGTGTTGGAGCGGATGCGGCAACTCGACGGGGAGGCGTTCTGATGGCCGGGGCACGACCGACGCAGGCTGCGCTCAGCGCCGATACCGACCTGGCCAAGACGGAAGAGACCAGAGCCGTCATCGAGGGCATGGTCGACGGGCTCAACGATCACCGGATCGCCGACATCGGCGAGTTCTTCTCCGAGGGCTTCCGGTGGATGGGCAACACCGGGTGCGGCACCAAGCAGGGGCTCCGGGAGTTCCAGGACAACTGGCAGCGCCCGTTCCAGGAGGCCTTCGCCGACAAGGTCTGCGTCGACGAGGCCCGCCTGTACATGGGCGAGTGGGCCGCCGCCTTCGGCCGACAGGAAGCGGTGCACGCCGGGACCTTCATGGGGGTCGAGCCGACGGGCAGGCGGATCGAGATTCGCTACATGGATTTCTGGAAGGTGGTCGACGGCAAGATCGTCGACAACTGGGTGATGGTCGACTTCCCCGGGGTGCTGGCGCAGCTCGGGGTCGACGTGTTCGACGGAGAAGGATGGGAGCGCTTCGATCCGGGGCGCGCCGAGGAGCGAGAAGATGGCTGACGTCAAGCTGGACGAGATCACCAAGATCTACCCCAACGGCTTCCAGGCGGTGACCGACCTGAGCCTCAAACTGGACGACGGCGAGTTTCTCGTGCTGGTCGGCCCGTCGGGCTGCGGCAAGTCGACGGCGCTGCGGATGATCGCCGGTCTGGAGGACATCTCCTCCGGCGACCTGCTGATCGGCGACCGCCGGGTCAACGACGTCCCTCCCCGAGATCGCGACATCGCCATGGTGTTCCAGAACTACGCGCTGTATCCGCAGATGACGGTGGGGGGCAATATCGAGTTCCCCCTGAAGCTGCGACGGGAGTCCAAGCCCGATCGGGCCACCCAGGTGGACGGGGCGGCCCGCATCCTCGAACTGATCGAGCAACTCGACCGCAAGCCGGGCCAGCTCTCGGGCGGACAGCGCCAGCGGGTGGCGATGGGGCGGGCCATCGTGCGGCGGCCGTCGGTGTTCCTGATGGACGAGCCGCTGTCCAACCTCGACGCCAAGCTCCGGGTGCAGATGCGGGCCGAGATCGCCAGCATCCAGCGCGACCTCGGCGTCACCACGGTCTACGTCACCCACGACCAGGTGGAGGCCATGACGATGGGCGACCGCGTGGCGGTGCTCAAGGACGGGCTGCTCCAGCAGGTGGCCGACCCCGAGGTGCTCTACGCCGAGCCGGCGAACGTGTTCGTGGCCGCCTTCATCGGCTCGCCGTCGATGAACCTCTTCGAGGGCGAGATCCGCCGCACCGACGTCGGCTATCAGGTCGCGGTCGGCGACTCGACCCTGGCCGTCGACGCCGAGGCGGTCGACGCCCACCCCGGTCTGGCCGAACGCCAGGGCGAACCGATCGTGATCGGCATACGACCGGAGGACCTGGAGGACGCCGCCGTCGCCGCCGACCATCCGACCGATCGTCGCCTCCAGGCCACGGTCGACGTGCGCGAAGCGCTCGGGGCCGAGACGCTGATCCACTTCGGGGTCGATGCACCCTCGGTCGACAGCGGTGATCCCGACGCCCTCGACGAGCTGGGCGGCGACGAGAGCAGCCGTTGGATCGCTCGGTTCAGCCCGTTCACGGCGGCCCGGGTCGGCGATCGGGTCACGATCAACGTCGCCACCGAGCGCCTTCACTACTTCGATCGCCAGACCCACGAGGCGATCTGACCGACGATCCGACCGGCCCGCCGGCCGACCGAGTCGGCGGATCGACCGGCCCGACCACCACTGCGAGGACCCATGCAGCTGAGCACCGACCGCATACTGACCACACACGTCGGCAGCCTCCCCCGCAACGAGGCGGTGACCGAGGGCATCTTCGCCATCGAGACCGGTGACCCCGTCGACCTGGCCGAGCACGGCCGCAATGTGGCCGACGCGGTCGACGCCGTGGTGGCCCGTCAGACGGCGGTGGGCATCGACGTGGTCAGCGACGGCGAGATGAGCAAGCTCAGCTACGCCACCTACATCAAGGACCGGATCAGCGGGTTCGAGGGCGACAGCCCCCGTCGGGCGCCCGCCGACCTGGAGCAGCACCCGTCGTTCCTGGAGCGTCAGGCTCGCTCGGGCGGCACCCCCACCTACAAGCGACCCCAGTGCGTGGGACCGATCGAGGCGGTCAACCCCGAGCCGTGCGCCACCGACATCGCCAACTTCCGGGCCGCCGTCGACACCCACAAGCCGGTCGAGGGTTTCATGAACGCCGCCTCCCCCGGGGTCATCGCCCTGTTCCAGCCCAACGCCCACTACCCCGATCACGCCAGCTACCTCGACGCTCTGGCCGACGCCATGCGCCCCGAGTACGAGGCGATCGTCGATGCCGGCTTCGTCCTGCAGCTCGACTCGCCCGACCTCGGCCTTGGCCGCCACATGATGTTCAAGGGCCAGCCCGACGAGGAGTACGAGCGGTTGGCCAACCTCCACGTCGACGCCCTCAACCGGGCGGTGGAGAACATCCCGGCCGATCGCCTCCGCCTCCACATCTGCTGGGGCAACTACGAGGGACCGCACACCCACGATGCCCCGATGAGCCAGGTGCTCCCCATCGCCCTCCGGGCCAAGCCCCAGGCGCTGCTGTTCGAGGCGGCCAACCCGCGCCACGCACACGAGTGGGCCGATTTCGCCGCCGCCGACATCCCCGAGAACAAGGTGCTGATCCCGGGTGTGCTCGACACCACCACCCATTTCGTCGAGCACCCGGAGCTGGTGGCCCAACGCATCGGGACCTTCGCCGACATCGTCGGTCGGGAGCGGGTGCTGGCCGGCACCGACTGCGGGTTCTCCACCTTCGCCGGCTACGCCGGGCTCGATACCGAGATCGCCTACGCCAAGATGGCGTCGATGGTCGAAGGGGCGGCTCTCGCCTCCAGCCGCCTGTGGTGAACGTGGCGTCGAAGGTGAAGGTGAACGTGGCGGCGAGGGTGCTGATGAAGGTGACCGTGAAGGTGGAGGTGCGACGATGACGAGCGAACAGCACCGGGCCGTGCTCACCCCGCTGCGGGCGGCGCTCTACGACGCCACCCCCGATGGTGTGCGGGCGGCGCTGAGCGACACCTTCGCCGCCGATGTCGCCGTGCACCTCTCCTTCCCGTTCGAGGATCTCGACGGACCCTCCGGTCTGTTCGAGCACGCCCTCGGCCCGCTCCAGGTGGCGCTGCCCGATCTGGAGCGGCGCGACTGGATCGTGATGGCGGGCCCCGACGCCAACGGCAAGGACTGGGTGGGGTGCGGTGGCACCTACACCGGGACGTTCCTCGCCCCCTTCCTCGACATTCCACCCACCGGGCTGCCGGTGTCGATGCGGTTCCACGAGTTCTACCGGGTGGAGGGCGACCGGGTGGTCGAGATGCAGGCGCTGTGGGACATCCCCGAGCTGCTGATGCAGGCCGGTGTGTGGCCGATGGGGCCGAGCCTCGGCCGCGAGTGGCGGGTACCGGGGCCTGCCACCGGCGACGGTGTCCGCACCGGCCCCCGCGACGACGCCTGGTCGACGCGCTGTCACGACCACGTCGTCGGCATGCTCACCGACATGGGCCGCCACCCCACCGAGCCGGTGGAGGTCATGCGGCTCGACCACTGGTGGCACCCCCGATTCTCCTGGTACGGCCCCGCCGGCATCGGCACCTCCCGGGGCATCCCCGGCTTCCGCCATCACCATCAGATCCCGTTCCTCAACGCCATGCCGGATCGGACCGGCGGCGGGGAGAGCGAGTCGCACTTCTTCGCCGACGGGCCCTACGTCGGGGTGACGGCCTGGCCGGGTATGGCGATGACGTTGACCGGTGACGGCTGGCTGGGTATCGCTCCCGCCGGTCGGGCCATCACGATGCGGAGCCTCGACTTCTGGCGGGTGGAGCGCACGGCCGACGGCTCGCTGAAGATCCGGGAGAACTGGGTGCTGGTCGACCTGCTGTCGGTGTGGGATCAGCTCGGGGTCGACGTCCTCGGCCGCATGCGGGAGCTGACGACACCCCGGGCCCGGGTGGCGGGCGAGACGCTGGCCCCCTGAGCGTCAGGCCGCACTGCGCCGATCAACGATCGGCCAGCGGAGCGAGGAGATCGACCCCGCGTTGGGCGGCGACGTCGACCAGGTCGATGAGCACCCAGTTCTCCTGGAGCTTGTCGCCACGGCGGACGTAGAAGTCCATCAGGTTCTGCCCGATGGGGCCGCCCGTGGGGGCGATGCCGCGGAACGGTTCGCCGTCGAACGTGCCCTGCAGGCTGGGCCAGCCGGTGAAGGCCGCCGTCGGACCATCGGCGATACGGGCCTGGTGGACCCCCCCCGAGGAAGAGGTGGGCCTGTCGGTGGGCGACGGGGAACGAGCGCCCGAGCCGGTTCCAGAACTCGTCGATCACGGCCGTACGCCCGTCGAGCGAACCGATCGGCGGCCCGTGGAACTCGACGTCGACGGCCACCCGATCCGCCGCCGGGGTCGACCACGGCCGAGGTCCCTCGGCGATCGGCTGCCACAGGGCCCAGACCAACTCGTTGGCCTCGGCGATGGCGCTCACCTCGCTCGGGGTCGGCCTGACGTCCGTCGCCACCTCGGCCGCCTAGGCCCGGTCCCCGGCGTGCGCCGTCGCCGAACTGCGGCCGGTGTGGGCGTAGGCCTCGGTCCAGAACTCGTCGGCCGACTGGGCCAGGGCCCGATCGATGGCCCGACGGTAGGCCTGGTAAATCTCGGCCTCGGCCACCAGCGGTTCGGCCGCCAGATCGGCCATGAGGTCGAGGTAGCGCACCCGAGCGGCGGGACCGCCGAAGTCGGCGGGCAGGAGCTCCGCCGGGAGCAGTGGGTCACGGCGGAGGAGGCGCTCGATCTCGCCGCTGGCCTCGAAGGCCACACGCACCGCCTCGGCGGCGTCGGTGGGTGTCGGCGAAGAGCCCCAACGATCGAGGAAGGCGGCGTAGTCGGCGATGAGGGCGTCGACCGGCCACAACGTGGCGGCGACGGCGGCGGGGTCGGTCGCTCCCCGGTGGTGCAGCCGGGCGGCGGCCATGGTGGTGACCCGATCGGCGACCCCGTACCCGGCGGCGACGGCGGCGATCCACGGTTCCCACCGGTGGGGTGAGACGTAGAGCGAGCCCCCGATGGGGGCGCCGAGCAGCTCGACGATCCGGTTGCGCAGGGCGTCGCGGGTCGAGCGGTCGGCCTCCGGTATCTCGAACGACACCAGGTGCCAGCAGCCGTCCCACCGGTCGAGGCCGGCGTCGGCCCGGTGGGCGGCGGCCACCCACACCAGGTCGGTCCGTCGCTCGGCCAGCCCGGCGGCCGTCAGCTGCAGCACCGCCCGCCGACCTCGCCCCTCGGTCTCGGCCAAGCCGGCCTCCACCAGTCGGCGGAGGGCGAGGCGGATGGTGGTGGAGGTGATGCCCGCAGCATCGGCGACGGCGTAGAGCGGCTCGGCCGAGAGGCGGCCCTCGGCGTCGGCCAGGCCCAGGATCAGGGCTCGGCTCGGCGTGCTGGGGGAAGACGACGTCACGGCGCAACCATAGACCATTCGCAAAACGTTTGACTCTTAAACGATCGTTTTTACAATGAACGCTATGTCCGACCGATACCCGATAGATCCTCTGCGAGCCCTACCGACGAGCGCCTATCGCCCGGCGAGCCACCAGGTCGACCTCGACGCCATCTGGCACCGCGACTGGGTGTTCGTCGCCACCGCCGATCAGGTGGCCGAGCCGGGTGATTGGGTGGCGGTGACCGTCGGCGCCCAGCCGGTGATCGTGCTCCGCCGCCAGGACGGCGAGCTGGCCGCCCTGTCCAACCTGTGCGCCCATCGGGGCACACTGTTGGCCGAGGGTGCCGGGTCGGCCAAGCGGTTCCAGTGCCCGTACCACGCCTGGACCTTCAGCGACACCGGCCGGCTCCTCGCCGCGCCGTACACCCGCCCCGCCGACGTGGAACGGGAGGCCCACTGCCTGCCCTCCTATCGGGCGGAGCAGTGGCACGGCCTGGTGTTCGTCTCGCTCGACCCGGAGGTTCCCTCGTTGGCGACGCGCTTCGCCCACCTGGAGAGCCTGGTGGTCGACGCCGGGATCGCCGAGCTCCGCCACTGGACGGCCGAGCGGGCCCAGGAGACCTGGGAGGCCAACTGGAAGCTCGTGATCGCCAACGCCATGGAGAGCTACCACCTGTTCAAGGTCCACCCCGAGACCCTGGAGCCCTACTCCCCGACCGCAGGAGCCCACTACATCGTGGGCTCCGCCGACGGCACGGCGACGGCGGGCCCCTACGGACAGGACGGGGCCGACCGCTACCTCCTGCTCAGCCTCCCGCCCAACTTCGTCGGCGTCATCGTCGGCGACAGCCTGGCCTGGCAGGCCGTCCGCCCCCTCTCCGCCGACCGGTCGCTGATCGTGACCGGCGGCGCTCACACCAGCCCGTCGCCCTCGACCCGGACCGGCCTGCGACGGTGGGCCGGATCGGCGGCGGCGAAGGCGGTCGACTGGGCCGTCCCGGACTTTCTCCCCGAGGACAGGATGATCTGCGAGCGTGGCCAGCGGGCGGCCACCGGCGAGTTCACCCCCGGAACCCTCGTACCGATGGAGCAGGTGGTCGCCGACTTCCACCACTATCTCGACCGGCAGCTCCATCGGGTGGAGCCACCGCCGGTGCGCACCTCGGCCGAGATCGGGATCGCCGAGGCCGACGCCAGAGTCGCCGCCCGATGACGGCGGAAACCTCCACCAGGCCCGCGGTCCGGACCTGGCCCACCATCGCCGTTCTTGTCGGGCTGTGGGTCGCCACCCTCCTCGGACACCTGTGGGTGTTCGGCGTCCTGTTGATCATCGGCGCCGCCTGGGACATCAGGGCGGGCGAGAGTCACGTGCTCCAGCGCATCAGCCGCCGGCAGACACCTCGGGTGTTCTGGGCCGTCGTGCTGTCGTGGATCGCCTTCGGCCTCCTGTGGTTGCTCTACCCGACCACGGGGTCGTTGGCCGTCGGCCCGGTGTCGTAGGCGTCGGCGGTCGACGTCGGTCGGCGCCGAGCGGGCGTGCAACGAGGCCGAAGGCCGGGCGGGGCCGCCGTCCCAGCCGTCTACCATCGATGGCCAAGTGCGTCGGAGGAGGGACCCGCCTTGCCACTCATGACCTACGTCGCCTACGCCGCACGGGCGACGACCTCGACGACCACCGTGGTGGTGTGCGCCTACCGCCGTCCGGTCACCCAACCCGAGCCACCGCCCGAGTTCGACACCGCGGTCCTGGTCCACGACGGCACCGAGTCGACCCTCGACTTCCGGCGGGTCGGCACCGACGACGATCAGATCTGGGTGGCCAAGGTGGCGATCGACCTCGCCTCGCCCCGCACTGCGCTCGACGTAGTGGTGGAGGGCCGACCGGTGGCCTCGGCCACCGCCTCCCGCCTCGACCCGACGGCCGACGCCGCCACCCTGCTCGTCGGGTCGTGCTTCGACGCCGACGGCATGGCCAACATCGTGGTCGACGAGGAGGTGGACCGCCTCGTGGCCGACGTGGCGGCGGATCGGCCGATCTACGGCCTGTGGCTGGGCGATCAGGTCTACGTCGACGCCCCGTGGGACAAGACCTGGGGCTCCAGCGACGCCTGGAAGGCGGTGGTGTCGGCCTACGCCAAGACGCTCGGCCTGGAGGACCACCGGGAGGGATCGATGCGCTCGGCGTTGAGCGTCGGGTCGAACTGGTTCCTCCCCGACGACCATGAGTTGTGGAACAACTACCCGGGCTTCAGCCCCACCCTGCTCCGCCACGCCATCGGCCGGGCGGTGCCAAACGGCCTGCGATGGCTGCGGGACCGGGTGCTGCGGGCCATGGGCCGCGACGTGCCCGAGGAGGACGCCCACCCCGCCCGTCAGGGCGACTGGGGTCGGGCCGGGGGCGAGGGCTACCTCGCCTTCCAGAGCGACCTCACCGTCGACACCTTCTCCCGCTTCACCTCGCCCCCGGGTCTCCAGGTCGAGCGGCTGGGCCCGGTCACGCTGGTGCTGGCCGACACCCGGTGGTCGCGCACCGTCCGCCGCTCCGGCCGGTTCATGTCGACCGACGACCTCGAACGCCTCACCGCCCTCCTGCGGGATCCGGCGACGGGGCCGGTGTGCCTGGCCGTGGCCGCGCCCCTGGTCGGGGCCCTGCCGGAGCCGAAGCCGGGCCTGGAGGTGGAGTTCGGCCCCGAGCACTACGTGGAGCAGTACCTCGAACTGTGGAAGGCGTTGAACGACCGGGCCCGCCTGGAGCCGCCCCAGCCGACGGTGATCGTGGCCGGCGACATCCACGCCCACTCGATCAAGTCGATCCTCAATGACCGGGTGCTGGAAATCGTGTCCTCCCCGCTGTCGCTCCTCCGCTCGCTCCAGGGCCCGCGGTCCGGTCCGCCGCCGGTCACCTCGGCCGACCTCGCCTACCCCCGCACCGGGCTCAACATCGCGGGCGGATGGATCACCGCCTTCGGCCGATCGCTGTGGTCGGCACCGCTCGACGCCAGCGGTCCCGTCCTGCTCGACGTCGGCGCCGAGGGCGACGGCGAGCTGACGGTGACCTACGACGCCGTGCTCCAGGATCCGCCGGCCGACCTCGACGACGAGGCCACCCGGGCCCGGTACCGAGGCTCGTTCCGCTTCGACGGCAACCGGTGGGTGCCGGAGGGCGAGGTGACCGAGACGGCCCTGCCCGGTACGTTCCCCCTCGACCAGGTGCCGGTGCCCGAGGGCGAGTTCGACAACCCGATCCGTCGGGCGATCACCCGCATCGTCCGCAGCGACCGGGTGACCGCCATCGGCCAGGCCATCCTCCGCCGCTTCGGCGTCGGCTGAGGACCGCGATCGGCCAGGCCGGGCCGGCACCGCAGCCGGTCGCGGGTCGATGGCCGGACACGAGCCGAACGGGCGCCGACCACCGACACCGACGCGGACCGGCGGCCGGACGCGAGCCGAACGGGCGCCGGCGATCGCCTGCGGTGCACGGCGGATCACCGCCCGGGCCCCTGCGCGGGCGGGCCGGTCAGCGGCGTGTCAGCGGCGGGTGATGCGGAAGGCGGGGATGACGCGGGGCTTGGCCGACTCGATGTACTCGGCGAACTGGGGGGCCAGCGCCGCCTGGGCGGCGAGGCGCTCCTGCCCCTCGGTCTCGGGCAGCTCGACGACGGAGGCGGCGAACTTCTCGGCGCCGTGCTCGACGTCGATCTCCGGGTTGGACCGGAGGTTGTAGGCCCAGTCGGGATCGGACGTGGCCCCGGCCTTGGAGGCGAACACCACGAAGGCGTCCTCCTCGACGAGGGCGACGAGGGGGATCTCGCGGAGCTTGCCGCTCTTGGCCCCGATGGTGTTCAGGATGACGAGGGGGGCGTCGCCGAACTGGGCGACCTTGCCGCCGTTGGCTCGAAACTCGGCGATGACCTGTGTGTTCCAATCACTCATGGGTGAACGCTACCAACCGCAACTGTCCCTCGGGGCAGCACCCCCAGGCCACCGATGCTGCGCCGGTGCCGGCTGCTACGGTCTCGCCCGAGGGAGGCGACCATGCCCGGAGGAGACAAGTACCCCGGCCCGGCCGATCGCCTGGCGATCTACCGAGCCCTGATCGACCGCCACGACGAGGCCGAGGTGAAGGGGGCGAAGAACCCCTACACCTCGCGCAACGGCTGGATGACCAGTTTCCTCGACCCCGACGGCCTCATCTGCTTCCGGCTGGCGGCCGAGGAGCGGGAGGGTCTGCTGGCAGAGGGGGGCGACGCCGTGCAGCAGTACAACCGCAACATGCCCGACTTCGCCAGCGCCCCGCCCGACATGGCCGACGCCGACCTCGACCGATGGCTGGCCACCAGCTGGGACCACACCGGCACCCTCGACCCCAAGTAGCCCGGTACCGATCCGGACGACGCCCGGTCCGGCGCCGGGCATCGCTAGGTGGTCGAGGCCCGGTTGCGGGTCCAGTTGTCGGCGGCCACCGCCAGGAGGATCACCGAGCCCTGCACCAGGCGCTGGATGATCGGGTCGATCTGGTGGATGTTGAAGCCGTTGGTCAACAGGGCGATGAAGAACGCCCCGAGCACGGTCCGCCACACTGCGCCCTCGCCGCCGGCGATCGAGGTGCCGCCGATGATCACGGCGGTGAGCACCGAGAAGACGAAGGAGAAGTCATCGCTGGGTTGGGCCGTCAGCGTGCGGGAGGCGAGGAGGGCCCCGGCCAGACCGGCGGCGATCCCGGTGAGGACGAACGACGAGATCACCACCCGCTCCACCTGGATACCGGCCAGCCGGGCCGCCTCCGGGTTGCCACCGGCGGCGAAGAGGTGCCGCCCGTACCGGGTGCGCTCCAGCACGAACCAGAACACGATCACCACGACGACGGCCACGATCGAGGCGTTGGTGATGCCCAGGTCCCGACCGCGGGCGATCTGGGAGAAGTCGCGGTCGGTGATGCGGATGATGCTCCGTTCGCTCAACAGGAACCCGATCCCGTAGAAGACGAACGACGTCGACAGTGTGGCGATGAACGAGTTGATGCCGACGAGGGCCACCACCAGGCCGTTGACCAGTCCGCACACCGCCCCCAGGGCGATGCCACCGCCGATCGCCACCAGCGCCGACTCGGTCTCGTTGAAGAGGAGGGCGGTGCCGATGCTGGCGTTGATGAAGATGGCCGAGAGCGAGATGTCGAAGTTGCCGCTGATCAGGGTCAGGGTCATGGCCGAGCCGGCGATCACGATCAGGCTCTGCTGGTCGACGATGTTGCGCAGGTTGGCCGAGGTGAGGAACACGTCGGAGGTCTGCCACAGCAGCAGGAACAGGATCAGGGTGACCCAGACGATGCCGTAGTCGGCCAGCCCCGATCGTCGGAGCCGACCGAGGAGATCGCCCCCGGCGGTACCGCCGCCATCGCCCGGCCCCGTCCCGTCGGCGGCACCGTCGATGGCGGTGGCCGCCTCGTCGGCGGCCGGAGCGTCGGTCTGTTCGGCCGTCACCGGTCGACCCCGAAGGCCAAGGCCATCAGCTCGGCGTCGGTGGCGCCGTCTCCATCGAGTTCGCCGACCACGCGGCCCTCCTTCATGACGATGATGCGGTGTGAGATCCCGAGGACCTCGTCGATTTCGGACGAGACGGTGAGGATGGCCATGCCCCGCTCGGCCAATTCCTTCAGCAGGTCGTAGATCGCTCGTTTGGATCCGACGTCGACACCCCGGGTCGGCTCGTCGGCCACCAGCAGGGTCGGCGGGTCGACGAGCCAGCGGGCGAACAGCGACTTCTGTTGGTTGCCGCCCGAGAGGCCGTACATCGGGGTGTCGATCGAGGCGCCGGTCAGCTGCACGTCGGCCACGGCGGTCGCCACCTCGCCCCGCTCGGCGTCGCCTCGGACGACGCCGAGCCGGCTGAACCGATCGAGGTGGGGCAGGCTCACGTTGTCGGTGACCGGTCGCCCCAGCAGCAAACCCTGGGTCCGCCGGGACTCGGGGATCATGGCCACTCCCCGGTCGATGGCGCGGCGGGGCGAACTCGGCTCGTACCGCTCCCCCGCCAGCTCCATCATCCCCGCCGTCGGGCTGGCGGCGCCGAACACGGTGCGGGCCACCTCGGTCCGGCCCGAGCCGACCAGGCCGGCCAGGGTCACGATCTCACCGGCCCGCACGTCGAGCGAGACGTCCTCGAACTCGCCGGACCGGCTCAAGCCCTCGACCCGCAGCACGACCGGAGCCTCGGCCGACACCGGGTTCCGCTCGGGATAGGCGGCGTCGAGTCGGCGACCGGCGATGCCCTCGACCAGGCTCGATCGGTCTTCGTCGGCGGTGGCACTGGTGCGGATCACGGCGCCGTTGCGCAGCACGGTCACCCGATCCGACAGGGCCAGCACCTCATCGAGGAAGTGGGACACGTAGATCACGGTCACCCCCCGCTCGGTCAGGCCCCGGAGGCTCTCGCCAAGCGCTTCGGCCTCACCGTGCGACAGACGCGCCGTCGGCTCGTCCATCACCACCACCCGGGCGTCGCGGGCCAGGGCCCGCAGGATCTCCACCCGTTGCTGCTGGGCCACCGGAAGGGCGCCGACCCGGACCGTCGGATCGAGGTCGATGCCGTAGGTCTCGGCCAGCTCGGCGAACCGACCGCGGGCTTGCCCCATCGACAGGACACCCCGGCGGTGCGACTCGATCCCGAGGAAGACGTTGTCGAGCACGGAGCGGGTGGGGACGAGCGACAGCTCCTGAGCCACCATGGTGATACCGCGATCGAGAGCGGCCCTGGGCGAGCGGAGCTGCACTACCTCACCGCCGATCAGCACCTCACCCTCGTCGGGCTGGTGGACCCCGGCTAGCTCCTTGCCCAGTGTCGACTTCCCGGCGCCGTTCTCGCCGACGAGGGCGTGGATCGTCCCCGGCTCCATGGCCACGTCGACGGAGTCGAGCGCCACGGTCCCACCGAATCGCTTGGTGAGACCGCGGCACTCGATCCGTACCGCCGTGGAGTCGGAATGGTCGGAGATCAGCCGTCCCACTGAGGTGTGAAGTCGGCGATGTTGTCCGGCGTCATGAGCCCGCCGTTCGGCACCGACTGGGCCGGGTCGACGCCGCCGGTGTCGGTACCGGCCAGGGCGTCGACCATGGCCTCCATGGCCAGCTCACCTTCGGTGGCGGGAGCGCCGTAGAGGCCGCCCCACCAGCGTCCGTCGGTGACGGCGTCGACGGCGTACGAGCTGCCGCCGAAGCCGATGATCAGCACGTCGTCGAAGCCGTCGGTCTCGTCGAGGGCGAGCTCGACGCCCTGCATCGACTGGTCGGCCCCGATCACCACGTCGATCTCGGAGTTCGAGACCAGGATGTCCTGCATGGCGGCCAGGCCGACGTCGGGCCCGAGGTACTGGCCCTCGGCTTCGGCCACCACGGTCACCGCCGAGCCGTCGACCACGCTGTCCCAGCCCGCTCGCACCGCCTCGTCGAGGGGCACGCCGCGGATGCCGTAGAAGTAGACGACGTTGCACGGATCGAGATCGGCGCAGGCCTGGAGGGTCAGATCGCCGATGCGCTCGCCCCGGATCTGGGGTGGCTCGAACACGGCGGCGGCGATGCCGTCGACCTGCGGCTCGACCGTGGTCAGATCGTCGCCGACCACCTGGTTGAGCACGACCACCTCGATGCCGGCGTCGAGCGCCGCCTCCACGTCGGGGATCGAGCCCGAGCCCGTCAGCGACACCAGCACGATGCCGCCGTACTGCCCGGAGGCGATGGCGTCCTGGAACTGCTGCTGCTGGAGGGCGGGGTCGAACTGGGCGTCGAACTCGACGATCTCGATGCCGTTGTCGGCCGCCACCTTCTCCATCGACTGGCGCGACGCCGTGAGCCACGTGTTGGCCGAGCTGGCCGACAGGTAGGCGATCTGGACGGCTTCGGCCGGCTCGTCGTCGGCCGGTGCCTCGTCGGGCTCCTCGGCCGGCTCGGAGGCCTCCTCGCCGGTGTCGGCCTCCGCCTCGGTGGCCGACGCCGATGCGGACGCCGACGCGTCGTCGCCGGCCTCGTCCTCGTCGTCGCCGCCACAGGCGGCGGCCACAAGGCTCAAGGCCAGCAACAGTGCGAGCCACCGCCGCCAGTGCTTCATCGGTAGGGTCTGCATTGGTCTCTCCCTGGTTCGTCTATCGATTCGGGCGCTCAGGTCATCGCAGGGGTCCGGCCGCCTTGACCCTGAGACGGAGAATGTTGTCGGTCATGTAGGCCATGGTCAGCTCCTCCAACGAGATGATCTCGGTGGCGGCGGGGTCGGCCCCGATGGCGACGGCGGCGTCGATCGCCTCCTCCTTGGCCCGGGCGATCACGGCGTCACGACCGTCGTCGGTCACCGAGAACAGCTGGTCGATCTCGGCGCTGACCGAGGCGATGGCGGCCCCGATGGCGTTGGCCACGTCGAAATCGTTCGGCCGGATCACAGCGGAGGCGCCGGCCAGCGCGTCGGGGACGAGCACGCTCCCGCCGCCGACGGCGATCACCGGCTGATCGGAGCGACTCAGCTTCATGCGGTCGATGCCGCTCTCCAGCAGGTCGTCGACGGCGGCCAAGGCCCGGTCGGCCAGGGCGCCGTCGAGGGTGTCGACCGACTGCTCGCCGAACGTGGCCCGGCCGGTGCGGTTGGCCACGTCGCTCAGCGTCACCGTCGACCCGCCGAAGCACAGCGCCTCGGTGGTGAGGCGGTGGCCGACGCTCTCGGGGCCGAGGGTGACCGCCCCGCCCTCGCCCGAGCCGTCGACCACGGTGCCGCCGCCGAGGGCTACCGCCAGCAGGTCGGGCATGCGGAAGTTGGTGCGAACGCCACCGATCTCCACCGGGACCGCCGACTCCCGGGGGAAGCCGGAGGCCAGCACGCCGATGTCGGTCGAGGTGCCGCCGACGTCGATCACGACGGCGTTGGGGTGGCCGGAGAGGTGGGCGGCGCCCCGCATCGAGTTCGCCGGGCCGGAGCCGATGGTGAGCACCGGGAAGTCGAGGACCCGGTCGATGGCCATGAGGGTGCCGTCGTTCTGGGCGAAGTAGGGGACGGCGTCCATCTCGTGGCGGGTCAGGGCGTCGCCCAGCCCGTCGACGATGGCTCGGGCCACCGATAGCAGGGCGGCGTTGAGGACGCAGGCGTTCTCCCGCTCGAGCAGGCCGATCGAGCCGAGTGACCCGCTGAGCGAGATGCGGGCGTCGGGGTGGATCTCCCGGATCAGATCGGCGACCCGGATCTCGTGGGCGTCGGACACCGGGGCGAACACGCTGGCCACGGCGAAGGCGTCGGGCAGTGGGTCGAGCGAGCTGACGAAGGCGCGCACCGCGTCCTCGTCGAGGGGCACCTGCTCCGAGCCGTCGAACTCGAAGCCGCCGTCGATGATCACCTCACCGGCCGATACCACCTTGCGGAGATCGTCGGGCCAGGTCCACAGGGGTGGCACCGAGTAGGTGGCCGGACCCCCGATGCGGAGCACGGCCACCCGGGCCAGCTCACGGCGTTCGAGGACGGCGTTGGTGGCGTGGGTGGTGCCGAGCATGACCCGGCCGATGGCCGAGGCCTCGACGCCGGCCGTGGTCAGCACCGCCTCCATGGCGTCGCTTATGCCACCGACGATGTCGGCCGTGGTGGGCGACTTGTGCTTGGCCAGCACCTGGAGCGACCCGTCGAGGATGACGGCGTCGGTGTTGGTGCCGCCGACGTCGATGCCGAGTCGATAGCCGCTTGCGGGGGTCGTCTCAGCCATGGATCTCCTCCACCGGGACGTAGTCGAGGTCGTAGGAGAAGGCCCGGGGGCCGACGACGGCGAGGGCCTCGGGGCTGCGCCACACGGGGTCGCAGGGCAGGGCGATCACCACCACCCGTTGGCCGTAGCGGAGTAGCTCGGTGACGATCGGACGGGCGCTGTGGACGTCGACCACGGTGATGATGTCGGGCACCATCGCCAGCACCTTGCCGTCCTCCATCACCACGGCGTTCTCGTTTTGGAATTCCATCCGCAGCAGGCGACCGGTGTCGGCGCCGGTGCCCTCGATCACGGCCGAGCCCTTGGCGAAGCCGTCGGTGGTCTGACGGTCGACGTCGGCCACCTTGCCCTCGACCAGGGCGAAGCCCTCGACGGCGGTGCACAGGGTGGCGATCGGGTCGTCGGTGGCCTCGAGCAGCAGGCGACCGACCTCGATGGCCCGACTCATCGACCGGGGCACGGCGGCCTTCTTGGCCTGGGCCACCGTCATCGGGTAGAGGCACATCGAGGCCTCGCCACCCATGGCCCCGACCACGGTGCGGACCAGGGTCTCGGCCCACTTGGCCGTCACCGTGGTGAACGAGACGATGTTGCCCCGCTCGTCGGTCATCACCACCGGGCTGATGTCGATGCCGGCGATGGCGGCCGTGGTCATCTGCAGCTCGGGGAAGGCCCGGCCCATCAGGTCGCAGTCGACGACGGGGAGCCCGCTGCGGGCGGCCCAGGTGAGGGGGAGCACCCCGTTGATCCCGCCCAGCTCGCCGCTCGAATAGGCGGCGACCCGGCGACCGAGCTGCTGTTCGATCGCCGCCCGCAGCCGTTCGCCCTCATCGCCGGAGGCGAACTTCTCGGCCATGACGGTGGGAGCGCCGACCATGGCCGCCGGCAGGATCAGGTCGTCGTCGTCGAGTTCGTCGAGGTCCACCAGCGTGAGTGGCCCCGACTGCTCGAGCGCCCGGCGGGCCATCAGGTTGCCGAGCAGCGGGTCGCCACCGCCGCCGGCCCCGAAGACGGCGGCGCCGAGCGTCAGCCAGTCCAGCTCCTGTTCTCCGATCTGCATCACGCCGATGACGCTAGATCGGCGCACCGTCGCCGTCTTCAGTCGTCTCCACGAATCGCCGGCCGTTCTTGTGCACTCTGCATAAAACGATACGGTTCTGCCATGGCGGACGTCACACAACCGACAGGCCCGGCGGGAACCGGCGGCTCGATCACCACCGCCGTGCCGCTCTCGGCCCTGGCCGACGCCGTCGCCCTCGACCCCGACTCGGCTCGCTTCGCCGCCAACCCGGTCACCCGCGTCCAGGCCGCCAGCGACCTGGCCTCCATCGAGGCGGCCGAGGCCGGCGATCTGGTGGTACTCGACCCGTCCCTGCACCGGGCGGTGTCGGGCTACCGGTTCGATCTCGCCGTCGGGCGGGCGGGGGATGGCGTGGCCGCCATCGTCGGCGGCTCGCCCGGCGCCACCGGCCGCCGGGTGCTGGCCAACGCCGGTATCGCGCTGGCCACCCTCGCCCCCGGACACGACGTCGCCTCCCTCGCCGTGCTGCTTCGGGATCTCAGCCGGGGCAGCCAACAGGCCGAGCTGGCCGCACTCGAGCGGCTGGTCGACGCCACGGCCGACTGCGCGGGCGCCGCCGACATCGACGAGCTGCTCGGCCACGTCGAGCGGACCCTCGGCCGCCCGACCCACCTGTCGCGCACGCCGCACGACGACCGGGACCGACCGATCCGGGTGCAGGGCGTGATCCGCTGGTACCTCGTGGTCGAGGGCGCGGCGGGAAGCGCCCTGCTCGACTCGGTGCTGTCCCACGTGGCCCGCCACATCGAGACCGTCCTCCAGGCCGATTTCGACGCCCGCGAGCTGCCGGAGGCCACCCGATCGGAGCTGATCAACGAGATCCTGCTGAGCGACGTCGGCACCTGGGCCGACGCCGCCGGTCGACTGCGCCGGGCCGGGTTCCCCCTCGACGGGTCACACTGTGCGATCCGGGTCGACTGTCAGGATCCGACGGCCTCGTCCGCCACCACCTCCGAGGCCGCGGTGTCGACCTATCGGGCCCAGCAGCGCATCGCCGAGTTGCTGCTCGAAGGGGCCCGTCGGGTCGACGGCGTCTGGACCCGGGCCGGCACCGCCACCTCGGTCGTGCTCCTGTCGAGCCGCACCACCTCGCATGGCGAATTGATCAGTCGCGACGTGGCCGAAGCCGCCACCAGGGCCGTCGATCAAGCCCGACCGGCGCTCGGCTCCCTGGAGCTCCACGTCGGGGTGGGAACGCCGCATCCGGGCCTCCCCGGGCTGCGGACCAGCGTCAACGAGGCGACGACGGCGGTGCGGTCGGCCCGCGACCACCGCCGACCGAATCAGCCCCAGTTCTTCGACCGCCTGGGGTTCGGGCGAGCCCTGCTCCAGTGGGCCGAGATCGACGGCATCCGCTCGGTCGTCGACGAACTGCTGGCCCCCCTCCTCGACCAAAGCCCCCAGCGGGCGGCGGAGTCATTGGAGACGCTGCGGACCTACCTGGCCTCTGGCCGCAACGTGTCGTCGACGGCCGCCACCCTCCACCTGCACCGCAACACCATCCGCTATCGGATCGAGCGCATCACCGACCGGCTCGCGGTCGACCTCGACGATCCCGACGAACGACTGCTTCTCGAACTGGCCTGCCGCCTGGTGGCGGCCGAGCGGCCGACCTGAGCGCCGACCGCCCGGTTCCGCCTTCCGCCGACCAGGCCGCCGTGCGCCGCCGGCGGCGTCCACCGGTGAGAGCGGGTTTGCCGCATCCCTCGCCCCCACCGGCGACGACCCGACGCTGTCGAGGGGATTGTGGAGACCCTCAAGAGATGTTCCGTGCCGTCTAATGACACGATATGCCACCTATCAGACCGAAGCAAGGGGACAGAGCCCGGTTTGGGCCGGTCGGCGGAGACGGGTCGCCACCTGGGGTGACGATGCCGTGGGCGGATACCGCCGACGGTCAGGGGCGCTCGGCCAGCTTGCCGATGGCGTCGGCCACCAGACCGGCGGCCTGGATGGCGGGATCGTCGGTCCGACCCAGCCGCTGCTGGCGACCGAACACCTCGAGGATCTCCTCCCACCGCAGGCGCCGATCGTCGGTCATCACCCCTCGGAGATCGGCCAGGCGCAACAGGTTGGCCTCGGCGTCGCCGGTGAGCGACTGGGCCTCGGCCTGGTAGTGGTCGTCGATCACGGCCGCCACCTCGGCGGCCGTCATGGCCGGCAGCAGTCGGGCCGCCATGCGCACCATGTTGCGGTAGGAGCCCTGGAGCAGGAAGGCGGGCTCGGTCCGATAGTCGGCGTCGGTGGCGGCGGAGGCGATGTACTGCCGGTTGACGGCGAGCACGACCTCCTGCACCGCCCGCAGATGGCCGAGCAGGGCGACGATGTCGGCCACCTCAGCCGAGGAGTAGGGGTGGCTGAGGCGTGACTCGTCGAGCGGCTCCCCCGCCGCCGCCCGGAGGAACAGCTCGATGTCGGCCCGCTCCCGCCCCGCCAGCACGGCCGAGACCGGGTTGGCCGTCAGCGAGTTCTCCAGGTAGGACAGGGCGAACAGCTCGCCGTTCTCCCCGCCCACCACGTCGCCCAGATTGAACGTGTCGGCCCGGTTGGCCAGCATGTCCGGTATCCGGAACCGCTCGCCCGACTCGGTGTAGGGGTTGCCGGCCATGACGACGGCGAAGCGCTTGCCCCGCAGATCGAACGTGGTCGGCGCACCCTGCCACACCCCGTCGATCCGGCGCTGGGCGTCGCACAGCGAGATGAACCGCTGGAGCAGCTCTGGGCTGGTGTGCTGGATGTCGTCGACGTACAACATCACGTTGGTGCCGAGGGCGAAGGCCATGTTGATCCGCTCCAGCTCCTGGCGGGCGGCGGCATTGGGGGCCTGACCGGGGTCGAGCGACGTCACGTCGTGGCCGAGGCTGGGGCCGGAGATCTTGACCAGGGCCATGCCCAGGCGGTCGGCCAGGTAGTCGACCAGGGTCGTCTTGCCGTAGCCCGGGGGCGACAGCAGCATCAGCAGACCCGACCGCTGGCCGGTGGTGTCCCCGGCCCCGCCGATCTGGCGGACGAGGTTGGCCCCGATCAGCGGCAGGTACACGTCGGTGATCAGGCGGTTGCGGACGAAGCCCTCGGGCACCCGGGGCTCGATGTCGTCGAGGCGCAGGGTGTCGGCCACCTCGGCGATCGCCCGGCGGCGCTCGGCCGAGAACGTCTTGTGGGAGGGCACCACGTCCCGCCGGTGGGCGGCGGCGGCATCGAGCAGCTCGTCGATCCGCCCTTCGAACCGGCCGTCGACCACCGTGGGGTGGCGACCGATCAGCCCGTCGACCTCGATCGTCAGCTCGACGTCGCCCACCACGTCGACGGCCACGTCGGGCAGACACACGAGGGCCGACAGCTCGGGCACGGCGTGACCGAGCCCGGCGTCGTCCGCGCCGGCGGCCACCAGGTCGGCCATGACCGAGCGGAGGCCGGCGACGTCGGGCCGGTCACCCCCGAGGAGGTGGGTGCGGGCCTTGGCCACCGCCGGCGTCTTGCGCAGCCTGGCGGCCAGAGCGTCCACCCGCTTCTCCACGCCGAAGCGCAGACCTCCGGCGCCGTCGATGCGGGCCAACTCCACCAGCAGGTAGGTGGCCGCGGCCTCGTCGATGGCGAAGTCGGCGGCGGCCGCGGCGGCCAGCTCCGTGGTGTCGGCGTCGACCTCGGCCAGGGCCCGGCCCCGGGCCTCCCAGCGGGCGCGCCCCTCGGGATGGGCCTCGAACCAGGCGAGCATCGCCGCCGCCCGGGTCGGACCCGGGGTGAGCAACGGCCCGGCGTCGGCGGCGGCTGAGGCGATGCCGACGAGCAGGCGGACGGTGTCGAGGTCGTGGACGCCCCGGTCGTAGCCCTCGTCGAGCCGATCGGCCATCTCGGCGTGCACCAGGTCGAGCAGGGCCCGGTCGGTGGCCTCGGCGGTGCGGGCACCCTGGCCGGCGGCGAGGGCGGCGACGACGTCGGCCCGCCGGTTGGCGAACAGCTCGGCGGCCAGGAAGGCCGAGCGGTACAGCTGCGGGGTCTCCGACGGGAGCGGGTCGTTCCACCGGTCGCGGTGGGCGGTGAGGGCGGGATCGTCGAGCGGGATGCGGAGATCGGTTCCGGTGAGGGCCGCCTCCAGGCCGTCGCCCACCGGGGTGATGGTGAGGTTGCGGGCTCGGGCGTCGACCGAGAAGCGGTGCTCGCCGAAGCGGACCTGATCACCGTCGTAGAGTTCCAACCGGTCCCGCAGCGCCCGCTGGGCGTCGTCACCGGCCCGACCGAGCGCCGACTGCAGCTCGTCGGCCCGGACGGCCTCGCCCAGCTCACGCAGCTGGTCGATCAGGCTCCGGGCCCGCTGGGCCGCCGGGTCGGCGGCGAAGAAACCCGCCACCTCGGCCGCCGTCGTCAGTTCGGCGGCCCGGGAGGCCAGCCGGTCGATGTTGCGACGGGCGGCCGAGGCCAGCTGGTCGGCCAGGCGGAGGCGGTCCTCCACCAGACGCTGGCGCTTGGCCCCGATCGTCTCCTCCACCTGATCCCGCCGGGCGGCCAGCTCGGCCAGCTGGGCCTCGGTGCGGGGGGCGGCGGTCTCCAGTGCTTCGAGCTGACCGAGCAGCCGGGTCAGGGTGTCGTCGCACTCCTCGGGGGTGTCGACCCGGGCCAGGCTGGTGGTGAGGGCCTGGGCCAGGAGCCCGAGCTCGGTGGTGAAGGCGGCGCCGTGCTCGGCCTCGACCAGGGTGTCGTGGCGGGCTTCGATACGGCCCCGGACCTGATTGAGCCCGGCGGCGACCTGGGCCACCTGTTCGAGGACGGCGGTGCGGACGGGGAGGTTGTCGATCTCCAGGTCGCCGACGGTGGCGGTGACCAGATCGAGGTCGGCGGCCACCTGGTCGGTCTCGGCCAGCAGCTCGCCGGCCTCGGCCGCCGTGGTCACCCCGCCGAGGCGGGTGGTGAGGGCGTCGAACTGTTCGCCGTAGTGGGCGAAGGCGCCGTCGGAGGCCAGATGCTCGGCGGCCTCGGCGGCCACCGTGGCCAGCTGCTCCTCGGCGCTACCGACCAGGCCGTCGAGCCGGTCGGTGTCGATCTCCCGCTGATCCCGAAGGGTCAGCAACCGACCGAGGTGGATGCGGATCTCCGACAGGGTGGCGATGAAGGCGGCGGCCGTGGCGGGCGGAGCCTGACGCAGGGCGCGGATCAGGTCCTGCTGCTCGGTGGCGGCGGCGTCGAGCTCGGCGGCGGCCGCGGCCCGGATCTCCTGCACCTGCTCGAACTGGCCGATGATCTCCTCGGCCACGGTGCGCACGTCGCGGGTGGGGGCGGCCAGGTCACCGACGTCGGACGAGGCGTACCAGTGCTGGTGGGTGTCGAGCACCCGGCCGGCCTGGGAGATAACATCGGCGAAGGTCGCGGTGGACGGGGCGACGTCGCGGATCAGGCGTCGCAGAGCCAGGGCGTCGCCGATGCCCGACACCAGGTCGGCGTTGCCGATGCGGTTGAGGGGGCCGGCGTCGTGCGGTTGGGAGGCGTAGTACTCGGCGGAGCAGAACGGGGTGTCCCACACCTGGATCGGGTGGACGGTGACCGGCTCGGCCTCCTCCCGGAACACCACCATGCGGCCGTCGTCGAACAGGCAGTGGCCGTGACACCAGATCGGGTTGACGACGTCCTGGCGGACCAGGTTGTAGGGCAGCAGGATCGAGCGACCGCCCTCGTTCTCGTGGAACACGTAGAGCACGTCCTCACCGTTGGGCGAGGTGACGATCTCCTGCAGCTCCATGCCCTCGACGTTGAAGTCGAACAGGCGCTCCTCCCCGGTGCGGAGGTAGACGCCGGAGGGGAAGATCAGGCCCTGACGGTTGGGCAGCTCGCGGAAGGCGGCGCCGATGGCGTCGAGGCGGACGGCGGAGTCGACCAGCAGGTTGACCACGTAGTAGCGGTCGGCCTCTTCGGTGTAGGGCCTGAGCCGAAGCAGGACCAGATCGCCGAGCACGGTGTAGGCCAGGGCGCAGTCCTCCAGGGTCTGCTCCCGCTCGACGGTCTCCTCCAGCAGCGGGCGGTGCCCGGCGGTGCCGTCGTCGAGCATGATGCGGACCTTGCCCCGGCGGGGCGAGAGCAACACCCGGTCGGCGACGAGGAAGAACTCGCCGTCGTGGTTGTCGTCGCGGCCGGCCGCGGTCCACGTCAGCTCGGTCGGTGGCAGGAACCGATGGTCGCGGTCGCCCTTGTCGTCGACGTAGTAGAGGCGGCCGTGGGTGATCTGCCACCGCATGACGACGAGGCTGGTGGCGCTGCGGGCGGTGCGGAAGACGGCCAGCAGCTTGTCGCCGGCCCGGTACAGCTGCTGGAGGCGGGCCTGCTTGTAGTAGGTGAAGAGGTGGGCGAAGTCCGACCGGAAGCGCTCGTCGTCGAGGACCGAATCCGCCAACCCGCCCGGGTTGGGAGCGATGTCGACCTGCGGAACCCGGCCGGGTTCCCCGCCGCGGGGTTCCCCGACGCCGTCACCATCGACGCCATCGGCGCCATCGCCGCTGCCATCGCCGTCGCCGTCTCCGTCGCTGAAGGAGAAGCCGTGGACGCCGAACACGTCCTCGGGGCGCATCTCACCGGTGGCCCGTACCGGCGCGTTGTAGCCGAGGAGCAGCTGATCGCCGACGGCGGCCACGTCCCGGGGCACGACGGCGGTCGCCGTCCGCACCCGATTGGTGGCGATGACCTCCAGGGTGGAGGAGCCGAAGGCCTCGGTCCGTCGCCGGTTGAGGCTCTCGGCCCGGGTGGCAAGCTCCTCGGCCGCCGCGGTGAGGCGGCTGAGGAGCAGGTCGTAGGTGCCGGTGGCGACCGGTTCCGACGGTGCCCCGTCGGTCATCAGCCCTCCTTGACGTCGACGGCCCCGTCGACGGAGGCACCGGCCCCGAGGCGAGCCGCCGAGCCGAGGGCGGCTTCGATGGCCGCCTTCGGGTCGTCACTGGCGGCCAGTCGGCCGAGCAGGGCGGCGACGGCGGTGTCGCGGGCCCCGTCGGCTCCGAAGCCCTGCACCATCCGCGACAGCTCGGCGATCAGGTCGCCCTCGCCGTCGACGTAGCCGTTGAGCACACCGGTGAGCACGTCGGAGTCACCGACCAGGCGGTCGACCCGCCGGGCGTGGGTGGCGGAGGCGGTGATGGCGTCGACGAAATCGTCGGCGCCGCCCACGATGTCGAACGAGGCCTGCTTGAACGCCTCGGCCCGAGCCTCGGCGTCGAGCTTGCCCACCTCGGCATCGGCCGTGATGCGCTCGATCTCGATCGCCTTGTTGACCTCCAGGCGGGCCATGTACTCGGCGTGGCCTCGACCGGACTCCTCCATCATGGCGGCGGCCTCGGCCTTCACCTTCTCGCCCTCGCCCTGCTGGCGAAGCAGTTCGCCGGCGGCGAAGGCGTCGGCCTGGCCCTTGGCCATGGTGGCCTCCGCCTCAGCCGTGCCGGTGGCGCTGATGACCCCGATGCGGGCGGCGTCCACCTCGACCTGGGCCAGGCCGGCCGCCTTGTCGGCGTCCGCCTTGGCGGTCAACACATCGGCCTCGGCCAGACCGGCGGCGCCGGTGGTGGCCCGGGTGCCTTCGGCCGTCTTGAGATCGGCCGCGGCCTGATCCTCGGCGGCGGCCCGGTTGGCCGATGCCGTCACCTTGGCCGCGTCGGCCGCTTCCTCCGCCGCCTGGCGCTCGGCCGCGGCCTTCTTGGTGATCGAGAGGAACTCCTCCTCGGCGCTGGCCTCCGCCGCGATCACCGTGGCCTCCTTCTCGCGCTGGGCCGCTTCAACCACCTCGAGGGTGCGGGTGCGCTCGACCTGCTCGGCAACGCCGTACTCCCGGTCCACCCGGTCGCGACGGATGGCGGCGATCTCGAGCTTCTGCTCCTCCACCGTCCGCTCGGCCTCCACCGTCATCGCCTCGCGCTCGGCCTGGGCCTTGGCGATCTCGGTGTCGGCCCGCTCGGCCTCCACCTTCGACGCCTGGCGCCGCACCTCATCGGCGATCTCGACCTCGCGCTCCTTGTTCTTCTCCCGGACCTCGACCTCCTCGTCGGTGGCGAGGCGGGCCATCTCGGCCAGCTTGCGCTGCTCGGCCGTCACCCGGGCCGTCTCGGCCTGCTCGGTGGCCTGCACCACGGCGATCTCCCGGTGCTGACGGGCGGTGGCCTCGGCCCGCTCCCGCTCCAGGTCGAGCACCGCCTTGTCGGTCTCCACCTTCTTCTCGGTGATCCGCTTCCGCTCGTCCTCGGAGGCGACCGTGGTGGCGACGTGCTGATCCTCGTTCATCTCGGTGATCTTGCGGATGCCCTGGGCGTCGAGGATGTTGTCCGGATCGAGCTGGGTGATCGGGGTCTGCTCGATCTCGTCGATGGCCACGTCGTCGAGCACGTAGCCGTTGAGGTCGGAGCCGATGATCTCGATCACGGCATCGCGGAACCGCTGCCGCTGGTTGTAGAGCTCCTGGAACTCCATCTGCATGCCGACGGTCTTGAGCGCCTCGTTGAACTTGGCGTCGAACAGCTCGGCCAGCAGAGCCGGGTCCGACGCCCGCTCACAGCCGATGGCCTGAGCCACCTGGATCACGTCGCTCTGGGTCTTGTTGACCCGCACATAGAAGTAGACCCGGATGTCGGCCCGGATGTTGTCGGCGCAGACGAGACCGAGGGCGCCGTTGCGCTCGACGGTCATCGTCTTGACCGTCATGTCCATGATCTCCGCTTTGTGGATGATCGGGAACACCACACGACCGACGAACGACACCTGCACATTGCGCACGGTCGACACGACCAGGGCTTTGCCCTGCGGCACCTTCCGGTAGAGCCGGGTCACGGCGAAGGCGATGATGAAGATCACCAGGATGGCGATCACCACGAAGACGAGGATGGTTATCAGTGCAGCTGGCATGACCTGGTACGTGCCTTTCGGGTGGGGTGGGATGGAGAGGAAGTACGACGGGGGGACGGGCGACTAGTCATCGCCGGCCCACGACAGGTCGGGGTCGATCACGAAGACACCGTCTTGTACGTCGACGACGAGCGCCTTGGATCCCGCCGTCAGCTCATTGGCCTCCAGACACCGGGCCTGGATGACGTGGGCGGCCCCGTCGCCGTCGATCACCTCGGCCTGACCGAACTCGGTGTCGACCCGACCGGTGCGCACCGTGCAGGTCCGACCGATCAGATGATCGCGGTCGATGCCCTGGTTCTCGGCGAACAGCGGGCCGAGTAGGCGCGACACCCGACCGGTGACGGATCCCGCCACCAGCAGCGAGGCGATGAGCAGCCCGACACCGACCACGGTCGAGGTGGAGCCGGCGACCGAGACGGCCAACATCGTGACCAGCCAACCGATGGCGGACAGGACGGTGACGACGATGCTGATCGGGGCGTGGCCCAGCCCGAGGGCGTCGGCGACGCCGCCCGAGAAGCCGCCGCCCTCGGCATCGACCTCCACGTCGCTGTCGCCGATCAACGCGGTCGACAGCAACCAATAGCCCACGCTCACGGCCAGCGCCACGGTCCACACGACCGCGGGAAAGCTGACCGCGGCTTCGACGAACTCCGCCAAAGTTCCGCTCCAATTCCCTCTCGTTGAGGAGCTTAACGAGTACCAGGTTCCTGCGGTTCCCGCCCCGAGCAGAAAGATTCGCCGGGGGACGATGAGCCGTGCGGACTAGAACTCGAACTCGCCGAGTTCGGCGTCGAGAACCTCTTCGTAGCGCTCGAGGAACTGCTGGAGTTCCTCTTCGTCGACCGCCTTCAGGAAGTCGACGTAGGCGTAGAGGATGGTGGGCATCCCGCTGACGTACCAACGACCGTCCCGTTCGACCACCGTGAGTCCGGGGGCCACCACGTCGGCGTAGAGATCGAGGTAGTCGCCTGGCAGATCGAGGGCCTCGGCGGTCCCTATGCCGAGGTCTTCCTCGCACAGGGTGTCGATGCTCTCGCTGCTCTCGACGATCACGCAATCGCCTTCGCGGCGGGAGCTCAGCCGATCCTGACCGATGAAACCGGACCCTTCGAGCGTGTCGAAATCGAACTCGAACTCGAACGCCTCGCCATCGAGCACACCGGACCCCGCGGCCCTCGTCGAGTTGACGATGATGGAGAGCGGCTCGCCCTGGATGGTCCCGTCGATGCTGATGCCGTCACCGCTCAGGTCGATGGTGACGTCGAAGTCGTTGGGGGCCTCCGTGCCGACGATGCGGAGGACCACCTGATCGAAGGTGGCGACCTGCCGCCCGTTGCGGGACGACGAGCTTGCCTCGGCGGACACGACCTCCCAGGTCACCCCTTCCGCTGCGGCGGTGAGGCGGGAATCGTCCCACGACCGGGAGAGGTCGGGCCCGTAGGAGGCCCAGTAGTCGTAGGCCGCCCCGAACTCCACCGGGTCCATCATCGACAGCGTCCCGGCGGCATCGAGGCCGATGACGTTCTCCAGGAGCTGGACGGCGGCCTGCTCGGCGCTCTCGGCCCCGACCGGCTGGAGGGCCTGCGACAGGATCGGCGGCTCGAAGCCGTTGGCGAAGCCGGCGACCGTGTACCAGAAGCTCACGTAGTACGAGCCGTCCTGCTCGACGACGGCGAACTCCAGCGGGGTGCCGAACTCATACTCCTCGCCGAGATCGATGGTCTCGGTCTCGATGCCGCCCGGGTCGGGGTCGGCGTACAACGAGGCTTGCTCGCCGAGGGCGTCCTGGAAGATGGTCGGGTCGAAGGTCGTGGTGATCACCCCGTCGGTGACGGTGACCCAGTGCAGGCGCCCTTCGGAGCCGGGCTGCTCCACCACCTCGAAGGTGAGGGCCCCGGGTTCGCCCTCGGCCGGGACATCGATCTCGAGACCGGTGATGTTCTGCACCTCGTCGTCCTCGACCGCCGACTCGTCGAGGAAGTCGAGGCGGGCCAGCTCGATGATGAGATCGGTGCCGGGCTCGAGGATGCTCTCCCGCTCGCCGGGCAGGGCGATCTCGGCCACGCCCAGGGGGTCCTCGTTGTCGAGGGCCACGAAGAGCTGGGCTGCCGCCTCCTCCGGCGTGTCGGCCCCGGTCGGACCGGACAGGGCCCGGGACACGGCGAACACGCCGACCCCGAGCACGGCCAGCACCGTCACGACGAGACCGACGCGAGCCAGAATCGGCCCCCTCGACACCGAACCGCCGGTGGTGCTCTGCACCCCGATCGGGCCACCGGGTGCGCCGGCACCGCCCGGCTCGCCGTAGCCGCTCTGGAACCCTGAGGCTGGTACTGGCCGTACTGCGACTGATCGGACTGGTAGCCGTACTGCGGCTGCCCCGGCTGCTGATACTGCGGCGACTGATACTGCGGCTGCTGCCCCGGCTGCTGATACTGCGGCGCTTGCCCCGGCTGCCGGCCCCCGTACTGCGGGGGCGGCTGGTGCTGGGGCTGGGCGCCGTACTCCTGAGGCCGGCCCGGCTGCTGGTACTGCGGCTGGCCGCCGTACTCCTGAGGCCGGCCGGGCTGCTGGGACTGCGGCGGCTGCTGGCCGGGCTGCTGATACTGCGGCGGCTGCAGGCCGGGCTGCTGATACTGCGGCGGCTGCAGGCTGGGCTGCTGGTACTGGGGTGGGTGCCCCGACTGCTCATACTGCGGTGGGTGCCCCGGCTGCTGATACTGGGGCTGGCCGCTGTACTCCTGAGGCTGACCGGTCTGACCGGGCTGGCCCGGCTGCGGGGGCTGCGGGTGTTGGCCGGGCTGCTGGTAGGGCGGCGGCTGCTGCCAGTAGTCGGGCGTCGCCCCGGCAGCCGACGACTGGTGAGGGGGCTGCTGGTACTGCTGCGGCTGCTGATCGGGCCGCTGGTGGGGCGGCTGCTGCTGGTGGGGCTGTTGCCACTGGCCGGGGGCGGCCTCGGTGGGCTGGGACGGCGGCTGCTGATAGGGCGGGGCGGCCTCGGTCGGCTGCTGGGACCACTGGTCGGGGGCGGCCTGGGTCTCCTCCGGCGGCGGCTGGTAGGGCGGCGGCTGATCGGGGCGGTGCGGCGGGTGCTGCGACGGGTCCTCCCCGTCCGCTGACGATCCCTGGCCGTCGTACGGCTCGCTACCCGACATATCGCCCCTCCGCATTACCTACCTAGTACGTGCGACGTGAATCGTAAGCGACATCGGCGACGAGGACTCCGCACCCCGCCAGGGCGGCGGCCCCCACGCCGGCCACGGTGGCCACGACCGAGCCCGGGAAGACACCGATCGAGACCAGGGCCAACACGCCGAACGCAGCCAACAACACCGATGCCACCAACACGGCGGCGGCCGCCCAACCGCGCCGACGGAAGGCGAGCAGGCACCCGGCGGCCAGGACCACCACCGGCACCAGGAACCACACCACACGGAACGGCGACACCCACTCGATGCCGAGGATCTGGGCCGCACGAAAGGCGTCGAAGCTGTTCTTGGCCGCCTCGCCGGAACGGAACCACGGGAGCCACATGGCGGCCACCGCCAACGCGGCCACCGCCAACGCTCCCCCGATCAGTCGATCCCGCAACGTCGCCCACTGCATGGCGGTCGACGGTAGCGACGAGGTGACCGCCGCGCTCGATCCACCCGTCGATCCGGGAGGCACCGGCCCGGGGCTCCCCACTACCGTGACGCCATGACCGTAGAGCTGGCCAAGCCGTCCATCGATCTCGGGATCGTCATCACCGACAGCGAGAGGTCGCTGGCCTTCTACCGGGACCTGCTCGGCTTCGAGCACGTGGCCGACATCCCGATGCCGATCGCCGGCGGCGGAACCATGCACCGCCTCAACTGCGGCGAGTCCCTCATCAAGCTGGTCAAGCTCAGCGACGAGCCCACCGAACACGGCCGGGGCGGCATCGCCGGTCGGACGGGCATGCGCTACTTCACCATGATCGTGACCAACCTCCGCCCGATCATGGCCGCCTGCGAGGCGGCCGGGGTGACGGTGGCCGTCCCCGTCACCGAGATCCGCCCCGGCGTCACCATCGGCATGGTCGAGGACCCGGACGGCAACTGGGTCGAGTTCGTCGAGATGAGCTGACCCGGAGACCCCACAAGGTTGCGCGTCCCCCGCGCAACTCGGTGGGCCCCCGGACCCCATTTCCCGAAATCGGGCGGCGTCGTACCGTCAGCGTGTAGAGCGCTCGACGCCGGGAGACGAACCGATGCCCACCGATCACCAGCCCACTCGCACCACGCCGTGGCGCCATCTCGTCGTCCTCGCCCTCGTGGCCGTGGTCGGCCTGAGCGCCTGTCGCACCAACGAGGCGGCCCTGGTCAACGACGACGGCACCTCGACCGCCCAGACCGACTTCGCCATCGGTGACCGGGTGGCCCTCGGCGACCTGGAGTACATGATCCACACCGTGACCGACCCCTTCGACAACGGCCGGGGCGTTGGCGAGCCCCGGGCCGGCAACCGCTGGGTCGCCGTCGATCCCGAGGTCTACAACATCGGCACCGAGCCCTTCGACCTCGTCCCGGTCACGTGCTTCGACGTGCAGGACGGCCTCAACCGGACGTTCGATCAGGAGTTCTGGGTGGAGACCGACGTGGCCCGGCCCAGTGGCGAGATCGCCCCCGGGGCGTCACGGCGAGGCCTCGTGGTGTGGGAGCTGCCGGCCGATGCCACCGGATTGCGGATGAACGCCAAGTGCGAGCTGTTCTCCCGAGGCAGCGCCACCTTCCGGCTCGGCTGATCCCGTCCATCCCGGTGGGGGGGTTGGGCGGCGACCGGCCGACCGGGAAGGCGCGATCAGCCGTCCCCGGTGTCGGCGCCGGTGCCGGTGGCGTCGGCCACGATCGGCTCGGGCTCCGGTGGCCACACCGGCGGCTCACCCACCGAGGTGCCACCGCCGCCATCGCGCCCGGCCGCCAGCCAGGCGTCGTAGCTCAGGCGGGTCTGGCCCGCCCACCAGAACGCCATTCCCGAGGCCCCGGCGTAGTTGTTGCCCTCGAAGCGGATCGACCCCAGGTCGTTGATGAGGCCGTTACCGGTCACCCCGGTGGAGACGCCCATGGCCTCGGTGTCACGGATCGAGTTGTCCCGCACCACGATGTCGGCGGCCACGAACGTGACCCCCTGGTAGTTGTTGAGGAAGCCCTCGCTCGGACCGGGGCGGCGGGTCTGGCGGACGATGATCCCGGACTTGGCCCCGTCGATGTAGTTGCCCTCGACCAGGCTGTTGGACGACTCGGCCACGGTGATGGCACCGGCGTTGAAATCGCGTCCGTAGTCGGTCCAGGTGTTGGAGTCGACGATGAGGTTGTCGGCGATGTAGGTGTTGCTCGACAGCTCGATCATCACCGCCCGGCTCCGGTGGTCGTGGATGAAGTTGTCGATCACCTCGAACCCGTTGCAGCCGATGTCGCACCAGATGCCGTTGTCGATGTTCTCGTAGACCTCGTTGGCCGACACCACGAGGGGTGCCTCGGGGGTGCCGGCCCCGGTGAACTTCATACCGGCGCCGTTGATCAGGGCGCCGGAGGCCTGGTTCGCACCGTTGCCGAACACCTGGTTGCCCACGAGGAGCCCGCCAACCAGCTCACTGCCGCCGATACCGGCGATGCCGTTCCCGTTGAAGACGCTGTTGCGCACGGTGAAGTGGTCGCCGAGGAAGAGGCCGTTGGCTGCGTTGTCGGACGCGACGATGTCCTCGATGAGCCAGTCGGTGGCCATCTCACCCCGGTCGCTCAGCCAGATCCCCCGGGTCCCTCGGATCGGAGCCTGCTCCTGGAGCTTCTCGCCGCCGTTGCCGGTGAAGTCTCGGAAGGTCATCTGGGCGATGGTGACGCTGTGGGCGGTTCCGCTGAAGGCGTTCTCCTTGCCTCCGTCGCCGACCACGACCACCTCGTCCCGACCGGAACCGAGGAACGTCATGTAGTCCTTGGGCACGACCCCGCTGAACCGGTACTCGCCGGCGGCGAGGGAGAAACACGTGCCCGGCTCGGAGCCCGACACGACCGACGCCAGGTCGTTGGCCGGCGCCTGGATCGCCACCGCCTCCTCACAGCCGGCCAGGATGTGGCGGTCCTGCGAGGGCAGATCACGGGCGCCGATGAGATCGCCCGACTGCGGCGGAACGAGCTGGACGAACTGCGAGCTGGCGGCGCTCATCTCCGCCGTGCCCTCCTCGGCCGAGATCCGGCCACCGTCGTCACCGTCGGGTGGGATGGTGGACGAGGTCGTCGTGGCCTCAGGGTCTCCCCGGAACCAACCGTCCATGAAGGGGAGGGCGATCAGCATCCCCAGACCCAGTGCTATGAAGACGAACCGCCCTGGTTTGACGGGAAGACGGTCGAGCAAGTCGTGCATCAGTTGTCCCCTCCGATGCTGCCCCGCCGACCAAGCTACCGCCCCTGTCGATGGAGCGGCACGCATCGAGCGGTGAGCAGTACCGCCCGGAAGGCGTACCAACGGGGCCGATTCGCCCCCCATTCCGGCCCGACAGGGCCCTGAACAGGGCGCTCAGCCGACGTCGTAGGCCGCCACCTCGGCCATCGCCTTGGCCAGGGTGGTCACCGAGGCGTCGAACAGCTCCTTGCCGAACTCGGCCGAGGCGGTGGTGGGATCGCCGATGAAGCCCTCGTCACCCCAGTCGTTGCTGAGCCAACCGAAGCTGATCGGGCCACCGAAGCGCACGTGCTGATTGCCGATCAGCGACTCGGGGATCTTGCGGTGGACGACGCTCATGTCGACCAGGTCGGGCCGCAGGTGGAGCATCATCGACGTCTCGCTGTGCCCGCCGTGAACGCCCATGCCCTCCTCGTCCTCTCGGGTCGGGCCGCCCTGGTCGGGTGGCACGCCGGGGTGGGCCAGGAACGTGAGCAGGTCGTAGTGCAGCCGGAGCTCGCGACAGGCGACGTTGAGCAGCGACGAGTTCCCGCCGTGGCCGTTGAGGAACACCAGCCGCCGGGTGGGGAGCTTGGCGAGCGACCGACCCAGGTCGTCGAGCACGGCCAGCAACGTCTCGGGGCCGAGCCAGATCGACCCCGCCGACCAGGCGTGCTCGTTGGATTTGCTGTACGCCAGCGGCGGCAGCAGCCACAGGTCGTGCTCGTCGCCGTGGCGATCGACGAGGGCCGACGACACCGAATCGGCGACGACGAGGTCGGTGTTGAACGGGAGATGGGGGCCGTGCTGCTCGATGGCGCCGACAGGCTGGATCAGGATCGACGACGGCGACAGCAGCTCGGCGACATCGGGGGCCCGCAGTTCGGCCAGACGACGAGTACTCATGGGCGCATCGTAGGAGCGAGCAGGGCCGACGTGACGGCGTTGGCGTGTTCCGCCAGGAGCGAGAAGTGGGTGGCTCCCTCGATCACGGTCGACAGCACCGGCCGCCGCTCCTCCAGCGCGGCCAGCACCCCGTCGTCGATGATCGGGGGCAGACCGGGGGCGACACCGTGCTCGGCCCGGATCAGGGTGAGGGGGTGGGAGGTGGCGGCCAGCGACTCGGTGGCGTCGGCGTCGACGACCATCGAGGCGAAGTCGGCCGCCACCGCCTCGACCGACACCGGGAAGGGCAGGCCGTCGAGCTGGGGCAGGATGTTGCCGAGGGCGCCGTCGATCACGGCGTCGGCGCCGCCGTCGTCGGGGATGCGGCGAGGGGGCCCGCCGTCGATCAACAGCAGGTCGGCCACCAGCTCGTCGTCGGCCCGCAAGGCGGCGCACGCCACCACATGGGCCCCGAACGAGTGACCGACCAGCGAGATCGGCTCACCGGTCGCTCCGGCCAACGTGTCGATGGCGGCGACCAGATCGTCGGCGTGGGCCCCGACCCCCCACGGCCCGTCGTGGCTGCTCGAACCCCGGCCCCGCAGATCGATCGCCAGCAGCGGCCGCCGACCGGCGATCTCGCCGACGACGGTGGCCCACGATGCGGTGGAGCCGTTCACCCCGTGGACAAGGAGGGCGGGCGGAGCGGCGACGGCGCCGTTGAGGGCGGCGTCCGCCGCCCCCCAGGCCTCGACGTGGAGCGCGCCGTTGGGTGTGTCGAGTGAGAACGTCCGGGTCGGTGGAGGGGGGTCGCCGTCGCGCATGGGCCCCATACTGGGCCACGACAAGGGCGTTGGCCACCCCCTCCCCCCGGCCCCACCCCCCGCTTCTTCAGCCCTCGGCAATGCTCGCGAAACACGTCTGGCCTAGCGTCGTGGCATGAAGGTCGACGTCCACTTCTACTGCACGGTGCCGATGCCGGATGCCGGGGCCGGCCCACCGGCCACCGTCGACCGCCGCTACGGACCCGCCGACTACCTGGCGTGTTACGAGAATCTTGAACACTGGGCCCGCACCGCCGACGGTCTCGGTTTCGACGCCTTCTGGCTCACCGAGCACCACTTCCAGTACGAGGGGTACGAGGTGGTGCCCAACCTGATCCAGTTCGGCCAGCACCTGGCCTCCCTGACCGAGCGGATCACGTTCGGTCAGGCGTTCAACGTCGTCCCCCAGTGGCACCCGCTCCGCCTGGCCGAGGACTTCGCCATGGCCGACATCCTCACCCGAGGTCGCATGATCTTCGGTGTGGGCCGGGGCACCGTGCCCCGGGAGGCCGAGACCCTGGGCGGCGTGGTGGCCTCGGGCGACAACGCCATGGGGGTGGAGCAGGAGCGACGCAACCGCGAGATCTTCGAGGAGGCGATGGAGGTCATCCGCCTGGCCTGGGGCAACGAGCGCTTCAGCTTCACCGGCAAGCACTTCGTCTTCCCCCCTCCCGGTATCCCCGACCGGGGCAGCACGGTGCAGGACCTGACCCTGATCCCCAAGCCGCTCAGCTACCCGACGCTGCCCGACATCTACCAGCCGATCACGTCGCAGGCCACGATCGAGTACGCAGCCCGAGTGGGCCACATCGGCATCCTCACCGGTGGTCCGTTGGAGAAGGTGGTCGCCACCTCCGAGCTCTTCGCCCGCCACGCCGCCGAGGCCGGACGCCACCTCGGCCCCGGCGAGGGTCGGGCCTACCACGTCAACGTCCATGTCGGCTCGACGACGGAGCGGGCGATCGAGACCGGCCGCAACGGCCACGACGAGTACGTCAAGTTCCTCTCGCCCTACGGCCGGTTCAAGCACTATCGCAACGGCGAGGTGCCCTTCGATCACCGCCCGACGATCGAGGAGACGATGGACGAGAAGTCGATGGCCATCGGCTCGATCGAGCAGGTGGCCGATCAGCTCGGTCGCACCGCCGAGGCTCTCGACCTGCAGCGTCTGCTGCTGTTCCCCGACTTCCCCGGCCTCACCCGGGAGCAGATCGACGAGCAGATGCAGCTCATCGCCACCGAGGTCCTCCCCCGGATCGGCGTGACGCTCCCGGCGGCGGCCTCCTAGCGGTCGAGCCGGCCGAGCAGGCCACACCCTACGGCGACGGCGGCAGCAGGGCAGGGCGGGCCGGGGCGCAGCGCGGCGCGGCGGTGACTCAGACGGGGACGGCCGACCGCTGCCAGCCCGACGGGGTCTCGCCGGTGAGTCGGCGGAAGAACTTGGTGAAGTTGGTGACCTCATCGAAGGCGAGGGACTGAGCCACCTCGCCGACCGTCACCCCCTCCAGCCGCAGCCGACGCTGGGCGGCGAGAGCGGTGGCCTCGTCGATCACCTGCTTGGGACCGCCACCGGTGGCCCGCACGCAGGCCCGGGCCAGGGTCCGCACCGAGCAACCGAGCCGGGCGGCATGGTGGGCCACCGACCGGTTGCGGTACCCGTCGGCGTCGAGGGCGGCCAACAGCTCGGCGTGGAGGGGCTCCACGTCGGGGTGGCGACGACGATCGAGCCCGAGGGCGTCGATCGTCAGGAGCCGCAGGCCCTCGGCTGCCACCGGGGTTCGGGGGCCGCTCCGTCGGGGCCGAACGGCCAGATCGAGCACCGGGGCGAGATCGTGGCGCTGGGCTTCGGTCAGCTCGATGATCGAGGGGCCGGGGGCCCACTCGGTCCGACCGGGGGTGGGGGCGAACAGCAGGAGCACCGCCTCGTACGGCGGGTCGAGCACCCACCGGTGGACCTGACCGGGCCGCACGTGCAGCACCCGCTCGGGCGAGATCGTGGTCGGGGTGAAGTCGACCTCGTGGCGGCCGACCCCGGCGGTGACGATGACGACCAGGTCGAACCGGAGCTGTTCGAGCCGCTCGAGGTGTCGACGGCCCAGCCTGGCCTCGAGATCGGCCAACCGCAGGGCTTCGAACGGGAGGCCGGCGGCCGAGGGCCGGTACGTGACCTCGGTGATCGGGGCATCGACGTCATCGCCGCCGCCCGAGTCGGCGATTGACCGATTTCTACCATCAGGTTGTCCGCTCGGCACCTTGGCTTCGTCCCGCACCAGCACGACGATAGTGGGCGAGGGCCGGAGGACGGCCCGGGATCTACGCAGGAGTGTGTCGAAGAATGACCAGCAAGACCGACAACGCCAGGGCCCTCTACCTCGAGGGCATCCGCGACGGGAACGTGCGGGAGGCCGTGACCACCTACACCGGTGCCCGTTACACCCAGCACTCCACCGGGGTCAAGGACGGGGTGGAGGGCTTCGTCGAGTTCTTCGAACCGTTCGTGGCCCGCAACCCGGTGCGCGACATCCAGCTGGTACGCACCCTGGAGGACGGCCAGCACGTGTTCGTCCACGCCTACCAGTCGCTCAACGACGGCGAGGCCGAGTGGGTGACGATGGACTTCTTCGACACCGACGAGGACGACAGGATCATCGAGCACTGGGACGTGATCGCCGCCTACGCCCCCAGCACCCCGTCGGGCCACACCTCGGTCGACGGGGCCACCGAGGTCACCGATCTCGACCGCACCGAGGACAACAAGGCCCTGGTGCGGTCGATGATCACCGATGTCCTGATGGCGGGGGGCGATCCGAGCCGCATCGGCGAGTACATCTCGTCGGAGACCTACATCCAGCACAATGCGGAGGTGGCCGACGGGCTGGAGTCGTTCGCGGCGCTGGCCATGGTCCCCGATCCGCCCCTGGTCTATGACGAGATCGTGCTCATGGTCGGCCAGGGCAACTTCGTGGCCACGCTGTCCAAGGCCTCGTTCGAGGGCGCCCCGTATGCCCAGACCGACCTCTTCCGGATCGAGGACGGCCTCATCGTCGAGCACTGGGACGCCGCCGAGCCGGTGGGGCCCGAGGAGGAGTGGGCCAACTCGGGCAAGTTCTAGTTCCGGCGGCGCCATCGGGCCCCATCCCGCCACCACCCACGAGGGTGCCGATGGCGCCGCCCCCGCCCCCGCCGCCGGCGGCGGAGTTCGCTGGCGGGGGGCCGGCGGCCGGAAAACGACGACAACCCCGGCCCGGGTCCGAGGTTGAAGCGTTGTCTCTAGACCAAAGGTGCGGCTCCGACGGATTGTCCCCTTGTTTGGGGCAGTTAGACGGGAGACAACCCGTCGGAACCTCTAGCCTTCGCTAGTACCTGTGGTGGCTTGATCCCGGGGGATCTAACCAGACTTTGTTGTTTGTGGAGGCCTCACCGCTCTCGCTGTGAAGCTGCTTATAGGTAGGAAATCCGAGGTCAAAAGTTCCCGGATCTGAGAACTTTTCTTCAAAAACCGGACAACGCGTGAAGAGCGCCCAACGGAACCGCGTCGACGGCGATTGGGTGCACCGTCCCGGGTGGGCCATGCTGGCCACTCCCCATCCAGAAGGCGGAACGCCATGAGCATCGTCAGCGTGTCGATCACCGGTCCCGACGCCGAGTGGCTGGCCGAACACGCCCAGGTCCTGGTGGAGGAGCGCCTCGCGGCCTGCGGCAACATCATCCCCGCCATCCGCTCGATCTACCGGTGGGAGGATCGTGTGGAGGACGACACCGAGGGCTACCTGCTGCTCCACACCCAGGCCGCCTGTGTCGACGCCCTCATCGAGCGCACCAACCAGCGCCACCCCTACGACACGGTGCAGATTCTGGCCACCGAGGTCACCGTTGCCGATCCCGCCTACCGCCGGTGGGTGCTCGACGAGACCGCTCCGTGACCACCGCCGACGGGGTCCCGAGTGAACTCCCCGACGAGCGCCAGATCCCCGCCGGGGTGGTCGACGAAGCCGGCACCGTCGGGGCGACGACATCGGCAGCGGAAGGGCGCCGAGGTCCACGGGAGGGCGAGCTGGTGGCCCTGCTCGCCGCCATCAGCGCCACCACCGCCCTCGGTATCGACATGGCGCTGCCCGCCTTCAGCGAGATGCGGGACGGACTGGGCCTGGCCCCGGACTCGCCCCGCATCGCCCTCACCGTCACCCTCTACTTCCTCGGGCTGGCCAGCGTCCAGATGGTGTACGGCCCCTTCACCGACCGCTACGGCCGCAAGCCCGTGCTCTACGCCGGGCTGGCGCTCTACACCCTCGGCGCCCTCGGCTCGGCCCTCGCCCCCTCCTTCGAGATCCTGATCATCAGTCGCTTCATCTGGGGCGTCGGCGCCGCCGGACCCCGGGCCCTCACCCTGGCCATCGGGCGGGATCTCTACGACGGCGACCGATTGGCCCGGATCCTGGCCGTGGTGATGTCGGTGTTCATGGTGGTCCCGGCGCTCGCTCCCCTGCTCGGTCAGGCCGTCCTCTCGGTCTCGTCGTGGCGGTGGGTGCTGGCCTCACCCATCGTCGTCACCCTCGCCCTCTCGCTCTGGTTGACCCGGCTGCCGGAGTCGCTCCCGGTCGAGCGTCGGCGGCCGCTCACCCTCGATCGCACCCGGGAGGCCGTCACCGCCGTGTTCACCAGCCGGCTGACGATCGGCTCGGCCCTGGCCGTGATGTTCGACTTCGGTGGCTTCGCCGTCTTCCTCGGTAGCAGCCAGCTGCTGTTCGACGACGTGTACGACCGGGGCGACGTGTTCGCCTACTACTTCGCCGCCATGAGCGTGGCCATGGGGATCGTGGTGTTCTCCGGGAGTCGGGCGGTCCGAGCCGTCGGCGCGGGGCGGGTCATCGGCGTCGCCATGCCCCTCAGCGTCGTCCTCTCGATCGTCCTGGCCATCTGGTCGTGGCGGTCGGACGGTGCGCCCGCCTTCATCGGGTTCTTCGTGCTGATCACGGTGATCAACTCGATGCGGACCGTCGGCAACCCCCTTCTCCAGGCCCGGGCCATGGAGCCGATGGGCGAGCTGGCCGGGACGGCGTCGGCCGTGATCGGCACCGTCAGCCTGGGAGGTGGCGCCATCCTGGCCGGGCTGGTCGACCGGACGATCGACGGGTCGGTCACCCCGCTGGCCCTGGCCTACGCCGGCTACGGCGTGATCGGCCTGGGGTTCGCCTGGTGGGGCGGCGCCATGTCCACCCGATCCTGAGCCGGCCGTCGGCCCCCGGCGGCGGCATGCGCACGTTGGCAGCGGAGGACGATGAGGGGGAGAGCGTGTCGGGCGGGCGCCGCTCAGGGGGCGTCGACCGTCCCCGAGCTGAGTTCGTCGACCTCGAAGTGCTCGACCTCCTTGGCCCGATGAGCGGCCCGGAAGAGCAGGTGCACGCCGGTCGGCAGCGTCACCACCATGGCCACGGCGGCGATGACGACCGAGGCGGCGACGGCGAAGTCGAGGAAGAACACCGCACCGAGGGCGACGACCAGGAACGAGACCGGGCTGGCCTTGCCCGCCAGGTGCATCCGCAGGTAGACGGTGTCGAAGTCGGGTCGGACGAGGCCGATGCCGGCGATCACGGCGATCGCGGCACCGAGCACCATCAGGATCTCACCCACGATGCTCATGCCGCCTCCTCCACCGGAGCGTCGGTCTCCATGAACCGGGCCGCAACCACGGTGGCGGTGAACCCGACGATGGCCAGGACGACCAGCATCACCAGGTTGGTCGGATCGTTGCGGTCTGCGGCGTCGATCGTGATCGCCCCCATCAGCGAGATGAGGGCCACGTCGAGGGCGACCACCCGATCGATGAGCGACGGGCCGCGCAGGAGACGGTAGACCCCGCACAGACCGGCGATGAGAAGGCCGACGATGGCGATGGTGGTCATGAGGTCACCTCGGAGGGGCGCCGTCCGGCGTCGGGCGCCGGATCGGGCTCGGGCCAGGCCTCGGCCGCCATGCGGGCCAAGCGGAGGGTGTGGGCCACGGTGTCGTCGCGGGACTCGTGGTAGAGCAGGTGGAGGTAGACGATCGAGCCGTCCTCGCTGATGTCGACCACGGCCGTGCCCGGGGTGATCGTGATGGCGATCGTCAGCAACAGGCCGTAGCGCCGGTGGCCGGGCGGCAGGGCCACGGCGATCACCGACTCCTGGGTGTTGTTGCCGGGGGTGATGGTCTCGAAGGCGACCGTCCAGGTGGCCTTGATCAGATCGATGGTGATCACGGCGAACAGCTTGACCAGGGCGATCACGTTGAGACGGCCGGTGGCCGCCGGACCCATCCCACTGGCCATGATGGCGACGGCGACCGCCAGACCGGCGAGGACGTTGGCCACGCTGATCTCGCGCCACAGCCCGCACCACATCAGGGTCACGGCCACCACGGTGGCGGCGCCCCGGGGGGTGGCGATGGCTCGCAGGCCGGTCATGCCCCCACCTCGCTGATGTAGACGCCCGGCGTGCGGAGATCCTCGGCGGCGTCACGGCTGAGGTCGTACAGGGCGCCGGCGTAGAGCGAGATCACCAGGGAGCCGGCGACGGCGAGGCCGGTGGCGAACACCATCGTGCGACGGTTGCCGGCCGGCTCCTCCTCGATGGCGTCGGGGTCGGGGTCGCTGCCCCAGAACACGTTGAGCCAGATCTTGGCCATCGACAGCAGGGTCAGCGCACCGGCCACCAGGGCGGCGGCCACCACCCAGGTCGAGGCCTCGTCGATCCCGGCCGACACCACGGCGAGCTTGGCCACGAAGCCGGAGAAGGGCGGGAGGCCGGCCAGGCTCATGGCCGGGATGGCGAAGAGCACGGCGATCAGGGGGCGACGGGCGGCCAGACCACCCGCCTTCTTGAGCGAGCTGGTGCCCTCCTCGTTCTCCACCAGACCACCGACCAGGAAGAGCACGGTCTTGACCGGCATGTGGTGGATGAGGAAGAGGATGGCGCCTGCGGTGCCGATGGTGGAGAACAACCCCAGCCCCATCAGCATGTAGCCGATCTGGCTGATGATGTGGAACGACAGGATGCGTTTCATGTCGTCCTGGGCCAGCGCTCCGAGGGCGCCGATCACCATCGTCACCCCGGCCACGATCAGCATGGCCGACTCGAGCTCGTCCATCTGCATCAGAGTGTGGAAGCGGATGATGGCGTAGATGCCGATCTTGGTCAGCAGCCCGGCGAAGATCGCCGTGATCGTCGTGGGCGCCGTGGGGTAGGAGTCGGGCAGCCAGGAGAACAGGGGGAAGACGGCGGCCTTGGTACCGAACACGACGAAGAACCAGGCCCCGATGCCCAGCCGCACCCCGGACGACAGCTCCGGGATCCGCTCGGCCAGCAGGGCCATGTTGACGGTGCCGGTGGCGGCGTAGACGTAGGCCAGGCCGAAGAGGAACAGGGTGGAGGCGAGCAGGTTCATCACCACGTACGTCATGCCGGAGCGGATCTGACCCCGCTCGCCCTGGTGGGTGAGCAGCACGTAGCTCGACACCAGGATCAGCTCGAAGGCGACGAAGAGCGTGAACAGATCGCCGGTGAGGAAGGCGAGCGACACGCCGGCGGTGAGCACACCGAGGAGCGGGCCCGACAGCTCGGGGTTGGCCCCCCAGCGGGTGCGGCGCTGGCCGATGGCGAACAGCTCGACCACGAACACCAGGGTCAGGGCCACCGGCAGGGTGAGGGCGGCGAACAGGTCGGCCACCAGCACGATGCCGAGCTCGGGATCCCAGCCGCCGAGGCGGATCACGTGGGTGCCGTCGGAGGCGACGCCGAAGAGGAGGGCCAGGCTGGAACCGGCGGCGACGGCCTGGCCGATCAGGGTGACGATGTCGCCGACGAGTTCCCTGCGCCGCAGCAGCAGCGAGATGGCGGCGGCCGACAGGGGCGCGAGGATGGTGAGGATCATGAGGGTGGACATCAGGCGGCCCTCCCCTCGAGATCGGCGTCGTCCTCGGTCTGGTCGGCCACCCGCTGATCCTCGAGATCGTCCTCCACCAGATCGTCACCGGTGAGCGCCTGCTGGCGACCGGCGAGGGCGAGGAGGAAGAGGGTGAGGCCGAACGAGATGACGATGGCGGTCAGGGCCAGGGCCTGGGGCAGGGGGTTGGAGATGGCCTCATCGCCGGCGGTGTCGGCGATCGGGGCGGCGCCGGGCGATCCACCGGCGGTGAGCAGGCTGAGGACGGCGGCGTGGCCGAGAAGGGAGAAGCCCAGCACGATGCGGCTGAGGGACCGGGCGGTGACGAGGTAGACCCCGACGCCGGTCAGGCCGCCGATGGCGACGAGCAGGGCAACGCTCACGAGCCCACCTCCACGGTCTCGGTACGGTCGGGGTCGTTGTCGTTCTCGGTGGCCCGGGCCACGTCGGCGTCGGCATCGGTGGAACGGCGACCGGGGTTGGCGGTCGAGGAGGCCGAAGCCTTCGAGCCGACGGCGGCCGACAGCTCGCCGGTGCCGTTGTCGGAGAGGTCGTCACCGTCGGCGAGCGGGGCCTGGTCGGCGGCCTCGTCCTCCAGCTCCTCCGACCACAGGGAGTCGAGGAGGGCCAGGGCCAGGCCGACGACGATGGCGGTGACGCCGATGTCGAAGATGAAGGCGCTGCCGGACTTCACCTTGCCCAGCACCGGTAGCTCCTGGGACACCACCACCATGTCGAGGGGGTCGTTCCCGAACACCAGGGGGGCGATGGCCACCGCGGCCACGATCAGGATGCCGCCCGAGATGAGCTCCACCCAGTACCGGGGCTGCTGCATGCCGGCCACCGTGCGCAGCACGACCACCGTGCCGAACACCAGCCCGGCGGCGAAGCCGCCACCGGGGTTGTTGTGCCCGGCGAAGAGCAGGTAGAGACCGACAGCCAGGGCGAGCGGGGTGGCCATGCGGACCCCGGTCTCCATGGCCGGTGAACGACGGATGCTCATGATGCAGCCCCCAGGGTCTCGGTCGGGCGACGAGGTCGGCGTCCGGCCCGGAGGGCCCCGATCCCGATGGCGGCCACGGCCAGCACCACCACCTCGCCCAGGGTGTCCAGGGCTCGGATGTCGGTGAGGATCACGTTGACCACGTTGTTGCCGCCGCCCTCTTCGACCGCCTCCTCGCTCAGGGCCTCGATCGGCGGCGTGCCAACCGGATCGGAGGCGGCGGTGGCCAGCCCGAGCATGACGATCGAGGCGACGGCGACCGACACCAGGATGCGGACCGCCCGCCACGTCGTCTGGACCGGCGGGAAGCGACGGGACAGGTGACCGAGGCCGACGACGAAGCCGACGACGATCACGGTCTCGACCAGGAGCTGGGTGAGGGCCAGGTCGGGTGCGCCGTGCAGGACGAACAGACCGGATACGGCGAAGCCGACGGCGCCGAGGGTGAGGGCCGCTCCCAGGCGGGAGCCGACGAAGGCGCCGCTGACGGCGGCGACCACGATGGTGGCGACCATGGCCGCCTGGAAGGGGCTGTCCCACAGAACCAGGTGGTCGGTCTCGATGGCGGAGAAGAACGGGATGCCGGCGACGATGGCGGCCAGCGACATCGTGGCCAGATAGACGGGCAGCGAGCCGTGTTGGACCCTGGAGATGAGGCGGGGCGACTCGTTGAGGATCATCTCGATGCTGCCGTCGGCGGCATCGGCCCCGAGCGGTCGCGGCACCCGCGGCGTGGAGCCCCGGGCCAGGAAGACGCCGAGGGCGATGCCGGCGCCGACCACGGCGAAGGAGACCATCAGGCCGGTGGTGAGGCCGGGCCAGCGGTGCAGGTGGTACGGCTCGGCCTTCTCGGTGAATTCGAGGGCGGCGGGCTTGACGATCCCGTCGACCACCGGCAGGAACACGAAGCCGAGCACACCGGCCACGCCCAGGATGCCGGCGGCCGTCGTCATGGCCGGGCGCCGGGGCTCGACCGGCGTCGGCTCGACGTCGGCCTTCTCGCCGAAGGTCACGAACAGGAAGCGGGTGGTGTAGGCCACGGTGAGCACCGAGCCGCCGATGACGGCGGTGGCGGCGACGGCGGCCTCCAGGCCCGACAGCTGGAGCACGGCCTCGATCGCCGCCTCCTTGGCGGCGAAGCCGAGGAGCGGGGGCAGGCCGGCCATCGAGAGCCCGGCCAGGGTGGCGAAGCCGAAGGCGAGGGGCATCGAGCGGTAGAGGCCGCTCAGCCGGGTCACGTCCCGGGTGCCGGTGCGGATGTCGATCTCGCCCACTACGCAGAACAGCGTCGCCTTGAACAGGGCGTGGGCGAAGAGCAGCGACGTGGCGGCGAACACCGCCTTACCCGAGCCGATGGCGAGCAGGGTGATCAGCAGCCCCAGCTGGGACACGGTGCCCCAGGCCAGGATCAGCTTGGCGTCTCGGTGGCGCAGGGCTCCGACCGCACCCCAGATCATCGACACGATGCCGAAGGCGAGGCCGAGCACCTTCCAGGTGTCGACGTTGAGGAAGGCGGAGCCGGTGACGGCGACGAGGAAGACGCCCGCCTTCACCATGGTGGCGGAGTGGAGGTAGGCGCTCACCGGGGTGGGGGCGGCCATGGCCCCGGGGAGCCACACGTGGAACGGGAACTGGGCCGACTTGGTGGCGGCGCCGACCATGATCAGAACGGCGGCGACCGTGAGCGAGGTGCTCGACTCGGGGCTGCCGACCATGGCCAGCTCGGTGAGGTTGGTGGTGCCGGTGGCGTTGCCCAGCACGACGAGCCCGGCGAGCAGGGTGAGGCCGCCGACGCCGGTGATGAACAGGGCCCGGCGGGCTGCGTCCCGAACGGCGGCGTCGGTGTTCTTGTGGCCGACGAGGAGGAAGGAGGTGATCGAGGTCAGCTCCCAGAAGATGAACAGCGTCCAGATCGAGTCGGCCCAGACCAGTCCCAACATCGCGGCCGAGAAGGCCAGTAGCGTGGCCGGGAATCGTCCGCCGGCCGCCGCCCGGGCCGAGAAGTAGCCGGTGGCGTACATGAAGATGAGAGCGCCGATGCCGGAAACCAGCAGCGTCATCATGAGGGCGACCTCGTCGAGCCGGAACCGGATGGCCAGATCGAGGCCTTCGACCCACACCAGCTCGGCTTCGAGAGGCTCGGCGTCGCCGATCAGGCGACCGGCGGCCCAACCGGCGGTGATGGCGGGGGCCACGGCCGCGGTGAGCAGGCCCTTATGGATACCCGAGCGGCCGACGACGGCGGCGGCCGCGATGCCCACGATGTGGGCTCCATACAGCAACCACAGTATCCCGCTCATCCCACACACGCCTTCCGTCGGACGCAATCAAATTGCCCTTTTGCGTGATAGCTTTTGGGCGCGACCGCACGTGCCGAACTCTTTACACCACATGCATAGCGTCGATTCGACCTCATGATTGCCACTGTCACGTTTTTCGGAGGACTTGTCGGGCTGCTCGTGGCCGGACACATCGTCGTCGAGGGCTCCTCACGCCTCGGTCGGCTCTTCGGCCTGCCCGAGACCGTCGTCGGCCTCACCATCGTCGCCGCCGGCACCAGCGCCCCGGAACTGGCGGTCGTGCTCCAATCGGTGCTGGCCGACGACACCGACCTGGCTGTTGGTTCGATCATCGGGTCCAACATCGCGAACGTGCTTCTCGTACTCGGCCTGGCCGCCTGCTTCGGCACGATTCGAGTGACGAACAGGGTGGTCAGGGTGGACATCCCGATCATGATCGGCGCCTCGGGCGCGCTTTTGACCATGACCCTCGATGGGAATCTGGACCGCCTGGACGGTGTGCTGCTGTTCGTCGCCCTGCTTTTGTTCGTGACGTGGACACTTCGAGCCAATCGGGGCGCGAGTCAGAACATCGGTCTACCCGATGAGACGACGGAGCAAACCTCCGGGGACGAAGGTCACTCCTCCTTCGCCCGAGCCGTCGTCCCGTCGGCGATCCGGCTCGTCATCGGCGTCGGCGGACTGGCCCTCGCCGCCGATCTCGTCGTGTCGGGGGCGAAGCAGATCGCCGTCGGTCTCGGCGTGCCCGAGCTGATCGTCGGGCTCACCGTGGTCGCCCTCGGCACCTCGGCCCCCGAGGTCGTGACCACCGTCATCGCCGCCGTCCAGGGACGGCGGGAGCTGGCCGTCGGCAACGCCGTCGGGTCCAACATCTTCAACATCTTCCTCGTGCTCGGCCTCAGCACGGCGATCGCCCCCGGCGGCATCGCCGTCGATCGCGATGCGGTGCAGCTCGACCTGCCGATCATGGTCGCCGCCGCCGTCGCCTGTCTGCCGATGGTCTTCTGGGACCGCAAGTTCGACCGGTGGGAGGGCATCGTCTTCGTGACCTACTACATCGCCTACCTGGCTTTTCTGACCCTGGACGCCACCGGTAGCCCACTGTCCCGGGCGTTCGCCATCGCCATGGCCGGCTTCGTCGGACCGCTCCTCCTGCTCACGGTGATCGTCGGCCTCCGTCATCGACGGGAGGTCAACCGTCGAGCGACGCCGGGGCCCGTCCCGGCGGGCGAGGTCGACCGGGTCTGAGCCGACGACCGTCGTCCCCGCCGGACCGGCGGCGGGGACTCGACGCGGGCGAGGCCGGCTACCAGTCGTGCGTGGTGCCATCCCAGCGGATGAAGCGACCGGAGTCGGCCAGGGTCAGTCCGTCGAGGGTGTCGACCATGGCCTGCGTCGACTCGTCGACGGTCAGAGAGGCGGAGCCGCCGCCCATGTCGGTCTGCACCCACCCGGGATGGATGGCGACCAAGGCCACCCCGTGGGCTTCGAGCTCGGTCGCGGTGCGCACCGTCACCATGTTGAGCGCCGACTTGGACGCGTTGTAGGCGATGTCCCGGCCCCCTCGGTGGCCGAAGGTCATGGCCCCCAGCTGTGAGGACACGTTGAGCACCAGGGCCCCCGTCGCCGCCTGCAACTGCGGGAGCAGGGCTCGCACGACCAGCAGCGGACCGGCGGCGTTCACATCGACGACGGCAAGAAAATGCTCACGACTCAGGTCGAGGGGTCCACGGGCGTCGGCCTCGGCCCCGACGGCGCGGGCATCGATACCGGCGTTGTTGATCAACACGTCGATGTGGTCGAGATCGGCCAGCGCGGTGGCGGCGGCTGCGATCGAGTCGTCGTCGGCCACATCGAGGGCGATGACCCGATCGGCGACGGCCGCCAGCTCGGGGGCGGCCTCGGGACGGCGGGCGGTGCCGATCACCCGGTCGCCGCCGGCGGCGATACGGCCGGCCAGGCCGAGGCCCAGGCCCCGGCCGGCGCCGGTGATGACGACGGTGCGTTCGCCCGGAGGGCGGAGGGAGAAGGTGCTCATAGCCGCCCAGTGTGGCCGAGAGGGGCTACCTCCCGGCCACACGGAGCATGCGTACCTTCCGTTTCGAGGTTGCGGAGACCGGGTGGGCTAGTTCCCGCCCTCGGTCACCTCGACCTCGATCTTGGCGAAGCCGTCGCCAACGGTGTCGAGACCGGCGGCCTCGAGGTTGGCCAGGGCCTCGGCCACGATGTCGGTGCGGAACGAGTCGCCGTCGGGCTCGGCGGCCAGGATGCCCTCCTCGGTCGCCACCTTTACCGTCTGATCCCACAGGGCCGGGTCCATGGTGCCGACGCCGAGCGGCGACGGCCACACGAGGGCGTTGATCTCGTTCATCATCCACGCCTGGTGGGCGGGGCCACCGAAGGGGGGCTCGGCGGCCACGATGATGTCGACACACTCCTGCTGATTGTCACGGCAGTGGATCCAGCCCCGGAGCGAGGCCTCGACGAAGGCCACGGCGGTGGCCCGGTAGTCGGCGTCGTCGTCGAGTCGGTCGGCGTCGGCCCAGATGGCGTCCTGGAGCATCGCCGTGCCCTCGTCGTTCCAGTCGATGACGTTGAGATCCTCGGGCTGGAACAGCTCCCCGGTGTCGGGGTTGACCGTCTCCAGCACCAGGGCGTACTCGTTGTAGATCATCGCCTGGGCGGCGTCGACGTCGCCGTTGAGCAGCGCCGCCATCGAGAAGTCCTGCTGGACCAGAGTGACGTCGGCGTCGGGGTCGAGGCCGCTGGCCCGAAGACCGGCGAGCATCTCGAACTCATTGCCGAAGCCCCAGTTGCCGACGTTGGTGCCTTCGAGGTCGGCCACCGAGTTGATGCCTGAGTCGGCGAAGCTCACCTGCAGGGTGCCGCTGCGTTGGAACACCTGGGCGATGTTGGTGATGTTGAGGCCCTCCTCCCGGGGGACGAGGCCACGGGGCACCCACGAGATGGCGAAGTCGCTGGCGCCGGAGTCGAGCACGGTGGCGGGGACGATGTCGACACCGCCGTCGATGATCTCGACGTCGAGGCCGGCCTCTTCGTAGAACCCGAGGTCGCGGGCGGCGAAGTAGCCGGCGAACTGGCTCTGGGGTACCCACTGGAGCTGCAGCTTGACCGGGGTCAGCTCGCCGCTGTCCTCCTCGCCCGCACCTTCCTCCGAGCCCTCCTCGGCCGGCTCGCTGGCCGACGCACTGCCTTCGTCGTCGCTCGCCTCGCTGGCGGACGCGCTGGCCGAGGCACTGCTGTCCTCGTCGCCTTCGTCATCGTCGCTGCCGCAGGCGGCAGCCACCAGGACCAGGGCCAGCAGCAGTGCCAGCCACCGGCTGAGTCGTCGTTGTTCGTTCATGGTTTCTCTCCCTGAGTTGATTGACGTGTGGTCACGACTCGCCTCCGCTGCGGACGGTGGCGTGCCATGGCATCAGACGGCGCTCGGCCAGAACGGCGAGCGCATACAGTGCGGCGCCGACCAGCGTCCCGGCCAGCACCGCGGCCCAGGCTTCGTCATACCGGGTGAGTCCGGCAGCCTGGGTGATCATGGGACCGAGGGCGTCCTGACGCCCGCCGAAGTACTCGGCCACGATGGCCCCGATCACGGCCAGCGACGAAGCCAGCTTGAGCGAGGTGAAGAACAGGGGCAGGGCGGTGGGTATCCGCACCTCCCGGGTGATGCGCCACTTGCTGGCGGCGTAGGACTCCATCAGCTCGATCTGGGCGGCGTCGGCCAGCGACAGGCCCTTGACGGTGTTGATGAACACCGGGAACGACACGAGCAACACCACGATCAGCTGATTGGAGCGGACCGAGGTCAGCCCGAACCAGTTGTTGAAGATCGGGGCCAGAGCGATGATGGGGATGGCGTTGACGGCGACGGCCACCGGCGTGATCGCCTCCCGGGCCAGACGGAAGCGGCTGACCAGCAGCGCGGCGCACACGGCGAAGATCACGCCGGCAACCAGGCCCGACACGATCACCCAGCCGGTGATGCGGGTGGCGGTCCAGATGGTGCCGGCGTTGGTGAACAGGGCACCGACGATGCTCGACGGCGCGGGCAGGACGAAGCCCTCGGGCTGCACCAGAGCGAGCAGGCCCTCCCACACGGCGAGGATGACCACCCCGGCCACCACCGGCTCCGGGATCCGGGGAAGCAGACCCCGCCCCCGCCCGGCGCCCGGAGCGCTCGATGCGTCCGACGCGCCCACCGTGGCCCGCTCGCTCATCCGCCCTCCACCGCCCGGAGTGCCTTGCGCACCTCGGTCACCGCCTCGTGGAACTCGGGGGCGTCGCGGACGAGGGCGCTGCGCTCGTCGAGTTCGATGTCGACCACCGAGGAGATCCGGCCCGGTCGGGGCGACATGACCACCACCCGGGTGGACAGGTAGACCGCCTCGGGCACCGAGTGGGTGACGAACACGACGGTGGTGCCGCGATCGGCCCAGATGCGGAGCAGCTCGTCCTGGACGTGTTCCCGGGTCATCTCGTCGAGAGCGCCGAAGGGCTCATCCATCAGCAGCAGCGACGGTTCGAACGACAGGGCCCGGGCGATGGCGACGCGCTGCTGCATGCCGCCCGAGAGCTCGGCCGGATGGTGGTCGCCGAAGCCGTCGAGGCGGACCAGGTCGAGCATCTCGGCCGCCCGGGTCCTCCGCTTCGACTTCGACCAGCCCATCAGCTCGAGCGGCAGCTCCACGTTGCGGGCCACCGTGCGCCAGTCGAACAGGCCGGCCTTCTGGAAGGCCATGCCGTAGTCCTGATCGAGGCGGGCCTGCTCGGCCGACTTGCCGTTGACCTCGACCGCGCCGTCCGACGGCGGGATGAGCGAGGCGATCAGGCGGAGCAGCGTGCTCTTGCCGCAGCCCGAGGGGCCGATCAGGGTGACGAACTCGCCGGGCGTGATCCGCAGGTCGATGTCGTCGAGGGCATGGACCTCGTTGGGCCGGCCCGGGTTGAAGACCTTCGACACGCCGCTGACGGCGACCGCGGGGCTTGCATCGGCCATGGGCTACAGCACCTCCTGCTTCTGTCGGCTGAGGACGATCCGCTCGGTGGCGGCCACGGCGGCGAACACGGCGATCCCGAGCACGGCGGCGCCGATGACGCTGGCGTAGAGCCGCTCGGGACCGGTGGTGTAATTGAAAGCCTCGTTGAGGAGTCGACGGCCGAGACCGCCGCTCACCCCGGCCGAGATCTCTCCGACGATGGCGCCCACGATGCTGGCCGTCGCCGCGATCTTGGCCGCCGAGAACAGGTAGGGCAGCGAGGCCGGGAGCCGCAGGCGCCACAGGGTCTGCCCCCAGCCCGCAGCGTAGGACGACATCAGTTCGAGGTGGTCGGGACTGGGCGACTGCAGACCGCGGAGGCCGTTGACGGCAACGGGGAAGAAGGTGAGGTAGGCGGCGATGATCGACACCGACATCCAGTCCTGCCACTCCCAGGGGAAGAAGTCGACGTTCTGCCGGCCCCAGATCACCACGATGGGGGCGATGGCGATGAGGGGGATGGTCTGGCTGGCCACGACGTAGGGCAGCAGGCCCCGCTCGGCCGCGCGCCACCGGGCCAGGACGATGGCGATGGCGAGGCCGATGACGCCACCGACGAGGAAGCCGGCCGCCGCCTCCCGCAGCGTGAACAGTCCCTCGTCGAACAGGATGGCGGCGTAGGCCTTGTCCTCGCCGCCCGGCACCACACTGAACTGGCGGCCGATGTCGACCAGCGGGGGCATGTTGAGGTCGTCGCCCCGGGGCAGGAAGGAGCCGATGACGGGCCAGTCGGTCTGACCGTCGTCGGTGGCGTTGCTCAGCGCCTTGTAGGCGTTGTACAGGCCGGCGAGGGCGGCGACGAACACCCCGAACACGACCACCTGACGCACGGCGCTGATCACCGTCGTCCGCCGGTCGCCGGAATGCGCAACCTGGGCCGCGACCTGATCGCGCACCAACGGATCCGCCGTCGTCGTCATGCCCGCCGCACCTTCCTCCCCGCCACGGTCACCTCGCTCAGCCGGCGAGGGCCGGGATGATGCGCTGGCCGTAGGCGTTGAGGGTCTCGTCCTTCTGGTCGTGCATCAGGTAGATGGCGAACTGGTCGACGCCGAGGGCCTCCAGGGCTTTGAGGCGTTCGATGTGGGCCTCCTCGGGGCCGAGGATGCAGAAGCGGTCGATGATGTCGTCGGGCACGAAGTCGGTGTGATCGTGACCGGCCTTGCCGTGCCCCGAGTAGTCGTAGCCCTCGCGCTCCTTGATGTAGTCGGTGAGGGCCTCGGGCACCATCGAGCCGTCGCCCCCATAGCGCTCGACCAGGTCGGCCACGTGATTGCCGACCATCCCGCCGAACCAGCGGCACTGGTCGCGCTGGTGTTCGAGGTCGGTGCCGACGTAGGCCGGCGCCGCAACGCAGATGTGGAGGTCGTCGGGGTTGCGGCCGGCGTCGGCCGCCGCCTTGCGAACGGCGCCGATGGTCCACTCGGCCAGGCTGAGATCGGCGAGCTGGAGGATGAAGCCGTCGGTCTCCTCGCCGCACATCTTCAGCGCCTTGGGCCCGTAGGCGGCCATGAGCACCTTCAGCTCGGAGTCCTTCGCCCAGGGGAAGTGCTGGGTGGTGCCGTTGTAGGTGGTCTCCCGCCCCTCGGCCAGGTCCTTGATCACCTTCATCGACTCGCTGAGGGTCGCCAGCTTGGCCGGGGTGTGCCCGAGCACCCGCATGGCCGAGTCGCCCCGGCCGATGCCGCAGATCGTGCGGTCGCCGAACATGTCGTTGAGGGTGGCGAAATGGGAGGCGGTGACCGTCCAGTTGCGGGTGCCGGGGTTGGTGACCATCGGGCCCACGACCATCCGGTTGGTGGCCGACAGCATCTGCGAGTAGATGACGTAGGGCTCCTGCCACAGCACGTGGGAGTCGAACGTCCACCCGTAGGTGAAGCCGAGGGTCTCGGCCTTGGCCGCCAGGTCGACGACCCGCCAGGCCGGCGGATCGGTCTGCAGTACGACTCCAAACTCCATGCTTGCTCCTAGCTCGTCGTGGGGAAACCGAGGTTGACGGTGCTGGTGGCGGGATCGGGCCAGCGCTCGGTGATCACCTTGGCCTTGGTGAAGAAGCGGACACCTTCGGGTCCGTACATCGTCGTGTCGCCGAACAGGGAGTCCTTCCACCCGCCGAAGGAGTGGTAGGCCACCGGCACCGGGATCGGGACGTTGATGCCGACCATGCCGGCGTCGGCGTCGACCACGAACTGGCGGGCGGCGCCGCCGTCACGGGTGAAGATGGCGGCCCCGTTGCCCCATGGGTTGTTCTTGATCAGGTCGACGGCCTCGGCGTAGGTCTCGACCCGCACCACCGACAGCACCGGACCGAAGATCTCGTCCCGGTAGACGCTCATGTCGGTGGTGACGTGATCGATGAGCGTGGCGCCGACGAAGAAGCCGTCACCGTCGAACCGCTTGTCCCGGCCGTCGACGACCACGGTGGCACCGGCCGACGCGCCCTGGTCGATGTAGTCGGTCACCCGGGCCTGGGCGTCGGCGGTGATCAGGGGCCCCATCTCCGAAGCCGGATCGTCGCCCGGGCCGACGATGAGCTTGTCGATCCGCTGCTGGACGGCGTCGACCAGCTCGTCGGCCACATCGCCGACGGCCACCGCCACCGAGATGGCCATGCACCGCTCTCCGGCCGAGCCGTAGGCGGCCGACACCGCGGCGTCGGCGGCCAGGCCGACATCGGCGTCGGGGAGGACGATCATGTGGTTCTTGGCTCCGGCCAGCGCCTGCACCCGCTTGCCGACGCCGTTGGCGGTGTCGAACACGTGCTTGGCGATCGGGGTGGAGCCGACGAAGCTGACGGCGGCGATATCGGGATGGACGAGGAGGCGGTTGACCGCCTCGGCGTCGCCGTTGATCACGTTGAGGACGCCGGGCGGGAACCCGGCCTCCTGCGCCAGTTCGGCGATGAAGAAGGCCGACGACGGATCGCGCTCGGAGGGCTTGAGGACGAAGGTGTTGCCGCAGGCCAAGGCGTTCGGGATCATCCACAGCGGCACCATGGCCGGGAAGTTGAACGGGGTGATGCCGGCCACCACGCCCAGGGGCTGGCGCACGGTGTACACGTCGACGCCGGTCGAGGCCTGTTCGTTGTAGCCGCCCTTGAGCAGCTCGGAGATGCCGCAGGCGAACTCGATGTTCTCGAGGCCGCGCGCCACCTCGCCCAGGGCGTCGGCCTTGACCTTGCCGTGCTCGGCCGTGAGCCTGGCTGCGATCTCGTCGGCGTTTCGATGCACGAGATCGCGGTAGGCGAACATGATCTTGGTCCGCTGGGCCAGGCTGGACGAACGCCAGGTCTCGAACGCCTCGGCGGCGTTGGCCACCGCAGCGTCGACCTCGGCCACCGAGGCCAGCGACAGCTCGCCGGTCTGGACCCCGGTCGCCGGGTTGTACACCGGCGAGGTCCGGCCGGAGGTGCCCTCGACGATCTCGCCGCCGATCAGATGGTGAATGTGTTCCATGCGCTCTCGACTCCTTCGCATCGATCCTGGTGCTCGCGCCCGGTGCGTGCTTTGCGACGCCTCCCTGGTGGAGGCGGAACTCGTTGCCTTCGGGTGGTCAGGTGGTGACGGCGTGGATGGCCTCGATCAGGGCGTCGATCCCCTCATCGAGCTCGGTCTCGGTGATGGCCAGCATGGGCGCCAGGCGGATCACGTTGCCGTAGAGCCCTCCCTTGCCGACCAACAGACCACGATCCTTGCAGGCATCGAGCAACAGCGCTGCGATTGCGGTGTCGGGCTCGACCCCACCGGGATGCACCATCTCGATCGCCTGCATCAGGCCACGACCGCGGAGCTCGGCGATCCACGGTGTCTCGTCGATCACCGGGGCGAGCCGCTCGGTGAGACGAGCGCCCATCGCCTTGGCATTGCCCTGCAGGTCGTGCTCCAGCACGTAGCGGAGCGTTGCCCGCCCGGCCGCCGTCGACAGCGGGTTGCCGCCGAAGGTGGAGAACGAGAGCACGTCGATCGAGTCCATGATCTCGGCTCGGGCCACCACCCCGGCCAGCGTGATGCCGTTGCCGACGCCCTTGGCGAAGGTGAGGATGTCCGGCACCATGCCGTGCGCCTGGTAGCCCCAGAAGTGCTCGCCGGTGCGCCCCCAGCCGGTCTGCACCTCGTCGGAGATGAAGAGGATGTCGCGATTGGCCAGCTCCTTGCCCATCGCCCCGAAGAATCCGTCGGGCGGGGTGGTGAAACCACCGACGCCCTGAATCGGTTCGGCGATCATGGCCGCCACCTCGCCGGCGGTCGCCATGTCGATCAGCTGCACCAGATCGGCGACGCAGGCGTCGGTGTAGGCGTCGTCGTCGAGATCGCGGAACGGGCTGCGGAGCCGATAGGCGCCGTGGACGAAGTTGACGTTGAGGCCGGACATCGACGCCACCGACCATGATTTCTGGGCGGTGATGGCCTGGGCCGAGTACGACCGACCGTGGTAGCTGTTGCGCATGGCCAGGATCTCGTTCGAGCCCCGGTGGGCGCAGGCCAGCATGATGGCCGTGTCGTTGGCCTCGGTCCCCGATGCGGTGAAGAACACCCGGGCGTCGGGGATGCCCGACACCGCCGCCACCTCCTCGGCGAAGCCGATCATCGGCTCCGAGAGGTAGAGCGTCGAGGTGTGCATCACCTTGGCCGCCTGCTCCTGCACGGCGGCCACCACCTCGGGCACGGCGTGCCCGATCATGGTGGTGAGCACGCCCCCGAACCAGTCGAGGTAGCGGTTGCCCTCCACGTCCCACACGTAGCTGCCCTCACCCCGATCGATCGAGATCGGCTCGGCGTGGAGCGGAGACACGAACGAAGGCAGGACCGCCTTGTAGCGGGCCAGCAGGTCGGCGTTGGTCGTCATCAGGAGTCGGTCAACGCCGAGTACGTGTCGGGGCGACGGTCTCGGTAGAAGGCCCACTGGGCCCGCACCTCGTCGATCACGTCGAGATCGAGGTCGCGGACGAGGAGCTCCTCGGCCTGGTCGCTGGCCGTGCCGTCGACGAACTGGCCGCGCGGGTTGGCGAAGTAGGAGGTGCCGTAGAAGTCGTTGTCGCCCAGGGGTTCGATGCCGACCCGGTTGATGGCGCCGACGTAGTACATGTTGGCGCAGGCCGACGAGGTCTGTTCCAGCTTCCACAGGTAGGACGACAGACCGCGGCTGGTGGCCGACGGGTTGAACACGATCTGGGCGCCGCCCAGGCCGAGGGCCCGCCAGCCCTCGGGGAAGTGGCGGTCGTAGCAGATGTAGACGCCGACCCGCCCGACGGCGGTGTCGAACACCGGGTACCCGAGGTTGCCGGGGCGGAAGTAGAACTTCTCCCAGAACCCCTTCACCTGGGGGATGTGGTTCTTGCGGTACTTGCCCAGGTAGCTGCCGTCGGCGTCGATGACGGCGGCCGTGTTGTAGAGGATGCCGGGCTGCTCCTCCTCGTACATCGGGAGCACCAGCACCATGCCCAGCTCGGCGGCGAGCTCCTGGAAACGCTTGGTCGTCGGGCCGTCGGGGATGGCCTCGGCATAGGAGTAGTACTCGGCCTCCTGCACCTGACAGAAGTAGGGACCGTAGAACAGCTCCTGGAAGCACATCACCTGGGCGCCGGCCTCGGCCGCCTCCCGCATGTACTTCTCGTGGAGGTCGATCATCGAATCCTTGTCGCCGGTCCATGCGGTCTGGACCAGCGCCGCTTTCACGATCGTGCTCATGACGTTCCCTTCGTCCCCTTCGTCAACCACGCGGCCGAGGCTGCTCACGGCCCGGGTTTGTCCTGCGTCTTGGCTGGGACCATACTGTGCCAGCGCCGACTCGAACAAGGGCCGGTTTGTGCCACACAAAGGTTTTCATGGGCGAAACACTTCCGTTCCCCACCTCGTTCACCAACCGCACGGCGAGCGGTATCGCCCAGGCCATCGGCCGACTGATCAGCACCGGTGACCTGACGGTCGGCACCCGCCTGCCCACGGTGCGGGCCGTCGCCGGCCAACTCGGGGTGAGCCCGACCACGGTGGCCGAGGCCTGGCGCATCCTCCAGCACCACGGCGCCATCGCCACCGAGGGCCGGCGGGGCACGTTCGTCCGCGGCGCCCGCCAGGTCGCCCCCGGGCGCTACTGGCAGGTCCCGGTCGACCCCGGCACGTTCGACCTCGACCTGTCGACCGGCACACCCGATCCTGCGCTGCTCCCACCGCTCGGCCCACTGTTGCGGCGGATCGACGTCGATCATCACGTGACCTCCTACCTCGACGCCCCGGTGGTACCGGCACTGGCCGAGCGGCTGCGGGCCGGCTGGCCCTTCGAGCCCGAGCTACTCACCGTGGTCGACGGGGCCCAGGACGCCCTCGATCGACTGGTCGGGGCCCTCGTCGGGCTGGGCGACGCCGTGGTCGTGACCGATCCCGAGTTCCCCACCTTGCTCGATCGCCTCGAGCTGGCCGGGGCCAGGATCCTCAGCGTCGACGTGGACGACGAGGGCCCGGTGATGGCCGAGCTGGAGGAGGCCATGGTCCACGAGCCGGTGGCCGTGTTCCTCCAGCCGCGCTCGCACAATCCGCTCGGCGTCACCGTGAGCGCCGAGCGGGCGGCCGAGGTGGCGACCCTGATCGCCGATCGGCCGGTGATCGTGGTGGAGGACGATCACTCGGCCTCGGTGTCGGGCGCCCCGCTCAACAGCGTCGGCGTCCATCGGCCGGAGCAGGTGGTGCACATCCGGAGCTTCTCCAAGTCGCACGGACCCGACCTCCGGCTCGCCGCCGTCGGCGGCGCCGCAGGTCCGATCGACAGCCTGGCCCGGCGACGGCGGCTCGGTTCGTCGTGGAGCAGCCGACTGCTCCAGCAGCTCCTGCTGGTCATGCTCGACGACCCGGCCACCGAGGAGTTGGTGGCCGAAGCGGCCGACGAGTACGAGCGCCGTCGAGGGGTGCTGTCGTCGGTCCTGGCCGAGCACGGCGTCGAGGTCCGCCCCGGGGCCGGGCTCAACCTGTGGATCCCGGTCGTCGACGAGCAGGTGGCGCTGATCAACCTGGCGACGAGGGGCGTGGGTGCCGCCCCCGGCATGCCCTTCCGCACCGGTCACCGACCGACCGATCCCCACCTGCGGGTGAGCGTCGGAACCGCCACCGGCGACCTGCACGACCTTGGTCGGCTGTTGGCGTTGGCGGCCCGGGCCAACCCGGCGATCGGCTACGCCGCCGGCGCCTGAGCCCCCTGGGCCACAAACCCGACGATCGAGGCCCACGGCCCGGGCCGAGCGGGGGCAGCGGGGCCGCGCTCCCGATCGCCGTCAGCCGGAGGCGCCGTCGGCGGCGAGCAGACGCTGGTAGTCGTCCCAGGTGTCGACGTCGAGCGGAGCCTCCCGATCGACGGTGACGTGGCGGGCGGCGAACCGACCGGACTCCAGCAGCTTCCACACCGCCTTGTCGCCGTGCAGGCCGCCGAGGGCGTCGAAGGTCGAGCGGGCGAACCAGAACGGGTGACCGGTCCCGTCCCGGTAGTCGACGACGGCGATCTCGGCCCCGTCGGCGGCGGCCGCGGCGAGGGCCTCGACGGCGCCCCGGGGTACGTCGGGCTGGTCGCCGAGGAACAGCAGGAACCCGTCGGCGGCGGCGTCGACGACGTCGAGGGCCGACACGATCGACGACGAGCAGCCGTCGGTGTGGTGCACGCTGTCGACGACCTCGACTCCGGACAGATCGACGGTCCTGCGCACCTCGGCCTCGGCCCCGCCCACGGTGACGATCGTCTGGGCGAACCCGAACCCGAGCACGGTGGAGATCGTGGCGTCGAGCAGCGTGGCCCCGCGGAAGGCGAGCAGCTGCTTGGGGCGGCCGAGCCGACGGGACGAGCCCGCGGCGAGGACCAGCGCCGTCAGGCGGAGTTCGTCGGGGGCCGGCATGGGAGCGATGCTAGGTGCTCGGGTCGATCGACCGCAGGTTCGGCGGCGGCGTCGACGCCCTCTCGGCGGCGGACCGCCATGGCGCAAGCTCGGCCGGTCGGCCGGGGCGCTGAAGCCGGCGGCGCACTACTCTGACCGCGTGTACGGGATAGCTCTGAGCGTGTCGGCGTGCCTACGGGGAGGCACCCGGGTCGATGTGGCCTGGTGCCTCGATCCCCCCGACGGCTTCGACCCCACCGGCGCCGTCGCCATCACACCCGGCGGTGGCCGCCTGGGCGGGCTGCTCGACGGAGCCGTCGACAGTCGCCTGGTGGAGCTGTCGCTGATCGAGGCCACCGAGGGTCGCGTCCTCGACCTGGAGCTGAACGAGATCGAGGCCGCCGCCGTCGGCGTGGCCCCGGGCACTACGTTGCAGCTGTTCTTCGGGCCGGCCGACGTCCTCCCCGCCGATCTCTGGCCCCTCCTGCTCGACCGTCGGCCGGTGACGATCGACTTCGTGCTCGACGACCGCCGGGTGGTGAGCACCGCCCTGGGCGAGGCCCCGACCGCCACCCGTGTGCAGCTCGACGACGACCGTCTCCGGTGCGAGTGGAGCCCGACGACCACCCTCGTGATCTACGGCGGCGGGCCCATGGCCGACGCACTGGCCCGGGCCGCGGCCTTCGTCGGTTGGCAACCCGAGGTCACGGGTGGCACCGAGGCCGCCATCGCCCTGGCCACGTCGCTGTCGCCGATCGACGGCCTGGTCGTGCTGGGCCACGACACCGAGGCGGTCGGTCGGGTGCTCCAGACCGGGCTCGCCTCCCTGGCCGGCTACATCGGCTCGATCGGCCCGGCCCGGCTCCAGGAGGACCGGGGCGACTGGCTGGCCTACCGGGGCGTCACCGACACCAGCCGTATCAGCGGCCCGGCCGGTATCGCCATCGGCGCCAGCAGCCCGGAGGAGGTGGCGCTGTCGGTGATCACCGAGATGATCGCGGTCAAGAACGGCGATCGGATGACCGGCGGGTAGGTCGGCGAGGGGATCACACGCCCGGCGACGAGGGCCGGCGCATCGGCTGCGGTCCTCCACCGTCGATTGATCGCCGTTCTGACCGCTGCGCTACCCTGCTAGTGCCGTCCGTCACAACGGCGGCACCGTCGAGGAAAGGCGATGCGGTGAGCGAGAACAACCAGCACGAACCCACGGTTGACTACGGCCGCGTCCTTCACAACGTCTGGGACAATGCGGAGGAGGCCAACGTCGACGACGACTGCAGCCCGACCAAGGTGTGCCGCAACGCCCGCGAGTTCAGCTTCGACGGCATCGCCGAGGGCGAGGACGACCTGACGACCTCCTGGAAGACCCTCCTGGCCCGGGAGGGCAAGCTCGCCGGTGGCGACGCCGCGCCCTCGATCCGGGATCTCGTGCTCGGCGACACCGACGATCAAGCCACGACGTGAGCGACGCTCCGTTCGAGACGCCGTCGAGCGTCGCCGATCTGCAGACCCGGCTGCGCGAAGTCGGCTACCTCGCCGACCGGGGCCTGGGCACCGCCTCGCTGATCGCCCTGCGGCTGGGCCGTCCCCTCCTGCTGGAGGGCGAGGTCGGCGTTGGCAAGACCGAGCTGGCCAAGTGTCTGGCCACCCTCACCGGCCGGGAGCTCATCCGCCTCCAGTGCTACGAGGGCATCGACACTCACCAGGCCCTCTACGAGTGGGACTACGCCCGTCAGATGCTGCACGTGCGGGCCCTGTCGCAGCACGAGCTGGCCGACGCCGACACCATCGGCGGTCTGTACTCGGAGGACTTCCTCCTCGAGCGCCCCCTGCTGCGGGCGGTGCGGTCCGGCGGTGATGCCGTGCTCCTGATCGACGAGATCGATCGGGCCGACGACGAGTTCGAGGCGTTCCTCCTGGAGTTGCTGTCGGACTTCCAGATCACGATCCCCGAGGTGGGCACGGTGGCGGCTCAGGGTCGACCGATCGTGATCCTCACCTCCAACCGCACCCGAGAACTGCACGACGCCCTCAAGCGCCGTTGCCTCTACCACTGGATCGGCTATCCGACGGTGGCCGAGGAGATCGACATCGTGCGGGTGCGGGCCCCGGGCGTGACCGAGGTGCTGGCCCGCAAGGTCGTCGACGCCGTCCATCGCCTGCGGGACATGGACCTGGCCAAGCCGCCGGGTGTGGCCGAGACCCTCGATTGGGTGGAGTCGCTCGGCGCCATCGACGCCGACGACCTCGACCCCCGGACGGCGGCCGACACCCTGGGTGCGGTGGTCAAGGACCGGGACGACCTCGACCTGGTGGCGTCCGACATCGGTCGGGTGGCCCCCGGGGGCTGATCCCGGTGATCGACACCGAACAGACGGCGACCGCAGGACCGGACCCCGACATCGTCGACCGGTTGGTCGAGTTCGGGGGAGCGCTGCGCATGGCCGGGCTCCCGATCGGCAGCGACGACGTCCTGGCCTTCTGCGCCGCCGTGGCCGAGCTGAGCCCGTCAGACTCCGAGGACGTGTACTGGTCGGGCCGCACCACCCTGGTGAACCGTCGGGACCACATCCCGGTCTACGACGAGGTGTTCCGCACCTTCTTCCTCCGCCTGCCCGACATCTCGGCCGAGCGGAAGAAGACCAAGGATCGCAACGTGCCCCAGGGTTCGACCGGCACGATCAACGTGCCCGACGCCGAGCCGGGGGAACGGGAGGCCGAGGAGCCGCCACTGGTGCTCGGGCTCCAGGCGTCGTCGCTGGAGATCGAGCGCACCAAGACGTTCTCCGCCTGCTCCGAGGACGAGCTGGCGGCGGTGCGACGCATGATCGCCACCGTCCGCCTGGAGCCGCCCAAGCGGCGCACCCGGCGCTACTGGGCCGACGCCGCCGGGGGTCAGCTCGACATCCGCCGCATGGCTCGGGCCGCCATGAACGTGAACGACGGCTCGCCGAGCCTGCTGCGCATGGACCGCAAGGAGAAGGCCCGTCCCGTGGTGCTGCTGCTCGACATCTCGGGATCGATGGCCGACCACTCCCGCAATCTGCTGCAGTTCGCCTACTCGATGCGGCGGGCGGCGCAGAAGGTGGAGGTGTTCTGCTTCGGCACCCGCCTCACCCGGATTACGCCGCTGCTCGACCGCCGGGACCCCGACGCCGCGATGCGCCTGGCGGCCGAGCGGGTGCTCGACTGGGACGGCGGCACCCGTATCGGCGACTCGATCGAGGCCTTCGTGAGGAACTGGGGTCGCCGAGGCCTCAGCCGGGGTGCCACCGTCGTCATCTGCTCCGACGGGCTCGACCGGGGCGACCCCGCCACCCTGGCCGAGGCGATCGAGAAGCTGGAGCGCCTGTCGCACCGGATCATCTGGATGAACCCGCTGCACGACGCCGCCGAGGGCTCGCCCCCGACGCTGGCCATGGCCGTGGCCGGGCCCCACGTCGACGAGGTGGCCTCGGGCAAGGATCTGGCCAGCCTGGAGGCCTTCGCCGCCCGGCTCCCCCACATCGGATGACGGTCGTGCGGGGTCGACGTGTCGAGGCGGCGGGCGAAGCGGATACGCCCACCGGCGACGGCGTCACCAGGGCGAGGATGCGACGAAGCCAACGACGGCCCTCGGGCGATGGGAGACTGCGACGATGAGTAGGTGGAGTGTGTCGATCAAGGCCGACGGCGACCGGCCGATGGAACTCGACGAGATCGTGGCCCTGGCCGACGCCGTCGCCCCCCTCGGCGGGGTGGCGTCCGGCGTGGGTGCCATGAGCTACGGGGCCCAGATCCTGGTCGACGCCGACTCGGCCGACGCCGCGGTGGAGCAGGCCATCCCGCTGTTCGCCCAGGCGGTGGAGACGGCGGGCATCCCGTCCTGGCCGGTGAGCAAGGCGGAGGTCATCGGCGAGGAGGACGACTTCATCGACGACGAGGGCATTCCCACATGATCCGCCTCGGTTCGCTCGCCGGCTACCCCTTCGAGGGGCCTCGGGTGCTCGGGGGCTGGCAGGCGCCCACCGCCGGCGCCGTCTACGTCATCCTCTACCGGGCCGATCCGGAGGGGAAGCCCCACGACTTCGCCGTCATCGACGTCGACCACGCCGACGACCTGAGCCAGGCCCGCCTCCCGTTCAACCACCCCCGAGCCAAGTGTTGGGAGCGGCGGGCGGGCAACAAGTGGGGGATCCACATCGCCACCTACGAGGTGCCGGGAGGGACGGCCGCCCACCGGGAGCAGATCGTCAAGGAACTGCTTGCGGTCTACAAGCCCGGCTGCGCACCGGAGAAGTACGACCAGGCGTGGGAGGACGAGTGGATCGGCAGCTACGACGCGCCGACCACGGGCCCCCTCACCACCAACCGCGACCCGAACGAGACCTAGCCGGGGCGCGGCCCGATGGCGGGCGGGCGATCGCTACCGGGCCTACTCGGGGTGGTAGCCGACGGCCTCCATCAGGCGGCTGCGACGACGACCCTGGGCCGGTAGCGCCGGGGGTCGCTCGTGATCCTCGGGCTCCGGCTCGTAGGTGGCTCCGGTGACGATGCCCTCGGCCATGCCGTAGAGCAGGGGCAGGGCCCCGGCCACGACGCCGCCGGTCTGATTGATGCGCTCGACGCCGGGGGCGATCACCTCGGCGTCGCCCTTGATCTTCCACACGATCTGGGCGCACTCCTCCAGCATGGTGGCGATACGGCCGAGCTGGCTGCCCAGCACGAACAGGAAGAAGGCCAACCCGGCGATCAGGACGGTGATGGCGACGACGGAAAGCGTGACGAGTGTGTCCATGTCAGCTGCGCACCTTTTCGAGGACCCGCCCGAGGAAGAGATGGTGTTGCAGCCCCTCGTTGAGGACGGCGTCAACCCCCTCGGCGGTGGTGCCGATCAGCGCGGTGTCGGCGGTGTTGGCCGACGCCGCCTCCAGGGTGGCCTTGATAGTGGCCACCCGCTGCTCGATCGTCCGCACGAACAGGACCAGGATCGACAACAGGATCACCACGGCCACGATGACGACGAAGCCACCGATGATGGCGATCCACCACAGCTCCTCTTGGCGCTCGGTCAGAGCAAACAGCATCTCCTCAGCCTCCCAGCCGCTTGCGACCGCGGTACAGGCCGGCCGTGATGGCACCCGCCGCATCGATCGTCGTGTTCAGTTCCTTGAGGGCGTCGGTGTTGACCACCGCAGCCTCCAGTTGGGTGTTGATGGCCGCCGCCCGCTCACCGATGGAGCGGGCCAGCAGCAGGATGGGGACCACGAGGGCGACCACGGCCACCACGACCACGGCCCCGATGATGAATCCGATGGTCCAGCCGGTTGCGAGAATCACGCCAGACCCCCTAGATCGAGTCCGCGAAATCGCGGACGGGCTTGAGGCTGGCATTGACCGACGGCAGCACGGTCGGCACGGTCGAGGTCTTCTGTGCGATCACCTCGACCCCACCGGTGAGCGTCTCCAGCGTCTGGTCGACCGCCCGCAGGTGCAGGATCACCCGGAACAGGCCGACGGCGGCGAAGAACACGATCAACAGGGCGAGGGCGACCGTCACCCAGGCAACGAACGGCATCTTCTAGTTCCCCTCTTCTTCCTTGGGCGGCAACAACTTGGCGACCGATCCGGCGTAGCGCACGGCCCCGTCGGCCACCTCTTCGATGACGGTGTCGGTCGTGGCCAACAGGTCGGGCGTGCTGTCGAGCTCGCCGATGGCGGCCACACCACCGGCGAGGATGTCGTCGCTCGCCTTGCGGATGCGCTCGATCGCACCGAGCAGCCGGCTGAGCAGAGCGACGGCGACCAGGGCCGCCACCAGCAACAGGATGTTTCCAATCCACCACAACATCGGTGCCTCCTACGCTCCGCTACTAGTCAGGTCATTTAGCATTCGTCTTGCCTCCAGGATGTTTCGGTCGTAGGCCGAAACTCCGGGCGGCGGGTGCCATCCCGCCGCACCTAAACCGCTTCGGGTGAGTAGGGCAGGAAGAAGCGGCGGAAGACCCGGTACAGGGCCATCCGGGCCGCCCGGATACCGATGGCGAGGCCGCTCGGTGCCGAGGACGTCACCGTCACGTCGTCGGGATTGCGTCCGGCGGCGATGGCGTCGAGACGGGCTTCGGCGTTGACGGCGAAGTCCTTCAGCAGCACCGCCGTCACGTCCGACACCAGGCCTCGCCCGTACTGGGCGGCGGCGCCGGCGAGGTTGAGGTCCATCGACACGTCGACCTTGGTGCCTCCCGGGATCTGGTTGAGAGCGGCCCCCACCATCATCTGCGCCTGGCCCCGACCCTTCTTCTCCGCCCCGGCGGCGTCGATCTTCAGGGTGTGGTCGGCGTCGTTGCGCTCGAGGATCTTGGCGTTCCCGTCGAACTCCAGCTTCACCGGGCCGAGACCGATCTCCACGCCACCGGCATAGTGATCGGGCCCGATCTCCTCGTTCAGCTCCGTACCGGGCAGGCACTTGGCCACGCCGGGGATGTCGCCGAAGAACTCCCACACCTTCTCGATGGGGTGTTCGACTTCGAACTCGTCGGTTATGAGCATCAAGCCCCCTGCTGGCTCTCGAAGGCTGCCCGGCAACCCGGGCAGCAGAAGTAGGAGGTATCGTCGCCGACCTCGAGCGGGTTGGAGGTCGGCACGGCGTCGACCGTCATCCCGCAGATCGGGTCGATGGCGGTCTCCGGTCTCGGTGCGTCGATGGTCACCGAGGAGAAGTCGCCGGCGGCCCGCCGTTGGACCAACTCGGCCAGGATGGCCACCGCCATCTCCTTGTGGGTGGTCCTGCCGAGATCGAGGCCGGCCGGGATCTGCATGGCGTCGAGCTGGGCGGGCTCGATCTGCTGAGTGCTGAGGAACTCGCGCAGCACCCGCCCCCGCTTGGCCGAGGCCACCACGCCGACGTAGGCCGGCGCCGCCTTGAGCACGGACACGAGCAGGTCCTCGTCGCCGTGGCCCTGGGTGGCGACGACCACGATCGAGTTGGGCGTGAGCATGCCCTCGCTGAAGTCGGGGCCGCCGACCAGCTCGACGTTCCAGTCGAGCCCCCGGGCCTGGGTGGCCAGGGTCTCCGACATCGGCGAGTCGCCGACGATCACCAGATGGGGCATCGACATGACCGGCTCCAGGTAGATCTGCATCGCGCCGTCGCTCTGGCACGACATCTCGACCGCAGCGGTGCCCTGGGGCAGATCGCCGAAACGGTCGGACGCGCCGAGGGCCAGCAGACGGGGGATCCCCGCCTCGAGCGTCTTCACCGCCTCGCGTTTGAACACCGGCTCGGCGCAGGCGCCGCCGATCCACCCGTGGATCTCGCCCTCCGCGGTGTAGATGGCCCGGGAACCGTGCTGACCCGACGACGGGCCCTCGCGCCACACGACGGTGGCCAGCACGAAGGGCTCGCCCCGATGGGCGAGTTCGACGGCGCGTTCGAGAACGCCCCACCCTTCGACGCTGCGGTTGCCGGTCACCGGACGCCCGCCTCCTACCGGTTCCGCACCGGTGGGGCCCCGGACACGTCGTGCCCGGTCTGAATGGCCTCGTAGACCCTGTCGGGCAGGAGCGGCATGTCGATGTTGCGGGTGCCGGTGTGCTTCACCGCGTCCATCACGGCGTTGACGAAGGCGGCGGGACCGCCGACGGTTGCGCACTCGCCGATGCCCTTGGCCCCGATCGGGTGATGGGGGCACGGGGTGACCACCTCGTGCAGCTCGAAGCCCGGGGTCTCCCAGGCGGTGGGCAGCAGGTAGTCCATGTAGTTGGAGCCGACGCAGTTGCCGTCCTCGTCGAAGGTGATGAACTGCATGTTGGCCATGGCGTAGGCCTCGGTGAGACCGCCCATGATCTGGCCCTCGACGATCATCGGGTTGATCCGCACGCCGCAGTCGTCGACGGCGACCAGCCGCAGCACGTCCCACACCCCGGTGAGGGGATCGACCTCGACGGTGGCGATGTAGCAGGCGAAGGGCCACGTGAGATTTGGCGGGTCGTAGTAGGCGTTGTTCTCCAGGCCGGGCTCCAGACCGTCGGGCACATTGCTGTACGCCGCCATGGCGCACTCCTGGATGGTGACGCCGCGGTCGTGCGCCCCTCGCACGTAGAACCGACCGAGCTCCCACTCGATGTCCTCGTCGGACACCTCCAGCAGGTGGGCGGCGATCTTGCGGGCCTTGGCCCGGATCTTCCGGCTCACCATCGACACGGCGGCACCGGCCACCGGGGTCGACCGGGAGGCGTAGGTGCCCATGCCGAACGGGGCGGTGTCGGTGTCGCCCTCCTCGACCACGATGTCCTCGGCCGGGATGCCGAGCTCGTGGGCCACGATCTGGGCCCACGTCGTCTCGTGGCCCTGGCCCTGGGTCTTGGCCCCGGTGCGGAGGATGGCCTTGCCGGTCATGTGGACCCGCAGCTCGGCCGAGTCGAACATCTTGATGCCGAGGATGTCGTACTCCCGGCTGTTGCCGGCGCCGAGGGGCTCGGTCATGGTCGAGATGCCGATCCCGAGCAGGCGGCCCCGCTTGCGGGCCTCCTCCTTCTGGGCCAGGAAGTCGTCGTAGCCGATGGCGTCGAGGCCGAGCTGGAGACACTTCTCGTACTGACCGGAGTCGGTGAGGAACCCGAACGGCGTCCGCTTGGGGAAGTCGTCGTCCTTGACCAGATTCACCCGACGGAACTCGGCCTGGTCCATGCCGAGATCGTCGGCCGCGGCCTGGATCATGCGCTCCTGGAAGAACATGGCCTCGGTCACCCGGAACGAGCAGCGGTAGGCCACCCCGCCCGGCGCCTTGTTGGTGTACACCCCCCGGGCGGTGAGGTGGGCGCTGGGGATGTCGTAGCAGGCGAAGGCCGAGTGCATCAGCCCGATCTTGAACTTGGACGGCTGGGCGTCGGCGAAGAACGCCCCGTGGTCGGAGTCGGTGTGCATGCGCACGGCGAGGATCTTCCCGTCGTTGCGCATGGCGACCTGGCCCTTGAGGTACACGTCGCGGCCGAAACCGGTGGAGATCAGGTTGCCGGTCTTGTCCTCGATCCACTTGACCGGCTTCTCCAGCAGGATCGAGCCGAGGATCGAGATCACGTAGCCGGGGTACACCGGCACCTTGTTGCCGAACCCGCCGCCGAGGTCGGGGGAGATGATCCGGATCATGTGCTCGGGGAGCTCGGCCACCAGCGAGACGGCGGCCCGGATGATGTGGGGCGCCTGGGTGGTCATGTAGACGGTGAGCTTCGAGGTGGAGCGGTCGAAATCGGCGATCGACCCGCAGGCCTCGATGGGCGACGGGTGCGACCGCGGGTAGTGGAGCGAGATCTCCGACACCTTGTCGGCCTCGGCGAAGGCCCGGTCGGTGCCCTCCCGGTCGCCGACCTCCCAGTCGAAGCAGACGTTGTTGCCCTGGTTGACCTTGTCGTCCCGGATGAGCGGGGCGTCGGCGGCGATCGCCTGCTCGACGTTGACGATCGGGTCGAGCGGCTCGTACTCGACGACGATGGCCTCCACGCCGTCCCGGGCGATGTAGGGATCGTCGGCGATGACGGCGGCGACCTCCTGACCCTGGAAGCGGACCTTGTCGGTGGCCAGCACCGCCTGGGTGTCGTAGGAGAGCGTCGGCATCCAGGCCAGGTTGCGAGCGGCCATCATCTCGCCGGTCATCACCAGGCGAACCCCGGGGATGGCGTAGGCGGCGCTGGTGTCGATCGACTTGATGCGGGCGTGGGCCAGCGGGCTGCGGAGGATCTCCATGTGCAGCATCCCGGGGAGCACCACGTCGTCGACGTAGTTGCCCTTGCCCCGGATGAAACGGTTGTCCTCGACGCGGCGTCGACTGGCGCCGAGGCCGCCGATCTTGACTTCGTCCAGTGCCATCAGGCGTCCTCCCCGGCGTCGGTCCGAGGGGCGGTACCCGTCGGCTCCTCGCCCCGCATCTTGGCCGCCGCCCACAGGACCGCCTTGACGATGTTCTGGTAGCCGGTGCACCGGCAGAGGTTGCCCGACAGGGCCCAGCGGACGTCGTCCTCGGTGGGATTCGGGTTCTCGTCGAGCAGGGCCTTGGCCGACAGCATCATGCCCGGGGTGCAGAACCCGCACTGGAGGCCGTGCTCGTCCTTGAAGCCCTCCTGGATCGGGTGGAGCTCGCTGGCGGTGGCCATGCCCTCGACCGTCATCACCTCGTGGCCGTTGGCCTGCACGGCGAACACGGTGCAGCTCTTGACCGGTTGGCCGTCCATCAGCACGGTGCAGGCACCGCAGTTGGTGGTGTCGCACCCGGTGTGGGTACCGGTGAGGCGGAACCCGTTGCGGATGAGGTGGGCCAGCAGCAGCCGGGGCTCGATCTGGGCTGCCCGCTGCTCCCCGTTGAGGTTGATCTGGACCCGGGTCGTCGGGATGTCATCGGAGGCCGCCGGGGGGACCTCCTCGAAGAGACTGGTCATGAAGCAACCTGCATTTCTTCTCGTTGGACGCCTGCGATGATGCGGGCCACGAAGGTGGAGATGATGTGCCGCTTGTAGTCGGCGCTGCCCCGGTGGTCGGACCGGGGGCTCGATGCGGAGGCGGCGAGCTGGGAGGCCACGTCGACCGCCTCGGGCTCGAGCCGAGTGCCGATGAGGGCCTGAGCGGCGTCGCTGGCGTCGATGGTCTGACCGCCGACCCCGGTGAGGCCGATGCCGGCGTTGGCCACCACGTCGCCCTTCAGGTCGAGGGCGAGGGCCACGCCGGCGGTGGCGAAGTCGCCGACCCGACGTTCGAGCTTGAGGTAGCCACCGGCGCGCCGGCCGACGGCGGGTGGTATCACCGCCTCGACCGCCAACTCGTTGCGGGCCAGGACGGTCTGAAAGGGGCCGGACACGAACTCCTTCACGTTGATCGATCGCCGGCCGTTCGGGCCCTGGGCGATGATCGAGCCGTCGAGGGCGACCATGCACGAGGCCCAGTCGCCCTGGGGGTCGGCGTGGCAGACCGAGCCGACGAAGGTGCCCCGGGTCCGGACGATCGGGTCGGCCACCAGCGGGGCGGCGGCGGCCAGGACCGGCTGGTGGTCGGCCAGGATCGTCGACTTCTCCAGGTCGGCGTGGCGGCAGAGGGCCCCGATGTGGAACGTCCCGTCGGAATCGGCCCGGTGGTGGTCGAGCCCACCGATGTTGTTGATGTCGACCAGCACAGCCGGGCTGGCGAAGCGGAGCTTCATCATCGGGATGAGGCTCTGACCGCCGGCCAGGACCTTGGCGTCGGCGTTGGCGTCCAGCAACGCGATCGCCTCGTCGACGCTCGTTGGCGCTTCATAGCGGAAGCGAGAAGGATACATATGGTGCTCGTTGTCTCTCGGTGAACCGTTGCTGCGCTATTCGCCCGGATCGGGGACGGCGCGGGGCAAGGCGTCGGGATCGGGATCGGGGCGGCGTTCCTGGTGCGGCGGCCAGGGCCCCTGAACCGGCTGACCGGCGACCTTCAGATGGTCGATCAGCTGGGGCCAGGCCCAGACGGTGGGACTGTCGCCCTCCTTGGGCGTGTCCTCGATCAGTTCGTAGAGCCGGGGGTTCCCTGCGCTCTTACCCGATGACTCGATTGGCATATTTCTTTCCCCTTGGGACCACGTCCGGGGCACCCCATGTGCCGTGCGTCACCGTAGATGTGACTGCAGGCACAGCGCCAACCGTAGACAGATTTGACCATCGCGATCAGAGATGGGGTACGGCTATCCGTACCAATCCGAGCCTTCCGTGGGCGCGACGAGGGTCCTGGCCTCCCCGGGGAGACCAGGACCGTGGGTGGGCCGCCGACGGCGTCGCGCCGTCCCGGGGCGACGGAGGGGGATCAGACGGTGTCGCTCTTGTCGCCGTCCTCGTGCTCACGCTCGACGTCCTCGGCCGGGGCCGGGGCGGCGAACGGGGCCTCATCGGCGGCGTCGGCCGTCGGCACAACCGGACCGGCCGGGGGCGTGGCGGTGGTGGGGGC
>JBCCRO010000013.1:0-146611 GCA_039201605.1 Actinomycetota bacterium
ACCTCGCAGGACTTCCTGTTGGCGTTCTTCGACGGCACGCACGTCGATCGGTCGACTCACTGGCCGTTGCGATTCGGGCCGCCGCTGTATTTCTGGTCGGGTCGACCGGCGCCGTCATACGACTACGACGAGCCGTTGGTGATGCTCGAGGTGTATCAGGTCACGGCGATCCACGGCGACGACGGTGAGGCCGACGAGCGACGCATACCGGTGCTGCGCATCGAACAAGGACCCGACGGCTCGGGCGTGATCGTCGACCGCTGACGGGCGTGCGGGTCGGCTGTGCGGGTGTGTGGTGCGGGGGCCCACAGCCCGCTGACCAGGGACTTCACCCCTCTACACAGACATAAGCGTCATTATGCATGAGTCTCGGGTGGGCTCGGGGAACCCCTACCCGCTCTTCTTTCGGGGTGGGCTCCCGCCGGTCACGGCACGACGACGTCGGTGCTCGGTATCGGCTCGCCGACGGACAGACGACGGATGTTGTCGAACATGCGGGTCACCGTCGGGGCGAAGTTGTCGGCGGCCATCCCGGTCGTGCCACTCCCCCGCCTGGAGCCGGTGATGGCTGGTGGCCACGTGACGAAGCGAGCCGATGATGAGGCCGATGGTGAACTCGGCCACCGGCACGGCGTTGCTCCCCGTGGTGCGGGCCACCGGAATCCCGAGCCGACGGGCGGTGTCGAGGTCCAGGTTGTCGACACCGACACCCCACTTGTGCAGCAGTTTCAGCCTGTTGGCGGCCTGCAGCACCTCCCCACCGACGGCGACCTGACCGGAGATGGCGTAGTCGGCGTCGGCGATGATGGCGGCCAGATGTCGAGCGTTGCGCTCGGTGGCATGGGACAGGGTGAACCCGTCGGGCAGCATGGCCCGGAGCTTGGCCGCCACGGTGTCGCCGATGGCGTCGAGGACGACGATCCGTTCCGACATCGAGCCCACTCCCCCGGCCGGCCTACAGCCCGGAGAACCGGACGCCCGCCCGGGCCAGCCCACCGGCGATGGCCACCGGTGTCCCATCGGCCCGCCAGCATGCGGCGCCGGTGAGCGCGCCGTCGTCGGCGAAGGCGATGGCGTTCATGCCGCCGGCCACCCGGTCGACCCGCTGCACGTCGTGGCCTCGCCCGGTCAACCCGGCCTCGACCGCATCGGGGAACGCCTGCTCGATCTCCACCGCGCCGCCCTGGGTCCAGATCCGTGGGGCCTCCACCGCCTCCTGCAGGGTCATGTCGTGGTCGATCAGGTTGACGATGGCCTGAAAGGCCGAGGGGAAGATGCGCAGGGCGCCGGGCAAGCCGAGGGCGTAGCGGATCTCGCTGTCGCGGCACACCATCATCGGCGCCATCGAGGTGAACACCCGCTTGCCCGGCTCGATCGACAGTGCGTGGCCCGGGTGCGGGTCGAAGTTGTACATGTAGTTGTTGGCGATCATGCCGGTGTCGGGCACCTGCAGGCAGGCCCCGAACAGGCCGTTGATCGTCTGGGTGGTGCTCATCACGTTGCCGTCGGCGTCGGCGGCCGTGACATGGGTGGTCGAGCGGGAGTCGCCGTGGACCCGCGGCCCCCACGCCCCCGCCGCGTCCATGGCGATCGAGCCCGCCCGCTCCCGGGCGTAGGCCTTGCTGATGAGGCGATCGACGGGGACGTCGACGAAGGCCGGGTCGGCGGTGGCCACCGATCGATCGGCGAACGCGATCTTCAGCGCCTCGGCCAGCAGGTGCACCGACTCGGGAGAGCCGAAGCCGAGCCCGGCGATGTCGAAGGACTCGAGGAGGTTCAGCATCTGGGCGATGTGGACGCCGGCCGACGCCGGTGGCGGCGGACCGAGCACCTCGAAGCCTCGGTAGTCGCTCCGGATCGGGTCCCGGTCGAGGGGCTCGTAGCCCGTCAGGTCTCCCTCGGCGATGATCCCGCCGTCGGCCGCGACGGCTCCGACGAGGGCCCGGCCGAGGTCACCTCCGTACAACGCCGCCGGTCCCTCGGCCCCGATTCGCCGGAGCGTGTCGGCGTAGGCCGGTTGTCGAAGGCGGCTGCCGGCCTCCAGCGGCGACCCGCCGGGAAGGAACAACGCCCGGAGCCCCGGGTCCCGAGCCAGGTCGTCGGCCGTGTCGTCGACGCAGGCCACCAGATACGGCGTCACCGTGAATCCTCGCTCGGCCAGCCGGACGGCAGGCTCGACCGCCTCCGCCACCGAGATCGTGCCGTGATCGGCCAGTGCCTTGCACCAGGCGGCGAGCGCCCCCGGCACCGCCACCGCCATGCCGCCCACCAGATTGGCCCTACCCGCGGTGTCGCGAGAGGTGGCCAGCTCGTCGGACACCGTCTCGTACATCGTCCCGGTCGCCGCCGTCGGCGCCGTGCTCAGGCCGTCGACGATCACGTGGGTGCCGTCGGCCCGCCTCACATGGGCCACCCCACCGCCGAGGACGCCGACCATCATCGGTTCGACGACCGTCAGCGCGAACAGCGCTGTCACCGCGGCGTCGACGGCGTTGCCACCGGCGAGCAGGACGTCGGCTCCGGCGGCCGAGGCCCGGGGGTGGTTGGTGACGATCATGGCCTGTGAGCCGTGGGCGCTCTGCTTCTCACACACGAACGGCGTGAACCGCTCAGCCGGTCGGGAGGAGGACATCGGGGCCACTATCTCCCACCGGGCCGTCCGACGCCAGGTCACGGCCAGGGCGCACGGCGGGAGCGAGCGGGGCCGGGAGCACCCGAACCACCCGGACCACCCGGTCCACTCGGGCGGCGGCGGCGAACGACGACGCAACGCCGATCCGGTGGAGACGAGCCCGCTCGGCCTGCTAGGCACGTGCAGATGACCACGCCCCGAATCGCCCGCAGAGAACGACGATGACCGACGCCCCGGATCTGCTCGCCCCGGCTCGGACCCAGATCGGCTGGCTGGCCGACGGGGCGCTGACCAGCGAGACCCTTCTCGACCACTACCTCGAACGGCACCATCGGCTGCACGGCCGCCTCAACGCCGTGGTCGCCACCGACGTCGAGGGCGCCCGCCGTCGGGTCAGGGAGATCGACGAGCGTCGGGCGGCGGGCGAGGACACCGGTCCGCTCAACGGGCTGCCCATGACGATCAAGGACGTCTACGACGTCGACGGTCTGCCCGCCTCCTCCGGGGTGCCGAAGCTGGCCGAACGGCCACCGACGGTCGAGCAGGAGTCGGAGGTCGTCCGCCTCCTGCACGAGGCCGGTGCGGTCATCTGGGGCAAGACGAACACCCCCCGCTACGCCGGCGACGTCCAGACGTACAACAAGGTCTACGGCACGAGCAACAACCCCTACGATCCGGCCCGCTCCCCCGGCGGCTCCTCCGGCGGTTCCGCGGCGGCGCTGGCCGCCGGACTCACCGCCCTGGAGGTGGGCTCCGACATCGGCGGCAGCCTGCGGAACCCGGCCCACAGTTGCGGGGTGTGCGCCTTGAAACCGACGCACGGGCTCGTCTCCCTCAAGGGTCACGTCCCGCCGGATCCCGGAGTCGTGGCCGCCCCGCCCGACCTGGCGGTGGCGGGGCCGATGGCCCGCACCATCGACGATCTCGCCCTCCTCCTGTCGATCCTGGCGCCGGGCGGCGACGCCGATGGCGGGATCGAGTCGATCGCCGGGCTGCGGATCGCCCGATGGGTCGAGCCGTCCTTCGTCCTGGGCGCCGAGGTGGCGGAGGCCGTGGGCCGGGTCGAGGGCATCGCCGCCGACGCCGGCGCCGACGTCACCGAGGCCAAACCGGCCATCGATGCCACCGAGCTCCTCGACGTCTACGTCCGGCTCCTGTTGCCGATCGTCACGGCGGCGATGCCCCCGCTCCTCCGTCGGTTCCTGCGAGGTGTCCGGCCGCTCGCCGCCCGCCGCGTGTCGCCGGGCGTCTTCGGCCAGGCGGCGTCGGTGGTGGCGATGACCCAGTCGGGCGACGAGATCGCGGCGGCCCAACGCCGACGGGCCGAATTCCAGACCGCATGCGACGAGTTCTTCGGCGAGGTCGACGTGCTGCTGGCCCCGGTGATCGCTGTGCCCGCCATCCCCCACAACACCGAGCGGTCGCTCCACCGCCGCACGATCGAGGTCGACGGCGCCTCCGTGCCCTACACCTCGCTGTTTCAGTGGATCTCGCTCGCCACCACCTGCCACCTGCCGGCCGCCGTGATCCCGGTGGCGACGTCGGGCGACGGTCTGCCCATCGGTCTGCAGATCATCGGCAACCGGGGCGACGACCATCGGGTCGTGACCGTCGCCGGGCTGTTGCACGATCTTCTGCGGGATCGGCCGGAGGCCGTCCGACCGCCGCCGCTCGACTGAGCCCACTACGGGCGGCACGGCACCCGACCGGCCGCTGTGCGCCACCGAGGGTTTACGACCGGCGACCGGTGTGGGACGCTACCCACCGATCGCCGCCGGCGGAGGCCGGTGGTGGAGCGCGGCGAGGAGACGGCGTTGAAGGTTCTGGAGTGGGTGCTGGCCATTGTGCTCGGGCTGCTGATCGGGGTGTCCGGGGTCAGCCGCCTGGTCAGTTCGGACCTGCGCGACGAGATGGGTGACTACCTGAACCTGCCGGGGTGGTTCCTGGTCCTGGTGTCGTTCTGGGAGATCCTGATCGCCATCGATCTCTTCCTCCCGCGGTTCCGGATCGTGGGCGGTGTCGGCGCCGCCGTCACCATGGTCGTGGCCGCCGTCCTCAACTTCTTCGGGGAGACGATCGACGATTACAACCCCCGCACCGGCATCCCGTGGAACGTCGGGCTCGCCGTCGTCGGGCTGATCGTGGCCTGGCTGGCCGCCGGCCGACCCGGCAGCGCAGGCGGCCTCATCGATGCCGCTCGTAGGCAGCTGCGGGGCCAACGTGACGAGGTCGCCGAGGCGGTGGCCGATCTCGGCTGAGCACCGCTCCCCTCCCCCGGTGCGGCGCGCCTCCCCGGCCCACCGGCATCGACGCCAGCTGCTAGGTTGCAGGCGGCTCGGGTCGTGCCGGGCCACGTAGGACGGGGCGCCAAAGCGAGGTTCTCACGGGACCTTCCCGAGTGGCGGCAGCGTCGGCTCGGGAGCCGGGGAGCCGCCGAGTTCGAGGTGACCCTATGCCCAGTATGCGTTCCGTCGGCCTGATCGTGGCCGCCGTCGTGCTGGCGGCCTGCAGCGGCGGCGCCGACCCGGCGGCGACGTCGGCCTCCGGCCCCGACCGGTCGGTCGCTATCGACGCCACCGAGGCGGCGGAGGTGGTGACGGCGGCCACCGACGACGGCACCGTCGATGACGGCGCCGAGCAGGCCGCCGCCGCCGAGGCGTCCACGGTGTCGAGTGCAGTCGGCCCGCCCACGACGGCGCCCGGCGCCGCCGACCCCTCCTCGACCACGACGGTTCCGCCGTCGTCGACCTCGACCATCCAGACCTCGTCGACGGCGTCACCGCCCCCGGCCCCTGCGGTCTCGGGCGACCCGTCGAATCCGATCGCCGTCCCCGTGGGCCTGCTCGACGGTGTGGCCGCAGGCGGCGCCGCCCGCTGCATCTTCGTCGACCTGCAGAGCGTGCCGGTGCCCCCGAACCCCGGCTACGTCGGGGAGACCGTCGAGGGGCAGAGCATCAGCGGCGACGAACTGTGGGCCGTCACCTTCTACCTGATGCTCTACACCAACTGCGAGCGCCAGGCCCGAGGTCTCGATCCGTTCGGCATGTATCCGGCGGACAAGCAGCTGGCCATGCAACAGACCGTGCTCGGCATCGCCGAGTCGCACGGCGGGTTCGGCGAGCGGGCCGACATCGCCGGCGGCGTGACGGCCGAGGGCCACGGCGGCGGCCCCCGCCCGGGCGAGCCGATCAACCACGACGTCGGTGAGGACTCCGACGCCGACGGGGTGTGGTCGCCGAACGAGATCGGTCGACGGGCCGCCTCCGGCAACCAGATGAACGGCAACACCGGGCTCGTCGACCACGGTGGGGCCATGACGGCGGAGAAGTACTCCTGCGTCTTCGCCGCCGCCAGCCTCGGCGCCCGCGCCGACCATCGGGTCGACGTGATCATCTTCTACGGCGACGTCTGCTAGCCGGGTACCGCGCCGACGGGGGCCGCTCGATTCACCCGAGGGCGGCCCGGTAGGGAGCCGGATCGAAGCCGTAGGGCCCGTAGCGGGCGGTGACGGCTTCGATGGTGGCGGGACACCAGTACCGAGCCCCCGGTGCCGGGAACCCGAGCACGGCCCGCTGATCGAGACCGGCGCCGCCGACCAGGCGCTCCAGGTACTGATCGGGACGGTACATCGCCCACGACCACCCCTCGTGCAGGGTGCTGATCCACTCGGCCTCGGCCACCCGGTACACGAGATTGTGGGCCAGGCGGAGGGTGGGGCCGGGCTTGAGGGGCGTCCCCCGATGCCAGACGTCGTGGCGGTAGAGCAGAACGGTGCCCGGCCGGAAGTCGGTGTGGATCTCGTGCTCGTAGAGTCGGCGTCGGAAGGCGGCGGTCTCGGGGTCGCGCTCGGCGAAGTAGGCCTCGGTGGTGGCCCGGTCGTTGATCCACGGCACGTCCCCGATACCGGGGGCGGCCACGATCGGCCACGGGTACAGATCCTCGTTGCCCACTCGGGGTACGACGGCGGTCGCTCCCCCGCACACCCGTTGGTCGCTGTAGTAGACGATGACCTCGATCGCCTCGGGCCGGTCCCACGGCGTGGGATGGGTGAGCATGTGGTTGGGGTAGTCGACGTGGATCCGCTGCTCGTTGTTGTCGTAGATGTCCTCGGTGATCCCCTCGGCCACCCGCCCGTACTTGGGCCAGATCGTGCTCTGGGCGAGACGGAGCTCGGGCACCGGCCTACCCAGCAGTTGACCGGCCGCCGCCAGCAGCCGGGGATGGAGGGTGATCTGGTCCAGGGCCTCGTTGCCGGCCGGGAACACCACCTCGCTGCCGAACTGGCGCATCTCGTGGGCCCCCCGGGAGCCGGGGGCGGGGAAGCGGTCGGCGGCGTAGGCCTCCACCGCCCCGATCAGGTCGGGCGGCAGGAGGCCGTCGATCAGGATGTGTCCCGTCGTCCGCCACTGCGCCACCAACTCCTCGGACAGCGGTGCGACGTCGGCGCCGGTGCAGACGGTGGGTGTGATCAGGGGAGCCATGACACCAGCATGTCGCTACACGGTCACCGTCGTCAGGTCGCCGCCCATCACGATCTCACCGTCGTAGTGCTCGGCCGCCAGCTCGATCCACTCGGCGTGCGTCTCGGCTGTGGGTGGCGGGACCATGTGGGTGAGGACGAGACGCCTGGCGCCCACCCGGGCCGCCGTTCGAGCGGCGTCGGCGACACTCGAGTGGTAGTCGAGGATGTCCTGGATCATGTCGTTGGGGATCAGCTTCACCACATCGGGCCGGATCACGGTCTGCACGTAGGCGTCGGTTTCCCTGGCCAACTCGTCGACCCCGTCGCAGGGAACGGTGTCGCCGACGAGGGCCGCCGTCGACCCGTCGTGCTCCAGACGGAAGCCGATCGTGGGGTGAACGGGGGCGTGCGCCGTGGCTGCCGTGGTGACGGCGATGTCGCCCACGGTGAAGGCGTCGCCGGGCTCGAGCTCGGTCACCGCCACCTGGGGCCCGACGGTCAACGCCTCGTGATGGGCGATGCGGTAGCCGATGTCGAATTCGAGGGCGTGGAGCTGGCGCTCGACGAAGGCGGCGGTGCCGACCGGCCCCAGGATCGGCAGCGTGGCCCCCCGGGTCAACACCCAGTGGGTGGTGATCACATCGTTCAGGGCGCAGATGTGGTCGCTGTGGAGGTGGGTGATGAGAACGCCGGAGAGGAATCCCGGCAGCGTCCCGGCACCGGCGAGGCGCATGACCACGCCCCGCCCGGCGTCGATCAGCACCTGGGTGTCGCCCGCCCTGATCAGGGTCGAGGGACCGGCCCGATCGGGGTCGGGCAACGGCGAGCCGGTGCCGGTCAGCACGATCTCCATCGGTCGCTCCCCTTTCCCGGCGGTTCCGCGTCACCGCCCTCGATCCTCTCGGGTCGAGAGACGGTAACAACCCTGGCCGCAGCGGTCGAAACGACGGCCGCCCACCGTGGGTGGCGCCCTAGGGTCGTGGCCGTGGACGACTTCCTGCGGGTCACCGATCGAACCGGCCCCGAACTGGCCGCCCTGGCCGAGAGGGCGGCCGAGTTGGCGACGCTGTTCAAGGCTCGGCGCCTGCCGCCGACGCTGACCGGGCGCCGGATCGGGATGTGGTGGGACGGCCCGGGGTTCCGCAACCGGGTCGCCTTCGAGCTGGGGGCCACGGCACTCGGGGCCACCGTGGTCGGCATCCCGGGACCGCTCGCCGACCGGGAGCCGCTGGCCGATCGGGCCCGCTACCTCGACAACTGGCTGGACGCCGTGGTCGTGCGCACCCCACTCCTCGCCGATCTCGATCGGCTGGCCGAGGCCGCCGAGGCTCCGATCGTCAACGCCCGCACCACCGACAATCATCCGTGCGAGATCCTGGGCGACCTCGCCTTCTCCAACGCCCACGGTCACCCGGTGGACCAGCCGTTGCATCTGGTGTTCGTCGGCGCCGCGGGCAACCTCCACCGCAGTTGGATGGCGGCCGCGCAGGTCCTCCCGATCACCGTCACCCACGTGTGCCCGTTGGGCTACGAGGGTGGCGAGCTCGACGGCGTCACCGTCGTCCGCACCCTGGCCGACGCCCCGTTGGAGAACGCCGACATCGTCTACACCGACTGCTGGCCACAGGCCGACACCGGAGCCCATGCCGACACCTGGCCACAGGCCGACACCGGAGCCCATGCCGACTGCAGGCCACAGGCCGACACCGGAGCCGATGCCTGCGCTGCGACCGAGGGCGCGGGTGGCGCCGGGGGCGACGATGTGGCCGAGCGTTTCGGCCCCCTTCGGATCACGGCCGCCGTGCTCGACCGGTGCCGCCCCGAAGCCCTGTTCCTCCCGTGCCCGCCCGTCACCCGTGGGCAGGAGGTCGACGACGACGCCCTGGCGCACCCGATCTGCCGGGTGATCGAGGCCAAGGCCTGGCTGCTCCACGCCCAGAACGCTCTGCTCGTCTCGATCCTGACCTAGGACTCCGGCGCAGGACGACGGCTCGCCTCACAGGGGCCTCGGGGCGCCCCCGGGTGATGGAAACACCGCCGAAATCTGGCCTCGTTATGTTTGCCCCATGGCCCTGGTCGACGCCACGAGAGGATCCGACGGCGCCCCCGTGGCCACCCCCATCGACCGGTTCCTGGCGGCCCAGGCCGACCTTCGGGTGGTGGAGCGCTTCGCCCGGGCCGAGGTCACGGCCCGGACCGGCCGGTGGTCCGATCTGATCCCCCTGTCCGCCCCGGGCCCGGGCGAGCAGTACCGGTTCGAGGTCGATCTCGACTGCTGCACCGGGTGCAAGGCGTGCGTCACCGCCTGCCACAGCCTCAACGGTCTCGACGAGACCGAGTCGTTCCGCTCGATCGGGATGCTCCTCTCCCCCACTCCCGCCCCGGCGTCCGCCGCCGCTCCGGCGGCCGTCGCCGCCCCGGCCGAGCAGACCGTCACCACCGCCTGCCATCACTGCCTCGACCCCGGCTGCCTCAACGGCTGCCCGGCCGAGGCCTACGAGAAGGATCCCGTCACCGGGATCGTCAAGCACCTCGACGACGCCTGCATCGGCTGCCAGTACTGCACCCTCACCTGCCCCTACGACGTGCCCGTCTACAACGACCGCCTCGGCATCGTCCGCAAGTGCGATCTGTGCGCCGACCGCCTGGCCGACGGCGAGGCCCCGGCCTGCGTGCAGGGGTGCCCCACGTCGGCCATCACCGTCTCCACCGTCTCGACCGTCACCCCCGCCGGATCGACGACCCAAGGGACCGAGGGGCTCGACGGGACCGACGCCGACGGCCCGACCGAGCGGACCATCGTGCCCGGTGCCGCCCCCTCCCAGCTGACCGGGCCCACCACCTGGTATCGGGGTCGGCTGCTCGAGCCGTCCTCCCCCACCCCCGCCGTCGACCCGACGCCGCCCGTCCCCCAGCACGACCATCTCCCTCTCGTGGTGATGCTTGTTCTCAGCCAGTGGTCGGTCGGCGTGCTGGCGGGGTCGCTGCTGCTCGGGGCGGTCACCGACGGGCGCCCGCTGCTGAGTACCACGACGGCGACCGCCCTGGCCGCCGCCTCGGCCCTCGCCTCGTTCGCCCACCTTGGCCAGCCGCTGAAGGCGTGGCGGGCCGTGCTCGGCTGGTCCCACTCGTGGCTGAGCCGGGAGGTGCTCGCCCTCAGCGCCTACATCGGCCTGGCCGCTCTGGCCGCCGGCCTCCACGCCATCGGCTCGACGGGCCCGGCGGCGCCGCTGTCGGTGGGGGCGGCCCTCGTCGGTGCCGCCACGGTCGGCTGCTCGGTCATGATCTACGTCGCAACCGGGCGCCGATGGTGGCGTCCGTCGACGACGGCCCCCCGCTTCGCCGGCACGGTTCTCGTCGCTGCCGCGTCCTGGGCCGCCGTCGCCACCTCCGCCACCGAGCGTGGTCGACCGGTCGGCGTCGTCGCCGCCGTCGTCGTCGCCGCCGTGGTGGGGGCCGAGCGCCACCGGGATCGAGGGTTGCGGTCGGCGACCGACCCCGATCTTCGACGCACCGCCACCCTGCTCGACGGCCCGCTGGCCGCCGTCGTCCGACGACGGCTCGTCCTCACCGCCCTGGGCGCCGCCGCCCTCGTCCTCGGCACCGCCGCCGGCGACGAGGGCCTGCTGCCGGTTGGGGTCGGCGTCGTAGCCGTCGGGCTGCTCGTCGCCGGGGAACTCACCGCTCGGCGGTTGTTCTTCCGGGCGTGCGCCCCGCGGACGATGCCGGGATCGCACCGGTGATCAACACCCGGGCCCTGCGCTCACTGGCGAAGCCGTGGACGCCGTCGACGGAGCTGGTCCGCACCTCGAGCGCGCTCGGACTGGGCCAGCTTCCGATCTCGGTCGACGCCGACGCCGTCGTCCGCTCGGTGTGCGGTTTCTGCTCGACCGGCTGCTCGCTCGACATCCATCTCAAGGACGGCAACGCCGTCAACATCACCCCCTCGCCCGACTACCCGGTCAACAGCGGCTCGGCCTGCCCCAAGGGCTGGGAGGCGCTGGCGCCCCTGGACGCCACCGATCGGGCCGTGCAGCCGCTGCTGCGCAGTCCGAACGGCGAGGGCATGCTGCCGGTGTCGTGGGATCGGGCCCTCCACGAGTTCGTCGGCCGGACCCGGGCCGTGCAGGCCGCCCACGGGCCCGAGGCCATGGCCTTCCTGTCGACCGGGCAGATCCCGACCGAGGAGATGGCGCTGCTTGGGGCGCTGACCAAGTTCGGCATGGGGATCCGACACGGCGACGGCAACACCCGCCAGTGCATGGCCACCGCCGTCGTCGCCTACAAACAGGCCTTCGGGTTCGACGCCCCGCCCTACACCTACGCCGACTTCGCCCTGTCCGACGTCATCGTCCTCGTCGGCTCCAACCTGGCCATCGCCCACCCGATCATGTGGGAGCGGGTGGCGGCCAACCCCCATGACCCGACGATCATCGTGGTCGACCCCCGGCGCACCGAGACGGCGGCGGCCGCCACCCAGCACCTCGCCCTGGCCCCCGACAGCGATCTCGACCTGTTCTACGGGCTGGCCAACCTGCTGATCGAGCGGGGCGCCGTCGATCGCGCCTTCGTCGAAGCCCACACCACCGGTTTCGACGACTTCGCCGCCCATGTGGCCGGCTATCCGGTGGACGCCGTGGCCGACCGCACCGGCCTGGCGCCGAGCGCCCTGCTGGCGGTGGCCGACGCCATCGCCGGCGGCCGCAACGTGTCGTTCTGGTGGACGATGGGGGTCAACCAGAGCCACCAGGGCGTCCGCACCGCGCAGTCGCTGATCAATCTGGCCCTGCTCACCGGCAACATCGGTCGCCCCGGGACCGGGGCCAACTCGATCACCGGCCAGTGCAACGCCATGGGCAGCCGCCTGTTCTCCAACACGACCGGTCTCCTCGGCGGCCACGATTTCGCCGTTCCCGAACACCGGCGCCGGGTGGCCGACGTGCTCGACATCGACGAGGGCCGTATCCCTCGGGAGGCGTCGTGGTCCTACGACCGGATCATGACCGGCATCGACGAGGGCGCCATCAAGGGCCTCTGGGTGATCGCCACCAACACCGCCCACTCGTGGATCGACCAGCACGGTTGCCACGATCTGCTCGACAAGCTCGACTTCCTCGTGGTCCAGGACATGTACCACTCGACCGAGACCGCACAGGTGGCCGACCTGGTACTCCCGGCGGCCGGTTGGGGCGAGAAGGACGGCACGTTCATCAACTCCGAACGGCGGGTCGGCCACATCACCAAGGTCCGCTCCGCCCCGGGCGAGGCACTGGCCGACTTCTGGATCTTCAAGGCGATCGCCGAGGCGTGGGGTTGCGCCGACCTCTTCGAGGCCTGGCAAACCCCGGAGCACGCCTTCGAGCTGCTGCAGGAGCTGTCGGCCGGACGCCCGTGCGACATCACCGGGATCCGGGGCTACGAGATGCTCGACGCCACCGGTGGCGTGCAGTGGCCCTTCCCGGCCGACGACGGCATCGGGCCAGACGACGGCACCGTCGCCGCGGCCGGCGGTCGCGGGCCCGAGACCGAGCGCCGCCTGTTCGCCGACGGGCGGTTCCACACCCCCGACGGGCGGGCCCGCTTCCTCTTCGACCCGCCGACCCCGGTGGCCGAAGGGGTCGACGACGACTTCCCCCTCGTCCTCCTCACCGGTCGGGGCAGCGCCGCCGACTGGCACACCCGCACCCGGACCGAGAAGTCGACGGTGCTGGCGGCGATGACGGCCAAGGCCCCCTACGCCGAGGTCCACCCCGACGACGTGGCCCGCTACGGCCTGGGCGGGGGCCGACCGGCGGAGCTGCGGTCCCGCCGGGGTTCGGTCACCGTCGACGTGGTCGAGACGAGCGCCGTCCAGCCGGGGCAGGTGTTCGTCAACATGCACTTCGCCGAGACCAACCGGCTGACCTTCCCGGCCTTCGATCCCCACTCCCGCCAGCCGGCCTACAAGCACTGCGCGGTGCGACTCCAGCCGGTCGCCGGCTCCGTCCCCCGCTGAGGGATACGACACGACCGATCGGCCCTGGGCCCGTGTCGGGGCAGCGCCGTTCCAGGAGCGTGCCGACGTGGGGAGGCTCTCGGCGCCTGGTGCCGGCGGTGCGTCAGCCGGAGGCGGTGCCGCGGTCGGTGGAGTGGCGCCGCCCGCCGCCGGGCGTATCGCCTGCGCCGAGGTCCCACCACAGACCGGTCATGATTCGCAGCGCATCCCGACAGGTGTCGGCGACGACGTGCTCGTCCGGAGCGTGCTGGGAGCAGCCCGGGTAGCTGTGGGGCACCCAGATCGTCGGGAGGCCGAGCGTCTCGGCGAACACCGAGTTCGGCAGTGAACCTCCGAGGTTGGGCAGCACCGCCGCCGGGCGGCCCGCCGTCCGCTCGATCGAGTCGACGGCCCAGCGGGCCCACGGGTGGTCGGGATCGAGCCGGGTCGGGCGCATCGCCACGTCGGAGGCGCTGAGTTCGATCGCCTCGAAACCGCGCTCGTCGAGGTGGCGGCGGAGGGCGGGAAGCAGCTCGTCGAGGTCGGTGCCGACGACGAGGCGCAGGTGGCAGTGGGCGACGGCACGGGGTGGGATGGCGTTGACCGGGTTCCGCGGGTTGCCGGTCTCGAAGGCGAGCACCTCGAAGGTGTTGGTGCCGAACACCCGCTCGGCCGGCGTGAGCCCGGGCTCGCCCCAGTCGTCGATGGCGGGACCGCCGGGGTCGGCGCCGACGGTGAGCTCGGCGAACGCCGCCCGCACCGAGTCGGTCATCGGTTCGGCCGTCCAGCCGTCGACCAGGATCCGTCCTCGATCGTCGACCATCGAGGCCAGGGCGTGGGCCATGAGCACACCGGGGTTGGCCAGCAGCCCGCCCCAATTGCCCGAGTGGTGCCCGCCGTTGCGGAGTTCGAGCCGCATGGTGAAGTTGAAGGCGCCGCGGGAGCCCATGAAGACCGTCGGCGTGGCGGCATCGACCCGCGGGCCGTCCGAGGCGATGAGGACGTCGGCCCGCAGTCGATCGGCGTGGTCGGCGCAGAATCGGTCGAGGCCGGGCGAGCCGGTCTCCTCGCCGGTCTCGACCAGGAGGACGACGTTGAAACCGAGCGACCCCCGGGCGTCGAGCACCGTGCGCAGGGCGGCCAGATTGATCGTGTGTTGGCCCTTGTTGTCGGCCGTTCCCCGCCCGTACCACCGGTCGCCGTCGACGGTGAGGGTCCAGGGGTCGAGGCCGTCCCGCCACTGATCGTCGTAGCCGAGGACGACGTCGCCATGGCCGTACGTCATCACCGTCGGGAGCGTCGGGTCCTCGTCTCGACGGGCGATCAGGAACGGACCGGCGGTGGCGACCGGGTTTGGCAGCACCTCGCAGACGAAACCCATCGCCTCCAGGGCCGGCGTCAGCTCACCCCTGAGGTAGTGGTCGAGATCGGCGGCGCGGGTGGGGTCGGGGCTCTCGGTGGGAATCGCCACCCGGGCCGCCAACTCGTCGAAGAGGCCACCGGCGTCGAACCAGGTCTCGGCCTCGGCGATCGTCGTCGCCCGGGTGCCACGGTCGTGCATGCGAGCATCCTGCCGGTCCGCCGACACCGGTGCAAGGCGTCGGCCCCCGATGTGTGGTCCCACCCACCGGCGGTGCTTGAGTTGAGGGCGATGGACCACTCCCCCACCGACTTCTTCGACGGTGTCTACGCCCGAGCCGGCGGCGACGACACCGCCGTGCCCTGGCAGCACGCCGTGTCCCGCCGTTTCATCGACCCCTGGCTCCAGCGGTACCGTCCGAAGGACGACCACCGTCGGGCCCTGGTCGTAGCCGCCGGATTGGGCGACGACGCCGCGGCGCTGGCGGCAAGGGGCATGGCGGTGACCGCCTTCGACGCCGCCCCCACCGCCGTCGACTGGGCCCGCACCCGCCACCCCGACGCCGCCGTCGACTGGCACGTGGCCGACCTCTTCGCCCTTCCCCCCGACTGGTCGGAGGCCTTCGATCTGGTGGTCGAGGTGTTCACCATCCAGTCGATCGAGCCCGCTCGCCAACCGGCGGCGGCCGACGCCATCCGCCACCTGGTGGCCCCCGGCGGCGCCCTGGTCGCCGTGGCCCTGCACCACGACGGGGAGCGCACCCCGGACGGACCCCCGTGGCCGCTTCACCCCTCGACCCTGGACGGGCTGACCGCCGGGATGACCGAGCGGGCGCAGCGGTCCGAGCCGGTGGCCGACGGGGTGTCCTGCGTGCTCGTCGAGGTGGAACGGGGTATCTGACGGACGGTGCCGGGTGGGCGCCGGTCGGCTCGAGGCCCGGCCGAGGGCCCTACCGCGGCCGACGCACCTTTTCTCGGCCGTCACAGAGTTCCCACAAAGTCGGGCTTCACCATCGGAATCGGTTCGGGCAACGGGCCCGACAACGTTCCGGAAGGAAGTCCCCCATGTTCACCAAGGTTCGAGCCATCGGCGTCGCCGGGGCCATCGCCACCACCACCCTGCTGACCGCCGGCGTCGCCGGCGCCACCACCGCCGATGACACCGTCGCCGACGAGGCGACCACCGAGCTCGCCCCTCGGGCCGAGCGGGCGTGCCTACGCATCCCCAACCTCACGACCCGCACCGAGCGGGTTCTGGAGCGGATCGGCGGCGACGCCGACACCCGGGGCTCGTTGCTGTGGTTGGACGACCACATCGCCAAGGCCGAGGACAACGGCCGAACCGGGCTGGTCGAGTTCCTGGAGAACCGTCGGGCGGTTCGCGAGGCGTCGGTCGAGGTGTTCGAGCTGCGGCTCGATCGTCTGGCCGAGCTGGCCGACCGTTGCGCCGAGGCGGGCGTCGACCTGTGATCCGCCCGCCCTGGTGGCGCCCGATCGCCCTCCTGATGGCCGTGCTCGTGGTCGGCACCGGCTGTCGGGGGGCGGTCATCGGCGACGACGTCGAGGCCGGAGACGACGCCCCAACCGCGGTGTCGGCCGAGCCCGCCGCCGGCACCCCGGCCAGCGGCACCCCGGCCCCCGCCGACAGGGTGGCCGACGACGACACGGAGACCAGCGCCGACGCTGCCGACGCCGACACCCCGGCCGCCGGAGACGACGCAGCCGGTGACGACGCTCCCGGCTCGGGTGCGCTCGACGGCGACGGACTCGCCGACCTCGAGAACGAGCTGGCCGAGATCGAGAGGCTTTTGGACGAGATGGAACAGTCCTTCGCCGATGACTGACCCGCCGGCCGCCGCCGTCGGGAGCCATGACCCGTCTCCGCCGCCGGTCGTGGTTGAGTGGTTGGCATGACACAACCGCCCCGGGTCCTGGTCGTCGAGGACGACGAGTCGGTCCGCCGAGCGGTGACCGACGGCCTGGCCGCCACCGGCTTCGGGGTCGAGGCGGCGGCCAGCGCCGAGGAGGCCCTCGACGGACTGGCGGCGGCCGCCGTCGATCTCATCGTCCTCGACATCGGGCTCCCCGGCATGTCGGGCCTCGATCTGTGCCGTCGGCTCCGGGCCGACGACGACGGCGTCCCGATCCTGATCCTCTCCGCCCGGGACGCCGTCGCCGACCGGGTCGAGGGGCTGCAGGTGGGGGCCGACGACTACCTGGTCAAGCCCTTCGACCTCTCCGAACTGGTGGCCCGGCTCCAGGCCCTCCACCGGCGGGCCCAACCGGCCGCCTCAGCCGCCGCCGTGCTCGCCGACGGGGCCGGCGGCGGTGACCGGGAGATCCTCGCCCTGCGCGGCCTCCGCATCGACATCGGTCGCCGGACCGCCACCATCGGCCACCAACCCCTCGACCTGACCCGGCGGGAGTTCGACCTGCTGGCCACCCTGGCCCACAACCGTGACCTGGTGCTCTCCCGCTACACCCTGCTGGAGAAGGTCTGGGGCTACGACTTCGACGTCGAGACCAACGTCGTCGACGTCTTCGTCGGCTACCTCCGCAAGAAGTTGGCCGCCACCGGCCACACCGACATCATCCGCACGGTGCGCGGCGTCGGCTTCGTGATCGACTCCTCGATCGCCGCCGACACCCCCTCGCCATGAGGCTGGCCGACAGGACCGCCGTCGCCGCCGCCTGCAGCGGCCTGCTCGCCGTCATCGTGGTCACCGTCGTCGCCTCGGTCCTGTTCGCCGTCAGCGTGGCCCAGCGGGTCGACGATCAGCTCGAGGATCGGGCCCGGGCGGCGCCGGTGCTCGCCGCCATCGGACCCCGCATCGAGGTGTCCGAGCTGTCGTTCGTCGTGGCCGGGGCCCGGGTGCGGACGGTATCGCCCGACGGCGACGCCGAGACGGTGGAACTCGGCCTGCTCCCGGCCGGGGGCCTCCCCCCGCTCACCGGGCCCGGCTGGCGGACGGCGACGGCCGACGGTGAGTCGTGGCGGCTGTACGCCGTCGAGGTCGATCATCCCCGCACCGGCGAGCCGACACTGGTCGAGTTCGTCGAGCCGCTGGGCGACGTCCGCCGACAGCTCCGGGTGCTCCGCCGACGGATGATCACCTTCGGCTTCGCCGCCGCCCTGGCCGTCGGTGCCCTCGGCTTCGTCGTCGCCCGCCGCACCGCCCGCCCCCTCACCGACCTGGCCCATGAGGTGGCCAAGATCGGCGACCGGCCCGAGGAGGGTTGGACGGTGTCCGTCGACCGCTCCACCCCGGAGGTGGCGGAGATCGCAGGCGCCCTCGACGACGGGCTGCAACGCCTGGCCGTGGCCACCCGACGCCGTCAGGAGGCGCTCGAGGGAGCCCGGTCGTTCGCCTCGGCCGCCTCCCATGAGCTGCGCACCCCGCTCCAGAGCGCCATGACCAACCTCGACGTCGCCCTCACCACCGGCCACGACGCCCACGTGGCCCAGGCCAGGAGCGACCTCGACCGGATGCGGACCGCCCTCGACGCCGTCCGTCGCCTGTCCGAGGTGGATCTACTCGGAGACGACGTCTTCGAGGATGCCGACCTGGGCGAGGTCGTCGACCGGGCGATCGGAGCCCTGGGAGCCGAGGGCCGCGCCGCCACCATCGCCATCGAGGGCCCCGACGACGTGGTGCTCCCCCTGTGGGTCGACGGCGTCGGCCTGGCGGTCGAGAACCTGCTGCACAACGCGCTTCGCCACGGCGCCGGACCGGATGCCGACCCCCGGGTCGTGGTCACGGTGGCGCCGGGGTCGGTGACCGTCGACGACGATGGCCCCGGCGTTCCGCCCGAGGACCGGGCCCGGGTGCTCCGGCCCTTCGAACGGGGCGCCGCCACCTCGCCCGGCTCCGGTCTGGGGTTGGCCTTCGTCGACCGGGTGGCCGCCGTCCACGGCGGCGCGGTCCGGATCGAGACCAGCCCGCTCGGGGGCGCCCGGGTCGTGCTCGGTCTTCGCCCACCGCCCGAGCCGTCGGCCGATTCGCCATCGCCCGGGCCGATCGACCTCTAGACCACCGCCTCGTCGTTGACCGCCTTGACCAGGTCGAGCAGGCGGGCGAGCAGATCGAGGCGCTCGGTGAGGTCGTCACCCCCGACGTTGACCCGGAGCACGTCGACACCGGCGTCCCGGTACCGGCGGAGGCGCTCGGACACCGCGGCGTCGTCGCCCACCAGGTTGGTGTGGAGGCCGATCTCGATGGGGACCGCGGCCCCGGCCGCCTCCCGGTCCCCGGCTTCCCACAACCGTCGGACCTCCTCCACCTCCTCGCCGAATCCCTGCCGGGCGAAGGCCTGGTTGTAGAAGTTGGTCGACGACGACCCCATGGCCCCGATGGTGAAGGCGTACCCGGCGGCGTGGCGACGGCCCGCCTCCTCGGGGTCGTCGGTGAAGTCGAGACCGGCGGCCACCGTGAGCTCGACTGCGGCCGGATCCCGTCCGGCGGCCACCGCCGCCTCACGGATCGGGTCGAGGAAGACCTCGGCCGATTCGGGCAGAAAGGCGGTGCCGATCCAGCCGTCGGCCTTGGCCCCGGTGAGGGCGAGGTTGGCGGGCCCCATCGAGGCCACGTAGATCGGGATCTCGACCCCGGCCACCGGGGACCGCAGGGCCCGACCCTGGCTGTCCGGCAGCGGCAGGGTGTAAACCGCGCCGTCGTAGCTCACCCGCTCACCAGCGGCGGCGGCCCGGATGATGTCGATCGTCTCGCTGGTCCTCGTGACCGGTCGATCGAACCGCACACCGTGCCACCCCTCCATCACCTGGGGGCCGCTGGTGCCGACGCCGAGCACGAAGCGGCCGTCGGACATCTGTTGGAGAGCCAGGGCCGTCATGGCCAGCATCGCCGGGGTGCGGGCCCCCAGCTGGACGACCCCGGTCGCCAGGCGGACCCGCTCGGTGGTGGCCGCCAGGTACCCCACCGGGGTGACGGCGTCGTACATCCAGGCCTCGGGTACCCATACCGAGTCGACGCCGAGGCGCTCGGCGTCGACGATGAACGAGAGCGAGGCGGCATCGAGGCCGGGCGGCGTGATCCCGATCGACAGCGTCATCGCCGGTCCCGCACATCCTCGGCCAGGCCCTTGATGCCCTCCGCCGTGGCCCGCATGTTGTCGGTCCATTCGTTGAGGCGGCCGGCCACGATGTCGTCCTCCCGTTCGGGCATGGCCTCGATCGCCGGCGTGAGGCCCGAGCGACCGGGACCCATCTCGGCCCCGAACCGCAGATGCGACCCGGTGGTGGTCGAGGTCAGCTCAAAGCGCCAGCGGGCGGCACGATCGGCCCCCTCACCCACCGACCACTCGAACACCGCACCCTCGACGAAGTCGGTGATCGTGCATTCGACCGACCACTCCCCCACCCGCGAGTGCTTGTTGTAGCCGCGGAACCGGGCCCCGGGACCGGGACCGTCGTCGATCCATTCGGCCCGCTGGAACTCGACGGAGAAGGCGCTGGGGGTGTTGATGTCGCACACCAGCGGCCACACCACCTCGGGCGGCACCGCGATGTCGATCTCCACCTCGGTCTGGGGGCCGTCTGCATACTTGACCATCAGCAGTTCCTACCCAATCTTCGGGCGGTGGGGCAACCGGGCCCGTGGCTATCGGCCGGCGACGAACGACCGGCGGTCGATCCCGAGATCGTCGGTGGGCGCCTCGGCCGGCGCGGCGCCACCGACCCGCCGGGCCAGACGCCCGAGCGACGTCTCGCCCTGGAGCACGGCGTAGGCCGCCTGCTCCGATTCGAGGATGTGCTCGGCCAGGAGCGCCTCGGCCAGGGGCCCGTCGCCGTCGATCATGGCGTTGACGAGATCGAGGTGGGTGTCGGCGAAGGCGCCGTCCCAGCCGCCGGCGCTGAGCACCAGGAACGCCAATCGGCTGGTCTGATCGAGCAGCAGCTTGACCAGATCGGTGAGCACCTCGTTGCCGGCGGCGGCCACGATGCCGAGGTGGAGGTCTCGGTGGAGCTTGGTGGCGACCAACCGGCCCTCGGGCGTGGAGCTGTCGGGGTCGGGCGAGCACAACGTCAACAGGCGGGCGGCGTCGTGCTCGTCGAGGCGACCGGCCCCCATGCGGGCCGCCGAGGGTTCGAGCAGCTGACGGGTGGCGAACAGGTCTCGCATGGCGTCGAAGGTCGGCGGGAGCACCTCGTAGCCACGACCCTTGGTCGGCTTCAGCCAGCCCCGGTTGACCAGCAGGGTCAAGGCCTCCCGCACCGGCGTCTTGCCCAGGCCGAGGCGATCCGAGATCGCAGCCTCGGTATAGCAGCCGCCCGGCTCGAGAGCGCAGGAGATCAACAGATCCTTGAGTGCCTCGGTCGCCTGGGCGGCGAGCGACTCCGACATGGCAATCCCCTCTACGCCCGACGTCGGTGTCGGCGCTGCATGCAATTTACCCGTTGTTCGCATCGGGGCGCGTGACCAAACGCTAGACAGTCGTGCAGGTCGGGCTCAGTCGACGACGACCGGGGGTGTCGTCTCGCTGAAGCGATCCCACACCACCTCGTCGGGCACGGCGGCCAGACGGGCCTGCCGATCGGGGAAACGTCGGGCCCGCACGTTCTCGGGGTGCGCATCCGCCGGCTGGGCCACGGCGGCCGCGGGCCGCTCGAACGGGGCCGGTTCCTTCAGCGTGGCCAGCTCGGCGTCGTCGATCCCGCACAGCCCCTGGACCTCGGGGTCGATCCACGCCCGCTCGTCGATGTCGGCACCGCTGCAGATCTCCAGGTTGAGCCCCTCAGGGCCCTCGAAGTAGATCGACTGGATGAAGCCGTGATCGATCGGCCCCAGCACCTGCACGCCCCGGGAGCGCAGGCGATCCCGCATCGCCAACACCTCCTCGAGGCTGTCGACGTGAAAGGCGACGTGCTGCATCGTGCCGCCCCGGATCGGCCCACCGGCGCCGTCGGCGTGGCTGGTGCCGAACTCGACCTCGTCGTCGTTGTCGGGGTGCTGGACGAAGGCGACGTAGCTGTCGGGGGCCAGTTCGACGAAGCCGTGGTAGGCGCCCTCCACCCCGTGCATCCAGTACAGGGCCTTCAGGGGCAGACCCAGGCCATCGCACCAGAAGCGCAACTGCCGGGCCATGTCGGTGGTGGAGAGAGCGAGGTGGTTCACCCCGCGCGGGTGGAGATGGGGCATGCCTCATCGTGGCACGGTTCCGGTGGCTCGATCGAAGCCGCTACCAGGAGACGGCGACGTAGCCCTCGGCCAGCTGACCCGAGCGCCCCTGGCCGAACCAGGTGACGGTGCCGTCGGCGTCGACCGTGAGCAGGTAGGTGCCGGTCGGGTCGTAGTCGACGCCGATCGTCTCGGGGGGAAGGGCGAACTCGGCCAGCAGCTCGCCGGTGTCGGGGTCATAGACCTCGCCGGCCACGGCGGCGGCCCGGCCCTCGGTCCCGTCGCGGATGACGGCGACGACGAGGGCGCCGTCGGTGCGGACGTCGCCGGCCACGATGGCTCCGCCGACGGTGATGGCGGGGCCGACGGCGACGGGGGCCGCGCCCGACACGTTCACGGCCTGCACTGCGTCACCCCCGATGCGGGGCCAGCCGACGGCCACCGTCGACGAACCGTGCCAGGCGACGGGGAACGGGTTGAGGAACCCGTCGGGATCGCCACCGACGGCGGTGGCCACCGCCTGCTTGACCGCTACCGGCCCGGCGATCTCGGCCCCGGTGACGCCGTCGGCGACCAGCACGCCGAGGTCGAGCAGCGACAGCGCCACCCGGTCACCACTGGCATTGACCTCGGGGGACAGGCCGTTCCGGCTGGTCACGGCGCCCGGGGCGGCGATCAGGTCGAAGCTCTGGTCGTCGTCGACCAGGTAGCTGGTGCCGATGGCGGGCTCGCAGCAGTCGTCGAGCCAGAGTCGGCCGTCCGTCGTGGCCTCGACCGAGGTGAGCAGCTGCGGTGCGTCGCCGGCGGCCGCCGCCTCACCCCAGCCGCCGAGACGATCGAGCACGGCTCCGTCGGACGACGCCACCCGGACGAGATCGAAGGTGGTGTCCTCGATGGCCCAGAACGACGTGGGGATGACGTCGGGTCGCTCGTCGCCGAGCGGGACGCGCACCGAGCCGGCGGCCGGATCGACCATCGTGGGGTCGGTACCCTCGGTCTCGCCGTCGACCTCCACCTCGGCCTCGGTGGTCGTGGTCGAACCGTCGGTCTCGCCCTCGGCGCCGGTGCCGGTCTCGGCGTCGTCGGTGATCTCCTCGTCGAGGGCGCTCACGGCGACGGCCACACCGGTGTCGACCTCCTCGCCGCCTCCACAGGAGGCGAGCAGCAGTGGCAGTGCGGCGACGGCGACCGCTGCGCAGGCGGTGAGCGGACGGACGGGCCCGGTGAACATGGGCGCAGGGTATCGGACCCTTCGACGGCGATCGTGCCACCTCGGCAGGGATGCTCAGGCCCGGGCCGGGGGATCCGATGGAGGGCCGATGACCGACCTGTGTGTGCGTCGCCCCGGCTTCGCCTTCCCCGACGATGCCGACCCGATGTGGACGCCGGGCGCCCCGGAGTTCGCCTGCGCAGCCAACGCCGTGTCGCTGCTCATGCCCCACATGGAGCCGTACTTCGTCCGCTCGATCGCCGCCGTCGGCGCCGAGCTCCCCGACGAGGTGGCGGCCGACGCCCGGGCCTACGTGGCGCAGGAGGGGGCCCACCAGCGCGAGCACCGGCGCTTCAACCGACTGCTGGCCACCCGATACCGGGGCCTCGGTCCTCTCGATCGGGCCGCCGCCCGGGTGTACGGCCACCTCGGTCGTCGTCGGTCGGCCGGCTTCAACGTCGCCTTCACCGCCGCCTCGGAGACGATCGCCTACTCGGCCGCCCGGTGGGCCGCCGAGCGCCGGCGGGAGTTGTTCGGCGGGGCCGACTCCGCCCTGGCGGACCTGTTCATCTGGCACCTGGCGGAGGAGGTCGAACACAAGGGCGTGGCGTGGGACGTCCACCGGGCCCTGGGCGGGACTCGGCGGCGCTACCTCGCCGCCGCGGTGTTGGCCGTGGCCCTCACCGCGCTGTTCGTCGTCGCCGGGACGGTGGTGATGACGGCGGCCGAGCGGCGACTGCATCGTCCGGTGGCGTGGCTCCGACTCATCCGCTGGGGATTGACGTTCGCCTTCGAGCTGCTCCCCAACCTGGCCGTGGCCCTGAGCGCCGGCCACCACCCCGATCGCTTCACCGACCCGCTGTGGTACGAGGTGTGGCTGCGGGAGTACGCCGGAGCCCAGGCCAACGCTCAGGCGGACGGCAACCAGGCGCCGTGAAACCCCGCCGGTATACGGCGGGGTGGATGGATGCGGCCACTGGTCGACCCCACCAACCGTCGACGACCCCGATGATCCAGTCGTGGTCCTCTGACCGTGCTCGGCGGATGGCAAAGTTCGTCATCAGGACCGGGGACGAGTCCCGACGCCGGCTTGATCGAGGTGGCCATGAAGGGTGACTCGCTTGACGCCGAATATGTCGGCGATCTGTCGCACGGTGTGTTCGCCCTCGTCGTAGAGCCGCTGTGCTCGGCGAACCTGGTCTGGGGTGAGTTTGGGTCGTCGGCCTCCTTTGCGGCCTCGTGCGCGGGCTGCTGCGAGGCCGTCACGGGTGTTGGCGGCGATGAGTTCGCGTTGGAACTCGGCGAGTACGGAGAGCATGCCGAACGTGGCTCGGCCTTCAGCGGTGCTGGTGTCGATGCCTTGTTCCATGGCACCAGAGCGTTGTCGAGCGAGTCGGCGGGCGATCGGCCGATCGACCTGACCGGCCAACCGGTTATCCCAGACGTGACCGGCCCCGGTCGATGGACTCAGCGGTTGCCAAGCGGATGACCAGGTCTGTGAAGGTCTGCCCGCCGACCGGCTACCGTTCGTCGAACCCGGCCTTGACCTTCACGTCGCGTCAGGGTGTTCGCTCCATGGATGACACTCTTCATGACGACCATCAGCATCACCCCCGACCCCGCACTGGCCGAGCTCCGGGCAGACGAGGCCGAGTTCGTGGCGACCGCCAGGTCCGAGGGCACGATCACCAGCATCCACGTGGCCGAGGACCGGTCGACGGTATGGCTCACCGCAGCCCTGCCGGACGCGGAGCACGTCCGCTCCTTCATCTCCCAGTTCCCCTACGCACCCTGGTTCACGATCGATTCGATCGTCGACGTGTTCGCCCCCTGAGGGTCGGGCCGTGACCGAACCCGGGGGCGCCGAACTCGTGCGCATCGGGACGTTCTCCCACATCGGCCGGGTGTCGGCCCGGCTCCTCCGCCACTACCACGCCATCGGGCTGCTCACCCCGGCCACCGTCGACGGGAACGGCTACCGCCTCTATGACGTGGCCCAGCTCGGCGACCTCCACCGGATCCTCGCCCTCCGGGATCTCGGGATGTCACTCGAACAGGTTCGCGACGCCATCGACTGGGGCCTTGACACCGACGAGCTCCGGCGGCTGCTCGAGCGGTTGGAGATCGAGACCGAGCGGGAGCGGGATCGGGCGGACACACGGCTGCGATCGATCCGGGCCCGGGTCCGGGCCATCGACGATCCGCGGGGCGACGAGCCCCTGACCCTCCGCCGACTGGAGGAGACGCCGTTCCGGAGCGTCTCCGGGACCTACACCCCGGCCGAGGCGAGGGCGGTCGTCCTGGCCCTCTTCGACCACGGACGCCACCTCGACGTCGAGCCCCCGTTCGTCGCCGCCCGCTGGCTCGGACCCTACGAAGCCTCGGCCTGGCCCCTGGAGATCGGTCTGGTCGGTGTCCCGCCGGTAGAAGACGAACCGGTGGAGCTGACCGACTCGGTGCTTCCGGCCGGGGCCTTCGTCTCGACGGTGAGGACGATGGCGGCGGACGACGCCCACGAGCTGTACGCCGCCGTCCCCACCTACTGCACCGCCCACGAGCTCCAGCTCGACGGCAGGCTCCGAGAGCTGGTCTACGCCATGCCCCCGGCCGGCGGCGCCGGCGAGCCGACCGTCGAGGTCCAGTTCGGGGTGACGTCGACCGGCCGATCGGACGGCCACCCGGCCGAGGCCTGAACCGGACCGACCGGACCGAGGAGGGCGGGCGGGCGAAACCCGGCACGTCGGCACCGAACATCACGCCGTGGCGGCCGGGGGTTTGGCGATGGCGGAGGCCCCGCCGATGTTCTCCTGGGCTCGGTGAGGGGTCAGCTGATCAGATGCGCAACATACGTCATCTCGACTTCGTCCAATCCTGGTTCGACGAAGTACGACCGCATCGAACTTCGCCCGACGGGATCGAGCAACGCTTGGATCGCTGCGGGTGGACTTCGGCCAACAGGGGTGCCCGTAGCAAATGGACGCTGCTCTCAGCGGTTGAACGCAACACCATCCGCTCGACGTTGACTGAGAGGTGTTGCGATGGGGGCTCATATGACCCCGGAGGATCACGACAAGATCCGGGACCTGGTCGAGGCCGGCGAGTCCTACACCGCGATCGGCAGGGTGATCGGCCGCCGGCTCACCACGTTGCGCGACTACGTGTACAAGCACCACGGGCGACGACCGCTCCCACCGAGGCCTCGATCGGAGAGGCGGCTGTCGGTCGAGGAACGCGAGGAGATCTCGCGTGGTCTCGCGCTCGATGAGTCGTTCCGTGCGATCGCCGCCCGGACCGTTGCGGACCAGCACCCCGTCGAGCTCTCCGGGCAGGCGCCCGGTCACCGGCAGGGACCACGTCGACCTCGTCGGCCACCGGGGCCAGGATGCCGGCGTTGATGTCGACGACGGCGTCAGCCATGGCGGAGCTCGGTGAGCAGCCGCAGGAACCGCTCCTGGTCGACGGGACGCAGGGTGTCGATCACGTCGAGGTCGTCGAGGACGTCGTCGACGACGCCCCGGGCGTCGGCCACCAGCTCCAGCCCATCGGCGGTGAGGGTGGCCAGGGCCCGGCGGGCATCGCGCTCGGCCTTGACGGTGGTGACCATGCCCTGCTTTTCCAGCGGTTTGAGGGCTCGGGTGACCCCGGACGGGGTCAGGCCGACCTCGGCTGCCAGGTCGACACGGGTGGCGGCCGCACCGGGGAACCTCTCCAACGCCGTCAGTAACTGGAACTCCGTGAACGAGATGCCCTTGATGTTGGACAGCGAGCGTTCGAGCCGGTGCCGAACCCGGTCGGCGGCGTCGAGAAGGGAGAAGACGAACTGATGCCGTTCCATTCACGGAATGATACATGATCGCTCACGCATCCCGCACGGAATTACTCGCTTCGGTTCGACCCGGCATCGAGCCGAAGCTCCGGGTGCCCGCGCACGGCGTGCGCACGGACGGACGGCGGCGAGCTGAGCGCGCCGGGGCGACCCGCAGCCGACCGTCACCCGACGCCGACGCCGGAGCGCGACACCAGGCGCTCGACCAGTGCCTCGGCCGACGGATCGCTCAGGCGATCGCGGCGGCGGGCCACCACCAGCCGACGGACCAGCAGCGGCTCCTCCCGCACCCGGCGCAACGGCAGCGGTTCGGCCTCGGCCTGGGTCACCGGCAGCACCGTCCACCCCATGCCGAGGGCCACCATGCCCCGCAGCACCTCGGGCTGGTGCGACTCGGCCACCACCTCGAACGGCGCCCCGAACTCGGCCAGACGGCGGGCAACGAGATCACGGGTGTGGGAGCCGGCCGGGAAGGAGACCCACGGCCCCCACGTCGCAGGCTCCCCCGGACGTACCCCGGTCGGGGCGTAGAGGGCGAGATCCTCGTCCACCAGATCGACGAGGTCGAGCTCGCCGGTGAGCCGGGCGGGACGCACGACGACGGCGAGCGAGATGACCCCCGCCATCAGCTGCTCGATGAGGGCACCGGAGGGGGCGACGGCGAGGTGCAGGTCGAGATCGGGGTGGTCTTTTCGAAAGCCCTGCAACGTGGGGCCGAAGTGGTCGACGGCGGCCACGTCGATCATCCCGACCCGCAACCGACCCCGGGATCCGGAGCGGGTGGCCTCGGCCCACCGGCCCAGATCGTGGGTGGCGGCCACCACCCGCCGGGCGTAGTCGACCACCTCCTCGGCCCCGGGCCGCAGCCGCCGACGACGACCATCCCGATCGAAAAGGGGCACGCCGAGCCGCCGTTCCAGCTGGCCGATCCCCTGACTCAGGGCGGAGGGGCTCACGCCGAGCCGGCCGGCGGCGTCGGCCCAGGTCGGGGCGTCGACCACGGCCACCAGGTACTCCAACTGCTGCGTGGAGAGCTGGAGGAGACCCGTCGTCATCGACCCTCTCCCCCGCCCCTGCTCTCGGCTCCGACAGGCGGTGCGTATTTGTTTAGCATTGCTTCACGAAGCTATCACCAATTCGAGGGTTGCTTTATGTTGACCGACATGAACGCAGCCCCCACCCCGGCCGACATCGCTCCCGCCACCGGCAAGCTCGGCGTGCTCACCCCCGGCCTCGGCGCCGTCGCCTCGACCTTCATCGCCGGCGTCCTCGCCGCCCGAGCCGGCCTCAAGCCCCCGATCGGCTCGATCAGCCAGATGGCCCACATCCGCCTCGGCGACCGCAGCGAGGGCCGCAACCCCCTCATCCGCGACTTCGCTCCGCTGGCCGAGCTCGACGACCTTGTCTTCGGCGGGTGGGACCCGATCTCCCCCAACGCCCTCGAGGCGGCCCGTACCTGCGGTGTCCTCGACGGCGGTGACCTGACCAGCATCTCCTCCGAGCTCGAGGGTGTGGTGGCCATGGACGCCGTGTTCGACCAGACCTGGGTCAAGCGGCTGGACGGTACCCGGGTCAAGCAGATCGAGTCCAAGTGGGAGCAGGCCCTGGCGCTCATCGACGACATCGAGCGCTTCCGCACCGAGAACGAGTGCGACCGCCTGGTGATGGTGTGGTGCGGGTCGACCGAGGCCTACCAGGAGCCCTCCGCCGTTCACGAGACCGTCGAGGCCTTCGAGGAGGGCCTCAAGAACAACGACGGCAACATCGCCCCCAGCCAGATCTACGCCTACGCCGCCATCGAGGCCGGGGTGCCGATCGCCAACGGCGCCCCCAACCTGTCGCTCGACCTGCCCTGCATGCAGGAACTCGCCACCCGCCGCGGCGTCCCCATCGCCGGCAAGGACTTCAAGACCGGCCAGACCCTGATGAAGACCCTCATCGCCCCCGGCCTCAAGGCCCGCATGCTCGGCCTGCGGGGCTGGTACTCGACCAACATCCTCGGCAACCGCGACGGCGAGGTGCTCGACGATCCGGAGAACTTCAAGACCAAGGAGTCCTCCAAGCTGGGCGTGCTCGACACCATCCTCCAGCCCGAGTCCTACCCCGACCTCTACGGCAACATCGACCACGTGGTGCGGATCAACTACTACCCGCCCCGGGGCGACAACAAGGAGGGCTGGGACGCCATCGACATCTTCGGGTGGATGGGCTACCCGATGGAGATCAAGGTCGACTTCCTGTGCCGCGACTCCATCCTGGCCGCCCCGATCGTCCTCGACCTGGCCCTGTTCCTCGACCTGGCGTCCCGAGCCGGCCAGTCCGGCGTGCAGGAGTGGCTGAGCTTCTACTTCAAGGCGCCCCAGTCGGCGGCCGAGCTCGACCCCGAGCACGACCTGTTCATCCAGCAGACCAAGCTGAAGAACACGCTGCGGGAGTGGATGGGCGAGCAGCCCGTCACCCACTCCGAAGCGGGCTGAGCACCCGACACCGGGCCCCCGATCCCCCCCGGCCACCCGGCGACCGGGCTGTGGTGACTCCCCCTTGGCTACAGCTTCAGGTCGCCGGGGTCCTGGCCGGCGTCGACCATGGCCCGGCGGACGTCGACCGACACCACGCCGGCGATGCCGAGGGCGAAGAACACGATCAGCGAGAGGATCGCCAACCGCTGCGAGCCGACCAGCTGATTGACGATGCCGAAGGTGGCCGGTCCCAGCCACGACGTGCCCCGGGCGGCGATCTCGAAGAAGCCGAAGTACTCGGCCTCCCGGCTGGTGGGGATCATCTGGGCGAACAGCGACCGGCTCAGGGCCAATGAGCCCCCGAGCACCATGGCCAGGAACACCCCCATGATCCACAGCTCGGCGATGGTGTCGAGGGCAGCGAAGGCGTAGACCACGAGCGCCATCCACACCGAGAGGTTGCCGATCATGGCCCGCTTGGCGCCGGTACGGGCGGCGAGGCGGCCGAAGCCGATGGCGCCGGGCACGGCCATGAACTGGATCATGAGCACCAGGGCGAGCAGCGTCTCGGCCGACGCGTCGAGCTCGTCGGCGGCGAACGACGTGGCCACTGCGATCACGGTGCCGGTGCCGTCGGTGAAGAGCAGATAGGCGATCAGGAACCGCAGGGTGTGGGGGTTGTCCCGCCGCATGGCGCCGAGCGTGCGGAACACCGAGCGGGTGCTGAACCCCAGCCACCCCTCCCCCCTCGGCTTGGTCCGACGGGCCGGGCGGGGGCGGAGCATGCGACCCGGGAACAGCCAGAAGAACAGCAGGCACCACAGCCCCGTCCCGGCCAACGAGATGCGGACGGCGAGGCCGGTGTCCTCCATGAAGAAGATCAGGGCGAAGTTGGCGGCCAGCCACAGCCCCCCGCCCACGTAGCCGTAGGCGTAGGCGTCGGCGCTGACCCGGTCTCGCCGCTCCGGCGGGACGATCTCGGGCAGGAACGAGTTGTAGACCACCGAGGCGGCGCCGAAGGCGGCACCGGCTAACACGAACAGCACCCCGCCCAGGAGCACGGTGTCGGTGGTGACGACGAACAGACCGAGCAGCAGCGCGCTGCCGAAGTAGGCCAGGCCCATCATCAGTCGCTTCTTGTGGGGGGTGTGGTCGGCCACGGCCCCGATCAGGGGCAGAGCGATCACCTGCACGATGGCCGACAGGCTGACGGCGAAGGGGAAGAACGAAGCCGGGGCCACGGTGAACCCGAGCACCGACACGCCGTCGTTCTGTTCGGCCAGCTCTAGCAGGTAGGGGCCGAGCAGGGCGGTGACGACCGTGGTGGAGAACGCCGACCAGGCCCAGTCGTACATCTGCCAGCCGAAGATCTCCCGACGATCGGCGGCGAAGCCGTCGGGTAGGTCGGCCGGTGCGGGGGCGGGAGGCGTTGCTGACACGGTCGAGCCTTGCGCGGTCGGGGCCGGAACGACGGCCACGGTAGCCGCTCGCTTGTCGGCTCGTGTCGACGTGAGGCCAGCGGGGGCGCCGAGCTCCCCACCAGGCCGGTGCCGCCTCGACGCTAGAAGTACGGGCTGACGAAGACCGTGGGCTCCGGCTTGGCCTCGATGGGCCCGAGCGCCTTCAGCCGCCGCATGGCCCAGGAGCCGAGCAGCGGCCCGGGGGCGAGCATGGCGAAGGCCCAACCCCACCCGGCGGCGTCACGGACCACGGGCACCAGGAAGATGGTGAACACGGTGAGGATGAAGCCGATGGCCAGCTGCAGGGTGAGCGCCGTGCCGACGTAGGCCGGATCGGTGACCTCGGTGACGACCACGGAGAACTGGGCCGAGTCGGCGACCACCCAGTACCCCCAGACGAGCCCGACCCCGAGCACCACGATCGGCGGGGCCTCGACGAGGAAGCCGATGATCAGGGCCACCGACGACGACCAACGGAGCGCGATGGCGGCGGCCTCGGGCCGACCCACCCGGTCGGAGATGAGCCCGGCGTGCAGGGAGCCGGCGGCCCCGACGGCGATGACGGCGAAGGCGGCCAGGCTGGCCACCCGAGAGCTGGCGAACACGTCGCCGTAGAAGGCGGCGGCCCACGCCCACATCGCGTACAGCTCCCACATGTGGCCGAAGTAGCCGGCGCTGGCCAGTCGGAACCGCTGCTCGGACACGATCGCCTTGAGCTGGCGGGGGTCGGGGGTGGCGGCCTTGGTGGCGTGCGGTCCGTCGGCGCCCAGCCGGTCGGCGATGAGCCCGCCGGTCACCGTCAGGCCGGAGGCGGCGAGCAGGGTGAGGCGCCAGTCGAGGCCGCCGAGGGCGTTGATCTGGTGGGGAACGGCGGAGCCGACGGTGAGGGCCCCGATCATCACCCCGAGGGCGAAGCCCCGGCCGGTGCGGAACCAGCTCGACATCGCCTTGAGGGCCGGCGGATAGACGGCGGCCAGGCAGGCGCCGGTGGCGAAGCGGAGGGGAATGGCGACGATGAACGAGTTGCCGACGATGATCAGGGCGTTGGCCATCGCCGCCCCGATCGTTCCGTAGAACAGCAGCCGACGGGGTGGGATCCGATCGGCGAGGTTGGTGGTCGACGACACGGCGGCCCCGGCGACGAACCCGAGCTGGACCATGATCGTCAGCCACGCCCCGGCGGCCGTCGACAGGTCCCACGCCTCCTGCAACTGCCCGAGCACGGCGGCCGTGGAGAACCATGTCGACATGGCCGCCACCAGCGCAACGGCCAGGATTCGCAGCTGGCGTCGCTGGTCGGAGGTGGCGTTGGTCACGTTGGTTCGAACCCCTCGAACCCCTGTCGCCATTCCCTGTGCCGGTTGCGGAGCGGCCCGGCGGCGCCGACCGCCACCACCGCGCCACACAGGGCGACCACGATGGCGGCGTGGAGCAGTCCGGCGGCGGTGGAGGACTGTTCCGGCCCGTCGATGGCGACGGTGCCCAGCTCCCGCGACGACCAGAACGGCAGCAGCCGTGACCACGAGTCGAACGGGTTGACCACGGCCTGCAGCCCGGCGAAGAGGAACAGCACCAGCGTCCCCTCCAGGTCGGAGCGCAGGACGGCGCCGACGGCCGAGCCGAAGGCGACCGCCACCACGGCGGTGACGGCGAAGTCGAGGCCGACGCCGGCCGGGCTGCGGACGTCCCGGTCGATAACCACCACCAGCCAGAAGACGAGCACCAGCACCGCCGCCAACGTCAGCAGCGCCGACAGGCGGGCCCCGGCCAGGAACAGGGGTCGCCGTCCGGCCAGGCGGAGCCGGGGATCGGTCTCCCGGGCCGACATGGCGGCGAAGAAGGCGACGGTGCTGAGGGCCCAGCTGATGCCGAACACCAGGGATCGAACCGAGCGCCCCAGGGCGTCGTAGGTGGCGGCGTAGAGGACCAGGGGGAAGAGGACGAGCACGGCCAGGGCCACCCGTCGCCGGATCAGGGACCGCATGGCCATCGTGGCGTGCAGCACGAGGTCGTTCATCGGACCGCCACCTCACCGATCTCGAGCACGGTCGTGGCCCGATGGACCACGTCGGGCAGGTGCGAAGCCACCACGGCGGCCCGACCGTCGACCACCCAGTCGCTCAGCACGTCCCAGAAGCAGCGGTTGCTGGCACCGTCGAAGCCCTGACAGGGCTCGTCGAGAAGCACGACGTCGGGGCCCCCGATGAGGGCGGTGATGACGGCCAGCTTGCGTCGGGTGCCGCCCGACAGCTCACCGGCCAGCGGTGCACCGTCGGCCTCCCAGGCCAGGTCGTGGGCCAGCCGCAACCCCTCGGCCCGGGCCGCCGCCCGCGACAGACCGCGGGTGCCGCCGAACAGCTCGAAGTGCTCCACCGGGGTGAGCCGCTCGTCGAGTCCGCCGGATTGCGGGGCGTACCCGATCGACCCGGCGATGGCGATCGAGCCTCGATCGGCGGGATCGATGTCGGCCAGGGCCCGCAGCAGCGTCGACTTGCCGCTGCCGTTGGCCCCGATGACGGCCACGATCTCGCCCGCCCGGGCCTGTACCGCCACATCGTCGAGCACGGTCCGCCCCCGGAACCCCTTGTGGAGGCCGGTCGCGGCGAGCAACGCCGGCCCGTCGGGTGACGGCCGCCGGGTGGGATGGTGCAGCTCGATGATCGAGGCGGCGTAGACGTCGGGGGCGCCGAAGTGGTCGAGGGCCATCGTGGCCCCCTCGTCGAGGAAGCCCTCGATCTCGACCACCAGCTCGGCCCGATCGGGGGCGGCGAGGCCCCGGGCGTGGAGGGCGTCGTCGAAGGATCGGATCCACGATTCGTTCCTCACCGGGCCACCTCCCCGTCGACCCCGCCGGGGGTCACCGCTCGACGGTCGCCGGTGAGCACGGCGGTGACGGCCGAGGCGAACTCGGCCCAGGCGACCCGCTGGTGGGCGAGCGACCGGCGTCCCTCGGCGGTGAGGGCGTAGTACTTGCGGCCGGGTCCTCCGTCGCCCGCCCGCCACTGGGGCGTGAGCAGACCCCGCTTCTCCAGACGCAGCAGGGCCGGGTAGAGCGAGCCGCCGGGCACGGTGCCGATGCCCGCCTCCTCCAGCCGGGTCGAGAGCTCGTAGCCGTAGGCCTCACCGTCGGCCAGGAGCCCGAGGAGACATGGTTCGAGGACGCCCCGTAGCCACGGGGCCGGTTCCGTTGTCGTCATAGATAGACAGCCTAGCTACTCAGACTGTCTGATCAGTGTCAGGCCGGTGCATGACATCGCGCCCGCCGAGGCTCGAACCCACCGGTACCCCCGGGCTACCGTCGCCCCATGACGGGAACAGGACGACTCGACGGCCCACGACTGGACGGGAAGGTGGCCGTGATCACGGGCGCCGCCAACGGCATCGGACGGGCCTGCGCCCAGCGCTTCGCCGTCGAGGGGGCCAAGGTGGTGATGGCCGATCTCCTGCCCGGTCCGGGGAAGGCGGCGGCCGAGGCGGTGGCGGCCGAGGCCGGGGCCGAAACCCTCTTCGTCGAGCTGGAGGCATCGAGCCAGGAGGCAAACGACACCATGGCGGCGGCCGCCGTCGACCGGTTCGGGACCATCGACGTGGTGGTGACGGCGGCCGGGGTGTCCAGCGCCGAGTACGAGTCGGGCAACACCGAGACCGAGCTGAAGCGCATGGCCAAGGCGGCCGAGGCGGCGGCTGCGAACCCCGCCGCCGCCCTGACCGAGCTCGACGTCGACGACTGGCAGCGGGTGCTCGACGTCAACCTCACCGGGACGCTGCTGGCGGTGCAGGCGACGGCCCGGGTCATGGTCGAGGCGGGCACGGAGGGCTCGATCGTCACCATCGCCTCCATCGCCGCCCGGGATCCGCTGTGGGGCTCGCCCAGCTATCCGGTGTCCAAGGCGGGCGTGTGGATGTTGACGAAGAACGCCGCCCGCACACTGGCCCCGCTCGGTATCCGGATCAACGCCATCGGGCCCGGGTTCATTGAGACCAACATGACCGCCGTCATGGGCCAGCTCGAGGAGGTCAACGACGTGATCCTGTCCAGGACGGCCATGGGCCGCAAGGGCACGCCGGACGAGGTGGCCAACGTGGCCCTGTTCCTCGCCTCGACGGAGGCCAGCTTCATGACCGGTCAGCTGATCCACCCCGACGGGGGCTGGTTCACCGGGTGAGCGACGGGTCGGAGCGGGGGCTCTGCTAAACCGGTTCGCCATGACCGGGATGTACTACGAAGACTTCGAGGTCGGACACCGGATCGAGCACCAGCCGGGCCGCACCGTCACCGAGACCGACAACCTGCTGTTCACGACGCTGTCGATGAACCCGCAACCGTTGCACCTCGACGCCGAGTTCGCAGCGGAGGCGAACTTCGGCCGCATCCTGGTCAACTCGTTCTTCACGTTCGCCACGGTGGTCGGCCTGTCGGTCGGCGACACCACGCTGGGGACCACGGTCGGCAACCTCGGCTTCGACGAGACCCGCTTCCCTAACCCGGTGTTCATCGGCGACACCATCCGCTCCTCCACCGTGGTCCAGGCCAAGCGGGAGTCGTCCAGCCGACCGGAGTGGGGCATCGTGACCTTCCTCCACGAGGGCCACAACCAGCGGGGCGAGCTGGTCTGCACCTGCGTTCGCAACGGGATGATGATCAAGCGGCCGTCGCCGACCGACGAAGGCGCCTCCTCGTGAGCCGCATCCGTCGCTGCAGTCACTTCGTACCCGGGGCCAACGAGAAGATGCTGACCAAGGCGCTGGCCACCGCAGCCGACGCCCTGATCCTCGACCTGGAGGACGCCGTCACCCCCGACGCCAAGGACGACGCCCGGGCCGTCGTTGCCGGTTGGTTGGCCGACGTGGATTTCGGCCGCCAGGAGCGGATCGTCCGTATCAACCCCGTCGACTCCCCGTGGTTCCGGGCCGACGTCGAGGCGACGATGGTCGCCCCGCCCGACGCCTATCTGGTGCCCAAGGTCCACGGCGAGGACGACGTGGCCCTCGTCGACCGGGTGGTCTGCGAGCTCGAGGCCCGCCACGGCCACGAACCGGGTGCGGTCACCCTGATCATCCTGGCCACCGAGACACCCCAGGCCTTTCTCAACATCGACGGCATCCCCCGCCCCGACCGGGTCGACGCCCTCACCTGGGGGGCCGAGGATCTGGCCGCCGCCATCGGGGCCCGCCGCAACCGCGATCCCGACGGCCGCTACCTGCCGCTCTTCGAGCAGGCCCGCACCCGGTGTCGCCTGGCGGCCGCCGCCGCCGGCGTCGCCGCGCTCGACACGGTCTTCACCGACGTGACCGACCCGGACGGCCTACGCCAGGACTGCCTCGACGCCGCCTGGATCGGGTACGCCGGCAAGCTGAGCATCCACCCCAACCAGATCGACGTCATCAACGAGGTGTTCACCCCCTCGGCCGAGGACGTCGAGCGGGCCCGGGCCCTGCTCGACCAGCTGGCGGTGGAGCAGGCGGCGGGCCGGATGGCCTTCCGCTTCGAGGGTCAGATGGTCGACGTGCCCCACTTCGTCCAGGCCCGCCGGATCCTGGCCACGGCCGAGGCCCTGGCCGACCTCGGCTGACACCCTCGGCGTCGCCTCGCCGAGCACCTCGGGACGGCTGTCGGGAGGGCCCTCGCCCCGCTCAGGGCAGGGTGTCGACCAGCTCGTCGAGGCAGGCCTCGACCCCTCCCTCGGTGCCGACGTCGAAGGCGGCCACCCGATGCTCGGGGGTGCCGTGGGCGTCGTCGGACTCGATGTCGACCTCGCCCGGATCACCGGAGGCGGCGACGTCGTCGCGCAGCACGGCCAGCGGGGCCGTGGCCCGCTCCGCCGCCCACGCCCCGGCGAAACAGTCGGCCTGCAGCTCGGCGTCGATCGGAAGACCCTCGGGGTCGAGGCTGAGGTCGAGTTCGGTGGCCTGGAACTGGACCACGTGGCCCCACTCGTGGGCGATGGTGGCCTCGGCCCGGGCCGTGCTGGCTCCGACGTAGTCGCCGTCGAGGGCTACGAGGAGCCCCTCGGCGCAACCGGCGTCGACGAAGGCGTTGTCGTCGACCTCGTCCTCGGCGATCGGGCGACCGTCACAGGTGACGCCGTCGTCGGCGAACGTGATGCGATCGTCGGGGACGGGCTCGAAGTCGAACCCGATCTGGGCTGCGGCGTCGACCCAGAACTCGTCGAGGTCGGCGGCGATGGCCAGCATCTCGACGTCGTCGACCGGGGCGGTGTCGTCGGAGGCGACCACGTCATCGGTCGCCCCGGCCTCGTCCGCCACCCCGGCCTCGTCCGCCACCACGGCGTCGTCCGGATCGACCTCGTCGGTGCGCTCCGACTCCTCGACGAGCACGCAACCCGATGCGGTCCAGACGACGATGGCGAGCAGCACCGCCGAGCGACCGAGGCGGCGGATGAGTGGGGCGGGGGACGTCGACCGGATCATGGGGCGACGGCCAGCGTACCGGCCACCGTCTCGGGCCACGGCGACGCCCACCGCCGCAAGCTCGACCTCCGCTCGCCGGTGACCGAGCCCTGGCCGACCGGTGGCCGAGCCGCAGGGGGCATGCCAGGATGGGCGGCCATGGGAGACCCAATGCAGCATGCAGGACAGGCCAAGTTGTTCGCCACGTGCCCGATGACCGAGCGCGAGGTGCTCCGCGGGCTGGCCGTGCCCCTGCGGGTGTCCGCCGGCGAGGACATCGTGGGCCAGGGCGACTTCGGAGCCAGCATCGGGGTGCTCCTCGAAGGCGAGGCCAGCGTCTGGATCGACGACGAGCACGTGGCCGACCTGGTGGCCGGCGACTGCTACGGCGAGCTCGCCGTGCTGGCCACCCCCGGCACCCAGGGCCAGCGGGCGGCCCGTGTCCGGGCCGACACCGAGGTGCGGGTCGACACCATCGCCCGGAGCGACCTCGTGGCCAATCTGAGCGAGATCCCCGCCGCCGCCGACATGCTCCGCCGGCAGGCCGCCAGCTACAAGGCCGACTGACCTCGGCCGCCCACACCCCCGGGCGGCACCGCGGCCCCGGCCGAGCGCACCCGCCGGTCGGTGCTACGGTCCCGCTGGGCCCGACGGTGCGATGTCCGGATCGGTGGGATACGTGTCATTGACGCCATCGCCCTGGACACCCACGATGGGGTCGTGCCCACCGACGACCACGACATCCGGTTCCTGACCTGGCCCGGTATCCAGCCTCTCGACCTGGTGGGCCCCTACGAGGTGTTCGCCGGGGCCAACCGGACGGCCGACGCCCTGGGCCGGGGTGGCCCCCGCTACCGACTCCGGGTGCTGGCCCTCGACGCCACCACCATCACCGCCGAGTCCGGCCTCCAGCTGGTCACCGAGCCGACCGGTCCCGGCGTCGACGGTGACGACGACCGCTTCGACACGCTGATCCTGCCCGGCGGTGACGGCTCCCGCGACGCCGCCAACGACCCCGCGGTGGTGGCCGAGGTGGCCGCCCTCGCCTCCCGGGCCGACCGGTTGGCCACGGTCTGCACCGGCACCTTCCTGGCGGCCGCCGCCGGCATCGTCGACGGCTGCCGGGTCGCCACCCACTGGGCCTGGGCCCAGACCCTCGCCCAGTGGTACCCCGACGTCCATGTCGACGCCGAGGCCATGCACGTGTGCGACGCCCTGCCGGACGGGCGGCCGGTGTGGTCCTCGGCCGGCGTCACCGCCGGTATCGACCTCGCCCTGGCCATGGTGGAGCACGATCACGACCCCGAGGTGGCTCAGACCGTCGGCCGCTGGCTGGTCGTCCACCTGCGCCGTCCCGGGAGCCAGTCGCAGTACGCCGCCCCGATGTGGGCCGACCCCTCCCCGGTGCCCCCGATCCGCCAGGCCCAGGGCCTGATCCAGGCCGCACCGGCCGACGATCACGGCCTGGAGAACCTGGCCCGGCGGGTGGGGCTCTCGTCCCGCCACCTCAGTCGGCTGTTCCAGGCCGAGACCGGGGAGACGCCGGGGCGGTATGTGGAGCGGGTGCGGGTCGATCTGGCCCGCCAGGAGCTGGAGACCGGCAACACCGATCTCGGCGCCGTTGCCCGACTCGTCGGGTTCGGATCGTCGGAGACCCTGCGCCGCGCCTTCCACCGCCGCCTGGGCGTGTCGCCCGACGACTACCGGCGCCGCTTCCGGCTGGAACCCAGCCGCTGAGGGCGCTCCCGGTCGTGGCCCTGCAGCGCGACCGGGACCGCTCCCCCACCGATTCGTCCATCAACCCCTAGGAGGCCGCCATGAGCGACACCCTGTCCATCGCCATCCCCCTCTTCGACCGCCTGACGGCGCTCGACGGCATCGGGCCCTACGAGACGCTCCAGCGTCTACCCGGCGCCACCATCACCTTCGTCGGCGAACGCACCGGCGAGTACCGCACCGAGAACGGCTTCCTCGGGCTCACCGCCGACGCCACCTACGACGACATCGACCGCCCCGACGTGGTGGTCGTGCCCGGTGGGGTCGGCACCCGCCCGATCGTCGAGGTGGACGACCATCCCCTGGTGACCTGGCTCCAGGCCGTGCACCCCACCACCCGGTTCACCACGTCGGTGTGCACCGGCTCCCTGGTCCTGGCCAAGGCCGGCCTGCTCGACGGTCTGGCCGCCGCCTGCCACTGGTCGGCCTACGAGGCGCTGGAGAAGCTGGGGGCCACCGCAACCGGCGACCGGGTGGTCGAGCATCTCGACCGCCGGATCGTCACCGCCGCCGGGGTCTCGTCGGGTATCGACATGGCCCTGCGACTGTCCGAGCTCCTGGTCGACGCCGACGCCGCCCGGGCCATGCAGCTGATGGTCGAGTACGACCCCCAGCCCCCCTTCGACGCCGGCAGCGTGGAGAAGGCGGGCGACGGCGTTATGGAGCGGGTCATCGCCTACGCCGCCGACAAGGACTGACCGAACCGTCGCCCGCCCGCGATGCTCCTGCCGTTCGGGGCCGGGGCGTCGGTCAGCGGCGGCGTGACTGCCAGATCAGGGCGCCGAGGATCACCACGGCGGCGGCCAGGAAGGTGATCGACGCCGACTGGCCGACGGTGAGGGTCGACAGCTCGGCGATGCCGGCGGCCACACCGATGGCAATGCAGATCAGGCCGACGATCAGGGTCGGCATCGAGCGGATCGGCCGGCCCCCGCCGGGCCCGCGCTCGGCGTCGCTCACCCCGGTATCGCTCACCCCGGCATCGCTCACCCCGGTATCGTTCACCCCGGCATCGGTCGTCCCGGCCCGGGCGGGGCCCTCATCGTCGGCGACACCGGTGGCGGCGGAAGTGGCGGTGGCGCCGACAGCGGTGGCGAGGGGCGAGTCGCCCCGGCCGGTGTCGGCGTCGGCGTCGACCGCGGTGTCGACGGCGGTGTCGAGATCAGCCCCTGCGCCGAGGTCGGCGGTCACCGGGTCGTCGGCGTCGAAGGGCCAGGGGTCCTCGCCCTCGACCGTCGGGAGCTTGTCGTCAGCCACGGGTCACCTCCGCATAGCCGAAGGTCACGGACACCTCCAGCACCAATGTCGCCCCCTGTGGTTCCTCGGGGGTGTCGGACACCACCACCTGGTTGCCGACGCCCTCGTCGACGGCGCCGAGCACCTCCAGGTACCCGAACGAGGAGCGAGCCTCGACCACGACCGGGATGTCGTCCGGGAGCCGGATCTCGGTGTAGCCGGCCCCAACGTCGACCGTGACCCGACGGTTCTCGGTCAGTTCGACGTCGCGCAGGTCGATCAGCAGCTCACCGGCCCCGATGGCGTACTCGGATTGCAGGTCGTCGCCGGTGGCGTCGACGATCCGGGTACCCAGGCCGCCGTTCGAGGTGGCGTCGAGGATCGGTGAGATCAGCAGGAGGAAGCCGGTCAGCAGCGCCAGGGGCACCAGCACCAGCGCTCGACGGGTGAAGGCGCTGGCCACCAGGCCACCGCCGAGGGCGGTCAGTATGCCGCCGAAGGCGAGGGCGGTGCCGACGTCGAGCGAGCTGAGGTTGACGATCACCAGGTAGGCGCCGATGACCACCACCGAGGCGGCCAGGGTGATCGGCACGATCGGCGGCCCCTCGGGTCGGTCGGGTTCCCCGGCGTCGTCATGGATGTGGATCTGGGCCCAGGCCCCGGCCGGGTTGCCGGGACCGGTCGGGCCGTACGGGCCGGTGGCGCCGGCGGGCGGCCGGTAGGAGGGCGCCGCCCACTCGGGCTCGGCGACCGGCGCCGATGTCGGCGCGGGAGCGGCGGCCGGGCCCCGACCCTCGGTGACACCGCCGGTGGCCGTAGGTGGCACGACGCCGGACATGGGCGTGGTCACCGTCTCCCCGCCGGCGGCGGCGAGCGCCGAGCCCGACTCGAAACCGGCGTCGGCGAGCGCCTCGCCGGCGACCGGATCGACGGTGGGTCCGGCCGGCGGCGGCACCGAACCGCCCGTCCAGGGTGTCGGCGGGGGCGGCGTGCTCGGTGGCGGAGGCACGAATCGGGGGTTGGCGGGCGGCGCCGGAGCGGCGAAGGGGATCGTTGCCTCGTCGGGGTAGCGGCGCTGGTTGAGGACCCAGACGCCGAGGATGACGAGCCCCAGGGGCACGATCACCGAGAAGTCGAGGCTGATGTCCGACGTCAGCACGATCGAACCCACGATCAGGGTTGCGAAACCGGCGACGAGGGCGGGGACGCTGGCGGTGATCGCGAGCTGGCGGGAGTCGGTGTCGGCGTCGTCCGGCAGCAGCAGCCAGGCGCCGACGTAGGCGAAGAGGCCGAAGCCGGAGGCGAACACCAGCACCACGAAGGCGATCCGGAAAAACAGCGGGCTCACCCCGACGTAGGCGCCGAGACCGGCGGCGACGCCACCGAGCTGCCGTTCGGCCCGGGGACGCCGGAGTCGGCGTTGTACCTCGGCGGTGCCGCCGTCGTCGTGGGTCGTCGATTCCATGCCAACAGTGTCGCCGACCGGCGTGCCCGGAACCATGGGGGACCCACCTGAATCTCGGTGCCCCGGACTCAGGGTCGGCTCAGGGTCGGCCCCGACCCCTCAACCGGCCAGCGAAGCCGCCAGTGGCACGTCGTCGAGGGGATCGTCCGGCCCGACCAGATAGTTGCCGGCGATCACCGACTGCACCGCCGCCCCCTCGTCGAAGGTGACGCCGGCCGGATCGGCGCCCGCCGCCACCGCCTCGACCTGCTCGACGAACTGGCGCCGCACCATCGACACCCCCCGATCGCTCGACGACAGCCGCTCCTCGGAGTGCAGGGTGACGGGCCCCTGACCCACCTGAGTCTCGTAGTCGCCCGGGTAGCGCTGTCGCTCCTCCTCGGTCAGGTCGAACCAGCTCTTGGCGTCGGGCCCGTAGGCGGCCCCGGCCGAGACCGGCTCGCCGATCGGCTTGCGGACCATCGAGAACACCCGGGTGTGGGTGTCGTCGATCGGCTGCGACCAGGACAGGTTGTCGGTGCGACCGGTCTGACTGAGCGTCGGGGTGGCGATGATGCGGACGGTGGGCATCCGGGTCTCGGTGATCCGGTGGAGGACGGTCCCGTCCGGCAGGCGCCGGTCCTGAACGGACACGACGCCGGTGTCGGTGCGGACCCAGTCGATCCGGGGCCAGATCTGCAGGTTCGGGCTGAACTGAGGCCCGCTCATGGCGTTGTGCAGGATGAACACGTGGTACGGGTCCATCACGTTCTCGTGGGTCTGGAACCAGTTGCAGGGGGCGACGGCCGGTCCCCCGAAGGCGAAGTGGTCGACGATCGCGATCTCCTCGGTCGCCCGGTCGAGATCCTCGAAGATCTCGTAGCGGGGGAACACCGGCTGGCGCTCGGGCGGCCCGAGGTAGGCGAAGATCAGACCGTGGTACTCCCGCACCGGGTACCAGGGCTGACGGTACCGGGCCCGGTTCCGGCCGCCGTCGGGCTCGCACGGCTGGTCGAGGCAGAGACCGTCGGGGGCGAACAACCAGCCGTGGTAGGGGCACCGGATGCCCCCGGCGTCGACCCGTCCGTAGAAGAGCGTCGTGCCTCGATGACAACAACGCGGGGTGACGAGGCCGGCCTCCCCGTCGCCCGTGCGGAACAGGATGAGGTCCTCCCCCAGCAGGCGGACCGCCCGGGGCAGGTCGGTGGCGTCGCTCGACGGCGCGACCGGGTGCCAGTATCGCCGGAGCAGCTCGCCGGCCGGGGTTCCGGCACCGACCTCGACCAGCTCGGGCCTCGAGATGCCGGGGCTCCTCCCGTACGCTCGGCCATCGGTGTCCATCGACCGAGTCTGGCACAGCGACACCCTGCGAGCCCTGGGGACCGGGCACCGGGCGCCGAGCGCCGAGCGCCGACGGCACCGCACGGGGGCCCTCCGACGAGGTCGAACGGCCCGTCGGCGCTCAGGGTGCGGTCAGGGACAGTCCCGATAGGCGGTCGCTCGGCGCCGTGTCAGACTGCTACCAGGGGGAACGAACCCCTCGGCAACGACACGACCATGACCACATCGACCACCGACACCCCCGACGCTCCGTTCTGGCAGACCCCCCGCCTGGCCGACGACGACCGCCTGATCGCAGGCGTCGCCGGCGGCATCGCCCGGGAGGTCGGCATCGAGAGCATGTGGATCCGTCTCGGCTTCGTCGTGCTGTTCGCCACCGGCGGCTGGGGCGCCCTGCTCTACGGCTCGGCCTGGGCCGCCATGGCCCTCGCCCCGTCCTTCCTCCCCCAGCCTGCTCCCCCGGTGCCCAAGGCGCTCAGCGCCGGCCGCCGCCGCATGGGCGTGTTCCTGATCATCGTCGGTATGGCCTCGTTGTCGATCGGGCTCGGCGGTTTCCCCGGGTGGCTGATCTGGCCGCTCGGGCTCATCGGGGCCGGGGGCCTCCTCGCCTGGTCCCGCCTGTCGTCGGGGCCGACCAGTGGCTGGGGCTCGCTGCGGCGGGGGGCGCTGGTGGCGGTGGGCTTCGGCGTGGCCGGTGGTGCGGCGGTGATGATCGTGCAGCGCACGGCGTCGCAGGGCGGTGCGGCCGAGGGCACCCTTCTCGCCCTCGGTGCCGTGGCCGCCGTCATCGCCCTGTCGGCCCCCTGGTGGTGGCGCCTGGTCCGCGAGCGCGACGCCGAGCGCCAGGCCCGCATCCGCTCCGATGAACGGGCGGAGGTGGCGGCCCATCTCCACGACTCGGTCCTGCAGACGCTGTCGCTGATCCAGCGCCACAGCGACGACCCCCAGACGATGCTCAACCTGGCCCGCCGCCAGGAACGCGAGCTGCGCAACTGGCTCGACCCCGACCGGGTCTCTCGCCGCGGCGGCTCGATGCGGGGCCAGCTCGACGAGCTGGCGACCACGGTCGAGGAGCTCCACGGCGTCCCGGTCGAGGTGGTGGCCGTCGGCGACTGCCTGATCGACGATCGGGTCGAGTCGCTGCTGGGCGCCACCGGTGAGGCGACGGTCAACGCGGCGAAGCACGCCGAGGCCGAGCAGATCGACATCTACCTCGAGGTGTCACCCGAAGCGGTCGAGGTGTTCGTCCGCGACACCGGCAAGGGCTTCGACCCCGACGCCATCGACCAGGACCGACGCGGTGTCCGCAACTCGATCGTGGGCCGAATGGCGCGCGCCGGCGGCCGGGCCATGATCTACTCACAACCGGGGGAAGGCACCGAGGTGGAGTTGTACCTTTCCCGGGACGACGCGGCCGCCGGCAGCGACGAGGAGCGAACGCCATGACCTACCAACCGACCGTCGTCCTCGTCGACGACCACGATCTGGTCCGGGCCGGGGTGAAGACCCAGCTCGGCGACCATGTCCGGGTGGTGGGTGAAGGGGCCGACGTGGCCGACGCCGTCGACGTGATCATGGCCACCGAACCCGACGTGGTCCTCCTCGACGTGCACCTGCCGTCGGGCACCGGGGCCGACGTGATCAACGGCGTCACCCAACGGGGCGGCACGGCCAACTTCCTGGCCCTGTCGGTCTCCGACGCCCCCGAGGACGTGATCTCGGTCATCCGGGCCGGAGCCCGGGGGTATGTGACGAAGGCGATCAAGGGCGACGACCTGGTCGATGCCATCGGGCGGGTGGCCGACGGCGACGCCGTGTTCTCGCCCCGCCTGGCCGGTTTCGTCATCGACGCCTTCTCGGCCAACCTGGCCGAACCGGTCGACACCGAACTCGATCTGCTCTCGCCCCGGGAGCAGGAGGTGATGCGGCTCCTGGCCCGCGGCTACGCCTACAAGGAGATCGCCCGCCGGCTGAACATCTCGATCAAGACGGTGGAGACCCACGCCTCGGCCGTGCTCCGCAAGCTGCAGCTGTCCAGCCGGCACGAGCTGCAGAACTGGGCCGCCCGCCGCCGTATCGTCTGACCGGGCCCGCCCCGTCCGGGGGGCTCGGGGTCGACCGGTTCGGGGTCGCACTCAGGGGGTTTCTCAGGGTCACCCCTGGGTGCGTCGGGGTACTTCCGGGGTCACCCCTCATTCCCGCCGCCCCCGCAGAGGACAAAGGTGAACGACATGAACCGACGTATTCGCTCCAAGAAGGCCGCCGCCGAGTCGGCCCCCGTCGCCACCACGATTCAGCCGGGTCCCGACGGCCGCCGGCCGCTGGTCTCGGCCCGGGGCATCACCAAGACCTACCGCACCGGCGATGTCGCCGTCCCCGCCCTGCGCGGTGTCGACCTCGACATCGGTGAGGGCGAGTACGTGGTGGTCATGGGGCCCTCCGGCAACGGAAAGACCACGCTGCTCAACTGCTGCTCCGGCATCGACGACATCGACGACGGCGAGGTCATCGTCGACGGCCACGACATCCACGCCCTCTCCGATCGGGCCCGCACCGCCCACCGGGCGGCCCGCATGGGCTTCGTCTTCCAGAGCTTCAACCTGGTGCCGGTGTTCAGCGCCGCCGAGAACTGCGAACTGCCGCTTCTGGCGGCCGGGGTGAAGCCCTCCGAGGCCCGCACCCGGGCCGAGCGTCTCCTCGACCGCGTCGGCCTGGCCGACCGCAAGCGCCACAAGCCGGCCGAGCTCTCCGGCGGCGAGCAGCAGCGGGTGGCCATCGCCCGCTCCCTGGTGGCGGAGCCGGCCGTGGTCTGGGCCGACGAGCCGACCGGCAACCTCGACTCCGCCACCGCCGAGTCGGTCCTCGAACTGTTCGCCGAGGTCCACGCCGCCGGTCAGACCCTCGTCGTCGTCACCCACGATCCCTCGATCGGGGCCAGGGCCGAGCGCCTGGTCACCGTGACCGACGGCCGCATCACCGGCGACGAACGCCGGGCCCAGAGCCCCGGGTCGGGCCCGCTGGCCACCGCGGCGGAGGTCGGCTGATGACCGTCGTCGCCGCCATCATCCTCGCCGTCCTGGCCCCCTTTCTCCTCTTCGACGCCCTCCGACGGCCCACGATCCGTCGCCTCGCCATCCGCAACATCGTCCGCCGTCCGGGCGAGGCGGCGCTGGTGGTGGCCGGGGCCATGCTGGCCACCGCCCTGATCACGGCGTCGTTCATCATCGGCGACAGCTTCGGCGCCTCGATCCGGGGCATCGCCATCGACCGCTGGGGTCCGACCGACGAGCTGGTGTTCGTCGGTGGCCTCGACGAGGTCGAACCCGCCATCGCCGCCCTGGAGGCGGCTGACGCCGAGGCCGCCGATCCCGTCTTCGACGGGGTGCTCGGCGCCGCCTTCCTCCGGGTGTCGGTCGGCTCGCAGGGGGCCGACGCCGTCGTCAATCCCGACGTCCGTCTGCTCGAGGTCGACCCGGCGGCCGCCGTCGCCTTCGACGACGACCACCCGATCCTCGCCGGCGCCGCCGACCTCGCCGCCGACGAGGTGGTGGTCAACGCCGACCTGGCGGACGAGCTGGGCGTCGCCGCCGGCGACCCGCTGTCGATCTACCTCGGCGGCGAGGAGCTGCCCTTCACCGTGGCCGGGGTGGCCCCCGCCTCCAGCGTCAACGGCTTCAGCCCACTGCTGGCCGCCCCCGGCGCCATCACCGCCCTCGCCCCCGACCCGGACGCCGTCTCCGACGCCGGTCTGCTGGTGTCGAACGTCGGTGACACCTTCACCGGAGCCGACCGCACCGAGGTGGCCGAGGAGCGGATCGAGGCCGCCCTCGGTGCCGAGGTCGAGATCTTCACCGTGAAGCAGGGCCTGCTCGACAACGCCGAGGACGAAGCGGCCGAGATGACCGAGCTGTTCGGCACCATCGGCGGCTTCAGCGTGGCCGCCGGGATCCTCCTCGTGGTGAACCTGTTCGTCATGCTGGCGGCCGAGCGCAAGAGCGAGATGGGCACCCTCCGGGCCGTCGGGCTGCGCCGTGGCCACCTGATCCGGGCCTTCTCCCTCGAGGGTGCGCTCTACGGTGTCCTGGCCGCCGTCGCCGGCGTGGCCGTGGGCATCGGCCTGGCCGCCTTCGTGATGGCCCTGGCCCAGGACCTGCTGGCCTCCGACCTCACCATCCGCCTCGACTTGGTACCGACCAGCCTGGTGTCCGGTGCCCTGATCGGCCTGATGGTGTCGCAGCTCACGGTGCTGATCACCAGCTGGCGCATGACCCGACTCAACATCGTTCGGGCCATCAAGGACCTGCCCGAGCCGACCCGCCTCGGCCGCCCCTGGCGCCGTCTGGCCGTCGGAGGGGTGGGCCTGGCCGCCGGTGCTGCTCTGTACCTGGCCGCCGGCGACACCCCGGCGGTGGCCATGATCGCCCCCGCCCTGGCCGCGGTCTCCCTCATCCCCCTCATCGACCGGATCGTCCCCCGCCGGGCCGCCGTGATCGCCTGCTGCGGGGCCGCGCTGGTGTGGGTGGCGGCGGTGTTCGGGCTGCTCCCCGAGGTGATGGGCGATCCCGACATCTCGCTCTTCCTGATTCAGGGGATCCTGCTCGTCGGCCTGGCCACGGTGATGGTGGCCACCCTCGACCGCCTGTGGCTGCGGGGAGCCGAACTGGTGACCGGGGGCGGTATCTCCGGCCGCCTCGGCCTGGCCGAGCCGCTGGCCCGCCCCGCCCGCAGCTCGCTGCTGGTGGCGATGTACGCCCTGGTGATCTTCACCATCACCTTCATGCTGGTGATGAACGTGGTCTTCACCGGCCAGAACCCGCAGTTCGCCCGGGAGGCGGGCGGCGACTACGACATCTACCTCGACACCACTGCCACGGCGGGTCTCACCGCCGAGCAGCTGGCGGCCGATCCCGACGTGGCCGCCGCCGTGCCCCTCAGCCAGGGTGTGGTCGACGTCCGGGCCGACGCGGAGGACGAGCGGGAAGGCCGACGCTGGTTCCTGACCGGCATCGACGCCTCGATCCTCGAGGCCGCCCCTCCCCCGCTGTCGGACCGACTCGACGACTTCGCCGACGACGAGGCGGCCTGGGCCGCCGTCGCCGCCCCCGACAGCGAGTACATCATCATCGACAAGGAATGGGATTTCGTCGTCGGCGAGACCTACCAGTTCGGCGACCCCGAGGGGGACTTCACCACCCTCACGGTGGCCGGACTGACCAGCGTGGCCTGGATGGTCGACGCCGAACTGGTGGTGTCCAGCACCCGGCTGGCCGACTTCACCGGCGAGGACGGCCCGGTCACCCGCTTCTACCTCGACGTCGCCGACGGCGCCTCGGCCGAGGCCGTGGCCCAGCGGCTCACCACCGAAGGGGTCCGCCAGGGCGTGGACGCCCGCACCTTCCTGTCGACGGCGGCCGAGGAGACCTCGGAGCAGGAGGGCTTCCTCAACATGCTGCAGAGCTTCATGGGCCTCGGCCTCCTCATCGGCATCGCCGGCCTCGGCGTGGTGATGATCCGGGCCGTGCGGGAGCGCCGTCGCCAGTTCGGCGTGATGCGAGCCCTCGGCGTGGCCTCGTCGGTGATCCGCCGCTCGTTCGTGGTCGAGGCCTCGTTCGTCGCCCTCCAAGGCGTACTGCTCGGCATCGGGCTCGGGGTGCTCAGCGCCTGGCAGGTCCTGACCCAGTCGACGGCCTTCGAGGACGGGCTGGACTTCCGCCTCCCGGTGCAGAGCCTCATCGTGCTCGCCATCGGCTGCCTCGTCGCCTCGCTGGCCATGGCCGCCATCCCCGCCGTCCGGGCCGGACGGGTCCTCCCCGCCGCCGCCCTCCGCATGGCCACCTGACCTCTCGATCACCGGTCGGCCCTCACCTCCGACGGCGGGCGTGAGGGCCGACCGCCGCCCCTGGACCGGGCGGATTCCGTGGCAAGCTGCCCGCATGCCTGAGGCGCTCGCCGGGGATCAGAAGACGGGCCAATCGGTCCTCGGTCGGGCCGAGCGCCGGTTCATCGACTGGGGCGTCCCCAAGGTGCCGGCCCCGATCATGAGCCACCATCTCACGGCGCTCACCGCCGTGTGGTCGGCGGCAACCATCCTGTTCGGGTGGCTGGCCCAGGACGACCTCCGCTGGCTCCACGCCATGTCGCTGATGGTCTTCGCGCAGTGGCTCACCGACTCCTTCGACGGCTCCCTCGGTCGCCATCGCCGGCAGGGGTTGGTCAAGTGGGGGTTCTACATGGACCACCTGCTCGACTTCTTCTTCGCCGGCTCGATGGTGATCGCCTACTCGTTCCTGGTCCAGGCCTGGTGGCTGGAGTTCCTCTTCCTCCTGCTCCTGCTGATCACGTGCGCCACCATGGCGGTGTCGTTCCTGTCCTTCGCCGCCACCAACCGGTTCCAGATCGCCTACTACGGGATCGGGCCCACCGAGATCCGCATCGGCTACATCGTCCTCAACACCGTCGTCTCGATCGTGGGCACCGCCGTGTTCAGTTGGGGGGTGCCGGTGGTGGTGGCGCTCAACGCCATCGCCTTCGCCGTGTTGGCGGTCCAGACCAGTCGCAACCTGTGGCGCATCGACTACGAGGCCAACGTCGACGGCGCCCCGAGACCCTGACATGACGTCGGCCGCCGAGAAGCTGTGGGCCGGGCAGAACCGGCACGAGGGCGACCGGCTCCGCCTGTTCACCGCGGTGGCGGGCGCGATCGACGCCACCGACGTGCTCTACCCCGGCTCCTACGTCGACGTGGCCCCGTCGTTCGTGTTCCCGTCGGTCGTCTACGCCGACATGGACAAGCGGGCGGCACGCTTCTTCGCCGACGTCGACGGGGTGGCCGCCATCATCGCCGCCGACGCCGTCGACGACCGGCCGCGCACCTTCGCCTTCCACCACGGGGACTACCGGGACGGCATCGACGTGCCCGACGGATCGGTCGATCTGCTCGTCTCCCTCTACGCCGGGTTCATCTCCGAGCACTGCACCCGGTACCTCCGGGTCGGCGGCACCCTCCTCGTCAACCCCAGCCACGGCGACGCCTCCATGGCCTCGATCGACGACCGCTACGCCTTGCGCGGCGTCGTCATCGCCCGCAGCGGCGACTACCGGATCGACGAGAGCAACCTCGACCGGTTCCTCATCCCCAGGAAGCCGGTCGAGCTCACCGTCGACCACCTCCACCAGCTCGGCCGCGGGATCGCCTACACCACCTCCCCCTTCGCCTACCTGTTCCGCCGGGTGGCTTGAGCGACCGGAGCCGACCCGGCCGCCGGTGGCCGCCGACCCGGTGGGCGCCGCTCGACGGCGCCGGACGGCGGCGGGCGGCGGCGGGCGGACCTGGGCGGGCAGGTCATACGGCGGCTACCGTCGAGCCCCGATGAGCACCGAGATCCCCGATCCGTTCACCCCCCACCCCGTCGAGCTCACCCCGGAGCTGAAGTCCAAGCTCAACCAGGTGGCCACCGCCACCATCTGCGGTCAGCTTCAGGAGCGCGGCATCCGCAGCACGTTCCTGGCCGGCCTGGTGCCGACGAAGCCCGACCTGCGGATGGTGGGCTACGCCCTGACCCTCCGCTACGTCCCGATGCGGGAGGACCTGCGACCCGAACTGGCGGGTGGGATCAACCCCCAGCGTCAGGCGTCGGAGTACTGCACGCCCGACGACATCATCATCATGGAGGCCAGGGGTGTACCCGACGCCGGCACCATCGGCGACATCTTCGCCCTGCGGGCCCAGCAGCGCGGCGCCGCCGGGGTGATCACCGACGGCGCCCTGCGGGACTCCCCCGCCATACGGGACATGGACTTCCCCGTCTACCACCAGTCGGCCCACGCCTCGACGTGGAGCCGTCATCACCTGCCGCTGGTGTGCAACCAGCCGATCGCCTGCGCCGGGGTGACCGTCATGCCGGGCGACATCCTGGTCGGCGACGGGGAGGGTGTCGTCGTCGTCCCGCCCGCCCTGGTGCACGAGGTGGCCGACGCCTGCATCGAGCAGGAGCAGCGCGAGGACTTCGCCCTGGAGAAGGTGGGCGCCGGGGAGAGCACGATCGGACTCTTCCCCCTCAGCGCCGAGTGGCGCCCCGAGTTCGAGGCGTGGCTGGCCGCCCGCGACGAAGGCTGAGCGGGTGAGGCCATGAGCGATCGACGCTCCATCGAGACCGACTCCTTCGCCCACCTCAACCCGATCCCGGTGGCCACCCGCATCGGGCCGCTGCTGATCTCGGGCATCATCCCCGCCTACGACCCCGGCACCCGGGACCTGCCCGCCGATCTCGACACCCAGGTGGCCAATCTGTTCACCCACATGGGTCAGGCCTTGACCAACGGCGGTGGTTCGTGGGACGACGTGGCCAAGATCACCTTCTTCACCAACTCCACCGACGCTCGGGACCGGGTGAACCCCCACTGGCTGGAACGGTTCCCCGATGCGGCGTCACGGCCTAGCCGCCACACCCTGATGAACCACAACCCCGGCGACCCGGCGATCAGCTGCGAGTTCACGGCCTGGATCGCGGACTGAGCCGTCGTCGGCTGCGCCGTCGATGAGGCCCGAGGCCCGCCGACACCGGCCGGGGTCCTTGTGGTCGCAGCCCCCTACAGGCCAAAATGGGGGCCCGGTACCTGCCCGTGCACCTGCCTCCGCCGACGGATCACACCCATGACTGACCACCGCCCGCTCCCGCCTCTGGCCGACGGTTCACCGCGGCCGCGACCCGCAACCCACCGGCACGACGTGAAGATCGACGTCTTCGTCAAGCTGGCCTTCCAGGAGGAGGCCGAGCTCGAGGGGGCGATCGGTTCGGCCGCCTTCCGGGCCGAGAGCGAGCTCCGTCGCGGGGTGATGACGGTGCGGGGCGAGGCCGACGGTCAGGAGTTCCACCTGAAGATCCGGATGGGTCGCATGCGGGGCCGGGGGGTGACGGGCGAGGTGCACGGTCAGCCGGTGTCGGGGGCGCTGACCCACTCCAACAGGGGTGTCCTGTTCGAGGGGAAGGCGGGCCAGGAGGAGCTGAAGTACAACCTGGAGAACCGGGGCCGGTGCTCGAACCGGGGCACCGACCTCGGTATCCACGTCGACTATCAGCCGCTGTACTGCGAGATCGTCGGCGGCGTGGACCGCGTCCCCGACGGGATCATGGTGGCCGCCCTGGTCCCGGCCGTCCTGGCCTCTCACCGAGACGAGTAGCGGGGCCGCCACCCGCGGCCGACGGGCGGCCAGGGTCAGGGCGCCGACCGCTCGACGGCGGCCAGGAGCTCGTCGGCGGTGACGACGGTGGCGTACTCACCGTGCAGGTTGGCAAGCGAAAGGGCGTGCACGTCCTCGGCCGCCCACGACCGGCCGAGGAGATCGTCGGTGTCGACGGCCCAGCACCCGTCGGCGGCGACGAAGGAGCGGAAGCCGAGGTTGCCCGACATCCGTACCGTGGCCTCGACCGAGTTGTTCGTCAGCACGCCGACGTAGACCACGGCGTCCACCTCGGCGTCGAGGAGCCGGTGGCCGAGGTCGGTCCCGATGAAGGCGTTGTTGGTCCGTTTGACCACCACGGTCTCGTCTCCGAGAGGCTGCACCCCCTGCTTGAAATCGTTGCCCGGACCGCCCGGACGGTAGGGCGAATCGGCCTCGACGCTGTCGTGGCGGACGTGGACGACGGGCAGTCGCCGCCGCCGCCAACCGTCGAGGAGGCGGGCGATGACCTGTTCGGCATCGGGGTTGTTGCGGGGGCCCCAACTCGGATCGTCGATGGCGTTCTGGACGTCGATGACGACCAGGGCCGGTCGCACCAGATCGTGCTCCATCGGACGATCGTAGGTGTCGGCGACGAAAGAGGTGTGGCGGAGCGCCCCGTCGTACAGTGGCCCGATGCGCGACATCACCGAATCGGTCAGCCTCGACGTCGACGACGGCATCGCCCTCATCGCCATCGACAACCCCCCGGTCAACGCCCTCAGCCACCATGTCCGGACCGGTCTCCACGATGCGGTCATCGAGGCCGGCGGCGACGACGCCGTGCAGGCGGTCGTCCTGATCTGTCGGGGCCGGACGTTCATCGCCGGGGCCGACATCACCGAGTTCGGCCAGGCCCCGCAGGGCAAGAGCCTGGCCGAGGCCCAGCTGGCCATGGAGTCGTGCCCCAAGCCACTGGTGGCCGCCATCCACGGCACCGCGCTCGGCGGCGGCCTGGAGACCGCGATGTGCGCCCACTTCCGGGTGGCCGACAGCGAGGCCAAGCTCGGCCTCCCCGAGGTCAACCTCGGTCTCCTGCCCGGCGCCGGCGGCACCCAGCGCCTTCCCCGGGTGGTCGGCGTGACCAAGGCGCTGGAGATGATGACCGGCGGCAACCCGATCGGGGCCGCCGAGGCCCACTCCCACGGGCTGGTCGACGAGGTGAGCGAGGGTGGCGTCGAAGCCCTGGAGGCGGCGGCCGTGGCCCTGGCCCGGCGGGCGGCCGAGGAGAACCTGCCGTTCACCCCGCTGCGGGACCGCAACGACAAGCTGGCCGAAGCGGCCGACAACCCCACCCTGTTCGACGATTTCCGGGCCGGTATCGCCCGCAGGACCCGAGGCTTCAAGGCGCCCGAATCGATCGTGCAGACGGTGGAGGCGGCGGTCTCGCTCCCCTTCGACGAGGGTGTGGCCCGTGAACGCGAGCTGTTCGTCGAGCTGCTGCAGGGCTCGCAGTCGAAGGCCCAGCAGTACTACTTCTTCGCCGAGCGGCAGGCGGCCAAGATCCCCGGTATCGGCAAGGAGACCCCCAAGCTGCCGATCGAGCGCTGCGGCGTCCTCGGCGCCGGCACCATGGGTGGCGGGATCGCCATGAACTTCGCCAACGTCGGCGTCCCGGTCACCATCGTCGAGCGCAACCAGGAAGCCCTCGACCGGGGTCTGGCCGTGATCGCCAAGAACTACGAGCGCTCGGCGTCGAGGGGTCGCCTCACCGCCGAGGACGTGGAGACCCGGATGGGGCTGATCACCGGCTCGCTCGACCGGGGCGACCTGGCCGACGCCGACATGGTGATCGAGGCCGTGTTCGAGGACATGGCGCTCAAGAAGGAGGTGTTCACCGACCTCGACGGGATCTGCAAGCCCGACGCCGTCCTCGCCTCCAACACCTCGGCCCTCGACGTGAACGAGATCGCCGCCGTCACCTCCCGCCCCGAGCAGGTGATCGGTATGCACTTCTTCTCGCCGGCCAACGTGATGAAGCTGATCGAGGTGGTGCGGGGCGACGCCACCTCCGACACCGTGATCGCCACCACCATGGCGGTGGCCAAGCGGATCAACAAGATCGCCGCCCTGGTCGGGGTGTGCCACGGCTTCGTCGGCAACCGGATGCTGTTCCAGCGCAGTATCGAGGCCGAACAGCTCATCCTGGAGGGCGCCACCCCGGCCCAGGTCGATCGGGTGGTGTTCGACTTCGGCTTCCCGATGGGGCCCTTCGCCATGAGCGACCTGGCCGGCCTCGACATCGGCTGGAAGGCCGAGACGTCGTCGAGCTCGACGGTGCGGGAGCTGCTGTGCGAGAGCGGCCGTCGAGGCCAGAAGAACGGTCGCGGTTACTACACCTACGACCCGGAGACCCGGGCCTCCACCCCTGACACCGAGGTCGAGGAGATGATCCGCACCTTCGCCGCGGGCCGGGGCGTCGAGCAGCGGGAGGTCTCCGACGAGGAGATCCTGGAACGCTGCCTCTTCCCGATGGTCAACGAGGGCTGCAAGATCCTCGACGAGGGCATCGCCGTGCGGGCCAGCGACATCGACGTCATCTGGGTCAACGGCTACGGGTGGCCGGTCTACGAGGGCGGGCCCATGTTCTGGGCCGACCTGGTCGGCCTCGATCACGTGGCGGCCAAGGTTGGCGACTACCACCGGCGACTCGGTGGTCGTCACTGGGAGCCGTCGCCCCGCCTGGCCGCCCTGGCCGGGGCCGGGACGCCGCTCCACCAGTCGACGGCGGGCTGAGGCCACCTCGGCGGGCGGCGGGAGCGACGATGACCGGCGGCGAACGCCCGACGGACCCCGACCGACCCGCAGTACGGGGCGCGGGGGACGGCAACGACGCGGCCGACGATCAGCTCGCTGTGGCCCGCACGGTCTACACCTACGCCTACGGCATCGACCACTGCGACTGGGAGCTGTACCGCAGCATCTTCGCCGAGCGGATCGACGTCGACTTCTCGTCCTACGACGGTGCGGAGGCCATGACGGTCACCGCCGAGGAATGGCTCGGGCGGGTGCAACCGCTGTTCACCGGCCTCGACGCCACCCAACACACGATGTCGAATCCCCTGGTCGACCTCGACGCCGACGGCGAACGCGCCCGCTGCCGGATGTACATGCAGGCCGCCCACTTCCTGACCGACTGGCCCGAACCCGAGTTCACCATCGGCGGCTTCTACGACGATCGACTCCGCCGCACCGCCGACGGGTGGCGGATCACCTCGGTCACCCTCACCGTGTGGTGGCGACGGGGCGACGAACGACTGATGGCCGAGGCCCACGCCCGCGGTCGTCGACGACTACGAGATCGACGAGACGCCTGAAGGAGACGAGATGCAGTTCGGTTGTGTCTTCCCCACCACCGAGATCGGCAACGACCCCGCCGTGATCCGTGACTTCGTCCAGACCGCCGAGGGCCTCGGCTACGAGCGCCTCGTCGTCTACGACCACGTGCTGGGAGCCGAGCACGCCGATCGGGAGCCGCCGCTGTGGGGCCCCTACGACGAGACCCACCCCTTCCACGAGCCGATGGTCCTGCTCGGCTACCTGGCCGCCATCACCACCCGGATCGAGCTGGTGGTCGGCGTCCTCATCTCGCCGCAGCGGCAGACCGCCCTGGTGGCCAAGCAGGCGGCGGAACTCGCCATCCTGTCCGAAGGGCGGTTCCACCTCGGCCTCGGCACCGGCTGGAACCACGTCGAGTACGACGCCCTCGGCATGGACTTCGCCGCCCGAGGTCGGATGCTCGACGAGCAGATCGACCTCTGCCGCAGGCTGTGGACCGGCGAGGTCCTCACCTACGAGGGCGATTTCCACTCGATCGACCGGGCCGCCTGCATACCTGCGCCCCCGGAGTCGATCCCGATCTGGTTGGGCGGGGGCACGCCCAAGCCGGTACGCCGGGCGGCGGAGGTCGGCGACGGTTTCATCTTCGCCTCCGGTGGGTCACGGTCCCAGGACAACTGCCGCCACCTGCTCGAGCTCCTCGACGGGAACGGGCGGCGGGACGGCTTCGGGATCGACGTGTTCGTCGGCTTCGGCGACGGCCCCGACACCTGGGACGCCCGCATCGAGGCCTGGGACGCCCTCGGCGCCGACACGATGAGCATGCGGGCGATGTCGGCCTCGTCGGCCCTGGCCGGCGAGAACGACCCCGGCTTCACCGCCCCGTCCCAGCACATCGCCGCCCTGGAGACGTTCATGACCCACGTCCGGGGCTGAGACCGACGGCCGACACCCGGGCCCGGTCGAGCCCGGGGTCGACCCCGGTTTTCGGATCAGGCCAGCTCGGCCTTGAAGAAGTCGATGGTCTGGGGCCACAGCTCGCCGGCGATGCCCTCGCTGAAGGTGCCCAGCGGGTTCTCCTCGTTCATGAACGCGTGACCGGCCTGGTGCACGGTGAGCTGGACGTCCTTGCCCATCGCCTGCAGCTCGGCTTCGAGGGCCCGGGCCGCCTCGGGCGAGAAGAAGTCGTCGGGGTCCGCCATGTGACCCCGCACCTTGGCGGTGAGACCCGACCAGTCGGGGGCGCCGTCGCCCTGGGGGAAGCCGTAGAACGGCGCAGCGGCCTTGATCACGTCGCCCCGGTTGGCGGCGAGCATGAAGCTGAGCATCCCGCCCATGCAGAAACCGATGACGCCGATACCGCTGCCGGTGGTGGCGTCGTGGCCGGCGAGGAAGTCGACGGCGCCGGACATGTCGCGGGCGGCCCGGTCGGGCGGGAGCGAGGTCATCAGCTCGCCCGCCTTGTCCATCTCGTCGTGGCCGGCCAGCTCACCGTGGTAGAGATCGGGGGCCAGGGCGACCAGGCCGTTGTCGGCCAACATGTCGGCAACGCCCTTGATCTGCGGGTTCAGGCCCCACCACTCCTGGATCACGATGACACCGGGACCGGAACCGGAGGCGGGGACGGCGAGGTGACCCGAGGCCGTGTTGCCGTTGCTGGGAAAGGAGACGGTTTCAGACATGGCGAGATGCTAACCAACGACGCGGGCCGAGTCCCGGTGAGCAGCCGATGGGCTCGATGGGCTCGCGGGGGCGAATCGGGGATCGAGGTGGGGTCATCCCCGATGGTCGGCGCCCTGGGTCGTCCTACCTTCGCCGTCAACGCCTCCCGTGGCCTGCCGATCGGGTGGGTGACGACGCTCGACCGCGAGGACGCACCGTGACCGCCATCATCGTTCCCTTCCCCTCCACCATCGCCTCAGCCCCCGCTCCCGTGACCATCCACTGGAGCGAAGAGGTCGATGGAGGCCACAATGGCGTGACGACCTCTGAAGCCGTATCCCTCGAACGCTGTGTCGACTGGCTTCTCGATCGCCATCAGTCGACCACCGACCCGGTCCTTCGCCGACTGGTCGGCGACGTGCTGGCCGAGGTCAGGGAGCTGGGCGACCTCGGCCAGTGCGAGGAGCTGACGGCACTGGTGCTCGACGCACTGGCCTCGGTCGAGACCGCCTTCGAGATCGCCGGCTGACCGAACCCACCGGATGGGGCCGGCTCGGCTCCGGTCGGGCTCCCCCGTCGACCGGGCCCGATCCGCTCAGGCCAGGATGCCCTCGACCGTGCGGGCCGCGGCCAGGAGGTCGGCGTCGCCGAAGGGTCGACCCATGAGCATGAGCCCCACCGGCGGCTCCCCCGAGGCGTGCGCCGGGATCGAGACGGCGCAGGTGTCGAGGAAGTTGCCGACCATGGTGTTGCGCAGCGAGAGCAGGTTCCGATCCGAGTAGTAGGCCGGGTCGTCGTCGTCGAACGACGCCATCGTCGGCGGGATCAGGGCCACCGTCGGCAACACGAAGGCGTCGAACCCGCTCAGATGGCATTCGGCCGCCGCCATCAGATACCGCCGGCCCGCCTCGATGTCGAGGTACTCCCAGGCGCTGATGCCGGCCCCGGGCTCGATACGGGTCCTGATCCGCTGGTCGTAGCGGTCGCCGTCGGTGGCCAGCAGCTCCCGATGCCAGGCATAGGCCTCGGCCGCCGCCATGCCGCCCTTGGCGGTGAACGTGGGGAAGTCGAGGATCTCCGGGAACGAGATCTCGACCACCTCGACCCCGGCCGCCCTCAAGCCCTCGACGGCCGACTCGAACGTCGCCGCCACCTCGGGATCGAGCTGTTCGTGGACCAGCTCGCGGAACAGGGCCAGACGGAGCCGCTGCGCCGGTCGGGCGTGGGGCTCCGGGATCGGCTCGCCGGCGAGCACGGCGTCGACGATGGCACAACAGTCGACCGAGGTGGCCAGCGGGCCGACCGAGTCGAGTGACGCCGCCAGCGGCACGATGCCCTCCAACGGCACCCGGGCCGCCGTCGGCTTGAAGCCGACGATGCCGCAGTAGGCGGCCGGGATGCGACACGAGCCGCCGGTGTCGGTCCCGAGACCCACCGGGGCCATCCCGTCGGCCACGGCCACCGCCGTGCCGGACGACGAGCCGCCCGGGATACGGCCGGTCTCGCGGTCCCACGGGGCCCGCGGGGTGTCGTGGTGGCTGTTCAGGCCGAGGCCCGAGTAGGCGAACTCGGTCATGTTGGTGCGCCCGATCGGGATGAAGCCCGCGGCCCGCAGCCGGGCGACCACCGGGGCGTCGGCGGAGGCGGGAGGCCTGTCGCCCAGGACCACCGAGCCGGCGGTGGTGACCTGGCCCTCGATGTCGGCCAGGTCCTTGACGGCGATCGGTATCCCGGCGAAGGGTGCCACGGGCACGCCGGCCGCCCGCTGGGCGTCGACGGCGGCGGCGGTGGCTAGCGCCCGCTCCCCATCGACAGAGATGAAGGCACGGGTGCCTTCACCCTCGGGATCAGCGATGCGGGCCAGGGAGCGCTCGACCAGCTGCCGGGCCGTCACCGAGCCGTCGGCCAGGGCCTGGGCGAGCAGGCGAATGGTGGTGGGCGGGACGTCGTCAGCCATCGCCCGCCACCTTCGACCACATCGGCGGTCGACGCAAGCCTCACACCGGTGCCGACGACCACCGTCGGCTCCCCACCGGGGCCCGGAGGCGGGCTGGTAGGGTCCCCACTCGTGCGCGACAAGGACCTTCACCCATGACCGAGGCCATCGCGGTCTCCGGCCTGACCAAGACCTACGGCCGGTTCCACGCCGTCGACGGCGTCGACCTCCACATCGCCGAGGGTGAGATCGTGGCCTTCCTCGGTCCCAACGGGGCGGGCAAGACCACCACGGTGGAGATCCTGGAGGGCTTCCGACCCCGGACCTCGGGCGATGTGACCGTGCTCGGCACCGACCCGGCCTCCGGCGGCCAGTCCTGGCGCCGTCGTCTCGGCATCGTGCTCCAGGAGTCGGAGCCGATCCCGGAGCTGACCGCCGGGGAGACGGTCGATCTCTACGCCGGCTACTTCGATACACCCCGCGATCGGGACGAGATCCTGTCCCTGGTCGGCCTGACCGACAGCATCAACCAGCGGGCGGGCAAACTGTCGGGAGGCCAGAAGCGACGGCTCGACCTGGCCATCGCCCTGGTCGGCGACCCCGACCTGATCTTCCTCGACGAACCGACGACCGGCTTCGATCCCTCGGCCCGACGGGAGTCGTGGGGCATGATCGAGGGCTTGCGGGAGCTGGGGCGCACGGTGCTGCTCACCACCCACTACATGGACGAGGCCGAGCTGTTGGCCGACCGGATCGTGGTGATCGCTGGCGGCCGGATCGTCGCCCGCGGAACGGCGGCGGAGCTCCGGGCCCAGTCCGGCCTGCGACCGACGCTGAGCTGGGTCCCGACCGAGGGGGCCAAGATGCCGGGACACCTCGAGGTCGAGATGCTCGACGGGCGGGCCACCGTGTCCACCGACGACGTCGTCACCGACACCAACCGGCTGACCGGGTGGGCGCTGGCCGAGGACCTCGACCTGGCGGACCTTCGGGTGTCGCAGCCCACCCTGGAGGACGTCTACCTGGCGCTCACCAGCGCCGAATCGGCGGTCAACACCGAGCGGGGAGCGCACGGATGAGTCAAGCCGGACAGCTGCTGCACCAGACGAAGTTCGACCTGCTGGCGTTCCGCCGCAACCCGGCGGCGGCGTTCTTCACCGTCATCTTCCCCCTGATCTTCCTGTTCCTGTTCACGTCGATCTTCGGCAACGAGGAGGTGGACGGGATCCGGCTGGCCACGTTCTACGTGCCCGGCATCCTGGCCCTGGCCATCGTGTCGGCCACGCTGGTCAACCTGGCGATCAACCTCGCCGCCCGCCGGGAGCAGGGCATCCTGAAGCGGGTCCGGGCGACGCCGCTGTCCCCCGCCGTGTTCGTGGCGGCCCAGGGGGCGCTGGCCGTCGTCATCAGCTACTTCATGACGTTCCTCGTCGTCGTCATCGGCAGGTTGGTCTTCGACGTCACCGTGCTGGGCGCCGGGATCCCGTCGCTGTTGATCACGGTCCTGGTCGGCGCCATCGCCTTCTCCGCCATGGGCATCGGCCTCACCGCCATCATCCCGTCGGAATCGGCGGCACCGGCGATCGTCAACGCCGTCGTGCTCCCGCTCTACTTCATCAGCGACGTGTTCATCCAGGGCGACAAGCCGGACTTCCTGGCCTTCGTGGCCAACCTGTTCCCCATCCAGCACCTGTCGGTGGCGCTCCAGGAGTCGTTCGACCCCACCGTCGACGGCACGCCGTGGCCGATCGGGCACTGGCTGGTGATCGCCGCCTGGGGCGTGGTGGGGGCGGTGGCCGCGCTCCGGTTCTTCCGCTGGACGCCCAGCCGCTGAAGCCCCTCGAAATCCGGCCCGGGTAGGAGGGGCGGATCGGTAGAGTTCGTCCATGACCCGTCAGCTGATCACCAGCGCCCTCCCCTACATAAACGGCATCAAGCACCTGGGCAATCTGGTTGGCTCCATGCTCCCGGCGGACGTCTACGCCCGGTACCTCCGGCAGCGCGGGGAGGAGGTCCTCTACATTTGCGCCACCGACGAACACGGCACGCCGGCCGAACTGGCGGCGGCCGAGGCCGGCCTCGGGGTGGCCGAGTTCTGCGCCCAGCAGCACGAGTTGCAGAAGTCGATCTACGCCGGCTTCGGCATGACCTTCGACTACTTCGGCCGGAGCTCCTCGCCCCAGAACGCCGAGCTCACCCAGCAGATCGCCCGCCAGCTCCACGAGAACGGGTTCATCGAGGAGCGGTCGATCAACCAGGTCTACTCCCCCGTCGACCGGCGGTTCCTCCCCGACCGCTACATCGTGGGCACCTGCCCGACCTGCGGCTACGACCTCGCCCGGGGCGACCAGTGCGAGAGCTGCACCCGGGTGCTCGATCCGACCGACCTGATCGAGCCCCGTTCGGCCATCAGCGGCAGCACCGACCTCGAGGTGCGCGACACCTCCCATCTGTTCCTGCTGCAGTCGAAGCTGGCCGACGAGGTCGAGGCCTGGGTCGAGGCCAACGCCGACAACTGGCCGGTGCTGGCCTCCTCGATCGCCCGCAAGTGGCTGAGCGAGGGCCTCCAGGATCGGGCGATCACCCGTGACCTCGAGTGGGGGGTGCCGGTCCCGGCCGACACCTGGCCGGAGATGGCAGCCGAGGGCAAGGTGTTCTACGTGTGGTTCGACGCCCCGATCGAGTACATCGGGGCCACCAAGGAGTGGTCGGACGCCGCCGGCGTGAGCGATGCCGAGGGCTGGCTCTCGTGGTGGCACGACGTGGACGACGAGGTCCACTACACACAGTTCATGGCCAAGGACAACGTCCCGTTCCACTCGGTGATGTTCCCGGCCACCCAGCTCGGCACCCGCAATGCCTGGAAGAAGGTCGACATCCTCAAGTCCTTCAGCTGGCTGAACTACTACGGCGGCAAGTTCTCGACCAGCCAGAAGCAGGGCGTGTTCACCGACGCCGCCCTGGACCTCCTGCCCTCCGACTACTGGCGCTACTTCCTGATCGCCAACGCCCCCGAGTCGCAGGATTCCAGCTTCACCTGGGACCTGTTCGCCTCTGCGGTCAACAAGGACCTGGCCGACACCCTTGGCAACTTCGTCAATCGGGTGCTGTCGTTCTCGGCCAAGCGCCTGGGCGACACGGTGCCCGACGGGGGCACGCCGGGCCCGGCCGAGGAGGCCTTGGGGGCCGAGGTGGCCCGCCTGGTCGACGAATACCAGACCGCCCTCGACGAGTTGCAGTTCCGCAAGGCGGCCCAGACGCTGCGGGCGACGTGGGCCGCAGGCAACGCCTACCTGGTGGAAAAGGCCCCGTGGACCGAGATCAAGACCGATCCCGAGGCGGCGGCGGTCAGCCTGCGCACGGCCATGAACCTGATCTACCTGTTCGGGGTCATCTCCGAGCCGTTGATCCCGGACTCGGCGGCCAAGCTCCGGGGCGCCTTCGCCGTCGAGGACGACACCCGCACCTGGGTCACCCCCGACGAGGTGACGGCGCTGTCGCTCCTGTCCCCCGGCGTCGGTTTCACCACCCCGCCGGTGCTGTTCTCCAAGATCGACGACGACGCCCTGGCCGCCTACCGGGAGCGCTTCGGCGCCCCCGACTCCGACGACAGCAGCGAAGCCGTCCCGGCCCAGCCGGTATAGGGCCTGGGGCCGATCCTCAGCCGAGGACGGAGAGGGCCCAGGCGGCCCACACCGCGGTCATGAACACGGCGATCCCGATCTCGATCAGCGCGCTCAGGCCGAAGCCCTTGGCCACCGCCACCGTCGACCCCCAGGCTTCGCCTGCCTCCCGGTGGTGGACGTACTCGGCGACGAACAGCCCGATCAAGGCCCCGATGACCACGCCGACGATCGGGATCACGAAGAACCCGACCACGGCGCCCAGTACGGCCACCAGCTGCGACCACCGGGACACGTCGTGGCCCTCGGCCGCCCGTCGAGGCACGACGACGCTCTTGATCACGCTCGCCGCCACCAGCAGGGTCAGTACCACCAGCACCGCGATCCCGATCGGGCTGAAGCCGACCAGGAAGCCGTAGACCACGGCCGCCAACCAGATCAGCATCACCCCGGGCAAGAACGGGACGACGGTCCCGAGGACGCCGACCACCATGACCAGGCCGATGACGATCGTCGCCTCGAGGTCGCTCATCGTCTCCGCCTCACGGTGTCCTCCTCATCGGGCCTGCCTCGTCGGGCGTGCCTCATCGGGTCTGCCTCATCTGGTCGACGGGGGCGAAGTCGTCGTCGAGGACGAGTCCATCGGCCACCAACCGGGCCGTTCGCCCCGCGTCGATGAGCAGGCCGTCCTCGGCATCGATCCGCGGGGCCGGGATCGGCTCGTCGGAGGCCAGGAGCACGAAGTTGAACCCGCCGAACGCCGGGGTGCCGCCGGGCGGCTCGATCAGGGCCACATGGTCGAAATGCTCGGCGTAGGTGGCCAGGGACGCCTCGGCGAAGGCGATCTCGCCCCCGTCCACCAGGTTGAGCATCACCGTGCCGTCGGGGGTCAGCACCCGCTCCAGCTCCTCGACGAACTGGGTGGTCGTCAGGTGCCAGGGCACCGTGAGCCCGCTGAAGGCGTCGCCGATGATCAAGTCGTGGGAGTCGGTCTCGAGCTCGGAGAGCGTGAGGCGGGCGTCGCCGACCACGATCTCGGTGTCCGGGCCCTCGACCGGGCCCAGCTCATCGGCGATGAAGTCGACCAGGTCGCCGTCGATCTCCAACACGATCTGGTCCGACCCGGGCCGTTCGGCCGCCAGGTAGCGGGCCATCGTGTAGCCGGCGCCGCCCACGTGCACCACCCGGAGAGGCCCGGGCTCGATGTTGTCGAGGGCACCGGCCATCAGCCGGGCGTAGCGAAACTCGAGATACGACGGATCGTCGAGGTCGACGTAGGAGTTACGGAAGCCGTTGAGCACCACGCTGCGACCCGAGGGTCGCTCGGCGTCGACAACGAGGTTGGCGCAGGCGTAGGACGTCTCGGCCTGGCAGCGGTCGCCGACGGCCAGGGCCCCTCCCACGGGAAGGGCGACGACGATGGCGGCCAACACGGCGTTCTCCCGCACCCGCTCCCACCCGGTCAGCGACGCGCCGGCGAGCACCAGGACGGCCCCGATCACGATGAACAGGGTGCGGGTGCCGATCGTGGCCACCAGCACGAACCCGGCCATGAACGAGCCGGCCAGGGCGCCGACGGTGCCGGCGGCCGACAGGTTGCCGACCACCTTGCCGCTGTCGTCGAGCGACTGGATCATCAGCTTGGCCACCAGCGGCGACACGGTGCTGAGCACGACGGCGGGCGCGAAGAACAGCACGGTGCTGAGGCCGACGATCGTCACCGCACCGGCGCCCGGCGTCGGGTTGAGGATGCTGGCCAGCACCACCGACAGCCAGGTGAAGATCCCGCCCGCCACCAGCGCCGGGCCGATGAACAGCTGCGGGTCGTGGCGGTCGGCCAGACGGCCCCCGATCGTATTGCCGAGGGCGATTCCGGCGAGCACGGTGCCGATGATGCCGGTGAAGGTCTCCAGCGACACCCCCACGATCGGGGCCAGCAGCCGGCCGGCCAGGATCTCGATCACGAGGATGCAGAACGAGGTGCCGAACACCAATGCCGTGGCGAGGCGGGGATTCATCGAGCCCGCCGGTCGTAGGTTCTCACCGTCACGTTCTATCGTTGGCGGCGGGCCGGTGCATGTCGCTCCGGCCTGATTCCGTTCGCCGTCCCCTGGATTCCGCCCCATGCCCGGTGCCGTCCGCCCCACCCTGCAAGCCATCGTCAATCAGGCGGTCGCCGCCACCGGCGCCTCCAGCGGCTGGTTGTTGGCCGTCGGCGCCGATGATCTCGAGGTGGTGGCCACCGCCGGCGGCACCCACGCCGAGCACATCGGTCGACGGTTCGCCGCCACCGGGGCCCAGGGCTACGTGCTCTCCTCGGGCCAGGCCGCCGCCCTGCTCCCCCAGCCCGACGACCCGGCCAACGTCGGCGCCGGCGGCTTCGACGGCGTGCCCCCGTCGGTGGTGGCCGTCCCCTGCGGTGAGGACGCAGTCGGCGTGCTCGAACTGGTGGACAAGGCCGACGGCCTCCCCTTCACCTTCGCCGACATCGAGGCGGTGAGCGGCCTGGCCGCCGTGGCCGCCGCCGCCATGACCGAGCAGTCGGGCGGGGTGCCGAACGCCCCCGCCTCCCCGGCGGAACTCGCCGCCGACCTCCGCCACCTGGCCGAACGCGATCCCGCGCGCTACGCCGATACCGCCCGGCTGGTGCAGGCCCTGTTGGGGCGCTGATCATGGGCGGATCCCGGCCGGCGTGGTCTCGCGAGTCCGGCTTTCTCCGGGCCGTGTCGGGCGGCAACGACTTCTCACCCGACTGGGCCTTCGTCGGCAGCACCGGCGGCGGTGTCCGGGTGGCCGTCGTCGACTCCGGCATCGACGCCGACCATCCACTGCTCGAGGGGTCGGTCGACGAGGCGGCGGCGGTCGAGTTCCGGGTGAGCGCAGATGGCCAGGTGGTGCGGGTCGACGGCCCCCACGACGACGTCTACGGCCACGGCACGGCCTGTGCCGGCATCATCCACGCCCTCGCCCCCGATGCCGAGATCACCAGCGTCCGGGTGGTCGACGAGTCGCTCCGGGGCAAGGCGGCGGCCTTCCACGCCGGTCTGGAGTGGGCGGTCGAGGCGGGCTACGACATCATCAACCTGTCGCTCGGCGCGGCCAAGCGGGAGTGGGCCCTGGCCTTCCACGACGTGTGCGACCGGGGCTACTTCGCCAACTCCTTCATCGTCACCGCCGCCAACAACGTCAACCGTGACTCCTTCCCGTCGCTGTACGCCTCGGTGACCTCGGTGGCGTCCAACACCTCGACCGATCCCCTCCGCTTCCACTTCAATCCCGACCCGCCGACCGAGTTCCTGGCCCGCGGTATCGACGTGCAGGTGCCCTGGCTCGACGGCACCTCGATCACCACCACCGGCAACTCGTTCGCCGCCCCGCACATCGCCGCCTTCGCCGCCCTGATCAAGGCCAAACATCCCGACCTGCGACCGTTCCAGATCAAGACGGCGTTGTGGGCGGCCTCGGCCAACGTCCGCGACGCCGACCCGACCACTGCCGGGCGCACGGCGCGGGTGACGGTGGGCGCCGCCCGACCCACGCTACGGACCGGGGCCGGGCTTGGGCCGCGCCGCAGCGTCATCGGCGTGACCGGGCCCGGCGGCGTGGCGTCGGTCGACGAGCCGGGCTGGGCCGAGGCGGTGCGGCGGGAGCGGCAGGAGATCCAGAGCCTGATGGAGGGCTACGACGTCGGCGATCTCGTCGACCGGGGCCCCTGGGGCCCGGTGTGGGCCGCCCGACACGAGGGCCAGGCGGTGGCGATCCGCCGCCTCGACCCCAACCTGGCCAGCGACCCGACGATGCGGGAGCGGTTCGCCGCCAGCGTCCGCATCGCCGCCGGTATCCGCCACCCCCACGTACTGCCCATCCTCGACCTGCGCGAGGCGGAGGACTTCGCCGTCACCGTCATGCCGCTGTGCCCCACCAACCTGGCCAGGTGGCGCCTGGAGCAGACCGCGGTGGAGCCCGCGGCGGCCGGGGCGGCGGCGTTGTCGCTGTTGAACGGTCTCCACGAGGCCCACGCCTGCGGCATCTTCCACGGCGACCTGCGTCCGGAGAACGCCCTCATCGACGAACGAAACCGGGTGGTGGTCAGCGATGTCGGCATCGCCGCCGCCCTCTCCAGCGACGCCCGCACCTCGGCCGCCCCCAATGACCCCCGCACGTGGGCCTACCTGGCGCCGGAGCAGATCGACGGCACCGCCATCGGCGCCTACACCGACGTTCACGCCGTGGGCCTCACGCTCTGCAAGCTGCTGACCGGCGAACTGCCGTGGCCCCGGGTCGAGTCCTTGGGGGCCATGGTCCGCCAGCGGGCCACCGAGGAACCTCGGCCGGTGGCCGACATCGACCCCTCGGTCCCGGCCGCTCTAGCCGACCTCATCGACGCCGCCACCGCCATCGAGCCCGCAGACCGCCCGACCTCGGCCCGGGCCTTCGCCCAACTCCTGGGCCAGGTGCTCGATCACGAGCTCGGTCGGGGCTGGCTCACCACCCAGCCCTTGGTCGTGCGCGACGACCTGGGCCACGACGGCGTCGGCGTCGGCCGGTAGCCCCCGTCCGACGGCGCCCTCCGAGCGCGCCGAACCCACCGTCGGACCCGATGGGCCTTCGTCGGCCGAATCAGGTGACGGTGAGCTGGACCGGCCCCACCAGGTCGACCGCCGGTTCGTCGACCGACAGCGGCTCGGCCCGCCCGGCGTTGGTGGTGATGGCCTCGGTCAGCTCGTCCCATCGGGTGGCGGGCAGATCGTGACCCATCCCCGGGAACATCAACAGCCGCGATCCCCGGACGGCCCGGGCGGTGGCCACGCCACCGGAGGGGCTGACGAGGGTGTCGTCGAGCCCGTGCACCACCAGGGTGGGGACGGCGACCGCACCGAGGCGCTCGGTCCGGTCGGGGCTGACGGCGATGGCGGCCGCCTGATGGGCCGTGCCGTCCGGGCGGTAGCTCCGGGCCACCGATCGGCGGAGGCGCTGCTCGGCGGCGGCGCGATCCCAGTCGGTGCCCGCCACCAGTTCGGCGGCGGCGGTGAGGGTCTCGGGGGCGTCGACCGCCTCGGGGGTGGTCCGCAGCAGGGCCAGAAGGCGGACGAGCTGGCGGGAGGCGGGCAGGCCGTGGCGGCGGTCGCCGGTGTTGGACATGATCGAGGTGAGCGACCGGACGCGCTCGGGGAAGCGGATGGTGAACTCCTGGGCGATCATGCCGCCCATCGACATCCCCACGATGTGGGCCCGCTCGACGCCGAGCCCGTCGAGCAGCCCGACGGTGTCGCCGGCCAGATCGGCCAGGGTGTACGAGGCGGTCGCCCCCCGGCGGACGACGGCGGCTCGGGCGCTGGCCGCCATCGACGGCGGTGGCGTGTCGGTGGCCGTGCTCAGCCCGGCGTCGCGGTTGTCGAAGCGGATCACCCGGAACCCGGCGGCCGCCAGGCGGTCGACCAGGCCTTGGGGCCAATCGCAGAGCTGGCCGCCCAACCCCATGATCATCACCAGGGGCTCGCCGTCGCGGGGCCCGTCGATCGTGTAGCTCAGCTCGATCCCGTTGCTCGCCAGCGTGCCCGTGATCGTGTGGTCGCCCGGGCTCGGGGCCGCGCCGTTGAGCCCGTGGTGTGCTGTGCCGTTACCGGTGACCATGACGTTACGCTAGCAAAAGTTAGCAGTCGATAGCTTCAACTGTGACGATCGATACAGGATCAGCGGACCGCCCGATAGACCGGCGAGGGGGTGCCCGCCCGCCGCCACACGATCTGCCACAGCTGAAGGTGGCGGGTGCGGAAGGCGCAGGCCGATCCCATCAGGTAGTAGTCCCATGTCCGCCGGAAGTGCTCGCCGTAGGACGGGATCTCGTTCCAGCGCCGACCGATGTTGCCGTGCCAGGCCATCAGGGTCTTGTCGTAGTCCGGTCCGAAATTGTGGACGTCCTCCAACGCCCACCACCGTCTGGTCGCCGCCCCCAGCTGCTCGATCGACGGGGTGACACCACCGGGGAAGATGTACTTGTCGAACCACGGGTCGGTGTGGTTCTTGGTCAGGTTGGAGCCGATGGTGTGGTGGAGCATGATCCCGCCCGGGGCGAGCAGCTCCTTGTTGCGGTCGAAGAACGTCTGGTAGTTCTGCGGCCCGACGTGCTCCAGCATGCCGATCGACACGATCCGGTCGTAGCTGCCGGTCATCTCCCGGAAGTCGCGTTGCTGGATGTCGACGTCGAGACCCTTGCACCGCTCGGCCGCCACCTTCACCTGCTCGGCGGCCGGGGAGATCCCGGTGACGTGGACGCCGTAGCGCTCGGCGGCGTACTGGGCGAAGCCGCCCCAACCGCAGCCGATGTCGAGCAGGCGCATCCCGGGCTCCAGGTGGAGCTTGGCGCAGATCAGGTCGAGCTTGGCCTCCTGGGCGGCGTCGAGGTCGGCGGCCTTGTCCCAGTAGCCACAGCTGTAGATCATCCGCTTGTCGAGCATGCGCTCGTAGAGGTCGTTGCCGATGTCGTAGTGGGCCGAGGCGTTCTGGGCCGCCCGCCGGACGGTCTGCATGTTCTGGGCCCGGGCCCGGAGGGCCAGGGCGATGAGCCGTGGACTGCGGGTGATCCGATGCTTGATCTGCGACTCCATGACGAGCGCCAGGGTCTTGTCGAGCCGGGGTGAGTCCCACCAGCCCTCCTGGTAGGTCTCTCCCAGCCCGAGTTCCCGGTCGCGGATCACCCGTCCGTAGAACCGTTCGTCGTGAATCTGTATGTCGTGGTCGGCCGAGCCGCCCACCTCGATGCCGGCGATCGTCAACAGCTCATCGACGAGCTGGCGCGCGCTCTCACCCCGAGGACGTTCCATATTCTCCCCCGCTTCCGCCACTAGCAGTATCGACAACCAATGGAACCGGGTTCCGATTTCCATTGCAAGTGAAACGACCGAGGAACCCCTCAGCCCAGCTCGATGCCGAACACCAGGGTCGCCGTGTTCCCCCCGGCCCCAGCACCCTGGGAAAACGTCACCTGCTGACCATCGGCGGTGAACACCAGGATCATCTGCTGGACGTGGCCGGACCCGATCGGACCCATGTCGTTGGGCTCCAGCGGCTCGAGCGTGACGCCGTCCACGTTGTCGCCGAACTCGCTGTAGGCCTCGACGACCACGCCGAGATCGGACTGCACCGTGGCGAACGCGTTGTGCCACGGGCCGCGGTAGCCGTCGATACGGACGCCCCCGATCCCCTGACAGGTCACCACCTCGGGGATGATCACATCCCTGCGGGTGTCGATGACGCAACGGGCCGGGAGACCGCGCACGCTGCCGCCGGCGTCGGCGTCGCCGGCGAAGGGAACCGACTCCGAGGTGACGTTGCCGCCGACGACCTCGCTCTCCGTCGTCTGCTCGACGAGATCGGGCGAGGCGACCTCGGAGTCGAGCTGGCCCGACCCGTCATCGCCGGTGGCCAGAGCGGCCGTGATGCCGAGCAGGGCCACGAGCACGGCGAAGGCTCCGAGGATGGCCAGCAGGTCTCGGGCCGGGGCCACGCCGGTGGTGAAGCCGAACCGCTCGCGCCACGGCGAGACCGGCCGCTCCTGGGGAGGCATCGACGTCGCCGCCAGCTTCTCCAGCACGTCGGGGAACAGGGCGCTGATGCCGCCCCGCTCGAAGACCAGCTCCTGAACGGCCGACTCCCCGTCGAGCGGGGCCAGATCCTGCTCTCGGAGATGGAGCACCTTGGCCGGCCCCAGCCCGCGCTCCAGCTGACCGAGCAGCTGGGCCTGCCGTTCGTTGGCCGCCACCTCCTCGTCGTCGTCGGGCTGGCGCGACAGCAGGATGGCCAGATCCACGTCGTGCAGCAGCGGCAGCGAGGCCTCCGGCGACTGCCCCTCCTCGTCGGGGCTGGGGTCGAACAGGTCGACCGCCCACCCCGCCTCCTCCACGCGATCGCGCAGGGTCTGCCAGTCGGCTCCCCGGCCGGTGGTGCCGAGGATGACCTTGCCAAGCGCGTCGTTCAGTGGATCAGCCACCGATCCGCCCGGGTCGGAGTGGAATGGGGTTAGCTATGCAGACGAAACTACAGTCAACGCGAACAGAGTAGGAGCATGGTGGTAGTCGCCTCATCGTTGCTGGCCCTCGCACTCGGCCTCGGCTTCCTGTGCGCCGGCTATGCCAAGATCACGCAGCAACCGGTGATGATCAAGGCCGGCCGTCAGCTCGGCGTGCCCGCCGCCACCTACCGTCTGATCGGAGGGGCCGAGATCGCCGGCGCCATCGGCCTGGCCTTCGGGCTGGTCTTCACCTGGATCGGGGTGGCTGCCGCCTTCGGTCTACTGGCGCTGATGGTGAGCGCCATCGGCGTCCACCTCCACGTCGACGATCAGCTCCACGAATTGGTCCCCGCAGGCACGTTGGCTCTCCTGATCATGGTGTACCTGGCCGTGATCGTCGCCGGCTGAGGCGGTCTCGGGCATGGGATTCATCGGAAACCTGGCCCGATGGGGACTGGCGATCTTCATCGTGGCGGGTTTCGTGCTGGCCCTGTCGTTCGCCATCGCCTCGGCCTTCATCATCCCCCGGCAGGACGTGCGCGACACCAGCGTCGCCGCCGAGCTGGTGGCCGACGCCCGCACCACGGGCACGGTGGCGGCGGAGCTGGTACCCGAGGCCGAGCCGATCGACCCGTCGACCACCGTCTCCCAGACGGCGCCGCCCCTGGCCGCCGCACCGCGGGCCGTCGACGGCATCCCCCCGCAGCTCGACACGTCGATCGCCTCGCTGTCGTGCAGCCGGCCAGGCGACCCGGCGTCGCAGGCCGAGCCCTACGTCCTGACGATCTCCGAGCCCGCCGACGACCCCGAGCCCCTCGTCGTCGCCGTCGACCTCGCATTGAGCGACGGTCGGGTCGAGCGTCGCACCGTCGAGGCCGCCGGTGGCATCCCGACCGAGGTCACGGTGCCCCAGTCCGGCGGCGCCGCCTACGTGGGGTGCAGCATCGTGGCCGTCCAACAGGGCGATCAGGTGGTCCGCTTCTCCGGCTGAGCCCCGGCCGAGATCGACGGCGACTTGTGCCCCTGCACGGCCGGACGCCCGACCGTGCTCTACGATGCCCCGATGGAGTTTTTTGCCGACAACTGGCCCGTGATCCTGCTGGTCCTGGGCGGGCTGCTGGTCGTGATGGGACTGCTGCGTCGACTGGTGAAGCTGGCCTTCATGGGTGCGGTACTCGGCGTGCTGGCCCTCGTCGTATGGCCGATGGTGGCCACCTGACGCTCTAGCGACGGCGACGGACCGAGGCGCACCGCCCGGTCCACGGACGTCGACCTCGCAGGCCACCGGTGGCGCCGAACTAAAACCGAGCCCTCCGCCGTCCGATAACCCGGAGATGGATCGGCGGACGAGCACACGGGTGGCGCGCGGCGTACGACCGCTGCTGCCCCTGGTCGTCGTCTGGCTCTCGGGCTCGATCGTGCTCTGGGCCCTCGTCCGCCAGGACGGGATCCCCTACGCCGACCTCGTCCTCGACCCGGCCCAGTACGAGCGGCGTCCCTGGTACACGGGCCTGGTCTCCAACCTCGGTGTTCTGGGGTGGACGACGGCCACCGTGGCCTCCGCCGTCGGAGCCGGCGCTGCGCAGCGGGGCGGCCGGAGCGGGGCGGCCCAGTACCTCCGGGCCGGCGCCAGCCTGTCGGGGCTGCTCCTGCTCGACGACCTGTTCCAGCTCCACATCATCGTGCCCCGCACCCTCGGGCAGCCCAAGATGCTGTTCTACGGCTGCTACGCCGTCCTCGCCGCCTGGTGGGCCTTCAGCGAGGCCCGGGAACTGCTGCGGACACGATGGCCCCTCCTGGCCGCCGCCGTCGGCGCCCTGGCCACCTCGGTCGCCGTCGACGTCGTCGGCGGGGGTGGTGAGCAGGCGCTCGTGATCGAGGACTCGGCCAAGTTCCTGGGGATCCTGGCCTGGGCCCTCTACTTCTGGATGACCACGGCCGACATCGTCGGCTCGCTCGCCGCATCCGCCCCCCACCCCGACCCATCGGCGTCGGTCCTGCGCTCGGCTGCGGTCGTCGCTGAGGGTCCGGCCGCGGTCGTCGAGCCGAGGCCTCGGCCGGAACCGATCGGACCCCGAGCATGAGCGACACCACAGCCGAGCCGACGGCGACCGATCCCGACGACGTCGGGAAGCCGACCGACGCCGTCGAGGCCGTCGACGCCCTGGCCGGATCGTCGGATGCGGCGGCCGAGGCCGGCTCCGACGAAGCCGAGCCGATCACGGTGCCCGCCGCAGGGCGACCGTCGACGCTCCCCCGGCGCAAGAAGGGCAAGCGGGGCAACCGGCGTCGGCGTCAACAGCGAAGCGCGGCCGCCAAGGCCGATGCCAGGTCCGACAAGCCCGGTGACGCCACCGACGAGAACGACCAGGGTGCTCGACGCGATGATGTCGACACGGGCGACGAGGTGGGTTCGGGCGAATCGCCGTCGAGTGCGTCTCCGGCCCCGACCGGCGACGCCGACCGTCGGGACCGTGCCTCCACCGAGTCGGCCGTGCCCGACCACGGGGGTCGGGAGGGGAACGAGTCGGCCGATGGCGACGACGAGCCCACCTCCGAGGCATCGACGCCCGACGAGGACGACACGGCCGACGCCGACGCCGCCCAACCCACCGTCGAGCCCGATGCGGAACCAGCCGCCGCCCAATCCACCATCGAGCCCGACGCCGACGTTGACGCCGCATCCACCGTCGAGCCCGATGCGGAGCCCGACGCCGAGACCAGCCCCGCCGAGCCTGCCGTCGCCGCCTCCGAGACCCACGCGGCCGACCACACCGCTGAACCCGGTGTCGGCCAGGCCGACGCCGGCCCCGCCATCGCGATCGGGAGGATCACCGACGGCGACCCCGGCACCGCGATCGACTCCACCGAGGCCGACGATGCGGAGCCGTCGGCTCGGACGATGTTCGGCGACGAGGACGGCGGAACCCCGATGCCGTCGCTTCGCAAGTGGAACCTCGACGGCGACCCGACCGGGGCCGGCACCACCAAGGTGGCCGACGTCGGGGAGGATCCCGGGTCGACGAACTGGGCGCCGTCGATGGGCTACGACACCGGTCACCAGCGGGCCGAGGCCGACATCGGCGAACCGGGGGTGCTCGTCCGCTTCGCCGACGCCTTCGTCAGCGGCTTCCGCAAGCTGATCGTCCTGTGGCTCCCGGTGCTCCTGCTTATCGCCGTCGTCGTCTGGAGCGTGACCGCCTTCGTCATGGGCTGACCCCGACCCGGCGACCGTTCCCCACCCCACTGTCGGCCCAGCGACACGCCGGTCGCCGCCGATGTCCTAGGGTTGTGAGGTTCGATCGAGCGGTTTGGAGAGGTACGCCAATGACCGAGCCCGTCGTTGTGCCGGCTCAGACAGCCCCCGGGTGGTATCCCGACCCCTGGTCGGTGGCCCCCTGGCGCTGGTGGGACGGCAACTACTGGACCGCCCACGTCAACTACGGCGACGACCACAAGCCCCGACTCCCCTCGTGGCTGAGCGTCCCCGTGCTCATCGGCCTCATCCTGACCACGCCGCTCGTCATCTTCCTCGCCTTCACCCAGATCACGCCGGTACTGCTCGGCCTGGTGCCGCTGGTCTTCGTCCTGCCGGCCATGGCCTGGCTCGACCGGGTCGAGCCCGAGCCCCGCACCTCCCGGATCCACGCCGTGCTGTGGGGTGGCACCATCGCCGGCGTGGTTTCCGGCTTCGTCAACACCATCGTCGGGGTCCGGTTCGGCGACGCGGTGGCGGCCGCCGTGTCGGCCCCGCTGATCGAGGAGGCGATGAAGGGCCTCGGCATCTATTGGGCGGTACGGCGGCGGGAGATCGACGGCGTCATGGACGGCATCGTCTACGCCGGCTGGGTGGCGGTCGGCTTCGCCGTGATCGAGGACATGCTGTACTTCGCCAACGCCGCCGCCGCCGACATGCTGGTCGGCGTGTTCGTCCTGCGGGCCATCTTCACCCCGTTCGCCCACCCGCTGTTCACCTTGTGGATCGGCCTGGCCATCGGCCTGGCCGTGGCCCGCAACCAGTCGCTGTTCCTCAACGCCCTCTGGGGCTACGGGGTGGCCGTGGTCTCCCACGCCGCCTGGAACGGCTCGCTGGTCTACGCCGAACAGAGCGGCAACGAGATCGCCATCCCCCTCGCCGCCCTCTGCTTCTTCCTTCTCTTCGTCGCCGCCGTCACCACGGTGATCGTGCTGCGACGGCGGGAGCAGAAGCGGTTCCAGCAGGCAGTGCCCATGCTGGCGGCCCGCCACGGCATGTCGACCGAGGAGGTGCAGACCTTCGGCCACTGGAGCACCATGCTCTCCGCTCGACGGCGCCTTCCCCGCCCCACCCGATCCCGGTTCGACGCCGTGCACGCCGCCCTGGCCCGCCTGGCCCTCCTCCACTCCAGACCTGGGCCGGTCGACCAGGTGGCGGAGCAACGATTGGCTCATCAGCTCCAGGAAGCCCGGACCCGCTACCTCACCACCTAGGCCCACCGCCCATCGGGCTTTGAACCGCTTTACTCGGGCTTCGCCCTTTCCGATAACAGTCCCATGGTTCTTCCTGAGGCGGTGTTGGATGCGTTGCGCTCGCCGACGAGCGTGCTCGGGCTCGGTGTCCCCGAAGGCCTCGTCGAAGATCTGTTCATGCGGCGGGTCCTCACCGACCGGTCGATCACCGTCGGCGAGGCGGCACGGGCCCTGTGCATCTCCCACCAGGCGGCGATGGAACTGGCCGAGGCTCTCCGGTCCAAGACCCTCATCGAGTACCTGGGTGCCACCGGCCGCGACTACCGGATCCAGCTGACCGACCTCGGCCACCGAAGCACGGCCCAGCGCATGTCGTCCGGTCACCACGTCGGCCCCATCCCGGTGTCGCTGCAGCTCTACACCGAGGTCGTCGACATCCAGCGGGTCACCCCCCGCCTCGATCGGGCCGCCATGAGCCAGGCCTTCGACGACCTCATCGTCGAGGACGGCCTCCTCGACCAGATCGGACCGGCGTTCGTCAGCGGCGGAGCGATCTTCCTCTACGGCCCGCCCGGCACCGGCAAGACCAGCCTGGCCGAGCGACTGAATCGGGTCGTCGACGACCCGGTCCTCATCCCCCGCTACATCGAGGTGGACGGTCGACTGATCTCGGTGTTCGACCCGGCGCTGCACAAGCCGGTCGCCAGTCAGCCCCCCAACATCGACCGCCGGTGGGTGCTGTGCGAGCGACCCCTGATCGTGGTCGGGGGCGAGCTCGATCGCAACATGCTCGACCTGGTCTTCGACCAGGTGTCGGGGACCTACGTCGCCCCGGTGCAGCTCATGGCCAACAACGGCATCCTCGTGGTCGACGACTTCGGCCGACAGGCGGTGCGACCGGACGAGGTCCTCAACCGGTGGATCGTGCCGCTGAGCCGAGGCATCGACTACTTGAAGGCCAGCGGCTCGAAGTTCAGCGTCCCCTTCGAGCTGAAGCTGGTCATCTCGACCAACCTCAACCCGAACTCGCTCGGCGACGACGCCTTCCTCCGCCGCCTCCGCAACAAGGTGTTCGTCGGCCCGATCTCGGAGGCCAGCTTCCGGCAGGTGCTGCTGGGCGCCGCCGCCGGCCACGGGGTCTCCATCGATCCGCCCGCCATCGAGCACATGATCGCCGTGGCCCGACAGTCCATCGGCGAGTTGCGGCCCTACCTGCCCGTCGACTTCTGCCAGCTGACGCGGGCCATCGCCACCTACGAGCAGGGCACGCCCCATCTCGACGTGGCCATGGTCGATCGGGTCGCCGAGCTCTACTTCGTCCACCAGGAGGCCGATGAGCTCAGCGGCCGCCCGCCCGAACCGTGGGCCGAGCCGGCACTGGCCGATGCCGCATTCGACCTCAGCCCGAACCACTACCACTGACCCCGCCGACCGGGCGATCCCACCCGCCCCCTGAGCAGCCCTCCCCGAACCGTCGACCGGCGGGGCGCCGACGTGGCAAGCTCGGCCCGTGAGGTTCCCGCCCCTCGCGCCGCTCGTCGTCGCCGTCGCGCTCGCCGCCGCCTGCTCCGATACGACGCGACCGGAAGGACCACCGGCCCCGCCCACCGCCGGTGCCGTCGACGCCGCTTCGGGGGCGACCGCGCCGACCTCGACGGAGGCGCAGTCCGGGGCGCCGACGCCGTCGGCCGACGGCGGTTCGACTCCGATCCGGCCGACGCCGGTGGCGTTCCGGGCCTTCGTGGCCGCCCTGGACGGCCCGAGCCCGGCCCTCGCCGCCCTGGCCGCCGACACCGACGACGACCGGCTGGCCGGACTGGCCGACGAGGTCTGCGCCGTGATCGAACCGGACATGACCACGGCCGAACTCGGCGCCACCGCCCTCGGGCGGGGGGCCGACCTGGAGATCCTGGCCCCCGGGCTGCGCCCCGACGAGGTGACCCTGGTGTTCGGCGCCCTGGCCGGCCTCCACTGCCCGGAGCGGCTGCCCCTGTCCGGCCTCCGCCTCGGCGACGACCCGGCGCCGCCGGCCGAGCTGGTCGACGGGTTCCGGGCGACGGTGATCGAGCTGTGGCCCACCGCCCACCCTCTCCCGGCCTACCTCGACGCCACCACCGACGGGCGCATCGACGAGGTGGCCACCGCGGCCTGCGAGCGGGCCAGCGCCGAGCACACGACGGTCCAGTTCGGCCTGGCCGTGGCCGACCATCGCACCGAGGTCCTGACCGGGGCCGAGGCGACGGCGCTGGGGGTCGACGGCCAACAGGAGCTGTTCGGGGCTCTGGTCGGGTGGTTCTGCCCCGAACGGTTGCCCGACCTCGACTGACCCGCAACTCGCCCCCCGATCGGCCGTGTCGTAGCGTTGGGCGCCATGAAGACCAAGATCTGTGAGCAGCTGGGTATCGAGTTCCCCATCCTCGCCTTCACCCACTGCCGGGACGTGGCGGCGGCGGTGTCGAAGGCCGGCGGGTTCGGCGTGTTGGGGGCGGTGGCCCACACGCCGGAGCAGCTCGACATCGACCTGGCCTGGATCGCCGAGGAGGTGGGCGACAAACCGTTCGGGGTCGACCTGATCGTGCCGGCCAAGTACGAGGGCAAGAACGAGGGTGAGCTCAGCGTCGGCAAGCTGAAGGAGCTGATCCCCGGGGGTCACCGGGAGTTCCTCGACGACCTCCTCGACCGCTACGACGTGCCCCCCATGCCCGAAGACGAAGGTCGCTCCGCCCTGGCCGGCGAGTCCGAGGCTCCGATGACCTACGCCCAGGCGGTGCCCCTGATGGACGTGGCCTTCGCCCACCCCATCTCGCTCATGGTCAACGCCCTCGGTCCGCCTCCGCCCGACATGATCGCCCGAGCCCACGAGAACGGGGTCAAGGTGGGGGCGTTGGCGGGCAAGGCCTCACACGCCGTGCGTCACGTCGCCGCCGGAGTGGACTTGATCATCGCCCAGGGCCACGAGGCCGGTGGCCACACGGGCGAGATCGGGACGATGGTGCTCGTGCCCGAGATCGTCGACGCCGTTGCCCCCGTCCCGGTGTTGGCCGCCGGCGGGATCGGTACCGGTCGCCAGATGGCCGCCTCCCTGGCGCTGGGGGCCGAGGGGGTGTGGTGCGGCTCGGTGTGGCTGACCACCACCGAGGCCGAGACCCATCCGGCGGTGAAGGAGAAGTTCCTGGCCGCCACCTCGTCGGACACCCTGCGCTCGCGGTCCCGCACCGGCAAGCCGGCCCGCCAGCTCCGTTCGGCCTGGACCGACGAGTGGGAGGGCGAGTCCTCGCCGGGCACGCTGGGCATGCCGCTGCAGCCGATGTTGATCGCCGAGGCCAGCCGTCGCATCGATCGGGCCGCCATGAACCCGGACAACACCGGCGCCGTCCAGTTGGCCAACTACTTCGTTGGCCAGATCGTGGGCTCGATGAACGAGTCGAAGTCGGCCGACCGGGTGGTGATCGAGATGGTGGAGGACTTCGTCGACGCCATCACCAGGGTCAACGACATGATGGCCTAGCGCCTGCCCGCCGCCACACGGCGGGACCGGCCGCTACGGCATCGGCTGATAGGCGCCGACGGTGGCGCCCGACACCGGCCGCTCGGTGGCGTCGGCGTCGAAGGGCACGTGCGGCGAGGTGGGGATCGACTGGCCGACCAACAGGCTGGACGACAACGGCCGGAAGTCGTTGGTCAGCGGATCGAGCCCGGGGTTCACCAGGCCCGGATCTTCGGTGATCACCAGGTCGAGTTCGGTGTCGGGACCGGTGTGGATGTCGGTCACGAAGACGTTGCCGCCCATGACGATGTCCGACACGTTCTTCATCGTCATCGACTCCGCCCCGGGAAGGCTCCAGGCCAGGTTGTTGAGGAAGCGCACGTCGGTGCTCCGGGCGGCCGACAGCTCCGTCTTCCCTCCGAGGAGGCCCTCGGTCCGCCCGTTGCCGTAGGTCGTGTTGTGGACCACGTCGACTCGCGACGCCTCGTTGACGAGCACGCCCCGGCCGCCGTTGTCGAACACGACGTTGTTCGCCACCAGCATGCGGCCGGTGTAGCCGGTCTCATCGGTCTGATCGATGATGATGCCGTTGCCGTCGGTGATGACCTGCTCGTTCGGGACGAACCGGGAGTACACCTTGTTCTCGTTGCGGTAGACGACGTTGCCGACGATCACGTCGTGGTAGCCGTCGACGGCGGCGTCGATACCGAGGTCGACGGCGTGCCAGATCGAGATGCCGCTCCCCTGCTCGGTGCCCCAGTAGGAGTTCTCGAACACCTCGTTGTAGAGGATCTCCACGTTGGAGGCTTCGACGGTGGCGATGCCGCCCACCGGCATCTGGGAGACCCGGTTGCCGGTGATACGGACGTGGTGCGAGCCGCGGACGAGCACGCCCCAGCCGTACGGATTGTCGGGGCCGAAGCCCTCGCCCACCACCTCGATGCCCTCGAACACCACGTAGTCGGCCCGGATCTCGACGGCGTTGCCGTTGGTCGCCACCACACGGGGCACCGCCCCGGGGGCGGCCTTGATCGTCACCCAGGCGTCGGCGGTACCCCCGTTGTTGAGGATGTAGTGCGAGTTGCCCGGCTCGAGCAGCTCCCGGTAGTCGCCCGAGAGCAGGTGCAGGGTCTGCCCCGGCTGGAGCTGGTCCATGGCGCCCTGCAACGTGCCCCAGGCCGTGGCCTGGGTCTGGCCGTCGCTGGTGTCGCTGCCGCCCACCGGGTCGACCCACAGGATGTTCGGGTCGGTGTCGACCGACGAGCTGGCGATCGAGGTCTCGGTCTGCTCCCGGGCCGGCGGGGCCGCCGTCAGCGACTCCCGGATCGCTCCCTGATCGACGTTCTCCACCTCGGCGGCGGTGACATCGGGCCCCCTGGTGCTGGCGTACAGCACGCCGCCGGCGACCACGAGGGCCAGGATGGCGACGGTGGCCAGGGCGCCTCCCAGCCAGCGGCGCGAGGCGCCGTCCTCGGGCTCCCATTCGTCGTAACCGCTCCGATGGTCGACGTAGCCACCCTGGTGGTCGTCGTAGTAGCCGTCGTCATCGAAGTCGTCGGCGCCGGGGCTCGGCTGCGGCCGGTCGCCGAGGCGATGGGTGGGGCCGGGCACGTGGTCGACCGGCCCGTAGCCCGCGTCGTGGCCGGGGGCGCTCCGGTACTCCGGGCGGGGGGCTCGACCGTCCCCGATCGGCTGGCGATCCTCGACCGGCAGGTCGGTGAAGCGGGCGGGATCGGGAACCGTGGCGGCGCCACGAGCCCGACGACGATCGTCGTCCGCGAACTCGGATTCGAGGATGCTGCCCATGTCCCGCCGGCTGGTCGTGCCCGCACTGCCGTGGCGGGACCCGACGGACCAGGGTACTCAAAGCTTCAACAAGGATGTTGGTAGCCCGGGGGTGAAAGGCCGAACGGCTCAGTTTCCGGCGGGATCCGCGGCCGGAGCGGGCTCGTAGGCGCCGACCGCGCCCGGTGTCGGCCGGTCGGAACCGTCGAGATCGACCCCGATCGGGCGGTCGAGGCCGATGCCGACCTGGGTGGCGAGGCCACCGGCGACGGGGTGGAAGTCGACCGCTGCCGGATCGAGCCCGGGGGCCACCAGACCGGGGTCGCCGGTGACGACGCGGTCCTGATCGCCGGCGTAGGCGTCCTGGTTGGTCGAGACGAGCAGGTTGCCGCCGGTCACGATGCCGTTGGAGGTGTTGTAGCGAAGGGCCGGGGCGCCGGGCAGGGCCCAGGACAGGTTGTTGAGAAAGCGGACGTCGTTGGCCCGCCCTGCTGCCAGCTCCACCGGGCCGCCCTCGAGGGCGCCCGTCCTGCCGTTGTGGTAGGTCGTGTTGTGGTACACATCGACCCGCGACGACTCGAGCACCAGGATCGCCCGGCCGCCGTTGTCGAAGATCACGTTGTTGGCGACCAGGGTCCGGCCCGTGTAGCCGGTGGGGTCGTTCTGGTCGACGATGATGCCGTTGCCGTCGGTGATCGAGCCGTTGTTGCGGAACCGGGACGGCACCTTGTTCTCGTTGCGGTAGATGACGTTCCCGCTGATCACGTTGTGGTAGCCGTCGGCGTCGGGCTCGGTACCGCGGTCCCGGGCGTTCCAGATCGAGATCCCGCTCCCCTGTTCGGTCCCCCAGAAGGAGTTCTCGAACACGTGGTTGTCGGAGAAGACGAGGTTCGAGGCACCGACCGAGCCGATGCCGCCGACCGGCATGCCCGACACGACGTTGTCGGTGATTCTGACGTGGTGGGCGTCGCGCACGAGCACGCCCCAGCCGTAGGGGTTGTCGGCGCTGAAGCCCTCGCCCCGCAACTCGATCCCGGACACCTCGACGTAGTCGGATCGCACCGAGATGCCGTTGCCGACGGTGGCCAGGATGGTCGGGCTCTGCTCCGGGCCGGCCGTGATCGTCACCCAGGCATCGGCGTTCCCGCCGCGTTCGACCACGTAGTGGGCCTGGCGCTCGTGGAGCTCGGTGTAGTCCCCGGTCATCAGATAGATCGTCTGGCCCGGCTGCACCCGGTCGAGGGCGCCCTGGAGCGAGGCCCACGGGGCGTCCGGGGTCTGGCCGTCGTTGGCCTCGTCACCGTCGGGGCCGACCCAGAACGTGTTGGGATCGGTGTCGACGAAGGGAAGCTCGCGCGCTTCGAGCAGACCGGCCGCGGCGGCGGTGGTGGTCGAGCCGACAGCGCCCTCGTCGCCGTTGTCGGCCCGGGGAAGGGTGATCGAGGTGACGGTGTCGATCTCGAGCGGGGCCGGAGTGGTGCTGTCGGGGTTGCTGATCTGTTGACCGTCGTCGCCGGTGAGCAGGGTCACCACGATCACGATGGCCATGATCAGGGCCACCGGGGCCACGAGACGGACCCAGCGCTGCTCGCCGGGATGGTCGTCGCCGTCGTCGGCTGTGCTCTCGACGGCGATCGGTTCGCCTCGCCTCGGTCCGGGGAGCGGCTCGCCGTGGACCGGGTCGCCGTGGTACGGCCCGTCGTGAACGACGTCCCCGTGGACGGGCTCGTCCGTCCAATCGTCGGCGGGGTGAACACCGCCGGGCCGGTCGACGGCGAGACGATCACGCCACCGCAACTCGACGGTGGCCTCGTCCTGCCAGCCGTGACCGGCCCAGTCGGCGGCGACCGGCTCGTCCCCGGTCAGCTCACCCTCGACCGGCTCATCGTCGGACCACTCGCCATCGACCCAGTCGCCATCGACCGGCTCTCCGTCGGACCACTCGCAATCGACCCAGTCACCGTCGACCCAGTCATCGCCGGACCACTCGTCCTCGGACCAGCCACCGCCGGACCACTCATCGTCGACCCATCGCCCATCGCCGCGGACCACCTGGCCCCGGGCCTCGTAGCCCCCGATCTCGTGCCCCCGCACCTCCTGGCCCCGGAGCTCGTAGCCCCCGATCTCGTGCCCCCGCAACTCGTGGCTCCGGAGCTCGGGGCCCCGGGCCTCGTAGCCCTGCACCTCGTGGCTCCGGAGCTCGGGGCTCCGGTCGTGGGCGGCACGGGGTCGGTCCGGCGGGCTGTCGTGCCAGACCTGCTGCGGCCCGGGCCGGCCGCCACCGTCGAGCCGACGATCGTCCCCGTCGTCCTGTGGGTAGGCGTCGGCGCCAACGTCGTCGTACCCGTCGTAGCCGTAGGCAGCGCCGATGTCATCGTCGTAGGCACCGTCGTCGCCGCCGTGGTCATGCTGGTCGTACCGGTGGTCGCCGTACTCCTGATGGACGTCGTCGTCGACCAGGCGATCGTCGTCGACCAGGCGATCGTCGTCGACCGGGAGATCGTCGTCGGCCACGCCGACCTGCGCCTGGGCGGGGACGTCGTCGGTCCACACCGGACCGAAGAAGTCGTCCAGAGCGGCCGTCGAGCCGGGGTCGGCGCCGGGAGCGAGATCGGCCAGACCAGGGATGTCGTCGATCGGCGGCGGAAACCCGACGCCCCGCCGTCGACCCGTCGGCCTGCGGCCATCGAGCCCCTCTGAACGAACGGTCATCGGCTCCTCGGTAGATCGTCGCCCCGCAGGACTCTAGCAGCGGGACCTCGGTGACCCGGGGCCGGCCCGCCCGGTCACCGGGTGAGGCGGCTCTCCACCCCGGCCCTGGCGAACACCTTGCCGGCCGCCGCCGACGCCTCGGCCATCAGCGCCTTCTCGTCGACTCCGACCACGGCGCCGTCGTCGATCACGAGGCGCCCGTCCACCAGTACGTGGCGCACGTCGGCCGGCGAGGCGCAGAACACCAGCGCACTGGGGACCCGGTGAACGGGGGCGGTGAACACCGAGTCGAGCGCCACCACGAGCACGTCGGCCAGCGATCCGGGCGCCAGCATCCCGATGCCGTCGATGCCGGTGGCGGCCGACCCGCCCCGGCAGGCCAGGGTGATGGCGTCCTCCGGCTGGAGGGCCATGGCGTCGAGATGGTGCACCTTCTGCAGCAGCACGGTGGCCTTGAGCACCTCGAACATGTCCTGGCGGTTGTTGCTGCCGGGCCCGTCCGAGGCCAGCGCCACCCGTATGCCCCGGGCCCGCATGTCGAGGATCCGGGCCACACCGGAGGCCAGGTACATGTTGGAGACCGGACAGTGCACCACGACGGCGTCCCGCCGGGCGATCAGGTCGAGTTCCTCGTCGTCGAGCCACACGCTGTGGGCCAACTGCACGTCGGGGCCGAGCACCCCGATGTCCTCCAACCACACGGCGTGGCGGACCCCGCGCTCCTCCAGGTTGAGCTGCACCTCCTCGTCGGTCTCTGCGCAGTGGATGTGGCAACCGGCCCCCCAGGACCGGGCGTCGTCGACGACGAGCCGCATCGCCTCCTCGGTGCAGCCCCACGGCAGGAGGGGGGCGGTCTCGATCCGGATGCGGCCGCCGCCGTGGCCGTGCCACCGGTCCCGCAGCTCGGCGGTGCGGGCGATCGTCTCGGTCGGGGTCTCCTGCATGCGCGGCGGGTAGTGCCGATCGGCCCAGCCCCGGGCGAGCAGAAACCGCACCCCGAGTTCGTCGGCCGCCCGGCACACGGCATCGTCGATCAGGGGGTCGACGTGGACGTACTGGTGGTCGAGGACGGTGGTGGCCCCGCCCCGCAGGTTCTCGATGATGCCGACCTTGGCCGCCAGGTAGGCGGCCTCGGCGTCGAGATGCTGGGCGCCGGGCCAAATGCACTCCCGCAGCCAGTCGAGGAGGGCCTTGTCGTCGGCCAGACCCCGGAAGAACGTCTGGAAGAGATGGGTGTGGGCGTTGGTCATGCCCGGCATGACGGCCGACCCGGTGGCATCGATGGTGTGGTCGACCCCGTCGACGAGCTCGGCCGACGGCTCACCGGCGCCGACGGCCACGATCCTGGTCCCCTCGATGTGGACCCACCCGGGATCGTGGATGGTGAAGGCGTCGTCGACGGTGAGCACGGCGCCGCCGTGGATGAGGGTCTGAGTGGTCATGGGTTCCTGCGGTTCGGGCCGGCGGCGACGGTACCGGCGGGAGGACTAGGGTCGAAGGATGCGGGTCTTGCTGGTCGACGGACGGCGACAATCGGTCGAGGGGACGGGACCGGCGGTCGACACGGCGGTGGACACGGTGGCCGTGGCCGAGGCGGCCCTGGCCGAGCGGGCCCACGAGACGACGGTACTGTCGCTGACCGGTGAGGGGTTCGACCGGTACATGTCGACCGAGGAACGCCGGGCGTACCACGAGGCCGACAACCTGGTCACCCCGGCGCAGCAGCGCTCAGCCGAGCTCCTCCGCTCGGCCGAGGCCCTTCTGGTGGTGGGCGCCATTCGAGGTGGCACGATCGATCCGCTGGTCAAGAGCTGGTTCGAGCGGGTGTTCGTACCCGGGGTGTCGTTCGCCTTCACCGACAGCGGACGCATCACCCGAGCCCTGACCCACATCCGCCGGGTGGGGATGATCCTGTCCTGTCCCGACGGCGACGCCGCCCCCCATCGGCGCGGCGCGTCGACCCGATCGGTGCTGCGCGGGGTCCGGCTCAACGCCGCCCGATCCTGTCGGAGCACCTACGTCGCCCTCGGACCGGCCGACGACGTCGAAGCGACCGTGACCCGGGCCCTGGCCCGCTGGTAGCCCGACCGCCGCACGAGGGCGTCAACCACGGGCGAAGCGTTCCTCGACCACGTCGAGGTGGGCCGCCACCGCCTCCCGGGGCCGTCGGTCCACCTTGTACAGCGCCAACCACTGGAACCGGGCCGAGGGGGCGCACACCGGGAGCACGTTGCGACGCAGGTGACGTCGGCCCCACTCCCCCTGCATGATGTTGAGAAGGCGGCTCGAGCCGAGCGACGTGACCGCCGTGAGCCGGTCGACGGCGGCCAGGGGTCGGGCGGCGCCGTCCGCCGGATCGAGCCCGGCGGTGTCGTGGAGCCAGTCGAGGAGCTGGGCCGGCTGGCCGCCCCACCACGTGGGGTAGACCAACACCAGATGCTCGCAGACGGCGAGGTCGGCCGGTTGCGGTGGAGGGTCGGTGGCGAGCCGGTGGACCCGGTAGGGGCTGCCGGCTCGATCCAGACCGGCTTCCACCCGATCGCAGAGGGCCGCGTTGAGACTCTCGGGCACCGGGTGGGCCTGTACGACCACGGTGGTCACGGGCGCTCAGCCCAACTGCGGCAGCACGCCCTCGGCCAGCCGGTGGAGCTGGTCCTCGACCTGGCCGTAGGGGTCGCCGGGCATGGCGGGGAAGAACACCAGATTGTCGACGCCGCCGAGGTGGTCGCGCCACCAGGACAGCTGCTCGGCCACCTCGTCGGCGGTGCCCACCACCCACACCCGATTGTCGAGCGACTCCTCCAGGGTGGGGATGAGGCCGGGGGCCGCCGGCTTGCCGTCGGGGCCCATGTAGCCCCGGGACCACCCGTAGGGACCGAGGAACTTCCAGAACTCGTCGTGGCCGTTTCGCACCTGGGCGATGGCGGCCTCGCGGGTGTCGGCCACGCACGTGTTGACCACCAGGGTCCTCTTTTCACCCGCCGCCAGCGTCCGCCCGTGGGCCTCGGCGTACACCTCGGCATAGCGATCCCAGAACTGCTTGGTGAAGGTGTGGTGCTTGAGCCAGAACACGCCGCCCCAGCCGTAGCGGGGCACCGCTTCGAGCGTCGGCGGCGAGGTGATGGCCTGCCACATCTCGTAGGGGTACAGGGGTCGCGGGATCAGCGTCAGGTCCTCGACGAAGCCACCCCGGTCGGGGATACCGGGCGCCGGGAACCGGTAGACGTCGCCCGAGAAGCTGAAGCGCTCGTTGTCGAGGGCGAGCCGGAGGACCTGGGTGGCCTCTTCGAACTGCTTGCGGTTGAAGTCGTCGGCGTCGACCTTGTCGGGGTTATCGAACGAGCCGATCCTGGAGCCGAAGTTCTCCTGCTCGCGGGGCACCGTGCCTCGACCCACGCCGAGGATGGCCCGGCCGCCGGAGACGTTGTGCAGGGTGGCGAAGTCCTCGGCCAGGCGGAGCGGATGCCACATGCCGACGACGTTGAACATCATGCCGATGCGGATCCGCTCGGTGCGCTCGGCCAGGATGGCGCCCGCCATCAGGCCGTTCGGGACCACCTCGTAACCCTCGTACTGGAAGTGGTGCTCGGTGAGCCAGAACGAGTCGTAGCCGAGCTGATCGGACAGCACACCCATGTCGAGGATGCGCTCGGTCGCCCGCCACACCTCCTTGGCCCCGTACCGACGGTCGGTCGGCGCCGGCGGCCCGGCCCCGGCATCGTCCATCTCCACGCCACCGAACAGGAAGATCCCCGCTTTCATGCCCCCAACTCTAGGTGCAGGGCCGCGGCGGGGGTAGCTCCGGGGCGGTTGCGGCGGCGCCTGGCGGTCAGGCAGGAAAGACGGCGGCAACGCGCAGGGAACGACACGTCGGTTCCCGACGGAGTTCGCCCATTGCGGCGTCGACGGCGGCGACCTGCTCCGGGGTGACGGCGTCCCAGTCGGCCTTGGAGCGCCACCAGATGACGGCCTCGACCCGCCATGGGTCGTCGTCGGCAACCCAGACCTGCTTGGCCTCAAACCCGTCGACGGTGGCCAGGAAGGCGGTCCAGACCTCGGCGTCGGCGGCCAGCCAGGCGGCGTGATCCACAGGGTCGATCCGGAAGGTGAGGATCTCGACGACCATGGGCGCCGAGCCTAGGTGGCGATGGGGCGCGGCGACCGCAACCTGGTGGGCGCCCTGTGTGAACACTTTGTTTCGCTCCTTCCATCGGCCCGGAGGCCGCCGCTAGCGTGGCCTCACGTCCAGGGACAACGACCCCGGAGAGTCCACCGATGTCAACCACCAGCGCCACGTTGTCGTTCGACGGCATCGGCATGGTCTTCCCCGACGGCACCGAAGCGCTGTCGGACGTCAGCCTCGACATCGGTCGCGGCGAGTTCGTGACCATCGTCGGCCCGTCGGGCTGCGGCAAGTCAACCCTTCTCAAGATCGCCTCCGGCCTCCTCGAGCCCACGTCCGGCCATGTCGCCGTCGACCGTGACCGGATCGGCTACGTCTTCCAGGACGCCACACTGCTCCAGTGGCGGACGGTGCAGGCCAACGTCGAGCTCTTCGGCGAGCTGCACGACATCCCCAAGGCCGAGCGGCGCAAGCTGGCCTCGGAGGCCATCGACCTCGTCGGCCTGTCAGGGTTCGAGAACCACTACCCGAAGTCGCTGTCGGGCGGCATGAAGATGCGGGCCTCGTTGGCCCGGACGCTCACGCTGCGGCCGCCGGTGTTCCTGTTCGACGAGCCGTTCGGCGCCGTCGACGAGATCACCCGCGAACACCTCAACGACGAGACCCAGCAGCTCTTCATGCGGGAGGGCTTCGCCGGGCTCTTCATCACCCACAGCATCAGCGAGGCGGTGTTCATGTCGACGAGGGTGCTGGTCATGTCGGCCCGCCCCGGCCGCATCGTGGCCTCGTTCGACGTCCCGTTCGACTATCCGCGGGTGCCCGACCTCCGCTTCGATCCCGACTTCGCCCGCTTGTCCGGCGAGGTCTCCCTGGCGCTCAGAGGAGGCCACTCATGACAACCGAGCTCACCGGGCCCGAGGCGGCCGAAGCCCTCGCCCCCGAGGTGGCGCCGCCGGCCCCCAGCCAACCCGACGACGCCCCGGTCCAGGCCTACCGGGTCAAGTCCCGCCCGCGGGAGATCGCCGAGAACGTCCTGCCTCCGCTCATGGTCGGCATGGCGATCATCGGCCTGTGGTACTTCGTGAGCTACGGCCTGCTCGACCCCAGCCGCCGCTTCCTGCTGCGGGCTCCACACGAGGTGCTCTTGGTCGGTTTCCTCGACTGGGGCAACTTCTCCGAGATCCTGTCCGCCCTGTGGTCGAGCACCCGGGTGGCCATGATCGGCCTCGTCATCTCGATCCTGATCGGCTTCGCCCTGGCCATGCTGATGAGTCAGGCCAAGGTGATCGAGCGCGGGATATTCCCCTACATGGTGGTGCTCCAGGCCATCCCGATCCTGGCCATCGTGCCCCTGATCTCGTTCTGGGTCGGCACCGGCCAGTCGGCCCGGATCCTGGTGTGCGTGATCATCTCGTTGTTCCCGATCATCGTGAACACCCTCTTCGGCCTGCAGTCGGCGGACCGGGGCACCCACGATCTGTTCACGTTGCACAAGGCGAGTCGCCTGACCCGCCTCCGCAAACTGATGCTGCCCGCCGCCATGCCCGCCATCTTCGCCGGGCTGCGGATCTCGGCCGGGCTGTCGGTGATCGGTGCCATCGTCGGCGACTTCTTCTTCGGTCGGGGCGACGTCGGGATCGGCCAGCGCCTCCAGCGCTACGCCAACCAGCTCGAGGGCGAACAGCTGTTGGCGGCCGTGATCATGTCGTCGGCGCTCGGCGTCGCCGTGTTCCTTCTCTTCGGTTGGATCCAGAACCGGGCCATCGGGCGGTGGCACGACTCGGCATCCCTCGGCGCCTAACCCCCCTGTAGCGCCCGACCCGAAGAGCACACCAAGTCCGTGCAGACGGAATCAATCAAACCTGGGAGAGAAAATGAGTAAGACACTGTGGTCCCGCTTGTGGGCCCTCATTTTGGCGCTGGCCCTCGTGGCCGCCGCCTGCGGTAGTGACGACGGCGACGACGACGCCGCCGAGGAGTCCTCGGCCAGCGCCTCCGAGACGGCCGAGACCGAGGAGGAGTCGGAAGAGGCCATGGAGGACGAGGAGTCCGACGAGGCGATGGAGGACGAGGAGGGTGACGCCATGGCGGCCGGTTCGCTGGCCGACGTCTGCCCCAGCCCGCTCGTGGTCCAGACCGACTGGTGGGCCGAGTCCGAGCACGGTGCTCTGTACGAGCTGATCGGTGAGGGCTACACCGTCGACATCGAGAACCGGATCGTCACCGGTCCGCTCACCATCGACGGCGAGCACCTCGGCATCGACTTCGAGGTCCGCGGCGGCGGCCCAGCCATCGGCTTCGCCCCGCCCCGGGTCCAGATGTACACCGACGACTCGATCCACCTGGGTTACTCCAGCACCGATTCGCAGTCGACGGCGTGGGAGGACCTGCCGCTCATCTCGGTGATGGCGCCGCTGGAGATCAACCCCCAGATCGTGATGTGGGACGCCGACACCTACCCGGAGATCGAGTCGATCGCCGACGTCGGTGAAGCCGGTATCGAGATCAACCTGTTCGGCACCGACGGCTTCCCCGAGGCCTTTGTCGCCCAGGGGATCTGGACCGAGGACCAGCTGAACCCGTCCTACGACGGCACGCCGGCCCGGTTCATCGCCGAGGGCAACATCGCTCAGCAGGGCTTCGCCTCGGCCGAGCCCTACAACTACGAGTTCGTGTTCGAGGAGTACGGCAAGGCCCCGGCCTTCGAACTTCTGCACGATGCCGGTTGGCAGGTGTACTCGCAGACCATCGGCGTGAAGCCGACCGACTTCGACGAGCTCGCCCCCTGTCTCGAGCAGTTCATCCCCGTGCTCCAGCAGTCGGTTGTCAGCTTCGCCAACGACCCCTCCGGCGGCAACGCCGTGATCGTCGACGCCGTCGACCAGTTCAACGCCGACTGGCCGTACTCGGCCGAGCTGGCCGAGTGGTCCGTGGCCAAGCAGCTCGAGCTCGGCCTCATCGGCAACGGCCCCGACGACATCGTCGGCAACATGGAGGCCGGCCGGATCCAGGCCATCCTCGACGCCCAGCGTGACGCCGGCATCGAGATCCCCGAGGATCTGACCGCCGAGGACATGTTCACCAACGAGTTCATCGACGAGAGCATCGGGCTGTAGGCCCGAGTCGAGGCGGACCGGCGTTCTGACGCCGGTCCGGCTCGTCGGCTGATGAATCGCTGAGCGGAGGGGCCGGGCCGACGGGTCCGGCCCCTCCGGCGCGTTTGGACACCGACGGCGGGCCCGACCGGCCGGGTCGACGACGGGTCAGGCCCGGCGCCGGTGGACGGTGAGCTGCTGGTCGGCGGCGGCCACCAGTCGACCCCGGCGGAACACCCGACGGGACATCGGCGCGTCGGCGATCGCCCCGCGGATCGACGGAGCGTCGATGGCGACCAGATCGGCCACGGCGCCGACCTCGACGCCGGCCGGAGCCATGCCGAGGGCGGCGCGTCCGTTGACGCTGACCATGTCATAGGCGGCGTCGGGGAGCTGGTGGCCCGCCATCACCATCAGGGCCGCCGTCTCCAGGGGGTCGCTCCGGCCGACCAGGTTGAACGGATCCTGCACGTTGTCGGCGCCGGCGGCCACCAGAGCCCCGGCGTCCTGCAGAGCCCGAACCGCCGTCAATCCCCGCGGGGTGCCGGTGGGATGATCGCGGCCCTGGAGGAAGAGATTGGTCTGCGGGAGGGGGAAGACGGCGATATCGGCGGCGGCCACCGCCGTCGCCACCTCGCTCTGAACCTCCGTCGGCTGCATGCCGAGCGTCACGCAGTGACTGGCCGCCACCAGGTCGTCGAAGCCGGTCTCCTCCACCCGGCGCGCCAGGTCGCGCAGGGTGAGCACCGACGGGTCGAGCATCTCGTCGACGTGGAGATCGACGCCGATCCCGGCCTCGGTGGCGGCGGCGAGGGCGGTGTCGATCACCCCGACGCCGTCCGGGTCGAGATGAGGACAGCCGCCGACGAAATCGACGCCGACCTCCAGCACCTCGGCCAACGCGGCACGGGTGGACGCCCCTTCGCTGCCGGTGAGGGGGGCGCCGCAGAGGGCGACGAGCTGCACGTCGAGGGCATCGCCCATCAGGGCGACCGCCTCCTTTACCGCCTTGACCGGTTCGGCTCCGCCGCCGGCGTTGACGTTGACGTGGGTCCGCACCGCCGTCACCCCGTGGACGACGAGGCGCTCCATGGCGTCGACCGCTCGGGTCACGGTTCCCTCGTAGGTCAGTCGCCCCTCGGACGAGGCGGCGATCCACCCGTCGATGGCGCCCTGGAGGTCGCCGGCCGGGTTGGGGACCAGCTCGGCCGTCAACGCCTTGTCGAGGTGGGCGTGCGGCTCGACCATCGACGGCAGCACCAGCCAGCCCTGCAGATCGACCTCGGCCTTCCCCAACGTCCCGGGATCATGGTCCTCGACGGCGGCGACGGTGCCGGTGGCGCCGTCGACGGTGACGTCGACCGCGCTCCCGTCGGGCAGCCGGCCGTTGGCCAGCACCCAGGACGGCGGCGGGGGCGAGGACGTGCCCGCCGTCATCGGACGCCCACCAGGCGCTGGATCGAGCCGAGCGGACCGGTGGCGGCGCCCCGCAGGTCGGTGTCGACGGCGTTGGCGGCGTTGCGCCCGGCGGCGCCGAACACCCCGGCCCCGGGGAAGGTTGCGGCCCCGGACAGGTAGAGCCCCTCGACCGGTGTGCGGTACCGGGTCAGCTCCCGCTGGCGGCCGACCAGGGCGGCCAGCGGCGATCCGGCGTAGGCCGGCGTGTGGCCGCGGTGCATGGCGAACTCCCGCTCGTAGCGATCGGGGGTCATCGCCCGCCAGGCGGTCACGCTGTCCCGCGCCCCCGGCTCGGCCAGGCCGGCCCACAGGCCGAGCCACCGTTCCGGCTCCGACGAGTCGGGCCAGCCGCCCTGGAGGGCATAGGGCGTGAACAGGATCTCCAGGCTCAGCACGTGCGAACCCTCGGCGGTGACCATCGACGGGTCGACGGCCGAGGGCACGTTCATCAGGATCGACGGCCGCTCGGCCACCCGACCTTCGGTGCGCCCCCGATGGGCGTCGGCCAGTTCCTCGGGGGTGGGCGAGACGATCGTCGTGGGCCCGACGAGGTCGAGCTCGGCGGCCGCCCCGACGGCGTAGCGGTACCGTGGCGCCTCGGTGAGCACGGCGTCGATCTTGGACTCGTAGCCGTCGAAGATCGGCCGGTCCCGCCACTGCTGGACCAGATCCCGGGCGGCGGGCGGCACCTCGCCGATCCAGTCGACGAACACGCGCTGGGGGTCGCACGCCGCCACCACCACCGGGGCCCGAAGCGTCTCGCCGCCCCGCAGGGCCACACCGACGGCCCGCCCGTCGTCGAGCAACAGCCTCTCGACCCACTCGCCGCATCGCACCTGGCCGCCTGCGGCCTCGAAGCTGGCCCGGACGGCGTCGGTGAGGGCTCCGCTCCCACCGGCCGGTCGGCCCGAGCGCACCAGGTGGCGCACGGCGTAGACGGCGGCGGCCAGCCCGGTGCCGGGGGTGGATGGTGGGATGCCCCACACGCTGGGGCCGATGCCGACCGCCGGCATCCACATCCGCCAGTCATCGAAGTAATCGGTCAGGACGTCCTCGGCCGAGCGCTTGGCCCACGACAGAAGACGGGCGGCGCCCGCTCCCCGCAGCTTGGCCGCGGCCAGGAGCATCCGATGGGACTGGGGCAACGTCGTGGCCATCTCCACCACGAGTGAGGCCACCGGCAGAGCGTCGTCGAGGTAGCGGCGGTAGGCGTCGACCTGGCCCGGCATCGATCGGCTGAGCAGGTCGAGATGGTCGTCGACATCGTGGAGGAACACCCACGGCTCGTGGTCGTCGTAGAAGGCGGCGATCAGGCCGGGGTCGGGCTCGATGTAGCGCAGGCCGTGCCCGGCCAGGTCGAGCTCGTCCATCACCGGCAGGGCCCGGATCATCGTGTGATCGCAGTTGCAGATGTTGAACCGGGCTCCCAGGTCCTCGACGGTGGACGCACAGCCGCCGACCTCATCACGGGCCTCGACCAGCAGCACGTCGTGGCCGGCCCGGGCCAGGTAGGCGGCGCAGATCAGGCCGTTGTGGCCCCCGCCGACCACGAGCACATCGGCGTCTTTGCCGCTTCGGTTCACGGTCATCGCTCCCTTCACTACGCGATCGTTCGATTCTGTCACTCAATCGAGGGGCGAGGCGTCCCGCGTGACGAGAACCACCGGACGCCGCAATGCCCCCGGCCAGGTCGCTCCGTCGGCTCACCTGGCGGGAACGGTCTGTGCCCGATTCCTGCGACGGCTCCAGGGTCGTGGCCCGACGCCCTCCCGCGTCGGAGCGACAGCCCGGAGCGACAGCCCGATCGGCCTGGCGACGTTGTCCGCCGCGACGCGAAGTTGTCGACCGATGCCACCTCTCCCGCTCCGCCGCCGACGCCGAACGCCTGTCGCCGAACGTCGACCAGCGACCTCCGGCGGGGCGGTCGGTTCGGCACCGGCCTAGATCGAACCGGCGTCTCGCAGAGCGGAGATCTCCTCCCACCCGAAGCCGTGTTCGAGCAGCACCTCCTCGGTGTGCTGACCGAGCTCGGCCACCTCCGTCCCCCACCGGGTCGGGGTGTCGGACAGGGCGATGGGCGAGCCGACCATCATCATCGAACCCCAGTCGTCATGCTCCACCTCGACCAGGTACCGGTTGGCCGTCATCTGGGGGTCGGCGGCGACCTGGTCGTGGGTCCGCACCGGGGCGAAGCGCTGCTCCTCGGCCGCCAACCGCTCGCTCCACTCGTCGGTAGTGCGGCTGCTGAAGATACCGGTGAACACCTCCCGGAGCTCGGCCCGGATCTCCGGGGTGCTGAAGTAGCTGCCGAACCGGGGGTTGTCGGCCAGATCGGGGCGCTCGACGGCCCGGAGCATGCCCGGCCACAGGTGCTCGGGGCAGCCGGCCATGGCCAGGTAGCCGTCGGCGGTAGGGAAGATCCCGTAGAGCGCGTTGACCAGCGGGTGGCCGCCGTTGGAGCGACCGGTCATCTCACCGGTCATGAAGTACTGGGTGTACTCGGTGGCCTGGAGCCAGATCTGAGCCCCGACCAGGGACACGTCGACCCGCTGGCCCCTGCCTGTCCGCTCCCGGGCGTAGAGGGCGGCCGTGATCCCGATCGTCATGTTGAGCGAGCCGCAGTGGTCGGCCATCAGCGCCCCGACCGGGGTCATGGGCCCGCCGTCGTCACCGGTGGTGGAGATGGCGCCCCCGTAGGCCTGGCCTACCATGTCGGCCCCCTCCCGCTGGGCGTCGGGCCCCTCGGGGCCGACGAAGGAGCCGGCGGCCCAGATGATGCGCTGATTGACGGCCGACAGATCGTCGTAGCCGAGACCCCAGCCTTCGAGGGTCCCGGGTTGGAAGTTGGATATCACCACGTCGGCGTCGGCCACCAGGCGCTTCAGCACCCCCTTGCCCTCCTCGGTCCGCAGGTCGACGGTGATCGACCGCTTCCCCCGGTTGCAGGCGACGAACACCGCGGTGTGGCCCCCGCGTTCGGGTATGGCCGCCACGTGTCGGCCGACATCGCCGACCTCGGGTAACTCGACCTTGATCACGTCGGCGCCGAGCGAGTGAAGCAGGGCCGCCGATTGCGGCCCCTGCACCAGGGTCGACAAATCGAGAATCCGTACGCCATCGAGAGCTCCGGCCATCGAGGTCCCCTTCCACAGTCGGCTCTGGTCGGCTCACGCTAGTCAACGTCGACCGGCCGGGGCGAGTGCGTCCCACCGGTCCTACCTGGCGAACGGGCTGCCGGGCCGAGTAACTTCGGTGACCCACGACGACAGGACGCCCGGTGGTCGGGCGTTGGCGTGAAGGAGAGAAGCGGTGGCGACCAAGCCCGGGGAAAAGGTCAAGTTCGAGGACTTCGGCGTGGAGATCATGGTCACCAAGGGCGGCGACGGTGAGATCACGGCCTCCGCCGGCGGCGATGGGCTCAAGGTGGGCAAGCGCTACGAGTGCGAGACCACCGGCATCCAGGTGCTGGTGACCAAGCCGGGCGACGCCACCCTCCTGTGCGGCGGCTCGCCCATGGCGCTGCAGGAGCCCAAGAAGACCAAGTCGGCCGACTGAGCCCTTTGGCCGAGCACGAGGACTCCGGCGTCGTCACGACCGACGACCACGGCGGCACCGTTCGGCACCTCACCCTCCCTGGAGGACCACTCGCCGAGGCGACGGCCCGGCGACTGGTGACGATCGTCGACCACCTGGCCGAGGACCGCGCCGTTCGGGTGGTCACCCTGTCGAGTCGGCGCGTCCCCTTCTGCCCGGGGCCGGCCCCCGGCTTCGAACCGCTCTCGATCGACCCCGACCCGGCGGCGGCGGTGGCCCGCCTACGCGTACCGGTGGTGGTCGCCGTCGAGGGCGCCTGCCACTCGGTCGGCCTCGAGTTGGTGTTGGCCGCCGACGTCCGCCTGTGTTCGACCGACGCCACCTTCGCCCTCCCCGACGTGGCCGACGGTCGGCTGCCGTGCTGGGGCGGCACCCAGCGACTGGCCCGGGCCGTCCGCCCGGCCGAGGCCACCTCGATGCTCCTTCTCGGGACCGAGCTCGACGCCGAGCGGGCGACCGCCCTCGGCCTCGTGCACCAGGTCGTCGACGACCCGTCGGCCGCCCTGACCGCCACGGCGCAGACCCTGGCCACCCGGGGCCCGCTGGCCCTGGAGATGGCCAAGGAGGCCGTCCACCGCGGGGCCGAGCTGCCCCTCCGGGACGGCCTCCGCCTCGAGGGCGACCTCAACCACCAGCTGGCCGCCACCGAGGACCGGGCCGAGGGGCTCCAGGCCTTCTTCGACAAGCGACCACCCGACTTCGCCGGGCGATGACGATCGACCGGTCGGCGGAGATCCTGGCCGAGCTGCCCCCGGGCGCCATCGATCGGCTGACGGCGGCGCTGGGCCGCGGCCGCCGGGCGGCCGGAGCCTCGACGCTCCACGGCGCCGCCCTCCGGGCCGAGGCCGTGCGGCACCTGCTCCTGCCGGTGACCGTCGACCCGGCGTGGCCCCACCCGACCCCGCCGGAGGTGGTCGGTGCCGGCGCCGTCCACGCCGACCTGATCGATGACGACCGGGACACCTTCTCGCGCCTGCGGACAACGCTCGACGACGACGCCCGTACCGACGCCGAGACCGTGGCCGCTCGGGCCCAGTCGTGGCGCCTGCCGGTGACCCCCTACCGCCGACCCGATGATCCGGCGGCCCGGCTACTGCGCCGCGCCGCCCACGAGGCTGCGGCGGTGGTGGCGCCTGCGGGGGGCCACCCCGATGGGCCGCCTCCCGCCACCGGGCGGCGTGGGCCGGCGCCGTCGCCGTCTCGCCGTCCCGGCGACACCCCGGTCGTGATCGACCTCACGGCGCTGTGGGCCGGCCCCCTGGCCACCGCTCTCCTGGCCGAGCACGGAGCGGCCGTGATCAAGGTCGACGCCGAGGTTCGACCCGATGGGCTCCGGGCGCGACCGGCGGTGTACGACGCCCTCAACCGGGCCAAGCGAATCGTCGATCTCGATCTGCGTCGAGACGGCGACCGGCAGCGCTTCGACGAGCTGTTGGCCCAGGCCGACCTGCTGATCGACTCCTTCTCCCGCCGGGTCCTGCCCAACCTTGGCTACGGACCAGCCGTGCTGGCCGAGCGCTTCCCCGATCTCGTGTCGATCGGGATCACCGCCTTCCCGCCCGACTGCCCCGAAGCCGACTGGGTGGCGTACGGACCGGGGGTCCACGCCGCCATCGGCGCCGCCCGGACCGTCGAGGGTCGGTGGCGACCGGCCCCCATCGCCTATCCCGACGCCCTGGCCGGCGGGGAGGCGTTCGCCGTGGCGGCTGCGGCGCTGGCCCGCCCGGTGCCGGGTCGGCGGTTCGAGGTGTCGCTGGCCGCCGCCGTCGCTCCCCTGGTCGCCGACGGTGGCCCGGGTACGGCACCGCCGGTCGTCGAGCGGTCGGCGCCCAGCCCGGGCCCGGTGGTGACGTCGTGAACGAACCGGTCGATCTCGTATTCGACGGCCCGGTCGCCGTCGTCACGCTCAACAACCCGCCACTCAACATCTTCAACCTGGCCATGCGGGACGAACTCATCGGCGCCTTCACCGCCATCGACGACGTGACCGAGGTACGAGCGGCCGTCCTTCGCAGCGAGGGTCGACACTTCAGCGCCGGAGCCGACCTGTCCGAGTTCGGCTCGGCGTCGTCGATCTTCGAGGGCCGACGGATCCGCTGGGATCGCGACCCCTGGGGCCTCCTGTGGGACCTGCGGGTGCCGATCGTGGCCGCCATCACCGGCACGGCCCTGGGGTCGGGGTTGGAGATGTCGCTGCTGTGCGACCTTCGAGTGGCGGCCCCCGACGCCGTGCTCGGCCTGCCCGAGACCAAGCTGGGAATGTTGCCGGCCGCCGGGGGCACCCAGAGCCTCACCCGGGCCGTCGGGCCCGCCGCCGCCCTCCCCCACGTGGCCTTGGCCGACCCGGTGACGGGCGTCGAGGCGGCACGGCGGGGGCTCGTCCACGAGGTGGCCGACGACCCCGATGGGCGGGCCCGTGGCCTGGCCCACAGGCTTGCCGGGCTCGACCCGGTGGTGGTGGCGGCCGCTCGACGGGCCCTGCGGGCCGCCGGCGATCTACCGCTCGAGCAGGGCCTCGACGTGGAGGCCGGCCTCGCCGCCGCCGCTCAGCGGGCGGCCCAGCCCCCGTCGATCGGATAGATCCCCCCGGTGATGAAGGCGGCCTCGGACGAGGCGAGGAAGGCCATCAGAGCCGCCACCTCCTCGGGCGTGCCGTAGCGGCCGAGCGGGATGTTGGCCGCGGCCGCCTTGCGCAGGGCCTCGGGATCCTCCGGTGACAGCCCCTCCTCGAGGGCTCGCATCATCCGGGTGTCGATCGGAGCCGGGCAGACGGCGTTGACCCGGACCCCGCCCGGCGCCAGCTCCACCGCCGCCGTCTTGGTCATGCCGACCACGGCGTGCTTGCTTGCGCCGTAGGCCAGGAGGTTCGGCGTGCCGGCCAGGCCGGCGACCGACGAGACGTTGACGATGGCGCCCCCGTCGCCCTGGCGCAGCGCATCGGCGGCGTGACGCATACCGAGCCACACCCCCTTCACGTTCACCGCCAGCACCCGGTCGAACTCGTCCTCCGGATACTGGTCGACGGGGGCGAAGGCGCCCTCGATGCCGGCGTTGTTGATCAGCACGTCGAGCCGCCCGAAGCGCTCCATCGTCGTCTCGACGAAGGCCGCCACCTGGTCGCTGTCGGTCACGTCGGCGTTGACCACCACCGCCGAACCGTCGGCCTCGCCGATGAGGTTGGCGGTCTCCTGCACGTCGAAGCCGGGCAGATCGACGCACACGACGGTGGCCCCTTCGTCGGCCAACCGACGGGCGGTGGCTCTGCCGATCCCACCGCCGGCGCCGGTTGTGATCGCCACCTGGTCGGAGAATCGGGTCATGGGGCTTACTCCAGATCGAGGGCGTCGCTGACGAGGGCGGCGATGGCCGACCGCTCGCTGCGGCTGAGGGTCACATGGGCGAACAGCTCGTGGCCCCGGAGCGAGGCGATCACCGAGGCGATGCCGTCCCGGCGGCCGACCCGCAGATTGTCGCGCTGGGCCACGTCGTGGGTGAGGATGGCCCGGCTGCCGGGACCGAGCCGACTGAGGGCGGTGAGCAGCACGCTTCGCTCGAGGTTCTGGGCCTCGTCGATGATGACGAACACATCGGTGAGCGTCCGACCCCGGATGTAGGTGAGGGGCAGCACCTCGATGAGTTCCTGCCTCTCGATCTCCTCCCGGGCCACCGGGTTGGCGATCGCCTCCAGGGCGTCGCCGACGGCGTCGGTCCAGGGCCGCATCTTCTCCTCCTCGTTGCCGGGGAGGAAGCCGAGCTCCTGGCCGCCGACGGCGTAGAGGGGGCGGAAGATCATGATCTTGCGGTGGCTCTGGCGCTCGAGCACCGACTCGAGGCCGGCCGCGAGCGCGAGGACCGACTTGCCGGTACCGGCCGGGCCGCCGATCGACACGATCCCGATCGACTCGTCGTCGAGGAGGTCGATGGCGATGCGCTGCTCGGCGTTGCGGCCCCGGATCCCGAACACGGTGCGATCGGATATCAGGCGGACCTTGCCGTCGGACTGCACTCGGCCGAGGGCCGACTGACCGGCGCCCTCGACGATCAACCCGGTGTTCACCGGGAAGTCGCGGGCTTCCTCCAGATCGGCCACGGTCTGCTTGTAGAGCCGGTCGACCACGTCGCCCGAGGTCGAGACCTCGACGATGCCGCGCCACTCCAGATCGGCCTCGATCTGATGGAGGTACTCCTCGGCGGCGATCCCCACCACCCCGGCCCGGAGGCGGAGCGGCAGGTCCTGGGTCACCAGCACCACGTCGTTGCCCTCGCTCTGGAGGTTGAGGGCGACCATGAGGATCCGGTGGTCGTTGCCGTTGTCGCCCCGCATCGCCGACGGTACGAGTTCCTCGGACCGGTGGTTGAGCTCGACGCGGATGGTTCCACCCTCGTCGTTGATCGGGAACGGCTCGGTCAGGCCACCGTGCCTCTCACGCACCGCTTCGAGACGGCGGAGGACGGTTCGGGCTGCCCACCCCAGATCGGGGTGATGACGCTTGGCTTCCAACTCGGTCAGAACGATGATCGGTAGGACCACGTCGTTGTCGCCGAACGCTCCCACTGCGGTGGGGGCACTCAGGAGTACCGAGGTGTCGAGTACGAAGACTTTTCGGTTTATGGGAGGCACCAAGTTCTTGGATCGGCTGCTGTTGTCAGAAGTTCAGGACCGTCGGACCCGCCTTCGGCTGTCCCGCCGGTTGTTCCTGCGCCTGTCGACGCATGTTCCTGAACCGTCATCAGTATGGACCAGATGATCGCGGCGGGCTGACCACGAATCAAAATCGACGCTGTGACCAGGGCAAACCTCGACCGGTCACGCCGAAAGGCCCCCGCTGGAACCCGCACCGTCTCCGCCGTCGTCCGCCGCTCGCACCACCCCGTCGGCCACCAGGGCGTCGATGTCGTCGTCGGCAAATCCGGCGGCCCGGAGCACCTGAACCGTGTCGGCTCCGACGGCCGGTGCCGGGCCCTGCGGTCCCACCTGGGCCGAGCGGAACCGGAACGGGGCGGCCACCGTCGGGTATTCGCCGATCTCCGGGTGCTCCAGCGTCGGGAACAGGCCTATGGCCTCGGCCTGGGCGTCGTCGACGACCTCGTGTTGGGCCAGCACCGGCCCCCAGATGATCCCGGCCCGGTCGAAGATGGCACCCCACTCGTCCCGGGAGTGGGCCTGTAGGGCGTCGTCGATCCCGTCGACCAGCTCGGTCATGTTCTGGAACCGGCTGCGGAGGTCGACGAAGCGCTCGTCGTCGAGCCACGCCTCCCGATCGATCGTGCGGCACAGCAGTGGCCAGGCCGACTCCTCGGGCATGTTCAACACGATCCACCGCCCGTCGCCGCAGGGGAAGCGGTTGGCGGTGGCGATGATCTGCTGGTCCCGGGCCCGGGGCCGGAGCTGGCGCCGGTCGACCAGGGTCACCGAGTAGTCGGTGGCCTGGGTCCAGACCGCCGTCTCGTACAGCGACGTCTCCACCACCTGCCCCTCGCCGGTGCGGTCGGCCAGGCGGAGGGCGGCGAGCACGGTGCCGACCAGGGCCAGGCCGGTGGTGTAGTCCCCCTGGGCCGGTCGGGCCATCGGCACCACCCCCTCCACGCCTTCCCGCATGGCGTCGTACAGGCCGCTGCGACCGAAGAAGGCGGTCACGTCGTAGCCGGGGCGCTCGGCCTCCGGGCCCTCGGTGCCGTAGCCGGTGAGGGTGGCGTGCACCAGGCGGCCGTTGAGGCCGAGCAGCGTGTCGGGATCGAGCCCGAAGCGTCGCTGGCGGCGAGGCAGCAGGTTGCACAGAAACACGTCGGCGTCCGCGCACAACCGGTGCACCACGGCCCGACCGTCGTCGGTGTCGAGGGCCACGGCGATCGACCGCTTACCCCGGTTGGCCACGTCGAAGTGGTAGTCGTGACCGACCCGGGCCGGCGGGGCGTCGTCGCCGAGGCGGACTCGGCGGGGGGTGTTGCGCATCGGGTCGCCGCCGAGCGGTTCGACCTTGATGACGTCGGCGCCGAGGTCGGCCAGGATCGCCGCCGCGCTCGGGCCCGCCATCCAGCTGTCGACCTCCACCACGGTCACATCGTCCAACGGTCGCATGGTCATGCGGCCAGGATGACGGCCACCTGGGGAAACCGTCCAGTCCGCGCCGACACAAGGCGCCCGGAGCATTGGCCAGCGCCGGGGGCCGGGCGGTACCGTCTCCCACGTCCGGACCGATGATTGGGGGATCTGTGAACCTGGGCAGCCTGCTCGACCTTCCGGCACTGATCGTGCCCGACGCCTTGGCCGTGATCGACACCACGGGCGATGACGGACCCCGAGAGGTGACCTACGGCGAGCTGCGGGAAGCGGTGTCGCAGGTGGCAGGCCTCCTCAAGGAGCTCGGCGTCGAAGCCGGCGACCGGGTCGGTCTGTTCGCCACCAACTCGTGCCAGGCCCTGGAGGCCGCCTTCGCCGCCCCCGTCGTCGGGGCCACGCTGGTGCCGATGAACTTCCGGGCGGCGGACGAGGAGGTCACCCACCTTCTGGCCGACTCGGGTTGCAAGGTGCTGTTTACCCAGTCCCGCTACCGCTCGCTGATCGAGGGCTGCCGCCCCGATTCACTGACCGAGATCATCTATCTCGACGAGGACTACGCCCGCCGCCGGGACGCCGCCGAGGAGTGGCCGCTGGTCGACGAGGTCGAGGAGGAGGGCCTGGCCGCGCTCCTCTACACCTCGGGGACGACCTCGCTGCCCAAGGGCGTCAAGCTGACGCACGGGGCGATGACCGGCTACATCATGGGGGCCAACGACGCCGCCGACGGCGATGACCACGGCCGCATGTTGTTGGCCGCCCCGCTCTACCACATCGCCGGGCTCACCTCGCTGCTCAACGCCCTCTACTCGGGGCGGGTGACGGTGATCATGAGCCAGTTCGACGCCGACCGGTGGCTGGAGCTGGTCGGGGCCCACGACGTGACCCATGCCTTCCTCGTGCCGACGATGCTGGCCCGGGTGTTGGAGTCGCCGGACCTCGACGGCGCCGACCTGAGCTCGCTGGACGCCCTGACCTACGGCGCCGCACCCATGCCGCCGGCGGTGATCAAGCGGGCCATCGACCGCTTCCCGGCCACGGTCTCGTTCTCCGGGGCCTACGGTCAGACCGAGACCACCTCGACCGTCGCCGTCCTCGGCCCCGACGATCACGTGCTCGACAGCGACCTCAAGCTGGCCCGGCTCCGTTCGGTCGGTCAGGTCCTCGACGACGTCGAGGTCCGCATCGTCGACGCCATGGGCGACGTGGCCGCCGTCGGCGAGCACGGCGAAGTCCAACTCCGCACCTACCGGGCCATGGACGGCTACTGGGGTGCCGAGGAGAAGACCCGGGTCACCATCGACGACGAGGGCTGGGTTCACACCGGCGACCTCGGCTACCTCGACGACGACAACTACCTGTTCCTGTCGGGCCGCTCCGGCGACATGATCATCCGAGGCGGCGAGAACGTGGCCCCCGAGGAGGTGGAGGCCGTCCTCCACGAGCACGGGGACGTGCTCGACGCCGCCGTCGTCGGCCTCGACGACGAGACGTGGGGCGAACGGGTGGTGGCCGCCGTGGTCCTGCGCGACGGCGGCGACGTCGACGCCGTGGCCGGGCACGCCCGGGATCACCTGGCCGCCTTCAAACGGCCGGACGCCATCCACGTGACCGACGAACTCCCCCGCACCTCCACCGGCAAGCTCCTCCGGCGCCACCTGGTGCCCGTGCTGGAGGATCTGGACATCTGAGGCCGTCGTGACCGACGGACGCGGCGTCTACCACGGGGTGCGGGTCCTCGAGGAGGCCACCGGCATCCCCGGGCCCTACGCCGCCATGTTCCTGGGCGACCAGGGCGCCGACGTGGTCAAGGTTGAAGGGGTCGACGGCGACCCGTACCGGGCCGACCCCGGCTTCCAGACCCTCAACCGCAACAAGCGCTCGGTGGTCGTCGACGTCGAGACCCGCCGAGCCCTGGAGGCGGCGGCCGACGTGATCGTCACCGACCGGCCCGGCCGGGCGACCGAGCTGCGGGCCGCCAACCCGACTGCCGTGATCGTCACCATGCCCCCGTGGGGCGAGCGGGGCCGACTGGTCGACGCCCCCACCAGCCGTCCCCTGCTCCACGCCGCCACCGGGATCGCCTGGAACCAGCAGTCCTACGCCGAGGTGCCGATCGATCTGATCGTCCCCATCGCCGCCTACGGCACCGGGGTGCTCGGCGCCATCGCCATCGGCGCCGGCCTGCTCGTCCGCCAGGCCCGGGGGGCGGCACCGACCTACGAGGTGTCGCAGCTGTCCGGCGCCGGTGCGGTTCAGCTGGGCGAGGTCCGGGTGCCGGGCCCGCCCGAGGAGCGTCCGGGGTCGTCGATCATGGGGTCCAAGGCCCGGGTCGCCGCCTACCGACTGGTGGAGGCGGGCGACGGGAAGTGGTTCTTCCTGGCCTGTGGCACCCTCGACTTCTATCGCCGGATGCTCGACGTGATCGGTCGACCGGAGCTGATCGACGATCCCGACCTGGCCAACCCACCGTGGGGCCTGCTGACCGACGAGGCCGTGGCCCGCATCACCCCGATCCTCGACGAGGCCTTCGCCACCCGGCCCCGGGACGAGTGGCTGCGGATCCTGGCCGAGGCCGACGTGCCGGCCCAGCCGGTGCTCACCCGGGAGGAGTTCCTCACCACCTCGATGGTGGCGGCCAACGACCTCGACGTCACCCTCGACCATCCCCAGCTCGGTCCGGTGTCGATGATGGGGCTGCCCTTCACCCTCGACGGCGCCCCCGGCGCCATCCGGACACCGGCCCCGCTCCTCGGCGAGAACACCGACGAGGTGGTGGCCGAGTGGGTCGGCACGCCGCCGCCCACGGCGCCGACGCCGGACGGGACCGATCGGGTTGTCGACGACGGCACCCGCCCGCTGGCCGGGGTGTCCGTGCTCGACCTCACGTCGTTCATCGCCGGACCGGTCGTCGGCCGACACCTGGCGATGCTCGGGGCCGACGTGGTGAAGGTCGAACCTCCGACCGGGGATCCGTTCCGGGCCATCGGCCCCACGTTCATCTCGTGGAATCAGGGCAAGCGGAGCATCGCCCTCGACCTCGGAACCCCCGAAGGTCTTGCCGAGCTGCGGGCCCTGGCCGCCCGCTCCGACATCGTGGTCGAGAACTTCCGGCCCGGGGTGGCGGCCCGGCTGGGTGTCGACGCCGACAGCCTGGCCACCGTCAATCCCGACCTCGTCTGCCTCTCCTCGTCGGGCTACGGCCGGGATTCCTCGATGGCGTCGAGGCCCGCCTTCGATCCCCTGATCCAGGCCATGGGCGGGTTGATGGCGGCCCAGGGAGGCCTCAGCGGCGATGGCCGGCCCGACACCGGGTTCGAGCCGGTGTTCTTGACGCTGCCGGTCCACGATGTGATCACCCCGATGCTGGGCGCCATCGGTTGCATCGCCGGCCTCCATCGCCGCCACCGAGACGGTGGCGGCGGTCAGCGGATCACCACCTCGTTGGTGCAGTCGACGATGGTGGCCCAGGCGGCCGAGTTCACCCGGTACCGGGGCCGGCCGCCGACGGCGCTGGGCGGGTTCGACCACCCCGGTCCCGACGGCGAGCCGGCTTGGACCGACGGCGACGACGGCCCGATCTGGCACGATGGCGAGCAGTCGATGCCGGTGTGCACCACCGGCCTGACCGGCTCGGCCCTGGCCGAGGCCAACGACCTGCTGGTCACCGAGCACCACCCCGACTTCGGGCCCCTGACCGCCTTCGGGCAACTCATCGGCGGTGCCGGCCCGCCACCCCACCCCTCCCCCACGCTCGATCAGCACGGCGACGAGATCCGCGCCGAGCTGGCCGACGGCGACCTGTCATCCAAGGAGTATCCATGACCCAACCTCTGGCCGACGTCCGCATCGTCGAACTGGCCGAAGGCATCGCCGGCCCCTACTGCGGCAAGCTCCTGGCCGACTTCGGCGCCGACGTGGTGAAGGTCGAGTCCGCCGACGGCGACCGCACCCGGCACCGCGGCCCGTTCCCGGCCGAGGGTTCAGACCCCGAGCAGAGCGCCCTGTTTCTCCACCTCAACACCAACAAGCGGTCGATCGTGGGCGAGGCCGGCACCGACCCAGACGGCGACGACCGGGTCCGGGCGCTGTTGGACCGGGCCGACGTCGTCATCACCTCCGACCCCGCTCTCGACGCCGACGCCCTCCGACGAGCTCATCCCCGGCTCGTCGTCGTCTCGGTGACGTCGTTCGGGCTGCACGGGCCCTACGCCGGCTACCGGGGTGAGGAGATCGTCCACTACGCCGTCGGCGGACCGATGTCGGCCACCGGCGATCCGGAGCGGGAGCCGGTGAAGATGGGGGCCGATCTCGGCCAGTACCAGTGCGGCACCGTGGCCGCCGTCGCCACCCTGGCGGCACTGGGCACGGCGGCCCGGACCGGCGCCGGACTCACCGTCGACCTGGCCAACGTCGACACCCAGATCGGTTCCATCGACCGGCGGATGACCTACCTCCTCTACGCCGCCTACCGGGGCGAGAACGTCGAGCGGACCGGCGGCTACAACCTGTCGTCGATGCCGACCGGCTGTCGTCCCGCACTCGATGGCCACGTCCAGGTCTCGACCCTGATGAACTGGATCCCCCGCATGCTCCAGGTGGTCGACAACGCCGACATGGCCGAGATCTACGACGCACCGGACTTCCTCACCGACGAGGACGTCCCCGAGGTCGTCGACGCCCATCTGTTGACCTGGACCCTCACCCGCACCCGCCAGGAGGCGATGGAGCAGGCCCAGGCCGAAGGGTGGCCGGTAACCGCCGTCAACCGCCCGGTCGACGTACTCGGCGACCGGCACTTCGCCGACCGCGGGTTCTTCACCACGGTCGAGCACCCGGTGGCCGGCCCCGTCCGCCAGGCCGGCGCCCCGATCCGGCTGGCCGACGGGTGGACGCTGCGGGGCCCCGCCCCCCGCCTCGGCGAGCACCGGGACGAGATCGACGCCGAACTGGCGGACCCCGGCCCCTCGGCCGACGAGCCGGCCCCGGCCGTCGCCTCGACGGCGGCCACCGGTGCCGACGCTCCGCTCCCTCTCGAAGGCATCAGGGTGCTCGACATGACGGTGGTGTGGGCCGGCCCCTACGCCACCTGCCTCCTCGGTGACCTCGGAGCCGACATCGTCCGGATCGACAATCCCTACATCTTCCCCTCGGCCACCCGGGGCGTCCTGCCCCGACCGCCCGACGACCTCCTGGTCGACATCGGCGGCATCTTCGGCGGCTACCCCGACGGCGAGGGCGGGGATCGACCGTGGAACCGCATTGCGCTGTTCAACGCCCACGCCCGCAACAAGCGCAGCGTCACCCTCGATCTGCGGCAGGACTCGGGCCGCGAGGCATTCCTCCGACTGGTCGACCACTGCGACGTCCTGGTGGAGAACAACTCGGTCGAGCTGCTGCCCAAGCTCGGACTCGACTGGGACACGCTGCACGCCCGCAACGACCGGCTGATCATGGTGCGGATGCCCTCGGTCGGACTGAGCGGCCCCTACCGCGACTACCTCGGCTTCGGGGTGAACTTCGAAGCGCTGTGCGGCCTCGGCGCCCTCCGGGGCTACGACGACGCCGACCTCAGCGAGAACGACGCCGTCTTCCACATGGACGCCGCCTCCGGATCCGCCGGCGCCCTGGCCACGCTTCTCGCCCTGCGTCGGCGGGAGACGACCGGCGTTGGCGAGCTGGTCGAGGTGGCCCAGACCGAGAACATGCTCAACCACATCGGCGAGTTGCTGATCGACGCCGACCGCACCGGCGTCGAACACGAGCGCCAGGGCAACCGTCACGCCACCTACGCCCCCCAAGGGTGCTACCGGTGCGCCGGCGACGACGCCTGGGCCGTGCTGTCCATCACCGACGACGACGAATGGGATCGCCTGGTCGAGGTGCTGGGCTCGCCGCCGTGGGCCGCTGACGAGCGGTTCGCCACCGCCGAGGGCCGGCGGGAGGCCCACGACGAGATCGACGGCCACCTGGCGGCGTGGACCGCCGGGCTCACCCCGCACGAGGTGTTCGAGCGGTGCCAGGCCAACGGGGTGACGGCCGCCCCCGTCCTACGGGAGCTCGACGCCTTCGCCGACCCCCACTTCGTCGCCCGAGGCCTGTTCCGGCCCAACGGCAGCCCGGAGACCGGCGAGTACCACCACCCCGCCCACCTCTGGCGGTGGGACGGGCCCAAACTGGCCTGGGGCCCGCTCCCGGTGATGGGCGGCGACAACGAGGCGGTGTGGCGCGACCTCGTCGGCCTGACGGCCGAGGAGTACGACAAACTCGACGCCGACGGTCACCTCAGCCTCGACTACCGGGGCCCCGACGGAGCGTCGCTGTGAGCGAGGCTGCGCCGGGACCGTCGTTGCCCGCCGAGGAGCTGGCGGCGGCCGACGCCGTCCGTCGGCTGGCCCAGGGCCTGATCGGCCGCACGGTCGACCCGGCGCTGTCGGCCGAGGTGGCGGCCACGGTCGAGCAACTGGTGGCGCGGGTCGAGGTGGAACCGCCCCGCACGAAGGCCGAGGCCTTCAGCTCGTATCCCGACCACAACGCCCACAAGCGTTTCGCCGAGGACGGCGAATGGCCCGACCGTCCCGTCGAGGGTCAGCCGATCAGCTTCGACGCCCTCTCGTTCGTGGCCGGTCGGCTCTCGCCCCTTTCGACCGACGAGGTGTTTCGCCGGGCGGGCGACGATGCCGTGGCCCGGATACGGTTCGGGCCCCTCCACGAGGGGCCGCCCACCCGGGTGCACGGCGGCATGCTGGCCGCCGTGTTCGACGAGGCGATGGGGGCGGCGCTCCGGGTGGCCGACATCCCGCCCTGCTTCACCGCCTCGCTGTCGGTGCGCTACGAGGCCGCCGCGCCGCTTGGGGTGGAGCTGACGTTCCGGGCCCGGGTCAGCGGTGTCGACGGGCGCAAGGTGTATCTCTCGGGCGAGGGCATCGGGCCCGACGGTCGCTTCACCTCGGCCGAGGGTCTGTTCATCAAGGTGCCGCTCGACGTGATCCACAACGTCATGGAGGACGGCTCGGCATCCCCCTGACCCTGGCCCTGACCCTGACCGGGGCCCGGCGGGCGGCGGGCGCCCGCTAGCGGGTGGCGGCGGCCAGGCGCCGGATGACGGGGACCACGTTGCGGGCCTCCCAGTAGCGGCTGAGCGTGGCCCCACCGCTGCCGGCCACGTGCGGTCGCAGGTACTGGAGCCAGGCCAGGAGCACGAGCGCCGTCGGCGACACGTCGCCCCCGGCGGGCGAGGCGAAGGCACGATGGTTGGTGAGGGTGGCCGGGGCGTCGAGCAGTTCGCTGACGACGGGCCCGATGTCGCGACCCTGCTCCAGACGAAGGGCGCTCAGGGCGAGGACACCCCAGTCGAGCGCGATGGGCCCGTCCTCGCTCCACTCCCAGTTGATCAGCCCGGTGAGGCGAGGGCCGCCCTGCTCGAAGCGGGCCTGGTCGAGCCGCAGGCTGCCGTGGATGCGGGCCCCGGGCAGCGTCTTGCCGCTCAAACCGTCGACGAGGCGTGAGGCGACCCGGGCCAGGTCGACCTCGGGGAGCCGGATGCCGTCGCCGAGGCGGCGGAGTGGCCGGGTGACCCAGCTTTCAAGGGACGACTCGTCCATGGCGATCTCGGTGGCGGTCTGGGTGTGCAGGTCGCCGAGGGCGGCGGCCAGGGCGTCGATGCGCTGGCCCTGGAGGGCGGCGTTGGCCGAGGCGTCGCCCCGCTCGCCCGACACCACCGACTCCACCAGGTACGAGCGTCCGAGGTGCTCGCCGTGATCGATGGGATAGGGCACCAGGTTGCGTAGGCCGCCGAGGCCGGTCATCCCGTTGAGGTCGGCGACGGCGGTGCGACGGCGGCGGAGTTCGGCCCCGCCCTCGTCGTTGCGGGCCAGCTCGACCCGCAGCGGCGGGCGGCCGTCGTGGCCGACGACGGCGAGCGTCTGCCGCAGCTCGGTGGTGGTCTCGCGACGCCAACCCGGCATCGTCTGGTACATGGCGCCCAGGTGCTGGTCCACCTGCCGGTTGAGACCACGACGGAGCAGCAGCCCTCGCGTCCCCTGGAACGCCGACGCCACCCTCGCCCCCAGCGTGGCCAGGCCCCCCGACAGCTTCGGCGCCCACCACCACAGGGTGAGGGCGTCGACGGCGACGGCGGCGGCGGCGGCCGCCACCACCAGCCAGGCGGCGGCCAGGCCGTCGAATCCCCAGGGCCCGCTGAGGACGGCACCCAGTACGACGACGACCGCCACGCCCAGGGCTCGGGCGATGAGGACCTCCGTGGTGTGGCCCTCCGCTTCCAGCCGGACGGTGAACGTGGTGGCGACGGCCCAGGGCACGACCAGGACGGTGAGCAGAGCCATGGGGCCGGCGATGCCTTCGAAGGCGGTGCCGGGCAGGGCCGCCATCAACTGCCCGACGCCGAGGAGCAAGCCGTAGACCGCCAACCCGAGCCCGGTGTTGACCACCAGGGTGGCGGTGAGCGAACGGTCGTCGATCCGCTCCCCCTCGACCCGGGGCCCGGTCACGGCGGTCACCAGGGCCGAGGTGAACAGCAGACCGGCCGAGGTGAGCAGCCAGGCCAGGTGATAGTGCGTCGCTTCCGCCGCCTCGAAGCGCCCGACGGCGATCACGGCGACGGCGGCGACGGCGACAGCCGGTGTCAGGGCCCGCAGCCACGCCGTGCGGCCCAACAGCCGCAGCCGCTGAAGGGAGAAGGGCGGTGGCGAGGCCGGGTTGGCCAGCGTCGGCATCGGCACCACCAGGGCGTCGACCACCATCGGCCGCACGACGAAGAAGACGACGACACCGACCGCGATGAGGACGGGCAGGGCCCAGGCGACCACGATGCGATCGTCGCCGCCACCGTCGGACACGGCGGACAGGGCCAGCAGAAGGACGACCCGCAGCACGGCGACGGCGGCCCGCATGATCCAGACCCAGTCCTGTTCCTCGAACAACGCCGCCAGCAGGGCCTCGGCCAGCAGGTACAGGGCCCAGGCGACGGCGGCGGCCACGACGAAGGCGGCGAGCGGATCCGACAGCTGCAGGTCGAGGAGATCGGGCGCCCACAGGTCGAGCACGAACACGAGCAGCAGGGCCAGCATCGCAGCGGTTGCGCCGGCCAGGGCGGCGGCCCGCAACACGACCGGACCGGCTCCGGTGGCGCCTTCGGGCAGGCGTCGCTCCAGTCCCCGGGCCATACCGAGGTGGGCGACCCGGCCGATGGCCCCGATCACGGCGACGAGGGCGAACGCCGGAGCGAAGCCCTCGGAACCGAAACGGCCTGCGGCCAGGAGCCAGAAGGCCAGCACGGCGAGCGACGGCAGCGTGACACCGACCAGGGCCGACAGCGCGACCTCCCGTTCGGTGAAGGCCGTCAGGGCGCGTTGAAGCGCGCTGGCCCCGGATCCATCGCTCATCGTCGCTCGATCACGAGCCAACCGCACGGACGCACTCCCATCCCGGAGACGGGCAAACCGCAACCCATCAACCAGCCACCGCTGTCTTTCGACAACCGTGGCCCTTGAGAGTACCGGGTCGGCTGGCGTTCCGCCGGTCTAGCTCACGAGCTGCAGGACAACATCGAGCAGCCGGGCTTGGTTCGGGCCCAGTCGGGGCGCTTGGCGGCATAGATTCCCTGGTCAGGCTGGTCGTCGTAGGGTCGACGAAGGAGCTCGAGCAGGGTGGCGATCTCGCCGAAGTCGCCCTCGGCGGCGGCGTCGATCGCCTGCTGCGCGAGGTAGTTGCGCAGGACATACTTGGGGTTGACAGCGTTCATGGCCACAGCCCGCTCGGCGTCGCCCCGCTCCTCGAGCCGGCAGCGTTCGCCGTAGGCCCGCAGCCACTCGACGGTGCGGGTCCGCGCCTCCTCGCCGACGGTGTCGGGGGTGTAGTAGGCGTCGGCCACGATGGCGGGGCCGTCGTCGGCGGCGGTCTCGGCCGGCACGTCGGCCAGGCGACGGTGGAAGATCGTCATGTCGGTCTCGGTGAGTCGCAGGACCTCGACCAGATCGCCGATCAGGGCGTCGTCGGCCTCCTCCTCACCCCGGTCCGCCGTCAGGCCCAACTTGGCCAGCATCATCCGGCGATAGCCGTCGGCGAAGTCGGTGGCGTAGGCGTGCAGGGCCGCCTCCAGCGGCTCGGTGGCGCCGACCAGATCGACGAGGGCGTTGGCCAGCTGCAGCAGATTCCACTGGGCGATCTGGGGCTGGTAGCCGTACCGGTAGCGGCGACCGTTGGCGTCGGTGGTGTTCGGGGTCCAGTCGGGGTCGAAGTCGTCGAGCCAGCCGTAGGGGCCGTAGTCGATGGTGAGCCCGTGGATCGACATGTTGTCGGTGTTCATCACCCCGTGGACGAACCCGACCCGCATCCAGTCGAGGACCATGGCGCACGTCGTGCGGCAGATTTCGGCGAACCACTCGCCGTACACCTCGGGCGACGGAGCACCCAGGTGGCCGAAGTGGTGGGTGATGGTGAAGTCGACCAGGGTGCGCAGGAGCTCCCCGTCGTCGCGGGCGGCCAGGATCTGGTAGTTGCCGAAACGGAGGAACGACGGGGCCACCCGACAGACGACGGCGCCCGGCTCGGGGGCCGGGTTCCCGTCGTAGAACATGTCCCGCATGACCTGGTTGCCGGTGAGGGCCAGGCTCAGGGCCCGGGTGGTCGGCACGCCCAGGTGATGCATGGCCTCGCTGCACAGGAACTCCCGCACCGAGGAGCGCAGCACGGCGAGCCCGTCGGCCCGGCGGGAGTACGGGGTGGGGCCCGCCCCCTTGAGCTGGAGGGTGTGATGACGACCGTCGGCCCCGACCACCTCGCCCAGGGCGATGGCCCGGCCGTCGCCCAGCTGTCCGGCCCAGTTGCCGAACTGGTGGCCGCCGTAGTTCATGGCGTGGGGGTCGGCGCCGACGAGGATGCGGTTGCCGGTGAGCACGGCGGCGCTGTCGGGGTCGCTGCCGTAGTCGGCGGGTAGGCCGAGATCGGCTGCGACCTCGGCCGACCAGCCGATGATCCGGGGGTCGGGCACGGTGACGGGCCGGACCCGGGAGTAGACGGCCCCGGTCACCTGGCGCAGGGCGGGACCCTCGATCGGGTCGGCCGGCAGCTCGTCGGTGAACCGGTTGTCGAACACCAGCTCGTCCCATGCGGAGGTGGTGTGGGGGGTGGTGTCGGTGGAGGACATCGTGCTTCCACGCTAGTCGGCCACCTCGACGGTGGCCGAGGTCGAGGCGGGTCATGGTCCCTCCATGGTGGCGGGGGCGGGCGGTAGCCTCGTCATCCGGAGGCACACCATGGCGACCCCGCTGCACGAGCTGATCGACGAGTTCTTCCTCGCCCGCATGCCCCGCAAACACTCCGAGCACACCCTCGCCGCCTACCGCCGCGATCTCGACGCCATCTGCGAACAACTCGAGGCCGTCGTCGGACGCCCGGTGGCCGACATCACCGCCGAGGAGTTGCAGGTCCGCACCCTGCGCCGGGCCTTCGCCGGCATCTCCCACCAGTCGGCCTCGACGATCTCCCGAACCTGGTCGACCTGGAACCAGCTGTTCACCTTCGCCGTGGCCGAGCAGATCCTGCCCGGGAACCCGATGGCCGCCATCGACAAGCCCCGGGTGCCGAAGAGTCGACCGAAGGCCATCACCGGGGACGACAGTGTGGAGCGACTGCTCCGGGTGGCGTCCGCCGGGCGCCAGGGGGCGCGCGACCCGTGGCCCGAGCGCGACTTCGCCGTCGTCGTCATGCTGCTCACCTGCGGGCTTCGCCTGTCGGAGTTGTTGTCGCTCACCATCCAGTCGCTCGACGGTCCGGCCGGCGATCGGGTGATCGGGGTTCGGGGCAAGGGCAACAAGGAGCGGACGGTGCCCCTCGAACCCGAGGTGGAGTCGATCCTGGTCGAGTACCTCGAGAGTCGACTGCGCCGCTTCCCCGGCCGGTTGTCCCCCGGCGATCCCCTTTTCGTGGCCAACAGCGGTCGGGCCATGCGGCGGGGCGGGCTGCAGTATCTGATCGACCAGCTCTACCGGGAGGCCGGGATCCGCACCAGCGTCCCCGCCGGCGCTTTGGTCCACGCCCTGCGCCACACCTTCGCCACCAGCCTGGCCCGCAACGGGGCCAGCGGCGTCGAGCTCCAGCGTCTGCTCGGCCACGAGTCGTTGGCGACCACCCAACGCTACGTCGACGCCTCGGCCCGCGAGGTCAGGGCTGCGGCCCGGACCAATGAGGCCTATCGCACCCTTCGTTCCCTGGAGGACGAAGCGGACGGTTGAACAGCGCCTCGGCCGGGCCCGATCTCTTGACTATCAGGTTTCGTTTTGGCCGTATCCCGGGCACGATTCGGGGTCGCCGAAACACGCAGATAGGGTTCTGATTCGTATGGGTCGCAGGATCGAAGTAGAGCTGACGAGCACGAGGGACGACGGGTCGTGGACCTGGCGTGCGGCCGGAGCGCGGCAGCCAAAAGGTGAGCTTGTCGGGTCGCTCCTCTACGAGGGGGCGAAGGTCGGCGATGTGGTGAAGGTCGAGGCCGAATTCCACATCGATGGCATCGAGGTCACCGAGGTCTTCGCCCCGAAACAGAAGAAGCAGCGCACCGACCTGCTCGAAATGAAGACCCGCCAGTTCAGCGACGACGAGCTGGTCACCACCCAGCGGGCCTCCCGCGACGATCGACGGGGCGGCCGACGCAACAACCGGCGTGACCGCGGCGACCGCAACGACCGTCGCGGTGGTGGCCGGGGAGAGGGCCGAGGCGACCGTGGCCCCCGCTCGGAGGTCGAGTCCCGGCCCAAGCCCAAGCGGCTGCGGCCCCGGCGGAACCATCGCGATGCTCTGCTGGCCGAGGTCGGCGACGAGCATCGTCCCATCGTCGAGCAGGTGATCCGCGACGGCATGCCCGGTGTCCGGGCTGCAATCGACAAGCAGAACGCCGAGGCCAAGGCGGCGGGCAAGCCCGAGATCGACGCCGCACCGATTCTGGCCATCGCCGAGAAGAACCTCAACAAGGCCCGTCTCGCCGAATGGCGCGACCGGGCCGACGCCGCCCTGGCCGACGCCGCCGAGCTCGATCTGCGCGACCTGCGCTCGGTCGTGGTAACGGGCAACGACGTCGCCCGCGACGACGAGAGCCGCGAGCTCGCCGAGAAGCTGAAGACCACTCTCGACGAGCGCGTCGAGTCCGACCACGCCAACTGGCTGTCGGACATGGAGTCGGCCATCAAGGACGGTCGGGTGGTGCGGGCCCTGCGCCTCAGCTCCCGGCCGGTCAAGGCCGGCGCTCCCCTGCCGCCCGAGCTGGCCACCACCCTGGCCGGTCAGGCCTCCGAGGCCCTCGCCTCCGATGTGGGCCAGGATCGCTGGGCCACCGTGCTCGACGCCTTGGCCTTCTCGCCGGTGCGTGGCGCCGTCACCCCGACCGGTCTCCCGGCCGAGCCCAAGGAAGATCTGATCGACGCCGTGAAGCGGCTGTCGGATCGGGTGCCTGCCATCGCTCAGCTGTTCGGGATCGACCCGGCGTCGGTGCCGCGGTCGGCCAAGCGCCGCCGCCCCCGCCGCGACGCCAACAAGGGCCAGGGCAAGGGCAAGGGCCAGCAGGGTCAGGGCAACCGGGTACCGGCGCCCAAGCGCCCCGTGCCCGGGGCGGAGAAGCCCGAGCCGGCTCCCGAGCCCGCCGCCGAGAAGCCCGAGGAGACGGCTCCGGCTGCCGAGGAGACCGCACCGGTGATGGAGGAGACCGGCGCCGAGCAGGCGCTCGTCGCCGAAGCCCCCACCGAGGCGCCCGCAGCGGACGAGGCTCCTGCGGCGGACGAAGCTCCTGCGGCGGACGAAGCTCCCGCGGCTGAGGCGGAAGCCGCCCCGGCCGAGGACACCGCCGTCGCCGAGACGGCTGCCGATGAGGTACCCGCCGTAGAGGCACCCGCGGCCGACGAGGCTCCCGCGGTGGAGGTCGAAGCCGCCCCGGCCGAGGACACCGCCGTCGCCGAGACGCCGGCCGTGGGGAACTCCGCTCCGGCGGAGGCCCCGGAGGCCGAGGTCGCCCCCGAGCCCGATGCGGCGCCGACGGCCGAAGCTACGGCCCCGGAGGCCGAGGCCGCCGACGAGGCACCGGCTTCCGCACCCGACGTCGCAGCCCCGGAGGCCGAGGTCGCCCCCGAACCCGATGCGGCGCCGACGGCCGAGGCCGAAGCGGCCCCGGAGCAGACGGCCGAGGCCGAGGAGCAGGTGTCGAGCTGAGAGCCTGACCCGGCTCGAGCCACCGTTACGATCACGACCGGGCCTTGCGGGGCCCGGTCGTCGCCGTTTTCAGCCGGTACTAGACAGGTTCGACGATGCCGTGTTCGTGCAGGAAGTCCAGCATCCCGTCGACCAGATCGACGGTGTGGACCTCGGACAGGGGAACCCAGCGGGCGGCGGCGGCATCGTCGCCCGCCCGCAGCGGCCCGGGCTCACCGACCACCGTCGCCTCGTGGTCGAGGATCACGTAGTGATGGCCCGGCGCGAGCAGCTCGACGTGACCCACGTAGCGCCCGCAGCTGACGGTGAGGCCGGTCTCCTCGGCCACCTCACGCTCGACGGCGGCGGTCAGCGGCTCGCCGAACTCGACCCGGCCGCCCGGGATCGACCATTGGCCGACGGCATCGCCGCGACCTCGCTGGATGAGCAGCAGCGACCCTTCGTGCACGACGATGGCGGCGACACAGACCTCAGCGTGCGACATCGTCGGCGTCATCGGCATCGGCGTCTATCGCCCGATGCACGGTGAGGAGCCGAGCCTTGAGACCGAACGACTCGAAGAAGTTCTTGGTCTCCCGGTCGCCGGGGAGGGCGACCGAGTCGACACCGACGCAGCCGAGGGTCCGCAGCTCGTCCATCACCAGGTTCATCATGGCCTCGCCGATGCCCGACTCGCGGGCCTCCGGCTCGACCAGGAAGTTGGTCAGGACCCCGATGCGGCGGTCGTCGGCCAAGCGCTCGATGTTGACCAGCGCCACCCCGAACACGACATCGTCGTAGGTACCGACGATGGCGAGCCGGTCATCGTCTTTGAGCGACCGACGCACGTCGTCGCCCGGTGCGGGCCAGCCCGCCTCCCGGACGAGGAACAGCGAACCACCCCGATTGGGTGCCAGCTCGGCCCGCACGAGCGAGATCAGCTCCTCGATGCGGGGCAGATCGTCGAGTGTCGCCGGACGCGCGCCCTCGCTCACTGGTCGTCGAGCCGGTCGAGCTTGGCCAGGACGGTCTTACGGTTCCGTCCGGCGACCTCGTGGGCCCGAATCCGATCCCGCTGCGACGGTGTGAGTTCATCGACGAGAGCGATGATCTGGCGGGCGGTGAGGTCGTCATAGCCGGCGATGGGGAGCGGCGGGGCCTCGTCGCCCCCGGCGGCCGCTGCAGGCTCGGCCGAGACCGGGGTCGGCTCGTCAGCCTCGTCGGCCCTCTTCGCCACCGGCCTCTTGGCCGGAGCCTTCCTAGCAGCCGGTTTCTTGGCCGCAGCCTTCTCGGCGGCCGGCTTCGCCGCCGGTGCCTTCTTGACGGCCGGCTTCTTGGCCGGGGCCTTCTCGGCTGCGGGCTTCGACGTCGACGACGCGTCGTCGTTGGGCGCGAGCCCGACCTGGGCCCCGATGTCGGTGAGCGCACGGGCGACGGCGGTGGCCGCCAGCCCGGCGACATCGCCGACGACACCGGCCGGATCGTTCTGTCGTCCCTTCACCGCCATCTGACCGAGCACCCGGGCCAGCTGTACCTGGCTACGACCCCGTCGGACCAGTTTGGGCAGGACGTCCTCGTACTCGTAGAGCAGCCCGATCGGGGCGTAGACGAGCAGTTCGACCAGCTGCTCGACCGGGTTCGTCTGCTCCTCGGAGTCCGCCATCAGTCCGTCCTAGAGGTCCAGCAGCTCGCCGCAGTGGGGGCACAGGGGGTCGGGCCCGGGCACGATCTGGCTCGGGCTCACGAGGAGAAAACAGCTCGGGCACACGAACTCGTCGGTTCGGGCCGCTGCCGGTGAGTCGCCGGCCGGTGCGGGGGCGCCTTCTTCGCCCTCCTCTTCCTCTTCGTCGTCCTCGGTCGCCAGACGGTCCCGCAGGATGGCCTCGAGGTCGGCCTCGACGTCGTCATCTTCCTCGTCGTCGTCCTCTTCGTCGTCGTCGGCGACCTTGCGAGCACGAGGAGCGGCCTCCTCCTCCTCGTCCTCGTCCTCTTCGTCGTCGCTCTCGCTGGTGTCCTCGCCGCCGAATTCCTCGATGGGCTCCTCGAGATCGAGGTCGTCCTCTTCGACGGCCTCCGCATCGGGGTCCTCGGCCTCGAAGTCCTCCTCGAACTCCTCGTCCATGGACTCCTCGATCTCCTCTTCCGTGTCGTCACTCATCCAACAAGCCTCGTCAGTGGACCTTTGTGGAACGGCCGGACTCTAGCCACTCGCGACGCCACTTGGCTGCACCATCGCAACAATCCTTCCGATTGGTCAACTTCGCTGAAAACGAACCCGTGCCGCGGTCACGCTTGCGACGTAAACGTCGGTCTGGGGGAAGTTGCCACGAGTCGAAACCGAGGTCGGTCCCTGGTAGTACCCGGCCAGGGCGGTGGCCTCGTCACCGTGGAAGGCGATGAGCCACAGGATGAACCGGGCGCTCATGCGGATGTTGTCGTCGGGGTCGTAGGGATCGAGGCCCGGCTCACCGATCAGGTCCTCGGCGATCCAGGTCGCCGTACCGGGGAGGATCTGGCCGACGCCGATGGCGCCCTTGTTGGAGATCACCTGCGACTGCCAGCCGGACTCCTGGTAGGCGACCGCCATGAGCAGGTCGGGGGCGACCCCGTAGTGGGCGCCCCAGCGCTCGAAGGACGACACCAGGGCCAGCCGCTCGGGGTTGTCGGAGATCGAGCGGGGCAGGTTGGGGTAGCGGGCGGCCAGGGTGGCGATGCTGGAGCCGGTGCTGGCGTTGGCTGGCAGCTCGAGCTTCTGGCCGATCCGGATCCGGTTGGGGTTGGCCAGTCCGTTGAGCCGCACGATCTCGGCCGTCGACACCCCGTAGGTCCGGGCGATGTGGGAGACGGTGTCGCCGCCGACGACGGTGTGGACCGTCGGCCCGGCTCCGGGCACGGTGATCGACTGACCGATGCGGATCAGGTTGGGGTTGGCGATGCCGTTGGCCGACGCCAGTTCGGACGTGGTGACCCCGTAGGTGCGGGCGATCACCGACAGGGTGTCGCCCGGTTCCACGACGTGCGTGGTCTCGGCTCCCGCCGGGCTCACGAGGAGGCCGGTGGTCAGCGTGGCGATGATCACCACGGTGGCGGTCAGTTTCTTCACGTAGGCCATTTGGCCCCCTTCGGCAAACAAGAGGCCCGCGTGAGTACGTAGGCCAAAACCTAAGCGGTGTTACCCGCGCGCTTAGCTTCTGCCCTACGTTCGGCTTCCAATCGCTCCAGGTCCGCCTCCGTGGAGTGATTGACGAACGACATCATAGCCGCGATCGCCCTGTGACCAGCCTTTTCGGCGATCTGGCGGTGCATCTGCTGGGCCACGACCCGGTAGGCGGGGTGGCCCTGCGGGGTGCTCCGCAGCTCGAGGGTGTGCATGGCCGAGCGGGCGTTGAGGTTCATGTTGAACCGAATGCGGTAGGCCAGGGCCACGGCGTAGGGGGCCTGGGCCGGCAACTCGGGCCGCATCTCCTCGTACAGCTCGGCCGATCGACCCATCGCCTCCTCGAACTGGTCGGCCACGCCGGCCTCGTCGATCAGGGGCGGTCGGGTGTAGCCGTGGTGCGGGTTGAGCGTCTGCCACTCCACCGTCAGCATGCGGTGCCGCTGCAGGTCGCGGAAGGCGCCGTAGTCGGCCAGCACGTCGAAGCGGTAGAAGGGGCGCTCCAGAGCGCGACCGGGCCGATGGCGACGGTTGGCCCGGTCGCCGTTGTAGGTCTGGATCACCCGCAGGCGCTCGTCGACCGTCATGGCCCGCACCCGGTCCTCGAGGTCGGCCTCCGACAGGTGGGTGTGGGGGTAGAGCATCGAGGCCACGACCTTGACCTCGGCGTCGGGGTCGAAGTCGACCAGCTCCACCCGGGCCTCGTCGTCATAGACGTCGGCCTCGCCCAACAGCTCGGTGGCCAGGGCGTCCATGGCCTCCCGCTTGTCCGACAGGTAGGCGCTGGACTGGACACCGCGGTCGGGGATGTCGACCCGGCGCACGAACGACGGGATGACCTTGTTCAGCTCGGTGAGCATCATCTCGGCGTAATCGCGGGACTCGGGCAGGGCGTCGGCCCGCATACGCAGCAGCAGCTGCTCGTAGCTCTGACCGGTGCCGTAGATACCGACGTTCGACTGGGCCGCCGCCGGCAGCACCCCCCGCACGGCGTCGAGGGCCTTGGCCTTCACCGCCATGCGGTACACGAAGTCGCTGTCGCCCGGGGCCTTCGGGGTGGCCGCCTTGACGAAGTCCTGGACCAGGGGGGCCATGGTGGCGTAGGCGTCGAACAGGCGGTCCATGTCGCCGACGTAGCGGGTGCCGAGACCGGAGGACAGGATCTCCGGGTCCCGGTAGTACCGATACCGGCCTCCCGGGCGCGAGTCGTAGGCGATGTAGCGGGTCGACTGCTCCAGGTAGGCGGCCAACCGGCCCCACTCCAGCACCTTGGTCAGCAGGTTCGAAGCCTGTTCGCAGGCCAGGTGGACCCCGCCGAGCTGGGCCACCGAGTCATCGCCGTACTCGACGAAGATCCGCTCGTAGAGCTCCTCGGCCCGCCGCATGCCGACCGTGGCGTCGATCGTCTGGTCGCCCTCGATGTCGAGCTCGCCGACGAACTCGTCGAGAAAAAGGCGGCGCAGGCTCTTGGCCGACCGTGAATAGCGGGCGAACAGGGCGCCCTTGACCACCTCAGGCAGGTTGACGAGGGCGAAAACGGGCTGGTCCAGATTGGTGAAGTACCGCCTCAAAACGTCTTGTTCGGAGTCGGTAAAGTCCTCAACGACATACGGGGCCACGGCGAGAGAGTAGGCCCAGATCGGGCGCTAGGGGCGGACCAACCCCCGATGCCTGTCGAGGGTCAAACAACCATCGTCAGCCGATCCGGCAGGCAGGAAACGCGCAGCGTGGTCGCTCGTCCCACTGAGCGTCCGTCGGCGAACACGGGCACCGGTCGGTCGAATGCGTGCTCCCAGGACCCGGTCCTGGTGATGGACAGATCGGGGTGCGGCAGGTGGGTGCCGGTGGCCAGACGGCGGCGGGCTGCGAGCCGATCGCGCCACCCCAGGGCGCCGAAGGTGATGTCGAGCAGGCCGTCGTTGGGGTGGGCCCGGGGGCCGAAGTAGCGGTCGCCGATCCAGCCCACGTTCATCGCGACGGCGAACGAGCCCGCCCACCGCAGCCGGTGGGCCTGGAGGTGGGCGACGAACGGAACGGTACGGTCACCGTCGAGTTCGGCGAGGCCGAGGTCGAAGGGGAACCGGTAGCGGTCCGCCGCCGGCCGGGGCGCGGTGAGGCCGACCTGGGTGAGCACGTCGGGGTGGTCGGAGGTGGCGACCAGCCCGTCGACCCCTCCGACGGCATCCCCCTCGGGGCCGGAGCCGGCGGCCAGTGCCGCAGCGGCCAGGTCCCCCAGCGATGCGAACGAACGGGGCGCCACTTCCGGGGCCGGCTCGCCCCATGGGCCCCCCTTGGCGATGATCATGGCTCGGCGGTCGCCGCCGTCTCCTCCCCGAGACCGTCGTCGGCCCGGCCGCCGTCCGCCTGCTCGGGCCGGTCGGTCGCCTCGCCGTCGAGGGACGGGCGGTCGCCGCCTCCCTCGCCCTGGAGCATCGACGAGGCCGCCACCAGATCGCGGAAGACGGCGTCGGCGGCGGCTCGGGCGGCCGCCGCCGTGGCGGGGACGATGGCCAGCATGCCGAGCTGGCGGAGCAGGTCGATCAGCTGCTTGGCCGTGCGGACGAAGTCGCCCGCCGTGATCTCGGAGTCGCTCAGCACCTCGTCGAGATCGCCCCCGGCGGCCCAGGCGTGGGCGATGGGCAGGAACCCGGGGTCGGGCTTGCGGGTCAGCGGCAGGCGGGACCGCTCCTCCTCGACCACGAGGTTCAGGTGCAGTCCCTCCAGCCGGGTCACCCGAGACCGCATCGACGACGACGGGAACCAGGGCTGATGGTGTGGCCCTCCCCCGCGCTCCTCGTAGACGAAGCACGAGGCCAGCCCGGCCACCTCGGCCGGGTTGAGCCCGTCGAACAGCCCGTCCTCCAGGGCCTCGACCACCAGCAGATCGCATTCGTGATAGAGCCGGGCGAGTCGCTGAACGGAGTCGGTGAGCCGCCACTCCTCGTCGTCGATGTCGAGATGGCCCCGGTCGACCAGGAGCTCGATCACCCGGTCGAACTGGCCGGCCAGGGACTCGGCCCGACGATTGGCCGCCGACTGGATCAGGTCGAGATCGCGCTCCACCCGCTCCAGGCGGCGCAGGGCCTTGCGGGCCGCCGGGGGGACGTCGGCGGCCGAGGACACCGTCCGCCGCTCGTCGGCCTCCGCCGCATCGGAACCACCCCGGTGACGACCGCCCTTGCCGCCGCCCTTGCGACCCCTACCACCGTCGACCCCCTTGCCCTTCCTCCCTTTGCCCTTGCCGTTCTTGCGGCCGTTGCCGGCGGTGGCCTTGGCCAGCCGCTCCCCCGCTTCGTGAACGAAGAGCACGCTGTTCGGCAGGTAGGGCTCGGGCAGGGTCACCCGGTCGGTCACCATCGGGATGCGGTCGAGGTCGGCCGGGGTCACCTCGTAGGTGTCGCCCTCGTCGTCGACGAACGTCACCCGCACCCGGCCCCCCTTGCGGAAGGCGACGGCCAGGGTGAGCAGCCGGACCGGCAGGTTCGGCCCGTCGGCGGCGACGGCCTCGCCGGGGGTGAGCTGGCCCAGGGCGAGGGCGATGGCCTGCCGCTCGTCGTCGGACTCCCGGCCCAGCTTCAGCGCCGCTCGCAGCTCCTCGACCGGACCGTGCTCGCGTTCGATGCGCCGGGTGATCTGGCGGCGGCGGTCGAGCAGCCGCTCGGCCCGATGCTCGGTGCGGACCACGCCGGCATCGGCCCGGAACTGGGCGAACGACAGGTTGAGCAACTGCCGGGCCCGATCGGGGTCGTAGCGGCGCACCAGGTTGGCCGCCATGTTGTACGTCGGGCGGAACGACGAACTGAGCACGAACTTGCGGCTGAGGGCGAGCTCCGCCACCTGCTCGAACCGGACGAACGGCGACCACAGCACGACGGCCTTGCCCTCGGTGTCGATCCCCCGCCGCCCGGCCCGACCGGTGAGCTGGGTGTACTGGGCCGGGGTGAGGAACTCGTGATGGTCGCCGGTGAACTTGGTCAGCTTCTCCAACACGACGGTGCGGGCCGGCATGTTGATGCCGAGGGCCAGGGTCTCGGTGGCGAAGACCATCTTCACCAGGCCCCGCACGAAGCAGGCCTCGACCGCCTCCTTGAACGGCGGCACCATGCCGGCGTGATGGGGGGCGACGCCCGCCTCCAGACCGGCCTTGAAGTCGTCGTAGCGGAGCACGTCGAGGTCGAGTTCGCTGAGGGTCTCCACCTTCTCGGCCAGGATGGCCCGGATGCGGTCGCGCTCGTCGGTGGAGGTGAGCACCTGCCCCGAATCGACCACGGCCCGGGCGGCGTCGTCACAGGCGGCCCGACTGAAGATGAAGTGGATGGCAGGCAGGAGGTCCCGCTGGCGGAGCAGTTCGACCACGTCGGGCCGGTTCGGGGTACGCCACTTCCGCCGGGGGCGACCGCGGCCCTTCTGGCCCCGACCCCGGCCCCGCTGCTGCAGCGATCGGGGGTCGATGTCGAACCGGAAACCGCTGGGGTTGGCCTTGCCAGCCCGGGCGGTCTTGATCAGGTGAAGGTGATTGCTGTTGCGCTCCGCCACCAGGTAGTGGTTGTCGAGGGTGACCGGCCGCTCGGTCTCGACCACCAGCGAGGTCGGCCCCCGCACGGTCTGGATCCACTCCTCCAGCTCGGAGGCGTTCGACACGGTGGCCGACAGGCACACGAGCTGGATGTGACGCGGGAGATGGATGATCACCTCCTCCCACACCGGCCCCCGGTAGGCGTCCTGCAGGTAGTGGACCTCGTCGAGCACCACCGAGGCCAGCCGGTCGAGCGGGTTGCCGGCGTAGAGCATGTTGCGCAGCACCTCGGTGGTCATCACCACCGCCGGGGCGTCGGGGTTGACGGCGTTGTCGCCGGTCAGGAGGCCGACGTTGTCCCGCCCGTAGTCGTCGACCAGGTCGTGGTACTTCTGGTTCGACAGGGCCTTGATCGGCGTGGTGTAGAACAGCCGCTGCCCGGCCGCCAGCGCCCGTTCCACCGCGTAGTGGGCCACCAGCGTCTTGCCCGCCCCCGTCGGGGCCGCCACCAGCACGTTGTGCCCCTCGTCGAGCACGTCGAAGGCGTCGAGCTGGAACCGATCGGGCTGGAAGCCCAGGCTGTCAAGAAATCGGGCCCGCTCAGGGGGTGCAGGTCGCTCGGTCTCCATCAACCGGTGACCATCATCTCCCGGCGTTTCGTCATCCGACCACCGATGATCACGGCGATCTCGTAGAAGAGGTACATCGGCACGCCGAGCACGAGAAGGGTGAAGGGATCGCCGGTGGGGGTGACGATGGCCGAGAGGATGACCACGGCCACGATGGCGATTCGCCGGTTCTTGCGCAACGTCTGAGTGGAGACGATGCCGATCAGCTGGAGGAAGATCAGCACGATCGGCAGCTCGGCGGCGATGCCGAAGGCGAGCAGCATCTTAATGAAGAAGCCGATGTAGTCGCTGGGTGAGAAGAACTCGGTGAACGAGTCGGGACCGAAGCCGCCGAGCACCGACAGCGTCTTCGGCATCAGGAGGTACCCGCCGACGACGCCCAGGGCCAGGAGGATCACCGAGCCGAAGAAGAACGGCATCAGCACCTTCTTCTCAGACGGGTAGAGGCCGGGGAGGACGAACTTGCCCAGCTGGTACAGGATCACGGGCATGGCCAGCAGCATCCCGCCGTAGCCCGACAGCGTCAGCACGACCGAGAAGTTCTCGGTCGGGGTGCGGATGATGAACTCGCAGTCGTTGCCCTGCGCCACCTGGAGGTCGCAGTAGGGCTCAGCCAGGAAGTTGAACAGCGGCTCATTGAAGATGTAGACGATGATGGCGCCGACCACGATGGCCAGCACCGAGCGGATCAGGCGGGTGCGCAGCTCGCTCAGGTGGCCGAGCAGCGTCATATCGCCCTCGGGCTGCTGCTCCGGCTTCCTGCCCCGGCTGAGGGGGTTCCTCATCACGACTCCTCCCCATCGGCCGGGGTCTCCACACCGGCGGCCGCCTCGGCATCGGCCGAGCCGGTGTCGGCCCGGGCATCGGTACCGGTGCTCTTCTCGGAGGTGCCGTTGCCGGACGTGCCGTTGTCCGAGGCGCCGGCGTCGGTCGAACCGGCGGTGGCCGTGCTCTTGGAGCGGGCGGCGGACGGCGACGGGGAGAACGGGGGTGGGATATCGGCCTTGCCGAGCTGACCGCCTCGACGCTCCGAGGCGGTCGACGCGTTCTCGCCGTCGGCCTCCGTCTCGCCTGCGGTGTCGGCATACCCCCGGGGCACGATCGGGTCGTCGTCGGAACCGGAACCCGTCCACTTCTCGACGTCGGCGACGTCCTTGATCTCGTCCATGCCCGACATGAACTCGTCGCGAAGACCCGACGTGATCGACCGGGCCTGGCCGACGAATCCGCCGACCTTCCTCATCACGCTCGGGAGCTGCTCGGGCCCGATGGCGATGAGTGCTACCAGGGCGATGACCAGGATCTCCGCACCGCCCATGTTGAAGAACATGAGGCCAGACTACCGGGTGTCCCGGCAGTCGATCACAGCGGGCGGCGTGATACGGGAGGGCCACCGTCCGGGGCGGCCCTCACCTCGGCCGTCCGCAACCGCCGGCGAGCTCAGGTGAACTCGCTCATGACCTCCAGCAAGCGGGTGTCGTCCTGCAGCAGATCGTGGAAATCGAGGAGATCGTCGTGGTTGATCGGCTCCCCGACGTGGGTCTCGTACAGCTCGGCGGGCAGGCTCCAGGTGGAGAAGGCCACGCCCGAGGCGATCAGCAGGTCGATGGTGCGGGACTCCGCCGGCTTGACCACCATCATCTGACAGAAGGGGCAGCGGAAGGCATACGTGCCGGCGTCGTTGTCGTCGCAGATCCGCACGTGAACGTCGGCCGTGGTGAGCTCGACGTCTCCGCAATCAGAACAGCTTGCCCGGATCGTGGCCATGAGTGAGGGACCTCCTGCCCCTGCCGGTCCCAACTGTTTCGGAACCGTGGTGTAGTTCCTAGGTTCGGCACGGCTCCGGGGGTCCTTAAGAGGAACAGGCTCCAGGATCCGGCTCGGGACCGGTCGACCCATACCGATCACACTCTCCGCAACCAGGCACCACGCTCAGCGCTCGGCCGGTGGGTGACCGCTCCCACCTCGACACTCCTCCCGATGAGGGTGCACCGGACGCGTTCTGTCGCCATCCTTGGACGGGTGGATCTGGACGAAACGCCGTGGGACGGCCCGACGCTGACCTTGGCCCGCAACGGAGCGTCACAACGCGAGCAGGCCGACAGCCGGGAGGCCTACGCGCTGGCGTTGCGGCTCGGCGCCCGCGGCATCGAGAGCACGGCCCGGGTCACCGTCGACGGCACCGTGGCCCTGAGCGGGCGGGCCCACGTCGGCTCCCGCCTGCGGCGGCGGTCGTTCGCCTCGATCACCTCCGACGACCTCCCGGAGGACGTCGTGACACTGGACGGCCTCCTGGGCATGCAGGAGCCCGGGCATCATCTGCTGCTCCACGTGGCCGACCAGCCGGCGTTCGAAGCCGTGGTGCGGACGTTGGCCGAGCGGGGGGACGAGGTCGAGCGGCGGGTGTGGCTGGCCGGCACCGACCTGGCCCAGCTGGTGGCCTGGCGGCCCCAGACCAGCTGCCGACTCCTGCTCTGCGTGCCGCCCCGGAAGCTGCCCCGAGGGGTGGAGACGCTGGCCGCCGAGCTGCGCTCGGTCGAGATCGACGGACTCGGCCTGTTCCACCAAGAGTGGACGCCGGGCCGGGTTGCGATGCTGCACCGCTTCGGCCGCTGCACCTTCGGGTGGGGGGCCGAGCACGAGCGCGAGCTGGCCAACCTGTTCCGCTACGGGGTCGACGTGGTATCGAGCGACTACGCCGATCGCCTGGCCGCCGTCGCCGGGAGCTTCAGCAGCTGACACCGAGCAGGCCGCGGCCGCAGCCGTGGCGCAGCGACATGAGCAGGGCCTACAGCGACCCGATACGGCTGATGGGCCAGAACAGCACGAAGGCCCGCCCGATCACCCGATCCTCCTCGATGGGCCCGAAGCCCCGGGAGTCGAATGACTCCTCCCGGTTGTCGCCCATGACGAACACCTCGCCCTCGGGCACCACGGTGGGGCCGAAGTCCGACGTGATCGTGCCCGGGTCGAGGTAGGGCTCGATCAGCTGCTGTTCGTTGACGTAGAGGACGTTGTCCCTGGCCTCGATCGTCTCGCCGGGGAGGGCGATCACCCGCTTGATCAGGTCTTTGATGTCGCTCTCCTGGCCCTCGGGCCGTGCGAACACCACGATGTCACCCCGGTGGATGTCGTGGAGGCGGTAGCTCACCTTGTTGACCAGCACCCGGTCGTTGACGACGAGCGTGTCCTCCATCGACTCCGACGGGATGTAGAACGCCTGGAACAGGACCGCCCGCAGCAGGAGGGCGACGAGCACGGCACCGACCAGGACCACGGCCCATTCGAGGGCGTTGCGGGTGACGGCGGACGTCTGGTCGACCAGATCGTCGTTGTCGTCGTCGTCGAAGTAGTCGTCGTAGTACAACTCGGGGTCTTCCTCGTCGCCGTACTCGTAGTCGTCCTGGCCAAGAAGGGGCTGGCGGGCGCCGTTCACCGGCTGGCCGTCAGCCCCAGGGTACGCGCCCTCGTAGGGGGCCTGCTCGTCCTCGAAGTAGTCGTCGGGCTCGCGGTAGTTGTCGGCCGATGCCGGCGCATAGCCGTCGAGCGGGGAGGTGCCGTGGTCGTCGAGCGACGAGAAGTCCTGCCGGTAACCCACCGGGTCACCATCGGCATGGGGGCGATCGGGGTAAAGGACTTGGCTCAGGTGGGGAGGGTCGGGCCACGCATCCCGTTGCGTTGCCCGACGCTGGGGAGCACGGTGCTGCGGGACCCGGCGGTGCGGGGGTGCAGACCGGTGGTGCTCAGAGGCCATGGTGAGACCAGGCTAGCCGAGTGTTACGGTCAGCGGTCATTGGGGCGACGACGCGGCGTCAGCGGTACCGGGCGAGGACCCGACCGGCGGCGTCGGCCCCGAGTCGTTCGGCCCCCGGCAGCCCGGAGGAGTCGACGACGGTGGCGGCGGGACCCAGACGGATCAGGAGCCGCTCCAGCCACGGCACGGCCGAGATCACCATCTTGACCTCGGTGTGGGCGTCGGTCCGATCGAGCACCTCGACCGGGTAGTAGTCGGCCACCCACGACGCCTCGGGCTTCAGCCGCAGGCACACCCACGGGTCGTCGGGCCGAGGGTTGTACACGCCGACCCGCTCGGTGCCCGGTGCGGGGTGGGTGCCGACGGTGCCCAGGCGTTCGAGCTCCTCGATGCGGTCGACCCGGAACACCCGCTCGCCGTCGGCCTTCGAGCACCAGCCCTGGACGTACCATGAGCCGGCGTCGGCGAACACCCGCCAGGGGGCGATAACCCGCTCCGAGCGGTCGTCCCGGCCGTAGGAGTAGTACACGATTCGGACCTGCTCCCCGTCGGCCACGGCCGAGCGGAGCTCGTCGAGGAAACCGGACTCCGCCTCACCCAGGTGGATGTCGAGCGCTTCGGAGGCCTTGATCCCGAGGGCGTCCTCCAGCTTGCCCAGCGCTCGGGCCAGGGCGCCGCCCGGATCGGTACCCGGGATCGACAGCAGACCGTCGGAGGAGGCCAGCAGGGCCACCGCCTGGTCGGGGGTGAGGCGCAGGGGCCGGGAGAAGAAGTCGGCCAGCTCGATGCTGACCCGGCCCTCGTCGTCGATCTGCACGTCGACCAGGGCGTCGGGCGAATACGGGGGCAGCCCGACCATGAACACGACATTGAGGTCGGCCAGGAGCTCGTCGTCCTTCAGGCCGAAGCGGGCCGCCACCTCGGACACGGTTCGACCCGGGTTGGCCACGATCCAGGGGACGACGGCCAACACCCGCCGCATCCGATCGGGGGCGGTGGGCCGGCTCACGACGCGGCCCCCTCGGACATCGCCTCCAGCCAGGACACGACCTCGGCCCGCCACTCCGGCGGTTCGAGCAGTTCGGCGTGATGGAGGAAGCCGAAGAGGAAGGTGCGGAAGGCGTCGAAGCTGCTCACCGGGACCCGGGCCACGCCGCTCCCGTCGGGTTCGATCTCCCAGGTCACCGCCTCGCCCAGCTGACGGCGGGCCTGGGCCACCTGCTCGGGGTCGATCCGGACGACGGCCTCGGTCGGGGTGTCGTCGCCCAGCTCCCAGGCCGGGCGGGGACGGCCGACGTGATCGTCGCCGGGTTGGGGGTTGGCCACGGCGATGTCGGTGGCCTCGACGCCGCCCTCGATGCGGTCGAGGCGGAAGTTGCGTTCGTCCTCCCGCAGGTGGTCGAAGCCGGTCAGATACCAGCGACCACGCTGGAAATCGAGGCGCCACGGATCGATCCGTCGCTGCTCACCCCGATACCCGAAGCGGACCTGGCGCCGGTCGACGATGGCCTGAAACAGCGGGGCCAGCGCCGGGTCGGAGGGCAGGCTGGCCACGGTGCTGTCCTCGACGGCGCCGCCGTCGGGCTCACCGTCGACGCCGCCCAGCTTCCACAGCGCCTCCCGGTCGCCGGCGCCGTCGAGGCGCACGGTCAGCGAGGCGAGGTGGATGGCGGCCAGCTCGTCGGGCTCCAGCCCGGGGTCGGCCAGGTAGTAGTCGGCCGGGTCGATGCGGTAGCCGTCGACCGGCGGGTCGGTGCCCGGCGCCCGCTCCACCCGAAGGGGGATGCCGAGCACCCGCAGATCGTCCTTGTCACGCTCGAAGGCGCGATGGAAGGCCGAGCCCGGGGGTGGGTAGCCCTCCACCTTTCGCCGCAGTTCGTCGGCCGTGAGCGGCCGGGGCGTGTCGAGGAGGACCGCCGTGAGATTCAGCAGCCGTTCCAGCTTGCTTGACACGTGTGCTCGCCCTTCGACCGCGCGCTACAGGCTGTCGATGAGTTTGGCGACCCGCTCGTCCTCGTGCTTGAACGGGTCCTTGCACAGCACGGTGCGCTGGGCCTGATCGTTCAGCTTCAGGTGGACCCAGTCGACGGTGTAGTCGCGCTTGCGCTCCTTGGCCCGACGGATGAAGTCGCCGCGGAGCTTGGCCCGCGTGGTCTGGGGCGGGGTGTTGATGGCCTCCATCATGTCGTCGTCGACCATCGTCCGCTCCAACATGCCCCGGTCCTGCATCTTGTAGAACATGCCCTGGTCGCGGCGGATGTCGTGGTACTGGAGGTCGAGCAGCGACACCCTGGCGTGGCTCAGGGGGAGGTCGTGCTTGGCCCGGTAGGCCTCGATCAGGTTGTGCTTGATCACCCAGTCGAGCTCACGATCGAGCTTGAACGGGTCGCTCTTGAGGTGGGTCATCACGTGCTCCCACATCTCGAGCGCCTTCTGCTCGTCGGGGGGCAGGCCGTTGGTGTCGGCGTAGTGGAGGGCCCGCTCGAGGAACTCGGACTGGATCTCCAGCGCCGACATCTCCTTGCCCGAGGCCAGGCGGACCTTGCGCTCCATCGACAGGTCGTGGCTGATCTCCCGGATGGCCCGGATCGGGTTCTCCAGGGTCATGTCCCGCAGGACGCAGCCCGGGTCCTCGACCATGCGCAGCAGCACGGCCATGGCCCCCACCTTGAGGTAGGTGGTGTACTCGCTCATGTTGGAGTCGCCGACGATCACGTGGAGCCGCCGGTAGTGCTCGGCGTCGGCGTGGGGCTCGTCCCGGGTGTTGATGATGGGGCGGGAGCGGGTGGTGGCCGACGACACGCCTTCCCAGATGTGCTCGGCCCGCTGGCTGACGGCGAACATCGAACCCCGCGCCGTCTGCAGCACCTTGCCCGCACCGGCGTAGATCTGCCGGGTGACGAGGAACGGGATCAGCACCTCGGAGTAGTGGCTCAGGTCGTCGTTGCGGGTGGTGAGGTAGTTCTCGTGGCAGCCGTAGGAGTTGCCGGCCGAGTCGGTGTTGTTCTTGAAGAGGTGGATCGTGCCCCGGATGCCCTCGTCGCGCAGCCGTTCCTCGGCCGAATCGAGCAGCTGTTCGAGGATCCGCTCCCCCGCCTTGTCGTGGACGACGACGGCGTCGATCGAGTCGCATTCGGCGGTGGCGTACTCGGGGTGGGAGCCGACGTCGAGATAGAGACGGGCGCCGTTGACGAGGAAGACGTTGCTCGAACGCCCCCAGGACACGACACGGCGGAACAGGTACCGGGCGACCTCGTCCGGGCTGAGCCGGCGCTGGCCGCGCAAAGTGCAGGTGACACCGTATTCAGTCTCGATGCCGTAGATCCGACGGGAGTGCACGTCACCAATCTAGCGCTCGTCGGGCGCCGGCGGTGATCCGCCGTGACGTGCGTGTCCCGGCAGTGGTCGCAATCAGCCCAGGCGCTCGGTGATCTCGCCGTTCTCCAGGCGCCGGAAGCAGCGCCCGTCGTCGAGCCGGTCGAGCATCGCCACCTCGAGCTCGTCGGCACCGAGCGAGCGATCGTCTCCGGCCAGGGCCGACACGGCGGCCTGCAGCGCGCCGGCCTCGTCGAGGTCCGCACTGAAGGCGCCGCTGAGACGCTCCCGGATCGGCTCGGCCTCACCGCCGAGCACGGCGAAGCCGGTCTCGTCGGTCACCGAGCCGTCGAAACGGATGTGGAACAGGCGGTCGCCCTCCCGCTCGAAACCAACGGCCACCACCAGGATCTCCACCTCGAGCGGCTTGGTCTCATGGGTGAAGATCTGGCCGAGCATCTGGGCGTACTGGTTGGCCAGGGCCTGGGAGTCGACGTCGTCGCGGCTGTAGGTGTAGCCCTTCACGTCGGCGTGGCGGATGCCGGCGATGCGCAGCTGGTCGTACTCGTTGTAGCGACCGACGCCGGCGAAGCCGATCCGGTCGTAGATCTCGGAGATCTTGCGCAGGTTCCGGGACGGGTTCTCGGCGCAGAGCACGATCCCCTGATCGAACTCGACGGCGACCAGGCTTCGACCTCGGGCGATGCCCTTCTGGGCGAAGTCGGCCCGGTCCTTCATCAGCTGCTCGGGGGCAACGTAGAACGGCATGTTCATGTCAGGCACCGTTCCTTTCGGTGAACTCGCCGAGTATTCGGTCGAAGCGGGCGGCCACATCGGCCTCGTCCAACTCCCGGTACCCGTCGGAGGTGATGGCGGCCACGATCGGGTAGATCCCTCGCATCGAGTCGGGCCCGCCGGTGGCGGAGTCGTCGTCGGCGGCGGTGAACAGGGCCCGGATCATGAGATCGACGGCGGTGCCCTCGTCGTTGTCGTCGCGGTGGCCCAGCTTGATCACCGTGCGGGCGAACAGGCTGCCCGAGCCGGAGGCGATGTAGTCCTCCTCCTCGTAGCGGCCGCCGGTGACGTCGTAGGCGAAGAGGCGACCGAAGCCCCGGCGCCGGTCGAACCCGGCGAAGATCGGAACCACGACCATGCCCTGCATGGCGGCGGGGAGGTGCTGGCGCAGCATCTGGCTCAGCTGATTGGCCTTGCCCTCGAGCGACAGAGCATGCCCTTCGAGCTTCTCGTAGTGCTGCAGCTGGAGCTGGAACATCTTCACCATCTCCAACGCCGGGCCGGCGGCTCCGGCGATGGCGACGCCCGACCAGCGGTCGGCGGCGAACACCTTCTGCATCGTCCGGTGGCTGATGAGGTTGCCCGAGGTGGCCCGCCGGTCGCCGGCGATGATCACCCCGTCGGCGTACTTGGCCGCCACGACGGTGGTGCCGTGGGGCACCTCGATCGCCTCACCCGACAGGTCGGCCAGCGGCGCCACCTGGGGCTGGACCCGATTCAGCAGGTTGGCGAAGTTCGGTCCCGGATCATCGCTGGGGGAGAAAGAAGGCAGGCTCATCGGCGACAAGGTTACCGCAGGTCGGGAGGGTTCAAGGCGGCTCCGTCGGGGTATGCGCACCCGGACGGCGGGTGGGTGATCATCGATTGGCTTCCTGCCGTTTCCGTGTGTTAGGCACTCCTAACACATTTAAGTGGAGGTACCTTTTGTCGTTTGAAAACCTATACGAATACACGGCGACGCAATACGAAGTCGTCCTCAGCGTGTTCACGCTCACCGCGGCGGTGTTCGCCGCAGTCCTCGTCTACTCGCTGGCCACCGCCGGGTCGATCGCACCCCGCTACCGGATCACGTCGTATCTGACCGGCGTGGTGATGGTGTCGGCCGTGCTCGAACTCGGTCTGCTGGCCCTCCGCTGGTCGGGAGGGTTCGACTGGAACGGCTCGGCCTACGTGCAGAGCGGCGACCTGTTCTCCAACGGCTTCCGGTACATGAACTGGAGCATCGACGTGCCGGTGCTACTCACCCAGTTGCTGGTGGTGGCCGGGATCACGGGTCGCGTGTTCTTCCAACGCTGGGCGTCCTTCGTGGTCGCCGGCCTGGCCATGATCTGGACGGGTTACGTCGGCCAGTTCGACGAGGTCGACGGCGGAGCCAGCTTCTGGGTGTGGGGCGCTATCAGCACCGTGTTCTACCTGTGGCTGCTCTACGTGGCCTACCAGACGATTCGCGACGCCAAGGCCAAGGCCTCACCCAGCGTGGCCCGTCTGTTCCAGTTCACCTGGATCCTGTTCCTCGTCGCCTGGACGATCTATCCCGTGGCGTATCTCATGCCGCAGATCTGGGACGACGCCAACGGCGTTGTCCTCCGCAATCTGATCTACAGCTTCGCCGACATCTCGTCGAAGGCCGTCTACGGCATCCTGCTGGCCGTCATCGCCCAGAAGGTGAGCGCCGAGATGGGCTTCAAGCCGGCGAAGGAGACGGCGTTCTGGGAGGAGCCGGCCGCCGTCGAATAGCCGACCGCTGAGCGACTGAACCGTGGTGCGGCCCGGCTCGGGCCGACGTCAGCTGCGCCGTCGGCCCGAGCCGGTTCGCCGAACCAACCCGCCACCGGCGAAGCGGTACGGTCGAGCTCGAGGAGTAGCGGAGGGCGCCGATCGATGAACCAGTTCCTTGCCGCCGACGTCGAGCGGCTCCCGCTGTCGGGCGGGACGACCGTCCACCGACGCATCGGAGCGGGTGCGCCCGTCCTGCTGCTGCACGGCTACCCCGAGACCCACGTGTGCTGGCATCGGGTGGCACCGGCGCTGGCCGAGCAGGCGACGGTGATCGCCCCCGATCTCCCCGGCTACGGGGACAGCGCCTGGTCGCATCCCGACGACGAGGTGTTCTCCAAGCGATCGATGGCGGTCGCCATGGTGGAGCTGATGGCCTCGCTGGGGTACGCCCACTTCGCCGTGGTCGGCCACGACCGGGGAGCCCGAGTGGCCTACCGCCTGGCTCTCGACCATCCCGGAACGGTGACGGGCCTCGCCGTGATCGACATCGCCCCGACCTCGGTCGAGTGGGAGCTGATCCGGGGGATCGACTCGGTGGGGGCGTTCCACTGGCCGTTTCTGGCTCAACCCGACGGGCTACCCGAAGCGCTCCTGGCCGAGGCGCCCGACCGGTGGATCGACCACCTGCTCGACAGCTGGTCGGCCGATCCCGACGCCATCGTCGACGAGGTCCGCACCGAGTATCGGCGCTGCTTCCGACGCGCCGCCGTGCGGGCGGCCACGTGCGGCGACTACCGGGCCGGCGCCGGCGTCGATCGCCGTCTCGACCTGGCCGATCGGGCCGACGGCCGCACCATCGACTGCCCGGTGCTGGCGGTGGCCAGCGCCGATCGGGGCGACCTCGCCGCCCACTGGCGCCCGTGGGCGCCCACGCTCACCGCGGTCGTGGTGGACGGCGGCCACTTCCTTCCCGAGGAGAACGCTCCGGGCCTGCTCGCCCACCTCGCACCCTTCCTGGCCGATCGGCCTCAGCGGTGACCCGGTGACATACCAACCGGCCGCTGACGATCTTGCGTCGGCGATCGCCGTCACCGTCGATCGCCTCGTCATCGCCGTTCACCGGCAGGTGATGGCACAACACCGTGCCCGCATTGCGACGCTGCTGGACGGGCTGGCCGGTGGCCGAGCCTTCGACCACCCCGGCTACATCTACGACCTCGCCGAGTTCCTCGCCGCCGGACAGTGCACCGATGCGCTGGTACGGCGTCGCTTCGTCTACGACGACGAAGGTGCCAGCGCCCTCGTCGGGCGACTCGTCGAGCTCCGACTGATCGGCAGCTCGGGGCGGCCCGGCCCGAGGCTGGGCGCCGCCGCCGAGATGCTCGGGCTGCGCGAGCGGATGGCCGATGACCTGTGGCCGATCGACCTCGACGCCGCCGAGGGTGGGGCGACCGCCCTGCTGGCGGCGGCCGACGGGCCCCTGGCGTCGGCGTTCGCTGCGCTCCCCCACCCCACAGCGGCCGCAGCGCGGCTCCATCATCTGCTGAACGGGGCGCGCTACATCCGCTTCGACGCCCATGTCGAGGCGTGGCGGGCGGTCCCCCTCGACCCGGTCGAGATCACCGCGCTCACCGTGGCGCTCGACGGCGGTATCGACGGCGCTCCCCCGCCCGGCCTGCTCGATCGGGGCTGGGTGGCGGACGATGGGCAGATCACCGATGCCGGAATCGAGGCCCGACGGGACATCGAGGACGGCACCAACCGCCGCTACCGCGAGACCCTGGCCGCCGTGCCCGAGGCCGCCGGTTGGCTGGAGGCGCTGCGCCGCCTACCCGACCGCTGAGCCGCCACCGAGGTACCGGCGGAACCCCTCGGCCTCGGCCTCGAAGCCCGCTGCACGGTACAGCTGGTGGGCGCCGTCCTCGGCGTGCGACTTGTGCGACAGGAGCTGCAACTTGTGGCACCCGAGCCGGCGAGCGTCGGCCACCAGCCGGTCGAGGATCGCCAGGGCGATACCGCGTCGGCGTCGATCCGAGCGTACGACCATGGCCTCGATGAAGCCCGACGGCCGACAGTCATAGGTCACGTTGGGCAAGACCAGGAACGTGGCGGTGCCGACGATGTCGCCCTCGACCTCGGCGACGTAGACCGTGACATCCTCGGTGTCGAGCATGCGCAGCCACATCCGACGTTCGGCGTCGGACGGCTGGGCGGGAAGGGGGTTGCGTCCCTCGTCCGCTCGGGACAGAACGCGCAGAACGGCGAGCAGATCCGCCTCGACGGCGAGTCGGACGGTCGCCCGGGCGTCGCCTGCTACGGCATGGTCGGTGAGGTTCGCCTCACTGACCGCCCTTCTGGATGTAGCTCTTCACGAAATCCTCGGCGTTGGTCTCCAACACCTCGTCGATCTCGTCGAGGAGGTCGTCGAGTTCGGCCTTCAGCGCTTCGCCCTGCTCGGACGACGCCGGCGCCTCCTCGGCGACCTCTTCCTGCTCCTGACGGCGAGGAGCGTCTTTGCGTACCTGTTCACGATCAGCCATGTGTGTTCTCCTCTAGCGGCCGTGTCCACCGCCCGGCTTCGTCGCCGGATCAGGCACCGAGCTTCTCCAAGAGTTCGGAGACGGTTTCGGACTCCTCCAACAGCGAACCGACATACTCGACCGTACCCCGTCCGGGCTCCAGCATGGGAACTCTTCGCAGGGGATCATCACCCACGTCGAACACGATCGAGTCCCAATTGGCCGCCACCACCTGGTCGGCGAACTTCTGGAGGCACTTGCCCCGGAAGTAGGCCCGGGTGTCCTGCGGCGGCTCCTCGATGGCGATCTCGGCGTCCTCGTCGTCGACCAGGGTCTCCAGGCCGGCCTTGGCCGCCAGCGACTTGGCCGGGCGGAGGTCGTGGTACTGCAGATCGAGGGCGCCGAGCCGGGAGTCATCCCAGCCGCAGTCGTGGCGGGCCATGAAGCCCTCCAGGATCCGCTTCTTGGCGATCCAGTCGACCTGGCCGGCCAGCGACATCGGGTCGCTCTCCAACCCGGACAGGATCTCCTCCCACCGCTCGAGCACGAGCTTGCCGCAGCTCTCACCGACGGCGTCGAGCCCGTGGCTGTCGGCCCAGGCCTTGGCCTGCTCCAGCAGGTTCCACTGCACCTCGAGGGCGGTCATCGTGGTGCCGTCGGCCATGCGGAGGGGCTCGGAAAGGCTGAGGTCGTGGCTGACCTGGTGCATCGCCGGCACCGGATCGTCGAGGGGGAGCATGGTGAGGGCGCCGTCCTCCAGCATGGCGAAGAGGATGGCGCTGGTACCGACCTTGAGGAAGGTGGCCACCTGCGACATGTTGGCGTCGCCCACGATCACGTGGAGTCGCCGGTACTTCTGCGAGTCGGCGTGGGGCTCGTCCCGGGTGTTGACGATCGGCCGCTTGAGGGTGGTCTCAAGGCCGACCTCCTCCTCGAAGTGCTCGGCCCGCTGGGTGATCTGATACGGGATCTCCGAGCGGGTGCGACCGGGGAGCTCGGTGCCGACCTTGCCCGACCCGGTGAAGATCTGGCGGGTGACGAAGTGCGTCGTGGCCGCCGTGATGATCTGGCCGAAGGGCAGGTTGCGGTCGAGGAGATAGTTCTCGTGGCAGCCGTAGGCGTTGCCCTTGCGGTCGGAGTTGTCCTTGTAGATGACGATCTCCTGGCCCGGAGGCAGGGCCTCGTCTGCCGCTCGCATCGACTCGACCAGGATCAGCTCGGCCGCCCGGTCGTAGAGCACGACCGACAGGGCGTCACGGCACTCGGGGGTCGACAGCTCGGGGTGGGCGTGGTCGACGTAGTACCGCGCGCCGTTGGTCAGAACGGCGTTGACCAGGTGGGTCTCCACCTCCGGGGGCAGTGCGAACTCGGGCGGCATGATGTCGCGGGCGTCGGCCCCCGGCATCTCGTCGATGAAGTCCCAGGCGATCGGGGTGGCTCGATCGTCGACGCTCCCGACTTCGGTGCCCACATAGGCGTTGATGAGCAGCGACGAGGCCGACACCGGGTTCCAGTCCAGGGTGCCCCGGACCATGATCCCGAACTCGGTCTCGATGCCAACGATCTTTGGAATGGCCACGATTGTCCGTCCTGTATTCCGCTTCGGCGGCCGGACCAGGGGCCGCCGGGGGCGGTGACTTAGAGGTACTGCCCGGTGGCGACCTGCTCGATGGCACGGCCGCCGGCCTTGTCGCCACCCTCGGGCCCGACCAGGGTCCGAACGTAGACGATCCGCTCACCCTTCTTACCCGAGATTTTGGCCCAATCATCGGGGTTCGTGGTGTTGGGCAGATCCTCGTGTTCCTTGTACTCCTGGGTGACCGAGACCAGCAGGTCATCGGTGCAGATGCCCTTGGTGCCGTCGTCGAGGAACCGCTTGATGGCGAGCTTCTTGGCCCGCCGGACCACGTTCTCGATCATGGCGCCGGAGGAGAAGTCCCGGAAGTACAGGATCTCCTTGTCGCCGTTCTGATAGGTGACCTCGAGGAAGCGGGTGTCGTCGTCGGCCCGGTACATGTGCTTGGCCGCCGCTGCGATCATCTTGGCGATCGCCTCGTCGACCGAACCGGCGGCGTCGATCTCATCGGCGTGGATCGGGAGTGCGTCGGTGAGGTAGTTGGCGAAGATCGACCGGGCCGAGTCCTCGTCGGGCCGCTCGATCTTGATCTTCACGTCGAGTCGACCAGGGCGGAGGATGGCGGGATCGATCAGGTCCTCACGGTTGGAGGCGCCGATCACGATCACGTTCTTCAGCGTCTCGACGCCGTCGATCTCGGCCAGCAGCTGCGGGACGATCGTCGACTCGATGTCGGAGCTGATGCCGCTGCCCCGGGTACGGAACAGCGACTCCATCTCGTCGAAGAAGATGATGACGGGATTGCCGTCCTCGGACTTCTCCCGGGCCCGCTGGAAGATCAGCCGGATCTGGCGCTCGGTCTCACCGACGTACTTGTTGAGCAGCTCGGGGCCCTTGATGTTCAGGAAGTAGCTCTTGGACTGGCTGTCCTCGCCGTTCTGCTCGGAGACCTTCTTGGCCAGCGAGTTGGCCACCGCCTTGGCGATGAGGGTCTTGCCGCAACCGGGAGGGCCGTAGAGCAGGATGCCCTTGGGCGCCGGGAGCTCGTGCTCGGCGAACAGGTCGGCGTGGAGGAAGGGGAGCTCGACGGCGTCGACGATGGTCTCGATCTGGTCGGCCAGGCCGCCGATGTCGGCGTAGCTGACATCGGGCACCTCTTCGAGGACGAGATCCTCGACCTCGGCCTTCGGCAGCTTCTCCACCAGGATCGACGAACGGCTGTCGAGCAGCATCGAGTCGCCGGCCCGGATACCGGTGCCGATCAGGTGCTCGGCCAGCTCCACCACCCGCTCCTCGTCGGCGCGGCCAGTGATGAAGGCCCGGGTGCCGTCGTCGAGCATCTCCTTGATGCCGACGACTTCGCCGGAGCGCTCGGGCTCGCGGACCTTGACGATGTTGAGCGATTCGTTGAGGACGACCTCGGCGCCGCGCACCAGTTCGTCGACGTCGATGGCGGGGTGGATCTCCACCCGCATCTTGCGCCCGCTGGAGAACACGTCGGCCGAGCCGTCGGAATTGATCCCGATCAGCGTGCCGTAGGCGCTCGGCGGCTGCGTCAGCTTGTCCACTTCCTCACGGAGAGCGGCGATGTGCTCGCGAGCCTCACGGAGGGTGTAGGTCAGTTTCTCGTTCTGGCTCACGGCCTGCGCGAGCTGACCCTTGGTGTCGAGGAGGCGCTCCTCAAGGGTCCGCACCCGCTTCGGCGCGTCCTGGAGGCGACGGCGGAGGGTGATGACCTCCTCTTCCATCGACTTGAGTTGCTCTTGGAGTTCGGCCATACCGCTCTCGTAGGCGGTCAACCGGCGTTCGTACTCGGGAGTGTTGACGGCTCTACCTCCTGGTGAGCGGGACACGTCGCTGGTCGGTGCTGGCACCGCAAGGCGATGCCGGGACCCTAACACCCACCGTCGGCCCGGTGCCGGACGGTTCAAGTGTCCTGAAAGGTGTATCCAGTCGTGTCATGGGGCGGCGGGTCTCCCGGGTTGTGAGCGGTGGACGACCTGTGAATCCACAAGCTTCATGCTTTCTACACTAGGTGCTTAAACCTAGCGTCAAGAGGAGGTAGGCCAGAACTCGCGCTTCTTCTCGCCACGCGTCGTAGCGGCCCGAGGGCCCACCGTGGCCGGCGCCGAGGTCGCTCCACAGCAGGATCGGGGCCGAACCGGTCGTCGTCTCCCGCAACACCTGCACCCATTTCGTCGGCTCCCAGAACCCGACCCGGGTGTCGTTGAGGCCGCCGGTGGCCAGCACCGACGGGTAGTCGACGGCCCGGACGTTCTCGTAGGGCGCGTACGCCGCCATCGCCTCGTAGATCGCCTCGTCGGCGGCCGGGTTGCCCCACTCCTCCCACTCGGTGACGGTGAGGGGCAGCGAGGCGTCGAGCATGGTGTTGAGGGCGTCGACGAAGGGGACCTGGGCCACGACGGCGGCGAACAGCTCCGGCGCCTGGTTGAGGGCGGCGCCCACGAGAAGGCCGCCGGCCGAACCGCCCCTGATCGCCAGCCGGTCGGGGCTGGTGCGGCCCTGGTCGATCAGGTGCCGGGCGCAGAGGACGAAATCGTCGAAGGAATTGTGCTTCCGTTCGAACTTGCCGTCGAGGTACCAGGCCCGGCCCATCTCGCCGCCGCCGCGGACGTGGGCGATGGCGAAGGCGAAGCCCCGATCGAGGAGCGACAGCCGTATGGGCGAGAACATCGGGTCCATCGAGGCCTCGTAGGCCCCGTAGCCGTACAGCAGGAGCGGGCCGGGACCGGCCGGCCGGTCGACCCGCTCGACCAGGCTGATCGGGATCCTGGCGCCGTCGGGGGCGGTGGCCCACGTCCGCTCGGTCCGGTACCGGGCCGGGTCGAAGTCGCCGAGGACCTCGGTCTGCTTGAGCAGCGTCCGCTCCCCCGTCACCAGATCGACGGTGAACAGCGAGGCCGGGGTCACCATCGAGCTGTAGCCGTAGCGCAGCGAGGTGGAGGCGAAGTCGGGGTTGGCGCCGGGCCACACGGTCGAGACGGCCTCCGGCTGCTCGATCTGGCTGACGTGGCCGTCCGACCAACGACGGGAACGGATGCGGGTCATACCGTCGGCCCGCTCGAAGAGGATGAGGTGAGCCTCGGTGACGTCGATGTCGCTGATCATGGGCGCTCCCGGCGCCGTGCCCCCGGGCCCGGCGCCGCCGTCCCCACCGAGATCGAGCGGCTCCCAGTTGGCCGGGCCGGGATCGTCGTCGGGAGCGGTCATGACCCGGAAGTTCTGGGCGCCGTCGACGTTGGTCAGGATGACGAACCGGTCGTGGCGGTGGGCCACCGAGTACTCGACGCCCTGGCGGCGCTCGGCGATGAGGCGGGGCTCGGTCTCGGGGGCAGCGGCGGGCACCACCCGCACCTCGTCGGTCACCTTGGAGGAGCTGACGATCTGGACGAAGGAATCGTCCTTCTCCAAGCCGACCCCGACGAAGAAACGCTCGTCGTCCTCGGTGTAGACCAGCACGTCATCGCCCTGGTCGGTGCCCAGCCGGTGGCGCCAGACCTGGAAGGGTCGGTTGGTGTCGTCGGGGCGGACGTAGAAGAACGCCGAGCCGTCGAGCGACCAGGCGGAGTTGGGCGAGACGTCGACCAGGCGATCGGCCCGGTCCTCGCCGGTGGAGAGGTCGCGCACGGTCACGGTGAAGCGCTCGTTGCCCGTCGCGTCCCACCCCCAGCACAGCAGGCTGTGGTCGGGCGAGACGTCGAAGTTACCGACGTCGAAGAACTCGTGCCCCTCGGCCTCGGCGTTCTCGTCGAGCAGCACCTGCTCCCCCGGGGGGACGTCACCGCCGTCGGGACCGTTGCCGGCGGCGATGTCGGCCTCGGCGGCCGGGCAGCGACAGTGGCGGGGGTAGGCCTGGCCCTCCGAGGTGCGCGAGTAGTACGCCCAGCCGTCCTTGATCACGGGCACGCTGAGATCGGTCTCCTTGATGCGCCCCTTGATCTCGGCGAACAGCTCCTCCCGCAGCTCGTCGACCCCGGCCAGGACGGCGTCGGTGTAGGCGTTCTCCGCTTCGAGGTGGGCGACGACCGCCGGATCCTCCCGGTCGCGGAGCCATCCCAGCTCGTCGACGACCTGCCGGCCGAACAGGTCGCGGGTGACGGGTCGACGTTCGGCCACGGGGGGCGTGATCTCGGTTGTTGCTTCGGGCGAGGTGGAGGGCGACGGTTGCACAGCGGCAATCCTACGGCTGTCGGTGGGCACGGCTACGTTACGGCCATGGCCGAATCCCCCACCGCCTTTCCCCAGCGCATCTACCAACCCGAGGATGGCGCCTGCCAGGTGTTGCTGATCCGCCACGGCCAGTCCGCCCCCTACGTCCCCGGCGTGCCCTTCGAGTTGATCGACGGCCACGGCGACCCCCACCTCACCGACCTCGGGCACCAGCAGGCGCAATGGGTGGCCAAGCGGTTGGCGCACGAGCCGATCGCCGCGGTCTACACCTCCACCCTCACCCGCACCAAGCAGACGGCGGCGCCGCTGTGCGAGCGGCGAGGCCTGACGCCGGCCGTCGAGGCCGATCTGCGGGAGGCCTTCCTCGGGGAGTTCGAGGGCGGCCTCTTCCGCCAGCGGGCCGAGGAGGGGCACCCGGCGGTGCTGGCCATGCGGGCCGAGAGCGAGTGGGGCGAGATTCCCGGCGCCGAGACCAACGCCCAGTTGACCGCCCGCACGATCGACGCCGTCACCCGGATCGCCAAGGCCCACCCCGGCGAGATGGTGGCCGCCTTCTGTCACGGTGGCGTCATCGGTGCGGTGCTCGGCGCCCTGTCGGGCACCAGCCCCTTCACCTTCATGGGTGCCCGCCACACCTCGATCAATCACGTGGTCCTCAACCCGTCGGGCTGGGTCATCCGCTCGTTCAACGACAGCAGCCACATCGGCACGGTGGCCGTCGACCGTCAGATCGACTGACGCCGTCCCCACCCGGCCAGCAGGGAAAACGCAGGAAGGTGAACCGGCCGGTACAGGGTGACGAAAAGGGCCTGTTTGCCCCGGTTATGGGCCGATTCCCTCAACTTCGGGCCGGTGGCCCCGCTCCGTCCACCACGTAGGGTACTGTCGTAGACACGCCTGGTGGTCGTCGAGCCAGACCGCCGGATCGACTTTCACAGCCATCTGAGAACACACAGGGGTGCTTGCCGACCGTGCTGTGGCGAGAGCGATATCGAATAGCCGCCTGTGGTCTCCTGCTGGGGATGGCCCTCCTGGCCGTGCTCGATGTCGCCGCCCGCTCCTCCAGCGACCCGCCGGGCGCGAGCGTTCTCTACCTCGCCCTGGCTCTGGCCCTCGGCGCCGTGTACGCCGGGGTGACCGACTGGACCACCCTCGGGCCGATGTGGCGGCTGCTGCCCGCCGTCGGCTCCATCCTGGTGATCCTGGCCGCCATCTACTGGTCGCAGACGGCGGAGACGGCCCACGCCGAGATCGGGCTGGCGGCGGCGGCGGTGATCATCCTGTCCTACGTCGGCTTCGTCCTTCCCCCCGGTTCGGCGCTGCTGTTCGCACCGGTCGTGGTGCTCTCCCTCCTCACCGCCTGGCGGGCAAACGACTTCCGCATCCACCTGGCCCTGCCCCTGGTCGGCGTGCCGGTGGCCGCCGTGCTGGGCGAGCTGATCTCGGCCCTCACCGACCGCTCGCTGCGAACGGCCGAGCGCTTCCGCAGCCGCAAGGAGCGGCTCACCCGGTTGGAGGACGTGCTCCGCCGCTTCAGCCGACCGGGCTCGCTGGAGGAGGCGGCCTACGAGGTGGCGGTGGCCGCCATCGAGATCTTCGAGGTCGACCGCTCCACCGTCGTCCTCCGCAATACCCAGGGCGGCCTGATCCCGGTCACCCTCGGCCCCTCCAGCAACGAGGAGCCCGACGCCGAGACGGCCAAGCTCGTGGCCGAGACCATCGGTGGCGACGAGCCCCGCCTGGTCCCCACCGGCCCCCGGAAGAACCCCGAGCAGCTCCTCGTGCTGCCCCTACCGGCGGCCGACGTCCCCGCCGGCGCCGTCGTCGTCCATCCGGTCACCTCGGACGACCCGGAGTTCAGCATCGACCTGGCCCGGCTCTTCGGCACCCAGGTCGGCATCGCCATCGAGCACCTCTTCGTGATCGACGAGCTGGAGCGGGCCACGACCCGCGACGAGCTGACCGGGATCGGCAACCGCAAGCACGCCGATGCGCTGCTGTCGTCGCTGGAGGAGGGCGACGCCCTGATCCTGCTCGACCTCGACGGCTTCAAGGCGGTCAACGACACCCTGGGTCACGCCGCCGGCGATCAGGTGCTGCAGGAGCTGAGCGCCCACCTCCGGCACTGCGTGCGCGACTCCGACACCTCGGCCCGCCTCGGCGGCGACGAGTTCCTGATCGTGGCCCGTCGGGCCTTCGCCGACCCGCTCGCCGTGGCCGACCGCATCCTCATCGGCTGGTCGAGCAGCGGCCGCAGCACCACGCTCAGCGCCGGTGTGGCCCTGCACGAGCCCGAGATCGCCACCGACGAGACGTTCAACCGGGCGGACAAGGCGCTCTATCAGGCCAAAGCGGCGGGCAAGAACCGGGCCCACATGTGGTACTCGCCGACCACGCTTCCTGGAACCAACGGCTCCTCCCCGGCCGGCAATGGGAGCGGCACCGGCCGCCCCGACAGCGCAGGCTGAGCGGGCGGTGCGAGGCCCCGAAAACGACGAATGCCCGCCCTGGTGGGGCGGGCATCGCCCGGAACGGGAGTGCGCCGGGCTGCGACGCAACGCCCGCTACTGGGCGATGTCGATGGGGGCCGACGGCTCGGTGGCGGCGGTCTCGATGACGGTGCCCGGCAGCTCGACGATCTTGGCGTCGACCTCGTCCTTGATCCCGGCCAGAGGCAGCACATTGAGCACGCCCTGACCCTGCTGGACCAGGTCGATCAGCTCCTCACCGCTGCGGGTGACGACCGAATGCGAGCTCTGAACCACCAGATTGGCCGACTCGACGTCCTCGCCGAGCTCGTCTTCGAGGTAGGAGAAGACGTCGCGCACGGTCTCCAGGCGAAGGCCGGCGTCGAGCAGGGTTTTGATGACCTTCAGCTTGAGCAGGTCTTTGTAGGAATACCGGCGCCGCGAACCGGAGCCGGTCGCATCCGCCAGTGACGGGCGGACCAGGTCGGTTCGCGCCCAGTAGTCGAGCTGCCGGTACGTGATACCCACAATTTCCGCGCTCCGCTTTCCGGAGAAACTCATCTCGACCGACACCTGCTTTTCCTCCTCGCTCGACAACGAAGGATCGACGACCGCGCGACAAAGCAGCGAACACGTCGACGATGCGGCGCGCCGCGGCTCGTAATTACGACCGCGAGATTTACCCGAACACGGATCGTACCCACGCAAACACGTTGAGTCAACGATTCGCGCGCAGCGCACACCCCACACCAATAACCTGCCTTGCTATCGCACCACCGACCCCCGACTCGCTCGTTCCGCGCGCACTGCTCCGGCAGGTGTTCGGTCCTCAGGTGGCCCCCGGCCCCGCCACCGACGTCAACGGCGGCCGAGGGGTGTTCAGCCGGGTGCTACGGATCCCGCTCGAGCCGACGGACCCGGTGGTCGAGCCGGACCCGTCGATCCCGCCCACCGTGGTGGCCAAGCTCCCGATCCCGGGCCCGAACGGTGACGCCGCCCGGGGATCGGGGGCCTATCGACGCGAGGCGCTGGCCTACCGGCGACTGCTGCCCTCCTCCCCCGTCGCCTCGCCGACGGTCCATGCGGTGACCGAGGACGCCGATGGCACCACCCTCCTCCTGGAGGATCTCACCGGACACCGGGCCGTCGACCAGCTCGACGGCCTCGGCGCCGATGACGCCCTGGCCGTCGTCGCCGAACTGGCGGCCCTGCACGCCCACTGGCGCCACCGCCCCGAACCCGACGCCCTCGGCGTGCGGCGGTCGACGCCGTCGGCCCTGCCCCCGGCCGGGCTCGCGGCCGGCCTGGTGGCGCTGCGCCAACGGTGGGCCGGCGACATCGACGAGCGGTGGCTACCGACCTTCGAGGCGATGGTGGCCGGCCGGGCCCGGCTGGTCGAGACCTTCGCCGCCGCCCCGTCACCGACGCTGTGCCACGGCGATCCCCGGGCCGACAACCTGGTGTTCGAGGCCACCGATGACGGGCGCCCCGTCCTGTTCGACTGGCAACAGCTTGCGGTGCAGGCAGGCGAGGCCGACGTGGCCTGGATGGCGGCCACCAGCCTGACCGTCGAGGACAGACGGGCCGTCGACGACCGACTTCTCGCCGCCTACGGCACCGACGTCGACCGCTACCGGGTGGGCCTCATCCTGCCGGGTCTGGCCGTGCTCCTGCTGGCCCAGCGGCGGGCCACCGACGAGCGCACCACCCGCTTCATCGCCACCAGCATCGATCGCATCGGGGCCGCCATCACCGACTACGAGGTACCGGCCCTGGCCGCCACCGCCCGCTGAGGTTCGACCGGCGCAGCGCACAGACCTGCCGCACACCGATCGATCGGCACCGACCGCCGACCGGTAACGGGCGGCGGGAGGAGCGTGTTGCTCAGGGAAGGAAATCCTCGGGGTTGACCTCATCGAGGAACTTGCGGAGCTCCTCGACCATCTCCTCCTCGTCGCCCTCGGACTCCGACTCGGCCTCCTCGATCCCAGCCTCGTCGACCAGGGCCTCCTCGGCGTAGATCGGGCTGCCGGTTCGAACGGCGAGGGCCACCGCATCGGAGGGGCGGGCGGAGAGCACCTTGGGCTCTCCCCCGTTCTGCTGAAGGCGGAGCTCGGCGTAGAACGTGCCGTCCTTCAGCTCGGTGATCACCACCTGTTCGAGCTGGGCGCCCAGGGTCTCCAGGACGCCCGACATGAGGTCGTGCGTCATGGGCCGGGCCGTGGTGGTACCGGACAGGGCGAGATCGATGGCATGGGCCTCGGGGCCGCCGATGTAGATCGGCACCACTCGACGCTTACCCACGGTCTCCCGGAGGAGCAGAATCGGCGTATTGGTGGGCATCTGCACTCGGACTCCCACCAGCTCCATCTCAACGGTCATCGCTATCGGCTACCTCGAACCGCTGAGGGCGACGTACACGAGCTTGAACTTACCGACCTGCAACTCATCGCCATCGGCCAGTCGTTCATGCTCGACCCTCGCCTGGTTGACATACGTGCCATTGAGACTACCGGCGTGGGGGGCCGGCCAGAAATTGCCCACCCCCCCCCCCAAAA
>JBCCRO010000014.1:0-135411 GCA_039201605.1 Actinomycetota bacterium
CGACCGCCCGAACGTCGACGGCCAAGCGGTCGACGGCCCGCACCTCCACGGCCAGGAAGGCCACCGCGAAGAAGGCCACGGCTCGTACCGGCGCCACCCGCTCGACGGCCGCCCGGTCGACCGCCCGAACGTCGACGGCCGCCCGGTCGACCGCCCGAACGTCGACGGCCAAGCGGTCGACGGCCACGCGGTCGACGGCCAAGCGGTCGACGGCTCGAACGTCCACGGCCAGGAAGGCCACGGCGAAGAAGGCCACGGCGCGAAGCGCCGCCGGTCGGACCTCCACCGCCCGGTCGACCGCCAAGAAGACCACCGCCCGCAAGACTGCGGCCAAGCGGTCGACGGGTACCGGCACGACGGCCAGGAAGTCGACGACCCGCAGCTCCACGTCGACCCGGTCGACCCAGCGGCGCTCGGGCACCACCCGCTCCACCTCGTCCCGGTCCGCCGCAACCCGATCGACCTCGGCCCGGGCCACCGCCACCCGCGGCGCCGGGCGGACCCGCAGTCGTACCACCGCCCGCTCGTCGACCGCGCGTCGCACGCCCCGGTCGAGCGGCGGTCGCGACATCGAGATCGAGGAAGCGCCGCTCGCCTTCCGCGCCCGCCGTCGCGACGACGAGGCCAAGGGCGGTCGTCGCCGCAAGCGGTCGTCGGGGAGCGGCGGTCGTCGTCGCCGCCGCAAGTCGAAGGTCGCCGTCACCGACGCCGGTGAGCGCAACGCCGCCTTCCTCACCGCCACCGTGCTCGGCCTCACCCTGTTCGGCCTGGTGATGGTCCTGTCCGCCTCGTCGGTGTCGAGCCTCCACCAGTACGCCGACTCGCCGTTCTTTCAGTTCAAGCGGCAGGTGATGTGGGCCGCCATCGGCGGCCTGGCCTTCATCGTGGCCAGCCGGATCGACTACCGACTCCTCCGTCCGCTGGCCACCCCGCTCCTGCTGATCGTGATCGGTTTGCTCGTGGCCCTGTTCGTACCCGGGGTCGGTATCAACACCAACGGCTCCACCCGCTGGCTCGGCCTCGGCCCGGTGGTGGTGCAGCCCTCCGAGCTGGCCAAGCTCGTCTTCGTCATCTTCATCGCCGATCTCCTGGCCCGTCGCGAGCGGCGCATGGACCAACCCGAGCTGACGATCCGACCGGTCATGCTGGTGCTGGTCCTGCTGTCGGCGCTCATGATCCTCCAGCCCAAGCTCGGCACCCCGATCATCCTGGGCGCGGTCAGCATCCTGGTGCTGTTCGTGGCCGGGGCCCGCATGCGCAACCTGATCGGCTGGCTCGGCGCCGCCATGCTGGCCGCCAGCCTCGCCGCCTATCTCGCTCCCTACCGCAAGAACCGCCTCTTGTCGTTCCTCGACCCGTGGGACGACCCGCAGGGCATCGGCCTCCAGGCCATCCAGAGCCAGGTCGGCATCTCGTCCGGGGGTTGGTACGGGCTCGGTCTCGGCGCCAGCCGGGCCAAGTGGGGATTCCTGCCCTTTGCCCACACCGACTTCATCTTCGCCATCGTGGCCGAGGAGGTGGGCCTCATCGGGGCCAGCGCCCTGATCGGCGGTTTCCTCCTCATCGCCTGGTTCGGCTTCCGGGCCGCCGTCCACGCCCCCGACCGCTTCGGTTCGCTGCTGGCGGCCGGCATCACGTCGTGGCTCCTGGTGCAGGCCTTCCTCAACATCGGCATGGTGTTGGGCGTGATGCCCATCACCGGCGAGGCGCTGCCCTTCGTATCGGCCGGTGGGTCGAGTCTGGTGACGATGTTGGCGGCGGCCGGGCTTCTGGTGAACGTGTCGAGGAGATCGAAGGAATGAGCAGGCGGTATGTGATCACGGGCGGCGGGACCGCCGGACACACCAACCCCGGCATCGCCGTGGCCGAGGCGCTGGTCGCGGCCGGTGTGCCCACCGACGAGGTGCACTTCGTCGGCGGTAAGCGGGGCAACGAGGCGACCCTGGTGCCCGCCGCCGGGTTCTCGATCGAGGTCCTCCCGGGCCGCGGCATCGAACGCAAGATCAGCCTGCGCAGCGTGGGGGCCGTGTTGGCCCTGGTCATCGGGGGGCTGAAGGGCTTCTGGCTCGTGCTCCGCCACCGACCAAAGGCCGTGCTGTGCCTCGGCGGCTACGCCGCGGCGGCGGTGTCGATGGCCGCCGTCATCCTCCGCGTCCCGGTGGTGGTGACCGAGCAGAACGCCCGGGCCAGCGCCGTCAACCGACTCATCGGCCGCTGGGCCCGCACCTGTGCGCTGCCGTTCCCCGGCACCGATCTCCCCAACGGCGTCGTCACCGGCAACCCCACCCTGTCGGCCGTGGTCGAGGCGGTGGCATCGGGCGACCGGGATCAGGCCCGCCGAGCCCTCGACCTTCCGCTCGACAGCGTCGTGGTCGGGGTGTGGTCCGGGTCGCTCGGCGCCACGTCGGTCAACAAGGTCACCCGGGATCTCGCCGTCCGCTGGGCCGACCGCAGCGATGTCGCCATCCGACACGTGGTCGGCCGTCGCGACTGGGACGACTACCGCACCCCGCCCTCCGAGGTGGAGGCGGGCAAGCTCGTCTACCAGCTGGTCGAGTACGAGGATCGGATGCCCGAGCTGCTGACGGCGGCCGACGTGGTGCTGTGCCGGGCCGGGGCGTCGACGGTGGCCGAGATCTCGATCGCCGGCCTGCCATCGATCCTGGTGCCCCTGCCCATCGCCCCCCGTGACCACCAGCGGGCGAACACCGGCGAGTTGGTCGATGTCGGCGCCGCCGTGGTGGTCGACGACGCCCGTCTCGACATCGATCACCTGCTCAGCGAACTGACCCCGATCGTCGACGACGCCGCCCGCCGGGAGCGGATGGCGGCCGCCGCCACCTCGGTGGCCCGACCCGACGCCGCCCACCGGGTGGCCGAGCTGCTGCTCGCCGCCGCCGGCGAGAGCCCGACCCCGTCCATTCCCCAGCCCGAAAGCGATCCGTCGTGACCGCCACCGACGCCTCCTCCTCCGCCGACTTCGACCTCCAGCGCCCTCGCCGCGTCCACGTGGTGGGCATCGGGGGTGCCGGGATGAGCGCCATAGCCGAGGTGCTGCTCGGCAGCGGCCACCAGGTGAGCGGCTCCGACCTCGGCCGTTCGGCCGCCGCCGGCCGGCTCGACGACGCCGGGGCCACGGTGGCCATCGGCCACGCCGCCGAGAACATCGGGCCCGACGTCGAACTCGTGACCCACTCCACCGCCATCCCGCCCGACAACCCCGAGTTGGTGGAGGCCGGCCGTCGGGGCCTGCCCGTGCTCCGTCGGGCCGAGATCCTGACCGCCATCACCAAGGCGTGGCGGACCGTGTCGGTCGCCGGTACCCATGGCAAGACCACCACGTCGGCCATGCTGACCGCCGCCCTGCAGGGCGCCGGGCTCGACCCGGCCTTCATCGTGGGCGGCGACCTGCGCGATCTGGGCCGAGGGGCCTCGGTCGGCTCCGGCGAGCTGCTGGTCGTCGAGGCGGACGAGAGCGACGGCACCTTCGTCGAGCTCGACTCCCACGCCGTGATCGTCACCAACGTCGAGCCCGACCACCTCGAGCACTACGGGGGCTTCGAGGGTCTGGAGCAGGCCTTCGTCCGCTTCGTGGAGCAGGCGTCGGGCCCCCGCGTGCTGTGTCTCGACGACCCGGGAGCGGCCGAGCTCAGCGGCCGGGTGTCGTGCATCACCTACGGCGTGGCCGACGAGGCCGACTGGCGCATCGTCGACCCCGTCCCGACGCCCGACGGCATCGGCTTCGGGGTGGCCGGACCGGACGGTGTCCGGGTGGAGGTCGGTCTCCGCCAGCCCGGCATGCACAACGCCCGCAACGCCACCGCCGCCCTGGCCATGGCCGCCTCGCTCGGAGCCGACGCGACGGCGGCGGCCGCCGCCCTGTCCGGCTTCGGCGGCGTCGGTCGCCGGTTCGAGCATCGGGGCGAGGCCGACGGCGTCCGTCTGGTCGACGACTACGCCCACCTGCCGACCGAGGTCGAGGCGGCGCTCGCCGCCGGCCGCAGCCTCGGCCCCGACCGCCTGGTGGCGGTGTTCCAACCCCACCGCTACAGCCGCACCGAGCAGCTGTGGTCGACCTTCGGCGACGCCTTCGTCGAGGCCGATGTCCTGATCGTGACCGGCATCTACTCCTCCGGGGAGGCACCGCGGCCCGGGATCACCGGCCGTCTGGTGGCCGACCGGGTGCTGGAATCCCACCCCGAGGCCGACGTCCGCTACCGCCAGGAGCTGACCGAGGTCGTCGCCGAACTGGCCGTCGAGCTGCGCTCGGGCGACCTGTGCATGACCCTGGGTGCCGGTGATCTCACCGCCATCCCCGATGACGTGCTGACCGAGCTGCGTCGGCGACCGGACTGATGATGGACGCCGGCGCTCTGCCCGATCCGGTCGCCACCGAGGCCGCCCTGGCCGCCGCCGGCGCCGAGCTGGTCGATCGGCTCGGCGTCGCCGTTCGCCGGGGCGAGCCCCTCGGCCCGCGCTGCACCTACCGAGTCGGCGGCGCCGCGGCCATCTGGGTGGAGCCGACGTCGATCGCCGACCTGGAGGTGGTGGCCGCCGTCGTGGCCTCCGAGGATGTGCCGACGCTGGCCGTGGGCAAGGGTTCCAATCTGCTGGTGGCCGACACCGGCTTCCCCGGTGTCGTCGTCCACCTGGGCGATGCCTTCGAGAGCGTCGCCATCGACCACGAGGGGGCTGTTGCCCGCATCGGGGGAGCGGCGATGCTGCCGGTGGCGGCCCGCAAGACGGCGGCAGCCGGCCTCACCGGTTTCGAGTGGGCGGTCGGTGTGCCGGGCTCGGTCGGTGGCGGTGTGCGCATGAACGCCGGGGGTCACGGCTCCGACATGGACGCCTCGGTACAGTCGGCCACCGTGTTCGACCTGCTGACGGGCTCGGTCACGGTCTGGTCTCCCGCCGATCTCGACTTCGCCTACCGCTGTTCCGCCATCGGTTCCCACCATCTGGTCCTCGATACCGAGATCCAGTTGGCCCCTGGCGATCCCGAGAAGTCGTCGGCCGAGATCAGCGAGATCGTGCGCTGGCGTCGGGCCAACCAGCCCGGTGGCCAGAACGCCGGCAGCGTGTTCACCAACCCGCCCGGTGACTCGGCCGGACGCCTGATCGACGTGACCGGCCTCAAGGGCTTCCGGATCGGCACCGCCGAGGTGTCGCCCAAGCACGCCAACTTCATCCAGGCCGACCCGGACGGCTCGGCCGCCGACGTCCATGCCGTCATCACCGAGGTCAGACGCCGGGTGTACGACGAGCACGGCATCGAGCTCCATTGCGAAAATCTGCTCATCGGCTTCGAGCCGCTGGGCCCGCTCCAGGAAGGGACGGTGAACTGATGACTGCGACCCGATCCCGCCCGGATCGCTCATCGAAGCCGAAGGGCGCTGCGGCGTCGACGAAGTCCGGCGCCAAGAGGAAGCCTCCGGCCAAGAAGAAGGCCGCTCCCAAGAAGGCCTCAGCCAAGAAGAAGCCTGCGGCGAAGCGGGCGGCACCCCGGAAGCCTGCGGCGAAGAAGGTTGCGGCCAAGAAGGCCGTCTCCCGAAAGCCTGCGGCCAAGAAGGCCGTCTCCCGAAAGCCTGCGGCCAAGAAGGCCGTCTCCCGAAAGCCTGCGGCCAAGAAGGCCGTCTCCCGAAAGATGGCGGCCAACGGCAAGAAGGCCGCGCCCCGAAAGAAGGCGGCCAGGAAGAAGCCAACGGCGAAGAAGACGGCGGTGCTGCAGCCGGCGGCCAAAGCCGCCCCGAGGCGGCTCGATCCCCGCCTCCAGGCCCGGCGTCGCAGCGTGGCCCGCAGCCAGGGCCGTCGCCGCCTCGGCATCGTGGCCGCCCTGACCGCCGTGGCCACGTTGGCCCTGATCGCCATCGGGCTCGACAACTCGCGCCTGTTCGATGTGGACGAGGTGGTGGTGACCGGCGCCGATCGGGCCGACGCCCGCCACATCGTCGCTGCCTCCGGGGTTGACACCGGTCAGCCGTTGAGCAGCGTGGATCCGGCGGCCACGGCGATGGCGGTCGAAGCGGTGCCATGGGTGGCGTCGGCCACCGTCACCCGCACGTGGCGGGGGGTCATCCAGATCGAGGTCGTCGAGCGGCAGGAGGCCGCCGTCATCGAGACCGACGGGCGGTTCGTCCTCGTCGACCTCAGCGGCCGCCAGCTCGAGGTCGTCGCCGATCGACCGGCTGGTTTCCTCACCATCGACGGTGTGCAGGCCACCGGGGTGCCGGGCGACGTCATCGAGCCGGTCGCCGTCAGCGCCGTGGCCGTCGCCGTCGGCCTGTCGCCCGACATGATCCCCCAGACCGAACGGGTCGAGGTCGCCGATGAGCAGGTGTTTCTCCAGCTCACGATCGGGGGTCGGGCCAACCTCGGCGACGATCGAGACCTCGACGCCAAGATGGTGGCCCTGGAGACCGTGTTGTCCCGTGTCGATCTGACCTGTCTCGACCTGATCGATGTCCGGGTCGCCGACGCTCCCACGGTGCGTCGATTGCCCATCGTGAGCGGCACGGAAGAAACCTTGGCGGGGACGGTCCGCTGCTAATGTGGAGCGAATTCCATGACGGCCCCGATCCGGCCCCAGCCCGAATGTGAGGCGGTATGAGGCGGCCCGAGGCACCCGCAGCCGTGGATCCCACCCCGACGGCAGAGGACGTTTGACCCTATGAGCAATCAAAATTATGTGGCCGTGGTGAAGGTCGTCGGCGTCGGGGGCGGCGGTTGCAACGCCGTCAACCGGATGATCGACGCCGGGCTGCGGGGTGTGGAGTTCGTCGCCGTCAACACCGACGCTCAGGCGTTGCTGATGAGCGACGCCGAGACCAAGATCCACATCGGGCGGGAGCTCACCCGCGGTCTGGGCGCCGGCAGTGATCCCGCCATCGGCCAGGAGGCGGCCGAGGCCCACCGCGACGAGATCAGCGACGCCCTCGAGGGCGCCGACATGGTGTTCATCACCGCCGGCGAGGGCGGCGGCACCGGCACCGGGGCCGCTCCCGTCATCGCCGAGGTGGCCAAGAGCCAGGGTGCGCTGACCATCGCCGTGATCACCCGACCCTTCGGCTTCGAGGGCCGTCGCCGCGCCGCGCAGGCCGACGCCGGCATAGAGCGGCTCAAGGAGAAGGTCGACACCCAGATCGTCATCCCCAACGACCGCCTCCTCTCGATCGCCGACGAGAAGACGTCGATGGTGGCCGCCTTCCGCATGGCGGACGAGATCCTCCTCCAGGGTGTGTCGGGCATCGCCGACCTGATCACCACTCCCGGCCTGATCAACACCGACTTCGCCGACGTCCGCATGATCATGCACGACGCCGGCAGCGCCCTCATGGGCATCGGGCAGGCCGCAGGCGAGGGTCGGGCCCTGGCCGCCGCCCGGGCCGCCATCGCCAGCCCGCTGCTCGAGGCCTCGATCGACGGGGCGAGGGGCATCCTGCTCACGATCGCCGGCTCCAGCGAACTCGGTCTGTTCGAGGTGAACGAGGCGGCGGAGATCATCCACGACGTCGCCCACGCCGATGCCAACATCATCTTCGGCACCGTCGTCGACGAGAACCTGTCGGATGAGATCCGGGTAACCGTGATCGCCGCCGGTTTCGACCGGTACGAGCAGGGTCCGGAGAACGGCAGCTCGCCCTTCGCCACTCGGCCCTCCACCCCGTCGAGGGCCACACCGCCCGAGCCGGAGATCGATCTACGGACCCCGGCTGAGCCCGCAGAGGCCGAGCTCGACGACATCGACGACATCTTCGACGGCGACGAGGACGACCTCGACGACGAGTTCGACGTCCCGTCCTTCCTGAAGTAGCCCGGGTCCATGGCTCGGCGGGAATCGGTCGCCATCGGGCCGGGCACGGTGGAGATCGCCTTCACCGACCGGACCGACGGAGATCTGCGCGTCCTGCCTCCCGACACCTCGGAGCCCGACGCCGTCGCCAGCTGGCGGGCCGAGGTGGCCGAGCGCCGGGCCAAGGTGGTCGATCTGCCCTGGTCGTGGCTCCGACAGGTCCACGGCGCCCGGGCCGTGCTCGTCACCAGGCCGGGCGAGTTCGCCGGGGCCCAGGCCGACGCCGCCGTCACCACCCGGCACGGCTGCGCCATCGCCGTCTCGGTGGCCGACTGCGCCCCCGTGATCCTCGTGGCCGAGGCGGGCGTCGCCGCGGTGCACGCCGGCTGGCGAGGCCTCGTCGGTGGTGTGGTCGACGCCGCCGCATCCCAGCTGCGGGCGGTGGCCGGCGATCCGGTGGCGGCTCTGGTCGGGCCCTGCATCCAACCGGCGGCCTACGAGTTCGGGGCCGACGGCCTCGATGAGGCGGTCGCCGCCCTGGGCGAGGAGGTCCGGGGCGAGACGGCCTGGGGCACGCCGGGCCTCGACGTCCCGGCCGGGGTCCGGGTGGCGTGCGAGCGGGCGGGCTGGCCCCCGCCGACGATGATCGACGCCTGCACCAGCGACGACGCCTACTTCAGCCACCGGATCCGGTCCGACCTCGGTCGCCAGGTGGCGGTGGCCTGGCTCGAGCCCGGCGGCGACGCCGTCGTCGGTGGCTGAGGACAGAGCCGTGTCGACGACCGAAACGCCGCTGCCCACCGTGGCCGACGTCCGGGCTCGGGCCGAGGCCGTCCGGCACCGGATCGCCGAGGCCGGGGGAGACCCGGAACGGGTGCGCCTGATCGCCGTGACCAAGGCCTTCCCCCCGGAGCTGGTGCCGGTCGCCCTCGGTGCCGGGCTGCGGGATCTGGGCGAGAACTACGGCCAGGAGCTGACGGCGAAGGCCGAGTGGCTCACCGCTGCCGAGGCGACCGCCGGTGTCGATGACGGCGGTCCGCAGCGCGCTGCGGCGGAGGAGGCGGCGCAGGTCGGGCCCCGCTGGCACTTCATCGGCGGCCTGCAGCGCAACAAGATCAAGCACCTGGCGCCCCACGTCCACCTGTGGCACTCGATCGACCGGTCGGCACTGGTGGCCGAGGTGGCGAAGCGGGCCCCGGGGGCGGCGATCCTGATCCAGGTCAACACCACGGGCGAGGACGCCAAGTCGGGGTGCGACCCGGCCGAGGCGCCGGAGCTGGTGGCCCAGGGCCGCGAGCTCGGTCTCGATGTGCAGGGCCTGATGACGGTGGGGCCGACCGACACCGCGATCGACCCCCGTCCCTCGTTCACCCGGCTGGCCGAGCTGGCCCGGGGGCTCGAGGTCCCCGAGCTCTCGATGGGCATGTCGGGCGACCTGGAGACGGCGGTGGCCGAGGGGGCCACCATGATCCGTGTTGGGACATCGTTGTTCGGGCCGCGGCAACGCGGGCGTCTCGGAGAGAACCACCGCCGAGGACCTGCGGCGTGAGAAGCTAGTGTCGATGGTCGAGGAGTGACCGCATGTCGATGTTGCGCAGTGTTCTGACGTATATGGGCCTCGGCCCGGACGAGGACTACGACGACGGCTACCTGTACGAGGCCGACCGTCGTTCGTCGTCGCGTCGACCCCGCGTCGAGAAGCCCGACGACGCCACCATCGACCTCCGGGACGGCGCCGACGATCCGCACGCCCAGCGACGGCGGCCGTCGTGGATGGAGGCGGTCGATACCGACGAGCCCGAGGTGGAGCTTCCCGACGCTCTCGGCGAGCACGATGACGGCGTCGACATCGACGAGCTGTTGGACGACGGCGTGTCGGTGGCCCCCCTGCCCGAGGAGGAGATCGAGCCCCTCGAAGAGGCGGCGGCGCGCGGCCGTCACGACGCCGACCGGCGAGGTGACGGCGGTCGATCGCTGCGGGCGGTGCCGAGCGAGCCGGAGGCCGACCGGATGGACGACGGCGTCCGGGTCCGGTCCGGGCGTGCCGGTGACGGGCGACGTGGTCCGGCCTCGGGCGGCCGTTCCCGTCAGGCCACGATCCTGGCCCCCCGGTCCTTCGGCGACGCCAAGGTGCTGGCCGACGAGTTCAAGTCGAAGACGCCGCTGGTCATGAACCTGCAGGACGTCGATCGTGAGCTGGCCCGCCGGCTGATCGATTTCGCCAGCGGCATCTGTTACGCCCTGGACGGCGGTATGGAGAAGCTGGCACCGCAGGTCTTCCTGCTCGTGCCGGACCAGGTCGAGGTGTCCGACGAGGAGCGACGTCGATTGGAGCAGCTCGGCTTCGGCCGCTGACCCGTTTACCGCCGCCCGCAGGCTACGATGCCAATCGTTATGACGACCATTGTCTGCATCGTGCTCCTCGCCTTTCAGTTCGTCTTTCTGCTGCGGATGGTCATGTCGTTCTTCCCGCTGTCGACGGGTTCGCCGGCCGCCGGCGTCCGTGATCTGGCGGTGTTGGCCACCGATCCGGTGGTCCAACCGCTCCGCCGTTCGCTGCCGCCGCTGCCCGGCGCGATGGCCGGGTTCGGGCTGGCCGAGATCCTCGTGCTGATCGGCCTCAGCATCATCATCCGCATCGTCTGCGGTTGACGCCGGAGCACCGTGGCCGATGCGTCGGTCTGGCTCCACATCCGCCCTGGTCAGGGCGTCAGAACGTCGCTCGACGTGCTTGTGGGATGATCCTAGTGCGCCGAGGTTGAAGGGGAGCTACCCTTTCGCCCATGGCCCAGCAAAGTGACAAGCTCCGACTTCTTCGGAGAATCCCCGACATCCGATTCGAGGAAGAATCGAGGGGATACAGCAAGGACCAGGTGGATCGGGTGCTCGCCAACCTCGCACCCCTGGCCGACGAGATCGAGAAGCTCCAGGCGAAGCTCGGCGAAGCCGAGAGCCGGGCGCAATCGGCTGAGGCCCGCCTGATCGAGGCTCGCAGCCCGTCGGCGGCGCCGTCGGCTCCGGGTGCGCCCCCGGCCCCGATGCCGGACTTCGACGAAACACTCCGGAACACCCTGGTCAACGCCCAGCGCACCGCCGACACGACGGTGCGGGAGGCCAAGGAGGAGGCCGAGCGTCTTCGCAACGAGGCTGAGTTCCAGTCCAACGCGCTGCTGGCCGACGCTCGCGACCAGGCCACCGAGATGACCACCGAGGCCGTGGCCCACCGGGAGCGCATCCTGGCCGAGGCCGCCGCCGAGCGGGCCAAGATGCTGGAGAACGCCAAGGACGAGGCCCAGGCTCGGGTCGACGCCGTGGAGGAGGAGCTGGCCCGGGCCCACGAGTCCGAGCGCACGCAGCTCCTCGAGCAGATCAACGACCTGCAGCACATCCATGGGCTGCTGCAGGCCGACGTCACCCGCTTCGAGCACCACCTCGAAGCTCGTCGGGCCGATGTGAAGACGGCGCTCGACGAGCTCAACGCCGTCCTCGACGACCCAGAGCTCCTGCGCTCACGGGAGGCGCTGGAGCCGGCCGAGATCGGCGTCGTCGACAATGCCGATTACCCACCGATCTCCGTAGAGGTCGTTTCACTGGAGGAGCTAGAGGCCGAGGCGGAGAACGCCCTGGCCGAGACCGCACGTCAGACGGAGGTGATCGACGCTGACGAGTTGGATGAAATAGCCCCTAGCGAAGCCCTCCACGTAGAAGATGAGGTGGAGGGCACTTCCCAGAACGGCGCTACCGACTACGAAGAGGAGCCCTCGGGAAACGGTGATACGCCGGCCAATGGCGAAGTTGACGAGGAGGTGGAGACCGTGGCTGCAGCCGGCGTAGCCGATGAGAGTCTCCAAGCTCCTGCTGGAGCCGGAGCCGCCTCCGGTGCGACGGGGGATCCGTTCCTCGACGAGCTTCGCCGTGTCACCACCGAAGAACCCGACGATGGCGATCCCATCACCGACTTCCTCGAAGACGACGAAGCCAAGGGCGCCAGCGGCTGGTTCGGCCGCAGGAAGTAGGGTTCGGGCCCACACGGTCGGCGAACGAGCGAGTTCGCCGGACGGCGACGCTCGACACAACGACGAAGGCCCCGGCATCGAGCCGGGGCCTTCGTCGTTGTCGAGTGCGGGGAGGAGCCCGCCCGATCGATGCCCCGTGGACCTAGGAGACGGCGGCGAGGTCGAGGCCGACCGTGTCGCCCCCGAGCTTGTGGCTGGTCGCCAGCCCGGACCCGGCGGACACCTCCGTCGCCAGCACCTGTGAGGCCACCCAGTCGAGGTGGGGCTCCAACCGGCTCCGGAGCGCATCGCCCAGCTCCAGGGTGAGCGAGATCCGATCGGTCACGTCGAGGTCGCGCTCCTTGCGCAGGTTCTGCACCAGGCGGACCAGGTCGCGGGCCAGGCCCTCGGCCTCCAGTTCCGGTGTGACGTCGGCGTCGAGTACCACGACGGCGTCGTTGCCGGGCAGGGCGGCGGCCACCACACCGTCGAGGGGATCGAGCCCGAGCTCGAACTCGTCGCCGGCCAGGGTGTGACCGGCCACGGTGACCGTGCCGTCGTCGTTGGCCGTCCAGTCGCCGGACTTCGCCGCCTTGATCACGGCCTGCACGTCGGGTCCGAGCTTGGGGCCGAGCACCCGGCCGTTGGGCTTGAGGGCGAAGGTGCCGAAGTCCTCCACCCGGTCGGTAAGCGACACCTTCTTCACGTTGATCTCGTCGGCCAGCAGGTCGATGAAGGGGGCGATGCCCTCGACGTTCGAACCGGCCACCGTGGCCTCGGCCAGCGGCAACCGCACCCGAAGGCCCTTGTCGTCCCGCAGGGACAGGGCGGCGGAGGCCACGTCGCGCAGCCGATCCATGGCGTCGACCAGCGCGTCGTCGGACGGCAGCGCCTCGGCGTCTGGCCAGTCCTGGAGGTGCACGCTGCGCAGCCGATCGTCGTCGTGCTCGGAGCCGGCCAGCGGGCCGGTGAGACCCTGCCAGATCTCCTCGGCCACGAGGGGAAGCAGGGGCGCCATGGTCTTACTCAACGTCAACAGGACGGTGTAGAGCGTGTTGAGCGCTTCCGCGTCGACCTCGTCGGAGTCGGTGTTCCAGAACCGCTCCCGACTGCGACGGATGTACCAGTTCGTCAGGGCGTCGAGAAAGCCCTGCACCTCGGCACAGGCACCGGCGATGTCGTAGGCGTCGAGGCGGGCCTCGGTGTCGGCCACCAGTCGACTGGTCTTGGCCAGGATGTAGCGGTCGAGCAGGTTGGTCGACGCGGTCGACGGCTCGGCCTTGAAGCCCTCGGCGTTGGCGTAGAGGGTGAAGAAGCTGTAGGCGCTCCAGATCGGGTTGAGCACCTGGCGGACCACATCGCGAAAGCCGTTGCCGTCGGCGTCGATGCGGAGGTCGAGGCCGCGGAGGATCGGCGAACTCATCGAGAACCAGCGCAGGGCGTCGGAACCGATGTTGGTGAACACGTCGATCGGATCGGGGTAGTTCTTCAGCCGTTTCGACAGCTTCTGACCGTTCTCGTCGAGCACCAGGCCGTGGCAGATCACGTTGGCGAAGGCGGGCTCGTCGAAGAGGGCCACCGAGAGCACGTGCATGGTGTAGAACCAGCCTCGGGTCTGATTGATGTACTCGACGATGAAGTCGGCCGGGTTGTGCTGCTCGAATCGCTCGACGTTCTCGAACGGGTAGTGGAGCTGGGCGAAGGGCATCGAGCCCGATTCGAACCAGCAGTCGAGTACCTCGGGGACGCGCCGCATCATCGACCGACCGGTCGGGTCGTCGGGGTTGGGGCGGACCAGATCATCGACGAACGGGCGATGGAGGTCGGTGGGACGGACGCCGAAGTCGCGCTCCAGCTCGTCGAGTGAGCCGTAGACGTCGACCCGCGGGTACTCGGGATCGTCGGAGCGCCAGACGGGGATGGGGGCGCCCCAGAACCGGTTGCGGCTGATCGACCAGTCGCGAGCGCCCTCCAGCCAGCGCCCGAAGCGCCCCTCCTTCACATGCTCGGGGATCCAGTTGATCTTCTCGTTGGCGGCGAGGAGCCGGTCGGTGAGGTCGGTGACCCGCACGTACCACGAGTTGATGGCGCGATAGATCACCGGCGTGTCGGTGCGCCAGCAGTGGGGGTAGTTGTGGTCGTAGGTCTCGTGGCGGACCACGACACCCAGGCCCTTGAGATGCTTGATCACCTCGGGGTTGGCGTCGAACACGTTCTGACCGGCGAAGTCGGGGATCTCGGCGGTGAACCTGCCCTCGTCGTCGACCGGGACGACCAGGGCGATGCCCGCCGCCTCGCCGACGGCCTGGTCGTCCTCGCCGAAGCCGGGGGCGATGTGGACGATGCCGGTGCCGTCGCCGGTGTCGACGAAGTCGGCGGCGAGGACGACGAAGGCGTTCTCGTGATCGACGAAGTAGGGGAGCAGCGGGCGGTAGCGCCGCCCGGCTAGCTCGGCCCCGGTCCAGGTGGCGACCGGCTCCACCTCGCCGTACTCGGCCCGGTACCGCTCCAGAGCGGGCTCGGCCAGGATGTCGTGGCCCTCGCCGTCGGGGCGGGGCACGGCCACGTAGGTGATGTCGGGACCGACGGCCAGGGCCAGGTTCGACGGGAGGGTCCACGGGGTGGTGGTCCAGGCCAGGATGCGCAGCGGGCCGAGCTCGTCGTCGCCGTCGGCCGGATCGAGGGTGAAGGCCACGGTCAGGGCCGGATCCTGGCGGGGGCGGGTGGCGTCGTCGAGGCGGATCTCGAAGTTGGCCAGCGGTGTCTCGGCGCCCCAGGAGTAGGGCATGACGCGATGGGCCTCGTAGACGAGGCCCTTGTCCCACAGCTGCTTGAAGGCCCACATAACCGACTCCATGTAGGAGAGGTCCATGGTCTTGTAGTCGTTGTCGAAGTCGACCCAGCGGGCCTGACGGTTGACGTAGTCCTCCCACTCGGCGGTGTAGCGCAGCACGGAGCGTCGGCACTGGGCGTTGAACTCGTCGATGCCGTACTCGATGATCGCCTTGCGGCCCGAGACACCGAGCTCCTTCTCGGTCTCCATCTCGGCCGGGAGGCCGTGACAGTCCCACCCGAAGATGCGCTCGACCCGGTTGCCCTTCATCGACTGGAACCGGGGCACCACGTCCTTGACGAAGCCGGTGAGCAGGTGGCCGTAGTGGGGGAGACCGTTGGCGAAGGGGGGCCCGTCGTTGAAAACGTATTGCGCACCGCCCTCGGTGGCGGGCGGACGCTGCTCGACGGAGGCCTCGAACGTGCCCTCGGCCTTCCACTGCTCCAGAATTCGCTTCTCGATCGCCGGGAAATCGGCGCGGGGAGGAACCTCTGGATAGTGGGATGCGGGGGCTGTCTCTGCCATGGAGCCAACGATACCGGCGCGACCCCTCCCCAGAAGCCGAGTTTGCCTGTTGGCCCGGCATGTCCGGGTCAACTACACTACGCCGACCTTCTCACCAGGGGTCCGTCGACGCCGATGTCGGAAGACGTTCCGGCCCACCGCTCGACCAAGCTTGGTGATCCGGCTTTGCCAGAATGCAGACGCCCGGGGGGACCGGCAAACCGACAGCAAAGGTACGTGAGCACGAACGTGGCACCAACCAAGAAGGCTCAGAACTCGAAAACAGCAAAGCAGGCGGCGAAGTCGACCAAGAAGGTGACTTCGGGCACCAAGAAGAGCGCAGCGGGCAAGAAGGCGGCAGCATCGAAGACCTCGACCAAGGCGTCGAGTCGGGCTTCCTCCACCAAGAAGGCGGCCGGTCGTGCCAGTGGCGCGAAGAAGGCGGCTAAGAAGACTGCAGCGAAAGCTGCACCAGCCAAGAAAGCAGCGTCGAAGAAGGCAGTGTCGAAAAACACCACCGCAGCAAAATCCGTCAAGAACGGCGGAGCGAAGGTCAAGAAGGCGTCGTCCGCGCCGAAGAAGGACTCCATCGCTACCACCGAAGCAAAGAAGATCCCCGCCAGCGCCAAGTACCTGACCGATGCCAAGTGGCTCGAAGGTCAGCGTCAGGCGCTCAATGAGCAGCGGGCCAAGTACACCCACAGCGCCGATCGACTGGCGGCCGAAGCGGCGGCCTTGATGGCTGACCGCGAGCCGGGCGACGTGCAGTTCGACGAGGAGTCGGGCGAGGGCGACACCATCGCCGTCGAGCGCGATCGTGACCTGGCCCTCTCGGCCGCGGCCCGGCAGGCGGTGTCCGAGATCGACGCCGCTCTGGAGCGGCTCGATGCCGGCACCTACGGCATCTGCCTGGTGAGTGGCGATCCGGTTCCTCGGGAGCGCTTGGAAGCGATACCGGAGGCATCGGTGTGCGTCCAGTACAAGACGTCGATGTTCTGAGCGACGACCCCCGGACGCCGGCCAATCGAGGACTCGTCATCGCCACCGCCGTCGCGGTGGTCGTCATCATCGGTGACCAGCTGACCAAGCGGTGGGCGATCGAGACCCTCGGGGCCGGCTCCTGCGGGGCCGATCCCGACAACTGCATCGATGTGGTCTGGACCCTCCGGTTCAACCTGGTCGAGAATCCGGGAGCGGCGTTCAGCACCGGTGCCGGTCTCGGGCCGCTGTTCGCCGCCATCGCCGCGGTCATGACGGTGGTCCTGTTCAACGCCGCCCGCACCCGGGTCGACCGCCTCGGACCAACCCTGCTCGGGCTGATCGGGGGAGGTGCCATCGGCAACCTGATCGACCGCATGGTGCGGGCCGAGGACGGTATCGCCACCGGCAAGGTGATCGACTTCATCGACTTCCAGTGGTGGCCGATCTTCAACGTCGCCGACATGGGCGTCGTCGTCGGCGTGATCTGTTTCATCGTCTACTCGATGTTCGAGCAACCGCCGGCGGCCGAGTCGACCGAGGCCGGGCCCGATGGCCCCGACCTCGATGACGAGACCGACCCCGATGCGCTCGCCGAGGACCTCGATCGTGCCCTCGGCGGAGGGGAGTCGGTCGACGGACCGGATTCCGGCGATGACGTGAACACCCCTGACACCGCCGGACCCGAGCTCGACGACGAGGTCGACCACGAGGTGGACGCCGAGCTGCGCGCCGAGGTCGGTTTGGAGGCGGGCCTCGATCCGGCCGAGCACGGGCCCGAGCCTGGTCTCGGGGCGCGGTGAGCGAGGAACGCTTCGACGAGATCGTCCCCGACGCCCTCGACGGTCAGCGGATCGACCGGGTGGTCGCCATCATCGCCGAGGCTAGCCGTCGGGAGGCGGGCGAACTGGTGGCGGCGGGCGCCGTCAGCATCGACGGCGGCGTTGTCGACAAGGCCTCGGTGAAGGTGACGGCAGGGCAATCGGTGGCCTTCGGCCTCACCCGCCGCTCCGACGCCATCGAGGCCGACTCGACGATCGAGGTCCCGGTCGTGCACGTCGACGACCACGTGATCGTGGTGGCCAAGCCGGCCGGGCTCGTCGTCCACCCCGGCTCGGGCGTGCGGGGCGCAACCATGGTCAACGGCCTGTTGGCCCACTACCCGGAACTGATCGGCGTGGGCGAGGCCGACCGGCCCGGGATCGTCCACCGCCTCGACCGGGGCACCAGCGGCCTGCTGGTCGTTGCCCGGACGGCCCACGCCTACCACAGCCTCGTCGGACAACTGGCCGACCGTACGGTGGAACGGCAGTACCGCACCGTCGTCGACGGCCACGTCGAGTCCGACGCCGGCCTGATCGACGCCCCGCTTGGTCGCTCACCCCGGCAGGCCACGATCCGAGCGGTCGTGGCCGACGGCCGACCGGCCAGGACCCGCTACGAGGTCCGTGAGCGTCTGCTCGCACCGACTCCGGAAGGGCCGCGCCCCGTCACCCATCTCACCTGTCGGCTGGAGACGGGACGAACCCACCAGATCCGGGCCCACCTCACCGCCATCGACCATCCGGTCGTGGGCGACATCGACTACGGCGGCCCGGTCATCGAGGGCCCCGCAGCCGACACCGACACCGCAGCCGACCCCGCCGCCGGCGGAGACGGGCCCGGTCGGCTCCGCCGCCCGTTCCTCCACGCCGAGGAGCTGGGGTTCACCCACCCGACGACGGGAGAGGTGGTGCGGTTCCGGGCCGACCTGCCCACCGACCTCCAAACACTGCTCGATTCGCTGACCCCGGCCGGCTGACCCGGCTCGACGCCGCTCCGGTGTCGCCCCCGCTGACGGCTCCCGCCCGCTCCACGTCGGCCGCCTGAGCCGGCTCGACGCCGCTCCGGTGTCGCCCCCGCTGACGGCTCCCGCCCGCTCCACGTCGGCCGGCTGACCCGGCTCGACGCCGCTCCGGTGTCGCCACCGCGCCCGGCTCCCGCCCGCTCCATGTCGGATCGAGCCCGACCGGCCCGTCGGCGGTCCGGCTCCGGCGCTAGGAGCGGGGAGCGGGGCGGTGGATGACCTGATCGAGCGGCGGCCGGGGGCGAGACGAGGAGCGACCGGGCTCGTCCGGTAGAGGACGGCCGACGGCGATGGTGGCAACCAGGCGGACGTCCTCGTCGAGGCCGAACTCGCGCCGGAGTGCCGGTTCGTGGTCGAAGGGCCCGAAGAGGCAGGCGCCCCAGCCCCGATCGACGGCCAGGAGCAGCACGTTCTGGGCCACGGCACCGGCGTCGACCCACCAGTAGGGGACCGGCCAACGGTCGGCGTCGCCGCCGCGGCCGCTGGCCGCCTTGTCGCTCTCGGCGTAGCGGTCGAGGTAGGCCTGGGGACGGGTGGTGACGATCACCAGCGCTGGGGCGACCAGGAGCCCCTGCCAGCGGAAGCCCCGGCGCCGCTCCGAGGGCAGGGTGAGATCCCAGTAGCGGGCGGTCTGGGCCGGCTCGTCGAGAACGACGAAGCCTGCGGCCTGGGTGTTGCCGGCCGAGGGGGCTCGGCGGGCCCGGTCGAGGAGCTCGTCGAGATCGCTGCGGGGGAGGGGAGCCGGGTCGAAGCGGCGCACCATGCGTCGCCGGGCGAGGGCCGTGGTCAGCTCCACCGGTTCAGGGGACGTCGGCCGGGTCGACCTCGGGCCAGGCGATGTCGCCGCGGGCCATGCTGGTGATGTCGGCCAGCGTCCAACCCTCGAGCCGCTGGCGGATCTCGCCACCGACGGTGTGCCAGATGGCCAGCAGCACACACTGGCCCTCGTGGTCGCAGGCGCCGTTGGTGTGGGGCTGGCCGAAGTCGCCGAGGGCGATCGGGCCGTCGACGGCCCGGATGATCTCGGCCAGCGAGATCTCCTCCGGCGGCCGGGCCAGGATGTAGCCGCCGCCGACGCCCCGCTTCGAGCGGACGAGACCCGCCCCCTTGAGGGCGAGCAGGATCTGTTCGAGGTAGGGCTGTGGAAGGCCGGTGCGCTCGGCCAGATCCCGCACGGTCGTCGGGCCCTGACCATCGCCGTGGAGCGCCAACGAGAGCAGAGCCCTGCTCGCATAGTCGCCTCGCGTCGATACCTTCACCCGACGCAGCGTAGCTCCCCACCACGCCCGGCGGTGAAGCTGGGGTCGGCCGGATGATCGCGGCTAGGCTTCGGCTGCTCCAGCGTTCCCCCAGCGCCGAGCGGATCCGTCCGGGGCACCACGATCGATCAACCGTCGACAGCTCAGAGGTCCTGGTGGACGAACCCCTACTCCCCGCGTTCGGGCGGGGCTGCATAACCGATCTCATGGGAGCCCTGCTCGGCCCCGAGACCAACAGCCCGCTGCCGGTCCATTTCGACGGTGCCGACCAGCGAGTGCTGTTCGTCATCGACGGCCTGGGCTGGGACCAGCTTCAGGAGCGGGCGGCGCTGGCCCCGACCCTGTCGTCCATGGCCGGCGGCCCGATCACCACGGTGGCCCCCTCGACGACGGCGGTCGCCCTGACCTCGATCGCCACCGGTCTGACCCCGGCCGAGCACGGCATCGTGGGGTACCGGATGGTCGTCGACGACGACGTGCTCAACTGCCTGCGGTGGGCCACCGATCGTCGGGGCGACGCCCGCCGGATCATCCCGCCGTCCGGGGTCCAGCCCTACCCGCCGTTCCGGGACGAGGCGCTGTCGCTGGTGACCAAGGCCGAGTTCCGGCGGTCCGGCTTCACCGACGCCCACCTGCGGGGCGGCCGCCTCGTCGGCTACCGCACGACGGCGGTGATGGTCCACGAGGCCGCCCGCCTCCTGCGGGAGGGCGAGCCCGCGGTCTACGTCTACTACGACGGCGTCGACAAGGTGAGCCACGAGTACGGGCTCGGTACGGCGTTCGACGCCGAGGTGGCCTTCGCCGACCGGCTGGTCGCCGATCTGGTGGCGGCGGTGCCGACGGGGACCACCGTGATGGTGTCGGCCGATCACGGCCAGGTCGACTGCGGCGGCGGGCTGGTCGAGATCGACGACGAGGTGCTGGCCCTCACCGAGCAGCTGTCGGGCGAAGGTCGCTTCCGCTGGCTGCACGCCGCTCCCGGTCGCCAGGCCGAGCTGCTGGCGGCGGCCGAGGCCTGCCACGATCGACTGGCCTGGGTGCGCCCCATCGAGCGCATGCTCGACGAGAACTGGTTCGGACCGTTCATGAACGACGACGTCCGGGCCCGGCTGGGCGACGTCGCTCTGCTGCCCTTCGAGCACCACGCCTTCGCCGACCCGGCCGATTCCGGCCCCTTCGACCTGATCGGCCGTCACGGCTCGCTGACGGCGGCCGAGATGCTGGTTCCCTGCCTGGTCGCCACCGCATGAGACGGCGCCCCCGACGAGATCGCCGTGCATCCGTCGGTCGGCCCCGTTTGCGGATAGAACTACACCTATGACGACACAAGAACCGGAAACGCCCGAGATCGTGGACGCCGAGGCCCCCGCGGGCTCCGAGGAGTCGTCGGCGACGATCTCCGAACCGGCCAAGGTGATGCGGATCGGCACCATGATCCGCCAGCTCCTGGAGGAGGTCCGCGCCACCGACCTCGACGAGCCGGGCCGCGACCGGCTTCGGGAGATCTACGAGACGTCGGTCGCCGAGCTGTCCGAGGCGCTCTCCGAGGATCTCCGGGAGGAGCTGGCCCGCCTGGCCCTTCCCTTCGACGGCGACGAGGTGCCAAGCGAGGCCGAGCTGCGCATCGCCCAGGCCCAGCTGGTTGGCTGGCTGGAAGGCCTGTTCCACGGCATCCAGGCCACGCTTTTCGCCCAGCAGGCGGCCGCCCGTCAGCAGCTGGAACTCATGCAGCGCTCACAGGCCCTGCCCAGCGGTCAGGCCCCGGCGCAGGAGGGTCCCGACCCCCAGGGCGGCGGCGTCTACCTCTAATCGAACCCTCGATTTCGCCAGACGGGCGTCACCCCTGCGACAGCGATCGTTCAGACGGCTGTCGGGGTGGCCCGCGATCTTTGTCGAGCTGCCCCGATCAAGTTGCGCCCGGCCTCTGAGAGGGTGAGAATTAGAGGTGGGATTGAAGAATCGAGGGGGATTCACCAGCGTGGCGATAGACGTGCGAACGACAGACAGCACGGCACTGGGCGACAGCGACTTCGTCGCCATGGCCGAGATGGCGGGCCCGACGGCGGGCTGGGAAGTGGGCCTGCTCTCGAAGCAGGCCGAGGAATGGGTGCTGGCCAGTCAGGCGTTCGACGACGACGTCCTCTGCGGCTTCATGTTCACCACCCTCGAGCGGATCGGGGGGACGCCTGCGATGGTGATCGGCATCGCCTCCGTCGACCGCGTACGGGCCCGGAGTTCCGTGCTCAAGGCGCTGATGAACGAGGCCTATCACAAGGCGCTGATGGCCTTCCCCGACGAGGACGTCATCGTGGCCACCCGCCTGGTCGACACCGGGCCCCTCGAAGCCCTGCGCGACCTGGCCGACGTCCGTCCGTGGCCCGACACCCGGGCCAACGGTGAGGAGCGGGCCTGGGGCCGGCGGCTGTCCAAGCGGTTCGGCGCCATCGACTTCAACGATCGCACGATGATCGCCCGGGGCGACGGCGACCACTTCGTGTTCGACCACGAGAGCAGCAAGAAGATCGACTGCGACGCCGTGCTCGAAGGCTGCGACGCCGACAACGGCGACTACGTGATCGCCTGGGGCTGGGCCATGGCCGAGCACCTGGAGACCTTCCGCTAGCCGGCTCGGCGCAGCGCACGAGCTTGGAGTCTCGCCGACGGCGAAGCCTCTCGGGCGCAGTCGGTTGGAGCTTCGCGTCTCGCTCCCCGCCCGGCGGCCGAGCGTCACCGCGGGCGGGGTGGCGGCCCGCGGGGGAGGGTGGTTCCTCCCGGATTCGGTGACGGCTGGAAGCCGCTTCGGCCGTTGCGGGTATGATCACACGAATCACACGCATGTGATTCGTCCACAGTCTGTGGGAAACACGTGTGGACAGCATGGGGACGACGCCGTCGTCCCCGCCAGGCCGTACGACGGGAGTGGCTCACGTGGGGTCGTCATTTGCCCACCTACACGTTCATACCGAGTACTCGATGCTCGATGGCGCCTCCCGACTCGACGAGTTGGTGGCCAAGGCGGCCACCGACGGTCAGCCCGCCCTCAGCATCACCGACCACGGCAACATGTACGGGGTCCTCGACTTCTACCGGTCGTGCAAGAGCCACGACATCAACCCCGTCATCGGCATCGAGCTGTACCAGGCCGACGACTCCCGGTTCGAGAAGCCGAGCCGCCGGGGCAAGCTCGACGACTCCGGCGGTGAGACCGACGGCGGCAAGAAGCTCTACTACCACCTGATCGCCCTGGCCGAGAACAACACCGGCTACAAGAACCTGATCCAGCTGGCCTCGCGGGCCTTCATGGAGGGCTACTACTACAAGCCCCGGGTCGACTGGGAAGTGCTGTCGGACCACGCCGAGGGCGTCATCGCCACCAGCGGCTGCCTCGGCGGCCACGTGCTGCAGTCGCTGATGAACGGCAACGATCGCCTCGCCCTGGAGAAGGCGGCCCGCCTGCAGGACATCTTCGGCCGCGACAACTTCTTCATCGAGCTTCAGGACCACGGCATCCCGGCCCAGGCCGAGACCAACCCGAAGCTGCTCGAGATCGCCAAGAAGATCCAGGCCCCGATCGTGGCCACCAACGATTCGCACTACACCCACAAGCACGACCACGTCTCTCACGACGCTCTGCTGTGCGTGCAGACCGGCTCGCTGATGAGCGACCCGGACCGGTTCAAGTTCCACGGCGACCAGCACTTCCTCAAGACCGCAGCAGAGATGCGGGCCGACTGGGGCGAGCTGCCCGAGGCCTGCGACAATACCCTCTGGATCGCCGAGCGCTGTGATGTCGAGATCGAGTTCGGCAAGCCCCTGCTGCCCGACTTCCCGATCCCCGACGGCTTCGACAACAACGCGGACGACTACCTCTTCCACCTGACGATGGAGGGGGCCAAGAAGCGCTGGGGCTCCAAGCAGACCGACGTGATCACCGAGCGGCTGGTCTACGAGCTCGACGTGATCAAGAACATGGGGTTCAGCTCCTACTTCCTGATCACGTGGGACCTGATCCGTCACGCTCGGGAGGTCGGCATCAGGGTGGGGCCCGGTCGTGGTTCGGCCGCCGGTTGCGCCGTGGCCTACTGCCTCTGGATCACCGATCTCGACCCGATCGAGTACGACCTCCTGTTCGAGCGCTTCCTCAACCCCTCCCGCATCTCGATGCCGGACATCGACATGGACTTCGACTCCCGCTACCGGGACGAGATGATCCGCTACGCCGCCGAGGCCTACGGCCGCGACCACGTGGCCCAGATCGTGACGTTCTCCCAGATCAAGGCCCGGGCCGCCGTGCGCGACGCCGCCCGGGTGCTCGGCTACCCCTACGCCGTCGGCGACAAGGTGGCCAAGGCCATGCCGCCGCTGGTGATGGGGCGCGACACCCCGCTCAAGTACTGCTTCGAGGAGAGCGAGAAGTACGCCGACGGCTTCAAGGCGGCGGCCGAGCTGCGGTCGATGACCGAGGCCGAGGACGACGTGGCCAAGGTGGTCGACGTGGCCATGGGCCTCGAAGGACTGCGCCGCCAGGACGGCATTCACGCCGCCGCCGTGGTGATCACCAAGGACCCGCTCACCGACTACCTGCCCATCCAGCGCAAGCCGGAGTCGGGCAAGCCGTTGGAGGAGGCCCCGGTCGTCACCCAGTACGAGATGCACGGGGTGGAGGATCTCGGACTGCTCAAGATGGACTTCCTGGGCCTTCGGAACCTCGACGTCATCACCGACACCCTCGAACTGATCGAGCAGGTCCACGACCGCAAGGTCGACATCGACCGGGTCGAGCTTGACGACGAGAAGACCTACGACCTGTTGCGTGACGGTCGGACCATCGGCGTGTTCCAGCTGGAGTCGTCGCCGATGCGGGCCCTGATGCGCTCGATGGCCCCCACCGGCTTCGAGGACGTGGCCGCCCTGGTCGCCCTGTATCGGCCCGGGCCGATGGCGGCCAACATGCACAACGACTACGCCGACCGCAAGAACGGACGCAAGCCGGTCGAGCATCTGCACCCCGACGCCGAGGAGCTCCTCGGCGACACCTACGGCCTGATGATCTATCAGGAGCAGATGATGCGGGTGAGCCAGAAGTTCGCGGGTTACTCGCTGGCCGACGCCGACAACCTCCGCAAGGCCGCAGGCAAGAAGAAGCGCGAGCTGATGGCGAAGGAGCGGGAGAAGTTCATCGCCGGCTGCGACGAACACGGCTACGGGGCAGACTTCGGCGCCGAGCTGTTCACCATCATCGAGGGCTTCGCCGACTACGCCTTCAACAAGAGCCACTCCTACGGCTACGGCTTCGTCAGCTACCAGACCGCCTACCTCAAGGCCAACTACCCGGTCGAGTACCTCGCCTGCCTGCTCACCAGCGTCAAGAACAACCTGGAGAAGGCGGCGATCTACCTCAACGAGTGCCGCCAGCTCGGCATTCAGGTGCTGGTACCCGACGTCAACCGGTCGGACCTCGACTTCTCGTCGATCCCCGATCCCGAAGGCGGCGCGGTCAACGCCATTCCCTTCGGCCTCTCCGCCGTTCGCAACGTGGGCGAGGGGCTGGTCGAGCTGATGCTGGCCGAGCGCAACGAGAACGGCCCGTTCACCAGCTTCATCGACTTCTGCGAGCGGGTCGACTATCAGGTGCTCAACAAGCGAACGGTCGAGTCGCTGATCAAGGCCGGCGCCTTCGACTCGCTCGGCCACCCCCGCCAGGGCCTCCTGCTCGCCTTCGAGGACATCATCGACAAGACGGTCAGCTCCCGCCGGGAGGCCGACATGGGGGTCATGACACTGTTCGGGTCGATGGGCGACGACACCGAGGCCAGCACCAGCGGCGGCTTCGACGACCGGGCCTCGATCCCCGCTCAGGAGTTCGACAAGTCGCAGCGGTTGGCCTTCGAGAAGGAGATGCTCGGCCTCTACGTGTCCGACCACCCCCTGATGGGCATCGAGGGGGCGCTGGAGCGCAAGTGTGAGGCTTCGATCGCCGATCTGGAGAACTACGACGACGACGCCTCGGTGGTGGTCGGCGGCGTGGTCACCGGCTTCCAGAAGAAGTGGACCCGCAAGGGTGATCTGATGGCGGTGTTCGTCCTGGAGGACCTCACCCACAGCGTTGAGACGATGGTCTTCCCCCGCAACTTCGCCGACTACGGCCACCTCCTGGAGGACGATCGCATCGTCATTGTGCGGGGCCGGGTCGACAACCGCGACGACCAGCCGAAGCTGAAGGCCCAGTCGTTCGAGATGTTCGACGTCGACCGGGCGGGCACCGCCCCGCCGCTCCGGCTCGACATCCGCCCCGACCAGCTGTCCAACGAGCTGATCGAGCGGCTCAAGCAGGTGCTGACCAAACACGAGGGTGAGTCGCCGGTGTACATCCACCTCAACGCCGACCGGGCGGTCCGCCTGGCCGACGGCTACTGCGTCGATACCTCCAACGGTCTCATCCCCGACCTCCGCGTGCTGCTCGGGGACGACTCCGTCGTCCTGTAGCGTTCGTAGGGCGCCGTCGAGTTCCCGGAGACCCCTGTGACCACATCGCCCCGGACGTCGATCGCCGTCTACGTCTGCACCCACAAGCGAAACGAGCCCCTGCGCCGGATGCTCACCTCGTTGTCGGTGGCGGCGGAGCGGGTACAACCCGAGGTGGAGATCGCCGTGGTCGTCATCGACGACAATCCCGACGGCCGGGCCAAGGAGGTCGTCGAGGGCTTCGGCGACCCGTCGGGTACCGGTGGCTTCGCCCGAGGCCTGCACTACCGGCACTCGGGGGCGCAGAACATCTCCGTCGCCCGCAACCTCGGCCTGGAGGCCACCATCCCGCTGGGGGAGTGGGTGGCGATGACCGACGACGATCAGGTGGTGGTGCCCGAGTGGTTCGAGGCCCTGCTCGACCTGCAGGAGCGGACCGGCGCCGACGCCATCACCGGGCCGGTCCACAACCGGTACGCCCCCGACGCCCCCGCTTGGCTCACCGACCAGCCGTTCCACGAGATCATGGTCGCCCCCATGGAGGCGGACGGGGCGGTGGTGGAGACGTGCTCCACCGGCAACTCGATGCTGCGGTCGTCGTTCCTCACCGACCACCCCGAGATCCGGTTCCGCAAGGACCTGGGCGTCGTCGGGGGCGAGGATATGGTCTTCTACAAGGCGGCCACCGGCGCCGGCCTCGACGCCCGGTTCTCCACCGAGGCCGTCTGTTATACCGAGATGCCGCCCGAACGCGAACGGTACCGGTACACCCTGCGCAGCTGCTATTGGCTGGGGAACTCGATCTACCTGACCAACATCGAGAGCGGCGACGCCGGCAGAGGCCGCCTGGTCCTCCGGGCCGGCAAGCAGGCCCTGCAGGGCCTGAGTAGGCCGGTCAAACGACTCGTCGGGGGTAACCCTCCCCAATGGCGGTACGCCGGTGCCATCGTGGCCCGATCCTTTGGCATCCTTGTCGGTGTGATCGGCATTCGAGTCGCCCATCCGTGACCACCACGGCGGCGAGCCTCCGCAGCGAACTCTACGACGGGCAGGGCGATGCGCTGCTCCCGGTCGCCACCTTCGGCGCCCAGGTCTTCATCTTCGGCGCCCTGGTGTACTCCTTCCTGGTCACCGGGTTCGAGCTGCTGCCGACGATCACCCCGCTGGCCCTGGTGTTCGGCGCCGTGGGCGTGCTGTTCCTCACGCCCCGCATGGTGCTCCACCGGATCCCGATCTCGCTGATGGCGCTGGTCCTGCTGGGGTGGATGGCCGCCTCCCAGCTGTGGAGCGACAACGCCGTGGCCACCGCCGGCGGCCTCGAGGCCCTGATGCCGCTCCTGATCGGCACGATCATCTGCACCGGCGTGATCTCGATGAGGGATCTGGTTCCGGCCCTGCTGTGGACGTTCCGGTTCAGCGTCGGGCTGACGATCTTCGCCCTGATCACGATGCCCGAGACCCGCATCCACATCGACATCGCCACCGAGACCACCCACTCCGGCTGGCACGGGCTGTTCCCCCACAAGAACATCATGACCCCGTACCTGGTGGCCGGGATCGTGACCATCCTCACCTTCGACCGGACCCGCATCCTCAAGTGGGGCACCCTGGCCGGGATCGTCGGCATCCTGCTCGGCTCGTCGTCGGTGACCGGTATGTCGAGTGCGTTCCTGGCCGTCAGCGTCTGGGTCTGGCTCCAGCTCTACCGCAACCTCGACATCCGCAACTCCAGTATCTTCCTCTTCTCGTCGATCTCGGTCGGTGTGTTCGCCCTCCTCGGTGTCGTCGCCTCGCTGGCCACGTTGACCAGCGCCTCGGGCCGTGACCTGACCTTCACCGGCCGGACCCTGATCTGGGCCGCCACGCTGCGGGCCTGGGAGGAGCGTCCCCTCTTCGGCTGGGGCTTCGGCGGGATCCTCACGACCGACCCGGTGAGCCCCCGGACGGCGGAGATCTGGCGGGAGATCGGGTTCCGGGTGCCCCACGCCCACAGCGGCCCGATCGACCTCGGCCTCCAGCTCGGCGTCATCGGCCTGGTCATCTTCGTCGTCCTCTACGTGACGACGATGATCGACGGCATCCGAGCGATCAAGGATCGGCCCGAGATCGGGGCCTGGATCGTGTCGATCATGATCGTGCAGCTGTACATGTCGTTCTCGGAGAACGTCTTCATCGGCTACGGCTGGCTGGTGTTCCTGCTGATGTTCCGCACGGTGCTCATGCGCAAGCACGGTATGGAGGTCGACACCAGCAACGCCCTGGTCGAGTCCGTCCGCGATCGGATGGACGATCGGGGTCGACTGGTGCGTCGATGAGCGGTGACGGGGAGCCGAACGCCGTCGTCGCGCAGTGGCTGCGACTGTGGCGGGCCTTCGACGGCCTGGCCCGGGACACGCTGTGGAGCGGAGCCCACGACTTCCTCCACCTGATCACGGCCTTCAGCTCGTTCTATCTGCTGCAGCGCTCGCTGGCGGTCGAGGAGTACGGGGCCTACATCGGCCTCTACGGCCTGCTCGGGGCCTTCGGCGCCATGTCGTTCTCGGGGCCCGGCCTGGCTCTGTTGCAGCGGTTGATGGGGGAGGGGGACGAGCCCGACGAGGCCTTCCGCTCGTTCCTGTCGCTCAGCCTGTTGGCCGGGGCCGTGGTCGCCGTCATCGCCGCCCCGCTGGCCATGGTCACCCTCGAGCTGACCACGGTCGAGATCCTGCTGATCGTCGGCACCGAGATCCTGGCCGTCACCGTGGTGTTCCTGGCCAGCATCGCCGTGCAGGCCCGCTCCGGCTTCCCCGCCGCCATCCGGGTCAACATGGCCGTCATCCCGATGCGGCTGGGCACCCTGCTGTTCCTCTTCGCCACCGACTCGCTGACCATCCGCAATCTGGCAGCGGGCTACGGGCTGTGCTTCACCCTCTACGGCGTCTACCTGTGGCGGGTCCACCTGCCCCGCCACGGTTACCGGGCTTCGCTCGGGCGCCCGTCGATGCTGTCGCTCAGGGCCAGCGGCATGTTCTCCGCCCCCATGGGCGCCTCCAAGCTGCAGACCGACGGCGACAAGTACCTGCTGAACGCTTTCCGCCACGGGGTGGACGCCGGCCTCTACGGCGCCGCCTACCGCATGGTCCTGCTCGGCACCATGCCGCTCCTGGCGCTGGAGACGGCGGCCTTCCAGCGCTTCCTGCCCCAGGGCGACGGCGAGCGCGGCCTCCATCTGCGCCGGGCCGTCCGGCTGTCGGCCATGATGCTGGTGGCCAGCGTCGTCGTCGCCGTCGGCATCTACATCACCCTGCCTCTCTTCGACTTCCTCTTCGCCGAGGAGTTCAAGGAGGCGATGGACATCGTGCCGTGGCTGTTGTTCCTCGTGCCTCTGGTGTCGACCAGTGGCACCCCGCTGAACGGCCTACTCGGTCTGGGGCTGCCCAAGGTGAGGATGTGGATCTACATCGCCTCGGCCGTGATCTCCCTGGCCCTGTACGCCGCGCTCATTCCCGCCTACAGCTGGCGCGGCGCCCTCATCGGGACGCTGGTCAGCGAGGTGGTTCTCTCCATCGTCGGCTGGGCTGCGCTCTGGTACTACCAGAAGAGGGCCGATGAGCAGGGCCCGGCCGGCGGCGACGATGCGGAGGATCTCGCCGAGGCGACGAGCCCGGTCTGAGGCGGTTTGGCGGGACGGTGAACGAAACGATGACACTCGACGGCGTCGCCACCCGACGCTCGCGCCGTGGCGGCGCCCTCGGCCTGTTGGGCGGGGTGGTCGTGCTGCTGGTGATCGTCGGCGCCGTGTTGGGTGGTGTGTTCGCCTACTTCCGGCTGGTCCGAGAGCCCGCCGTCCTGCGGGGCACCGATCAGCAGCCGGCGCCACCGCTGGTGGCCGCCGATGACCCCGAGCGAGGGTCGATCACGCTGCTTGCCGACGACGACATCGTGCCCGGCCCCGACATCACGCTGGCCGTCGCCGCCCCACCGGGCGCCACCCAGATGCAGATCGGGTTCGACCCGTCCTTCGCCTCGGTGCCCTGGGTGGCGGTCGACGACACCGCCACCGTCACCAGCCATCACGTCGGCCACCAGGTCGTGTTCGGTCGCTTCAGGGCCGACGCCTCGGCCGACCCGACCGATGTGAGCCTGGCCGGCGTCATCGTCGACCCGACCTACGAGGCCGCCGTGTCGTCGGCCACCGGCATCCATGAGGCGAGCTGGGCCCGACCGGCAGGCCCCCGCAACGTGGTGATCCGCATCGAGGCGGGCCGCCTCGATCGAGGTGCCCAGGAGTTCTACGACTTCGACGACCCACCGCCGGGCGACTCGGTGTCGAGCTGGTTCGGACCCACCACCGTCAGCCGCGGTGGGGAGCCCTACGGGATCCAGGTCGACGGCCACGACGACCTCCTGCGCCGCTTCGATCGGCTCCGGGGCGAGCCGATCGACACCGACCGGCTGGACGGCGGTCTGTGGACGATCGAGAGCGAGGTCGGGACCACGATCCGAGTCGTCGAGATCGAGCGCATCTCCCGCACCGCCGGAGCCGGGGCCGGTCCCGACGACGAGCGGATCGTCCCCGTGGTCCACGACGTGATCCTGACCACGGCCGACCCCCTCACCGAGGGTCTGACCTACACCGTCCGGCCCCCGATCGACGTGGTCGCCCCCACCTCGTTCGTGTACGACGCCGAGGCCGTCCAGAGCCCGGCGGTCCACGTCAACCAGAACGGCTACGGCACCGACGACCCGCTCAAGGTGGGCTACCTGTCGAGGCCGTTCTTCGACGTGGTGGGAGACGAGCCCTACCGCAACGGCATGGCCTTCGTCGTGATCAACGACGACACCGGCGAGGTGGCGGCCGAGGGCACCGTGGCCCGCCGCCCCCGGGGCGACGAACTCAATCTGGGCGATCTCAGCGGGGCCCCGGTCTTCGAGGCCGAGTTCGGGCGGGTGACCGAGGTCGGTCGCTATCGCCTGTGCGTCGAGACCGTCGGGTGCTCGCCCTCGTTCCGCATCGGCAACCAGGTCTGGAGCGACCTGACGATGACGGTGGCCCGCAGCATGTACCACCAACGGTCCGGGGTGTCCCTCGGCCCGCCCTACACCCCGGTGGCCCGGCCCCGCCCGTACCACCCCGACGACGGCATGGTGATCCGGGAGACCGGCCTCCGCCTGGTCGACGCCATCGGCGCCCCGTTCGGCGACGTGTTCGACGAGGTCGTCGACCTGCGCACCGACCTGGTGTTACCCGAGGCGTGGGGCGGCCATTTCGACGGCGGCGACTGGGATCGCCGGGTCCAGCACCTGTACTACGCCCGGGCCGCGGTCGAGCTGGTGGAGCAGAACCCCGGGTTCTACGCCGATCTCGAACTCCAGATCCCCGAGAGCGGTGACGACGTCCCCGATCTCCTCGACGAGGCGCTGTGGTCGCTCGACCTGTACCTGCGGCTGCAGCGGCCCGACGGCGCGGTGCGGGGCGGTGTCGAGGCCTCGGAGCACCCCCAACCCGACAACACGTCGTGGAGCGACAACCTCGCCGTCTTCGCCTATGCCCCCGACCCGTTCTCGTCGTACCTCTACGCCGGGGTGGCGGCGCAGATGGCCGACGTCCTGGCCGACTACGACCCGGAGCGGGCCGCCGTCTACGCCGAATCGGCCCTGGCCGCCGCGGCCTGGGCCGCCGATCAGCCCCCCGACCCCGACCACGCCGAGACGATCGCCAACGAACGGGCGGTGGCCGCCGCCGCGCTGTACAAACTGACCGGTGACCAGGCGTGGCACGACGTCTTCCGCGACACCACCGGCTTCACCGACGGGGTCAACTCGTTCCTGGCCTGCCACATCCACACCGCCTGCGACGCTGGCTGGATCTACCTCTCCATGCCGGCTGAGGACACCGATCCCGAGCTCCGGGCGACCATCGAGCAGAGCTTCCTGTCCAGCGCCGACGAGGTGATCGCGGCCGCCGACACCACGTCCTACGGGTGGGCCCTGGAGGATCGATTCGTGCCGCTGGTGTGGGGACTGGGGCCCGGCGGTTCGCCCAGCGCCATCGGCCTGCTCCGGGCCTACGAGTTGTCGGGCGACGACCGCTACCTGGTGGCGGCCCAGCGCTCGGCCGCCGTATCGCTCGGGGCCAACCCGACCAACACGGTGTACATAACCGGGGTCGGTTCGCAGCCCGTCCAGTACCCGGTGATCGTCGACAACCTCCACGGCGGCCTGCCGGTGTGGGCCGGCACCCCGGTCTACGGTCCGCACCGACTCAACACGTTGTCCGACGACTCCTGGATCGACGAGTTCGTCCTGGAGCCGGCCGGCGTCCAGCCGTTGGGCGACGACCTGCCCTACCTGTGGCAGTGGTTCGACGTGTCGCACGTCGCCGTGTTCAACGAGTTCACCGTCTATCAGAGCCACGCCGAGGCCCTCTACGCCTACGGCACCCTGGCCGCCGTCGAGTAGGCCGCCGTCGCCGAGGCGGTCCGCAACCCTGACCGTCATCGACGAGGCGGGCGATCGACACCCGTACACTGCCAAGCGAGGAGGGCAATCCGTGAGCGATGAGCGATCCCTGGTCAGCGTCGTGGTCCCCGTGGGCTACGTCGACGACCTCCTGCCGTTGCAGCTGCGCACCCTGGCCGCCCAGGACTACGAGGGCGCCTGGGAGCTGATCCTGTCGCTCAACAGCGCCGAGCCGGCGGAGCGAACCCGTCTGGAGAAGCTGTTGGCCTCGGTCGACGGTCTGGAGTGGCGCATCGTCGACTCCTCGGACCTCCGCAGCGCCTCCCACGCCCGCAACGTCGGCGCCGCCGCCGCCCGAGGGGAGCTCCTGCTCTTCTGCGACGGCGACGACCTGGCCGACCCGGGCTGGATGTCGGCCCTGGTCACCGCGCTCGACGGCTCGGTGGCGGCGGTGGGCGGTCACCTGGAGGAGGACCGACTGGCCATCCCCGGCCAGGAGGACTGGCGCCCGCCGGCGACGCCCGAGGCCCTGCCCACCTTCCTCGGTCAGCCCTTCCTGGTCACGGCCAACATGGGTATCGAGCGGGCGGCCTTCGAGAAGACCGGGGGATTCGACACCACCCTGATCCGGGGCGAGGACATCGCCCTGTCCTGGGAGCTGCTCGACCTGGGTCTGGAGCTTGCCTACTGCGCCGAGGCCGTGATCCACTACCGCCACCGCCGGGGTCTGATCCCGATGATGAAGCAGCACTACCTGTACGGACGGGGCTTCAGCCAGATCCTGTCCCGCCGGGGGGTGCCGGGCCAGGAGGCGTCGGGCGGCCTCGCCACCCTCAAGCCGAACAACCAGGCCGTCACCGCCCCCAAGGGCGTGCCCTATGTCGCCCGCCGGGGCTCGATCGCAGTGGGGCGGGTCGTCGGTCTGATCGCCGCCCGGCTGGGCCGCTGAGGCCGTATACGCCCTGTACACGGCGTGAGTGGGCTCACCCAGTGCGGCGGGGGTCGCCGACCAAGGCGCAGGCGCAGAGAGTACAGTGATGCGTTGGTGTACGGCGCCGTGCCCTGAGGCCGACGCCGACCAGCGCCCCCGGTAGGACACACGAGGACGATTTGAGGAGCCCGTGGAACTCGCATTCGTAGTCTCGGCGCTCCGCCGCCGGTTCTGGGTCGTCACGCTGTTCGTACTGCTGGGCTCACTGCCCGGCCTGCTGTCCGATCCGCCGGTCAGCACCAACTACGAGTCGTCGGCCGTCCTGTTGGTCACCGAACCCACCCGCTTCGGCGAGACGGTGTTCGCCGCCGAGCCCGACCGCTACGTGGTGTCCCAGCTGGAGGTCCTCGGGAGCACATCGCTCCAGGAGCGGGTGGCCAACCGGGTCGCCGCCGAGCAGGCGATCGACATCTCCGGGTCCGACGTCGGCGCCCTCACCACGATCACCAACTCGCCGGGCACCGACATCGTCCAGATCACGGCCCAGGGCCGCACGGCCGAGCTCGCGGCCGGTATCGCCCAGTCCTACGCCGAGCTGTATGTCGAGGGCCTGGCCACCACCGACGAGGATCAGGTGCAGCGGGCCGATCTGGTCTCCCAGATCCAGGACCTGGAGAACCGCCTGCTCAGCCTGGACCAGCGGCTCCAGGAGGCGCTGGAGCCGTTCCTGCCCCGCGACGGCGACGCCACCCCGGATCCGATCCCGCCCGCGGAGATGGTCGACCCGGACGCCGTGTCGCAGCGGCTCCTCGTGCTCGACGAGCTCACCCGACTCAAGGCCTCGCTCAACGAGCTCGACCAGCAGTCCCGCCTCCGGGTCAACACATCGATCATCTCGCCCGCCGTCGTCCCCGACGACCCGATGCCCCCCGCCGGCAACTTCCTGCTCGCCGGTGGCCTGGTGGCCGGCATCATGGCCGGCGTCGTCGTGGCCCTGACCTGGGCCCGGTTCTCGACCAAGGTCCTCGACGAGGACGCCGCCGAGGACATCCTCGGCGCACCCGTCGCCTCCGAGCTGCCGTACTACCGCTCGCTGGCCCGCAAGCCGCTGGCCGCCTTCCAGTCGCTGCCCCGCTCGGCGACGACCATCGTCGATCAGCTGTGTGTCCGGGCCGAGGCGCTGGCCCGCATCGGCGAGCCCCTCACCGTCGTCGTCACCGGCACCATGCGCAACGCCGGCTCCACCACCCTGGCCCTGGCCATGGCCGAGCGGTTCGCCGCCGGCGGCTCGTCGGTGGTCCTGGTCGACGGCGATGTGCACGATCCCCGGGTCACCACCGTGTTCAACGGCCAGGCCGACGGCGGCGTGCCCGCCATCGTGGCCAGCGGCGGTTCCCTCACCGATCAGCGGGGCCGCTCGTCGCTGACCCGCACCATGGACCCGGCGGTGAGCGTGCTCGGCCTCGGGCCGGACCGGTCATCGGCCGCCCTGCGGCGTGACACGGTGCCCACCGTGCTCGACGTGGCCCGCCGCAACGGCGACATCGTCGTGATCGACGGTGGCCCGGCGCTCGATCTCGCCTCCACCCTCCAGTTCGCCAACCTGGTCGACGCCGTCGTGCTCGCCGTCCCGCTCAGCCGGCAGAAGGCCGATCCGCTCACCGACCTGGCCCGTCAGCTCGGCTCCCTGCAGGAGAAGCTGCTGCCGGTGATGACCTCGCCGTCGCGCCGCTCGGCCAAGGGCAACACCTCCCGCTCCGACAGCGCTCTCGGCGGCAGCGCCCGGACCTCGGTCAACCAGGGCGCCGGGATGCCGAACGGCGTCGTGCCGTCAGACGGCGGCGCCAACGGCACGGTGATGACCACCGGTCGATCCGCCGCCGACATGGCCGCCAGCTACTCGGCGACCAAGGTGATGGGGGAGGGGACCAAGCAAGGCCCCGGCGTTCCCGGCAACGGTGTCGAGGAAGAGGTCGTCGAGGCCACGGCGGCGACCAAGAGCGCGCCGCCCCCGCCTCCGCCGACCTGATCGGCCTGGTCACGGCCCCGCCCGTCGCTCGGGACGGGATACTGTCCCCAGGCTGAGCCTCTTCGCTTCCAGCGGTGATTAGGGTAAAGCCATGACCCAGCCAGACCCGTCCGAGATCCCCGTCATCGTGCTGTGCGGGGGCCAGGGAACCCGCATCCGTGAAGCGTCGGAGAAGCTGCCAAAGCCGCTGATCGAGGTCGGCAACCGGCCGATCCTGTGGCACATCATGAAGCTGTACGGAGCCCACGGGTACCGTCGCTTCATCCTGTGCCTCGGCTACAAGGCGTGGGACATCAAGCAGTACTTCCTGAACTACCAGAAGTTCACCTCGGACCTGACGGTGAACGTGGCCTCCGGGGAGCTGGGCTACCACAACCCGGAGACCCTCGACGACTGGGAGATCACCCTCGTCGACACCGGCATGGACACCGGTACCGGTGGCCGGGTGGCCCGGGTCGCCCACCTGATCGATACCGACTACTTCATGCTGACCTACGGCGACGGTCTGGGCCCGGTCGACCTCGGCGGTGAGCTTCGCACGCTGGCCGAGTCCGAGCTCTACGGCCTGGTCACCGGTGTGCACCCCACGTCTCGCTACGGCGAGCTCGGCGTGGCCGATGACGGCGTGGTGACCAACTTCGCCGAGAAGCCGGCCTCCGAGGGCTGGGTGTCCGGCGGCTTCTTCGCCTTCCGGCGGGAGTTCCTCGACTACCTGGTCGACGACGATCCGCTCCACTTCTTCGAGCACGCCCCGCTCCAGACCCTCACCGGTGAGAAGCGACTGGGCCTCTACCCCCACGACGGCTTCTGGATGGGGATGGACACCTACCGGGAGTACACGGCGCTAAACCAGATGTGGGCCGACGACGAGGCCCCCTGGAAGGTCTGGTAGGCCCGCCGAGAGCCGACAGCCCCGGGCCGCTGCGCCACCGGGGCGCAGCACGGCGCTCCCTGCGCCGTAGCGGGTGAGGTGCACGGCTCGCGTCGGCCGCCGCACCCTTGGCACGCCGATGCACGGTGAGGCGGTATCGACCGCGAGCCGGACGTTCGTCGGCGGGTCCCGGGAGGTGTCGGCAGTGTCGGCTGCGCCCCTCCGACGTCGGCCCGGGGGCTCAGACGGAGTCTTTGTGGCCCATCTTGCGCAGCTCGACCGTCTGGGTGGCCGCGTCCTGGCCTTCGGCCTCGGCCATCCGGGCCCGTGACCGGTCCCGCAGGTCGATGACCACATCCTCTTCCAGATCCTCGAGGTCGGCCCGGCCCCGGGCCTTGGGAGCGACCGTGGTGGCGATGCCGTCGGTGCTGGCACCGGCGTTCCGGAAGGCCTTGAGCGGCAGCAGGAACAGTGAGATCACGACCTGCTCGACCGTGGCCAGCAGGATCCGGAAATCGAGGGACAGGGTCCAGTTCTCCACGTAGTGCAGATCGAGGCGGCGATAGGCGTTGAAGGCGGCGTTGGAGCGGGCCTCCACCTGCCACAGGCCGGTGATGCCGGGCCGCACGCCGAAGCGGTCGCGCAGCTCCTCGTCGAAGGCCGCCTCCTCCTCGGGCAGGGCGGGCCGTGGTCCGACCAGGCTCATGTGGCCCTTCAACACGTTGATCAGCTGTGGGAGCTCGTCGATCGAAGTCTCGCGGATGATGCGCCCGACCCGGGTGATGCGGGGGTCGTTCGACATCTTGAACAGCGGCCCGGTGCGCTCGTTGTCGGCCTCCATCTGGGCCTTGAGCGCATCGGCGTTGCGCACCATCGACCGGAACTTCAGCATGGAGAAGAACTGACCCCGGCGGCCGGCTCGGGGGGCGGCGTAGATGATCGGCCCGCGGTCCTCCAGCTTGATGAGGGCGGCGGTGGCCAACATCACCGGGCCGGCGAGGATGAGCAGCACGGATGCCCCGATGATGTCGACGGCCCGCTTGGCGAAGACGTGCGTAGGACGGACCGGGTTGCGCTCCATGACCACCAGCGGCTCGTGCGACAGCGACCGTACCGAGAAGCGCCCCTCACCCATGCGGCTGATGCCGGTGGACAGGTGCACGTCGTAGCCCGACTGGAAGAGCTCGGTCGTGATCTCCCGGAACTGGGTGCCCCGGAAGCCGGTGGCGGTGACGATGGCGCCGGAGGCCTCGTGCTGGTGCATGAGCTCGATCAAGCGGGTCGTCGGGCCCAACCAGTGCTCGGCCAGGCCGCACCGTTCGGCGACGGCGAGGTTGCCGATGACGCCGGCCACGTCGAAGCGGGCCTCGGGGTGATCGGTGATGAGCTCGACGAGGTCGCTGGCCTCTTCACCGGTGCCGACGACGACGACGGTCTCGGGGCGTGAGGCCTCCGGGATCTCGGTGGCCAGGGTGCGGATCAGACCTCGGGCCAGCGTGCGCCCGGTGAAGACCAGGAACCAGCCCAGCAGGATCTCCCTGGCCCCGATGCTCCAGTCGGCGAAGGCGCCGACGACGGCCACGGCGGAGGCGCCGCCGAGCACGGCCATGAACACCCGGGAGATCTCGTCGGTGCGGGGGAGCGTCGGGCGCCCGGCGTACAGCCCACGCCGCTCCATGATCAGCAGCGTGGTGATGGCGGCGATCACGGTGACGACGAGCGACCGCTCCGTCGACCGCTCGAACTCGAGGGTGATGTTGGTCAGCACCAGGGCAGTGCCCCATCCGGCGGTGACGACGACGGCGTCGAGGAGCAGCTGTGACAGATGTGGGCTCGGCGATCGCGTCAACACGCTTCTCTCTCCCATCGGCCCGCTGTCCGCCCCTCATCCCTCGTATTCGACTGACTGCCCCGAGGACCCATTTCTACCATGTCGTCGGGGCCGCCCTTGGTTGCTTCGACGCAGTTGAGGGAATCTGCCCAACCACTGCCATCGGCTGTCGTCTAGTTGCTTTTGCAAGAACTGGACGCGTTTTGAAGCACTAATCAGCCGAGGGTGGACGTCGAATCGTCGTCCTGGATGAGGCGACGTGTCGATTTCCTGGTCGAGCCGTACCCGACACTGGTTTTCGCACCACCGTTCGAGCTCTCCTTGGGCTGGTCGCGGACGTCGACCGTGATCGACCCGGACCCGGACCCCGAGGGGGTGTCGGTCGGCTGCCGGATCGCCTGCTTGGTCGGCTGGCGTCGGGTCGGGGCCGCCGTGGTCGTCGTCCGACCCGACGACGCCGAGGGCGCACGCTTGAGGAGGCGCCGACGGTTCGGCGACTCGGAGTCGGGCCCGTAGCTCTCGTAGAGGCTCGACGACTTGCCGCCGACCAGGCACAGCCCGATCACGTCTGCCCCGACACCCCGGAGATCCTCCAGGGTCTCGGTCAGCTGATCCCGTCGGGTGCTGCCCGCCTTCACCGCAACCACCACGGCGTCGACCTGGCGACCGATCGAGGGGGCGTCGGACACCGGCAGCACGGGCGGGGCGTCCAGCACGACCAGGTCGGCCTGGGCCTCGATGTTGCGGATCAGCGAGGTGAACGCCGGGGAGGCCACGAAGTCGGCCGGGCTCGGGGGCTCGGTGCCGGTGGGGATCACGATCAGGTTCCGACTGCCGTGCTCGTCGACCCGGAGCGCCAACTGCTTGAGCGGGATGTCCGACAGGAGGTTGTCCGAGATGCCGGGCTTGGGTGGGCAGTTGAACACCTCGTGGATGCGGGGCCGGCGGAAGTCGACGTCGACCAGCGCCACCCGGTGGTCGACGGCGCTCATGGCCCAGGCCAGGTTGATCGAGAGCGTGGTCTTGCCCTCCGACTGGTTGGCGCTGGTGATCAGCAACGAGTTGATCTCCCGACCCAGGAGGGCGAACTCGAGGGCGGTGCGCACCTTCTGATAGCCCTCGGCCACCGGTGTGCCGACATGGCGCATCGTGGCCAGCGGCAGCTCGTGTTCGGGGAAGGCCTTGCCCGGCGCCGGGATCACGCCCAGCACCGGCAGCCCGAAGGGGGCGAGGTCCTCGGTGGTCTTGATCGTGCGGTCGAGGCTCTCGACCACGATGGCGGCGGCCACGCCGGCCATGAGGCCGACGAAGGTGGCGAGCACCAGGTTGCGGCCGAGCGAGCCGTTGGTCGGTTCCAGCGGGCTGGCCGCCACCTGCACCACCCGGGCGGTCCCGGTGGCGGCCAGGCGCCGGTTGAGTTCCAGCTGGGTGATGTTCTCGGCCACGGCCTCGATACGGGTGTCGAGCAGGTTGAACTCGGTGCTCAGCTCGGTGTTCAGGCGATCGAGCTGGGTCTGGAGCTGGGCCTGACGCTCGGGCGTGACGGCGGCCACCAGCTGATCCTCGAGCTCGTCGATCGGCAGGCGAAGGGCGCGACGTTCGGCCCGGAGGTCGGCCAGGTCGGCTTCGAACACGACGATCGCCTCGGCGATCGAGTCGGTCGCCTCCCGGCGCTTGTACTCGACGTACACCTCGGCCCAGGTGTTGGCGTAGAGGGCGGCGGCATCGGCGTCGGCGGCGGTCGCAGTGAAGCGGAGCGAGTCCGATTCGTCGTCGGCCGTGATGTCGATGTCGGGCTCCACCGCCAACTGGGCTTCGACGTCGCCTCGCACGGCGTCGCTCTGGGCCAGGTTGACCTCGTTCGACAGCTCGCGATCGGCGGTCCGGGCGTTGTCGAAGAGGGGGTCGTTGATCGCCTCCTGGGCCGCGGAGTTGCCCAGGCTGACGTGGGCGGTGGCGGCGAAGGACTCGGTCCGGGCCACGGTCACCACGATGGCGAGCAGCATCACCGCCCCCGTGGTCAGCGCCACCCAGGGCCACCGGCGTCGAAGGATCTGCAGGTAGTCGCTCAGCTGGAGCTCGTCGTCGAGGGTCGGTTCTCGGCCGGTCATGGGTTGCCCCAAACCGGGCGCGTGAGGCTGCAGCGGTTGCCCATCGGACTACCTCGTTGTTGATTGCGGCGGGAAGTGGCGTCCGATCGCAAGCTGCGCCGACGCCAAACCCTCGGCGGTGGGCGGGACCACTCGTCAAGGGTGGAATCAGGTTAGTGCTCCCCGCTGCCGAACCCGGTTGGCTGGGAGTTCCACCCAGAGGCGGGGGAAGTTCCCCCACGACGCCCCACGGTCCGATGCGGTGGTTACCCTCGAACCCGACCGTCGCCGGCCGCTCCGGGCCCGCCAGTCGCTCAGTCCGTCGGGGGGCGTGTCGTGGTAGCAGTCCGTCCTGGACTGCCGTGCACCTCAGGAGTGTCGTCATGATCGATCCGGTTTTCTGGTCCCGGCAACGGGTGTTGGTCACCGGCCACACGGGATTCAAGGGCTCGTGGTTGGCCCTCTGGTTGCAGCAGATGGGGGCCGACGTGATCGGCTACGCCAAGAAGCCGGCCACCGACCCCGCCCTGTTCACCGCCGCCGCCGTCGAGACCGACGTCGCCACCCACTACGGCGACATCGTCGACGCCGACGCCCTCACCTCGCTGGTGGTCGACACCGAGCCCACCGTCATCCTCCACCTGGCGGCCCAGGCCATCGTCCGTCAGTCGTTCGACGATCCGGTCGAGACCTTCGCCACCAACGTCGTCGGCACCGCCGCCGTCCTCGACGCCGCCCGCCGGGCCCCCGGGCTGCGGGCGGTGGTCAGCGTCACCTCCGACAAGTGCTACGAGAACAACGAGTGGGTCTGGGGCTACCGGGAGAACGAACCGATGGGCGGCCACGATCCCTACTCGGCCAGCAAGGGCTGCGCCGAGCTGGTCACCTCGGCCATGCGCCGCTCGTACTTCGACGGCGAGGGGGCGGCCCTGGTGGCCAGCGCCCGCGCCGGCAACGTGGTCGGCGGCGGGGACTGGGCCGCCAACCGGCTGATCCCCGACATCATCCGGGCCTGGTCGGTCGGGGAGGAGGTCGTCATCCGACGCCCCGAAGCCGTCCGTCCCTGGCAGCACGTGCTCGAACCCCTGGCCGGCTACCTGATGTTGGCCCAGAACCTGGCCGAGGGTCGCAACGACTTCGCCGACGGCTGGAACTTCGGGCCCGGCGACGCCGACACCCAACCGGTGGCCTGGATCGTGGAGCGCATGGCCGAGCGCTGGCAGGGCGACGCGCCGTGGCGGGTGGAGAGCGACGGCCCGCACGAGGCCACGCTGCTCCGCCTCGACTCGTCCAAGGCCCGGGGTCAGCTCGGCTGGCGGCCCACCCTCGACCTGCCGACCGCCATCGACTGGATCGTCGACTGGTACTCCCGGTACTACCAGGGCGAGTCGGCCCGGGATCTCACCGTCGACCAGCTGTCGAGGTATCAGGGGCTGATGACCGCATGATTTTCACCGAGACACCGCTTGCAGGGGCCTGGACGATCGACGTCGACCCCATCTCCGATGAGCGTGGCTTCTTCGCCCGCTGGTACTGCACCCGCGAGTTCGAGGAGCACGGCCTCGTGCCGGTCTCGGCCCAGGGGAACATGAGCTTCAACGCCGACCCCGGCACGCTGCGGGGCCTGCACCTGCAGCTGCCGCCCTACTGCGAGATCAAGCTGGTGCGGTGCGTGGCCGGCGCCGTGTACGACATGATCGTCGACACCCGGCGCGACTCGCCGACGCGGTGGCAGTCGTTCGGCGTCGAGCTGAGTGCCGAGAACCGGCGGGCGCTCTACGTCCCGGCCGGATTCGCCCACGGCTATCAAACCCTGACGCCGAATGCCGAAGTCATGTATCAGGTCAGTGAATTTTACGCACCCGGTTATGAAGCGGGCCTTCGGTACGACGACCCTGACCTCGGTTTGGCGTGGCCCGTGGCGGTGGAGTCGGTTTCGGCAAAGGATGCCGCCTGGCCGTTGCTGGCCGACATCGACAAAGAAGCATTTGGGAGAAAGCCGACATGATCATCATCGACCGGGCCCTCGAACAGCGGGAGGCCGAGGGTAAGCCCGTTCGCATCGCCGCGATCGGTGCCGGATTCATCGCCCGGGGCATGACGAATCGAATCGCCAAGCACACCAAGGGCATGGATCTGTCGGTCATCGTCAACCGGACGGCGGCCAACGCCATCCAGTGCTTCGCCGAGGCCGGCATCGACGATCCGATCGAGGTCAACACCCCGGCCGAACTGACCGCCGCCATCGAGGCCGGCCGTTTCGCCTACACCAGCGACCACAAGGTCGCCACCGAGTGCGACCTGATCGACTGCGTGATCGAGGGCACCGGCACCATCCACTACGCCCTGCCCGTCGTGCTCGACTCGATCGCCGGCGGCAAGCACGTGGTGATGCTCAACGCCGAACTCGACGCCGTCGTCGGCCCCATCCTCAAGGTCAAGGCCGATGCCGCCGGCGTGGTCTACACCGGCTGCGACGGCGATCAGCCCGGCGTCGAGATGAACCTGCTCCGCTTCGTCGAGGGCATCGGGGCCACCCCGCTGGTCGCCGGCAACATCAAGGGCATGCTCGACCACTACCGGACTCCCGAGACCCAGGCCCGCTTCGCCGCCGAGTGGGGGGCGACGCCGGAGATGGTCACCAGCTTCGCCGACGGCACCAAGATCGCCTTCGAGCAGGCCGTGGTGGCCAATGCCACCGGCTTCACCGTCCTCCAGCGGGGCATGCTCGGGCCCGACTTCGACGGCTTCATCGACGACGCCGTGAAGTTCTACGACATCGATCGCCTGGAGGAGCTGGGCGGCGTGGTCGACTACGTCGTCGGCACCCGGCCCAGCCCGGGGGTGTACGTCTTCGCCAAGCACGACGACCCCCACCAGCACATGTACTTCAAGTACGGGAAGCTCGGCGACGGCCCCCTCTACTCGTTCTACGTGCCCTACCACCTCTGTCACTTCGAGGTGCCGAACTCGGCGGCCCGGGCCGTGCTGTTCAACGACCCGACCATCGAGCCCACCTTCGGGCCCACGGTCGACGTCATCTCGATGGCCAAGACCCACCTCACGGCGGGCTCCACCCTCGACGGCCTCGGTGGGTTCCACACCTACGGCCTGTGCGAGGCTCACGACGTCACCCGGACCGAGCGTCTGCTGCCGATCGGCATGGCCGAGGGGTGCGTCCTCAAGAACGACGTACCCAAGGATCAGGCTCTCACCTACGACGACGTCGTGGTGCCCGAGGGGCGGCTCCTGGAGCAGATCCGGGCCGAACAGGACGCCCACTTCCCGCTCCCCGTCGCCACCGTCTAGGGGCTCACGACCCGGGCCGAAGGGCCCGCACCGACCCGGCGGTTTCTAAAGGGGCCCCGATCGCGCGTCGATTGCCAGGGGCATGGCCAACCGCCTCGCCCTGCATCGACGAGCATCTGTCGCCGCCCTGTTGCTGCTCTTCGTCGCGGTCACGATGCTGGCCACCGCCAACGGCCTCGACATCGGTGGCGAGGAGCGAGCGGCCGAGGACGGCGTGGCCCCGGTCGGCTCCGGCGTCACCCACACCGCCGCCACCGAGGCGGAGTGGGACGCCGCCGTGGCCGCCGCCGTCCCCGGCGACGTCATCCGCCTTACCGCCACGATCAACGCCCGCCTCGTCTACCGGGGCGACAACGACGGCGGCACCGCCACCGGCGCCCACGGCACGGCGGGCTCGCCGATCGTGATCACGGCCGACCCCGGGGTGTGGATCGACCCGGGCGACCAGAGCAGTGGGTTCGGGGCCCTCGACATCCTCCACGTGAACCACGTCCACGCCGTCGGGGTCAACGTTCGCAACGCCCAGTTCGGCATCCGTTGCATGCAGTGCCACGGAAGCGCGGGGAACCCGATCCGCATCGCCGAGTCGACGGTGACCAGCATCGGCCACGCCGGAATCAACGTCGCAGGCCACTGGAGCACCCACGCGCCGAGTTCGCATGTCCTGGTCGAGGACAACGTGGTCACCTACACCGGTCAGACCCACCCCGAGTTCGGTGAGGGCGTGTACATCGGGTACGGCTCGGTCGAGTGGGTCGACGTCACCTCCGATGTGGAGATCACGGGCAACGACATCTCCTACACCGGAGCCGAGGGGATCGACATCAAGCCCGGGACCCGCGACATCACCGCCAGCGGCAACTTCATCCACGACCTGGCCCCCATCTCGGGTGGCGCCATCTCGGCCCACTACGTCAACGCCACCCCGAATCCCCACCCGACGCAGCTCGACCAGGTCACCATCACCGGCAACAGGATCTGGAACGTCAACCTGACCGGCACCTCGGGTTCGAACGACTGGGCCATCTGGGTGGGCCACGGCGGCGTCGACGTGATCGGCAACACGATCTGGGGCCTGCGCGACCTGCCCGGCTCCGCCCGGGGGATTCGGGTCCGGGCCACGCAGGACTTCGGTCCCCACCCGATCAACATCCGGGACAACGTCTTCTGGGCCGCCCAGGGCTGGCTCGCCGAGGGGACCCCGTCCGGCGCCTCCAACGTGGTCGCCTCCGGCAACTACGGGGTGACGGCCGGCAGCTCGGAGATCCAGGTGACGGCCGCCGACTTCGTCGGCCCGGTCCCGGCCCTCGGCGTCTCCGGCACCGCCGATGCCGGTAGCGGCCCGGGCTCGGGCTTCGCCCTCGCAGGCGGCGGGGCCACCACGACCACCACCGCTCCCACGACCACCACCACGACGTCGAGCACCACGACGACGGCACCGACGACGACGGCCGCCCCCACCAGCACCACGGCCCCGACGACCACGGTCCCGGTCACCGTCGGCGGCTCGACCACCCCGACTCTCGAGGTGCCGTCGACCACCACCACGGCCCAGCCCTCGACCACCCCGACCACGGCCGACCCTGCGGAGGGCCTCGACCAGGCGGCCACGACCACCACCGTGTTCAAGCTTCCCGACCGGCTCGAGCCGGACCCCGATCCCGACACCGGCACGACCCGGCCCGACGAGGTCGAGATCCCCTGGGAGCTGGCGTTCGTCGAGGGTTCGATCGGTTCGCTGGCCGAGTCGGCGACCGACCCCCACGGTCTGCCCTCCGGCGTGTCGGGCTCGGTCGGACCGGCCGACTCCAGGGGATCGACCCCCGGCCCCCACGACCTCGAACTCACCCCCGAGCGGGCCCGTGGCGGTGACCCCGCCGGCGACGGCGAGGGCGAGGTGGCGCTGGCCGACGGCGTCGACCCCGCCGGCTCCGACCAGGAGCACTGGGTGCCGCTGGTGGTCGCCGCCCTCGCCACGGCGGCCGTCATCGCCGGCGGCGGCGTGGTGATGACCCTCCGCGGTCGCTGATCGCCCTCCGCGACCAATCGCCGGCCGCCGCCGCAGGTTGCGGGTGCTCGGTGTGACCGGTACCACTGGGCGCGGTGCGGCGGTGGGGAGTCCAACCCAAGGTCGTCGTACTGGCGGGGGCGGGCGCCGCGGCCGTCGCTAGCCTCGTACACTCGGGGCGCCGTCCGGGGAGCCGGACCTAGACCAGTTGGAAGAGCTGAGGCCTGGTGGAGATCGCAATCATCACCGGATCCGGAGGGCTCATCGGAGCCCAAGCCGTCCGGTACTTCTCGTCCGAGTTCGACGTCGTCATCGGCGTCGACAACAACATGCGTGCCTACTTCTTCGGCGATGAAGCGTCGACGTCGTGGGCGGTGTCGGAGCACCAGCAACAGCTGGCCAACTACCGACACGAGGATCTCGACATCCGTGATCGAGACGGCGTGGCCAAGCTGTTCGCCACCTATGGCGGCGACATCAGCCTGGTGGTGCACACCGCGGCCCAGCCGTCGCACGACTGGGCGGCCAAGGAGCCCTTCACCGACTTCGAGGTGAACGCCACCGGCACACTGAACCTGCTGGAGGCCACCCGCCAACACGCCCCGGAGGCGGTGTTCATCTTCACCTCGACCAACAAGGTCTACGGCGACACCCCCAACCGGCTGCCCCTCGTCGAGCTGGAGCAGCGGTGGGAGATCGACGCCGAGCACGAGTGGTTCGAGCACGGCATCCCCGAGGAGATGTCGCTCGACAACTCGACCCACAGCCTTTTCGGCGCCTCGAAGGTGGCGGCCGACGTGCTCTGCCAGGAGTACGGCCGCTACTTCGGCCTCAAGACCGGCACCTTCCGTGGGGGTTGCCTCACCGGCCCCGGCCACTCCGGGGCCCAGCTGCACGGCTTCCTGGCCTACCTGATGAAGTGCACGGCCACCGGCGAGCCGTACACGGTGTTCGGCTACAAGGGCAAACAGGTACGGGACAACATCCACGCCGATGACCTGGTCAACGCCTTCGACGTGTTCCGCAAGGACCCGAAGCCGGGCGAGGCCTACAACATCGGCGGCGGGCGCCACGCCAACTGCTCGATGCTGGAGGCCATCGACCTCTGCCAGGAGATCGCCGGCAAGGAACTCGACTGGTCCTACACCGAGGACAACCGGATCGGCGATCACATCTGGTGGATCTCCGATATCCGCAAGTTCGGCGACCACTACCCGTCGTTCAAGCTGCAGTACGACATCAAGGGCATCCTCACCGACATCCATCGCCACGGTGTCGACCGGTGGGAGGCGTCATGACGGCAACGGTCGAGATGGGGGACAAGGTCGACCTGTTCGGGGTCGGCATCACCGTCACCACCTATGACGACGCCACCGAGCGCATCATGGCGGCCGCCCGCGAGCGTCGCTCGTACGCCGTCTCCGCCCTGGCGGTGCACGGTCTGATGGAGGCGGTGGACGACGACGGCTTCCGCCGGCTGGTCAACAACATCGATCTCGTGACCCCCGACGGCCAGCCGGTCCGCTGGGCCATGAACACCCTCCACGGCACCGCCCTCGACGACCGGGTCTACGGTCCCGACCTCACCTGGCACGTCATCGAGGCCGCCGCCGCCGAAGGCATCGGCATCTTCCTGTTCGGCTCGACCGAGGAGACCTGCGAGCTCTTCGTGGCCGAGATCAAGCGCCGCTTCCCCTCGGCCGTGATCGCCGGCGTCCAGTCGGATCGCTTCCGGGAACCCACCCCCGAGGAGGACGAGGCCGACATCGCCACCATCAACGACTCCGGGGCCGGCGTCGTCCTCGTCGGTCGGGGTTGCCCCCGCCAGGAGCGCTGGGTGGCCACCCACCAGGGCAAGGTCAACGCCGCCATGCTGGCCGTCGGCGCCGCCTTTGACTACGGCGCCGGGACGCTGTCCTCGCCGCCGGCGTGGATGCAGCGGGTCGGCCTGCAGTGGCTCTACCGCCTGCTGCAGGAGCCCGGCCGCCTGTGGCGCCGGTACCTGATCACCAACAGCAAGTTCCTGTACTCCTTCGGTCGGGCCCTGCCCGGCCGTCTGCGTCGCAGCTGATCCTGCCGCCTGTCGGCGGTCCGGCCCCCAGTGGCGACGGGGCCGTCTCCGAGGACCGATGACCGTATGATCCGCCGTCTCACCGCCCGCCTGGCCGCCGTCGGCCCCGAGGGCCTGGCCCAGCGCGCCGGATGGGCCGGGATCGTCGAGGTGTTGCAGCTGGTCAGCTCGCTGCTGGTCTTCGGCGCCCTGGTCAAGGTGCTCTCGGTCGAGGCCTACGGTCAGATGACGGCCACCTTGAGCGTGGCGATGGCCGCCACCAGCCTCGGCGGCTTCGGGGCCCACGTGCTGCTGATCAAGCGGGTCTCCCAGGGCATGGACCTGCAGCAGGCGTGGCGTCGGGCCACGTCGGCCTCGATCATCACCCTCGGCCTCACCTCGGTCCTGCTGATCGCGCTGCAACCCCTCGTCCTGCGCAACGTCGACCGCTCGGTCGTGATCCTGTTCGTCATCTCCCAGGCCAACTTCTTCACCCTCACCGAGCTGGCGGTGTACGTCGGCAACGGCACTCGACGGCTCAAGGAGGCGGCCCAGATCCGGCTGCTGGTCGTACTGTGCCGCCTGGGGGCGCTCGGGTGGTTCGTGCTGTTCGGTGGGGGGTCGCTCCTGGCCTGGGCCTGGGCCAGCTTCGTATCATTCGGCATCGCCGTGGTGCTGGCCTTCGGCTACATCTGGCGGGTGTTCGGCGCCTCGCCCGGCCTGCGGTTCCTCAGCTTCGCCGACCTGCGGGAGGGAGCGCCCTTCGCCGCCAACTCCGGCTCGGAGAGCCTGGTCGACGTGTCGGATCGGCCGATGCTCTCGGGCTACGGGCACGAGAACGACGCCGGTATCTACGGAGCCGCAGGCCGAATCGTGCAGTTCGGCTACCTGCCGCTGCGGATCGTGATGCGGGCCAGCGACGCCGACCTGTTCGAAGCGGGCAAGCACGGGATCCGTCCCGCCCTCCGGGTGACCCGTTCCCTGGTTCCCCCGATGGCCGCCCTCGGCGCCGCTGTCGGCGTGGGCATGGCCCTGTTCGCGCCGCTGGTGCCGCTGCTGGCCGGCGACGACTGGAACGAGGCCGTCGACGCCATCCGACTCCTCGGCGCCCTGCCGCTCATCCGGGCCCTGCAGTACCTGATGGGCAACGCCCTCAGCGCCTCGGACAACCAGTGGTGGCGGGTCTACGCCACGCTCAGCGCCGCCGCCGTCAACTTCGGCCTCAACCTGTGGTTGCTGCCCGACGGCACCTGGCGCACGGCGGTGTTCACCACGATGGTCAGCGAGCTGTACCTCACCGCCGTCCTCGCCCTGATCGCCGTCGGCCTCAGCGCCCGAGACGCAAGGGGAGCGCCCCCGCCGACACGACAGTCCCTATCCGTGTAGTTCCCGCAACCCAGGAGTACCGACCTTGTCCCGCCGCACAAGTCGATCCCGCCCCGCCTCCATCCGCCGCCGTCGGTCTTCGCCGACCTCGACGCCTCCACGGGGTCCGCTCCGGCGCGCCGCCGTCGTCGGTCTGGTCGGCCTGACCGCCTGCTCCGGCAGCGATGTCAGCGCCCCGGTGACCACCGTGATCGAACCCGATCGGGTGGTGTCGGAACAGGTGCGGGGCGCCGTTCTGCCCGAGATCGTGGCCGCCCCCTCCCAGGAGGACGTGGAGACCGACACCGACCCCGCCACCTTCTTCGTCAGCCCCGAGACCGGGGACGACGCCAATGACGGGCAGACCCCCGCCGCCCCCTTCGCCACCCTGCAGGGAGCGCTCGACCGGATGGAGCCCGGCCAGACCCTCTACCTGCTGTCCGGCCGCTACGACGAGACGACCGAGCCGGGCAACGCCCACTACACGATCGACGTGAGCGGCACGGCCGAGAGCTGGATCCGGGTGACGGCGGCCCCCGGGGCCGAGCCCGAGATCGTGGCCAACGACGGCAACGGTCTCGTGGTGCGAGGCGACTACGTCGAGGTGAGCGGGATCCGGGTCCGGGGGGAGGGGTTCGGGGTCGACAACGCGTACGGCTGGGGGATGCTGATCCGCAACTCCCACCACGTCCGACTGGCCGACAACGTCATCTCCGACATGGCCGTCGGCGGGATCGCCAGCGTCGAGTCGTCCAACCTCGAGATCGTGGCCAACGAGGTGTTCGACAACGCCTTCTGGGGCACCGAGCAGGGGAGCGGGATCTCGTTCTGGCACTCGGTCGACAACGGCGACGGTCCCGATGCCGACGGCTACCACGATCGCATCATCGGCAACGTGGTCTACCGCAACGAGAACCGGGTCTACTCCCGCTGGCACACCGACAAGGACACGATCACCGACGGCAACGGGATCATCATCGACCAGACCGACGAGACCGGTTACACCGGCCGGATCCTGGTGGCCAACAACCTGGTGTTCGACAACGGCGGTCGGGCGGTCCTCGTGCTCGAATCGTCGTGGGTCGACATCATCCACAACACCGCCTACCACAACGGTCGGACCGCCACTCTGGAGGGCGGGCCGGTGGAGATCGCCGCCGGTGAGGCCGAAGGCGTGCGGGTGCTGAACAACCTCCTCTGGGCCCGCAACGGCGTGCCCCCGTTCTCCGTCGACGATTCGGCCGACGTGGAGATGGGGGGCAACGTGCTGGTGACCGACACCGGGCGGGGGCCGGCCACCGTCCTCGACCTGGTGATCATCAACGACGCCGGTCTCGTCGCCCCCGGTGTCGATCCGGTGTCGGCCGACTTCCGCCCCTTCCCCACGAGCGTGGTCGTAGGCCATGCGCTGGTCACCGACCCTCGCATCCCGGCCGACATCGACGGTGTGGCCCGGCCGGCGGCCGAGGCCTCGGCCGGTGCCTACGAGGTGGGGGTGGGCACCAGCTCGGTCGGCGACTGACCGTCGGCCAGCAGGTCGATGGTGTCGTTCCCATCGGGGTGACCGGTGAAGGCACCGACCCCGGCGGGAAGGGCCGAGCCCGGGCCGAGCGGCTGATCGTCGGTCAGGCCGATGTCCCGCCGGTAGCGCAGGTGGAACCCGACCGACAGCACGGCCACCACCATCATCATCCAGGCCAGCGTGTTGGAGGTGACTCCCGACTCGGTGATCGAGATCAGCAGCACGGTAGTGAGAAAGGTGAGGGGCCACAGGCCGACGGCGCCCGGCACCACGGCCACGATCTTGATGGCCCGGGACACCGTGCGCAGGTAGAGCACAAGGAAGATGATGGCGCCCAGCACGCCGACCTCCAGAGCGATGTGGAGCAGTGCGTTGTGGGCGTGGCTCGGGTTCCAGCGGGACTGGATCCACAGCTCGTGAACCGGGCTGAAGTAGCCGCCGAAGGCGGCGCCGTAGCCGTAGCCGATGGGCCAGCGCTCGGTGAAGATCGGGTACAGCTGCTGCCACATCGGCACCCGACCGGTCAGGGTGACGTCCTTGTCCAGCCACTGGGCCAGCAGGGCGATGTTGGCCGTGGCGAAGGCGGCGGCGAAGATCCCACTCCCGGCCATCGACATGATCACCGCACCCCGGAGGGTTCGACGGCCGCGGAACAGGTGGTAGACGAACATCAGACACGCCGGCCCGGCGGTGGCCAGGAGCATGGTCTTCGACTCCGAGCCCCACAGCAGATACGTCAGGATGCCGATCGCCGGCAGGTAGAGGATGCGACCGGTGCGGTGCGACCGGGAGGCGATCATCAGGGTGGGGATGCCGACCACGGCCACGAAGCCCAGGGCGTTCTTCTGGGCGAACACACCGGTGAGGTTGCCACCTCGATCGATGGCGAACTCGGGGAAGGCGAGGACGAAGGCCAGGTTGAGCACTGCGCTGAGCACGAACATGATCGCCAGCAGCCGAATGATCTGGTCGAGGGCGAAGCGCATCACCAGGTACGAGCCGTAGGCGGTGACGGCGATGAAGGCGACGGCGGCGTTGAACGTCTCGGCCGGGTCGGCCGACCAGAACAGCGAGGCGAACGTCAGCCCCGAGAACACGTAGATCAGGGGTTCGAGCCGGATCATGCTGATCAGGAGGTCGATACTGCCCGCCACCCGGGCGAAGGCCACGGCGATCAGGGCCAGCTCGACGGCCACGATCAGGGGATTGGACGCCTCCAACAGGTCGGACCGGGAGCGGAACCAGTCGGTCGGATCCTGATGGAGGAACACGAACGTCGTCAGCACCACCATCACCTGTTCGAACAGCCCGGCCTGGGCCGCGGTGACGACCCGTCGGTAGCTGGGTGCGAGGGTGGCGCTCTGTGCGGCGGGCAGAGCGAGCGTCATCAGCTCGGGCTGTCGCTGCGGTAGTAGGCGTACTTGTCGCGCTTGAACAGGCCACCCCGCTCGAACTTCTGGCGGTTCATCACCGCACCGAGGAGCTTGGAGCCGCTGCGCTCGAGATCGGCCCGGACCTGCAGGAGGTCGGAGGTCTCGGTGCGCTCGGTGTCGACGACGACGATGACGCCGTCGACGTAGCGGGCGGCCGACACCGCATCGGCGGTGCTCAGCACGGGTGGGGTGTCGACGACGACGTATTCGACGTCCTCCCGCTCCAGCTCCTTCACCATCTGCTCGAAGCGATCGGAGTTCAGCAGCTCACCCGGGTTGTTGGGTGGGGTGCCGGAGCGGATCAGCCACAGGTTGTCGATACCGGGGACCTTCTCGGCGTTGAGCTCGGCGGCGGCGGCCAGGTACTCGGACAGGCCGGGGCGGTTGCCCTCCATGCCGAACAGCTTCTCCAGCGTGGGGCGGCGCAGATCGGCCGACACCAGCACACAGCGGGAGCCGTTTTGGGCCAGGGCGATGGCCAGGTTGGCCGAGGTGAGGCTCTTGCCCTCGGCGGGGGAGGAGCTGGTGACGATCAGCGAGCTGACGCCGCTGGAGGAGTTGAGGAACTGGACCGAGCTGCGCAGTCGTCGGAATGCCTCTCGGGCCGCCGCCACTCTGGCCGAGCCCCCTGAGGAGAGCATGATCAGGCTGCTGGGGCCGGCCCGATGGCCGAGGCCCAGGGTCGGGATGGCGCCCATCACGGTGGCCCCCAGGGCCAGGGCGACGTCCTCGGACTCGCGGGCGGTGGTGTCGAGCCGCTCCAGGAGGAAGGCGGTGACGAAGCCGAGCAGACCGCCGAGGAAGAGGCCGCCGATCAGCACCAGGTTCTGCGGGATGCCGTCGGGGGTGGTTGGCGTGGTGGCGTCGAGCAGCACCTCGCCGGACGTGGCCCGGGTGGCCAGCTCGTTGCGGGCTTCGGCGGCGTCGGCGTTGAGGTTGCGGATCTCGGTGTTGATCGCGTTGACCTCGGTCTGGATGGTGTTGATCTGGGTGGTGATGGCGTTGAGCTGCTCGGTCCGCTGCGGACTGTCCGGCTCGGCGCCGACGAGTGAACGGTCGGACTGGAGGCCGGCCACCACCGTGGCCAGCTCGCCGGCCTGGGCTCCGAGCTCCTGAGCCCGGGTCTCCGCCTGTTCGATCGTCGTGTCGTAGAAGCCGACGGCCGCCGTCTCCCGGTTGGTCACGTAGTTGTTGGCGAAGGAGTTGGCGGCCGTGGCCGCTGCGGCGGCGTCGAGAGAGGTGTAGTTGACGTTCAGCACCTCGGAATCGGGCCGGAAGTCGACCTCGAGGTTCTCGAGCAGGGCACCCGGGGTGGTGTTGAGCCCCATGTCGGTGATCACCTGATTGGACGTGGCGTTGGAGGCGAGGATCAGACGCTCACTCTCCAGGTTCGGGTCGACCAGGCGGTTGCCGTCGATCGAGCCCACCGGCGTCGGGCGCAGCAGCACGCTGGCCGTCGCCGTGTACGTCGGGGTACGGGTGGCGGTGAAGAGCAGGGCTCCCGCCAGTCCGAGCAAGGTGAGGGCGACGACCACCCACTTGTGGCGCTGAACCGCCCGGAGGTAGTCCTCCAGGCGTGCGGCCTCCGGGGCCGTCGTTGCGCTCTGATACATCATGGGTGCGCCCCCTCATTCGAGTAGGTAGCTGGTGCGGCGGGACCCTTCATGCTACCGCCGGCCGGAGTCATGGCTGTCGGAGGTATCCCTGGGCTATTCACCGTGTGCCTCCATGGCCGTTCGGCCCGGTTCGTCGCCCGTTCCCGGGCCCGTCCCTGCGCCGTAACTCCTGCTCCGGCGACCCAGTAAGCCTTCCAGGAAGCCGAAACCTCGGTGCAACAACGTCACGCCCCTCACCACTCGGGCGTAGTTTAGGGTCACCGCGCCCACCAGCACAGTCGCCACGCCCTGGACGAGACGGATGACACCCCGGGCGGCGAACGAGCCTCGGGGCCGAAACCCGTCCTCCTGGGCCAGATTGGCCCGCACATAGGAGGCGGTGGCCCGCCGGGCCCGGTTCGCCAACCAGCGGGCCGTCGTCCGGTCCGGACCGACCAGTTCGGTGACCGCCCCCCGGGCCGACCACCGCAGGTCGAGGCCGGCGGCCACGGCGGCCCGGCTGAAGGCCACGTCCTCCCCGCCGGTGAAGGCGAAGGCGGGATCGAAGCGGACGCCGGCCTCGCGGGTCCGGGTCAGGTCGATGGCGAGGTTGCCCGATCGCAGCCAGGGCACGGCGTTGCCGTGGGGCGGGTCGTCGCGGTCGAAAAAGCCACCGGTGGTCACCCAGGCCGGTGGCTTGTCCTCGAAGGCGGTCAGGACGGGGGCGCCCACCAGGGCGGCGCCCGTGGTTTGGAGCACCTCGAGCTGGCCGTGGGGCCAGCCCTCCTCGGCGGTCTCGTCGTCGTCGATGAAGACGAGGACGACCCCCGTCGCCTCGTCGAGGGCGCGGTTGCGGGCCGCGGCGAGGCCGGGCTCGGGCTCGTGGACGTGGCGCACCACGTCGCCCAGCCCGTGCTCGTCGGCCCAGGCGAGCACCACCTCGGTGGCCGACGCCTCCGGGTCGTTGTCGATCACGACCACCTCGGTGATGGCGTGGCGTGTGTCCGCCGGGATGGCGGACGGGCCGACCACTCGGGCCTGACGCAGGCTGTCGAGGGTTTTTCGGACCGACCAGGGCCGCTTATAGGTAAGTATACCTATAGTGACGGCGTGGAGTTCGTCCGGCCCGGACGCGGGGGTGTTAAGGGCCACTGTTGAAGCCTTTTCTGTGCTGCTACCTCAGACTCCAGGCCTCGACAACCGGAAATTTTGCTCAGCTCGCAATGGTTCCGGGCAGGTGGTGCCTTCGACTACGGTGACCCCCGTTATGGGGCTGGAGGTCGTCTGCGACCAGTGGTAAACGTAACAACTCAGCTTGATGTCCCGTCGTACATCCCGACGGGCATTCCTCCTCAGCCAGTGCTTCTGGTTCCGAGGGTCACCACCTACAACCGGTGGTTCAAGCGTCCGGTCGACGTCGCCCTGTCTCTGGCGGCGATCCTGTTGCTTGCTCCGCTGCTCGTGTTCATCGCCCTGTCGATCCCCGTCCTCCTCGGACCGGGTGGCATCATCTATCGCCAGGAGCGGGTCGGCCGCCACGGCAAGCCGTTCACGATCTACAAGTTCCGTTCGATGCTGCGCGATCGGCGCCGCAACACCGACGCCGCCTACATCGGCCCGGAGCGTCGCAAGACGCACAAGTCGCGCAACGACCCCCGTCACCGCCCCTACGGCCGGTTCCTGCGGGCCACGAGCCTCGACGAGCTGCCGCAGCTGTTCAACATCCTCCGGGGTGAGATGAGCCTCGTCGGTCCCCGGCCGGAGTTGACGGCCGTCGCCGAGGAGGAGGGCTTCGCCCACCACCCCCGACACCTGACCCGGCCCGGACTCACCGGCCCGTTCCAGGTGTCGCCCCTGCGGTCGATGAACCGCATCTCGTCGGGCCTCCATCTCGACGTCGACTACGTGGTCGACGTGCGGGCGGCGGCCGACTTCAGGATCCTGGCGCGGACGGTTCTGATCCCCTTCTTGCGGCGCGGGAGTTGAGCCAACCATTCAGTACCGAGTTCTGTTCGTCTGTACCGCCAACATCTGCCGCAGCCCCACCGCCGAACTGCTGTCCCGGTACCGCTACGGAGAAGATCGTGTACTCGTCCGCTCGGCCGGCTTCCTCATGGAGGGGGAGTCCTCGCCGTCGCTGCTGATCGACGCGTTGGCCGAGCACGGGATCGACGGCTCCCACCACCGGAGCCACAAGGTCGACGTGGCCAGCCTCAACGCGGCCGATCTCGTCCTCACGATGGAGGGCGATCACGTCCAGCGTGCCACCCTGCTGCACCGTGAGGCCTTCCCCAAGATCATGCCCCTCACCGAGGCGGCCGCCGTCATACGGGAGCACGGGCCGATGGTGCCCGCCGATCTGGTGGCGGCGGTGAACCGCGAGCGCGACCCGGGGTCGTACCTCTCGACCACCTGGGACGTGGACGACCCCTACAAGCGCAAGTTGAAGGACTACCGGCGGGCCGTCGTCGAGATCTCCGGCCTGGTCGACGACGTCGTCGGTCGATTGGCCTAGCCGTCCTGCGGCCCGACGCCGCCCCGCTAGCCCCGCCCGCCTGCGGGCCAGGTGAGCGCCCCGTTGGTCACGAAGGCGAGGGCGATGGTGGCGATCACCGACACGGTGCTGGTCAGCAGCACGAACGTCAGCCCGGCGCCGAGCCCGAGGCTCGACCGGTGGTTCTCGAGCAGGGCCATCGTGCCGCTCAGGGCCATCCCGGATTGGGCCAGCACCAGGTGGAAGAGCGTGAGCCGACCGATGGCGCTGCGGCGTCGCCGCCGGAGCCGATCGGCGAACGTGATCCGCTCGTGCAGGCCGAACTCGAACAGGCCGGCGATCGCGAACGAGACCAGCGCCGGCAGGGGACCGGGGAGCACCCAGTCGAGCATGCTGAGGAGCGAGAGCCGCATGCTGAGGCCGGTGACGGCGATGATGGCGTAGGTGGCGAAGCGGATCGAGGCCAGCCGGGCCACCGCCAGTCCGACCACCGACCACAGGTAGGCGATGACGACCCCGCCCGAGAGCTTGGTCTCGCCCCACGAGCGGGTGCGGAACTCGTAGCCCACCTCGGCCACCACCGGTCGATCGCCCCGGGCCAGCATTTCGAGGCCGATCTTGAAGCCCTGGGGATCAAGCTCGCGACGTATGGCGTCGAACCGCGGCCGGGAAACGGCGAAGAAGCCGGTCATGGGGTCGCTCACCTCGACGCCGAGCAGGACGTGGGCGAGTTGGGCGCCGGCCCGGGAGATGAGGCGTCGACCCGGTCCCCAGGTGCCGTAGCTGCCGCCGTCGCTCTCTCGGGTCCCGATGCTCACCTCGGCCCCGTCGTCGATGATGGCCGACACCAGGTCGGGGAGTTTGGTCTCGTCGTGCTGCAGGTCGGCGTCGATCACGGCCAGCACCCGGCCCCGGGCCACCGTCATCCCCTCGATCACGGCCGACGACAGCCCGCGACGCCCAACACGTCGGATCACCTGGATTCGGGGGTTGTCGGCGGCGAGATTCTCCGCCGCCTCCCAGGTGCGGTCGGGCGAATCGTCGTCGACCACGACGATCTCGTGGTCGAGGTCGGCCAAGACCAGGCCGAGCCGGGGGAGGAGCTCGTTGATGTTCTCCCGCTCGTTGTAGGACGGGACGATCACCGACACCGTCGGGCGGGCGGGGCGGCGTCGGTCGTAGCGCGCCGGACGGCCGCCGACGACCTCGGCCCTCTCCGCCCCCGCCGACGGGGGCGCGAGGGCGACGTCGACCTCCGCCGGCCGATCCGATCCGCTCACCCTTGGCTCATCGGCCGCACGGGCCCGCTCTGGAGCAAACCGGGCCACCCGACCTGTTGTCGGGTCGCCGCGTCGGAGGCGGCGGCCGAGATCGGCCGGTGGCCTAGGGGCGGGTGGCGGTGTAGAGCTGGGTGATGCCCACCGACAACTGACGCCGCTCCACCTCGACGAAGCCGGCCTCGGCCAGGAGCGCCTTCAACGCCTCGGGCTCGGGCAGATAGGCCAGCGAGCGGGGGAGGTAGGCGTAGGCCGACCTGTCGGAGAGGAGCCCCCCGATGCGGGGGACCACGTTGTTGAAATAGAGGCCGTGACCCCAGCGGAGGAAGCCGTTGTCGGGCTCCGAGGCGTCGAGCAGCGAGATGCGGCCGCCGGGGCGGACCACCCGGTGGAGCTCGGCGAAGAACGGGGCCAGGTCGACCAGATTGCGCAGGGCGAACCCGCACACGGCGGCGTCGGCCCCGGCCTCGGCCACCGGCATGGCCAGCAGATCGCCCTGGACCCGGGGTCCGTCGGTGCGGGCGGCGTCGAGCATGCCGTAGGACAGATCGATGCCGATCGGGTGGTGGCCCAGCTTCTCCAGCTCAACGCAGAAGTCGCCGGTACCGCTGGCCAGGTCGAGCACGGTGGCGCCGGGGATGAGGCGCAGCTCCTCGAGGGCGATCCGCCGCCAGCGGACGTCCATCCGGAACGTCATCAGCCGGTTGACCAGGTCGTAGCGGGGGGCGATCGTGTCGAACATCGTTCGCACCCGCTGGCGCTTCTCGTCACCGGTGGGCAGGCGGTCGTCGGGCATCACGGTCATCGTCTACGACACTACCGACTCCGCCGGGCCGACCTCGGACCGCGGCCGCTCGTCGCCCACGGCCTCGGCCGGGGACTCATGCTCAGCACTGGGCGACGTCGGCGGGCACCTCGTCGGCCAGGAAGTAGGCGCTGACCAGGTCCTGGGTGCACGGGCTCGACCGATAGGCGGTGTGTCCGTCGGATTCGACGACGATCAGCCCGGCCTGATCCAGCTCGGCGGCCACCGAGACGGCGTTGACCAGCGGGGTGGCCGGATCGTTGGTGTTGCCGATGACCAGGGCGGCCGGGGCCCCGGTGGCCGAGATCGGGCCCCGGGGGGCGCCCTCGGCCTCGGGCCAGTGGGCGCAGGTGCGGACCTCGTTGGCCACGATGGCCCCGAAGCGGGGGTGGTCGGCCGCCATCTGATCGGCGAAGGCCTCCCACTCGATCGGGTCGTCGGGCCGGGGACTGTCGGTGCAGACCACGGCCACGTAGGAGGTGAAGTCGATCGAGGAGACGAAGAAGTCGCTCAGCCGCTCCAGGCCCGACAGGTCGCCCTGGTCGGCGGCGGCCAACGCGGCCACGTACGTGGGCCAGATGCCATCGCTGTACAGCGCGACCAGGGCAGCCAACTCCACCTCGGTCTGACCGACCTGGCCGACCGGGCCGTTGGCCTCCAGGGCGGCGACCAGCCGGTCGTGGGCGGCGGCGGCCCCGCCCGGAGGGCAGGTGAGGGTGGTGCCGCAGGCGGCGTCGAGCACCTGGAACGACACCTCGAAGGCCCCGGCCTGCTGGTCGAGGAGGTCGGGGAGGCTGAACGTCGGATCGACCACGCCGTCGAGGGCGAGGTGGCCGACCAGCTCGGGGAACCGGTCGGCGTAGACCAGGCCGATCAGGGTGCCGTAGCTGAAGCCGTAGTAGTGGAGCCGCTCGTCGCCGACGCCCTGGCGGAGGAGGTCGAGGTCGCGGATGACGGCGTCGGTGTCGAGATGGGCCAGGAGGGGCTGGTCGCCGACGCACTCTTCGGCCACGGCAGCCGCCTCGGCGTCGAGCTCGGCCACCTCCTCCTCGGAGTCGGGGGAGTGGTCGGCCAGGGGACCGACGGTGCGGTCGGTGCCGCACGCCGGCGACGTGCTGGCGCCGACGCCCCGGGGGTCGAAGCCCACCACGTGGTAGCGGGCGCCGATGTCGGAGGTGAAGGCGAAGCCGTCGAGGACGAAATCGACGCCGGAGCCGCCCGGGCCGCCCGGGTTGACGAAGATCGTGCCCACGACCTCGGCCTCGGGCCCGGTGGCCGGTCGACGGGCGAGGGCGAGCTCGATGGTCGGGCCGGTCGGGTCGTCGTGATCGAGGGGTACGTCGACCGTGGCGCACTCGAGGATCCCGTCGCTGCAGATCTGCCAGACGATCGGGTCGACGGCGAAGGGCTCCACGTCGTCAGGGGTCGGCGTCGTCGACTCGGCGGGGGAATCGGCCCCGTCGGCGCCGTCGCCCTCGGTGGTGTCGGAGTTGAGCGACGGGGTGGATGCGGGCTCGGCGTTGTCGTCGCCGCCAAGGCCCGGAATCGAGCAGGAGGCGAGCAGGAGCGCGACGGCGGCCAGAACGCCGAGGGCCGCCGTCGACCGGCTTACTCGAACCACACCCGCTGGTATTCGCGTGAGTGGGCGTGGACCACGGCCACGGCGAGCGCTGCGGGGAAGACCGAGGCGTTGAGGGCGAGCAGCGTGCGGACCACGCCGTTCGGCACGGCGAAGGCGATCCCGAGGATGTTGAGCAGGGCGATGAGGACGGCGCAGACGGCGAGGAGGAAGTAGCCCCAGCGCTTGTTGTTGGCCGAGCCAAAGGCACCGACGCCGACCCCTATATAGAGGAGGAACAGGGGCCCGATCGGGGTGAAGAGGATGCCGAACACCGCCGAGAAGTAGCCGAGGAAGACCGCGGCCTGCAGCGTCTGGGGATGTGACGGGTTGATCCACCTGTTCATAGCGGCTCCAGTATGTCGCCCCCGGCCTGGTGTTGCGCGCCGCTCCGGGGATTCGGCCGACCAGGGCAGGGGACGGTGGGCCCAGGGTCGCGTCGAGTGCTGCGTCGGGCGCTCGGCCGGTGGTTCGACCTCAGGCCCCGGAGGGGGTGCCGCCGTCGCCGGTCCGAGGCTGGAGGGTGACCGCCACCGGGGGCTGTCGGCCGCCGTCGTCACCGTCGGCCCGGGTGCTGGCCCGGAGTTGCCCGCAGGCGGCGTCGATGTCGGTGCCGCGGTTGGCTCGGACGGTGGCGTTGACCCCGGCCTCGGCCAGCAGTCGGCGGAACCGCCGGATCCGGTCGACCGGGCTGCCCACCGTGGGGTAGCCAGGGGTCGGGTTGAGGGGGATGAGGTTGACGTGGGCCGAGGTGTCCCGGGCGACGGCCGCCAGCTCGCGGGCGTCGTCGTCGGTGTCGTTCACCCCGTCGATCATGGCCCACTCGTAGGTGACCCGCCGCCCGGTGTCCCGGCGGTGACGGCGGCACACCTCGACCAGCTCGGCGATCGGGTGCTGCCGGTTGATCGGAATCAGCTCGGATCGCTTGTCGTCGTTGGCGGCGTGCAGCGACACGGCGAGCCCGACCTGGAGCCCCTCGTCGGTGAATCGACGGATCTGGGGGATGAGGCCGATCGTCGACACGGTGATGCCGCGGGCTCCGATCCCGAGATCGCTCGTGATCCGTCCGATGGCCTCGAGCACCCGGTTGTAGTTGGCGAAGGGCTCGCCCATGCCCATGAACACGATGTTGGACAGGCGCCGGGGCTCGGCCTCGGTGCGGGCCCGCACGACCTGCTCCAGGATCTCGCCGACCGAGAGATTCCGCTGGTAGCCACCCTGTCCGGTTGCGCAGAAACCGCAGCGCATGGCGCAGCCGGCCTGGCTCGACACGCACACGGTGGAGCGGTCCTCGTAGTGCATGAGGACGGTCTCGATGGCGACGTCACCGCCCAGCTCCCACAACCACTTCACCGTTGAGCCGTCGTCGGCCGAGCGGGTGATCGCCGGCCGCAGTGAGGGGGCGAGGCGATCCGACAGCTGCTCCCGCAGCTTGCGGGGGAGGGTGGTGACCTCGGTGGGGTGGATGCCCTCGTCGTAGAGGCCGTGCCACACCTGGTCGATCCGGTAGCGAGGCTGGCCGTCGAGCAGTTCGGTCCACTCGTCCCTCGACGGTGTCCAGGCTGAGGGCGACGTCATCGGTCAGCCCCCGTCCGGGATCGGCGGGGGAGCAGCCAGGCGGCGTCGCTGCGCACGATCTCGAAGCCGAGCCGCTCGTAGGTGCGTAGCGCCGGGGCGTTGTCGGCCTCGACGTAGAGCATGGCCGTGGTCAATCCCTGCTCGGTCAGCCAGACCAACCCGGCGGCCGTCATCGGCACGCCGAGACCGCGGCCGTGGAAGTCGGGGTCGACACCGATCACGTAGATCTCACCCAGGGCCGGGGTGGCGGGGCCGTCGTCGTTCGGTCGCTCGGCGTGGATCTTGGTCCAACAGAATCCGGCCAGCCGGCCGTCGATCTCGTGCAACCGGACGCCCTCGGGCCGGAACCACGGCTCGGCCATGGGGCCGAGGAGCTGCTCGGCGGTGCGACCGCCCTGATCGGGGTGGGTGGCGAAGGCCCGGTTGTTGACCGATCGGAGGGCCTCCAGGTCGTCGTGGGCCCGATAGGCCCGACTGGCCAGTGGCTCGACGGTCACCGGGAGCGGGGCCCGCATCTGGTGGAGCACCCGGGTGGGGCGGGCGTCGAGGCGGCGGGCCAGGTCGTGGTGCCAACGGTGGCGGGGCCGGGCCCAGAGTTGGACGGTGGCCGGTCCGGCCTCGCCCAGTGCGGCCAGGGCGGCGACGACGAGGCGATGGGCGGTGTCGGCCTGGTCGTGGACGGCGGGGTCGACCAGGAGGTCGAGGTCGGCCCGGTCATCGCCGACCGGGGCGGTGAGAAGTCCGACGAGTTCGCCGTCGAGCCGGGCAACGGCGGCGGTCAACGGCAGGGGGCTCACCCTCGCCGAGGGGTCGCCGGTCACACCCTCGGCCGGGTCGACCGTGGCGCCCGGCGTCGCCGTGGCTGGTCCACCGGGCCACAGGTCGAAGCGATCGTCGCGCAGCGCTATTGGGACGCACCGGGCCAGCAGGCGTCGGGCGTCGCCTGCGAGATCGACGTCGATGACATCCACCGTGTCGATGAGGGGAGAAGGCTGAGCAGTCACCGGTGGTTTAGTGTACGGGCCGGCTTCGCACTCGGATCCGATACCACGGGACCCTGTCGATGTCGAGCGGTGGTATATCTGGTTCTAAACGTTGAATATCACCCGACTCGAAAACTTTTTGCTCTAAATCCCCCCACTGAAGATCGCGCTGACATACATTGTCTCTAGCCAGGTTCCCGCCACCTGGTAGCAGCGATAACAGGGATCCGCCGCCCTGTATCGCGCCGTCAGCGCCCCTATCACAGGGGCGCTGACGTCATTTTTGCGGAAGGTGCAAGAATCAAGCGTGTTCAAGCACGTGGGCGGTGGTGGGGCCGTCGCAGGGTGACGCCTCGGTCAGCCGTTGATGAGTGTCGAAGCGAGTCCGTCCGTCTACTGCCTTTTACCTTCGTATGTCTGGCCGTAGTCGAATCTATTTACAACTATTGGGTGACTCGTAAGGCGTCTATTTGGCAGGTTTGCTCTAGCGGGAAAGCCGACGGACGATCTTGGTCAGACGGCGGGAGGACGTCTGCAGCTGGCGCTCCACCTCGCGGAGCTCCGAGAGCGCATCGTCGTCGTCCCGAGCCTCGGTCGCCAGGTCGCCGATGCGCCGGACGAGTTCGTCGAGCGACGAGGAGATGGAACCGAGTGCGTTGGCGTCGAGGCCCATGGTGGTCGTCCCGTACCTGAGGTCCGCTCGCCCCGACGGGGCCGACCCGCCGGGGCGCGGAATGGATCGTCGGCGGGCCGACGACCACGCTACCGTCCACATCGGAGTTCGTTCCCACGAGAGAACCCAGGAGCGCAGGTGTTGAATCGTCTCGATCTTCGAGGCCGGGGGAGTGCGGTGACCGACGCGCTGCCGCGTCCGGAGCTGGCCGGCGACGAGCCCCGGGCCGTCGTCCGGGAGCTGATCGCCGAGGTCCGAGCCGAAGGCGACGCCGCACTGCGGAGACTGACGTCGCGCTTCGACGGCGTCGACCTCGACGAGCTGCGGGTGTCGACCGAGGCGCTCGATGCCGCGGTCGAGTCGCTGACGCCCGAGCTGCGGGCGGCGATGGAGGCCGCCATCGACGGCATCGAGGCCTTCCACCGGCATCAGCGGCTCGAACCCCACACCATCGAGCGGCCGGGCATGACGATCGTGGCCCGTCAGCGACCGGTGCGTCGGGCCGGGCTCTACGTGCCCGGCGGGCGGGCCGAATACCCCTCGACCGTGCTGATGACGGCGGTGCCGGCCCGGGTGGCCGGCGTCGAGGAGATCGCCCTCTGCGTGCCGCCGAATCGCGACGACGGCGCCATCGCCCCCTCGGTGCTGGCCGCCGCCCGTCTGGCAGGCGTGTCCGAGGTCTACGCCGTCGGCGGGGCGCAGGCCGTCGCCGCCATGGCCTACGGCACCGAGTCGATCCCCGCCGTCGACGTGATCGCCGGGCCGGGCAACATCTACGTGGCCATCGCCAAACAGGAGGTGTCGGGCGACGTCGGCATCGCCGCCGCCTTCGCCGGCCCCTCCGAGGTCGTTGTCGTGGCCGACGACACCACCCCGCCCGACTACGCCGCCATCGATCTGATCGTGCAGGCCGAGCACGGGCCCGACGGGCTCTCCTGGCTGGTCACCTGGGATGAGGCCGTCGCCGACCGGGTGTGCGAGGCGGGCGAGAAGCTGCTGGCCTCGGCCCCTCGGGCCGACGACGTGCGGGCCACGATGGCGGCCGGGGGCTACGTGGCCCTGGTCGACGACGAGGCGGCGGCACTTGCCGTTGTCGACGCCATCGCACCCGAGCACCTCGAGCTGCAGTGCACCGACGCCCAGGCCCTGGCCCTCCGGGTCAACAACGCCGGCGCCATCTTCTGCGGGCCCCACGCCCCGGCCTCGGTCGGCGACTACGTGGCCGGCCCCAGTCACGTGCTCCCCACCTACGGGTCGGCGCGGTTCTCCAGCGCGCTGACGGTGGCCGATTTCTGCAAGGATCACCACATCGTCACCATCGAGCCCGAGGGGCTCGACGCCATGGGCCCCCACGTGATCGCCCTGGCCGACACCGAGGGCCTCGACGCCCACGCCGAGTCGATCCGGATCCGCCTGCGGGCCCGCGAGGCCGAGGGCTCGGTCGATGGTGCGCCGGCGGACGGCGCGGCAACCGAGGGGGACGGCACCCGTGGCTAGACCCCGGGTGCGCGACGACCTCAGCCATCTCGAGGGCTATCACTCGCCCCAGTTGGACGTCGAGGTCCGGCTCAACACCAACGAGGCTCCCGAAGCCCCGCCCGCCGCCTACAGCTCGGCGGTGGCGACCGCCATCGCCGACGTGGCCTGGCACCGCTACCCGGACCGGGCCGCCACCGAGCTGCGCACGGCGTTGGCCGAGCTGCACGGGGTGGAGGTGGGCAACGTGTTCTGCGCCAACGGGTCGAACGAGGTGCTGCAGACCATCCTCTTGACCTTCGCCGGCCCCGGGCGCACGGTGGCGACCTTCGAGCCGACCTACGCCATGCACGCCCACATCGCCCGCATCTCGGGAGCCGAGGTGGTGACGGGGGAGCGGGGCCCCGACTTCGACCTGCCCTTCGCCACCGTGGCCGAGGTCGTGGCCGAGCACCGGCCCGCCGTCACCTTCCTCACCTCACCGAACAACCCCACCGGCACGGTCGAGACGGCCGAGACGATCACGGCAACCCTGGAAGCGGTCGAGGCCGTCGACGGGCTGTTGGTGGTGGACGAGGCCTACGGCCAGTTCGCCCCGTGGTCGGCCACCGAGCTCCTCGACGAAGACCGTTCCCTGGTCGTCACCCGCACCTTCTCCAAGACCTGGGCCATGGCCGGCGCCCGCCTCGGCTACCTGCTCGGCCCGGCCTGGCTGGTGCAGGAGTTGGACAAGGTCGTGCTGCCGTACCACCTCGATGCGGCCAAGCAGATCGCCGGCCGGATCGCCCTCGACTTCGTCGACGACATGGAGCGACGGGTGTCGACGATCGTCGAAGAGCGGGGCCGTCTGCAGGCGGCGCTCACCGATCTCGGGGCCGAGGTGTGGCCCTCGGGCGCCAACTTCATCCTGTTCCGCCCGCCGGCCGACGCCAGCGGGCAATCGGTGTGGGAGGGCCTGGTCGAGCGGTCGATCCTGGTCCGCAACACCGCCAGCTGGGACCGCCTCGACGATTGCCTGCGGGTGACCATCGGGACCAAGGCCGACAACGACCGATTCCTCGACGCCCTGGCCGACGTGCTGGCCGGCACGCCGGGCCCCGGCTGACCACGTGCGAAGGAGCGAGACATGAGCCGCACCGCCACCATCACCCGATCGACGGCCGAGACCTCGATCGAGGTGTCGATCGATCTCGACGGCACCGGGACCACCGACATCGACACCGGTATCCCGTTCTACGACCACATGCTCGATCAGCTGGGCCGTCACGGCGGTTTCGACCTGACGGTCAAGGCCGACGGCGACATCCACGTCGATGCCCACCACACGGTGGAGGACGCCGCCATCGTGATCGGCCAGGCCTTCGCCGAGGCGGTCGGTGACAAGGCCGGTGTCCGCCGGTTCGCCAGCGGCCTCTACCCCCTGGACGAGGCCCTGATGGAGATCGCCCTCGACCTCTCGGGCCGCCCGTTCTTCGTGTGGAACGTCGACATGCCGGAGGCCATCCCGCTCGGCACCCCGCCTTTCGACCCGTCGATGGCCGAGCATGCCCTGCAGAGCTTCGCCACCGCGGCCGCCATCACCCTCCACGTGAGCCTGAAGGACGGCCGCAACGTCCACCACATCATCGAGGCGGCGTTCAAGGGGGTGGCCCGCTGCCTGCGGGATGCGGTCCGGGTGGAGCACGACCGGATCCCCTCGACCAAGGAGGCGCTGTGAGCGGACTCGCCGACGGAGACGCCACCCGGCGCCCGAAGGTGGCCGTGCTCGACTACGAGATCGGCAACCTCCGCTCGGCCCAGACGGCGCTGCAGCGTCAGGGGGCCGACGCCAGCCTCACCGCCGACGCCGACGAGATCGCCGCCGCCGATGGTGTCGTCCTCCCCGGCGTCGGTGCCTTCGGGGCGTGCATGGCCGCCCTCACCGCCACCGGCCTCGACGTCGAGGCCCGCAAGGCGGCGGCCTCCGGTCGGCCGTTCCTCGGCATCTGCGTCGGGATGCAGATGATGTACGAGGGCTCGGACGAGAACCCCGACGTCGAGGGGCTCGGCCTGCTCGGCGGGCAGGTCCGCTGGCTGCCCGAGGGGGTCAAGCGACCCCAGATGCAGTGGAACACCCTCCGCGCCCGCATCGAGCACCCGCTGCTCGACGGCCTGGACGGCGCCTGGGTGTACTTCGTGCACAGCTTCGCTCCGGAGGACGGTGACGACGTGATCGCCACCACCGACTACGGGGGCGAGATCACCGCCGTGGCCGCCCGCGACAACGTGATGGCCACGCAGTTTCACCCCGAGAAGTCGGCCCGACCGGGCATGCGGCTTCTCAAGAACTTCGTGGAGATGCTGTGACCACCGACCAGTTCGGCGGTGACGCCGTCGATCTCGACGCCTGGCGGACGAGCGACACGTTCACCGTCTTCCCCGCCATCGATCTGCGCGACGGTCGCTGCGTCCGCCTCTACCAGGGCGACTACGGCCAGGAGACCGTGTACGGCGAGGATCCGGTGGCCCAGGCCGCCGCCTTCGTCGGTGAGGGGGCCGAGGTGCTCCACGTCGTCGACCTCGACGCCGCCCGCACCGGTCAGCCAACCAACCGGCCCGTGATCGAGGCCATCTGCGCCGCCGTCGACGTGCCGGTGCAGGTCGGCGGTGGGGTCCGTGACGAGGCCGCAGCCGAAGCGCTGTACGACCTGGGTGTCACCCGGGTCGTCATCGGCACCGCCGCACTGGAGAGCCCCGATCTGGTGGCCGGGCTGGCGGCCCGGGGCCGATCGGTCGTGGTGGGGCTCGACGCCCGGGGCGACGAGGTCGCCACCCACGGCTGGACCGAACGCACCGGGGTGACCACGGCCGAGATGGCCACCCGGTTCGCCGAGGCCGGGGTGGACGCCCTGGTGGTCACCGAGATCGGCCGCGACGGCACGATGGAGGGTCCCGACACCGACGGTCTCGCCACCCTGCTGGCCCACACCGAGATCGAGGTGGTGGCATCCGGCGGTGTGGGTGCCCTGTCCCACATCGGCGACCTGGCGGCGTTGACCACAGGCGACCGCCGCCTGGCCGGGGTCATCGTCGGGCGAGCGCTCTACGAGGGCGCCTTCGGCCTGGCCGACGCCCTGAAGACGGCGGAGGGGGCGCGATGAGAGCGATCCGGGTGATCCCCTGCCTCGACGTCGACCAGGGCCGGGTGGTGAAGGGCGTCAACTTCGTCGACATCCGCGACGCCGGCGATCCGGTGGAGCTGGCCGCCCGCTACGACGAGCAGGGGGCCGACGAGCTGGTCTTCCTCGACATCACCGCCTCCAGCGACGACCGCCAGACCACGGTCGACATGGCCACCGCAGTGGCCGAGCAGGTGTTCATCCCCTTCACCATCGGAGGCGGCATCCGTTCGGTCGACGACGCCCGCAAGTTGCTGCGGGCGGGTGCCGACAAGGTGTCGGTCAACTCCGCCGCCGTCAACCGGCCCGAGCTGGTGGCCGAGATCTCCGAGACGTTCGGCGCCCAGTGTTGCGTGGTGGCGATCGACGCCCGCCGGACGACCGAGGGCGAGGACGCCGACGCCGAGCGCTTCCCGTCGGGGTTCCGGGTGTTCGTCCGGGGTGGACGGACCGGCACCGATCTCGACGCCGTGGCCTGGGCCCGCAGGGCCGAGGAGTTGGGGGCGGGCGAGATCCTGCTCACCTCGATGGACCGCGACGGCACCCGCGAGGGGTTCGACAACGAGATGCTGGCCGCCGTGACCGAGGCGGTGAACATCCCCGTGATCGCCTCCGGTGGGGTCGGCGGCGTGGCCGACCTGGCCCCCGGGGTGACCGAGGGCGGGGCCGATGCCGTGCTGGCGGCCTCGATCTTCCACTTCGGCGAGGCCACGGGGGCCGACGCCAAGGCCGCCCTGTCCTCTGCCGGCATCACGGTCCGCCCCGCCGACGGCTGAGGCCGCCCGGCACGGCGCCGCCCCGGGGTCCAGCCCGGCCTGGCGAGGCCGACGTGGCGTGCGCATCGGTCGCGGTGGCATCCGCCCGGTCGACCTCCGCAGCGTGCGTGCTCAGTCCGTGGTGAGGTCGTCGACGAGACGGACGGCGGCGTCGGCGACCTGACCGAGGCCGATGGCGAAGAAGTGGTCGGCGCCCTGCACGGTCTCGGCCGTCCAGCGGGGGAGCGGTTCGATGATCTCGTCGACCTCGCCCGGGGGTCGGAACTGATCGTGGGCCGCAACGACGAGGTGGCCGCCACGGCGGCCGTCGTCGAGGGCGACCTGCTCGTCCCGGGGCACGATGCGCAGCGGGGGTGCCACGGCGAGCCAGGCGGCGACGGCCTCGTGGTCGACGGCGAGGGCGATGTCGGCCCCGAAGGAGTAGCCGGCGAGGACCAGGGGCACGTCGCCGTGGTCGGCGGCCAGTCGGGTGACCGCCGCCTCGACGTCGAGCCGCTCGGCCCGACCGTTGTCGTGGCGGCCGTCGGAACCGCTGGTGCCACGGAAGTTGAACCGCAGGGTCGCCACCCCGGCGCCTGGTAGCGCTCGGAACAGGGCTTCGACGACGTTGGCGTACATGTTGCCGCCGTGCAGCGGGTGGGGGTGGCAGACAACGGCGGTGGCCCGGACCGGCCCCGTGGGGGTGGCCAGCTCGGCCCGGAGATCCACCCCGTCGGCGGTGGTCAGGGCGAATCGGGCGGCCTCGCCCGCGGTGATGTCGTCGGCCATGGGCCGAGACGCTAGCGCCTGGGTCCTCCGACCGATGAGTTGGGGTCCGACCGTCTCCTCCGCAGGCCGAAGCCGGTAGCGTCTCAACGGTGGCAGTCGAAGAACCGTCCCCCGAGTCCGAGTCCGAGACCGAGCAGGTCGAGGTCCCCACACCGGCCCGGGCGGCCGGCGCCCCCAGCGAGGCGGCCACGGCGGACAAGCTGCCGATCAAGATGCTCAACGACCGCATCATGGTCCGACTGGAGGGCCCCGACGGCGAACGGAAGTCGACGGGCGGGATCCTGATCCCGGCCACGGCCCAGGTCGGCAAGCGCCTGGCGTGGGCCGAGGTGGTGGCCACCGGCCCCAGCGTGCGGACCATGGAGCTCGGCGACCGGGTGCTGTTCAACCCGGAGGACCGCTACGAGGTCGAGGTCGGCGGCAGCGACTACATCATCCTGCGCGAGCGCGACATCCACGCCGTCGCCGCCGAGCGCCTCGACGCCTCCCACACCGGCCTCTACCTCTAGCAAATACCGGCGCAGCGGCTGCGGAGGCGCCGGTAGGCTCGCGCGCCTATGCCCGACGCCACCCCTGTCACGGCCGACGCCGATCAGTTGGCCGAGGTCGTGTTCAACGCCGACGGGCTCGTGCCCGCCATCGTGCAGGACGACTCCACCGGCGAGGTGTTGATGATGGCGTGGATGAACGCCGAGTCGCTCGATCAGTCGCTGGCCGAGGGGCGGACCGTGTTCTGGAGTCGCTCCCGCCACGAGCTGTGGCGCAAGGGCGACACCTCCGGCGATCGACAGTGGATCCGGGAGGCCTTCTACGACTGCGACGGCGACACGCTGCTGTTCAAGGTGGAGCAGGAGGGACGGGGCGCCTGCCACACCGGCGCCGTCAGCTGCTTCTTCAACCGCTTCGGCCCCCACGAGGAGGGCGGCTCATGACCACCACCCGCGACGAGTTCCGGGCCCTGGCCCGCGACTACCGGGCCATCCCGGTGCACCGGGAGCTGCTGGCCGACATGGCCACCCCGGTCAGCGCCTTTCTCCGCTGCGTCGGCGACGAGTCGGGCTTCGCACTGGAGTCGGTGGAGAACGGCGAGCGGTGGAGTCGCTTCAGCTTCGTCGGCCGACGCCCCCACGCCACCCTCACCGCCCGCGGGCTCGAGGTGGAGATCGCGGGCGACCTGCCCGACGACGATCTGCCGACCGATCGGGGCATCCTCGCCGTCGTCGAGCTGCTGCTGGAGCGCTATCAGGCCCCCCGGCTCCCCGACCTGCCGCCGCTGACCGCCGGTCTCGTCGGCTATCTCGGCTACGACGTCGTGCGCGAGGTGGAACGCCTGCCCGACGTCCCCACCGACGACCGCTCGTATCCCGACGCCCTGCTCGACGTCATCGGCGAGCTGGCCGTGTTCGACCACTGGCGCCAGCGGGTCACGCTGGTGGCCACCGCCCTGCTGGGCCCTGAGCCGACCGAGGCCGAGATCGACGCCGCCTATGACGACGCCGTCGTCCGGCTCGATCAGCTGGCGGCCGACGGCGCTCGATCGATCGACGAGCCGATGGTGGCCCCACCGGCGACGCTGCCCCTGCCCGAGGTCACGGCCTCGCTGAGCTCGGAGCTGTACCAGTCGGCGGTGGAGGCGGCCAAGGAGTACATCCGGGCCGGTGACATCTTCCAGGTGGTGCTGTCCAAGCGGTTCGATTTCGACCTCGACGCCGACCCGTTCGACGTGTACCGGGTGCTCCGCCAGATCAACCCAAGCCCCTACATGTACTTCCTCCGCCGTCCCGAGGTGACCCTCGTCGGTTGCTCGCCCGAGCCGCTGGTCCAGGTCAACGAGGGCAAGGTGGTCTCGCGCCCCATCGCCGGCACCCGGCGCCGGGGCCGCACCGAGGAGGACGACCGTCGCATGGCCTCGGAGCTGATGGAGGATCCCAAGGAGCGGGCCGAACACGTGATGCTGGTCGACCTGGCCCGCAACGACCTCGGTCGGGTCGTCGAGTACGGCTCGCTCGACATCGACGAGATGATGGTGCTCGAGTACTACAGCCACGTGATGCACATCACCTCACAGGTGTCGGGCACCCTGGCCGAGGGCCGATCGGTGATCGACGTGCTGCGGGCCACGATGCCGGCGGGCACGGTGTCGGGGGCGCCGAAGGTGCGGGCCATGGAGATCATCGACGAGCTGGAGCCGGTCAAACGAGGGCCCTACGCCGGCGTCGTCGGTTACCTCGATTTCTCCGGCAACCTCGACACCGCCATCACCATCCGCACCATGTTCGTCGGGCCCGACGGTGCCTCGGTGCAGGCCGGGGCCGGCGTGGTGGCCGACAGCTCGCCCGAGTTGGAGGACAAGGAGTGCTGGAACAAGGCCCAGGCCCTCCTGGCCGCCGTCGAACCGGCCCGGGTCATGACCCGAAGCCGCAGCGAGGGCTGACCGGCGCCCATCGGGCCTGACGAGGCCGTTCCGGTGGCGCTGCCGACCCCGCCGCTGGGCATACTTGGCCTATGACCGAGAGCCCCGCGATCGCCACCTCCGCCGCCGCCCTCGACGCGGCGTTCGCCGAGGGAGCAGGCGCAGCCTGGGTCGAGCGTGACGTGATCACGGTCGAGGGGCCCGACGCCACCAGCTACCTCCAGGGCCAGCTGAGCCAGAACGTGGAGGCCCTGGCCGACGGCGAGTCCACGGTCAGCCTGCTCCTGCAACCCCAGGGCAAGATCGACGCCTACCTGCGGGTGACGAGGACTGGTCCCGATTCCTTCGCCCTCGACACCGACCCCGGTCACGGGGCGGGGACCCTGGCCCGCCTGGAGCGGTTCAAACTGCGGGTCGACTGCGAGCTGAGCGTGGCCACCGTCCCGATGCTCGCCGTCCGGGGCCCGGCCGCCACCGATCCCGATGCGGTGGGGGTGTCCCCGGCAGCCGGTGCCCTCGTCGTTCCCGCCCTCTGGCCCGGCGCCGTCGGCTTCGACGTGCTCGGGTCGGCCGCCACGGTGGCGGGAGCCGACACCGCCGCAGTGGCCACGATCGACGGTGAGGCCGTGGTGGTCGGTGACGCCGCCGATATCGACCGCGTCCGCATCGCCGTCGGGGTGCCGGCCATGGGGAGCGAACTCGGGGCGTCGACCATTCCGGCCGCCGCAGGCATCGTCGACGACGCCGTCGATTTCACCAAGGGCTGCTACGTCGGTCAGGAGCTGGTGGCCCGCATCGATTCCCGAGGGGCGAAGACGGCGGCGCGGCTCTGCCGGATGCGCATCGAGGAGAGCGCAGCAGGCGATGCGGCCCCGAGCCCGGAGGCCACGGTCGAGGTCGACGGGGCCGACGCCGGGTCGCTCACGAGCGTCGCCGCCTCCCCCGACGGCGGCTGGGTGGCCCTGGCCTACATCAAGCGGAAGGTCGAGGTGCCGGCCACCGCAGTCATCCGCACCGACGGCGGCGCCGAACTCGCCGCCACGGTCGATCCGCAGCGCTGACCACCGACAGCCTCATCCCGCTCGGCCTCCCGCCGGACGAGCGTCGGCCGGCTTCACGTCGGTTGCGCACCGGCAACCGGGCCCCGGGGCCGGCGAGGGCCGGCCGGTCGGGGCGTGGTCTCTTGCCGGTCAGCGGACGTAGCCGTCGGGCCGGGCCCCGGCCACGGCCTCCCACCCGGCCGGTGGACCGGCGGCCAGCTCCAGGGTCATCGTGGTGCCCCGCCCGAGCTCGGACGCCGCCGCCACCGAGCCGCCCATGGCGGTGACGAGCTCCCGCACGATGGCCAGGCCGAGGCCGGTGGCGTTCTCGGCCCGCTCCGGCTGGTCGGCCCCGGTGTAGAGCCGGTCGAAGATGTGGGGCAGGTCGACGGGGTCGATGCCGGGGCCGTCATCGGCCACGGTCACCACGGCGCCTCCGCCGACGTCGGCCACGGTCACCCGGACGGCGCTGCGGGCGAACTTGATGGCGTTGTCGGTCAGGTTGCCGATGCACTGGGCCAGGCGGTCGGGGTCGGCCCAGGCTTCGACCGGGCCGTCGGCCCTCACCGCCAGGTCGATCCCGGCCTGCTGGGCCTTTGGCTGGAGGCCTGCGGCGTTGCGGCCGGCGATCACGGTCACGTCGACGGCCCGGGGGTGGAGGGCGAAGCGGTTGGCGTCGAGGCGGGCCAGATCGAGCAGGTCGCCGACGAGGCGCTCCAGACGGTTGGCCTGGTTGCCGATCACCTCGCCCACGTGCACCGGGTCGCGGGCGGCGCCGTCGCGCAGGGCCTCGGCGTAGCCGCTGATGGCGGTCAGCGGGGTGCGCAGGTCGTGGGAGACCGACATCAGGAACTGCTGGTCGAGGGCCTTCGAACGCTGGAGGTCGCTGGCCATCCGGTTCACCGAGCGTCCGAGCTGGGCCAACTCGTCGTCACCGGCGGTCTCGACCTCGACGTCGAAGTCTCCGGCGGCGATGTCCGATGTGGCCTGCTCGATCGCCTTGATCGGACGGGTGAAGCGACGGGCCAGCCACCAGGCGGCGATCACGGCCAGGGTCAGCACCAACAGCGCCGACAGGACGAACCAGCTGCGGGCCTGGCCCGACACCGTCTCCACGTTCTTGGTGGCCATGAGGCCCGGCGTCTGGGTGCCGATGCCGTCGAAGTCGAGGTCGAAGGTCGGGGGCAACCGCTGGAGGCCGAACACCACCGTTCGCCTGGAGCCCCGGGGCTGCTCGTCGGGATACAGGATGACGCCGCTCTCGAAGGCGGCGAGCTCCCCGCTGTTGAGCTGGGCCACCGGGTCGTCGTCGAGGGTGACGTTGCCCCGGCCCGGGCCCGGCCGCTGCCGGCGGCTGTCGAACAGGAGCGCGTCGACGTTCTCGACCTCGCTGACCACCCCCTTCTCGTCGACCAGCACCACCTCCAGGTCCTTGAGACCGAGGGCGACCTGGAACTCCTGCAGCGTGCGCAGGTTGCGGAAGGTGTCGGACTCCTGGGTGGAGCGGGTGAGAGCCTGGAGCCCGTCCCGCACCTCGGCCTCGGTGGTGCTGCGGGCGTCGAACTGCGACAGCGTCAGCACGCCGGCGCCGACGAACACCACGGCGGCGAGAGCGATGCCGACCATCGCCACCATGAGGCGCCGCTGCATCAGCCCCTCACCCCAACCGGTAGCCGAAGCCGCGCACGGTCACGAGGGGCAGGTCGTCGCCCAGCTTGCGGCGGAGCTGTCGCACGTGGACGTCGACGGTGCGGGGGTCGCCCACCCAGTCGGCGCCCCACGCCAGGTCGAGCAGTTGCTGGCGGCTGAGCACCACGCCCTCGTTTTTGACGAACACCTCGAGCAGGGCCTGTTCCTGGGTGGCGAGGGCCACGGCCTCGCCGTCGACCATCACCTCGCGCCGTTCCAGGCTGATCTCGATGGCGCCGTAGCCGGCCCCCGTCGTCTCGTCCCGGACGGCGCCGCCCCGACGGAGGACGGCCTTGATGCGGGCCACGATCTCCCGGGGGGAGAAGGGCTTGGTGACGTAGTCGTCGCCCCCCATCTCCAGGCCGAGGATCCGGTCGACCTCGTCGTCGCGGGCGGTGAGGAACAGCACCGGCACATCCGAGGTCTGGCGCAGCTCGCGGCACACGCCGAAGCCGTCGAGATCCCCGGGCAGGCCGATGTCGAGGATGACGAAATCCGGCCGCCGGGCCCGGATGGTCTCCAGCCCGTCGCGGCCGTTGCCGGCGATGTGGACCCGCCAACCCTCGCGCTCCAGGTACAGGGCCAGGAGGTCGGCGATGTCGGCCTCGTCCTCGACGACGACGACACTGGTCACGGTCGCCGGAGGCCCTGAGGGCGGGGGCAGAGGGGGGCGGTGCTCATCGGCCCTCAGACTATGCCCTCATTGTTAGGAACCCGTGATGGCCGGCTCGACCCGGTCGAGTACCGTGGCTCCGATGTCGAAGGTTTCACTGATCGCAAAGCTCCAGGCGGCCGAGGGCAAGGCTGACGAGCTCACCGCAGCCCTCCACGATCTGGTCGCAGCGGCCGAGGTCGAGCCCGGCCTCGAGGTCTACAGCGCCCACGTCGACCCCAACGCCGAGGGCGTGTTCTATTTCTTCGAGCTCTACACCGACCAGGCCGCGTTCGAGGCCCACGGCAAGGACGACCGGATGAAGGCGGCGATGGGAGCCCTCGGCGGGTTCCTCGGCGGCCGACCGGAGATCACGATCCTCACCCCGGTCGTGGCCAAGGGCCTCGATCTCTGACCGGCGGGATCGCACGGTGACCACGTACCTCGACAAGATCGTGGCCGCCCATCGCGGTCAGTCGGCGGGCGACGATCGACCGCTCGACGGCCTGATCGAACAGGCCAGAGCCCGGCCCCCGGCCCGGGGCTTCCGGCAGGCCCTGGCCTCGGCCGACGGCCTGGCCGTGATCTCGGAGATCAAACGCCGCTCGCCCTCGAAGGGGGAGATCAACCCCGGTGTCGACCCGGCCTCGTGGGCCCGGTCCTACCAGCAGGGCGGTGCCACCTGCCTGTCGGTGTTGACCGACCGTGAGTTCTTCGGGGGCTCGCCCGAGGATCTGCAGCGGGCGCGGGCGGCGGTGACGATCCCGGTCCTGCGCAAGGACTTCTGCGTCTCGGCCCGTCACGTGTGCGACGCCAAGCTCTTCGGCGCCGACTGCATCCTGCTCATCGTCGCCGCCCTCGACGATGTGGAGCTCGCCGACTTCCACGACCTGGCGGTCGAACTCGGCCTCGACGTGCTGGTCGAGACCCACGACGAGGCCGAGGTCGACCGGGCCATGGCCATCGGGGCCGACCTGATCGGAGTCAATCAGCGCGACCTGGTGACGTTCCAGGTCGATCAGGCCCGGGCGGTACGGGTCGCCTCCTCGCTGCCCGACGATGTGGTCCGGGTGGCCGAGTCGGGGATCGGGGGAGCGGCGGACGCCACCGCCCTCGTCGAGGCCGGTTACCACGCCGTGCTCGTCGGCGAGTCGCTGATGACCAGCGGTGATCCCGCCCGGTCGGTGGCGGAGCTCCGGGCCCTGCGATAATCGCCCTGATGCTCGTCGGCCGAACGATACGGTGCCAGTGATGTTCGTGAAGATCTGCGGCGTGACCAACGTCGAGGACGCACTGCTGGCCGCCGGCCTCGGCGCCAACGCCGTCGGCATGATCTTCGCCGCATCGAGCCGCCGCATCGCCACCGGCGAGGCCCGCGACATCGTGCGTCGGCTCCCACCCGAGGTGCTCCCCGTCGGTGTGTTCCGCGACGAGCGGGCCGGTCGGGTGGCCGAGATCGCCAACTCGATCGGCCTCCGGGCCGTCCAGCTGTCCGGTCACGAGTCGGTGGAGGACACCCGCTGGCTGGCCGGCCGGGTGCCCGTGGTGATCAAGGCCTTCGCCGCTCAGGACCCGAACCTGGCCCGGGCCGCCGACTACGGCGCCCACCGCCTCCTGATCGACTCGGCCTCACCGGGGAGCGGGAAGACCTTCGACTGGACCCTGCTCCAGCGCCGCCCCGTCCGCCACAAGTTCCTGCTCGCCGGTGGGCTCACCCCGGGCAACGTGGCCGAGGCCATCACCACGGTCAAGCCGTGGGGTGTCGACCTCGCCACCGGCGTCGAGGCCTCACCCGGGGTGAAGGATCCGGCCAAGCTCCGACAGTTCATGGCCAACGTGCGGGCCGTCGCCCCCGAGGAGCCGACGTTCGAATTCGAGCTCGACCCGGTGCCGGTCTACGACGAGTTCATCGACGTCGCCGACGACGGCCCCGACGGCCCCGGACACCGACCCGCCGCCGACCTAGACCGACCGTTCAACTGGGAAGAGGATTCCACGTGGCACTAGCCGAGAACGTCCCGTCCACCCCATCGGTCATGGGAGACCCCGACCCCGACGGCCGCTTCGGCCGGTTCGGCGGCCGGTTCGTCCCCGAGACCCTGGTTCCGGCCTGCGCCGAGCTGGAGGCGGCGTTCCGCGAGGCGTGGTCCGACGACGGCTTCCGGACCGAGTTCAGCGATCTGCTGAACAACTACGCCGGTCGCCCCTCGCCGCTCAGCGAGTGCGTCAACCTGTCCGAGCAGCTCGGGTTCCGGGTGCTGCTCAAGCGGGAAGACCTGAACCACACCGGTAGCCACAAGATCAACAACGTCCTGGGCCAGACCCTGCTGGCCAAGCGCATGGGCAAGACCCGCATCGTGGCCGAGACCGGGGCCGGTCAGCACGGGGTGGCCACCGCCACCGCCGCCGCTTACTTCGGGCAGGAGTGCGTCGTCTACATGGGCGAGGTCGACATCGCCCGTCAGGCCCTCAACGTCTACCGCATGAAGTTGCTGGGGGCCGAGGTCCGCCCCGCTCTGTCCGGCAGCCGCACCCTGAAGGACGCCGTCAACGAGGCCATGCGCGACTGGGTGGCCACGGTGGAGAACACCTACTACTGCCTGGGCTCGGTGATGGGGCCCCACCCGTACCCGTGGATGGTTCGCCAGTTCCACCGGGTGATCGGCGACGAGGCCAACGAGCAGTGCCGGGAGCACCTGGGCACCGATCCCGACGTGGTCGTGGCCTGCGTCGGCGGCGGATCGAACGCCATCGGCATCTTCGCCGGGTTCGCCGACACCGACGCCGAGCTCGTCGGGGTCGAACCGGCCGGTGGCGCCGCCACCTCGGCCGAGGTGCCGGGTGTCGTCCACGGCTCGATGTCGTTCCTCATGCAGAACGAGTACGGCCAGGTGGAGGAGGCCCAGTCGGTCTCCGCCGGGCTCGACTACCCGGGCGTCGGTCCCGAGCACGCTCACCTGGCCGACATCGGCCGGGCCCGCTACGAGTCGGTGACCGATGCGGAGGTGCTCGACGCCTTCGAGCTGCTCTCGCGCACCGAGGGGATCATCCCCGCCCTGGAGCCGGCCCACGGCCTGGCGTGGATGGTGAAGGCCAAGGACGAGCTGGCGGGCAAGACCGTCCTGTTGAACATGTCCGGGCGGGGCGACAAGGACGTGGCCCAGGTCCAGGCCATCCGTGACGGCGACCCCGAGGCGCTGAAGACGGTTCGGCTGTGAGCGCGGTCGAGGGCACCGGGGTGCTCGAGGCCCACCTGCGGGCCCGTCGCTCCGAGGGCCGCAAGCTGCTGCTGCCCTACATCACCGGCGGCTACCCGGTGGCCGATTGGGCCGAGCTGATCGACGGCCTGGCCGCGGTCGGGGCCGACGCCATCGAGATCGGGATCCCGTTCTCCGACCCGGTTATGGACGGCCCCACGATCCAGGAGTCGTCGAGTCTGGCTCTGGAGGCGGGGGCCAACCCGCTGTCGATCATGGCCCAGGTGGCCAAGACCGACCCGGGCATCCCCCTCATCGCCATGACGTACTACAACATCTGCTTCCGCATGGGCTTCGAGCGTTTCGCCTCGTCGCTGCGGGAGTCGGGTATCTGCGCCGCCATCCTGCCCGATCTTCCGCTGGAGGAGATCGGGCCGTGGGCCGAGGTGGCCGACGAGGTCGGGGTGGAGACCGTGATGTTGGCCGCTCCAACCGCCCCCGACGAGCGCCTGCCCCACATCGTCGAGCGCAGTCGAGGCTTCGTCTACGGCGTCGGCCTGGTCGGCATCACCGGTGAGCGGAGCGACCTGGCCTCGAGCGCCGTCGACATGGCGGCCCGGCTCAAAGCGGTCACCGACGTGCCGGTGCTGGTCGGGGTCGGGGTGTCGACGCCGGAGCAGGCGGCCGAGTTGTCGCAGGTGGCCGACGGCGTGATCGTCGGCTCCGCCGTGATCCGCCGCATCCTCGACAGCGGCAAGATCGACGACGCCATCAGCTTCGTGGCCGACATCCGGGCCGCCCTCGACGCCGCCTGAGCCGACCGGGGTCCTCCTCCGTTGTCCGCCCAGTCGCCCGACCCGCTCCACGAGCGGCCCTACCCGCCGGTCGAACCCGATTGCGAACTGTGTCGGGCCGATCGGTTCACCCATTGGTACGCGGTGACCGATGACGGGTGGGTGGCCGACTGCGAGGTGTGCTCGGTGCCGATGGTGGTGTGGTGGGGCCACGGCCCCGAGGTCGACGATGACGTCCGGGAGCGACTTCTGGCCGCCCTGGGCGCGGCCGCCGACGAACGCTTCGGGGAGGGCAACTGGCGGTTCGACACCACCATGCGGCAGGTGCCCGAGCACTTCCACGCCCACGCCCGCGATTCGGGCTGGTTCGAGAAGCGATTCAGTCGGGCCATGTCCCGCTATACGGGGGTGGGAAGCGAGCGCCGGACCACCGGGTTTGGGAGTTCGTGAGCAGCCGAAGCGTCGACGTCGCCATTCTCGGAGGGGGAGCGGCCGGTCTGGCCGCCGCCCGGGAGGCCCGTCGGCGCGGGGCGAGCGCCACCCTGATCAACAGGGGGCCGCTCGGGGGTGACTGCACCTTCACCGGCTGTGTGCCCTCGAAGTCGGTGATCGAGGCCGCCCGCGACGGCGCCTCGTTCGCCGAGGCCTTCGACCGGGCCCGGCGGGTGGTGGCCTCGGTGGCCGCCACCGAGAACGCCGCCGTGCTCCGGGCCGAGGGGGTCGAGGTGATCGACGACGAGGGCGAGCTGGTGGGACCGGCAGAGCTGCGGGTGGGGGAGCGACGCGTCCGGGCCAAGGGCGTGGTGCTGGCCATGGGCAGCCGACCCGCCGTCCCACCGGTACCCGGGCTGGCCGACGCCGACCCGCTGACCAGCGAGACCCTGTGGTCGTTGGAGTCGGCGCCGTCGTCGCTCGCCGTGATCGGAGCCGGGCCCATGGGCTGCGAACTGGCCCAGGCGCTGGCCACCCTCGGCGTCTCGGTGACCCTGATCGAGCTCGGCCCCCGAGTCCTGGGGGCCGAGGAACCGGCGGCGTCGTCGGTGGTCCACGACGCCCTGACCAAGGCCGGGGTCGACGTCCGGGTCGGGACCGGGCTCACCGCCGTCACCCCCGCAACCGGTGGCGCCCGGCCCGCCGGGGTGACCGCCGACGGTGCCGTCGAGGACGCCCCTCCCGGCGGAACCGGCCACCGGCTGGAGCTGAGCGACGGGGCCTCGATCACCGCCGAGCGCATCCTGGTGGCCGCCGGTCGACGGGCCAATACCGACCGGGGCGGCCTGGCCGACGCCGGCGTGGCCTTGACCGGCCGGGGCACGATCGAGACCGGCGACGACCTGTCGACCAGCCTGAAGAACACCTGGGCCGCCGGGGACGTGACCGGTCTGCTCGATCTGACCCACGCCGCCGACCACATGGGCCGCCTCGCCGCCACCAACATTCTGCGCCCGGTGGTGAAGGCCCGGTTCAAGGGCGAGCAGATGCCCCGCGTCACCTTTACCTCGCCCGAAGTGGCCTCCGTAGGTCTGTCGGAGGCTGAGGCTGCCGGCCGGTGGGGGGCCAAGGCCCGGGTTGCGGAGCTTCCGCTCACAGCCCACGACCGGGCCCTCGCCGCCGACGCCACCGAGGGCTACCTCAAGCTGATCGCCGGGCCCAAATGGCCGACGGGCACCGTCGGTGGCGGTCGTCTCGTCGGGGCCACCGTCGTGGCCGAGCGGGCGGGGGAGATGATCGCCGAGCTGGCCCTGGCCCTGCGGCTCGGCACCTACATCGGGCGCCTGGCCCTCACCGTGCACCCCTACCCGACGTGGTCGTACGCCATCCCCAAGACGGCGGCCCAGTTCTTCGTCGACATCGAGGGCCATGCCGCCCGCCCGGCCCGGGGCTGAGCATCGCCCGGTCCCGGCCTGCGCGCGTGGGCGTCGGCCGGGGCCGGACGCGACCGGGGCCCGCCGGGCCGGATTCACCGGTCCGACGGGCCCCGCGGTCGGGTCTGTCCGTCGGTAGCGCCGACGGTCGACGGGCCGGTATCAGGCGATGGCCCGATTGGCCCCCGAAACGATGGCCTGCAGGGAGGCGTTCGTGATGTCGCTGTGGATGCCCACGCCCCACAGCTCACGGCTGCCGACCTTCAGCTCGACGTAGCTGACGGCCTTGGCGTCGGCGCCCATGCCGATGGCGTGCTCGTGGTAGTCGAGCACCCGCAGGTCGACGCCCCGGTTGTGGTTGAAGGCGTTGACGAAGGCCTCGATGGCCCCGCCGCCCTCGCCGTCGAACGTCGTCTCCTCGCCGTCGATGCGGACCTTGGCCGACAGGCGGGTGCGGTCGGCGCCCGCCGCGTTGTGCGAGGTCGAGAAGGACACGAGCTCGTAGGGCTTGGAGTTGGTCAGGTAGTGATTCTGGAACTCCTCCCAGATCTCGGTACCCGTGATCTCCTTCCCGGTGGTGTCGGTGATGTTCTGCACCACCCGGGTGAACTCGATCTGCAGGCGTCGGGGCAGGTCCAGCTCCTGCTCGGTCTTGAGCAGGTAGGCCACCCCGCCCTTGCCCGACTGGGAGTTGACCCGGATCACGTCCTCGTAGGTCCGGCCGACGTCCTGGGGATCGATGGGCAGGTAGGGCACCTCCCACAGGGTCTGGCCGGTCTGCTCCATGGCCTCGAAGCCCTTCTTGATGGCGTCCTGGTGGGAGCCGGAGAAGGCGGTGTAGACCAGGTCGCCGACGTAGGGATGGCGGGGATGCACCGGCAGCTGGTTGCAGTGTTCGGCCACCCGGCGCAGCTCGTTGATCTCGGTCAGATCGAGCTTGGGGTCGACGCCCTGGCTGAACAGGTTGAGGGCCAGGGTGACCACGTCGACGTTGCCGGTGCGCTCACCGTTGCCGAAGAGGGTGCCCTCCACCCGATCGGCGCCGGCCATCACCCCGAACTCGGCGGCGGCCACGGCGGTGCCGCGGTCGTTGTGGGGATGCAGCGACAGCACGATCGACTCCCGGTCGCGGATGTTGCGATGGAACCACTCGATCTGGTCGCCGTAGATGTTGGCCGTGCTCATCTCGACCGTGGCCGGCAGGTTGAGGATCAGCGGGTTGTCCGGCGTCGGCTCGAACACGTCCATCACCGACTCGCAGATCTGCTTGGCGAAGGGCAGCTCGGTACCGGTGAAGCTCTCGGGGGAGTACTCGTAGCGGATGCGGGTGTCGCCCATGTTGGCTTCGTTCATCCGGCAGCGCTCGGCGCCCTTCACCGCGATGTCGGTGATGCCGGCCTCGTCGAGCCCGAACACCACGCGGCGCTGGACGGTGGAGGTCGAGTTGTACAGGTGGACGATGCCCTGCTTGGCCCCCTCCAGGGACTCGTAGGTGCGATCGATCAGCTCGTCACGGGCCTGGGTCAGCACCTGGATGGTGACGTGATCGGGGATCATGCCCTCGGTGATGATCTGGCGGACGAACTCGAAGTCGGTGTCGGAGGCGGCCGGGAAGCCGACCTCGATCTCGGTGAACCCGATCTCCACCAGCTTGGTGAACATGAGCGCCTTGCGTTCCGGGTCCATCGGCTCGATGAGGGCCTGGTTACCGTCGCGGAGGTCGACGCTGCACCACAGCGGTGCTTCGGTGGTGATGACGGACGGCCAGGTGCGATCGGGGATGTCGATCGCGGGAAAGGCCTGGTACTTCTCGATAGGCATTCGCCTGCTGCTCATTGCGGTTGTCTCCTTGCGGGACTCGTTCGTGTCGTTCGGTGCTCACGGGTGCGGCGGGCCGATCGCAACGATCGGTCGCCGGTGGGGAAGGAATCGGGAGCAGACCAATGGCGGCGTACGACACGAGGGCTCGGTGACGGCCCTCTGCGACGTGTCTCGATCGCTCCTTCGACGTGTTACCCGGCGCGCTGGATCAAGCGGCCGGGCAAAGAAGTCGAAGAGCGAGGACCGTGGTCACGAGGGGTGAGCCTAGCAGGGGAGGACGCGGATGGCTTCCACTTCGGCCCCAGCCGGGCCGTCATGAGCCCGGCGACGACCGGGTTCAGGCGCTCGACGAGGAGGGCGGGCCGTTCTCCATCAGCTGGTGGCCGAAGTTGTTGAGGGCCTGCATGACCTGGGGATCGACGGCGACCTGGCGGTGGTTCAAGCTGGCCCGGATGCGGTCGTAGACCTGGCTCTCACCCTCACAGAGGGGGCATTTCGCCAGGTGGGCGGCCACGTCGCGGGCCACGGCGGCGTCGGTCTCGCCGTCGAGGTAGGACTGGAGGACCTCCATGACCTCCTGACAGGAGAGCTCTTTGCGGAAGAGTCGGCGGAACACCATCGTCACACCTCCGCCAGGGAGTCGAGGCCGACTTCGTCGATGTGATCGCGGATGCGCTTGCGAGCCCGGTGGAGACGGCTCATGACGGTGCCGACCGGCACGCCGAGCAGGTCGGCGGTCTCCTGGTACGACATGCCGTTCAGGTCCACCAACTCGACCACCTGTCGGAACTTCTCCGGCAGGTTGCGGTAGCCCTCCTCGACGGTGGCGTCGAACTGGGTGTCCATCACCAGGTGTTCCGGGTCGTCGGTATCGGCGAACATCACGGAGCGCTCGAAGGTGGTGTCGGGGTCGTCGAGCAGATCGGGCTTCTTCTTGCGGGCCCGGTTGATGTTGGCGTTGCGCATGATGGTCAACAGCCAGGCCCGGGGGTAGCGGCCGTCGAAGCGGTCGATGGCCCGGTAGGCCCGGAGCAGCGTGTCCTGGACGAGGTCCTGGGCGTCGCTGTCCGATCGGGTCAGCGACCACGCGGTGCGATAGAGGACGTCGAGCTCGGGCAGCACGTACTGCTCGAAGGCGGCCTGCGTGTCTGTCGGTGCGTCCATTAGTGCAACCATCCGTAGCGGAACCATTGGCAGCGATCGCTCATTCCTGCATCCTGATCCCGACTCCGTAAAACTGGCATATGGTTCGCCCCGTGCAGGACCCTACCGATCCCGGCGCGGATGCGCCCGTGCCCGTCACGGTTTTCGACGTGGTCGGCGGCGACTACTTCATCGACCTGGTGGAGGACTTCTACCGGCGGGTCGACGTCGACCCCGTGTTGCGCCCCAGCTACCCCGACGATCTGTCCGAGTCCAAGCGGACGTTGGCCTGGTTCCTGATCCAGTACTGGGGTGGGCCGACCGACTACAGCGACGAGCGCGGCCATCCGAGGCTGCGGATGCGCCACGTTCCCTTCGTCATCACCCAGGTGGAGCGGGACGCCTGGCTGCGCCACATGACCGACGCGGTGGCGGCATCACCGGCGCCGGTCGAGGTGCGCCAGCTCCTGGATTCGTACTTCCAGCAGGCGAGCACCGCTATGATCAACCGGCCTCTGTGATTTGCCCGATATCCTCACAGCCCGCTCCAAGAGCGGTTTCTGAGCAGTCGAAAGTCAGGAAATCCTTGACTTTGTAGTTCGCGGCGGCTCCACTTTGCTCGTCTGCGAATGCGGACATTTCAAGATGTAAGGAGTTCTCTCATGAACAAGACGGAACTGATTGACGACATCGCGGAGCGCACCGGCGTCTCCAAGAAGGACGTTGGTGCCGTCATCGACGGCCTCTTCGTGTCCGTCTCGAACGTGGTGGCCAAGGGAGACGACAAGGTCACCATCCCCGGCTTCGTGTCGTTCGAGCAGGTCGATCGGAAGGCCCGCAAGGGGTTCAACCCGCAGACCGGTGAGCCCATCACCATCCCCGCCTCGACGGCGGTGAAGGTGACGGCCGGCAACAAGCTGAAGGCCTACGCCCGGGGCACCGAGAATCCCCCGAGCTGACGCTCACCGTTCTCGCACCGACGTGAACACCTCTGAAGGGGGCCGATCGGTCGAAGACGGCGACGTTCCGGCAGGCGATGTCCTGCCGGAACCGATCTCGCTTCTACCGCATCGGCCCCCGTTTCTTTTGGTCGACGAGCTGCTCTCGCTGGTTCCCGGCGAGCGGGTGGTTGGCCGCTGGCACATCACGGGCGAGGAGTGGTTCCTCCCCGGTCACTTCCCCGGGCGGCCGACGGTGCCCGGGGTTCTCCTGGTCGAATCGTTGGCCCAGGTCGGCGCCTGTGCCCTGTTGGCCGACGAGCGCTTCACCGGCAAGCTCCCGCTCTTCGGCGGGGCCGACAAGGTGAAGTTCCGACGGCAGGTGGTGCCCGGCGAGACCCTCGAGTTGACCGTCGAGATGGGCCGACTCGGCTCCCGGGCGGGCAAGGGCACCGGACGGGCCACCGTCGACGGTGAGATGGCTGCCCAGCTCGAGCTGATGTTCGTCCTGGTCGACCCATAGGGTCGAGCCGTCGACCCATAGGGTCGAGCCGTCGACCGATGGAGCTCGGCGCCCACTCGACCGCTGCGGTCGCCCGGGCCTACGGCGACCTGGCCGAGCGCTACATCGAACTGTTCGGCCGGATCGAGGCCATGCAGGCCGACAGCCTGGCCGTGATCGAGCGCCATCTGGGCGGTCGGGCAGGGCCGGTCCTCGACGTGGGCTGCGGGCCCGGTCACCTCACAGCGCACCTGGTCTCGATCGGTGTCGACGCCGTCGGACTCGATCCGGTGTCGGCCTTCCTCGCCCACGCCCGCACCGGTGACCCGGCGGTCCGTCTGCTGCAGGGCAGCGCCGAGCGCCTACCGGTGACCGACGGCGCATTCGGTGGGGTGCTGGCCTGGTTCTCGCTGATCCACCTCACGCCGGCGTCGCTCGGGACCGTCCTGGCCGAGCTGCGGCGAGCGCTGGTCCCCGGCGGGTGTCTGGTCGTCGGCTTCTTCTGCGGCGAGATCGTCGAGCCCTTCGATCACAAGGTCACCACCGCCTACTACTGGCCGGTCGATGAGCTGTCAGCCCGCCTCCGGGGCGCCGGCTTCGGAGAGGTCGAGCGTCTGCGCCGCCCCGCCGACCCCGAGCAGGGGGTCCGTGCCAGCGGCGTCCTCGTGGCCGAGGCGGGCTAGCCGGCGGCGGACCAGCCGGTGAGGCCGACGATCCCGAAGACGAGGACGTCGGCGAAGGGTCGGTGCCTGTACTGCTCGTACCCGTCGACCAGCCGTGCCGACAACGACTCGACCACCGCCGCCGACGGCGCATCGAGCCAGCGAAGTTCGGCCCGCACCCACCACAGCCTCGACCAATCCGCCGGGTCCCAGTGCTCCACCAGCAGGGTCGCCCGATCGTCGGTTTCGAGGTTCCGCCGCCGCTGCAGGCGGGTCGAGGTCTTGGGCTTGACCACGTCGACCGGCACGGCGAGGTGGTCGTCCTCCCCGAGGGCGAAGACCACGGGAACGGCGTCGACGCCTCGCCGCTGGTGGAGCGTACACAGGACGCCGTGGTCGGCGGCGGCGAGCCGGGAACGGGAGTCTGCCTCGGTCAGCTTCACAGCGGGACACTAGCGACCGGCGGCGAGCTCGTCGCCCCTTGCGGTTTCAGCCGCCGCCCAGCACCGCCTCGATCGAGCGGCGGTAGCCGACGGGCATCGACAGCTCGTCGAGCGCCGCCACCGGCGTCCAGCGGGCGACCCGATGCTCGTCGCTCACCTCGATCGCAGGTGGGCGGCCCCCGACACCGCGGTCGAGATCGACGCAGCGGTAGGTCACGATCAGTACCGAGCGGTCGGGGAGGACGGGGTGGACCCAGGCGTCGACGATGCCCTCGACGGTCACCGCCAGTCCGGTCTCCTCCTGCACTTCGCGCTCGACGCACCGCTCGGGGGTCTCCCCGGCCTCCAGGCGGCCGCCGGGTAGTTCCCACTCGTCCCGCTCGTTGAGGAGCAGGAGTACGAGATCGCCGAAGGCGACGACGCCCTTGACCGAGACCGGCCACCGCCGGTCTCCATCGTGGGTCGCCGCCACCGCCGGCTTCAGGGCCGAGTGGCTCTAGGGCGCCGGGGTGATGACGACGGTGCCGTTGTGGCCGCCGAAACCGAAGCTGTTGGACAGCGCCGGACCGGGCTCCCAGTCGCGGGCCCCGTCGATCACGAGATCGATCTCGGGCAGCTCCGGATCCCGCTGCTCGAAACCGACCGTCGGCGGCACCGAACGGTGCTGCATGGCCAGGACGACGGCGGCGGCCTCCAGCGCGCCTGCGGCGCCCAAGGCGTGGCCGGTGACGCCCTTGGTCGAGGTGATCACGGGGCCGGGGGCGCCGAACACCTTGGCCAGCGCCTCGGCCTCGGCCGCATCGTTGAGCGGGGTCGAGGTGCCGTGGGCGTTGACGTGGGTGATGTCGGCCGCGGTCAGACCGGCGCTGGCAATGGCCAGCTCCATACAGCGGACCGCACCCGACCCGCCGGGGGAGGGGGCGGTGATGTGGTGGGCGTCGGCCGTGCTGGCCGCACCGGCGATCACCGCCAGCACATCGGCGCCGCGGGCCTGAGCCATGTCCAGCCGTTCGAGCACGAGCACGGCGGCGCCCTCGCCCATCACGAAGCCGTCGCGCCGCTCGTCGAACGGCATCGACACGCCGCTGCGGGACAGCGCCGTCATGTTGCCGAAGCCGGCCATGGCCGTCGGGCACTGCGGCGCCTCGCTACCTCCGGCCAACACGACGTCACACTGGCCGTGGCGGATGAGGTTCATCGCATTGCCGATCGAGTGGGTGCCGGCGGCGCACGCCGTCACCGTCGTCTCGCACGGGCCCTGGAAGCCGTGCCGCATCGACACCGCAGCGGCGGCGGCGTTGGGCATCATCATCGGCACCAGGAACGGGGACACCCGTCGATCGCCCTTGGTGTGGCGAATGACGATCTGTTCCTCGTTGGTGCCGATGCCCCCGATGCCGGTGCCGATGAGCACACCGGTCCGGCTGGGGTCGGCCTCGAGCTCGCCCGTTTGGGCCAGCGCCTCGGCGGCCGCGGCCAGGGCGTACTGGGTGAAGGGGTCGGCCCTGCGGGCCTCCTTCGGGTTGTCGAAGTACGGCTTCGGATCCCAGTCGGTCACCGATCGCCGATCGCCGTCCGCAGGCCGCTCGTGGAGGCCGGCCCAGAAGGCGTCGGTACCGATGCCACAGGGGGCGACGACGCCGAGGCCGGTTACGGCGACGATGGGCATCGACGCGGACGGCGAGGTCATCAGGCGTTGACCTTGCCCATCACGAGGTCATAGGCCTGGCCGACGGTCTCGATGCCTTCGAGCTCCTCTTCCTCGACCGACACGTCGAACTCCTCTTCGAGGGCCATCACGAGCTCGACGAGGTCGAGGCTGTCGGCGTCGAGGTCCTCGGCGAACCGGGCCTCCTTGGTCACCTGGTCTTCGCTCACGGAGAGCACCTCGACGGCGCACTTCTGGAACGCGGGGAACTTGTCGTCACTCACTTGTCTGGCCTCCTGGAGCCACGGTCGGCCGATGCGGCCGGGTTGATCAATGTAACGGTCTTGCGGTTGTCAGCCCATGCCGAGGCCACCATCGACACCGATGGTGGTGCCGGTGATGTAGCCCGCCGATTCCGAGGCCAGGAAGGCGACGGCGGCGGCGACCTCGTCGGGTTTGCCAACTCGACCCATGGGGACCAGGTCCGTCATGGCCGAGATCTGCTTGTCGTTGAGGGCGGCGAGCATGTCGGTCTCGATGGGGCCGGGGGCCACCAGGTTCACCGTGATGCCCCGGGAGGCGTACTCCCGGGCCAGCGACCGGCCGAGGCCGAGCAGGCCCGCCTTGGATGCGGAGTAGTTGGCCTGTCCGGCCTGACCGAGCGAGCCGACCACCGACGACATGAGGATGAGGCGGCCCCAGCGGGCCTTCATCATCGGCTTCAGCGAGCGCTTGGCCACGCGGAAGGTTCCGGTGAGGTTGGCGTCGACAACGGTCGAGAAATCGTCGGTACTCATCCGCAGCACGAGGGTGTCGCGGGTGATGCCGGCGTTGGCCACCACGATCTCGGCCGGGCCGAGCTCGTCGTCGATCTGGGCGAAGGCGGCCTCGACCGACTCGTCGGAGGTGATGTCGCACTCCACCCACCGGAGGCGGTCGTCGAGTTGCTCGGGCTTGGAGCGGGAGCCGACGGCCACCCGATGACCGGTGTCGGCCAGGCGCAGGGCGCAGGCCAGCCCGATGCCCCGGCTGCCGCCGGTGACGAACGCTGTGCGAGATGTGTCAGCCATTACCCGCCCCAGCGTACGAGGGCACTGGCCCAGGTCATCCCGGCGCCGAACCCGCACAGGAGGACCAGGTCACCGGGGTTGACCCGACCTTTGCGGAAGGCGTCGTCGAGGGCGAGGGGGATGGAGGCGGCCGACGTGTTGCCGGTCTTCTCCAGGACCATCGCCGTCTTGTCCATGTCGAATCCGAGCTTCCTCCACGCCGACTCCACGATGCGGATGTTGGCCTGGTGGGGGATGATCAGATCGATGTCGTCGGCGGTGACGCCGGCCTGCGCCATCGTGGCCTTGCACGTCTTCTGGATGACGCTGACGGCCTGGCGGAAGACCTCCTTGCCGTCCATCTGGAGGACGTCGCCGTGATCGGCGTAGAGGATGTGCACGTAGTTGCCGTTCGAGCCGAGGTCCCAGCCGAGCAGCTGGCCCTGGCCGGTGTCGTCGCGCTCGACCACGGCGGCGCCGGCTCCGTTGCCGAACAGGATGCCGGTGCCACGGTCGTGGTAGTCGGTGATGCGGTCGAGGCTCTCGGCCCCGATCACCAGGATCTTGTCCATGCCCTGGAGCAGAAGGCCGTTGGCCATGATCAGGCTGTACACCCAGCCGGAGCAGGCGGCCTGCAGGTCGAAGGCGCCGCAGTCCAGACCGAGTTCCCGGGCCACGGCCGGTGCGGTGCCGGGGCAGATGTGGTCGGGGCTGGTGGTGGCGAGGATGACCTGCTCGATCTCGGAGGGATCGACGCCGGCGTCGGACAGGGCCCGCTGGGCCGCCTCGGTGGCGAGGCCGGAGGTGGAGCCGCCGATGCGGCGCTCGCCGATCCCGGTCCGCTCGCGGATCCACTCGTCGGTGGTGTCCATCCACGCGGTCAGATCGTTGTTGGTCAGGACCTTGTCGGGGAGGGCGGCCCCGATACCCGAGATCTTGAGGCCCCAGGGAGCGTTCATACCGCACCTACCGTCGATGAGCGCAGCCAGGCGATGGGCTGCGAGGTGTTGACCCGCTCGCCGGCGAGGGCGAGGAGGCCTTGGAGGGAACCGGCGAAAGCCGATCGGACTTCGGTCGAGCCGACGGTTCCGATGATCTGGCCCCGCTCGATCGAAGCGTCGGCGTCGAGACCTTCGGCCGGCTCGAACACGCCGGTGGCGGGGCTGACGACCAGGCGCTCGACGGCGTAGAGCGCCTCACCCTCGAGGACCGGGCCGCTCTCCGAGGCTTGCGACAACGACTCGAGGAGCGTGTCGACCTCGGCTGGTGTCGACACCCCTCGGGTGGTGGCGCCCTTCAGCGTGCGCTTGGCCATGCCGGTGAGCACGGTGCCCGGGCCGAGTTCGAGGAACACGGTGGCGCCGGCGTCGGACAGGGCGTGGAGGGTCTGACGCCACAGCACCGGGGAGGTGAGCTGGGCGCCGAGAAGCCCGGCCCAACCCTCGCCTCGAGGGTGGGTCGTGGCATCGATGTTGGCGAACACGGGACGGTTCGGGTTGCGGAGGTCGACGTCGGCCAGCGCCTTGCGCAGGCGGTCGCGGGCGGGCGACATGAACGGGGTGTGGAAGGCACCGCCGACCTTGATCGGCATGACCCGCTTGGCCCCCAGCTCCTTGGCCGCCTCGCCTGCGGCGGACAGGGCGTCGGGGTCACCGGCGATGACGACCTGGCCCGGTGCGTTGTAGTTGGCCACCCAGACGTCGCCGTCGGTGCGGCGGCAGGCCAGCTCGACCTTGTCGTCGTCGAGGCCGAGCACGGCGGCCATCGTGCCCTCGGTGGCGTCGGCCGCCGCCTGCATGGCGTCACCCCGCTCGGTGACCAGGCGGACGCCGTCGGCGAAGCTGAGCGTGCCCGCCGCGGTGAGCGCCGAATATTCGCCCAGGCTGTGACCGGCGTGGAAGGCGGGCTCGACACCGGTGCGCTCGACGGCGTCGAGGACGATCATGCTCGTCACATAGGTGGCGAGCTGCGAGTTGCGCGTCTGTCGCAATTCTTCCGCGTCGGCCTGCAGCAGCAGCTGGGAGACGTCCCGACCGGACGCCTCCGACGCCTCGGCGACCAGCTCCCACGAGGGATGGTCGACCCAGGCTTCGCCCATCCCCGGGGCCTGGGACCCCTGCCCGGGGAACGTAAACGCAATCATCACCGAAGTCACGATCATCAGACCAGGGGGCGGGGGAGAAGGTTTCATGATTTGTCGGTGGAATCCGTCACGAATTCGCGCCGTCGGCCGACAAGCTCGGCCGTTGATGGTCCCGCTGGCCCGGTCATGCAGCAGCTACGCTGGTAGGCCCTCGCCCGGGTGGCGGAATGGCAGACGCGGCGGATTCAAAATCCGCTGTCCGAAAGGGCGTGTGGGTTCGAATCCCACCCCGGGCACCCAAGCATTCCCAACGAGATCGGCGGGCGTCTCGACTACACCGGTTTCCGGTCGATACGAGAGGATCTCCGCAGATCGAGCAGATAACGCCGAACGAGTCTGAGTCGAGCCATGTCGCGTGCAACCATCGAACGGAAACTGAAGACGCTCTCCGAGGAGCTGGTCGCCCTGCGGAGTGAGCTCCGGGTCATCGACGAGCAGTTGCAGCACTTCATCGATGAGGCCGATGATGCTCGACTGCGGTCGATGGTGTCGGAGACGCCGCTGGCGGCACAGGAGCATCGTGAGGCCACCAAGACGGTACGGGGAATGCAGCGCGATCGGGAGGTCAAGGTGAAGCGGATGGCCAAGTTGGAGGCGAAGCAGGATTCCCTGCTCGACGATCTCGGCAGGGTGACGTCGTGAGCGTGCCCAAGGTGGTGGTGGCCGAGGACGAGGCGCTGATCCGTCTCGATCTGGTCGAGAGCCTGCGGGATTCGGGCTACGACGTGGTCGGCGAGGCCGCTGACGGAGCCGAGGCGGTCGCCCTGGTCCGCGAGACCGGGGCCGACGTCGCCGTGCTCGACGTGAAGATGCCGGGGGTCGACGGCTTGACCGCGGCCCGCGAGATCATGACCGACCGGATGGCGGCCGTGGTGATCCTCACCGCCTTCTCCCAGCGAGATCTGGTCGAGCAGGCCCGCGACGTCGGTGCCATGGCGTACCTGGTCAAGCCGTTCAAGTCCGAGGAGCTGGTCCCGGCCATCGAGCTGGCGGTGGCCCGCTTCCGGGAGTTCGACGTGATCGCCTCGGAGGCGGAGTCGCTGTCGGACCGCCTGGAGACCCGCAAGCTCCTCGACCGGGCCAAGGGCAAGTTGCAGGACGCCTACGGCATGTCCGAGCAGGACGCTTTCCGCTTCATCCAGCAGACGGCGATGTCGCAGCGGACGTCGATGAAGAAGATCGCCACCGCGGTGATGGAGGACGGTCTCAAGCCCGATGGGGTGGGCGGCGCCGCCTGAGGCGGCATCGACCGGCGCCGACGGCCTCGCCGTCGCTCGGAACGTCGTCGGCGACATCTAGGCTCGTCCACGATGCCTACCTTGATGCTGGTCGACGGTAACTCGCTCACCTATCGGGCCTTCCATGCGCTGCCGCAGGATCTGGCCACCTCCAGCGGGCAGGTGACCAACGCCGTGCTCGGGTTCACCTCGATGCTGGTGAACCTGGTGCGCGACCACAAGCCCGACGGCCTGGCCGTCGCCTTCGACCGTCCCGAGCCCACGTTCCGCCACGAGCAGGTGGAGACCTACAAGGCCAACCGGTCGGCGGCGCCCGACATCCTGCGCCAGCAGATGGGCCTGGTGCGGGAGGTGCTCGACGTCCTGCACCTGCACCAGATCGAGCTCGCCGGCTACGAGGCCGACGACATCCTGGCCACGCTGGCCGATCAGGGGGCGGCGGCCGGGCTCGACGTCCTGATCGTGACCGGCGATCGCGACAGCTTCCAGCTGGTGGCCGACCCCCACATCAAGGTGGTCTACAACAAGCGCGGGGTGAGCGACTACGCCATCTACGACGAGGCCGGCATCGAGGAGCGCACCGGGGTGACGCCCGACAAGTACGTCCAGTACGCCGCGCTGCGAGGCGACAACTCCGACAACCTGCCCGGCGTGCCCGGGGTGGGGGAGAAGACGGCGGCCAAGTTGATCAACAAGTACGGCGGCATCGACGGTCTCCTGGAGAACGTCGAGGAGCAGACGCCCAAGCTGCGGGAGAACCTGGCGGCCAACGCCGACCTCGTTCGCATCAACACCGTGGTCATGGCTCTGCAGCGGGACGTGCCCCTCGACGTCGCCGCGCCCGATCTCCTCGGCATCGAGCCCTACGACGCCGAGGAGGTGAAGAAGCTCTTCGATTTCCTGGAGTTCCGCACCCTGCTCGACCGGCTCCACGAGGCCTTCGCCCCCGGCGAGGAGGTCCCCGGCGACCGGGAGATCCTCAAGGCCGACGTCGTGAGCCCCGAGACCACCGACGACGTCGCCGCCGCCCTCGCCGCCGCCGCCGATGCCGCCGGTTCCGGCGACATCGCCGCCCCGGTGGGTATCGCCGCCGCCGTCGGTGACGACGCCTTCGACGGTCTCGCCGTCGTCGTGGACGAGCCCGCCTCGCAGGTGTTGTGGGTGCCGGCCTCGATGCTGTCGGCCCCCGAGATCGTCGGTCCGCTCGACGCCCTCCTCGGCACCGACGGCCCCGGCGTGGTGGCCCACGACGCCAAGCCGGTGCTCCGGGCCCTCTACGGGTACGGGCTCGACGCCGCCGGTCTGGCCCTCGACACCTCGCTCGCCGCCTACCTCCTCGACCCGGCGGGCAACTCCTACCCGCTCGACGAGCTGCTGTCGCTCCACACCGAGTACCGCCTGCCCACCGACGACGGCCCACCCGAAGGCCAGCTCGACTTCGGCGAGCAGTCGGTGCCCGACTCGCTGCGGGCCGCTCGGGAGGCCCTGGCCGCCGCCCGGCTCTCGACCGCCCTGGCCGCCGCCCTCGACGAGGACGGGCTGACCGCCCTCAACCGCGATGTCGAGGTGCCGCTGGTGCGGGTGCTGGCCCGGATGGAGCAGCTCGGGGTCGGCGTCGACCGGTCGGAGCTGGAGAGCCTCAACGCCGAGATGACGGCCGAGGCCGAGTCGCTGGCGAAGCAGATCCAGGACGACGCCGGCGAGGAGTTCAACGTCAACTCGACCAAGGTCCTGCGGGAGATCCTGTTCGAGAAGCTGGGCCTCACCCCGCAGAAGAAGACCAAGACCGGCTACTCCACCGATCAGGCCACGCTCGAGAAGCTGGTGGGGGAGCACCCGATCATCGAGCACCTCCTGCGCTACCGGGAGGTGGAGAAGCTCCGCTCCACCTACGGCCAGTCTCTGCTCGACGCCGCGGGCGACGACGACCGGATCCACGCCACCTTCAATCAGACCGTGGCCCGCACCGGTCGCCTGTCGAGCGAGAACCCCAATCTGCACAACATCCCGGTCCGCACCGAGCTGGGGCGGTCGTTCCGCAAGGCCTTCGTGCCCTCGGTTGGTCGACGGTTCCTGGTGGCCGACTACAACCAGATCGAGCTCCGGTGCATCGCCCACCTGGCCGAGGACCCCGGCCTCATCGAAGCCTTCACCACGGGGGCCGACGTGCATCGCACCACGGCCGCCCGCGTGTTCGACATCGAGCCTGACGAGGTGGACTTCGAGCAGCGGAGCAAGGCCAAGATGGTCTCCTACGGGCTGGCCTACGGCATGGAGGCCTACGGCCTGGGCCAGCGCCTCGGCATCCCGACCAAGGAGGCGGCGGTCATTCTCGACGCCTACTTCGAGAGCTTCCCCGCCGTGCGCGACTACATGGACGCCACCGTGACCGAGGCCCGCAACCGGGGCTACACCGAGACGCTGTTCGGGCGCCGTCGGGCCATCCCCGAGCTGCTGAGCGACAACCCCCGCCTGCGTCAGGCGGGGGAGCGCCAGGCCATGAACGCCGGCATCCAGGGTCTGGCCGCCGACATCTTCAAGGTCGCCCTCGTCCACCTCGACAAGCGCCTGGCCACCGAGGGACTGGCGTCCCGAGTGGTGCTCCAGGTGCACGACGAGGTCATCCTCGAGGTGCCGCCCGACGAGGAGGAGGTCGCCGGCGAGCTGGTCCCGGCCGAGATGCAGGGCGCCTTCGAGCTCGCCGTGCCCCTCGAGGTCAACCTCGCCTTCGGCGCCACCTGGGCCGACGCCAAGGACTAGGTATGGGGACGGACCTGCGGTGTTTCGGCATCGCCGAAACCCGAGCAGCCCGAAGGGCTGCCGCCGACGCCAAGGACTAGGTATGGGGACGGACCTGCGGTGTTTCGGCATCGCCGAAACCCGAGCAGCCCGGGCCGGTAGGCGGTGATGGCCGAGATGCCCGATCACTGGTTCGCCGAGTTGGCCGAGCACATGGGTCCGGCGTACCTCCGGTACTCGTTCACCCGGGGCACCGACCAGGAGGTCGGGGCCCTGATCGAACTGCTCGATCTGCAGCCGGGCGACCGGGTGCTCGACGTGGGCTGTGGCCCCGGTCGACACAGCCTGGGTCTCGCCGCCGCCGGGATGGACGTGACCGGGGTCGATATCTCGCCCCGATTCGTCGACCTCGCCGCCGAGGCGGGGGCCGCGCTCGACGTCGCGATCAGGCCCCGGTTCCGCCTCGCCGATGCCCGACACCTCGACGAGCGGGGCTACGACGCCGTCATCTCGCTGTGCCAGGGGGCGTTCGGCCTGGCCGGCGGCCCCGACACCGAGCTGCCGCCCGATCGCGAGCTCGACGAGCCGATCCTGGCCGGCATGGCTCGGGCGCTCGCTCCTCACGGTCGCCTCGCCGTCTCCGCCTTCTCGGCCTACTTCCAACTCCGCTTCCTCGGCGACGACGACCGTTTCGACGCCGCCGCCGGGGTCAACCACGAGCGGACGGCGGTGCGCGACCCCGACGGGGCCGAACTCCCGGCCGAGCTGTGGACCACCTGCTTCACGCCCCGCGAGCTCCGGCTCCTGGCCCGCACCGTCGGCCTCCGGGTTCGCCAGGTGTACGGCGTCACCCCCGGCGCCTACGGACCGCATCCGCCGTCGATCGAGTGTCCCGAGTTCCTCCTGGTGGCCGACGCCGGTACTCCACCATCGAGCTGAGCTGTCGATGAGAGGGGCGGGCTATCCCCGCTGGTAGCCTTGCCCAAGGCCGGGAAAGCCCTGGCCTTGTCTCCGCTGTCCCACGAACTCCCCGTCACTCCCGACGTCGTGGGCCGAGAGTGCAGACCGACGAAAGTACGCCTACTCCGTGTCCACCACCGACCTCAGCCCTGATCCCACCATGACCATGCCCGACGACAACAACGGTTACACCCCTCGACAGATCATCGCCAACGATCTGGAGGGCTCTCTCGACGACGCCTACGCGGCGTCCATGGTGATGGTCGACGACGGCCAGCTGGTCACCGGCACGGTGGTCCGGGTCGATCGTGACGAGGTGCTGCTCGACATCGGCTACAAGAGCGAGGGCGTCATCCCCTCCCGGGAGCTGTCGATCCGCAACGACGTCGACCCGAGCGAGATCGTCACCATCGGCGACGAGCTCGAAGCCCTCGTCCTCCAGAAGGAGGACAAGGAGGGCCGGCTGCTGCTGTCGAAGAAGCGGGCCCAGTACGAGCGGGCCTGGGGCACCATCGAAGAGGTCAAGGAGCGCGACGGTGTCGTGTCCGGCCCCGTCATCGAGGTGGTCAAGGGCGGCCTGATCCTCGACATCGGCCTCCGCGGCTTCCTCCCCGCCTCGCTCGTCGAGCTGCGCCGGGTCCGCGACCTGCAGCCCTACGTCGGCCGCACGCTGGACGCCAAGATCATCGAGCTCGACAAGAACCGCAACAACGTCGTCCTCAGCCGCCGGGCCTACCTCGAGGAGACCCAGAAGGAGCAGCGCGAGGACTTCCTGGCCAACCTCACCCCCGGCGAGGTCCGCAGCGGTGTGGTCTCCTCCGTCGTCAACTTCGGCGCCTTCGTCGATCTCGGCGGCATGGACGGCCTCATCCACGTGTCGGAGCTGTCGTGGAAGCATGTCGACCACCCGGGTTCGGTCGTCGCCGTGGGCGACGAGGTCACCGTGCAGGTGCTCGAGGTCGATCTCAGCCGGGAGCGCATCTCGCTGTCGCTGAAGGCCACCCAGCAGGATCCGTGGCAGGAGTTCGCCTCCAGTCACCGGGTCGGCGAGCTGGTCTACGGCCGGGTCACCAAGCTGGTGCCGTTCGGTTCCTTCGTCCAGGTGGGCGACGGCATCGAGGGTCTGGTCCACATCTCGGAGATGTCGGCCCACCACGTCGATCTCCCCGAGCAGGTGGTCACCCCCGGCGAGGAGCTGTGGGTCAAGATCATCGACATCGATCTCCAGCGTCGTCGCATCAGCCTGTCGATCAAGCAGGCCGCTGAAGGTGGCGTCGTGGCCCAGGAGTACCAGGAGCACTTCGGCGAGCACGCCTTCGACGACGAGGGCAACTACATCGGCCCGACCGAGGTCGATCCCGCAACCGAGGCGGCATGGGCCGAGTACTACGAGGAGCTGGAGGGCGGTGGCGGCGGCGAGGCCCCGGCCCCCGAGCCGCAGGCCGAGGGCTGATCGCCCCCCGGTTCACCAGACCACACCTCACGACGACGACCTCGGGCCCCGGCCGGAGGTCGTCCGCCTTTTTACCGATTCACTAACCCGCCCGGTACCCGGGCCGACATGAGTTCCTGAGTCAGACAACTGCGGGCCCGGATGGGTTCGCCGGACCTAGGAGCTTGTCGTGAATTCGCGACGTACGGTGATTCTCGTTGTGGCGGTGGTCGTTGGCGCCATCGCCTCGTTCGGCCTACTGAACTACATCCGCAACGTGGAGGGTTCGGTGTATGAGAACGCCGAGCCGGAGACGGTGTGGGTCGTCCAGCGGCCAATCGCCAAGGGCACCAGCATCGACCAGGTGCTCAACCAGGGGCTGATCGGCGAGTCCGAGATCCCGGCCAGCTTCCGGCCGGCGACCGCCATCGTCGACCCCGAGACCGAACTTGCGGGGCTCGTCGCCGTTACCGACCTCCCGGCCAACGCCCCGCTCGTCACCGGCAACTTCGTGGCCCCCAGCGTGGTCAACACCGGGATCACCGACCGGCTCGAGGAGCGGGGGCTGACCACGGTCACCTTCAGCCTCGACCAGGTCAAGGGCGCCGCCTACCTGCTCGAACCGGGCGACCGGGTGAACGTCCTGTCGCTGAAGGCGCTCGGCGAGCTCGTCGTCGCCACCGGCGGCACCGAGATCGACGCCGAGGCCGACAGCGAGGACGGCTCGTCGGAGTCGACCGGCTCCGCCGACGCCGACGCCGGCACCCGGGCCTACGACTACGACGCCCGGTACGTGTATCAGAACGTCGAGATCCTGGCCATCGACAAGTCGCTGACCCCCGACCTCGGTGAGTCGACCGACGAGCAGGAGACGGCGGCCCGCAACGGCGGCATGATCACCCTCGCCGTCCCGCCCGAGGCCGTGCAGCTGATCCTCTCGGTCGGCACCGAGAACCTCTACCTGTCGCTCGTGCCCCCGAGCTACGAGCCCTACGAGCTGCCGCCGCTCGACCTCGGCGATCAGGTCCTGCCCGGTGAGAACGGCGACGAGCTCACCCCCTACAGCGACCTCGAGGCCCCGACGCCGGCTCCCTGAGCCGACGACGATCGCCTCACCGACCGACGAACCACCGCACCGCACCCACACCACGACCAAGGAAAGGCACCATGAGTGAGCCCGGGGTGAACGACTTCACCAACTTCACCTTCGACGACTTCGGAGGCAACGACTCCGAACTCGACGCAGAGTTGAGTGCGGCCAACGAACGCAGCCAGTTCGCAGGCGTGGCGCTGGCCGTCGTCGACACCGACCAGGCCGTCCGCGACTATCTGGCCGGGCTGTTCGGGGGGCGGACCGACAAGGCCGCCACCATCAGCGAGATCGAGACCCGCCTCGGCTTCTCACCGATCGTGGTCGTTCTCGGGCCCTCCTGCTCCTCGCCCGACGACCTGGCCGTGTGCAAGCAGTGGCAGAAGCTCTACCCCCACGTCGCCGTGGTGCTGATCACGGCCGAGATGTCGACCGACCTGCTCCAGAAGGCCCTCCGGTCCGGGGTGCGGGACGTGCTCTCGGCTCCCATCGATCAGGAGCAGCTTGTCGAGACCGTCACCCGGATCGCCGAGGACCTGCGCAACGCCGCCCCCCAGCCGGCGCCGCCGGTGGCCGACGTGCCCGCATCGGTCGACGACGACGAGGTGGGCAAGGTCATCACCGTCTTCTCGACCAAGGGTGGCTCGGGCAAGTCGGTCACGGCGACCAACATGGGTGTGGTACTGGCCCAGCAGTCCGATCGGCCGGTGGCCATCATCGACGGCAACCTGCAGTTCGGCGATGTGGCCGTGATGCTCAAGCTCCAGCCGCACCACACCGCCGTCGACGCCGTGGCCCAGCTCGAAGCCCCGGACGCACCCCAGATCCTCCGGGAGATGATGACGGTGCACGAGCCGAGCGGCGTGCTCGTCCTGCCGGCCCCGGTCGAGCCGACCTTCGCCGATCAGATCAGCGGCCAGCACATGGCGAAGCTGATCGAGATCGTGAAGAGCTTCGCCGGCCACGTCATCGTCGACCTGCCCGCCATCTTCAACGAGGTGGTGCTGTCGGTGATCGAGAACTCCGACGAGATCGTGCTCGTCGCCGGGCTCGACATCCCGAACATCAAGAACGTCAAGATCGGCCTCAGCACGCTCTCGCTGCTGAGCGTCCCCACCGAGAAGCTGCACCTGGTCCTCAACCGAGCCGACTCCAAGGTGAAGCTCGACGTCTCCGAGGTGGAGAAGACCCTGCGGGTCGAGGCGGTGGCCCGGGTGCCCTCCGACGTGGTGGTGCCGATCTCGGTCAACAAGGGATCCCCCGTCGTGCTGTCCGCCCCCAAGTCCGGCGTGGGCCGGGCCTTCGAACAACTGGCGCTCCGCTTCCTCGACGGCGGCGCCAGCATGCCATCCGAAAACCGATCCGGTCGCCGCAAGTTCTTCGGCTGATCACCACAGGAGCCCTGAATCATGTCTCTGTACCAGCGCCTCAATGAGGGATCGGACGATGGTGGCTTCAACAGCCTGACCAACCGCGATCCCGCCCTCAAGGAGATCCGCAGCCGGGTCCACAGCGGCCTCATCGACGAGCTCGGCCCCGTGCTCTACGACAAGCGGATCTCGGAGGAGGACCTCCGGGCCCGGGTCAACACCGCTCTGCACAACGCCCTGGCCCAGGAGCGGACCGCCCTGTCGGCCGCCGACAAGGCCCAGCTGATCCAGGACGTGTCGGACGACATCCTCGGCTACGGCCCGATCGACAAGCTCCTGCGCGACGAGGACGTGTCGGAGATCATGTGCAACGGTCCGCACCAGATCTACGTGGAGCGCGCCGGCAAGCTCGGCACCGAGGACGTCGGTTTCGCCGACGACGAACACCTGCGCCGCATCATCGACAAGATCGTGTCGCAGGTCGGTCGTCGTATCGACGAGTCGAGCCCGCTGTGTGACGCCCGCCTGCCCGACGGGTCCCGCGTCAACGCCGTGATCGCCCCCCTGGCCGTCGGTGGGCCGTTCCTCACCATCCGGAAGTTCGCCGCCGACCCGTTGCAGATCGACGACCTGATCCGCTTCGGCACCCTGAGCGTCCACTCGGCCCGATTCCTCCAGGCCTGCATCGTCGGCAAGCTCAACGTGGTCGTCTCCGGCGGTACCGGCACCGGTAAGACGACGACCCTCAACGTGCTCTCGTCGTTCATCCCCGACGGCGAGCGCATCATCACCGTCGAGGACGCCAAGGAGCTCCAGCTTCACCAGGACCACGTGCTCAGCCTCGAGACCCGCCCGCCCAACGTGGAGGGCCGGGGCGAGGTGACCATCCGCGACCTGGTGAAGAACACCCTCCGTATGCGCCCGGACCGCATCGTGGTCGGCGAGTGTCGCTCGGGCGAGGCCCTCGACATGTTGCAGGCGATGAACACCGGCCACGACGGGTCGCTCACCACCCTCCACGCCAACACTCCTCGGGACGCCCTCAGCCGCCTCGAGACCCTGGTGCTGATGGCGGGCTTCGACCTGCCGGTGCGGGCCATCCGCGAGCAGATCTCGTCCGCCGTCGACGTGGTGGTCCAGCTGCAGCGCCTGCGCGACGGCAGCCGCCGGATAACCCACATCACCGAGGTGGCCGGCATGGAGGGCGAGATCATCACCCTGCAGGACGTCTTCACCCTCGACATCGGTGCCGGCGTCGACGACAACGGCAAGTACATCGGCGAGCTCAAGCCCACCGGCGTGCGCCCGAAGTTCACCGAGAAGCTGGCCGATCACGGCATCCGCCTCGGCCCCGAGGTGTTCGCCCCCCAGATGAGCGGCCCCCAGTCGTCGCCCAGGGGGAAGCGATGATCGATCTGCCAAACGCCCGCCCCCTCCACGCCTCGTGGACCGTGCGGCTCGCCGCACTCGTCCTCCTGGCGATGGTCGTGGTCGGCGGCTGGACCTCGGATGCCCGGGGGCAGGACGGCGATGATGGTGCGGAGGCTCCTCCGGCCCGCATCGTCGCCGTCGACGCCGTCGGGACCGCCGTGGGCGTCGAGCTGATCGGCCTCGACCCGGACACGCCGGCGTCGTCCGTCGAACTGCTGGTCGAGGGCGAGGCCGTATCGGCGTCGTCGGTGTCGACCACCACCGCCGACGGTCGGACCGCCGAGATCGTGCTCGTCGTCGACGCCCACGTACGGGGCGCCGCCGGCGATCTGGTCGCCGCCATCACCGAACAGCTGCAGACCGCCACCAGCGACTCGTCGTCGTCGACCTCGATCGCCGTGGTCTCCGCCGGTGACGGCGCCTTGATCCTCAGCCACCCGACGACCGACCGCGACCGCACCCTGGCCGCGCTCGACGAGGTGTCGTTCCGCAACTCCTCCGCCCTCTACAGCGCCGTCGAGCGGGGAGCCGGGCTCTTCACCGACGACCCGACGACGGTCAAGACGATGATCGTGGCCGCCACCGGCGCCGACGAGGGCTCGACCGTCACCTCGGCCGAAGGCCAGGCCGCCCTGCTCCAGCGGGGTGCCCAGCTCATCACCGTCGGCTTCCAGGGCTCGGACAACAACCTCGAGGCCCTCAGCAACCAGACGGCGGGCCTCACCTACCAGACGACCACCGTCGAGGCCCTGCAGGACGCCGTCGCCGCGGCGATGGTCGCCGCCGAAGGCCGGACGGTCGTCGGCTTCGAGCCCGGCGAGTTGGCCGAGGCGCGGACGACGGTGGCCATGACCGTCGCCGACCAGAGCTTCGACTTCTCGTACCCGGCCGACGTGCGGACGGTCAATCCGCTCCAGCTGGCGCCGGAGGCCAAGGCCGGATCCAGCTCCTTCGCTCTGTTCCAGACCTCGGCCGGCCTGTACCTGGCCCTGCTCCTGGCCTTCGTCGGCATCTCGCTCGGCGTGTGGTCGCTCGGTTCGATCGTGGCCGGCGGCGAGGCCGGCCTGGAGGGCGTGCTCGCCCGCTACACCGAGGATGGCGAGGTCACCGAGGCCGAGGTGGAGGACATGGTCGTGCAGTCGGCCCTCCTCCAGCGAGCGGTCGAGGTCAGCGAGTCGTTCGCCGAACGCCAGGGCTTCCTGTCCCGGGTGGAGGAGCTGCTCGAGCGGGCCAACCTGCCCGTGCGGCCGGGCGAGGGGATGTTCATCCTCGGCGCCATCGTCTTCCTCTCCTCGATGCTCGGCCTCGTGGTGACCCGCAGCGTGCTGGCCGCCTTGATCTTCGGCGTGTTCGCCGTCGCCGTCACCTTCTTCATCGTCCGCTACCTGGGCGCCCGTCGCCTGAAGACCTTCGAGTCGCAGCTCCCCGACACGCTGCAGCTGCTGTCGGGCACCCTGCGGGCCGGCTACTCGCTGCCCCAGGGCCTCGAAGCGGTCTCCAACGAGATCGCCGACCCGATGGGTCAGGAGCTGCGTCGGGCCATGACCGAGGCTCGCCTCGGTCGGGACATGGAGGACGCCCTCACCGGTATCGCCGATCGGATGTCCAGCCCCGACTTCGCCTGGACGGTGATGGCCATCGGCATCCAGCGCGAGGTCGGTGGCAACCTCAACGAACTCCTTATGAGCGTGTCCGACACGATGGTGGCCCGAGACCGCCTCAAGCGCGAGATCTCGGCCCTGACCGCCGAGGGCAAGATGTCGGCCGGTGTGCTGTCGTTCCTGCCGCCGGGCCTCGGGGCGATCATGTGGATCATCAACCCGGAATACATCTCCGTGCTGTTCACCGAGACGATGGGCAACGTCCTGCTCGGGCTCGGCGTGCTCTCGGCCACGGTCGGTCTGGCCTGGATGAAGAAAGTGATCACCGTCGATGTCTGATTTCGTGGCCTCCATCCCCTTCGAGGTCTTCATCGGTCTCGCCGGCGTCGCCGTCGGCCTCGTACTGTTCTTCGTCCTCAACCAGGTCGAGGAGCGCAACACCGCCCGGTCGACCCTCCGGCAGCTCGACGGCTACGAGGTGCAGAACCAGCGTGAGCAGGAGCTGCTGGCCCCCGCCCACGAGCGCATCCTCGAGCCGATCGTCGGCTTGTTCACTCGCCTCGGCGGCCGGCTCAACCCGCCGGAGTACGTCGAGAGCATCCAGCGGAAGCACATCCAGGCCGGCTACCGGTCGGCCGAGCGGGTCGAGCGCTTCCTGGCCATGCGGATCCTGGGCTTCGTCTTCATTCCGCTGTGGCTGTTCCTGATCCTGGTGGTCAACCCGTTCGGTCTCGAGGGGCTCCTGCTCTACTCCCTGGCCGGCCTCGGCGCCGTCATCGGCGGCGTCGGCCCCTCGACCAGCCTCAACCGGGCGGTCGAGCAGCGCCAGACCGCCATCCAGAAGGCCCTGCCCGACGTGCTCGACCTGCTGGTGATCTCGGTTGAGGCCGGCCTCGGCTTCGAGCAGGCCGTCGACCGGGTGATCGAGAACGTGCCCGGCGAACTCAGCGACGAGTTCGCCCGGGTGCTGGGCGAGACCCAGGCCGGCAGCTCCCGCTCCGACGCCCTCCGAGCCCTGCAGGAGCGGGTCGACACCCCCGAGGTGCGCTCGTTCGTGTTGGCCATGATCCAGGCTGACACCTTCGGCGTCAGCATCGGACGGGTCCTGCGGGCCCAGGCCGACGAGATGCGGATCAAGCGCCGCCAGATGGCCCAGGAAAAGGCCCAGAAGGCGCCGGTGAAGATGATGATCCCGATGGTGCTGTGCATCTTTCCCGCCCTCTTCGTGGTGGTGTTGGGGCCGGCCATGATCAACATCTCCCGCAACCTGAGCTGAGTTCATGCTGACGGCGGGGCGGGGCGAGGGCCGATCGACGGGCGCCGACCAGGTGGCGGCGGCCGCCATGCCCGACCCCTTCGTCGAACCGCTTCCCGAGCGCGGCCCCGATCTGGCCACCTCGCTCGGGGCGATGCTGGCGCTCCTGGGCTTCGTCATCGGGGCCCGGGTCATCGGCGACAACAGCTTCCTCACCCACCTGGCCACCGGCCGGTTGATCCTCGACACGGCGTCGGTGCCGACCACCGACCCCTACAGCTGGTCGGCCGGGGAGTCGTGGACGGTGCAGAGCTGGCTGGCCAGCGTGCTCTACGCCTCGCTGGAATCGGCGGCCGGACCGTGGGCCATCCGCTGGCTCAACGGCGTGCTCGGCGCCGTCGTGGTCGGCGGTCTGTGGGCTTTGACGTCGCCGGTGCGGTCGCTGTTGTTGCGGACCGGGCTGGTGAGCCTGACCATCGTGATCGGGACCTTCCTGTGGCCGCCCCGCCCGCTGCTGTTCGCCCTGGCGTGCCTGGTACTGGTGCTCCTGGTGGCCCAGGGGCGCCTCGCCGCCCCGTGGTTGGTGCCGGTCTTCTGGGTGTGGGCCAACACCCACGGGTCGTTCGTCCTCGGCGGTGGTCTCCTGGTGCTGATGCTGCTCGGGGCCGCCATCGATGAGCGGGCCGTGCCCCGCCACGAGCTGCGGGTCGTGCTGTGGGGCGCCGCCGGAGGCGTCGCCGCCCTGGCCAACCCGATCGGCTGGCGGCTGATCTGGTTTCCCCTGCACCTGATGGGTCGCAACGAGGCGCTCGACCGGGTGGCCGAGTGGGCCTCGCCGTCGTTCCGCTCCCCGGTGGAGCAGCTGTTCCTGCTGCTGCTCCTGCTGTTGGTGGTGGCCGCCACCCGCCGGGCCGGTTGGCGGGCCCTCCTGCCGTCGGTGGTGTTCTTCGCTACCGGGTTGCTGGCGGTGCGCAATCTCGGCGTGGCCTCGGTGGTGATCGTGGCCCTGCTGGCGCCCGCCCTGGCCGAGAGCTTCGGCTCGATCGACGGGACCGAGCGGGGGCTCATCCCGAGGGCCATGGCCGTCATCGCCGTGGTCGGCGTGGCCCTGGTCGCCGTCGTGACGGCGTCGGAGCCGGCGATCGATCTCGAGTCGTACCCGGTCGAGGAGGTCGACTGGCTTGAGGAGCGGGATCTGGTGGCCGATCCCGGGGTTCGTCTGGCCCAGCGCGACTTCGTCGGCAACTACCTCCACCACCGGTATGGCCCCGAGGCCTCGGTGTTCATGGACGACCGATTCGATTTCCACCCCCTGCCGGTGGTGGCCGACCACGCCGGGCTGCTGTCGGCGGGCGACTACCGGGAGATCCTCGACCGCAACGGGTTCGACGTCCTGTTGTGGGAGCTCGACAGCCCCCTCCATCGTTGGATCGGGGAGCAGCCGGCGTGGCTGGTGGTCGGCGAGGGCGAGGAGTGGTTCATCGCCTGTCGACGGTCCTCCGCCGTGTTCGACCGCTGCACCGGCTGATCCGACGGACCGCCGGGCACCGCCGACGCCGGACCCGGCCGGCGGAGGGAGAGCGGCTCGTGCGGCTCGGCGAGCCCCGGCGGGCAGGTCAGCCCACGGCGGCGGTGGCGGGTACCGCCATTGGCCTCAGGCGCGTCCCACCATCGTTGCGACATCGTGAGGAACGTGTGGAGTCGACGGAAGCGGCGCGGGCGTCCCCTGGTGGCGCGCTGGCGCTGGCGAAACCCGTGGGCCGACGGTCTGGCCGCCGGGCTCGATCTCGGAACCCGGCGACCCGATGCCTCGGCGCCGGAACGCGCAGATGCCGAGCACGGGTAGCGCTCGGCATCTGAGGGTTCTGTTGTCGATGGCCGGTCGTCGACCGGCGGTTCGATCAGTCGATGGCGTCGGCGACCGAGCTGAACTTGCTCTCGGCGGCGGTGCCCAGGAGGGTCACGGCGGCGATGCAGACGACGGCGATCAGCGCCACGAGCAGCGCGTACTCGACGAGGCTGGCGCCACGCTCGGTCTTGGCTCGGGCCCGGGCCCAGGTTGCGAGGAATTCGTAGTGAAGCATTGGTGGAATCTCCGTGGTAGGAAGGTCGTGGTGTGGTTCACCCGTGGGTGGGTATGACCAATGAATCGACGCGACCCTTCAGAATCTGAATGGGCCAGCAGCCCCATTCAGATCGGGCATCGTGGGCCGATGAGACCCTTGCCCGGCGGAGATTCGTGTGCCGTCCCTGTCGGCGGCCGGGCTAGTTCAGCGTGACGATGCCCATCCGGACGGCCTGGAGCACGGCCTGGGTCCGATCGCGGGCATCGAGCTTCTGGTAGATCGAGGCCAGGTGGTTCTTCACCGTCTTCTGGCTGATGAACAGGGCTTCGGCCACCTCGGGAGTGGAGCACCCGTCGGCGATCAGCTGCAGGACCTCCTCCTCACGGGCGGTGATGACCCGCTCCTGGGGCTGCTCGTTCTCCTGCCGGCGGACGTCGGCCAGCATCGAGGCGGCCAGGCCGGGGGAGAGGGCGGTCTCGCCGACGGCGACGGCGTCGATCGCCATGGCGATCTCGTCGGTGCTGCAGTCCTTGACCAGGTAGCCGTTGGCCCCGGCTCGGATGGCGTCGGTCAGGATGTCCTGGTCGGCGTGCATGGTGAGCACCACGATCCGGACCTCGGGGTGCTCGGCCTTGATCTGGCGGGTCGCCTCGACCCCGTCGAGGCCCGGCATGGTCACGTCCATCAAGACGATGTTGGGCTGGGCCGAGGAGACCAGGTCGAGGGCCTCCGTGCCGTTGCGAGCCTCGGCCACGACCGTGAACCCCATCTCCTCGAGCGATCGGCGAAGGCCCTCGCGGAGCATTCGATGATCGTCGGCGAGGAGCAACCGGATGGAGGCGCGGCTGGGGCTCGGACCGCTGATCGTGCTGGTGGAGGGCCACGAGCCGCCGCCGGTGCGAGCGCCGGAGGACGCCCCCGGGGCTCGGTCGGCCGATGACTGTGCGGTTACCTTCTGGCTAGGAAACACCGTACTTTGGTCCCTTCTCCTGGTTGTGAGAGCAATTCGAGGGAGGCGCCGATGTTGTCGGCCCGCTCCCGCATACCGATGAGGCCGTAGGAGTCGGGGCGACCCAGCCGGCCCGAGGCGTCCCGGGCCGGGAGGCCCTGTCCGTCATCGGTGATATCGAGTAGTGCGCCCTCGCCGTCGCAGACCCAGCGGATCTGGACGGTGCGGGCGGCGGCATTTCGTTCGACGTTGACGATCGCCTCCTGGGCGATGCGCCACATCTCCCGCTCCTGGGGGAGGGGGAGTCGTCGGTCGGCGTCGCAGTCGACGTCGATCCGGAGGCCGCTGCGTTCGGCGACGCGGCCGGCGAACTCGTTGATCGTGGCGCCGAGATCGCGATCGTCGGCCACATCGGCCCGCAGATCGCTCAGCGCATCGCGCACCTCGACCACGACCTCGCGGACACAGGACCGCAGCTCGCGCAGCTCACCGGCGGTGGGCTCGACGCCCTCGTTGCGGCGGATGAGCCGGTCGATCTCGAAGCCGAGGTGGGCCAGCGACTGGCCGATGCGGTCGTGCAGGTCGCGGGCGATGCGGCTGCGCTCCTCGTCGGCGCCCATCGACCGCAGGCGGCGGAACCAGCGGGCGTTGTCGATCGAGAGGGCGACCGGCTCCACGAACCCGGTGAGCAGGCGCTGCTCCCGGTCGGAGAACGGTTGGGTCGAGCGACGTTCGATGGCCAGCAGGCCGACGACGTCGTCGCGGCTGCGCAGCGGTACGTACACCCCGCATCGGGAGCGGGAGTCGAAGGGGCGGTCGACGTCGGTCACCGCCGACATCGCCACCAGTCGCTGGGTGGCGATCGCCCGCTGGGCCGGAGCCGGGAGTTCGGTGACGGGGAAGGTCTCGTCGATGGCGACGCCGTGGGTGGAGGCGACCGTCCACCGCTCCCCGCCGGTCTCGTGGGTGAGGATCAGCACTGAGTCGAGGCGCAGCAGGCCCCGGAGGCGGGTGACGGTCGAGTCGAGCACCTCACCCAGATCGAGCGAGGCGGGCAGGGTCTGGGTGACGACGTACAGCTTGGTGAGGAGGGCGTTGGCCTCGGCCAGCTGGGCCACCCGGTCGAGGGCCAGGTTGTGGCGACGGGACGCCTCGCCCGAGATCCGTCGGGCGTAGCCGGCCACGATCCCGCCGAGTAGGAGGAGGGTGGCCCATTGGGCGCTCTGGGCCAGCTCGTCGCGGCCGTAGCCCGGCTGGCTGACCTCGGGGACGCTGACGGCGAGGGTGGAGGCGACGCCGACCCTGATGGCGAAGGCGAAACCGCGGGCGAAGCCGGCGATGGTGATGGCGTTGATCAGGACCAGCACCAGGGGCGAGGCCCAGTAGCCGGTGGCGATGACGGCCAGCACGTGGAGGGCGATCTCGGCCAGTAGCACGAGGAGGGAGCGGACCGAGCCGTCGTCCTGCTGGGGCCGAAGGGTACGGAAGAGCGTGTTGCCCAGGACGACGAGCACCCAGCCGGTCACGGTGAGGTCGCCGTCGGTCATGTCGGCTGCGGCCAGCACAACCGACACCACGGTGGTGGCCCATCGCACGGCCAGGATGGCCGGCCGGAACGCCACCAGACGGTTGACGTCCTGCGTCGACCGCCCCTCACCGGTGGGGCCCGAGGTGGGGTCCCACCCGCCGGTGGGCCCCGTCGGGGAGGTCGATGGCGTCAGCACGTCGTCGTCGTGGCCATCAACGATGAGGTCGGTCATGGGCATCCAGGAGGCGGGAACGAGGGAGGAACGAGGTCGATGGGCACACCCGACAACGGGTAGGTCGACCCTCCAGAATGGAATCGGTCCGGATGGCCCAAAGATGAGGGGTCTGACAGCACAGTCCGGTACCTTCGACCTGGTGAGACTGGTCGCGCTGACTGGGGGAATCGGCTCAGGGAAGTCGTCGGTATCGTCCCGCCTGGGCGAGCGGGGTGCCGTGATCATCGACGCCGACGCCGTGGTCAAGGATCTGCAACGGCCGGGACGGCCCGTCTACGAGGCGATGGTGGCCCGCTGGGGTGAGGGGATCGTGGCCGAGGACGGCTCGCTCGACCGGGCGGCGGTGGCCGCCATCGTGTTCGGCGACGAGGCTGAACTGGAGGCGCTCAACGAACTCGTCCACCCGGCGGTGCGCACCGAGATGTACGCCATGACCGCGGCCCAGGCCGAGACCGACAACGTGGTGGTGCTCGACATCCCGCTGCTGACCGAGAGCGGCCAGAGCAGTCGGGGGGCCTCGGCCGTCATCGTGGTCGATGTGCCCCCGGAGCTGGCCATCGAGCGCCTGGTGGCGCACCGGGGCTTCGACGAGGTCGACGCCAAGGCCCGCATCGCCTCCCAGGCCAGCCGGGAGGACCGCCTGGCCCTGGCCGACTTCGTCATCGACAACACCGGCGATCTCGCCGCCCTCGATGCCGAGGTCGATCGATGTTGGACCTGGCTCCAGACCCTCGACCCCACCCCCTACCCGCCGCCCGACGACGCTGGTCTTGGCTGACGCCTCTCACCGGCCGGGCTCGCCGGCGACGGCGAACCGGCACATCGACGCCGTGCCAGGCCGATGCCTCGTACCGGCCAGGCTCGCCCCGGCTGCGCTGAACCTGCGCAGGGACGCCGAAGGCGGAGCGGCCCGACGGGCAGTGTCACAGGGGGTCCGTAGACTGGGGGGTATGCCTGATTTCGAGGTGGTATCCGAATTCAAGCCGGCGGGCGACCAGCCCAAGGCCATCGCCGCGCTGTCGGAGAGCCTGAACGGCGGCGAGAAGTTCCAGACCCTGCTCGGTATCACCGGCTCGGGTAAGTCCGCCACCATCGCCTGGACGATCGAAGCGGTACAGCGGCCGACGCTCGTCATCGCCCCCAACAAGAGCCTGGCCGCCCAGCTGGCCAACGAGTTCAAGGAGTTCTTCCCCAACAACCGGGTGGAGTACTTCGTCAGCTACTACGACTACTACCAGCCCGAGGCCTACATCGCCTCGTCCGACACCTACATCGAGAAGGACTCGTCGGTCAACGACGAGATCGACCGGCTGCGGCACTCGGCCACCTCGGCCCTGCTCACCCGGCGGGACACGATCGTCGTGGCCTCGGTGTCGTGTATCTACGGTCTCGGCTCGCCCGAGGAGTACCGCAACAAGCTGCTGGTGCTCAAGGCCGGGGAGGAGCACGACCAGCGGGCGATCCTCACCCGCCTGGTCGACATGCAGTACGAGCGCAACGACATGAACCTGGTCCGGGGGAAGTTCCGGGTACGGGGCGACACGATCGAGGTCCACCCTGCGTACGAGGAGTTCCTGGTCCGGATCGAGATGTTCGGCGACGAGGTGGAGGCGATCACCTCCATCGATCCGCTGACGGGGGAGCGGCTCGACGACCTCTCGGAACTCGTCGTGTTCCCGGCCACCCACTACACGGCATCGGATGAGCGGATGCGGCGGGCCATCGAGAGCATCGAAGGCGAGCTGCAGGAGCGCCTGACCTATTTCGAGGCGGAGAACAAACTGCTCGAGGCCCAGCGGCTGCGGATGCGCACCCAGTACGACCTGGAGATGATGCAGGAGATGGGCTTCTGCAACGGCATCGAGAATTACAGCCGCCACATCGACGGGCGCACGGCCGGCCAGCGGCCCTACACCCTGCTCGACTTCTTCCCCGACGACTACATCACCATCCTCGACGAGAGCCACGTGGCCATCCCGCAGCTGCACGGCCAGTACGAGGGCGACCGGAGCCGCAAGGAGCAGCTGATCGAGCACGGGTTCCGTCTGCCTTCCGCCGCCGACAACCGGCCCCTCCGGTTCGAGGAGTGGGCCGAGCACGTCGGCCAGGCGGTGTTCCTGTCGGCCACCCCCGGGGCCTACGAGCTGCAGCGGTCGTCGACGGTGGCCGAGCAGATCGTGCGTCCCACCGGTCTGGTCGATCCCGAGGTCACCGTCCGGCCGACCAAGGGCCAGATCGACAACCTACTGGAGGAGATCGAGACCGTCGTCGACGACGACGGGCGGGTGCTCGTCACCACGCTCACCAAGAAGATGGCCGAGGATCTCACCGAGTACCTGGTGGAGCAGGGGGTGCGGGTCCGCTACCTCCATTCGGAGATCGACACCATCCAGCGGATCGAGCTGCTCCGGGGCCTGCGGCTCGGCGAGTTCGACGTGCTGGTCGGTATCAACCTGCTGCGGGAGGGTCTCGACCTGCCCGAGGTGCAGCTGGTGTGCATCCTCGACGCCGACAAGGAGGGCTTTCTCCGTTCGGAGACGTCGCTGGTGCAGACGATCGGCCGCGCCGCTCGAAACGTCGACGGTCGGGTGATCATGTACGCCGATCAGGTCACGGCTTCGATGCAGAAGGCGATCTCGGAGACCAACCGCCGTCGGGGCCTGCAGATGGCCCACAACGAGGCGCACGGCATCAACCCCCAGACCGTCCGCAAGGCGGTCACCGACATCCTGTCGCTGATCCGCCCCGACGAGGACACCGGCGCTCCGGTGCCCGGCGCCGACAAGCGCAAGCGCCGCCCGGCGGAGGAGAAGCGTCTGAGGGAGCTGGCCGAGCTGCCCGAGGCCGAGCTGGAGCGTCTGATCTTCTCCCTGGAGGAGGAGATGCGGGAGGCGTCGGCCGATCTCCGCTTCGAGTACGCGGCCCGGCTCCGCGACGAGATCAAGGATCTCCGTCGGGAGCTCCGGGAGATGGTCTAGGAGTCGGCGTCGGTCGGCGGTGCGCCGTCGGCGCCGACCAACTCCAGACGGCGGACCGGTCCGTCGAGGTCGACGATCCGGTAGGCGGTGACGCCCCGGAGGTCGTTGCCGCTCAGGCCGTGGACGTTGACCACGGCCACCTCGGCCTGCGCCAGCTGTGCCAACAGCGTCTCGACGTCGTCCTCGGTGGCCCGGTAGTACGCGGTCGGCAGCTCGCCCCAGGCGATCCGGGGCAGTGCCGGCGATTCGGTGACCACCACATCGGGCCCGCCAACGCCGGCCTGGGCGACGGCATCGGCGTGATGGCGGTGCAGGTCGATGGTGACGGCGACGCCGATGAGGGCCGGGATCACGACCAACGCCGCCATCGGCCCGGGGTACCGCTCGAAGGCTGTCCTCCCGGCCACCGCCGCCAGCACGGCCAGGGGGACGAAGGCGAAGGACAGGTACCGACCGCCCCACTGCAGTCCGCCACTGCTGGCGTACTGGGTGGCCAGCACGGCGAGGGTGAACAGCACGGCCGGCGCCGCCACCGGCCACAGCGAGGCCCGGGTGTCGTCGGGGGACGACGGGCGACCGAATCGGCGGGCCCCGAGGCCGATGGCGGCGAGCATCGCCGGCCAGGCCCCGAGCACCCCGCCGATCGGCTGGTCGGGGGCGAGCCCGAGGCGGGCCGCGTACGCGCCGGCGGCGACCGCCAACAGCACCTCGGGGCGCAGGCCGATCCGGTCCGGGCGGTGGCTCACGTAGATGGCGGCGCCGACGGCGGACACCGCGACCACGGTGAACAGGGGGCCGAGATCGCCGGTCGGACCGTTGACCAGCAGGAGCCAGGCGGCCGGAAGGCGACCGGCCAGCCAGCTCGGGGCGCCGTTGAGCACCTCGACGCTGGTCTCGATCGGCAGCTGCTCCGCTCGGAGCTCGGCGCCCCACCGTCGGCCGACCAACCAGGCCACCCCACCGGCCAGGCCGGCGGCCGCCGTCGCCACCCGCAGCGTCCAGGTGTTCACCCTGATCACGGCCGTGGCCGCCACCGCCCACACCCAGAACAGGGCCTCGGTCCGGACCAGGGCGGCACCGACCAGGCTCAACGCCAAGGCGGCCACGCCGAGCAGCGCCATCGGCGCCGGCGATCGACCCGGCGATCGGGATGGGGACGGCGCACCGACGCCCGGATCGGCGGGATCGCCGCCGTCGCCACCCGCCTGCGGAGCGGCCTCACCTGGCCCCGCCGATGGCTCGGTCGTCGCCGATGGCTCGGTCGTCGCCGATGGCTCGGTCGTCGCCGATGGCTCGGTCGTCGCCGATGGCTCGGTCGTCGCCGATGGCTCGGTCGTCGCCGATGGCTCGGTCGTCGCCGATGGCTCGGCCGTTGCCGGTGGTTCGGTCGTCGATGGCCGGGTCGCCGATGGCTCGGTCGACGATGGGTCAACCGGCGCCGGGGCGGCGAAGGCCAGGGCCGTCGGCACCCGGTCGAGGGGAGGGGTCGACGGGTCGTCGGTCGGTGACGCAGGCCGGTGAGGGTCCGTAGCCACGAGGAGGGCGAGCAGGGCGAAGCCGCCGAGGGCGGTGGCCGTGGTGTGGGCCCACAGGGTGGTGGCGTTGACCAGGGTCGGCCCCAGCGCCAGGAGCCAGAAGGCGAGCGGCGCCGAGGGCGGGTGGAACCGCTGTGCCGCCAGCCATGCCGCCGCGGCGGCGGCCACGGCGGCCAGCACCGGGATCACGTGCAGCCCGAGGTGGAGCGAGGCCGCCCGCTCATCGCCCTCGGCCTCGCCGTGGACCACGTCGGTCACGGCGGCCATGAGCGTCACGTAGGCCGGGCTGGTGGTGTAGGGGAGGGGTCCGTCGGGGGTGATGGCGGTGTTGAGCCAGCCTTCGTGCTCCTCGGCCACGACCGGCACCGGGCGCTCCAGCGTCCACGAACCCTGGCGCAGGGCGGCCACCTGACCGCCGTAGGCGCCATCGTCGCTGCTGAACGACGAACCGCCGGGGATGACGGCGACCACGGCGACAAGCAGCACCAGATAGGCGGTCGAATGGAGCGCGAGTCGTCGCATCAGGGCTTCCATCGGCGCCGAGGGGAACACCCTGAACTACCCGATCCCGACCGGGCCGAAACGTCGAACATTCGTTCGTCGTTTGGTTCAGCTGGCCCGACGCGACGGGGTAGCCTGAACCGGGTGGGAAACAAGATCGTCATCCGGGGTGCGCGCGAACACAACCTCCAGAACGTCGACTTGGAGCTGCCTCGCGACAAGTTGATCGTGTTCACCGGGCTGTCCGGCTCGGGCAAGTCGTCCCTCGCCTTCGACACGATCTACGCCGAAGGCCAGCGCCGCTACGTCGAGTCGCTGTCGGCCTACGCCCGCCAGTTCCTCGGCCAGATGGACAAGCCCGATGTCGACTTCATCGAGGGCTTGTCGCCCGCCATCTCGATCGACCAGAAGTCGGCCAGCCGCAACCCCCGCTCCACCGTCGGCACCGTCACCGAGATCTACGACTACCTCCGTCTGCTGTTCGCCCGCATCGGGGTGCCCCACGATCCGGAGACCGGTGAGCAGCTCGTCCGCCAGACCCCGCAGCAGATCGTCGACCGGGTGCTCGAACTGCCGGAGAAAACCCGCTTCCAGGTGCTCGCCCCCGTCGTCCGGGGCCGCAAGGGCACCTACGACACCCTCCTGCGGGACCTGGCCACCGAGGGCTTCGCCCGGGCCCTGGTCGACGGTGAGCTGATCGAGCTCGACGGCGAACTGCCGGAGCTGGCCCGCTACGAGACCCACGACATCAAGGTCGTCGTCGACCGCCTGGTCCGTCGGGAGGGGATCGATCGGCGCCTCACCGACTCGATGGAGACCGCCCTACGCCTGGCCGACGGCGTGGCCGAGATCGAGATCGTGCCGCCGAAGGGCAGCGACGACGAAGCTCAGACCCTGATCTTCAGCCAGCATCTGTCGCGCCCCAGCGACGGCAAGAGCTTCTCCGAGCTCGCCCCCCGCAACTTCTCGTTCAACTCGCCCTACGGCGCCTGCGAGGCCTGCGACGGCCTGGGCACCACATTCGAGGTCGACCCCCGCCTGGTCGTACCCAACGGCGATCTGACGGTGGGCCAGGGCGCCCTCCACCCGTGGGCCGGCGGCCGTAGCCGCTATTTCGGGCGGCTGGTCGAGGCGGTGTGCGCCGAGTTCGCCATCCCCGACGACGTGCCGTGGGAGGACCTGGCGTCGGCCCAGCAGAAGCTGCTGCTCAACGGCGCCTCCGGCAAGGCGGCGTCCCGCAAGGTCACCGTCCGCTACAAGAACCGGTACGGGCGGCTCCGCACCTACAACGCCACCTTCGAGGGCGTCGTGCCCTACCTGCGCCGTCGGCACCGGGAGGCGGAGTCCGACGCCCAGCGGGAGCAGATCGAGGGCTACATGCGGGAGGTGCCCTGCCCGACGTGCGGCGGCGCCCGCCTCAACCCGTTGTCGCTCGCCTGCCTCATCGACGGTCGGTCGATCCACGATCTGTGTTCGTTGTCGATCGGCGAGGCGGCCAAGGTGATCAAGGCCCTCGATCTCAACGAGCGGGACCGGATGATCGCCGATCGGGTGGTGAAGGAGGTCGACGCCCGCCTGAGCTTCCTGCTCGACGTCGGTCTCGACTACCTGACGATGAGTCGCTCGGCCGCCACCCTCTCGGGGGGCGAGGCCCAGCGGATCCGGCTGGCCAGCCAGGTCGGCTCCGGGCTCGTCGGGGTGCTCTACGTGCTCGACGAGCCGTCGATCGGGCTCCACCAGCGCGACAACACCAAGCTGATCGCCACGCTGTGTCGGCTGCGGGAGCTGGGCAACACCGTCCTCGTGGTGGAGCACGACGAGGAGACGATCAAGGTCGCCGACCACGTCGTCGACATCGGCCCCGGCGCCGGTGAGCACGGCGGCGCCGTGGTCTACAGCGGCGGGGTCCCCGGCCTGCTCAAGCGGCGGACGTCGCTGACCGGCCAGTACCTGTCGGGCAAGAAGACGATCCCCGTCCCCTCGCAGCGGCGGCCACCGAGCGGCGACGCCCTCGTGATCAGAGGGGCCGAGGAGAACAACCTGCGCAAGGTCGACGTCGAGATCCCGCTCGGGTGTTTCGTGGCGGTGACCGGGGTGTCGGGCTCGGGGAAGTCGACGCTGATCAACGCCATCCTCCTGCGGGCCCTGATGCAGCAGATCTACAACTCGAAGACACCGCCCGGCCTGCACAAGACGATCGAGGGACTCGAACACCTCGACAAGGTGATCGACATCGACCAGTCGCCCATCGGTCGAACCCCCCGCTCCAACCCGGCCACCTACACCGGGGTGTTCGACCGGATCCGCAAGCTGTTCGCCCAGACCAACGAGGCCAAGGTGCGTGGCTACCAGCCCGGCCGCTTCTCGTTCAACGTGGCCGGCGGCCGGTGCGAGGCGTGCTCGGGTGACGGGACGATCAAGATCGAGATGCACTTCCTGCCCGACGTCTACGTGCCGTGCGAGGTGTGCAAGGGCGCCCGCTACAACCGGGACACGCTCGACATCCAGTTCAAGGGCAAGAACATCGCCGAAGTGCTCGACATGCCGATCTCGGAGGGGTTGGAGTTCTTCGCAAACCAACCCGCCATCGCCCGCCACCTGCAGACCCTGGTCGACGTGGGCCTCGGCTATGTCCGCCTCGGTCAGCCGGCTCCCACCCTGTCCGGTGGTGAGGCCCAGCGGGTGAAGCTGGCCAGCGAGCTGGCCAAGCGGTCGACCGGGCACACGATCTACCTGCTCGACGAGCCGACGACGGGTCTCCACTTCGACGACATCCGCCGTCTGCTCACCGTGCTGACCCGCCTGGTCGACCAGGGCAACACCGTGCTGGTGATCGAGCACAACCTCGACGTCATCAAGACGGCGGACTGGATCATCGACCTCGGCCCCGACGGTGGCTCCGGGGGCGGCACCATCATCGCCACCGGCACCCCGGAGGACGTGGCCGCCGTCCCGGCCTCCCATACCGGTCGGTTCCTCCAACCGGTGCTGGAAGGGCGCTCGGCCTAGGCCTCTAGGCCCTGGCCTTCATAGCCACCAAGCCGTAGCCGTCGATGTCTCGCAGCGGCGCCAGATCCTTGAGCACGAGGCGGCAGCCGTCGAGGAGGGCGTTGATGCCGACGCGCTCGTGCCACAGATCGGGCCGTCGCGGTTCGTCGCCGACGATCAGCGGGGTGTGGAGGTAGAGGTGGCCGCCGGCGCGCAGGGTGCGGGCCAGCTCCACCATGAACTCCATCGGCGCCGGCGACCTGTCGAGCATGTCGACGCACAGGGCCACGTCGAAGTGGCCGGAGGGCACGGGGAGCGGCGACCGCAGCAGGCGTCGGCTCGACGACGGCACCGGCTGGTCGAACGCGGCGGGGTCGAACTCGTCGAGTGGGGGAGCGAGGGCGGTGATCAGCCGATGACGGTCATCGTCGCCCTTCAGCCGTCCCGGGCCGGTCCAACACACCTCGAGCGAGTGCGAGCCCTCCCGCTCCGCCGCCCGCTGAGCCTCGGCAGTCAGATCCTTCAGCGTCGCCCGGCGTCGTCGGGCCAAACCCTGCTCGCGAGCCCGGGCCCGATCGCGGGCGCGCAGCCGCCGGGCCTTCGTCGCGTCGCGTCGGGCGCGGGGACGGCGGGGGTGGCGCGCGATCACCCCGCTCCCGTCGGTCTCCGGGGGGTCGAGCTGAGCCGGTGATCGCAATCGCAACAACCTTCAATCACCCGGGATGCGGCCGATCGGACACCGTGAAGATCTCGGTCGGCTCGACGTTCCAGCTCGGCGTGGTGACCCTGCTCATCGGCCTGACCACCCTCCACGTCCGCTTCGTCGCCCCCGAGCCCTACGACGTCGTCGGCACCCAGCGGCTGCTGTGGCTCACCGTGGTGGGGGTGGCGGCGACCGTGTCGGCCTACGGCCTCGGCCTGCCCGAGCTCCCCACCCGGCGCCGGGAGGCCGCGGTCCGCGCCCTGGGGGCCGCGCTGTGCGCCATCGGCGTCGTGTCGCTGGCCCAGGTGGGGCTGGCCGTGCCGCTCCTGCCCCGGTTCTCACTCGGGTTGTTCACGCTGCTGCTGCCGGTGTGGGCCGTGATCTGTTGGAACCTGGCCCACGACGTGCACAGCTGGCAGAGCCAGCGGGAGCAGGTGTTCCTGGTGGCCGAGCAGCCCGACGAGCATGCCGCCCTCACCTACGAGCTCGACAACCGCCCCGAGCGGCCGGCCACCGTGGTCGGTTCGCTGTCGACGGCGGACGCCCGGCTCGGGGCCGGTGGACGGCTCCGGTTGCTCGACGCCGTCGAGGCCACCGGGGCCGGGGTGGTCGTGCTCGACACCGCCGCCCAGTCCGACGACGGGATCGTGCAGCAGGTGGCCCGCCTCCACGGCAACGGGGTGCGGGTGCGGACCCTGGCCCTGTTCTACGAGGAGTGGCTGGGCAAGCTGCCGCTGGCCGAGCTGGCCCGCACGTCGCTGCTGTTCGACATCGGCGAGCTGCACCGGCAGCGCTACGTCCGGGCCAAACGGGTGATCGACGTGGTCCTCGGTCTGATCGGCTCGGCGGTGCTGCTGCCGTTCGTGGCCGTGGTCGTCGTCGGCAACCGGTTGGGCAACCCCGGGCCCCTCTTCTTCACCCAGGAACGGGTGGGCAAGGACGGGCGGCCCTTCACCATGCTCAAGTTTCGTTCGATGACCCCCTCGGTGGCCACGGCGGGTGACTGGACCGCCGACGGCGACCCCCGGGTCACGGCCTTCGGCGGGTTCCTCCGCCGGAGCCACCTCGACGAGCTCCCCCAGATGCTGAACGTGCTCAAGGGCGAGCTGTCGATCGTGGGGCCCCGGCCCGAGCAGCCCCACTACGTGCACGAGCTCACGGAGAAGATCCCGTTCTACGACGTGCGCCACCTGGTCCGCCCCGGCCTCACCGGCTGGGCCCAGGTGAAGCAGGGCTACGCCGCCGACGAGGCCGATGCCCTGGAGAAGTTCCAGTACGACGTCTACTACCTTCGCCGCCAGGGGCTCGCCCTCGACGTGCGGATCATCTGGCGCACGGTGCGGGACGTGATCGGCGCCGGCGGCCGCTGATCACCGCTCGCCGATCGGGGCCCGACCGACGTCCGGACCCGGGGCGGGGCCCGCTCGACGCTCACGAACGGCGCCGGACGGCCGACGGGGAGCCGATGACCACACCCACGCCCTCCTCCCTTGCGGGCTCGGCGCCGGACGGTGCCCCCGGCCCACACGGCGCCGCCGAGCGGCACCGCGGGCTCACCGTGGTCTACGTGGCCTACGGCGTCGACCGCTTGCAGCTCGACTGGATCCCGGCCGGGACGCCGGTGATCGTGGTTTGCAACGACGATCGACTGACCCCGCCCGAACGGCCCGGGCTCGTGGTCATCGACCCGGGGACCAACCTGGGCTTCGGTGCCGCCGTCAACCGGGCGCTGGACCGGGTCGACACCCCGAGGATCCTGCTTTGCAACCCCGACACCGACCTCGATCGGGAGCATTTCGACGCCCTGGCCACGTCGCCGACCGGTGAGCTGGTGGCCCTGCCCCTGGTCGAGATGGACGGCACCGCCAACTCGGTGATCAACGGCTACTGGGGCCCGGTCGCCTTCGTCGCCACCGCCCTCCGCCTCGGTCGCTTCGCCCCCCGTGACGGCCTGGTCCGTCGGCTGCTGACCCCGCTCCTGGGTCGGTGGGGTCGGGCCCACCGGGCCTCGCTCGACAACGAGGCGGGCACCTGGCCCCTCGCCGAGCGGTGGGCCACGGCCGCCGTGCTCGCCCTGCCCGTGGCCGAGGTCCGGGCCGTCGGCGGCTTCGACGACGCCTACTTCCTCTACTACGAGGACGCCGACCTGCAGCAACGTCTCGCCGCCCGCTTCCCCCACCTGCGTCTCCGATTGCTCGACAGCACCCCGGGGGTGCACGAGGTGGGCGGCAGCGCCACCGGCGAGCGGAGCGCCGTGGCCCGCCACCGACGGGCCGCCGCCGTGGTCTACGCCCGCCGCCAACCCGGCGTCCGCTGGCGGCTGGCGGCGCTGGCGGTGGCGGCGGCCGACCGCCGGTGGCGATGACCCGCCGGGTGGTGGTGGTCGCCCCCGGGCGGCCGTCGCTGGGCGAGCGGCGGCGCACCGAGACCTGGCACCGTCTCATCGAGGCCGACGGCGCTGCGGCGACCACCGTCGCCACCTCGACCGTCGGCGGCCGCCTCACCCCGTCGCCGGGCGACGTCGGCCACCTGGCCAACGGCCGACTGGTGCCCGAGGCCCTGGCGTGGTCGGTGGACGCCGTCCGGGCCGAGATCGACGCCGTCGGTCCCGATCTGGTGATCCTCCAGACGGCGCGCTCGGCCCACCCCGGCCTGCTCACCGGAGCGTGGCCGGTGGTCGTCGACCTCGTCGACCGGCTCAGCGCCAGCTACCGCCAGCGGGCGGCGCTGGCCCGAGGCCCGGCCGCACCCCTGTTCCGCGCTCTCGCCGGTGCCCACGCCCGGACCGAGGCCCGACTGCTCGCCGGGTCGTCGGCCGCCGGTGTGCCCGTGGTGCTGGCCGGTCACGGGGAGGCGACACGGTCGGGGGCCCGCTGGGTGCCCAACCTGCTCGACGTCTCGACCGCCGCACCGGATCGGCGCCGGGAGGCACCGCCTTTCGACCTGGTGTTCTTCGGCACCCTCGGCTACCGGCCGAACATCGAGGCCTTGACCGAGCTGGACGCCGGTGATCCCGGTGCCGCCGGGCTCCGGGTGCTGGTGGCCGGTCAGCGCCCGCCCTCGGTCGTGGCCGATCTGTGTCGCGCCCGGGGGTGGACGCTCGTCGCCGACTTCCCCTCGATGTCGTGGCTGGCCGAGCAGGCCGCGGTGGCGGTGGCCCCCCTCCGCTCCACCGCCGGCATCCAGAACAAGGTCCTCGAGGCGGCCCTGTTCGGCCTGCCCCAGGTGGTCACCCCCGCCGCCCTCGACGGTCTGGCCCCCGGCCTGCCCTGCCGGGTGACCGACGACGGTGCCGCCCTCGTCCGGGCCGCCGCCGAGCTGGTGGCCGACCCGTCCGCCGCCGCCCGCCTGGCCGACGAGGCCCGCCACCATGTGGTGGCGCAGTACACGGTGGGTCGCTGGCGAACGACGATCGAGTCGCTGTCGACGGGTCGGTGGCCGGTGCCGGTGTGATCGATCGCCCAACCCACCACCTGGCCGGGCTGCAGGCGGTCGGCCGGGTGGTGTCCCTCGGGCTTCAGCTCGTCCACTTCGCCCTCTTGGCCCGGGTGTTCGGCCCCGACGCCTTCGGCCCCTTCGCCGCCGGCCTGGCCGTCGCCTCGATGGCCGGGGTGGTGGCCGAGTTCGGTGTGCCGACCACGGTGCTGGTCCAGCGGGCCGACACCCCCTCGCCCCGGTTGTGGGCGGTGGCGGTGCGGGCGGTCCTCGCCAGCACGACGATCGGCGTCGCCCTGGCCGCCCTCGTCGCCGTCGTCCTGCTCGACGGTCCGGCCCGGCAGGCGGCGCTGGTGCTGCTGGGGTGGACGGTGGCCGGCCGGCTCCGGCTGGTGGCGGTGGCCGTGCGGCAGGCCGATCTCGACGCCGTGCGGGTGGTGGCGGCCGAGCTCTCGGCCCGCATCGTGGCCACCGGCGCAGCGGCGGTCGCCGTCGCCATCGGCGGCGACGCGTGGACGACGCTGATCGTGGTGGCCGCCGGCATGGCGGCGGGTGAACTGGTGGGGGTGGCCGTCGCCTGGCCCGGTTGGCCGACGGCCGAGGTCGGCGGCGACGACGGCGGTGGGGCGTGGCCCGAGGCGGTGGCCCTCCTCCGTCGCAGCCGCGACTTCGGGCTGACCGCCTCCGCCGCCTCCGTCCACTCCCGCCTCGACCAGATCCTGCTCGACGCCACCCGGACCGCCGGGGGCGGCGCCTACGCGGTCGCCTATCGCCTGGTCGACGCCTCGCTGGCGGTGATGACGATGGCCACGTCGTTGGTGGTGCCCCTGCTGGCCCGCTGCGAGCGGCCCGAACGGGAGCGACTGGCCCGGGCTCTGACCGCCGCCGCCGTCGTGTTCGCCGCGGTCCTCTGCGGTGCTCTGGTGGCGACCGCCCCGGTCGTGGTCCGCATCGTCGGTGGCGCCGGGTACGAGGAGGCGGTGGTACTGGTCCGCCTGCTGGCGGTGGTGCTCGCCCTGGCCGTGGTCAACGTGCCCCTGCTGCACCTGGTGATGGTCGAGGGCCGGTCGGACCGGCTGTTCCGCATCAGCACGGTGATGATCGCCGTCAACCTCGGGCTCAACCTGGCCCTGCTCCCGCGCTGGGGCGTGACCGGCGCCGCCGTGGCCACCATGATCAGCGAGGCCAGCGGCCTGGTGCTGGTGACGCTGGAGGCCCGACGCCACCACCCCCGGGTCCTCCCCGGCATCAACCTGTGGCGGGAGATGCAACCGTTGCGGAGCCACCCCGCCGCCCTCATCGCCCCGACGGCCACGGCCGGCGCCCCCTCCGCCGATGGGTCGTCGGCCGACGCGCCGTCGGCCGACCGCCCCTGACCCGGACCGACCGGTCGAAGGGATCGAGCCGTCGGCCGACCGCCCCTGACCCGGACCGACCGGTCGAAGGGATCGAGGGATCGGTCCGGCGGCGGAGGCTCAGCTCGGGCCCGGCCGGGCCGACCGGGAACCGATGTCCGGTTACTACAGCAACTGCCGCCTCGATGTGCTCGCCCTGCTGGCCCCGTCAACGGGTCGGGTGCTCGACGTCGGTTGTGGTGAGGGGGCGACCGGCGCCGCCCTGCTCAACAGCGGGCGGGCCGACGCCGTCGACGGCATCGAACTGACCGCGGCGGGGGCGGAACGAGCCACCGGCGACGCCGGCTACGGGACGGTGGTCGTCGGCGATCTGGAGACCGTCGATCGCACGCCCCTCGTCGACCACTACGACACGATCATGTGCAACGACGTGTTGGAGCACGTCCAGGACCCGTGGACCGTGCTCCGCACCCTGGTCAGGGATCACCTCCGTCCCGGCGGCACCGTGGTGGTGTCGGTGCCGAACGTGCAGTGCGCCGAGGTGGTCGGACCCCTGCTGCTCGGTCGCTTCGAATACGCCGACGACGGCGTCCTCGACCGCACCCACCTCCGGTTCTTCACCCGCCGCAGCGCCCGGGCCCTGGTCGAGACCGCCGGTCTCACCGTGACCGGCGAGGCCGACAGCCGCATCGGCGAGGGTCGGGGTGGCGCCCCCCGCCTGGTCGGGCGCATCGCCGGCCCCTTTGGCGTCCGCCAGCTCCTGTTCCGGGCGGTCTCGCCCCAGCACCGGGCGGACTGACCGCTCGACGGTCGCGGCGACGGCGACGGCGAGCTGGTCGGGCGGTGGTGATCTCGTCACCCGGTCGGCACGCCTGTCGGTGCGCCTCCGTAGACTTGGAGGCGTGGTTACGCGTCCTCCGGCCGGGACGATCCCCGACGCCCCCGGCTCCTACCAGTTCAAGGACGACGCAGGCCGGGTGATCTACGTCGGCAAGGCCAGCTCCCTCCGCTCCCGCCTGTCGAGCTACTTCCAGAACCCGATCAACCTCCACCCTCGCACCGCCCAGATGGTGGCCACTGCGGAGTCCGTCGAGTGGATCCAGGTGGCCAACGAGGTCGAGGCTCTGATGCTGGAGTACAACCTCATCAAGGAGCACCGGCCCCGGTTCAACGTCCGCCTGGTCGACGACAAGAGCTACCCCTTCCTCGCCGTGACCATGAGCGACGAGTGGCCCCGGGCCCAGGTGATGCGGGGCCGCAAGCGCAAGGGCACCCGTTACTTCGGTCCCTACGCCCACGCCTACGCCATCCGGGAGACGCTCGACCACCTCCTGCGCACGTTCCCCATCCGCACCTGCACCAACGCCAAGCTCGATCGGCACCGCAAGCTGGGCAAGCCCTGCCTGCTGTTCCACATCGAGAAGTGCTCGGCCCCCTGTGTCGACGAGATCGAGCCGCAGGACTACAAGCTGTTGGTGGGGGAGCTGTGCGCCTTCCTCGACGGGGAGACCCAGCCCGTGCTCGACAAGCTCGAGGGGGAGATGGCGGCCGCCGCCGAGGAGCTGGAGTTCGAGAAGGCGGCCCGGATCCGCGACCGGCTGGCCACGGTGCGCAAGGCCATCGAGAAGCAGCAGATGGTGGCCGACAGCAACGAGGACCTCGACGTGATCGGCCTGGCCGACGACGATCTCGAAGCCTCGGTGTTCGTCTTCCACGTCCGTCGGGGCCGGGTGACCGGTCGGCGGAGCCTGATCCTCGACAAGGCCGAGCCGCTCACCGAGCACGAGCTGATCGACAAGGTGTTGGAGGCGGTCTACGACGAGTCGCCGGTGCAGGGAATGCCCAAGATCGTGCTCCTGCCCGACGAACCATCGGACGTCGACCTGTACACCGAGTGGCTGGGCCTGCTCCGGGAGTCGAAGGTGGAGCTCCGGGTGCCCCGGCGGGGGAGCAAGGTCGAGCTGCTGGCCACCGTCACCCAGAACGCCACCGAGGAGTTCACCCGGCATCGGCTCAAGCGGGCCACCGACCACAACAGCCGGGCCCGGGCCCTCAACGAGCTGCAGGGCTGGCTCGATCTGCCCGACGCCCCGCTGCGGATCGAGTGCTACGACATGAGCCACCTCCAGGGCACCGACTACGTCGGCTCGATGGTGGTGGTGGAGGACGGCATCGCCGCCAAGCGGGAGTACCGCCGGTTCAAGGTTCGCACCGTCGACCAGAACGACGACTTCGCCGCCATGGAGGAGGTGCTGACCCGTCGCCTGACCAACTACCTGGAGGACCAGGACAAGCCGCTCAACGAGCGGGGCAAGTTCCAGTACCCGCCCCAGCTGCTCGTGGTCGACGGCGGCAAAGGGCAGCTCGGGGTGGCGGTACGCGTCCTGGAGAACCTCGGCCTCACCGACCAGATCCCGGTGTGCGCCCTCGCCAAACGGTTCGAGGAGGTCTACCTCCCCAACCGGTCGGACCCGGTCGTCATACCCCGCCAGTCGGAGGCGCTGTATCTGTTGCAGCGGATCCGGGACGAGAGCCACCGGTTCGCCATCGACTACCACCGCCGCCTGCGCGACAAGCGGATGACCAAGTCGGTGCTCGACGACATCCCCGGGCTCGGCCCCACCCGCCGCAAGCGCCTGATCGACGAGCTGGGCGGGGTGAAGAAGGTGCGCCAGGCCGAACGGGAGACCCTGGCCGAGTTGAGCTGGCTGCCGGAGGCGGTGGCCGACGCCGTCTATGCGAAGACCCACGGCCTCGACCCTCGACCCCGGGCCACCCCTGTCGACCTCGGAGGAACGACCGAGTCGGCCTGAGGAGGCCGGTCGATGGCCCGGTGCGCTCGGCCGGCTCGCCCGCAGACCCGGGCGGCTGAGGCCGACCGCCCGGCCAGGTCCGACACGGGCCCGGCCTGGTGAGCCGACTCCGACCGGAGTGGACAGCTCTCTGACACTCCCTACAGTCCTGCGGATGACGGACGATCCCTGGCAGGACCGGACCCTGACCGACTGGTGGCAGCGCGAGTTCACCGACGGCGTCGACCCCGAGTACACCGAGCAGATCGTGCCCGTGATCGTCGACGCCGTCGGCGGCGCCGGCCTCGTCGTCGACATCGGCACCGGCGAGGGGCAGGTGGCCCGGGCTCTGGCCGCCTCGGGGAGCGAGGTCGTCGGCTTCGACCCCATCGCCGATCAGGTTCGGGTGGCGGCCGAGCGGGCCGGTGGGCCTCGTTACGCCCGGGCCGTGGCCGACGGGATCCCGCTCCCGGACGGGGTGGCCGACGCCGCCGTGGCCTGCCTGGTGTTCGAACACATCGACGCCGTCGACGAGGCGATCGCCGAGGTGGCCCGGATCCTACGGCCCGGCGGTCGGTTCCTGTTCCTGCTCAACCACCCACTCCTGCAGACCCCGGGCAGCGGCTGGATCGACGATCAGATCATCGAGCCCCCCGAGCAGTACTGGCGCATCGGGCCCTACCTCACCGAGGCGGTGACGATGGAGGAGGTGCACAAGGACGTGTTCATCCGCTTCGTGCACCGGCCGCTGTCGCGCTATCTCAACGCCCTCGTGGCCAACGGCCTGTGGCTGGAGCGGATGGAGGAGCCGGCCCCGCCTCCCGGCTTTTTGGCGGCGGCGGCCGAATACCGGGACGCCGCCACCATCCCCCGCCTCCTGGTGCTCGACCTGATCAAGGACGAGATCAGCTCGCGGTAGCGACCACGGCCGGCGGGAGCTCGGCGCCGAAGAAGCCGGCCAGGGCCGACAACCGACCGTCGTCGGCCACGATGGCGACGTCGATGCCGTCGAGCACCCTGGCGCCGTCGGCGTCGAGCATCTCCCAACCCCAGCGCAGAAGCTGATGATGGCTGTCGGCGCCGCCGACCTGCCGGAACCGGTGGCCGGGAAAGGCCTCCTGGGAGGCGGCGAACATCGCCGTCAGCTCGTCGTGGCCGGCCACGGCGTTGGCCGGGTCGGTCGAGGTCGCCTCCTCGGTCCAGGTGCGGGCGACGGCGGCCGCCCGATCGGCGGCGTCGGTGGCGTTCCAGCAGGCGAAGTAGTCGTCGATGAGGGTCGTGGTGTCGATGTCCATGGCCTCAGCGTGCGACGGCGGAGCTCGTCGGGTCGATGACCTGCGACGTCATGGGTGGACCGTCTTCGATCCCCGGGTCGTCCACCTCGGTGTGTTTCACTGAGCCTGTGTCACGAATCGTCGTCATCACCGGACTCTCCGGCGCCGGACGCTCCGTGGCCGGGGGCACCCTGGAGGACCTGGGCTGGTTCGTCATCGACAACCTGCCCGCCGGTCTCGTGTCGAAGGTGGCCGATCTGGCCTCGTCGACCACCGGCGGGTACGAGCGGGTGGCTCTGGTCATGGCCGGCTTCAGCGAGTCACTGTCCGAGATCGAGCACCTGCGGACCGACAGCGCCGCCGTCACCGTGGTGTTCCTCGAAGCGTCGACCGACGTGCTCGTCCGCCGCTACGAGCTGACCCGCCGCCGTCATCCTCTGGCCGAGGACGGGGGCACACTGGTCGACGCCATCGAGCGTGAGCGGGAGCTGCTGTCGGCCACCCGTACCGCCGCCGATCTGGTGATCGACACCAGTGAGCTCAACCCCCATCAGCTCAGGGATCGGTTCAGCGGCTACTTCGACGACACCGCCGTCGACGAGTCGCTCCGGATCATGGTGTCGTCGTTCGGCTACAAGCACGGGCTCCCCATCGACGTCGACCTGGTGTTCGACTGCCGGTTCCTGCCGAACCCCAACTGGATCGACGAGCTCCGCCCCCTCAGCGGCCTCGACGAACGGATCCAGGAGTTCGTTCTCGACCGCGAGGTCACCCAGGACTTCCTCGACCACCTGACCGCGATGCTCGACGGTTTGCTTCCCGCCTACGATGAGGAGGGGAAGTCGTACCTGAGCATCGCCTTCGGTTGCACCGGTGGGCGACATCGTTCCGTTGCCGTGACCGAGGGAGTCAGTCGGCTGTTGGCGGAGCGCGGGTGGCGACCGAGAGTGAGCCATCGTGACATCCACCGCGAGTGAACAACCGAGCAGCCTCGATCCTGCGGGCCCGGCGGTGGTGGCCCTCGGTGGCGGCCACGGTCTGGCCGCCACCCTGCGAGCGGCCACCGGCTACGCCTCGTCGGTGACCGGTGTGGTCTCGGTGGGCGACGACGGCGGCTCGAGCGGCCGTCTCCGCACCGAGTTCGGCGTGGCCCCGCCCGGAGACGTGCGGCGGTGCATCTCGGCCCTCGTCGCCGAGGAGTCGCTGCTCAGTCAGGCGTTGGAGTACCGCTTCGCCGACGGTGAACTCGAAGGGCACCCGATCGGCAATCTGCTGCTCGCCGGGCTGGCGATGGTGGCGGGCGACTTCGAACACGCCATCGAGGAGTTGTGCCGCCTGGTCGGTGTCGAGGGGAACATCGTCCCCGCCGCGTCGGTCCCGGTTCGCCTGCTGGCCGACTCCGACCAGGGCGAGATCACGGGCGAGGTGACGATCGAGCACGCCACCGGCATCCGCAACCTCCGCTTCGACCCGGCCCACCCGCCGGTGTCGACCAGGGCGGTGGAGGCCGTGCTCGGTGCCGACCAGGTGGTGATCGGGCCGGGTTCGCTGTTCACCAGCGTGCTGGCCTCCGCCGTGGTGCCGGGAATCCTGTCCGCCGTCGACAAGAGCCCGGGCCAGCACGTCTACGTGGCCAACGTCGCCACCGAGAAGGGCATGGCCCGCGGTTTCGGGCTGGCCGCCCACCTGGCGGCGCTGGCCGACCACGGGGTGACCGTCGACGTCGTCGTCGCCCCCGCCACCGCCCCCGAGGAACACCTCGAAGGGGTGCGGGTGGTACGGGCCGACGTCGCCGCCGGTGACGGCTGGGGCCACGATCCCCACCGCCTGGGCGAGGTACTGGCGAAGGTGTACGCCGACCGCTGAATCACCCGGTGGTTAGAGGCTCGAAGCACCTCGTCGCCGAAACGTGACGTCGTCCTCATTCCGCTCCCTTTCCAGGGTGGGCCGGTATGGTCGAACGCGACAATCCCGTGGTCTCGCCGGGGCAGAAGGCCTGCCGCTCGGAACGACGGGTGAAGGACAACCTGAGATGGCAATTCGAGTTGGAATCAACGGGTTCGGCCGCATCGGTCGTAACTTCTTCCGGGCCGCCAAAGCTGCCGGTGCCGACATCGATTTCGTGGCCGTGAACGACCTCGGTGCGGTCGACACCATGGCCCATCTGCTCAAGTACGACTCCGTTCTCGGCATCCTGCCGAACGAGATCAAGCCGGCTGACGGCGGTATCTCCGTCGATGGCGACGTGCTGAAGGTCCTGAGCGAGCGCAACCCGGCCGACCTCCCGTGGGGCGACCTCGGCGTCGACGTCGTGATCGAGTCGACCGGCGTGTTCAACAGCCGTGACAAGGCCAAGGCCCACCTCGATGGTGGCGCCCCTTTCGTCATCGTCTCCGCGCCGTGCTCCGAGGCCGACAACACCTTCGTGGTCGGCGTCAACGAGGACACCTTCGACCCCGAGAGCGACAAGGTCGTGTCGAACGCCTCGTGCACCACCAACTGCTTCGTGCCCATGGTGAAGGTCCTCGACGACGCCTTCGGTGTCCAGCAGGGGCTGATGACCACCGTGCACGCCTACACCGGTGACCAGGCCCTGGTCGACGGTCCCCACAAGGACCTCCGTCGGGCCCGTGCCGCCGCCATCAACATCGTGCCCACCTCCACCGGCGCCGCCCGGGCCACCGGCCTGGTGCTGCAGTCGATGCAGGGCAAGCTCGACGGCACGGCGCTGCGGGTTCCGGTGCCCACCGGCTCCCTCACCGACTTCACCGCCGTGGTCGACGGCGAGCCGTCGATCGACGAGGTCAACCAGGCCTTCGCCGCCGCCGCCGGCGCCGGTCGGATGGCCGGCGTGCTGGACTACACCGAGGATCCGATCGTCTCCAGCGACATCGTCACCTCGCCCGCCAGCTGCACCCTCGACGGTGGCATGACCATGACCCAGGGGTCGCTGGTCAAGATCGCCGGCTGGTACGACAACGAGTGGGGCTACTCCAACCGTCTCGTCGACCTGGCGCAGATCGTGGGCGCCGCCAACCGATGATCGACGGCGTTCCCGAGCTGGAAGACCTGGGCGACGTCTCGGGCAAGTCGGTCCTGGTGCGGGCCGATTTCAACGTCCCCCTCGACGGCGACACGATCACCGACGATCTGCGCATTCGGGCCGCGCTGCCGACCCTGATGTGGCTGACCGAGCGGGGAGCGAAGGTCACGGCCTGCTCCCACCTCGGGCGACCCAAGGGCAAGCCCGACCCGAAGTACTCCGTCGAGCCGGTTCGGGCCCGCCTGGCCCAGCTCGCCCCCGAGGTCCGACTGCTGGACAACCTGCGGTACGACCCGGGCGAGGAGGGCAACGACGAGGCGTTCGTGGCGTCGTTGATCGAGGGGCACGACCTCTACGTCAACGACGCCTTCGGCGCCTCTCATCGCTCGCACGCCTCGATCGTCGGCCCGCCGGCTCACCTGCCGTCGGCCGCCGGTCGTCTCCTGGCGGCCGAGGTCACCGTGTTGATGGGGTTGCGCAATCAGCCCCGGCGGCCCTTCGTCGCCGTGATGGGCGGGGCCAAGGTGTCGGACAAGCTCGGGGTGATCGAGGCTCTCCTCGGCATCGTCGATTCGCTCATCGTCGGCGGCGGGATGGCGTACACGTTCCTGGCGGCCAAGGGCCACTCGGTGGGCGACTCCCTGCTGGAGCCGGACATGATCGAGACCTGCGGTCGCCTGTTGGCCAGCGGCGCCACCATCCACCTTCCCGAGGACATCACCGCCCTCGGGCCGGACGGCACCCTGTTCGATCCCGACGCCGGGGGCGACGTGCGCCAGATCGGGGTGAACGTGCCCGACGGTTGGCAGGGGGTCGACATCGGCCCCGGCACCGCCGCCGTGTTCGGCGACGTCATCCTCGACGCCGGCACCGTGCTGTGGAACGGGCCGATGGGGGCCTTCGAGGATCCTCGGTTCAACGCCGGCACCCGGGCGGTGGCCGAGGCCCTGGCCGAGACGAAGGCCTACACCGTGGTCGGGGGCGGCGATTCGGCCGCCGCGGCCAAGCAGTTCGGCGTCGACGGCGACGTCGACCACGTATCGACCGGCGGCGGCGCCTCGCTCGAGCTGATCGAGCAGGGCGACCTGCCCGGCCTGGCCGCCCTGCGGGCGTCCGTGGCCTAGGCCCTTTCGGGCCCGGTCCCGAATGGGGTCCCGCCCCCCGGGGCGGCGACCCGCTCCGGGACCATGGATTTCAACGCATGTGAGAGGACAAGAGCGTGAGTGATGCGGCAACGGGCCGTCGCCCCCTGATCAGCGGCAACTGGAAGATGCACCTCAACCACTTCGAGGCGCTGAAGCTGGTGCAGGAGCTGAGCTACGAAGTGACCCGGGACGACGTCGACGCCGTCGACATCTCGGTGCACCCGCCCTTCACCGACCTGCGGACCGTGCAGACGGCGCTCGAGTCGGATCGGATCCCGTTCTTCCTCGGCGCCCAGCACTGCCACAACGAGGAGAAAGGCGCCTTCACCGGCGAGGTCGCCCCCTCGATGCTGGCCAAGCTGGGGGTCAACTACGTGATCGTCGGCCACTCGGAGCGCCGGGAGGTGTTCGGCGAGACCGACGAGTTCATCAACGCCAAGGTCAAGGCCGTCCTCAAGGCCGAGATGACCCCCATCCTCTGCGTCGGTGAGACGCTGGAGGAGCGGGAGGCCATGGAGGCCGAGGCCAAGGTCGAACGTCAGGTCCTGGAGGGTCTGGCCAAGGTGTCGGCCGAGCAGGTGGCCGGACTCGTCATCGCCTACGAGCCCATCTGGGCCATCGGCACCGGCAAGACGGCCTCGGCCGACGACGCCCAGGCCATGTGCGCCGTGGTGCGCGCCACCGTGGCCGCCAAATGGGGGGCCGAGGCCGGGGAGGCCGTCCGCATCCAGTACGGCGGTTCGGTGAAGCCGGCCAACGCCAACGAGCTGCTGACCCAGCCCGACATCGACGGTGCCCTGGTCGGCGGAGCGAGCCTCGAGGCCGAGTCGTTCGCCCGGATCATCCAGTACCGCCTCCAGGAGAGCTGATGGCGGCCGGTCGTCGGCCGGCGGAGGAAGGAACCGTCCCGGCGACCGTGTTTCGACGCGCCCCGCAACGGTGGCGGGCCGCCGTCGTGGCCGCCCTGGCGGCGATCGTGCTGCTGGCGGGCTGCTCGTCGGCCGATGACGAAGCGGGGGAGGGGACCGACGAATCGTCGGCCACCATCGAGCCGGTGTCGCCGGTCGAGGCCGAGATCGCCGAGGCGGCGGGGGAGATCCTCGACGAGGTGTCGCCGATCGACGAGGCCCCCGAGGGCTACGTGGTCTGGGTGACGGCCCAGGAACCGCCCGACCTGCACCTCGACGACCCCGACAACGGCACCGAGATCGCGTCGTGGATCCGCCAGGGTCTCCTCGAGGGTCTGTTCGGCGTCGGCACCGACCTGGCGTACTACCCCGAGCTCCTCGACGGTGAGCCCCAGGTGACCATCAACGACGACGGCACCGTCACCATCGACTTCCGCCTCCGTGGCGGTCTGACGTGGTCCGACGGCACGCCGTTGACCTCGGCCGATGTGGCCTACACCCACGACATCCTCATCGAGGGGTGCGAGACCGAGTCCGACGGGTCGGTCGTCGACAATTCGCTCGAAGGCTGTCAGTACAGCGCCGGGCCCCGGGTGGGCTACGACCTGGTCACGTCCTTCGAGGTGCTCGACGACGACTCGTTCACCCTCACCCTGGCCTCCTACTTCCCGGACTGGCGTTCGCTGTACGACCAGGTGTTCGCCGCCCACGCCTTCGGGGAGGACGCCTTCTCGGTCAACCGCAACCTGCAGGAGTGGTCGGCCGGGGGCGTGCCGCTGCCGTCGTCGGGTCCGCTCATGTTCGAGCTGTGGAGCGAGGGGAGGAGCATCCAGCTGGCTCGCAACGACGCCTACCACGGCTCGGTCAGTCCCGACGCCGCATCGACCGGGCCGGCCGAGGTGGCGGGCGTCGTCGTGGCCTTCGAGGAACGCCTCGACGATCGGATCGCCGCCCTCCTCGACGGGCGAGCCGATCTGATGATGGAGGACCTCGACCTGGCTCAGCTGGCACTGGCCGATGACGAGTCGTTCACCGTCGCCGTGTCGCCCGGCCCCGTGTTCGAGCATTGGGGGCTCAACCTCCTCGACCCCCACCTGGCCAAGCCCGAGGTCCGCACCGCCATGGTGCAGGCCCTCGACAAGGGCGCCATCGTCACCCAGGTGTATGAACCGCTGGTGGGTGAGGTGCTACCGGCGAACGGCCTCGGAAATGCGTACTGGATGCCGACGCAGGCCGGCTATCAGAATCATCAGGCGGCCTTCGACGGCAGCCAGATCGACGCCGCCGTGGCGTCGCTCGAGGCGGCCGGGTATGTGCGGGGCGGGGACGGCGTCTTCGAGCATCCCGAGGACGGACGGCTCGCCATCCGAGTCGGCACCACGGCCGGCAACAGCATCCGCGACGAGTCGTTGGAGTTGGGCAAGTCTCAGCTGGAGCAGGCCGGCTTCCAGATCACGATCGCCAGCGAGCCCGGTGGGCTGTTCTTCAGCCGTGGTCCCTTCGCCCCCGAGGCCATTCAGGCGTCGGCCTCCGGGGGGACCTCGGGCGATGGGGACGCCTGGGACGTGGCCCAGTTCTCCTGGGTCAGCGGCCCGTGGCCAGGACGGGTGTCGGGCAGTTTCCGCAGCGGCTCGTCGACCAACCCCTACGGCTTCGCCAACCCCGAGTTCGACGTGGCTGCCACCGACTGTGACGGGGAGTCCGACCCACAGGCCGTGATCGACTGCTACAACCGGCTCGACCGGTTCCTCACCACCACCGAGGAGGTGGCGGACGGGTTGTTCGTCATCCCGCTCACCCAGCGGCCCCGGTTCTACGGGTACTCGTCGGGGTTGGCGGCGGCGGGACCGGCGCCCGACGTCGACGCCGGTGGCCCACTGGTCAACATCGTCGACGCCCGCCTGGCCGAGTAGACCGCCCGGCGCAGTGCGGCCCTGACCGGGCGCCTGACCTGCACGTTCGGGGGCGACCGGCCGAGGCCGGAGTGCGATCGTTTCGCCGGGTGATGCCGCTAGCCTTAAGTAGTCCGTTTCCGGAGAGAGTGACCCACCATGATTCTGGCCCTGAGCATCGTCTACGTGATCATCGGCGTCGTGACGATCACGCTGGTGCTGCTGCACAGCGGTCGCGGTGGCGGCCTGTCCGACATGTTCGGTGGCGGCCTGGGCGCCACGGCCGCCGGCTCGACATCGGTGGAGCGGAACCTCGACCGGCTGACCATCGTGATGGGCCTGATCTTCACCTTCCTGACGGTGATTCTGGCCTTCGTCATCGACGTCGCCTGACACCCGCCGGCTCAACACCTCGGCTCGGAGGCCGATGGTGATGGGTGAAACGACTTATCTGGTGCGTGCTTGGCTTCAGCCTCGTCGTCGCCAGTTGCGCGGGTCGCATCGGCCAGGCCGGCCCTGAGCGTTCGTCGCGCCTGGGCGACGACGGGATCCCGTCCGCACTCGCCTTCGCCGAGCCGATCGATGAGCTGGCGACGCTTCGCCTGGCCCTGACTCGCCCGTCGACGGTGCACCCGGCCGAGGTGTCGATGGCCGACCAGTCCGCAGTCATCGTGTCCGACCTGCTCTACGACGGCCTCACCGAGGTCGCCGGTGGCGACGACCGGCTCCGCCCGGCGCTCGCCTCCTCCTGGCGTGCCGACGAGACCTACACCACCTGGTGGTTCGAGATCGACGAGGACCGGATCGACCCGGCCGTCGTCGTCGACCACTTCAACGCCGTGCTCACCACCGAGCGATCGGCGGCGGCGAGCGTCCTGCTCGACGGGATCGACTCGGTGGCGGCCACCTCGGGCGGCACGATCGAGTTCACGCTGTCCGACCCGGACGGCGGCTTCCCCTGGCTGCTCAGCGGTCTGGCCGCCTCCGTCGTCGGCGCCGACGGTGACCCCACGGGTCGCTACCGCACCATCGACGAGGTCGAGCCGCTGCCGGCACCGGCACCGGCTCTGAGCGACGACGGCGTCGAGACCGACGGTGCCGTGCCCGACGAGTCGGGCCTGCCCGGCGAGGTGGCCTTGCAGGCCGTCGACCCGTCCGCCGTCGGGCCCGACACGATCGAGATCCGGTGGGCGACCGACGACATCGCGGCCTACGAGCTGCTGACCCTCGGGTTGGCCGACGCCGCCGTCGCTCCACCGACTCTGCTCGACGACGCCGCCCAGCGCTTCGGCCACCGCCCGACGGAGCGCTCGATCACCGTGTTCTACGGACTCTCGCTACCCGGCGCCGATGTCGCCGACCGGCGGGCGGTGGTCGACGCCATCGACGCTGCAGCCGAGAGCGGCATGAGCACCGAGCTGGTCGCCATCGGCGCGGCGCCCTCGGCGCTTCTCGTCGGCGGTTCGCTGGCTGGAGCCGACCTCCTCGATCCGTCGGCTGCCCTCGACGCCGGTCGAGACGGCGACGATGCCGCCCCGAGTGCCGAGACGGGCCCCGACCTCGGCGACGTCGTCGTCAGCTACACCGACCCGGCCCATACCGAGGTGGCCGAAGCTCTGAGCGAGCGCCTCCGGGCGGCCGGGATGTCGGCGATCGCCGACCAGCGAGCCATCGATGCCCAGGCGTCGGCGATCGCCGAGGGGCGGGCGGGGGTGTTCGCCTTCGGGTGGGCGGCGGCCGCCGGCTCGCTCGATGCCGTGGTGGCGCCCCTGGGACGGAGCTCATCGGCGGCCAACGTGCTCGGCTTCGCCTCGGCCGACGTCGACGCCGTGCTGGTCGAGGCCGCATCGACCGGTGACGACCGGCAGCGTTGGGCCCTCCTGGCCGAGGCCTACCGCCTGCTCACCACAGAGGCTCGAGCCGTGCCGGTTGGAGTGGCAAACAGCTTGCTCGTGGTCGCTCCACCGGCCGAGGGATTGGTCGTCCGATCCGACGGTTCGCTCGACCTGGAAGCGCAGGAATAACGCGCCGAATGGGGCGCGAACGTTGCTACGATCGACCTTCGCCCCGTCAGGGGCTTTCCGGTCCCGCCGCAGCGGAACCCGGAGCCACGTCGGAGTGGCGGAATTGGCAGACGCGCTAGCTTGAGGGGCTAGTGCCCGTTAGGGCGTGGGGGTTCAAGTCCCCCCTCCGACACCACACGAAACCCTTCAAATCCC
>JBCCRO010000015.1:0-135270 GCA_039201605.1 Actinomycetota bacterium
CGAGCGCTACGGCGACGGCGGCCCCGAGACCTTCGACGTCATGCTCGACAACGTCGCCACCTGCTCCCCGGCCGAGAGCCTCGGCCTCCTCCAGCCGGGTGGCCGACTGATCGGTGTCGGCAAGGTGGACATGACCAACTCGTGGGGCATCCTGCTCGGCGCCGTGCGGACCAAGCTGCGGTTCCTGCGCAGCGGTCGCACCTACAAGATGGTGCTGGCCGCTCCCAATCGGGAGGACCTGACCACGTTGGGCGAGCTGGTGGCCGACGGCCGGGTGGTACCGGAGATCCAGCGCACGGTCGACTTCGACGGCGTGGCCGACGCCGTGCGGGAGCTGTGCACCGGCCACGTGCGGTCCAAGATCGTCGTCGTACCCGAGGCCGTGGGCGACTGAGGGCGGGCGGGCCGTCACCGTCGGCCGGTCGTCAGCGGCGACGGCCCTCCGACACCACCGGCTTGCCCGAGGGTTCGGCGTCGACGGGGAACATCGTCTCGAAGAACGTGATCAGGTCGCCGACGACCCGACCCTTCTTCATCAGTCCCACCTGGAGCTGACCGCCGTCCTCGCCGAACTCGTTCGGCTTCCAGACGCCGTTGGCGAACAGCCGGTTGAAGCGGACCTCCTGGCTTGCCTTGAGCCGGACCGGGCCGAGCTTGGCCACGAATTCCGGGCCGCCGAAGCCCGATCCCTTGACCACCACCAGCTCGGTCACCCCGATCCGGCTGCAGTGGGCCCGGAGTACGGCGATCTCGAGCAGCTGCTCGGCCGGCGCCGGGATGGCGCCGTACCGGTCGAGCCACTCGGCCCGGATGTCGTCGACCTGGGCGGTGTCGGTCACCGCGGCCAGGCGGCGGTAGGCCTCGAGGCGCTGGGGTTCGGCCGCCACGTAGTCGGCGGGCAGATTGGCGGCGACGGGGAGGTCGAGCTTGATCTCGGTCGGCTCCTCCACGGGAGTTCCGTTGAGCTCGTTGACCGCCTCGATCACCAGCTGGCAGTACAGGTCGTAGCCGACGGCGGCGATGTGGCCGGACTGGCCGGTGCCCAGCAGGTTGCCGGCACCCCGCAGTTCCAGGTCGCGCATGGCGATCTTGAATCCGGCCCCCAGCTCGGTGGCCTCGCCGATCGTCTTCAACCGCTCGTAGGCCTCCTCCGACAGCACGGCCTCGGGCCGGGTGAAGAGGTAGGCGTAGGCCCGCTGACCGGAGCGCCCCACGCGGCCCCGCAGCTGGTGGAGCTGGCCGAGGCCGAGCATCTCGGCCCGATCGACGACCAGGGTGTTGACCGTCGGCATGTCGATGCCCGACTCGATGATCGTGGTGCACACCAGGACGTCGTAGTTGCCCTCCCAGAAGTCGAGGACGACCTTCTCCAGCGAACCCTCGTCCATCTGGCCGTGGGCCACGGCGATCCGGGCCTCGGGCACGAGGTTGCGCAGGTCCTGGGCCACCTTCTCGATGCTGCGGACCCGGTTGTGCACGAAGAAGACCTGCCCCTCGCGCAGCAGCTCGCGGCGGATGGCCTCTGCCGCCGCCCGTTCGTCGTACTCGCCGACGTAGGTGAGGATCGGCTGGCGATCGGCGGGTGGGGTGTTGAGCAGCGACAGGTCCCGGATGCCGGTCAGGCTCATCTCCAGGGTGCGTGGGATCGGGGTGGCCGACAGCGTCAGCACGTCGACCGCCGCACCTCCGGCGCCACCGGGCACCGCACCGGAGCCCTCGGCGAGACGGCCGCTCTCCTTGAAGCCTTTGATCGCCTCCTTGTGGGCGACCCCGAACCGCTGCTCCTCGTCGATCACCAGGAGGCCGAGGCGGGCGAAGCGGATATCGTCGGACAGGATGCGGTGGGTGCCGATGAGCACGTCGACCTCGCCGGCCACGGTGGCCTCGACGACCTTGCGGGCCTGGGCCGTGGTCAGGAAGCGGCTCAGCACCTCGACCCGGATCGGGTAGGGGGCGAAGCGATCGGCGAAGGTCTGGAAGTGCTGTTGGGCCAGCAGGGTGGTCGGCACCAGCACCGCCACCTGCTTGCCGTCCTGCACCGCCTTGAAGGCGGCTCGGACGGCGATCTCGGTCTTGCCGAAGCCGACGTCGCCCACGACCAGGCGGTCCATGGGCACCGTAGCCTCCATGTCACCCTTGGTGTCGACGACGGCCGTGGCCTGATCGGGGGTGAGCTCGTAGGGGAAGGCGGCCTCCACCTCGCGCTGCCACGGGGTGTCGGGGGCGTAGGCGTGACCCCGGGCGGCCCGCCGCTGCTGGTACAGCACCACCAACTCCTGGGCGATCTCGGCCACCGCCGAGCGGACCTTGGCCTTCGACTTGGCGAAGTCGGACCCGCCGAGGCGGTGCAGGGTGGGCTGGTCGCCGGTGGTGAAACGGCGGATCAGATCGATCTGGTCCGACGGCAGATAGAGCTTGTCGTCGCCCTTGTACTCGAGCATGAGGTAGTCGCGCTCGTGACCTCCGATGGCCCGCTTGACCATGCCGGCGAAGCGACCGACGCCGTGCTGGTGGTGCACGACGTAGTCGCCGGGGCTGAGGTCGTCGAAGAAGCCCTCGGACTGCCGCTTGCGGGGCCGGGCCCTGCGATGGGCCCGCCGTCGGCCGGTGAGATCGGCCTCGGTGAGGACGGCCAACCCCACGTCGGGCAGCACGTAGCCGTGCTCCAGGCCGGTGACCACGAGGTGGGCGCCGGGGGTGAACACCTCGGGCATCGTCTTGCCGTGGTCGGTGACGGCCACACCCCACTCGTCGAGCGTGTCGCGCACCCGGGCCGCCGAACCGGCACCGTCGGCGGCGATGACCACCCGGGTGCCGTCGGCCACCAGCTGGTTGAGCCGCTGGGCCAGGGCCTCGCCCGGGGCGTCCCACCCGGAGGCGGCCATGTGGGCCACGTCGGGGCTCTCGGGCACGGCGGTCACGGTCACGGTGTGGGCCGGGGTCTTGGCCAGCAGTCGCTCGAAGGGCAGGTGAAGCCGGGGGAACCCGTCGTCGCCTTCCCCGCCTCCATCCTCGTCGCCGATGGCGCCCCAGGTCCGGGCCAGGGAGGTGGCCAGATCGGCCTCCTCGTTCAGCAGGTCGGTGCCCCGGTCCCGCATCTGTCGGGGCTCGACCAGCACGACCATGGCGTCGGGGCCCAGCAGATCGGGCAGCACCCGGGCCTCGTCGTCGAGCCACGGCAGCCACGATTCCATGCCGTCGAACATCTCGCCGTCGGCCAGGCGCTGCCACTGCTCCCGACCCCACGGCTCGGCGGCGATGAGGGCCTCGGCCCTGTCCTGCTGCTCGGCGGTCAGCAGCAGCTCCCGGCAGGGGTGGATGGTCACCTCGGCCACGTCGATCGAGGCCCGCTGGTCGTTGACGGTGAACTCGCACAGTCGCTCGATCTCGTCGCCCCACAGGTCGATGCGGATCGGGGCGTCGGCGGTGGAGGGGAACACGTCGATGATCGAGCCCCGGACCGCCATCTCGCCTCGGTGTTCGACCTGGGACTCGCGCCGGTACCCGAAGGCGACGAGCGAGGCCACGAGGTCGGTGGCGTCCACCTCGTCGTCGGCCCCGATCACGATCGGGTCGAGCCGGTCGACGCCCGGACTGAGCCGCTGGATGAGCGCCCGCACCGAGGTGACCACCACGGCCGGGCAGCGGTCGGGATCCTGCAGGTGCCAGATCGTCTGCAGGCGGCGCCCCATCGTCTCCACCGACGGGCTGACCCGCTCGAAGGGCAGGGTCTCCCACGCCGGGTACGACAGCACCTCGTCGGGGCCGAGGTAGACGCCGAGATCGCGGGCCAGGCGCTCGGCCTCGGTGGTGGTCGGCGTGGCGATCACCACCGGTCGCCGGTCGGCGGCCGTGGCCAAGGCGGCCAGGGCGGCGGCCCGGGCCGGCTGGGTGACGGCGAGCACGGTGGTGGTGCGGCCGACGACCCGGGTGATGGCGGGATCGTCGGCGATGAGCTGGGGGAGGCGGGTGAAGGTCACGGGGTGCCGAGGGGGGAAGGGGGTGGGTCGGGTGGTCGGCGGCCGCTCATATGGTCGGCCGGTCAGGCGCTCAGCGGCTGATCAGAGGCTCGACGGCCGATCACGTCGGCGGCCATCATGCCGGTTTGCGATTGACGGTGGCCATCGTGCGCTCGACCCCTTCGGCCACCAGCTGCTCGATGGCGTCGGCCGCCCGCTCGACGGCGTCGTCCAGGATCTCACGGTCGGCCTTGCCGGGGCGACGCAGCACCCAGTCGGAGCCCGACTGGGAGATCGGGGGCCGCCCCACGCCGATCCGGAGCCGGACGTACTCGGTGGTCCCGAGATGGCTGGTGATCGAGCGGAGACCGTTGTGGCCGGCCAGACCGCCTCCGGCCTTGAGGCGGAGGCGACCGGCGTCGAGATCGAGTTCGTCGTGGACGATCACGATGTGATCGGGTTCCTGCAGGCCGTAGCTCTGGACGAGCAGCCGGACCGCCTCACCCGAGTTGTTCATGAACGTCTGCGGAAAGGCCAGAACGACCCGCTTGTCGCTCATGAGGACACCGGCGGCCAGAGCCCGGGCTTTGGTCTTGCGCAGCCGGGTTTCAGCCCTGGCGGCCAGGGCGTCGACGACGGCCGCACCGACGTTGTGGCGCGTCCCCTCGAACTGTTCACCGGGGTTGCCCAGCCCGACGATCAACAGATCGGCCGGCGTTCCTTTGCGACCCGGCTTCCCCAACCGTCGAGCGAACTGTGACACGCCCTGGGGTTACTCCTCGCCACCCTCGGCGTCGGCGGCATCGTCGCCACCGGCGTCGGTGGCCTCGGCCCCGTCCTCGATGTCCTCGTCCTCGGCCATCTTCGACGCCCGGGAGGCGACGGGGATGACGACCGAGATGTCCTCGGCCACGGTGGTGGTGACACCGCCGGGAAGGGCGAGGTCGCCGACGCTGACACGGGTGTCCATGTCCATCTGCGAGATGTCGGCCTCGATCTCGGCGGGGATATCGAGCGGCGACACCAGCACCTCGATCTCGAACATCTTCTGCTCGATCAGGCCGCCGTTCTCGGCCACCTCATTGGCTTCGCCAACCATGCGGATCGGCACCTTGACCGACACCTGCTGGTTGGGGTCGATCCGCAGGAAGTCGGCGTGGGTGACCACCCGACGGATCGGGTGGCGCTGGACCGAACGCACGATGACGGTCTCGGTCTCCTTGCCGTCGACATCGAGGTTGATGACGGTGTTCATGCCCGCCTCACCCTTCAGGGCGTCGCGCAAGTCGGTGTAGCTGACGGCGACCGGGATCGGGTCCTTGCCCAGGCCGTAGACCACGGCTGGGAGCTGACCCTCGGCCCGGAGACGTCGGGACGGACGAGTGCCCTGCGCCCGGCCGGATGTCGCGGTTACAACGGTCTGTTCCATGGGAAGTCCTTGAAAGGAGGATTGCGTACGGAGGGGCGGGTCGGGCCGTCGCTGAGGAAGCGACGAGACGCCGGACCGGCCGAACACCAGCCAATTAGCATAACGGCGCGGCTTCACCGTTCCCCCTGGCGCCTCGGTGGGGAGCAACGCCGGTGGGGTGGCGTCGATCGCCCGCCCTCGGACGGCGTCGACGAGGCGATCAGCTCAGATGGCGACCGTCGAAGATCTTGCTGACCGAGGTGTCCTCGAACACCGCCCGAATGGCATCGGCGATGATCGGGGCCACCGACAGGATCTCGAGCTTGGAGAAGTCCTTGGCCGGACGGATGGGCAGGGTGTCGGTGACGATCACCCGGTCGAGTTTGGAGTCGGTCAGCCGCTCGACGGCGGGACCGCTGAACACGCCGTGGGTGGCGGCGGCGCTCACGTTGGCCGCGCCCCGGTCCATCAGCAGTTCGGCGGCCTGGGTGATGGTGCCGGCGGTGTCGATCATGTCGTCGATCAGGACGCAGTTGCGTCCGTCGACCTCGCCGACGATGTCCTTGGCCTCGACCTGGTTCTTGGCCCCGTTGACCCGGCGCTTGTGGACGATGGCCAGGTCGGCGTGGAGCTGCTGGGCGTAGCGCTCGGCCACCTTCACCCGACCGGCGTCGGGCGAGACGACCACCAGGTCGTTCCCCATCGAGCGGAGGTGGTCGATCAGCACCGGCATGGCGGTGAGGTGGTCGACCGGGCCGTCGAAGAAGCCCTGAATCTGACCGGAGTGCAGGTCGATCGACACCATTCGCTTGGCCCCGGCGGCATCGAAGAGATCAGCCACCATACGGGCCGTGATCGGCTCCCGCCCCTCGGACTTCCGGTCCTGGCGGCCGTAGCCGTAGAACGGGACGACGGCCGTGATCCGCTTGGCCGAGGCCCGGCGGGCGGCGTCGACCATGATCAACTGCTCCATGATGGCGTCGTTGATCGACAGCCCACCGACCTCGCCGTGGCTCTGCATGATGAACACGTCCGAGCCGCGCACCGACTCGTCGAACCGGCAGTGGGTCTCACCGCTGGCGAACTGCGTGACGTTGGCCTGGGTGACCTCGATACCCAGGTTCGCCGCTATCCGGTCGGCCAGTTCGCCGTTGTGGCGACCGGCGAAGAGGTGGAGCTTCTTGGTGGTGACTACTTCCATCGCCCGTATTCCCCCAGTTGCGGTGGTGGTATTCGATCTATTCGGCGGCGGTATGTCGTGTGCTTCCCGGACACCCGTTCCCGCCGAGGCGATGCCGAGACGAGGTCAGGAGCCGGTCCCCTCAGCATAGAACGGACCGGTCGTCGAGCCAGCGCCGAGATCGGATCCCGGAGCCAAAACAGCGAACGGGCCGACCACGCAATCGTCACCGATCGAGGCCAGGGTGGCCGTCGCCTTCTCGATCTTGGTGTTCTTCCCCACCTCACAACGGTCGAGGCGGACATCGGGGCCGAGCTCGCACCCGTCGCCGATCACCGTGCTGCCCTGGAGAATCGTGCCGGGGAAGATGGTGACGTCGGTGCCGAGGCGGACGGTGGCGTCGATGTAGGTGCGGTCCGGGTCGACCATGGTCACCCCGGCCGACAGCCACTGGAGGTTGGTCCGACGACGCAGCTCGGCCTCGGCCTCGGCCAACTGCAGCCGATTGCCGACGGGGACGAGATCGGGCATCGGTGACACCACCACCGACCCGCAGCTGTGGCCGGACGAGGCCAGCACCTCGACCATGGCCTGGAGCTGCATTTCACCCAGGATGTTCTCCGCCGACGAGCGGCGGATGGCGGGGGCCAGGAGACCGCGGCGCACGCAGAACACGCCGGTGGCGGCCTCGGGGTTGAGCTCGGTGGCGCCGTCGAGGTCCTCGGCGGTCAGCGCCTCGTCGGGACGGATGGCGCTGACCCGACCCTGCCTGTCGCGCACGATCCGGTTGACCCCGGTCATGCCCGTGGCGTCGACCGATAGCACGGTGCAGGCCGAGCCCGATTCGGTGTGGGCGGCCACCAGCTGCTGGATCAGCTCGGGCTGGAGGAGCGGGAGGTCGGACGGGACGATGACGAGGTCCTCCTCGTCGTTGAAGTCGTCGAAGCCGGAGAGACCGGCCAGCACGGCGTCGCCCGAGCCCCGGTCGATCTTCTGCTCGACGAACCGGACCCGGAACCCGGGCGGATCCTCGAGCAGTCGCTTGCTGATCCGGCCCCCTTCGGGACCGGTGACGACGACACCCTGGCGGACACCGGCTGCGGCCAACGTGTCGAGCACGTAGGAGCCCATGGCTCGACCGCAGAGAAGGTGGATGGGCTTGGGGCGGGAAGACCGCATCGGGGCGCCGGTGCTGGTGGCCAGAACCAGTCCTGATATCGATCGCTTGCTCATGGAGACCTTCTAGCTCGCCGCCCGAGAGGCGGGACGAAAAAGCTTGCGTACCCAAACCGTAACCCCAATCGGGGGTGGCGCGAAGACACCGGGCGGGCACAGGAGCTGCTCTTTGGTCACATCTCGGGTCACACCGGCGGGTGGTGGACCGGACACTGTGGTTCGCGGGGCAGGGCTCGAACCTGCAACCCCCAGATTCAAAGTCTGGTGTTCTGCCAGTTGAACTACCCGCGATCGCTGGGTTCCTCAGCCAACCTAGCGCCTGCCGGCAGCGACGGTCGGGGCAATACACCCGGGGACCGAAGCCGGGCCCGACCGACACGTCGATGGCCGGGTGGGGAACCGGACGGTGAACGCTAGTGTGCACGGCTTCATGGGATCGCTCATCAAAAAGCGCCGCAAGCGCATGAGGAAGAAGAAGCACCGCAAGCTGCTCAAGCGAACCCGTGTCCAGCGTCGCAATAAGAAGTAGCGCGGACACGGCGGTCGTCAGCCGAGCCGACTAGGTCGAAGAGACACGGTCATCGGGCCCCCGGATCGGGAGGTCCGATGTTCGCGTTCTCCTGATTCGTCTAGGGGGCGGGGATGGTGCGGGCCACGACGCGGCCCGGCCCGGGATGGTCGCCGATGACGAACCACGTCGAGCCGCTACCGGCCAGGTGCGGGGTGGCCCCGGTGTCGGCCGCCAGCTTGTCGCGCCATTCGGCCAGCTCGGGGGCGACGGCCAGGGCCGCCGGCTCCAGATCGTTGACCCCCTCGCCGCTCGGGCCGCCGAGGCGATCCCACATCCGGTAGACGTCGGCCGTCGAGCAGTGCACGGGTGGAGTGGCCAGCGTGACCACCGTCGGCTCGAAGGGCAGGGGCTCGATCCGCTCCCCCATGCCGCCGACACGGGCCCGTCCGCCGACGAGGCAGAAGGCCACGTCGGCCCCGATCTCGGCCGCCGCCCGCTCGTGGTCGTCGAAACCGGCCCATCGCAGGATGGCGGCGGCGTCCGACGAGCCGCCCCCGAGGCCGGCGCCGGCCGGGATGCGCTTCAGCACCGACACCGTGGCCTCACGGTCGGCCAGGGCCAGGGCCCGGGTGACGAGGTCGTCGGCGTTCGCCCCACCGTCGGCCGACGGCGGCGACGGTGGCACCGGCAGGCCCTCGTAGGTGACCGATGAACCATGGGGGCCGGGCGGCCCGATCGTCAGTTCGTCGCCGAAGTCGAGGGTGACCATCTCGGCGTCGATCGTGTGGAGGCCGTCGGGGCGGACCTCGTCGAGCAGGCGGAGGCTGAGGGTGAGCTTGGCCGGGGCCGGGACGGTGATGGTGCTCGTCACCCCGTCACCCTAACCAAGGCCCCCCAGGCCGCCAGATCCAGCTCTTCGGCCCGGGCGGTGGGGGCGACGCCGGCCGCCTCGAACTGCTCGGCCGAGACGCGTTCGGCCAAGGCCCGCCGCAGCATCTTGCGTCGCTGGCCGAAACCGGCCCGGACCAGCGCGGCCAACGCGTCGAACTCGACATCGACGACCGGGGCCGGCCGTCGGACCATCTCGACCAGGACCGACGCCACCTTGGGACGGGGCAGGAACAGCTCGGCCCGGACGGTGCCGACCAGGCGGACGTCGGCCCAGTACGAGGCCAGTACCGAGGGGATGCCGTAGATCTTCGACCCCGGCCCGGCGGCCAGTCGCTCGCCGGCTTCCCGCTGCACCATGACCAGGTAGCGCTCCAGGGAGGGCTGGGTGGCCAGCAGATCGAGCAACAGGGGGGTGGCGATGTTGTAGGGCAGGTTGGCCACCACCTTCCACGGCGGCGACCCGTCGTCGGGCGGGCCGAGGAGGCTGTCCCAGTCGGCCTCCATGGCGTCGACGTGATGGATGGCGACCTCGCCCCGATCGGCGACGGTCTCGGTCAGGGGCGGGATCAGGTAGCGGTCGATCTCGAGGGCGGTGACCGAGGCGCGGGCGTGGAGCAGGCCGACGGTGAGCGAGCCGAGCCCGGCCCCGATCTCGACCACCCGATCGCCGGGCTCGACGGCGGCCAGCCGCACGATCTTGTCGATGGTGCCGCCGTCGCACAGGAAGTTCTGGCCCAGGGCCCGGCTCGGCCCCAGCCCGTGGGCGTCGAGCAGCTCACGGATGTCGGTGCGGGTGAGGTAGGGCGTGGACACGGGGTTCGGTGGACGGCGGGATCTGAGGTGGACCGCTCAGTCGATTCCGTAGAAGGCGAGGGCGTTGGCGGTCGTGGTGGCGGCGAACTCGTCGGCCGGGATGTCGAGCAGGTCGGCCAGGTACTCCCCCACCACCGACACGTGGGCCGGCTGATTCGGCTTGCCCCGATGGGGCACGGGCGCCAGGTAGGGCGAGTCGGTCTCGACCATGAGCCGATCGGTGGGGGTGATGCGGGCCGCCGCCCGCAGATCGTCGGCCGAGCCGAAGGTGACGATGCCGCTGAAGGACAGCATCGCGCCCCGCTCGAGGGCGGCGGCGGCCTCCTCGGGGCCCCCGGTGAAGCAGTGGAAGACGGTGCGAGGTGGGACGCCCTCGTCGTCGAGGATGGCGAAGGTGTCGTCCCAGGCGTTGCGGGAGTGGATGACCAGGGGCAGATCCCGATCGTGGGCCAGGGCGATCTGGCGCCGGAACACCTCGGCCTGCTCGCCCCGGGGCGAGTGGTCGTAGTGGTAGTCGAGGCCGCACTCCCCCACCGCCACCACCGTCGGTCCGTCCAGTAGATCGACCAGGCCGTCGATGCCGTCCTTGGCCTCGTGCGGGTGCACGCCGGCCGTCGACCAGACCCGGTCGAAGTCGGCCGCGATGGCGGCGGCCCGAGCCGAATCGTCGACCGTGCACCCGACGGTGAGCAGGTGGGTGACCCCGGCCTCGGCTGCGGAGGCGACCGCATCGGCAGGGTCGGTCTTCAGGCTGGTCAGGTGACAGTGATTGTCGAACCACATGGTTGACGGGGCTCCTCGCGCACGACGCCGGACCCCAGTGTGCCCTAGCCGACCGAGCGGAGGGACAACTGGCCCCCCGGTGTCGGCTCCACCCCCTCTCCGGCGGTGACGGCGGCCGCCTGCTCCGGGTCGGCGGCGGTGCCGTCGGGCTCGTCGTCCGGCGAGGGGTCGTCGAGCAACTCCTCGTCACGGAAACCCTCGAGCTTCTCCAACTGCTTCTCGAACGCACGCACCTTCTTCACCGACAGCTCGTCGTAGGCGTTCTGGGCCCGACCCAGGGCGTTGCCCATCTTCTCCATCGGCTCCTGGAACTTCTCCCACTGCTCCCGCAGGGCGCCCAGGGCGCCGAGAATCTCGTCGCTTCGCCGCTCGACGAGGAAGTTGTCGACCGACTGGCGGATCACGGCCAACACGGCGAACAGCGTCGTCGGCGAGCACAGCACCACCTTCTCGCCGATGGCGACGTCGATGATGTCGGGATCGTGCTCGTGAAGGAAGCCGTAGACGCTCTCGTTCGGCACGAAGAGAAGCACGTAGTCGACGGTGACCTCCGGGTCGATGTAGGCCCGGTCGCGCAGCTCCCGCACACGGAGGCGCACGTCCTTCTGGAACTGCCTGGCCAACGTCCGCCGAGCCTCGTCGCCGTCGGCCTCCAGCCAGCGCCGGTAGTTGTCGATCGGGAACTTCACGTCCATGTGGACGACGTGACCGTGGGGAAGCGGGAACGTGTAGTCCGGGATGCCTCCCTTCACCGCCTTCTTCTGCTTGCGATAGTTGATGTCCTCGGTGAACCCGGCGGCGCGCAGGACGTCCTCGGCCATGCGCTCGCCCCATTGGCCCCGGGCCTTGGGCGAGGCCAGCGCCTCGGCCAACGAGCTCGTGGTGGACGACAGCGATCGGGTGGCCTGGAACGTCTGCTCCAGCTGCGACTCCAACGCGCCCTGCTGACGTGCGCTCTCGGCCTTCAGGCTGTGGACCAATGTCCGCACCTCGTGGAGCTCATGTCCGACCGACTCGTACTGGCGGGTGACGGAATCACGCTCGCGATCGATCACGCCCTTGCCGACGGCAAGCTGATCGCCGAGCGTCGACGAGGCCACCGACACCACCGTCTCGACCGTGGCTTTGAGGGCCTCGCCCTGCTCGGCCCTGATCGCCCCGATGACATGGTCGACCACTCGATGCAGATCGACGTCGGGCTGTGGAGGAGCCGCCTGCGGCGAGCGGAACGCCCACCCCAGGGCGAGGCCCAGACCGAGGGCGGCGACGACGGCGAGAACCAGAAGGATTTCCATACGGCGGACCGTAAGGAAGGGGTGTGACATCGCCGGTCGTCCGGAGGACGACCTAACTGAGTTTCGGCTCCGCCGAAACTCACCGCACCACGGGCCACCTACGGGACATGACGGGAGCCGGACGTGCGGAGCACGACCCAGCTCACCGCACCACGGGCCACCTATGGGACATGACGGGAGCCGGCCGTCCGCCGAAACTCACCGCACCACGGGCCACCTACGGGACATGACGGGAGCCGGTCGTCCGGAGGACGACCCAGCTCACCGCACCACGGGCAACGCAAGGGATACGGCCGCGGGTCGGGTCGCCTCGGGACTGGCTGGCGTTCACTCTCCGCGCCTCGGGCCTCGTATGGGGGTTGGGGAACGGCCCGAGGTGCGGAGAGTGGCCCTGGCGTTGCGGGGATGCGCGGCCAGGAGAGCACCCCGCAGGTGGGTGGGGCGGTGAGGGTCGACCCCACCCACCTGCGACATCGTCACCCGATGACGAACTCGATTCGACGGTTGGCCTCGCGACCGGCCTCGGTGTCGTTCGATGCGACCGGATCGACCTCGCCGATCCCGACCGCCGTCAAGCGATCACCGTCGATACCGGCCTCGATCAGGTAGGCCCGAACGGCGTCGGCCCGGCGTTGACCGAGGCGCTGATTGAGGGACGCCGCACCGATGGCATCGGTATGGCCCTGGATCTCGAGGGAGACGTCGGCGTTGTCGTCCAGGTACCCGACCACCTGGTCGAGCTCCGAACGACCGGAGGACGAAAGGTCCTCCGAGTAGTACTCGAAGCGGATCGTGTCCAGACCGAGCAAGGCGTTCAGCGAGCCCTCGCCCTTGTCACCATCGTCGGCCCCGTCGCTGCCATCGCTGTCATCGGACGCCGTCGACGCCCCGTCATCGGCCGCGGCCCCGGCATCGTCGGCCGAGGCGGCGGCTTCATCAGCGGCGCCGTCGTCGATGAGGCGGATGTCGTTGGTCACCGAGACCACACCGTCGACGGCGGCCACGGCATCCTCGATGGCCTGCGACGCCGCGGCGTCGGCGGCCGAGCCGCCCAGGGTCACCTCGCCGTTGACCGAGGTCACGGCCACCCCGTCGCCCACGCCGGTGGCGGTCACGGCTCGGGCCACCCGCCCCACGAGATCGGCGTCGTCCACCTCATCCGCCGCATCGGCGGCGCCGTCGGCATCGGTCTCGGTGGCGGCGGTCCCACCATCGGCATCGCCGTCGGCGCCCTCGGAGCCGGCACCGTCGTCGGAGGCACCGTCGTCGGAGGCACCGTCATCGGCGGCACCGTCATCGGACTCGCCGGACGGGGCGACGCCGTCGGTCTCGGTCGGGCCCTCGGGTTCCGGCGCGGGGTCGGCGGCATCGGCGTCGTCCGCCTCCTCGTCGGCCACGGGGCCGGCCACCTGTTCGGCCGCCCCGGAGCGGCCGCTGGTCGAGGTGGCGGTGTCGACCGACTCGGTGGTGACCTGGGTCAGCAACCACGCCACGGCCACCGCCAGGGCGACCACGCCGGTGAGGGCGACGAGCGGGCTGCGGAGCAGACCCCGATCCTCGTCGATCACCACCGGCGCACGACCGGTGTCGGGCACGACACGGGGCGGGGGGCTCGGCAACGAGGCACCGGCCGCCGCTGCCGCCACAGCCCCGGTGGCCGCGGCGGCCACCGTCGTGTCCTCGGCACCGTCGGCGCCATCGGCGCCCTCGGCGGCGATGCCCTCGGCTCCCTCGGCCACCCGGGCGGAATCGGCCCCGGCGGCGACCGAGGCGGCTGCGGCGGCCCCGGCGGCGGCCGCAGCGGCGGCGGTACCGACTGACGGGGACGACGACGAGGGCGACGTGCCGACGGCGGCGGCCGCATCGGCGGGCAGGTCCTCGGTCACGACACCATCGGCGGCCGGGGGCATGTCGGTCCGGGCCGCGGCGGCGGCCCCGGTCACGCCGACGATGCCGGCGAGGGCGGGCACGCCCAGCTTGGCCGACCCGGCGCCAGACGAGCGGGCCGCCTCCTCACCGATCATGACGGCGAGGGCATCGGCGTCGAGGCCGTCGGCGGCCTGGCGCTCGGCCACCATGCTCACCACCACCGGTGCCAGCTGGCCGAGCAGGATGCCACCGGCATCGGAGTCGGGCGCCTTCTTGCCGCCAATGACCGAGATCACGCGCTCGCGTTCATCGCCGAAGAGGGCGGTGACCAGTTCGTCGCCATAGGGGCTGGTGTTGGCCAATCGATCGATCAGATCGTCGGCATGGATCGATCCCACCGCCGCCACCAGGTCGGCGACCGGCCGGGCGCCTCCCTCCTGGTCGGCGGCCCGGGCCAGAGCCCCGATCACCGCCCTGCTGGAGGGGGCGATCGCCTTCCTGGCCGCGGCCGGTGTCACCCCGGCGAGATCGGCCAATCGGGCTCGGGCGTCTGGACGGTTCAGCCGCTTGCTTACGGACTCCACTATCGACGGCATCGCTGGCCACCTTTCTGCAACCGCCTCGAACCCGGCTACCACACCGAGCACGCCCCGCTCCCCGACCATCGCCTGCCACCCGACGACATCACAACCGAAGCCGCAAGCCGTCAAACCGGTGATCGAAGACGGCCAGACTATAGCTGTACGAACCACCCCCATATGGTGGAATTGGGTGGATCAACCGGTGCTCTATTTGGCAAACAAGAATGCCAATTCTTGGGTCTTATTTGCCATGATTGTGGCAGCACCACCAGCCTGGACCAGGTAGGCGGCGCCTGCGACCGGCGGGTGGGAGCAGCCGGTCAGTCGTCGCGGCCCTGGAGGCGGTCGAGGCGACGACGATCGCGCTTGGTCGGCCGACCGTCGCCCCGCCGGCGCTGCCCTGCGCCCGGATCGGGGGCGAACGGATCGAGGGGGCGGGCCGGCGGGGGCGGCGAATGGTCGACGACGCACTCGGCGGCCAGAGCGGCCGACACCCGTTTCTCGATCACCTTCCCGACCTCGTAGATGATCGTGCGATCACGGCGCCGGGCGGCCACGACATCGCCGACGCCGACCTTGGTGGCGGGCTTGGCCACCTCGTCGTTGACGGTGACCCGACCCGACGCACAGGCGTCGTTGGCCACACTGCGCGTCTTGTAGACCCGTACCGCCCAGAGCCACTTGTCCACCCGGACCCGCTCGCTCACCGGCCCTCGACCCCACGCTCACCGGGGGCTCCGCCGCCCGCCCCGTCATCCGAATCGGTGCGGTCGGCGCGTTCGGCGCCGTCGTCCGAGGCGGCGTGGTCGGCACGGTCGACAACGGCGACGGCCAGGGCGTAGACCCGCCGCTTGGTCACGCCGGTCTCGGCCACCACCTTGGCCACGGCGTCGCGCGTGCTGTGGCCCTCGGCCAGAGCCGCCGACACCGCGGCCTCGAGATCGTCGTCGGACAGGGCGTCGTCGGGTCGGGCCGGTGCGGGCGCCCCCTCGACCACGACCACCAGCTCACCTTTGGCCGGTGCGACCTCGAACCGGGCGGCGAGCTCGGCCAGGCCGCCCCGGGCCAGCTCCTCGTGCAGCTTGGTCAACTCCCGAGCGACGAGAGCCGGCCGGTCGGCACCGCAGGCGGCGGCGAGGTCGGCCAGGGTGGCGGCCAGCCGGGGCGGGGCCTCGTACAACACCACGGTTCGCCGCTCGGCGGCGACCTCGGCCAGCCGGTCCTTTCGGGCCCGCCCCTTGCGAGGCAGGAACCCTTCGAACACGAACCGCTCAGCCCCGAACCCCGAGACCGACAGGGCGGTCACCGCCGCCACCGGCCCGGGCACCACCTCGACCCTCAGCCCGGCCTCGGCCACCGCCGCCACCAGGCGTCGACCGGGGTCGGCCACCGTCGGCATACCGGCGTCGCTGACCAGGGCCACCCGCTCACCGGCCGCAACCCGGTCGACCACCTCGACCCGCCGGGCGTCCTCGGTGTGCTCCTTGGCCACCAGCAGCCGCGGGGCGGCGATGCCCCGCAGGGAGAGGAGGCGGCCCGTGCGCCGGGTGTCCTCACAGGCGATGGCGTCGGCCCGGGCCAGCTCCTCGGCCGCCCGGGGCGAGAGGTCGCCCAGGTTGCCGATGGGGGTGCCGATCACGACGAGGGCGCCCACCCCCGAAGCCGATCCGGCAACGTCCGGCGTCGCCCCGCTCACCACCTCAGCGCCTGACTTCGACCTTGTCGCCGATCTTGAGATCCCACTGACCGAAGGAACCGGCCTGGGCCTCGATGATCATCTTCGAGCGCCACACCGGCAACGTCACCCGGTTCCGAGGGAGGAACAGCGTGCGGATGACGATGCAGTCGGCGTCGACGAAGGCGACGTCCAGGTCGAAGTGCATGCCGAAGGTGTGCACCGATGACACGCCTTCCAGGACCATGGCCCCTTCGAGGTTGGGGCGACCCAACAGGCCCTTGGCCCGGGCTCGCCGCCCGGCCGGGAGCTCGACCGAGGCCAGCACGTCGCCTTCGCGCACGAGCCACCCCGTCGGACGCCCGACCCCCTCAGACACTGAAGCGGATCTCCAAGACATCGCCGTCCTGCACCACGTAGTCCTTCCCCTCGGCCCGGACCCTGCCCTCTTCTCGGGCCTTGGCATACGAACCTGCCTCGACCAGCTCGTCCCAGTGGATGGTCTCGGCCCGGATGAAGCCGCGTTCGAGGTCGGAGTGGATCCGACCGGCGCACTCGGGGGCCCGGGAGCCCTGGCGGAAGGTCCAGGCCCGGCTCTCCTTCTCGCCGGTGGTGAGGAAGGTCCGCAGACCGAGGGCGTGGTAGGCGGCCTGGACGAAGCGCGGCAGCGCCCCCTCGCCCAGCCCGAAGCCGTCGAGCATCTCCGCCCGATCCTCGGGATCGAGCTGGGCCGCCTCGGCCTCCAGCTGGATGCAGGCTCCGAAAACGGGAACCTCGCTGCGCTCGGCTCCAGGGGTTCGGCCTCCGGCCAAACGCCCCAGGGCCACTCCGCCCAACTCGTCCTGGACGGGCTTGATGACGGCATCGACATCGGCCAGCTGATCCTCGTCGACGTTGACGATGGCCAGCACCGGCTTGTTGGTCAGCAGGAACCACGGACGGAGCAGCTCCTGCTCGTCGTCGGTGAGCGAACCCCGATAGAGCGGCGTTCCCGCCTCGAGGATCTTCAGCGCCGACTCCGCCGCCGACACTTCGGCCAGCAGCGACTTGTCGCCCTTGGCCGCCTTGCGTCGTTTGTCGATCTGCTTCTCCACCGTCTCCAGATCGGCGTAGGTCAGCTCCAGCTCGACGGTCGACAGATGCTCGAGCGGGTCGGACGGGCCGGGCACGTCGTCGTCGCGGAAGGCCCGCAGCACGAACACGATGGCGTCGACCTCACGGATGCCGGACAGGAACTTGTTGCCGAGGCCCTCGCCCTTGCTGGCCCCGGCGACGAGACCGCCGATGTCGTTGAACTGGACGCTGGCGGCGACCACGTTCTTCGACGCGCTCATCTCGGCCAGGGCGTCGAGCCGGTGGTCGAACACCTTGGCCACGCCGACGTTGGGATCGGTGGTGGCGAAGGCGTAGGGCGCCGCCAGAGCCGACCCGCCGGTCAGTGCGTTGTAGAGCGAAGACTTGCCGGCGTTGGGCAGCCCGACGAACCCGAACTTTTCCATAGTCCGGCCAATTTACCCCAGTGCCGTCGTCCTTCTGCCGCCGGGCCCGATCCGACCACGGAGGCGGGCCGAACGGGACTCGAGAACCACGAGATCCCACCAAGCGCGTTCGACATCCAGGCGAATGCACCCAACTACTAGGCAAATCGACTACCACCTGTACCGGTGGTTCGACAACCACTTACTGTGAGGCCTGCAGTTAAACACCGGAGGGGTCAGAAGGTCACCGAAATGGGTGTTCACCGCCCCGTGTTCTCGTCGCGTCGCACAATCGGCCGTTTTGGCCGGGCCCTCCTGGCCCTCGTCCTTCTCGCCGCCATCCTCGTCGTGCCGCTCGCCGGCCCGGCGGAGGCCGCCGGCCCCTTCACCGTCAACAGTACGGGAGATGACGGCGACAGCTCGCCCGGCGACGGCGTGTGCCGTACGGGCGGCGGTGTCTGCACCCTGCGGGCCGCCGTCGAGGAGGCCAACGCCTCGGCCGGTCCCGACACGATCAACTTCGGCATCGGCGGCGGCGGGCCCCACGTCATCGACATCGACGACCAGCTGGTGCTGAACGACCGCTCGGGTGGCACCACGATCGACGGCTATAGCCAGCCCGGAGCCCGGGTGAACACCTCGCCCGACGAGTTCAACGCCAGCATCGGCATCCACATCACCACCGATGACGCCCTGGCCCCCATGCTGCTGATCCAGTCTGCGGCCAACACCGTGCGGGGCATCTCGATCTACGGCAACGGCCCCCGCATCGAACTGCGGGGCGAGGACGCCGACGGTAACCGCTTCCTCGGCAACGTGATCGGCACCGACCCCGCCGGCGACTTCGCCTCCAGCGCCGTCGGCATCCACTGGTCGCTCAACGTCGGCATCGCCATGAACCTCGGCCCCGACCACAACGTGGTCGGCACCGCGGCGGTGGCCGACCGGAACGTGATCTCGGGCAACGGCAGCTACGGCGTCCGCATCAACCACGGCGAGACATCGCAGAACGTCATCGAGAACAACATCATCGGTCTCAGCGGCGACCTCACGAAGAACCCCCGTCAGGGTGCCGGTATCGACCTGCAGTGGTACACCTGGCGCAACTACATCGTCGACAACCTGATCAGCGGCAACGGGGGCCAGGCCGTCGACCTGTCCCACAGCACCGTGAACAACGTGGTGGTCGGCAACTACATGGGCACCCTGGCCGACGGCGACTCGGCCAACAGCACCACCGACAACCGGTGGGGCGTCACCGTCAAGGACAACGCCCGCAACAACTGGGTCGTCGACAACGTGATCGGCGGCAACTGGTCGGACGGCATCTGGCACAAGCACAACTACACGCTCGGCAACAACGTCCTCAACAACCGCATCGGGGTCGGCGTCGATGGCAGCCCGCTCGGCAACGGCGGCTGGGGCGTCGAGCTGACCGGCCAGGACGACCTCTACCTCAACAACATCATCGCCAACAACGCCGATGGCGGCATCTACGTCCACAGCTACCTCGGCAGCGGCCCGAACTTCCCCAGCGTGCCGACCGCAGGCAACCGGTTCCTGGAGAACACCTTCTACGACACCCCGGGCCCCTACGTCGACATCGACAGCCTCGGTCAGAACAGCAACGACTTCGGCGACCGGGACACCGGCTCCCACACGCTGCTCAACTACCCCGAGATCAGCGGGATCGGGCCGGGTCAGATCTACGGCTGGGCCTGTGGTGGCTGCACCGTCGAGGTCTACGTGTCGGGCCAGATCCAGACCGACGGCACGCTCAACACGAACACCACCGCCCGGGGCGAGGGCGCGGCGTGGATCGGGCGGGTCCAGGCCGACGGCAGCGGCTACTGGAGCTTGGCCAGCAACCAGCTCCGGGCCGACAAGATCGTCACCCTGATCGCCGTCGACCCGGCGGGCAACACCTCCGAGGCGAGGACCGAGCGCACCGTGCCGTCGTCGTTCCTCGGTTCGGGGTCCAATCCCGGCCAGAGCCTGGGCCGTACGACGGCACCGACCGCCCCCGGCCGTCCACCGGCCTACGCCCCCGACGAGTTCACCTGCTCGTGGAGCGGCGGCGTCCTGTCGTGGGAGAACGAGGGGGCCAACGAGTACTTCGTCCGCACCATCGCCGCCGATGGCGGCGAGACCTACCTCGGTGGCTTCACCGGCACCGGTACGACCGTGCCGAACGCCGACGGCTACCGGGTGGTGAACTGGGCGCAGGGCTTCGCCCGTACCGCCGTCTGCGACGGCCCCGGCGACCAGCCCGACACGTCCACCTTCTCCTGCTCCTACGCCAACGGCACGCTCAGCTGGAGCGACGAGGGAGCGGGCACCTACTACGTCCGCCTCGTCGACGACGCCGGCAACGACAGCTACCACGCCGCCGCCTCCGGCACGAGCCTGTCGGTCCCGCCGTCGGCGGGCTACATGGTGGTCCACTGGAACGGCGGCCGACACGCCACCACCTGCCCCGGGGGCAGCGACACGACGGCCTTCACCTGCTCCCACGCCAACGGCACCCTGTCGTGGACCGACGAGGGCGCGTCCACCTACTACGTGCGCCTGGTCGACAACGCCGGTGTCGACAGCTACTTCGGCTCTTCGACCGGCACCAGCCTCGACGTGCCGGCCTCCGCCGGGTACCAGGTGCTCCACTGGGTGAGTGGCCGCAGCGTCGCCACATGCTGAGACTCCTCGGTCTCGTCGTCGCCGCCCTGCTGTTGGCCACGGCCTGCGGCGGCGGTGACGACACCGAACTGGCCGTGATCGACGACGAGCGCGAGCTGCAGTCGGGCGACGTCGAGGAACCGGAGATCGAGGGCGGCGAGGACATCGCCACCGACGACGATGTCGGCGAGGACGACGAGGCCCTCGACACCACCGATACCGCCCCCGACGGCGACGAGGCCGAGGCCGCCGCCCAGGGCGTAGCCGACGGTGACGGCGAGGGCGGGCTCGTCGAGGAGCGGGATCCCGACGCCGAGGCCGGTCCACCGGCGCCCGAGGTCGACGAGCTCGACGAGGACGACGCCAATGACGGCGCCCTCGCCGGGCGGACCGGGCTCGACGACCCCGAGGCCGTCGTGATCGACCTGGCCACGGGTGACGAGGTCGATCTGGCCGGCGACATCGCCGCCTCCGGGACGACGGTGTTGTGGTTCTGGTCGCCCGATTCGGCCGAGAGCGCAGCCGAGGCGGCGGCCATCACCTCGCTGGCGGCCGACTTCGACGGTCGGCTGTCGGTGGTGGCCATCGGCACCGGGGGCGACCTCGACGGGGCCGAGCGGTTCCGCCAGGACACCGGCCTCGCCGCGGTGACCACCGTGTGGGACCCGGCGGCCGAGACCCTGGAGTTCTACCAGGTCTCCGCCATCCCCTCGATCATCGCCGTGAGCGCCGGCGGCGACGTCATGGGCCGCTGGACCACCCTGTCGCCCGAGGTGGCGCAGTTCCTCGAGGTCGCCGGCTGATCACCCGTCGGCGGCGCCCTGGTGCAACGAGCCGGGCGCCGCCGATCGGGTCTCGGCCCGGCGGCGTCGTCCGCTCCCCTCGGCGGCTCTGCGCCCCGGGCTCAGGTGTCGTCCGAGGTGTCGTCCTCGTCGGCGTCGGCGTCGTCGCCGCCGATCAGGGCGAAGAGCACGGGGATCATGCAGCCGAGCCACACCCAGGCCGGCCAGTAGTAGCCGCCGAAGTCGGACAGAGCCCAGATGACGGTGCAGATCACGGGGGCGATGAAGAACACCTGCATGTCGGCGACGCGGTGGCGGACGGTGGCCATCGTCGACCGGTCGCCCGGGGCCGGGAGGGGGGCGGGCAGGTCGGCGCCGAGGACGGCCAACTCGCCCGCCGTCCGGGCTTCGCCGGCGGCCATGATCCGTTCGCCGAGCTCGCTCTCGGTCAGGCGACCCTCGGAGTAGGCCTTCGACAACCGGTCGATCATGACCTGTCGTTCGGCGTCCGAAATGCGGATCTCCGGTGAGTCGGCCACGAACCGAAGGCTAGGGCGCCGGTCTCCGCAGCGGCAACCATCGACGGGACGGTGGAGGCGGTCGATCCGACCCTCACCGCCGGCCGACCGGCGGCCACCCGTCGGTGCCCGCGTGGCAGACTTGGAGGTATGGCCGATGACGCCCCCGTCTACCTCGACGCCATCGATCGCGCCGTCTATCTGCTCGACCGGGGCCGGGCAGAGCGGGCCAAGGTGCAGGCCTTTCTGAAGGGTCGGGCCATCCTGGCCCAGCTGGCGCCCGAGGAGGTGGCCGAGCGGGTGGCCAACGATCGGCTCACGTCGCTGGACGGGATCGGCCCGTCGATCGCCTCGGTGGTGGCGGCCGCCGTCACCGGCGGTCCCACCGACTATCTCGACAAGCTCGACGCCCGGAGCATCATCCCCCTCGACGAAGGCGTCGATCTCCGCCGGGCGCTGCGGGGCGACTGCCATTCCCACTCGACCTGGTCGGACGGCGGCGCCGCCGTGCGGGCCATGGCCCAGGCCGCCGTCGACCTCGGCCACGACTACCTCGTGGTCACCGATCACTCCGAGCGCCTGACGGTGGCCCACGGCCTGTCGGCCGAACGGTTGGCCGAGCAGCGGATGGAGATCGAGGCGCTCAACGTCGAGCTGGCCCCGTTCCGGCTGCTGTGCGGCCTCGAGGTCGACATCATGGAGGACGGCAGCCTCGACCTGCCCGACGAGGTCCTGGCCACCCTCGATGTGGTCATCGCCTCGGTCCACCGGGCCATTCACCAGCCGTCGGCCCAGATGACCCGCCGGCTGGTGACGGCGGTGGCCAACCCCAACGTCGACATCCTCGGCCACTGCTCCAACCGCAAGATCGGGGCCCGGCCCCGCAAGCCGAGCCAGTTCGACGCCGACTACGTGTTCGCCGCCTGCGCCAACTTCGGCACCGCAGTGGAGATCAACTGTCGTCCGGAGCGGCTCGACCCACCGGACGATCTGCTCGAACTGGCACTGGAATGGGACTGCACCGTGTCGATCAACTCCGACGCCCACGCGCCGGGTCAGCTGGAGTGGATCAACTACGGGTGCGACAAGGCGGCGGTGGCCGGGATCGAACCGGAGCAGGTGTTCAACACCCGCCCGGCGGCGGACCTGGTCAGTTCGGGGCCCAACGACTAATCTGGACCCATGGCTCCGAAGACCTCGATCGGCCACGCCCACGGCACCGACCTCCGCTTCGTGCGTGATGTCGCCGCCGAGGCGCCCGAGCTGCAGGCCGCCTTCGAGCAGCTGGCCGAGGCCGACGACGCCGCCGTGGCCGAGCTGTACGACGAGGATCGCGAGTCCTTCTTCTTCGGCTGATCGGCCGACCGATCGCCGACGAACGCCCCGGATCTCGTTCTGGCGTGCGCCCGGATGGTGCCGTGTCTAGCCGGAACCCGGTCGGGATTCGACCCGGGTTCGACCGGGATTCAGTGTCGGAGGCCGCCGGTAGTCTCGTTGAGTGTTCCGTCAGGTCCGGATCCATCCGCTGTTCGACGTGCGGCTCCGCGTCGCCTTCCCCGACCCGCTCGAGCGGGATCGGTTCGTGGTGGCGTACCTGAAACTCCTGCTCGACGAGTTCGCCGACAACTTCGACGATCTCCCGACGACCGGCCGGGGCCCGGAGTGGCGTCGCACCTACGGGGTGGCCGAGGACTTCGGCGTGCTGTTCGTCGTCCAGGCCCGGGCGGTGGCCGCCGACGTGATCGAGCTGCGGTCGATCGCCACCGCGCCCCTCCCCGACTGAGGCACCGGCCCGGCGCCACCGGTGCAGGAATGCGGGCCGTCGCCCCGTAGCCTGGAGCCCATGTCGAAGCGCAGAAGGAAGAAGCGCCTGTTGGCTCGCCGCAAGAAGGCGAATCACGGCCGCAAGCCCACCGTGGGCCGCAACTAACACTCGTGATGGCCGCAACCGCCGACGTGACCGACGCCTCCCCGGCGACACTGATCTACGACGGCGACTGCGGCTTCTGCACGGTGTCGGCGATGTCGGTGAAACGACGCGTCGACGGCGACTCGGTCCGGGTCGTGCCGTGGCAATCACTCGATCTGGCCGAGTTCGGGCTGACCGAGGCGGAGGTCTCCTCCGCCGCCTATTGGGTCGGCCCCGACGGCTCTCTTCGACGCGGCCACGAGGCGGTCACCGACGCCTTGGTGGCCATGGGCCGTCCGTACTCCCTCCTCGGCCGCCTCGTCGGCGTCCCGCCTTTCCGCTGGCTCGCCCCGCCGGTCTACGCCCTGGTGGCCCGCTACCGGCATCGCCTGCCCGGGGCCACCGACGCCTGCCGCCTCTGAGCCCGGCACCAGCCGACCACGTGGAGGCTCCGGCCGATCTCGTCAGGCGGTCCTGTGCCGCCCTGGTGGCCGACGCCCGCCTGGTGGTCCTCGACGACGACCGACTGGCCGCCCTCGCCCCCGAGTTGGCCACCGCTGCTCGAAGGTCCCGGGCCGAGGCACCGGCCGGGGGCGGCCCCGAATCCTCGGCCGCGCCCGAGCCCGGCTCCGCCGAGGTCGACGCGTCGGCGCCGAGCCCGCCGGTGGTCGAGATGATCGAGGCCGAGGCCCGGCGGGTGATCGTGTCGAACGCCGTGAACTTCGGCTCCGGCTATCACGACGTGGTCGACAAGGACCCCGGCCTTTCCGGGGCCCGGACCATGGCGGCCCGGCTCACCCGGGCCCTCGACGATCTGCCGGTTGCGCCGGCCGCCGCCACCGGGTGGTTGCGATCGCTGACCGCCGCCGACTGCGCCACGGTGTTCGGCCAGTCGCTCGACCATCCGGAACAGGCCGAGCTGATGGCGCTGTTCGCCGACGCCCTCAACCAGGTCGGCCGATGGGTAGCCGGTCGGGGTGAGGGGTCGTTCGCCGCCGTGGTGGCGGAGGCCGACGGCTCCGCCCAGCGTCTGGCGGGGCAGCTGCTGGCCATGCCCTTCTACCTCGATCGGGCGTCGGTCCCCGATGATCCCGAGGGGCGGGTCGTCCACTTCTACAAGCGGGCCCAGATCACGGCCGCCGATCTGGCCCGGGCCCTCCCCGGATGGCCACCGGCGGCATTCGTCGATCTCGGGCTGCTCACCGCCTTCGCCGACAACCTCGTCCCCCACGTACTGCGGATCGACGGCGCGCTCGAGGTGGAGGCCGCCGTGGTGGCGGCCATCGATCGGGGCGAACGCCTTCCGGCGGGAGGTCGGGCCGAGTTGGAGCTACGGGCCGCCGGGGTCGAGGCGGTGGAGCGCCTGGTCCGCCTGATCGACGATCCAGACGTGCGGGCCATGGACCTCGATCTCGCCCTGTGGCTGCGAGGTGGCGGCGCCCACTACAAGGCCCACCCCCGTCACCGCACCCGCTGCACGTTCTACTGAGCCCCATCCCGCCCCTCGGCCGGGGGGCGCCGTCGGCCGTCAGCCCAGCTCGACTGTCAGCCCGGCTCGGCCGGGGGCGCCGTCGGCCGTCAGCCCAGCTCGACTGTCAGCCCGGCTCGGCCGGGGGCGCCGTCGGCCGTCAGCCCAGCTCGGCCGTCAGCCCAGCTCGGCGCCGAGCTCGCCGACCCGGCGCTCGCCTTCGCGGGTCTGCCCGCCCCGGGCCAGGAAGTTCGCCATGCGCTGTTGGGCGGCGTCGGTCCGCAGGGTCTCCTGGAACAGATAGGACTCCTCGATGAGGCCGGGGCGGACGTCGGGCCCGGCGGCCAGCACCGCCTGCTTGGCCAACCGGACCGTCTCCGGATCGAAGGAGGCGATCCGGGTGGCCAGAGCCTCGACGTGGGCCCGCAACCGCTCGGCCGGAAGCAGCCGGTTGAGCCACCCCCAGTCGTAGAGGGTGCGGCCGTCGATGTCGTCGCCGCCGAGGACGATCTCCATGGCGCGGCTCCGACCGAGCAGACGGTGCAGCCGCTGGGTGCCGGTGCCGCCGGGCAACAGGCCGAGCGGCACCTCCATCTGGCACAGGGTCGTGGCCTCGGTACCGAACCGCATGTCGCACGACGCGGCCAGCTCACCGCCACCGCCGCCCACCCGGCCCCCGATCTCACAGATCGTCGGGGTGTCCATGGTGCGGTACCGCTCGGCCATGCGGTGGAAGCCGTTGAGCCGTTCGCTCCGCTCGGCCGGGCGGTCGACGGGGGCGCTCTGAATGAGTTCGACGTCGAAGTGGGCGATGAAGAACTCGGGATCGGCGCTGCGCAGGACCAGGACCCGGGCCTCCGGCTCGGCCGCCACAGCCTCGGGCAGTCGGGCCAGGTCGTCGTACAACGACCGGGTCATCACGTTGACCGGTGGGTTGTCGATCTCGGCGTAGGCCACCCCGTCGGCCACGGTCACGCGGAGGGTCTCGAAGTCGTCGAATCCGGTCATGGGCACGCTCCCTTGGGCTCGGCGGCGGTGGCGACGGCCTCGATTCGGGGCCGGCCCCGCCTACAGATTCGGCCAGCTTGCCAGTACTCTCGGCATCATGCCGTCCTCCACCTCTAACCTTGGACGGGTGCGTGACGAAATGCCCCCTGTGGTTCCCCGCCGTCCCTGATGCTCGATCACGTCTTCACCGACGCCATCGGGGCCCTTCGGGACGCGCTCGAATCGGCGATGCTGGAGCGCCAGGCGTTCGAGGAACGCTTCCAGGCCGACGTGCTGCTGGGCGACGTATCCTGGGAGACGAGTTACGGCCTACCCGGTGAAGGTTCGCCGCCACGGGTCCAGGCCGACCTCACCCTCAACTGGCCGACGTGGGCCCAGACCGCCTACCGGACCTGGTACGTCGACGAGGAGTTCACCGAGGGCCCACGCATCGAGATCGAGGTGGTGTTCCGCCTCCAACGGCTGGCCGAGGCCCCCGACGCCGCCCTCATCATGAAGGGCCTGCCCGAGACGGCGCCCCTGGTGGGTGACGAGGAGCTGACCGGGCTCGGACCCACCCTGGAGGCGGTGTACGACACCGACCTGAACGTGGTGTCCCATGCGGTTGAGATCTCCTACTCCGGGTCCTACGAGATGGACGAGAAGACCCTCGAGGACGGCTCCGCCCTCGACCAGCATTTCGGGGCCATGGGCGGATGGATCGCCTCGGCCCTGGTCCGGCTCGGCGATCTGCCGCTGTCGTTCCAGCCCGCGTCCGAGGAATAGTTCCGGGCGGGACAGGTGCCGGGCGAACCTCGCAGTTCCACCTGGCAACAAGGACAAGCTCGTGGTCCACCATCGACTATGTTGGAATCGGTGACAACTACCGAGCAGACGTTTCGCTTGCCTCGAGCAGAGCCAACGTTGATCCTGCTCGGCTGTGACGACGCCGACACCGTTTCCCGTCTCGATCGAAGTATGGCCTCGCTGGCCGAGGCCATCGACCTGCGTTCGGATGTGTTGTGGGTGGAGGTGAAGGACGGCCGGGCGTTTCTGACACAGCTCCTGGCCGACAGCCACGGCATCGACCATGCCGCCGTGCGCGTCGCCTTCGCCGAACCGGAGAGCACGCCGCAGGATCTGGTGCACCGGGCCCTGATGGCGCCGACCCTCGATCAGGTGGCGCTCCAGCTCGAGCAGGAGGAGCTGGCCAGCGACCCCCTCGACTACGAGATCCGCTACCAGCCGATCGTCCGGCTCACCAACCGTTCGATCGTCGGCTTCGAGGCGTTGCTTCGGGCCCGGCTGGGCGAGGAGATCATCGGCGCCGACGAGTTGATCGCTCGGGCCACCAAGGGCGGCTGGTTACCCGAGCTCGATCAGCTCGGACGTCAGCTCGCCATTCGCGGTGTCGGCAAGTGGCTGGCCGAAGGCCTACTCTTCCTCAACATCATGGCCCCGGACGGAGCGTTCGACCTGTCGGCCGCCCGCCGCACCATCCGCCACGCCGAGGACATCGGCCTCGAGCCAGACCAGCTGGTGTTCGAGACGGCCGAGCGCAACAACTACGTCGACCTCGACTTGGCCGCGGCCCAGCTCAACAAGCTCCGGAGCGCAGGCGTTCGCCTCGCCATCGACGACGTGGGCGACGGCTACTCGTCGCTGCGGGTCGCCACCAGCTTCAAGCCCGACGTGCTCAAGCTGAGCGGTGAGCTGGTGTCGTCCCTGCCAAGCACCGAGGCCATCGCCATCATCCGGGCCGTTGTCGATCTGGCCCACCGGACCGGCGCCTGGGTGGTGGCCGAGCAGGTGGAGACCGAGGAGCAGGCGCGGGTGCTCCGGTCGCTCGAGGTCGACTGGGGTCAGGGCAACCTGTTCGGTCCCCCCGAAGCCCGCCTCGCCGGCTGACCGACGAACCGACTGCCGACGGAGCCACGGACTGACGGGCCGATCGCCTGCCGATCGGCGGCCTGACGCTGGCGACCAAAGGCCCCTGCGGCACCCGGCCGTCGGGATGGTGCCGATCGGCGGCCTGACGCTGGCGACCAAAGGCCCCTGCGGCACCCGGCCGTCGGAACGGGTGCCGATCTAGCCGTCGAGGAAATCGCTGAGCGGCTGCAGAGGGCGGGGGCCGACGTGCGAGATGACCTCGGCCGCCGCCATCGAACCCAGACGACCGACCTCGGGGAGCGGGAGGTCCCGGGCGAGGCCGTACAGCACCCCGGCGGCGTACTGGTCGCCGGCACCGGTGGTGTCGACGACGGGGCCGATCTCCTCGGCCTTGATCTCGACCACCTCATCGGCGGTGACGAGCAGCGAGCCGTCCTTGCCCCGAGTGAGGCAGGCCAGACCCACCTTGGGTCGCAGGATCTCGACGGCTGACTCGAAGTCGGTGTGGTACAGCGCCTTCAGCTCGGCCTCGTTGGCGAAGAGGATGTCGATCGGACCGTCGATCAGATCGAGGAAGTCCTGGTGGTGACGCTCGACGCAGAACGAGTCCGACGCCGTCATGGCCACCTTGCGCCCGGCGGCACCGGCCACCTCCATCGCCTTGCGGATGGAGGCCTTGGCCGTCGGCATGTCGTACAGATAGCCCTCACAGAACGTGATGGCGCCCGAGGTGACCGTCTCCGGTTGGACGTCGTCGGGTTCGAGGAGGGCCGAGATGCCGAGGAACGTGTTCATCGTCCGCTGTGCGTCGGGGGTGACATAGATCAGGCAGCGGCCGGTGGCCGCGCCCGAGGTGGCCCGGGGGACGTCGAAGGAGACGCCGATCTGGGCCATGTCCTCGGCGAAGGTCTTGCCCAACTGATCATCGCTGACCTTGCCGATGTAGGCGGCGGTCCCGCCGAAGGAGGCGATCCCGGCCATGGTGTTGGCGGCCGAACCGCCCGATGCCTCCAGCGCATCCTGCACCCCGGCGTAGAGATGGCGTGCCCGGTCCTCGTCGATGAGGGTCATCGCCCCCTTCTCCATGCCTTCGTCGACCAGAAAGTCGTCGACGGCCTGCGAGATGACGTCGACCATGGCATTGCCGACACCGACGACGTCGACTGGCTGTTGTTCCATCGGAGATTGGGGCCCTTCCTCGGCGGGACTCGAACGCTAGCGCAGCGGACTCCCAGACGCGACACGGGCCGGGGAGTCGCTGCGCTCCCCGGCCCGTGTTCTGCCTAACGTGATCTCGCCCCGCCGACGTGATCCCGGTGGCGACTCTTGCTCTCTGCCTGCTAGCTACAACCGCTGGTGATGCCGCATTCGGCGCAGACGTGGCAGCTACCGGCCCGCTGCATCGTGATACCGCACTGCATGCAGATCGGGGCGTCCGGATCGCTGACGACCCGGTTGGCCTTCATCGAGGCGATCAGCTCATCCGCCGACTCGACCGACGGCGGATCGGTGGCCAGTTCGCCAGCCGACGACACGGCCTCATCGACCCCGGGAAGGGTCTGCTGACTGCGCTCGCTGGTGGTGAAGATCCCCAGCTCGGCCCGCTCGTCCGGGTTGAGGTAGATCACGGCCAGCTTGCGGAAGAGGTAGTCCATGATCGAGCTGGCGATCCGGACGTCCGGATCGTCGGTCATGCCGGCCGGCTCGAACCGCATGCCGGTGTAGGTCTCGACGAAGGTCCGCAGCGGCACGCCGTACTGCAGGCCGTGGCTCAGCGAGATGGCCAGGGCGTCCATAATGCCGGCCAGGGTCGACCCCTGCTTCGACACCCGCAGGAACACCTCGCCCGGGCGGCCGTCGTCGTACTCGCCGACGGTGACGAAGCCCTTGCAGTCGGCGACCCGGAACTCGAACGTGCGGGAGCGACGATCGCGGGGCAGCTTCTCCCGGAACGGCTCACGGATGATCTTCTCGACCACCGTCTCGACCGGCATCAGCTCCTGGGCGACATCGGAGGCGGTATCATCGTCGGCCTCGTCGTCGTCCTTCTTGGCCATCGACAGGGGCTGGGCCACCTTGCAGTTGTCGCGGTAGATGGCAATCGCCTTCACCCCCATGCGCCAGGCGTCGACATGGAGCTGCTCCACGTCCTCGACCGTGACGTCCTCGGGCATGTTGACCGTCTTGGAGATGGCGCCCGAGATGAAGGGCTGAACAGCGGCCATCATCTTGACGTGGCCGGTGTAGTGGATGGCGTTGTCGCCCATCGAACAGGCGAACACCGCGGTGTGGGCCGGATCGAGGCCTGGGGCCCCGAGGATCGTCTTGTTCTCGTCGATGTAGTCGACGATGGCCTGGACCTGGGTGGCCGAGTAGCCGAGGCGACGCAGGGCCCGGGGCACCGACTGGTTGACGATGACCATCGTGCCGCCGCCGACCAGCTTCTTGATCTTGCTCAGGCCCAGGTCAGGCTCGATGCCGGTGGTGTCGCAGTCCATCAGGAGGCCGATGGTCCCGGTGGGGGCCAGCACGGTGGCCTGGGCGTTGCGCACGCCGACCTCGGCCGCCAGTGAGGTGGCGTCGGCCCAGGCGGTGCGGCTGGCCTCGGTGAGGTCGGCCGGGACCAGCGAGTCGTCGATCTCCTCGGCCGCCGCCTGATGCTGGGACAGCACCCGAAGCATCGGCTCACGGTTCTCGGCGTAGCCCTCGTGGGGGCCCATGCGGCCGGCGGTGCGGGCCGACACGTAGTAGGCGTGGCCGGTCATCAGCGAGGTGATGGTGGCGGCCAGCGCCCGACCCTCGTTCGAGTCGTACGGGAGGCCGAGGTTCATCAGGAGGGCGCCGATGTTGGCGTAACCCAGACCGAGCTGGCGGAACTTGCGGGAGGTGTCGCCGATCGGACCGGTCGGGTAGTCGGCCCGGCCCACCAGGATCTCCTGGGCGGTGAAGAAGGTCTCGACGGCCGCTTTGAAGCCGTCGACGTCGAAGGTGTCGTCGTCGGAGAGGAAGGTCAGCAGGTTGAGGCTGGCCAGGTTGCACGCCGAGTTGTCGAGGTGCATGTACTCCGAGCACGGGTTCGACCCGTTGATCTTCCCGGTGACGGGCGAGGTGTGCCAGCGATTGATCGTCGAGTCGTACTGCATGCCGGGATCGGCGCACTCCCAGGTGGCCTGGGCAAACTGACGCATCAGGTCCTTGGCCTTGACCGTCTTGATGATCTCGCCCGTGGTGCGGGCCCGGAGGTGCCAGTCGCCATCGGCGACCACGGCCTCCATGAACTCGTCGGTGACCCGGATCGAGTTGTTGGCATTCTGGTACTGGATCGAGTGGCTGTCGGCGCCGTCGAGGTCCATGTCGAACCCGGCTTCGCGCAGCACCCGGGCCTTGCGCTCCTCGGTGGCCTTGCACCAGATGAACTCCTCGACATCGGGGTGATCGATGTCGAGCATGACCATCTTGGCCGCCCGGCGGGTCTTGCCGCCCGACTTGATGGTGCCGGCCGAGGAGTCGGCACCGCGCATGAAGCTGACGGGGCCCGATGCCGTGCCGCCGCCCTTGAGCAGCTCGGCGCTGGAGCGGATCCGGGACAGGTTGATACCGGCACCCGAGCCGCCCTTGAAGATGACGCCCTCCTCGACGTACCAGTTGAGGATGGCCTCCATCTTGTCTTCCACGGCGAGGATGAAGCAGGCCGAGGCCTGCTGGGGCACGCCCTCAACGCCGATGTTGAACCACACCGGGGAGTTGAAGGCGCCCTTCTGGTGGATGATCAGATATCGCAGCTCGTCGGCGAAGGTCTCGGCCTCGCCCGCATCGAAGTAGCCGCCCTCGATACCCCACTGGGTAATCGTGTTGACCACGCGGTCGGCCACGTTGCGCAGCGAGGTCTCGCGCTCGGGGGTGCCGAGGGTCCCTCGGAAGTACTTCTGGGCCAGGATGTTGGTGGCGTTCACCGACCAGGTGCTCGGCACCTCGACATCGAGCTGCTCGAAGGCGATCTCTCCGGTCTTCCAATTGCTGATCCGGGCGTCGCGCTTCTCCCACGTGACGGTGTCGTACGGATCGACCCCCTCGGTGGTGAAGTAGCGGCGAAGACCGATACCGGTCTGATCAGGTGCCAACGACATTGCTTCTCCCTGTTTCACGTCTCTGTGTCTGTCTGTCTGACTGACTGTTGCTCAGCGGTCCGCCCCCGCCTCTCGTGCCACGGGCTCCGGGGTTGAGCGTGCTGCGGCTCCGTTGCCTCGTCGCACTCAACAGATTGCTGTCGCCCTGTGACAGTGAGTCCTCGGTGGCCCCGAGGGGCCTCCTGTGAGTCTTCGGAAACCCCGGGGGGCCTCGTCCGAGTGTTCGGAAACCCCAAGGGGCTTCCGTGTGGTGGGAGCCGGCGGGGCTCCCTGGTTGTCGGAACCCGGATGGGCTCCGGGCGGGCCGCCGTCAGCCAGGACGCACACGAGTGTCTCGCCACTCGCAAAGCGCTGCCCGACGCCGTCTCGCCTGTTGCTTGTACTGGTAGTGCTCTCCCCCACACCCCGTCCGGCTGACGGGAACCGGCTGGGCGGCCGACGCAGACCCAGCCTCCGCCTCCTCCGCCCGATGAGGTTCCGTTTCCCCCGCCGGGAGTCGTGAACCTCGTAGCCGTTTTCGACAAGTACTAGATCTTGTGCCTGCCGCCTGCTCCAACCGAGAGACGCACAAGATGTGGGATCGTCATTACAGCATTGTAATTACGACAGTGTCAACGCCTCTCGGAAAGAATCGGCGACGGTGTGACGAAGACCAGCTCGCAGCATGCAGGTCGAGGTTCGAATCCGGCGGGTGACGGCGTGAAGAAACCGCCTACGAATTACTTCTCCCCCAAGGGCCCTTTCGAGTGAGACCCACTCATACTGATGCTCCGTGCCAGTCTCCGTCACGTCATGCCCCACAAGGGCTCGACGAGTCACTGTAGGTACGGTGGTTTGTGGATCAAAAGGGGATGACGTTGTGAATTCGGGGAAAACCCTGGGGAGAACCCGGCGCCTCCTGTTGGCACTCACGACCGGCGCGATGGGCACCACCGATCGTGTTCCGAACACGGTGCCAGCGCGCTCCGGCGGCCTCCATGGAGGCCGGAATCGGTCATGATCGACGCACGCGGAAGGGACACACGATGATCGCGCTGCACCCGTCATCGAGCGACGAACAGCTCGATCCACTCACCGCCGTGGCCGCCGAGGAACGGCCGCCGCCGCCCGATCGACCGTGGGTGATGACCAACATGATCGCCTCGGCCGACGGAGCCACCGCCGTCGACGGGCTGTCCGGCGACCTCGGGGGCCCGGCCGACTTCGCCGTGTTCTCCGCACTGCGGGCTCGGGCCGACGCCATCCTCGTCGGGGCGTCCACCGTCCGGGAGGAGCAGTACCGGCCGCCCTCCACCGACGACGAGCGCCGGCTGTCGCTGCGCCGCCAGCGGCACCAGGAGCCCCGCCCCCTGATCGTGGTGGTGACCGGCCGCCTCGACCTCGATCCCGGCCTGCCGCTGTTCGCCGACGACACCTACCGCCCCCTGATCCTGACCGGGGAGGCCGCCCCGGCCGAGGCCCGGGAACGGCTGTCGGCCGTGGCCGACGTCGTCACCGTCGGCGATCAATGGGCCGACCTCGGCACCGGCCTGGCCGAGCTCCATCGCCGGGGCCACCGGGTGGTGCTGGCCGAGGGCGGGCCGTCGCTCAACGGTCAGCTGATCGCCGATGATCTGATCGACGAGTGGAACCTGTCGGTCTCGCCGCTGCTGGCCGCCGGCTCCTCCGCTCGACCGGCGCACGGGCCGCTCCCGGTGGGCCCGCCCCGCGAGATGTCGCTGGCCCGGGTCTGGCTGGCCGACGAGCTGCTGTTCTGCCGGTGGGTCAGGCGCCGACGTCCCGCTTGATCAAACGCACCTCGCGCTCGAAGTCACGGATGTCGTTGAAGTCCTTGTAGACGCTGGCGAACCGGAGGCAGGTCACCTGATCGATCCGACGGAGCCGATCGAGTACGGCGAGGCCCACCCACTCCGAGGTGACGTCCCCGCCTCGGGCCCGGGCCTCGTCTTCGATGCCGTCGACGATGGCGTCGAAGGTGGCGTCGTCGAGCGGCCGGCCCTTGGCCGCCGAGATCAGGCCACGCCGGATCTTCTCCCCGTCGAAGGGCTCCACCAGGCCGCCGCTGCGCTTGAGCACCCGCACCGGGACGACCTCGGCCCGTTCGAAGGTGGTGAACCGGTGGTCACACTTCTCACAGGAACGACGGCGTCGGATGGCATGGCCATCCTCACCGGACCGGGAATCCACGACCCTGGTCCCCTCGAAGCCGCAGCGGGGGCAACGCACGGCTCAACAGTACCGGCCGCGCCAGGTAGCGGTCGTTACAGTCTGGTGGAGGTGGCAGCTTCGGCATTGGACGACTCCTGCGGCACCGATCTCCCTACCGGTGCCGCAGGAGTACGTTCTTCCGACCCGACGAGAACCGCCCCCGGCTCGATCGCGGTCGGGACTCAGCCGCCGTGTTCGGCGATGACTTCGGCGGGGATGACGACCTGCTGCCCCACCCGGAGCGCCGTGCCGCCGTTGGCCTCGGCCAACGCATCGACGATGGGCCGCGGATCGGCATCGGGGGCCAACCCGACGGCGATCGACCAGAGCGAATCGCCCGACCGAGCCACGTGGATGTGATCCCCGGGGCCGGGCAACGCCGGAGCCGACACCCGGGGATCAGACACCTGCCCGACCTCGTCAACTGCCGGCGGCGACCCTTGGACGAGGCGCACCGCAAACAGGAGGCCGAACACCACCGCCACAGCCACCGCGATTCCCGCCACAGGAACACCACCGATCAACGGCTCGCGGGGCGGAGAGTCCACGAGCCGGAGCGGCGCGCGGCTGGCCTCAGGCCTGGCTGTGACGGCAGCTCCGCCACCGGAGCGGCCCCCGCCCTCGAACTCATCGCATCCCGGCACCGATCGAACCACGGTGAGCGGTGCAGAACATGTTGTGGGTTTCAACAGCGCAACCATGGTGACCAGTGTCCTCAAGGGGTGTGACAGTGAATCGTGGGGTACCGGCCGGAGCCGGATCCACGTCGGCGGGGGCTCGCTTCCGGAAGATCTTCTCCAGCCGCTCGATCTGCCTCGCCACCCGGGATCGAGCCCTGCGGCACTGCGTGTCGTTGCGTCTGGAGCGAACGTTCCGAGGGGAGCGAACGTGTGTTCGTTACCGTACACAGAACGCTTGTTCGACGTCAACGCCCCAATCGAACAAATGTTTGCAAACCCGGCCCGACCGACCCGAACCGCCGCCAACCCGAGCCCGGACGGGACTATCGAACACATGTACGTGAATTCGTGCCATAGTGGGGTCCAAACAGACGTTCGATTCGAACGCCTCGCCTCGATCGGTCCGTCGGACCGCGGCGGAGCGCACGGATTCGGAAGACGGGAGTGAGGCTGTGGGTGAGCACCAACTGACCGATCGCCAGCGATCCATACTCGAGTTCATCGAGACCCAGATGAGGGAGCGGGGGTTTCCACCCTCTGTGCGCGAGATCGGGGCCGAGGTCGGTCTGACCTCACCCTCGAGCGTTCACTCCCACCTGGCGACCCTGCAGCGCCACGGCTATCTGGAGCGCGATCCGTCGAAGCCCCGGGCCATCAAGGTGTCGTGGGACGCCACCAGTGGTGCCTCCGATGTCGAGCGCCGCCCGGTGCGCCACGTCCCCCTCGTCGGCCAGGTGGCGGCCGGCACCGATGTGCTCGCCACCGAGCACATAGAGGAGACGCTCCCGGTTCCCGCCGACCTCACCGGCGAGGGTGACCTCTTCATGCTCACCGTGCGGGGGGACTCGATGATCGAGGCCGGCATCCTCGACGGCGACTTCGTGGTGGCCAAGGTCCAGCACACGGCCAGCAAGGGTGATGTCGTGGTGGCCGGGCTGCCGGGCGAGGAGGCCACGGTCAAGACCTACAGCACCGAGAAGAACAAGACGGTGCTGCTACCGGCCAACTCGACCATGGAGCCGATCGTGCTCGACCCGGCCGATGTGGAGATCTACGGCCGGGTCGTCACGGTGATGCGGCGGTTGTAGGCGGCGTCAGGATGTACCGGGGGCGGGCGTTGCCGCCCACCCGCCCCCGGAGGTGAGCCTTAGCCCACCTCGACGAAGCGCACCAGGCGGTTGGCGGCAAGCGCCTCCGCCGAGTTGCCCTCGCCGAACTGCTCGGTCTCGCCGAAACCCTCGGCGGTGAGCACGGCCGGGTCGACCCCGGCGTCGAGCAGGTAGCCGCGGACGGCGTCGGCCCGCTGCTGGCTCAGCACGAGGTTGTCGCCGGCCGGGCCCTGCACGTCGGTGTAGCCCTCGACCCGCAGCTCGACCCCCTCGACCTCGGCGATCATGGCCGCCGCAGCATCGAGGTCGGCGAAGCTGTCCTCGAGGATGACGGCCGAGTTGTAGGCGAACTGCACCTGGGGCAGCGCGTTGAGATCGGCGGCCACGCTCACGTCGAGCTCGTCGACCACCTCGGTGACACCGGGAATGGCCGCTGCGGCGTCGAGCGCAGCCGTTCGATCGTCTTCGGACTGCACGGTGCCCGACACGGTCATGACCGTGCCCTCGCCGGCGACCCCGGCGCTCATCACACCTGCGCCCTCCAGGGCGGCGGTGACGTCGGGGACGAGGACTCCCAGCCGATTGTCGACCACCTCGATCCCCTCGACGGCGGCGGCTGCGGCCTCGGCCTCATCACTCTCGGACTGGTCGGCCACGAACCCTTCGAGGACGGCGGTGGTGCCGTCATTGGACCCGGTGATGGCGCCGGGGAAGCCGCCGACGGCGGCCTGCACGTCGCCGATCGTTGGCGCGGCCTCGGTCGTGGTGGTCGGGGCTGCCGTGGTCGTCGTCGCAGCCTCCTCGTCGGCGTCGTCATCGGTGTCGTCGGCGTCGTCCGCACCGGCGTCGGCGTCGGCCTCGGCATCGTCATCCGCGTCGTCGCCACCGGTGACGGCATCGACGGCGGCCGCTCCGGCGGCGGCCGCAGCGGTTCCCAGATCGCCGTCGCCATCGGCCCCGCCGCCAACGGCGATCGTGGTCACGCCGGCCACGGCGTCCGTCGCCTCGTCGTCGCCCCCGAAAATGGCGTTCCACGCGAAGAGTGCGGCGAGCACCGCAACCACGGCCAGGCCCGCCCAGACGATCTGTTGGTCAGCATCCACCCGCCACTCGGGGACGAGCTTCTCATCGTCCCGGTCGCGACCGGCCCCATCTACCTCTGTCGATTCCACGGCCTACCTGACGTCGAACCGACTGCGAAAGTCGCGAACTAACGGGATGGATGTCGATCCGGTTCGATACCGGTCGAATCGACCCGACGGGCGCTCCGCCGGTGAGGCGTTCAGCCGCCGGCGACGGGCTCGCCGGACATCGCCGCCCTGGCCTCGTCGCGCTCGGCCCGGCTCTCGGCCGACATCTCGGCGATGTCGTCGACCTCACCGTCGGTGAAGCCGGCCATCTTGCGGAACCTGCGGGCCAAGCGGATCGGCGAATCGGCCTCCTCACCCCGCTGACCCCGGAAATTGAACAGTCCGTCGACGACTCGCTGGAACTCGAGCGCCTGCTTGCGACGGTCGGGGTCGCCCTCGGTGACCTCGCGCAGCCACTTGGAGCCCATCTTCACGTGGGTGACCTCGTCGGCCAGCATGTAGTCCTCGCAGTAACTGAGGACCGGATCGTTCATCTCCTCGCCGAAGTCGCGCATCTGGGTGAAGACGTCGATGGCGAGCCCCTCCAGGGCCCGGTTCACCCCGGCCAGGCGGAACACCGGATCGTCGTGGCAGGCGGCCTCGAACAGGGTGGTGGCCTCGGCGTACTCGCCCAGCTCGCCGCCCATGTGTTCGGCCAGCTTGACCGAGATCTCGCAGTGACGAGCCTCGTCCCAACACTGGCGGGCCATGTCGAGCTTCAACTCGTAGGGCACCTCGTCGGTCCCGAAATCGAAGGCGGTGCGGCCCGCCCCCTCGAGGGCCTGGATCTCACCGACGAAGATGCCGTGCATTCGGCGACGGGCCCGCTCGGCCACATCGTCGGCCTTGGGATCGACGTGGGCCACGATGTCGGTGTTGCGGTGATCGGCCAGGCGACGTTCGGTGCCGATCCGGTTGAAGCGGTCGTCGCGAGCGAGTGACGAAGGCGAGATGTTCTTGCGCATTGACGTGGTCCCCCGTAGTCGTCAGCGCCCTGGTCGGGCGCCCGTCCGTTTTCCACAGGGTAGTTCGAGGCACCACGGGTGACCAGATCGGTACCTCCCCGCCGGGCGGCGGCGAGGAGGACTAGGTCGCCGGATCCGGGTCCGGATCGGTGAGGAGCCGATGCAGGGCGGCGTGACACCGATCGAGATCGATCCGGTCGAGGAACTCGCCCGCGGTGTGGGCCACGGTGGCGTCGCCCGGGCCGAAGTTGGTGGCCGGGATGCCCAACTCGGCCAGCTGGGCCACATCGGTCCAGCCCAGCTTGGCCCGCATGGCCAGACCGTTGTCGTCGACCAGGCGACGCAGCAGCGGGTGGGTGAGCGAGGGTGCGCAGGCCGGGGCGGCGTCGACCAGGGCCACCTCGTCGCCGTCGTCGAGATGAGGGGCGATCAGATCCCGGAGGAAGGCCTCGGCCTCGGCCGCCGTGCGGTCGGGGGCGTAGCGGTGATGGATGCGGACGGTGGCGGCGTCGGGGACGACGTTGCCGGCCACACCACCCTCCACCCCGACCGCCTGCACCGACTCCCGGTACTCGCAACCGTCGAGCACCGGGGCCCGGGCCTCGTAGGCGGCGAGGGTCGCCAGCAGCGGGGCCAGACGGTGGACGGCGTTGCGACCCATCCACGGCCGGGCGGTGTGGGCCCGGGCTCCGGCCAGGGTCACCTCGAAGCGGAGCGCCCCCTGGCACCCGGCCTCGATGTCGGCCGAGGTGGGCTCGCCCAGGATGGCGCAGTCGGCCTCCAGCAGATCGCGGCGGGCGAGGGCCAGCTCGGTGAGGCCACTGTCGGCCCGGGCCACCTCCTCCCGGGCGTAGAACACGAACGTCAGGTCGACGGTTGGTTCGGCCACGGTGCGGGCGAGCTCGATGAACACGGCGAGGCCGCCCTTCATATCGGCCGAGCCCACGCCGTGGAGGCGATCGCCGTCGATACGGGCCTCGGCGTTGCCGTTGGCGGGGACGGTGTCGGTGTGACCGGCCAGCATGAGGCGGCGGGCCCGACCGAGCGAGGTTCGGGCAACCAGGTTGTCGCCGACCCGGGTCACCTCCAGATGATCGAGGGCTCGCAGCTCGCCCTCCAGCCAGTCCACGAAGGGCGCCTCGTCATAGGACTCGGACGGACGGGCCACCAGGTCGGCGGTGGCGATGAGGAGATCGGTGCTGGAGCTAGACACAGCGCACCACGATACCGATACCGTTGAGCCCGTGGCCGTGACAAGTTCCAACGCCGTCAACACCGCCGAGAGCAACGACGCGGCCCAGCGGGGCTTCAGCCGTTCCATCATCATCTCCGGCATCCGCTGCACCCTGACGTATGTGATTCTGCCCTTCGTCGCTCCCCTGGTGGGGCTGGCGCCGGGTGTGGGACCGGTCCTCGGCCTGCTGATCGGGATACCCGCCATCGTCGCCAACGTCTTCAGCATCCGCCGCTTCTGGCGTGCCGATCACCCGTGGAAGAGGCACGTCACCGTGCTTCACGTGGGCGTGATCATCCTGCTGGTGATCCTGATCGTCTTGGACGTCCGACAGCTGATGAGCTGACGTGCGCATCCTCTGGCTGTTGGCGGGTCTGCTGTGCGTGGGCATCGGGGGTATCGGCATCGTCGTGCCCGGCCTGCCGACCACGGTGTTCTTCATCATGGCCGCCGCCTGTTTCGCCCGGTCGAACGAGCGGCTGGAACAGTGGGTGCTGAACCTCAAGGGCATCGGCCCGATGGTGCGCGACTACCGCGACGGCCTGGGTATGCCCCGACGGGCCAAGGTGTTCGCCATCGGCTCGATGGTGATCGCCTGCAGTATCAGCGCCGGCCTCCTGATCGAACCGCTGTGGGTCCGCCTGCTCGTCGCGGCCGTCGGCGCCATCGGCGTGTGGTACGTCGGCTGGCACGTGCCCACCCGCGAGACGGTGGAGCGTTCCCGGGCCGCCTAGTGCCCGGCGGGGGTCGACGCCCTCGCTCCAACCGCGCCGGTACCCACCCCGTCCGTACCCACCCCGTCCGCACCGTCCGGGGCGGCGAAGGGGAGGCCGATGGTGAACGTCGTCCCCTCGCCCACGGTCGAGGCGACGTCGATCGTGCCGCCCTGGGCCTTGACCATGTCCCAGGCCAGGGTCAGCCCCTGGCCGGTACCCCGCCCCACCTCCTTGGTGGTGAAGAACTGATCGAAGATCCGCTCCCTCACGTGGTCGTCCATGCCGCAGCCGTCGTCGCTGACGGTGATCCGGGCCACGGCGCCCGCGGCGACGGTGGAGATCTCGATCCGGCCCTTCTCCTCGCCTTCCCGCCCGTCCTCGATGGCGTGGGCGGCGTTGACCAGCATGTTGAGCAGTACCTGCTTGATACGCCCTGCGCTCCCCTGCACGATCGGCAGCTCGGGGTCGAGGTCGAGTTCGAGGTCGGCCACGTACTTCCACTCGTTGCGGGACACCGCCATCGTGGTCTCGATAATGGCGTTGAGGTCGCAGTCGCCGACGTCGTCGCCGGGGTGTGAGAAGTCCTTCATGGCCCGGACGATCTCGCTGACCCGCTCCAACCCCTCCTTGGACTGAGCCAGCGCCTGAGGCACCTCCTCGACCAGGAACTCGAGGTCGGCCTCGTCGGCCAGCCGGGCGGTTGCGGCCTCGTCGTGGGTGCGACCGAGCTCGATCAGCTTCCCGTTGAGCTCGATCAGCTCGTCGAAGGAACTGGTGAGGAACCGGGCGTTGTCGGAGACGAACTGCACCGGCGTGTTGATCTCATGGGCCACACCGGCGGCCAGCTGGCCGATCGACTCCATACGGCCGGTGGTGGCCAGCGCCCGCTCCATCTCCCGCGCCTCGGTCACGTCCTCGCCGTAGGTCACACAACCGATCATGCGGTCGCCGAGGACCAGCGGGGCGGCCGAGTAGCGGACGATGTGATTGTCGCCGTCGATCATCACATCGAACTCGTTGCGCTGCGGGGTGCGCTCCTCCATCGCCGCCTGTTCGAGATCCTCGACCGCGGTCCACGTCGCCCGACCCTCGGCCGGGGCCAGGGCGACGAAGGTGCGGCCGACGAGAGCCGAGGCGTCCCAACCCGTGATGCCCGTGCGCTGCAGGCTGTTGACCCCGAGCACCCGATGCTCGGTGTCCTTCCAGGCAATCTCGATGGGCAGACAGTCGACGATGGCCTGCGACTCCTGCTGCTGCATCCGCAGCTCGGTGTTGAGCCGTTGCTCCCGGCGCCGGATCTTGCGCCCGATGAACGCCATCAGGATCAGGAGGACGACGGCCGGGACGATGGCCAGCTCCGCCTGGAGGAGCCGCCCCTCGGCCTGCGACTCCTGCTCGTCGAGGAGGGCCTGCTCCGAGACGTGGATCGCCAGGTTGAGATCGGCGTAGTTGGTCAACAGCAGCTCGTACCGGTTGCGGACCAGGGTGGAGCCGTTGGCCACGCCGGCGGCGTCGCCGTTGGCGATGGCGATCTCGGTGTCGGCGGCGCTGTCGGCCATCCGCTCGAAGGCCCGGTCGACGTTGTCGACCAGCCGGTCGATCTCCGGGTCGTCGACCAGGAGGGCCAGGTCGGCGCGGACATCGGCCAGGTTGGCGTCCATGGCCGTGGTGTAGCCGTAGACGTCGAGGGTGCCGACGGCGTTGCGGCTGGCCCTGCTCTGGCTCTCGCGCGACAGCGCTCCGGCGATGTCGTTCACCTCGAGGAGGGCGAACTCGATGCGGGACCACACCTCGTTGTTGCCGTTGGCGGTCTGGAGGGTGCGGACGGTCCCGAATGCGAGCGACAACAGCCCGGCGGCGACGACCAGGAAGACCGCGGTGGTCCCCACGATCATGTGATACGAGCTGAGCTGCCGGTGCTCCGAGGTCGGACCCATGGATCCCGATCGGCGTCGACAGGGCCGACGTGAGCCCGCCACGCCGATCTCCGAGACGAATCGCCTCGTCGATCTCAGCATCCGGCGTCCCGGGCCGACGTGACTGATCGGGACCGCCCGCCTCCCGTGCCGCCCTGGTATGCCGAAAGGACCGACCGATGGCTCGTCTCCCCTCCCTCCCCTCCACGACGACCGGGCGGCATCGCCGCACCCTCGGCGTCGCCGTCCTGGCCCTTGCCCTGGTGGCCACGGCCTGCTCCGGCGGCTCCGAGGGCGACGAGCTGGGCTTCGTCGAGGACAGCGCCGAGGGTACCGACGGTGGCCCCGCCGCCGATCCCAACGGCGACGGCGTGCTCCAGGTCGGCATCATGGGCGAGTGCGAGGGGCCCTTCGGCGCCTACCACGAGGACGTGGTCAGCGGCGTGGTGCTGGCCATGGTCGAGCGCGCCGGCGCCACCCCCGGCTCGACCACGTCGGCCCTCGACGGGTTCACCGACGCCTCGGTGGCCGGGGTCGACATCGAACTGGTCGGGATCGCCTGCGGCGACGACACGGCCGAGACGGCGCTGGCCGAGACGACGCGACTGGTGGAGGAGCTCGGGGCCGAGGTCGTGATCGGACCGCTGTCGGGCGACGAGAGCATCGCCATGGCCACCTACGCCCTCGAGGTGCCGGACGTGACCTTCATCAACGGCGCCGCCGGTGCCCAGGAGACCACGCTCAAGATCCAGGCCCCCAACTACTTCCGCTTCAACGGCGACGGGGCCCAGTGGAACGCCGGGCTGGGCGACGCCGTCCGCAACACCGCCGGGTGGGACACCGTGGCCGTCGTCGCCGACGACTACAGCTTCGGCAACACCTCGGCCGCCGGCTTCATCGCCGAGTTCTGCGCCGCCGGCGGCACGGTGATCCACCGGGCCGCCCCCGAACTGGGCGCCACCGACTACACCGACGTGGTGGCCGCCCTCCCCGACCCCGACGAGGTCGACGGCTACTTCTGGGCCGTCGGCGGCACCGGGACGGCGGCCATCCTCGACGCCTTCGTGGCCGACAAGGGCGAGATCGACGGCGCCCAGCACGCCGGCAACATCTTCTTCAACGCCGGCCTGGCCGACTCCCTCGGGCCCGGCATCGCCGGCGCCTGGATCGGAGGCTTCGCCTCCCTGCCGGCCGATGTGACCAGCCCCGAGATCGAGGCCTACATCCTCAGCGCCAACGCCACCTGGGCCACGCTGCCCGGCGGACTGACCGGCAACGAGTCGGCGGCACCCGCCACCACGCTCACCTTCGGCTTCGCCTACACCTACTACATCGCCGCCATCGCCCTGATCGAGGCCATCGAGGCCACGGGCGGCGATCTCGACCCGGCCGCCCTGCGGACGGAGCTGTCGTTCCTGACCCTCGACGGCCCCTACGGCGAGATCAGCCTCGACGAGAACCGCCAGGCCATCGTGGAGAACGCGGTCAAGCAGATGGTGATCGACGACGTGACCGGCGAGGTGGTGGAGCGCACCGTGGCCATCGTCCCGGGAGTCGACCAGACCTTCGGCGGCCTGTTCAGCCCCGGGTCGCCCTCGCCCTCGCCTACCGAGCCGGCGTGCATCCAGGGCGACCTGCCGTGGATCGGGCAGGCCGTGCCCGTCGTCGACGGCGTCCGTCAGCGCTGACCGATCAGCCCTCGGCGATACCGGCCCGCTCGGCCACCAGCCGGATCCGGTCGTCGGGTTGGACGACGGCGATCCGCACATGGCCCGACCCCTGGTGTCCGTAGAACTCGCCCGGGCTGACCAGCGCCCCGGCCTCGGTGGCCAGGCGGCGGGCGAAGGCCCAGGCGTCGCCGCCGGGGGCCGGCACCCACAGGTAGAAGCCACCGCCGGGGAGGGAGGCGTCGGCCCCCAGACCGGCGCACACCTTGGCCATCAGTTCGAGCCGGGTGCGATACCGCTCCCGCTGGACGGCGACGTGCTCGTCGTCGTCGAACGCAGCGACCGCCGCCGCCTGTGACGGGCCGGGCTGCATGAACCCGGCGTGCTTGCGCAGCTCGCCCAGGTAGTGGACCAGATCGGGGTCGCCGGCGTAGAAGCCCGAGCGGCCGCCGGCCAGGTTGGATCGCTTGGACAGCGAGTGCACGGCAAGCACCCCCTCGGTGCCGTGCTGGAGGATGGTGCGGGGCTCGCCGTCCCAGGTGAAGGCGACGTAGCACTCGTCGGAGGCGACGAGCACCCCGTGGTCGCGGCCCCACCGGGCGGCGGCCTCGAGGTCGTCGAGCCCACCGGCGGGGTTGCCCGGGGTGTTGACCCACAGGCACAGAGCCCGTTCGGCGTCGGCCGGGTCGATGGCCGACAGGTCGATGCGCCACCGGTCGTCGACCGGTACCGGCACGGCCCGGCAGCCGCCGAGGGTGGCGCCCATGGCGTAGCTCGGGTAGCTGATGGCGGGGTAGAGGACGGTGTCCTTGCCGGGCGTGCGGAGGCGGAGCCAGTGCGGAAGCCCGGCCACCAGCTCCTTGGAGCCGATGGTGGCCCGTACGTCCTCGGCGGTCAGCGTCGTCCCGCAAAGGCGGTTGAGCCACCGGGCGGCGGCGTCGCGATAGGCCGGGGTCCCGATCGAGGGCGGGTAGCTCTTCTCGCTCGTCGACGACCCGAGGGCGGCGGTGACCGCCTCGGTCGGCGCATCGCACGGGGTCCCGATCGACAGGTCGACGAGGCCGCCATCGTGGTCCGAGGCGATCGCCTTCAGCTCGTCGAGCCGGTCGTAGGGATAGGGCGGCGGGACGAAGCCGGCTCCGGCGGCCTCGGATGAGGCCTCGTCGCTTGAGGTTGCGTCGGTATCGGCTGAGGCGGGGGTGGTGGTCATCAGGTGTCCTCGGGGGTGACGATGAAGGGCTGAAGGCGTTTGGCCGACGCCTCCTCCAGGCGGACTCGGAGCCGCATGCCGCCTTCGGTCGACTCCTCGCTCAGCACCTCGCCCTCCCGGTGGGCGGCGGCGAGGGCGTCGCCTCGGGCCCAGGGGACGAACAGGTCGTACTCGGTGCTCAGCGCCCGCAGCTCGTCGCCGATGGCGACCAGCACACCGTCGATCCCCTCGCCCGACACGGCCGAGGCCACCACCGAACCGGGGTAGGCCCTCGTCAGACGACGCGGGTCATCGATCAGATCGGCCTTGTTGAACACGACGAGCTGGGGCACCTCGGCGCCCCCGATCTCGCCCAACACCTCGGCCACCGCCTGCATGTGGGCCTCGGGGTCGGCCACCGACCCGTCGACCACGTGGACCAGGAGGTCGGCGGCGGCCGCCACTTCGAGGGTCGACTTGAAGGCCTCGACCAACTGATGGGGCAATTTGCGGACGAAGCCGACGGTGTCGGTCATCAGGATCTGCTCGCCGCCGGGCAGCTGCAGTTTGCGGGTGGTCGGGTCGAGGGTGGCGAAGAGCCTGTCCTCCACCTTCACCTCGGCGCCGGTGAGCCGGCGCAGCAGCGACGACTTGCCGGCGTTGGTGTAGCCGACGATCGACACCTGCTTGTAGGGCGAGCGGTGGCGGGCCTTGCGCTGGTTGTGGCGGCGTTCGGTGATGCGGGCCAGGTCGCGTTCGAGCTTGTGCATGCGACGCAGCAGCCGCCGCCGGTCCACTTCGAGCTGGGTCTCACCCGGGCCTCGAGTGCCGATGCCACCACCCTGCTGGCTGAAGTTCTTCTTGCCCCGGAGGCGGGGAAGGCGATAGCGGAGCTGGGCCAGCTCCACCTGGGCCTTGCCCTCGGCCGAGGTGGCGTGCTGGGCGAAGATGTCGAGGATGACGGCGGTGCGGTCGAGGGCCGACCGCTCCAGGATCTTCTCCAGGTTGAACTGCTGGGCCGGGGTGAGCTCGTCGTCGAACACCACGGTGTCGGAGTCGATGGCGAGCGAGGCGTCTCGGATCTCGGTCACCTTGCCCCGGCCGACGAAGGTCGCCGGGTCGGGCCGGTCCCGGGTCTGCACCACCCGCTCCAGGGCATCGGCCCCGGCGGTGTCGACCAACAGCTCCAGCTCGTCGAGGGAGGCCGTCGTCTCCTCGGCCGTCTGTCCGGCCCGGGTCATGCCGACGAGGACGATCCGCTCCCGGAAGCTGCGGTCGAGCAGGCCGTCGACGGTGCCGCCGAATTCCCCGAAGGCGCCGCGATGGCTCTCGGTGTCAGCGCCATCGGTGCCGACACCGACGCGTCCATCACCGGCGCCGTCGCCGCCGTCGCTGAGGGCGAGCAGTTCGTCGAAGGCCGACAGCTCCTCGTCGCCGGCGTCGGATCCGTGGCCGTCGACCCGACCGTTGTCACCCCCGCCGGTCAAGAACGGGTCACCTCGACGACGCCGACGAACGTGGCCGGGCCGGTGAGGGCCACCCCGTCGTCGGACAACTCGACGATCACGGTGCCGCCCGGCATCGCCACCTCGACCTTGGTGCCGACCAGGTCGCGGCGGTGGGCGGCCCAGGCGGCGGCGCAGGCCCCGCTACCGCAGGCCTCGGTGATCCCGATGCCCCGTTCCCACACCCGCAGATCGATCGAGGCGTAGGAGGCCACGGTGATGAACTCGACATTGAGGCCGTCGGGGTAGTCGGCCTCGACGACCGGTCCGAGGGCGGCGACGTCGAGCGAGTCGATGTCGTCGAGGTGGACGACGAGGTGGGGGTTGCCCATGTCGACGCCGACCTCGGCGTGTGGGTCGAGACCGAGCTCGTTCCACCGACCCCACAGCGGGGGCCCGTCCGTGGGACGACCCATGTCGACGGTGACCTGATCGGTGTCGGACTCGCGGTTGGGTTGGACCATGACCGTGCGCTCACCGGCTGCGGTCTCGATGAGGTACTCAGCGGTGGCCCCGCCCTCGTCGCGGTTGAGCACGAGGGCCTGACCGACGCAGCGCAGACCGTTCCCGGACAGCTCGGCCTCACTCCCGTCGGTGTTCCACAACCGCATGCGCCATCGGCCGGCGTCGTCGGTGGGGGTGAGCGAGATGAGACCGTCGGCCCCGATCCCCCGTCGTCGGTGACACCAGGCCACGGCATCGGACGCCGTGAGCTCCTGGGCCGGGGCGACGGCGATCAGAAAGTCGTTGCCCAAGCCATGGTGTTTGGTCAGCATCATCGAAACCATTGGAAACCCACGTTCTCCCATTCCAAGGGTGTCATCGGTCGTCCCCGCCCACAAGGGAGTACCGCCACCAGCGTTCGACCCGGTCCGCCAACTCCGTCGACGTCGCGTCGAACCAGGTTATGCGAGGATCACGGCGAAACCAGCGCTCCTGGCGGCGGGCGAAGCGGCGGGTCCGTTTGCAGGCCAGGTCGAAGGCCTCGTCGAAGGTCGACTCCCCCGCCCGGTGGGCCAGGAACTCCCGGTAGCCCAGGGCCTGGCCGGCGGTGCGGGACAGCCGGGGTCCGTCGGGATCGGCGGCGAGGGCGGCCAGGGCGTCGACCTCGTCGAGGAAGCCCTCGGCCACCTGGGCGTGGTAGCGGGCCTCGATCCGACGGTCGATCTCGTCGCGGGCGAGCCGGAGCCCGATCTGGCGGAAGCGGGTGGGCGGGTACTGGTCGAGACCGGGCCCGAAACCGGAGAACGGTCTGCCGCTCCCGATCGTGACCTCCAACGCTCGCTCGATGCGACGACGGTTGGAGGGGAGGATCTTGGCCGCGGCGTCGGGGTCGAGCCGCTGCAGCTCCTGCCACAGCACGTCGAGAGACGGTTCGGCCTCGACGCGGGCCCGGGCCTCGGGGAACTGCCCGGGCATGGTGAAGGCGTCGACCACGGCCCGGACGTAGAGGCCGGTGCCGCCGACCACGATCGGTATCGCGCCCCGCCCCTCGACCTCGGCCAGCACGGCGGTGGCCTCCTCCTGGAAGCGGGCCACCGTGTACTCCTCCGACGGGTCGGCCACATCGACCAGGTGATGGGGCACCTCGGCGCGCTCGGTCGGCGTCGGCTTGGCCGTCCCGACGTCCATCCCCCGGTAGACGGCCATGGCGTCGGCCGAGACGATCTCGCACGGTCGGTCGAGCCGCCCGGCCAGGGCCAGCGCCAGCGCCGACTTGCCCGACGCCGTCGGCCCGACGATCACCAGCGGGCCAGGGGCCGTCGCCTCCGTCGGCTCCGTCGGCTCCGTCGGCTCCGTCGGCTCCGTCGGCTCCGGGGCGCCGGGCCCGGTCACCGACCCCGGGGTGGCTGCAGGCCGGGACTCGGACTCGGGCTCAGGGGCGGACTCGGGCCCGGCGGAGGGCTCGGGCTCGGCGGAGGGCTCGGGCGTCGGTTCGGTCACGGGATGATGGCCGACCGGACGGCGTCGATGAGGAGCTGATGATCGAGGGCGACCAGATCGGGATGCTGTCCGTAGGCCTCGTAGAAGGCGAACACCGCCTCGGGGCCGAAGCCGTCCTGGAGCTGCCGGTGGATGACGGCGAGGTCGGCGGTGCGCTCGGCCACCCCGAGATGGTGGAGCCCGATGACGGTGGCGCCGTCGCCGCCCAGGGTGGGCCACAGGTTGGCCAGGAGCGGGGCGCCGTGGGCCACGACGGGATCGGCCGGTCGAAGCGGTGCCTCGTCGATCATGGCCAGGAGTCGCTCGGCCGGATAGCGGTCGTAGGGGGCGGGCAGGAGGTCGACGACCAGTCGGTCCGCAGTGATGGCGTTCCGCACCTCGTCGACCACCTCGGCGGTCGATCGGGCGGTGGGGCAGGCGTCGACGTCGAGGGCGTGGAGGCGGGCCAGGGCCGTGCCGATGGTGGCGGGGAGCGAGTCGGGCCGAGGGTGGAGGTCGGGCCGGTGGGCGGGGGCCCCGTCGGGCCGAGGGGTGAGCGACCACGCCCCGTCGATCACGAGCGCCGCCGGCCCGGCCCGCAGGCCCCACCGGGAGGCCGCAGCGCGCCGCTCGTCGTCATCGCCGTCGTCACCGACGCTGCGGCCACCGTCGTCGTCGGTGAGGCCATCACCGGCGGAGGCCGCCGGCCCGGCCAGGGCCGCCGTCAGCCAGGCGGTCCGCTCAGCCTCGGCGACGGCAGGGGTCGAGCTCGGGTGGCGGCGCACGATCTGCTCGCCGACCAGCCAGGCATGGCCGCCGCCGACGTGGTCGACCCGGGCCCGGTCGGCCCCCGCCGTCTCACCGCCGGTCGCATCCGGGTCGGCCGCAGCGACGCGGCCCGGGGCGCCCTCGGCGTCCGGCTCCGGTCCGGGGGCCTCGGCCGGTTCCGGACGCGCCGGGGGTCGGCTGTAAGGGGTCCATTCCCCGTCGCCGAGATGGTCGTGTATCGCCTGGGGGCACTCCGGTCGCAAGCCTCGGAGTGTATTGCCCGAACCTCGACGCCCAGGGAGTCGATGCGGCGCCGAACCCACCCGAGGGTCACTCCCCCGCCCCGAAGACGCTGCGACCAGCGGCCGGTCGGGTCCCAGCGGCCGGTCGGGTCCCAGCGACCGAAGACGCTGCGACCAGCGGCCGGTCGGGTTCCAGCGACCGACGGCGTTCCGGCGACGGGTTGGGGTCAGCGGCCGGAGTCGAGGCAGGCGGCCAGCGCCTCCAGGGTGTCGGTCACCTCGTAGGGGGCGACCACCTGGTGCAGGTGGTCGCCGTCCAGACGGTGGGTCAGCCAGCCCTCGGCGTGGGCCCGGTCGCGCGACTCGGCGTACCCGGGGCCGAACGACAGGAACGCCGGCCGCACCGCCTCGGGCAGCGTCGGCACCGGGCAGGCCTGGTCGAACCACGATCGCGGGATCGGGACCGCCTCGGAGAACACGAGATCGCGGGCCGCCGGGTCGACGACGAGCCCCTCGACCAGCGAACCCCACCAGCGGGGCCACGGCGGCAGGTAGTCGTCGGGCCGGACGATCGAGTCGAGCATGGCCCCGAAGTGTTGGCCCGAACTGACGAAGGCCTCCCCGTCGGGGAACCGGCCGTCGACGCAGATGTAGGACCGGACCGACCACCCCCGATGGAGCAGGGCGTCGACCAGATAGGGGATGCGGGGGCACGCCGCGGAGTGGCCGACCACGGTCACCGGGGTCCCGGCGGCAGGCACCGGGCGGTCGAGCAGCTCGGCCAGCCAGGGGGCGATGTGATCATCATGCCCGGTGGTGGTCATGGCGGCCGCAGCCACGGTCACGTGGTGGCCCCGGCTCTGCAGACACCTGTCGACCGCGCCCCAACTCGTGGGGCCGAGCAGCGGGCTCGGCGTCAGAAACCAATGGCGGCTGCCTGGTTGCACATGTCCCCTTCGAGCTCTTCGGACCGACGAGGCACCCTATGCCATCGGTCACATCTGAACCCATTTTGACAAAGGAGACGGGCGTGCTTCAACGAGCAGGATCCGCCGGCCGAGCGGACCGGGGCCGGTGTCGACCGGCGCCTCAGAGGGCGCTGAGCACCTCGAGCCGGGTCCGATGGCGGGCTCGATCGGTCACCTCGACGAAGCTGCCCATCAGGTACTGGTGAGCGGCCTCGGTCACGTCGACCAGGGCGTAGGTGCCGGGCTTGAGCGGATCGGCGGCGAAGTGGACCAGCTTGTTCTGGGCGGTGCGGCCGGTGAGCACCCCAGGATCCTTCTTGGAAGGCCCCTCGACCACCACCTCCTCCCGGCGACCGACACGAGCCCGGTAGCGGGCCAGAGCCGAGCGCTCGATCACGGTGCGGAGGCGGGCGTAGCGGTCCTTCACCTCCTCGGGGTCGCAGAACCGGTCGACCATGTCCGCCGCCTCGGTGCCGGGTCGGGGCGAGAAGACGAAGGTGTAGGCGCTGTCGAATGCGGCCTCGGCCGCCACCTCGAGGGTGCGGGTGAAGTCGTCCTCGGTCTCGCCGGGGAAGCCGACGATGATGTCGGTGCTGACGGCCAGATCGTCGATCGTGGCCCGAGCCTCGGCCAGGGTCCGCAGGTAGCGCTCGGCCCGGTAGCCCCGGTGCATGGCCGACAGGATGGCATCCGAACCCGACTGCAGCGGGTAGTGCAGGTGGGGCACGACGGCCGGGGTCGAAGCCATGGCGTCGAACACGTCGGCCGTCATGTCCTTCGGGTGGGGGCTGGTGTAGCGCACCCGCTTGATGCCGTCGATGGCGCCCACCCGTCGCAGCAGGTCGGCGAACTGGGGCCGCAGGCGGACGTCGGCCCCGGCCCGCCGGGCGGCGATGGCCAGGTCGCGTCCGTAGGAGTTGACGTTCTGGCCGAGGAGGGTCACCTCGGTCACGCCTTGGCCGGCCAGCCGCTCGGCCTCGTCGACGATGTCGTCGGCCGGGCGGCTGATCTCGGCCCCCCGGACGGCGGGGACGATGCAGAAGGCGCACGAGTTGTCGCACCCGATCTGGATGGTCACCCACGCCCGGTAGTCGGTCTCGCGGCGGGCGGGCAGGGCCGAGGGGAAGGCCTCGTCCTCGGCCACCATCGCCTCTTCCCAGATCTCGGTGACCGGGCCGAACTCGCGGGCCTGGGCCAACAGCTCGGTGGCCCGATGCACGTTGTGGGTCCCGAACACGACATCGACGTGACCGGCCTTCTGCTGGATCAGGTCGCGGTCCTTCTGGGCCAGGCAGCCGCCGACCACGATCTGGAGGTCGGGCTTGGCCTCCTTGAGGGTCTTGAGGTTGCCCAGGGCGCCGTACAGCTTGTTGTCGGCGTTCTCCCGGATGCAGCACGTGTTGAGCACGACGACGTCGGCCTCGGCCTCGTCGGTCGTCATCTCGTAGCCGTCGGACTCGAGCAGACCGGCGATCCGCTCGGAGTCGTGCTCGTTCATCTGGCAGCCGTAGGTGCGCAGCAGGTAGCGCCGGGTGTCACTCACCGGACCCAGGGTAGAGGCTGATTGCCCACGCCCCCGACGGTGCAACCGCCGCTCGATCGGCGACCATCTACCAGGTATGCGAACGTTGGGGCTCGGAGTGGGTTGGGCGGCGGTGGCCGCCACCGCCCTTCTCCTGCTCCTGCGGTGGTTGCCGGTCACCAACACCCCCCTGCTGGCCGTGATCGGCGTGATCCCGCTGCTGATCGTCCCGCTCCTGATTGCGGTCGCCGTCGCCGCCTGGTGGTCGAGGGGCCGCCCGCTGCGGGTCGGGGCCGTCGTCATCGCCGCGGTCGCCGCCGTCAGCCTCATCCGACCGAGCGCCGTCGTGGCCTGCGGCCCGACCGACGACGCCAACGCCCTCGTCGTCTACTCCCACAACGTGCTGTGGTCCAACACCGATGCCGACTCGCTGGGTACCGCCCTGGTCGAGGTCGATCCGGACGTGATCCTCCTCCAGGAGCTCAGCCCGGCCCTGCGGTGGGACCTGGAGCGGGACGACGCCTTCGCCGACTACGCCAAGGCCAGCGACAGCATCGACGACAAGATCCAGATGGCGCTGTGGAGCCGCTGGCCCCTGACCGACGTCGCCCTGACCGAGGTGGCGGGGCGGCCCCACCTGTCGGCCACGGTGCTCTCCCCCGACGGTGAGTTCCGCCTGCACAACATCCACCTGTCGGCCCCGGTGGACGACCGCCGGGCCGACGCCTGGGATGCCGGTCTGCGTCACCTCGACGGCGTGTCGGCCGACGAACCGGCGGTCATGAGCGGCGACTTCAACGCCACGATCCACCACGCCCGCTTCCGGTCGCTGCTGCGCTCGGGGTGGACCGACGTCCACGAACCGAAGGGTTGCGGCTTCGACGCCACCTGGCCCGCCGACGACGGCCGGGTGATGCCGGTCCTCCAGCTCGACCACACCCTCGTGTCCGACCATTGGGACGTGCTCAGCGTGGAGATCGGCGACGCCCTGGGGGCGGATCACCACGCCGTCATCTCCCGCATCCGACTCGCCGACGGAGCGGCGGACGCAGACGGCGACGGCACCTAGCCACGGTCGCCGTCGTCGACCCCGGGCTCGGGTGGCGCGGTGCCGGGCAGGGAGCGGGCGAACCAACGCTGGGCGTAGGGGTTGTCGTTGTAGCGCTCGATCGAGGTGTACCCGGCGCGCTGGTACATGGCGATGGCCTCGTCCAGGGTGGCGTTGGTGTCGAGCACGACCCGCCGGTAGCCCAGGTCGGCCGCCGTATCCTCCAGCGTCCGCAACATGCGGGCGCCGAGGCCGACGCCCCGCCAGTCGCCGTCGACCCACATGCGCTTGATCTCCGCCGTGGTGTCGTCGATCCGCTGCACGCCTCCGCAGGCCACCGGTCGGCCGTCGCTGTGGGCCACGACGAAAGCGCCGTCGGGAGCGGCCAGGGCCGGGGCGTCGGCCACCAGCGTGTCGCCGGGGTCGAAGCCGTCGGTGAACCGCTGATCGAGCTCGGCGAAGTACCGACCCATAGCCGTGAGCGCCGCCTCGGAGCGGGGGTCGACGATGTCGAGGGCGACGGTGGCCGCCCGCAACAGTCGGTCGGCGACGGTCAACGCCTCGGTGAGGGCGTGGCGGTGGCGGGCGCCGAGCGGCTCGACCAGATCGAGGGCGAGCGCCTCGGATCGCTGCTCGAGGTCCTGCCAGGCGAGGTGACCGGCCGGGGTCAGCCGCACCGACCGGGTCCGCCCGTCCTCGGCGTCGGCGGCGGGGGCCACCACGATGAGATCGTCGGCCTCCAGCTGACGCAGGAGACGGCTCAGATAGCCGGAGTCGAGACCGAGGGCGCACCGCAGGGCGGCGACCTCCACCCCGTCGCCCCCGCCCGGCTGCACCGCCTCGGCGGTCGACCCCTCGCTCCGTCGACGCTCGGGGGCGCCGATCTCGTACAGGAGGCGGCTCTGGCTCAGCGGCCGACCGGTTTCGAGGAACGACTCGTCGAGGACCCCGATCCGCTGGGTGTGGGATCGGTTGAAGCGCCGGAGGGTGTCGATGAGGTCGTCGATCGAAGCCGTGGTCATATAGCTGACTCTAGTCAGCTAGTTTGGGCGATGGGGCCGACTATCGGGTTCAGGCCTGGCGGGCGGCGGCCGCATCGGCCACCACCACCGACATCGCGGGCATGACCAGCCCGGCCGGGATGGCGAGATCGCCGGCCAGCAGTCGCCCGAGCGCCGGCACCTTGCTCGACCCCCTCACCAGCCAGAACACGCTTCGAGCCCGGTCGAGAACGGGCCGGGTGAGGGTCATGCGCCGGTGGCCGGCCTGCTCGCCGGTGACCGCCACCGGGTCCCGCAGCACCTGGAGAGCGGGATCGTCGGGGAACAGCGACGCCGTGTGGCCGTCGTCGCCCAGGCCCAGATGGATCACGTCGACCACAGCCGGATCGTCGGCCAGTCGGTGCAGTTGTTCGACGAAGGCGGCGACCGCCCCGGATCGCTCGGCGATCGGGGGTGCCGAGGCCGGATCGAGGTCGAGGGCCGTGCCCTCCTCCAGGAGCTGGTCGACGGGGAGAGGCAGCCAGGCGACGGGCAGGTCGGCGAAGGCCTCCCGTTGCATCACCAGGTTGCGGGCCGGGTCGTCGGCCGGCACCACCCGCTCGTCGGCCTGGAGCAGCACCACCCGATCCCAGTCGAGCTCCCGTTGGGCCAGGGCGTGAAACACCGGGGCCGGGGTGGAGCCCCCGCTGAGGGCGAAGGTGCAGTGACCCCGCGCGTCGATGATGGTCTGGATGCGCTCGGCCAACAGTCGGGCCGTCTCCTCGGCCCACTCGTCGTCGTCGAAGATGACGAGGCGGTGCAGGTCGTCGCTCATGGGCGCTCTCCCACGGCCTCGAACCAGCGGGCGGCGCCGGCCAGGGCGGCATCGTCGCCCAGCTCGGCGGTGACCACGTCGATGTGGCCGCCGGTGGATGGGCCATACGTCATGAGCCAATGGTCGAGGCGGGGCAGGATGAGGTCGGGGTTGTTGGCTCCGACGCCACCTCCGATCACCACCACCTCGGGGGCCAGGAGCCAGGCCAGGTTGGCGATGCCGCACCCGACGCTCTCCAGGGCGGCGTCCCACAACGCCACCGCTTCGGGCTGACCCGACCGGACCAGCTCGGCCAGGTCGGCCTCGCGCTCGATCAGCCCGGCTTCGGCCGCCGCTTTGGCGATGGCGGGGCCGGCTCCCCGTTGTTCTACGGTGGCCGGTCGGCCGTCGCCGGCGGCGGGAAGGTCGACGATGGTGTGGCCCAGTTCGAGACCCGAGAACCGGCCCTTCATCACCCGGCCGCCGAAGACGGCGCCGGCGCCGACCCCGGTGGAGATGGTGACGTACACGGTGTCGCGTTGGTGGCCGGCGCCGAAGAACGCTTCGCCGACGGCGGCCAGATCGGCGTCGTTGGCCAGCGACACGGGCTGGTCGAGCTCACCGCCGAACCACTCGACCGAGAGGAGCGGCAGCCAGTCCTGGTTGAGATTCGGGGCGTAGACGACCCGGCCGGCGGCGTGATCGATGATGCCGGGGATCCCGATCACCACCTCGTCACAGCCCACGCCGTCGGTGGCGCCCCCGTCGATCACGGCGCCCACCATGGCCACCAGGCCGGCGGGGGTGTCCTCATCGCTCGGGGTCGGAGCCTTCTCGCTGCGGATGACGGTGCCCCGATCGTCGACCAGGGCCACGCGCACTCGGGTGCCGCCGAGGTCGACGGCGATCGTGTGGCGGGTCATGCGTGCTCCTCGGGCCGGGCGGCGCCGTAGGGGTACGGCTTGACCGGGAGGGGTCGGTCCAGCAGCGGCTGCACCACCTCCCACGCCCGCTCCACCTGGTCGCCGCGGGCGAAGAGTCGGCGGTCGCCTTCGAGGGAGTCGCCGAGGAGGCGGTGGTAGGGGTCGACGCCGTCGTCGGTGTGCTCGTCGACCAGGAGCGACTGCGTCTCGGAGATGAGGCGATGGCCCGGCTCCTTGACCTGCATCTGCAGCTCGATGGTCTCGGCCGGCTTCATCTCGAAGCGGAGCCGGTTCGGCTCGGGGGCGCAGTCGTGATCGGTGAACAGGGGCCGGGGCGTCGGCATGAACTCGACCACCACCTCGGTGTAGGTCCGGTCCATGGCCTTGCCCGCCTTGATGTGGAACGGGACGCCGGCCCATCGCCAGGAGTCGAGGGCGAGCTCGGCCGAGAGATAGGTCTCGGTGTCGGAGCCGGGGGCGACGCCCTCCTCGTCCAGGTAGCCCTCGTACTGGCCCCGCCAGGCCCGGTCCGGATCCATCGGCTGCATCGACCGGAGCACCTTGACCACCTCGTCGGCCATGGCGTCGGCGTCGTCGCTGACCGGGGGCTCCATCGCCAGGAAGGCGACCACCTGGAGCAGGTGGTTCTGCACCACGTCTCGCATCGCGCCCACCTCGTCGTAGAACGAGCCCCGACCCTCGACGCCGAAGTCCTCGGCCATGGTGACGGTGACCGATGCGATGTGGTGGCGGTTCCACAGCGGTTCGAGCAGGGAGTTGGAGAAGCGGAAGACGAGGATGTTGAGCACCGGCTCCTTGCCCAGGAAGTGGTCGATCCGGTAGATCCGCTCCTCGGGGTAGTGGGCCTTCACGGCGGCGTCGAGGACCCGGGAGCTGGCCAGGTCGCGCCCGAACGGCTTCTCCAGGACGACCCGGCCCCGGTTGAGCCCGGCGGCGGCGAGGCCGTCGACCACGTCGGTGAAGACGAAGGGCGGGATGGCCAGATAACAGACCGGACAGGCGCTGTCGGCCAACACCTCGGCCAACTCGGCGTAGGTCTCCGGCGCCTGGTATTGGCCCGACACGTAGTGCATGCGGGCGGCGAGCCGCTCCCACACCCTGGGGTCGACGTCAACCCCGCCCTCGACCAGTGACTCGTGCGCCACCTGGCGGAGGTCGTCGGTGCTCCAGTCGGACCGGGCAACCCCGATCACGGGGCACCGGAGGAGGCCGTCGGACTCGAGCCGGTAGAGCGAGGCGAACAGCTTCTTGCGGGCCAGGTCGCCGGTGATCCCGAACAGGACGAGGGCGTCGGCGACGTTGGATGGGGGCTGCGTCGTCATACCTCCACGCTAATGGCCCAAGCCCAGCTCCGGGCCTGTGCTCAACTGGCGATCGTGTCGACGCGGACCTTCATCGCCCTGGGTACGGCCAGCCAGGCTCCCACCCGCCACCGGGCCCACAACAGCTACGCCCTCCGGTGGGACGATCAGCTGATCCTGTTCGACCCGGGTGAGGGCGCGCAGCGCCAATGCATCAATGCCGGGGTGGCCATCGCCCGAGCGACGGCGGTGTGCGTCACCCACTTCCACGGCGACCACTGCCTCGGTCTGCCCGGCGTCATCCAGCGGCGGGCCCTCGACAACCGTTCGGGCAGTCATGAGCCGGTCCCCCTGCCCGTCGTGTACCCCGGTGCCGGGCAGGTCTACTTCGATCGTCTGCGGTCGGCCACCGAGTTCCACGACACCAGCGAGATCGTGCCGACGCCGGTGATGGCCGAGGGCGACGTGTTGGAGCTGCGGGGTGGGTTGCGGTTGACCGCTCGGGCGCTCGACCACCGGACGACGACGTTCGGCTACCGGCTCGACGAGCCCGACGCCGTGCGTTTCGACCGTGCGGCGCTGGAGCGGGCCGGGGTGCAGGGACCCGATGTCGGTCGGCTGCAGGCCGAGGGTCGCCTGGAGACCGAGCGGGGCACCGTGACCCTGGACGAGGTGTCGACGGTGCGCCGGGGTCAGTCGATGGCCTTCGTCATGGACACCCGGATGTGCGACGGGGCCCGGGAGTTGGCCGACGGGGTCGATCTGCTGGTGTGCGAGTCCACGTTCCTCGAGTCGGAGGCGGAGCTGGCCGACCGCTATCGCCATCTGACGGCGCTGCAGGCCGGACGTCTGGCCGCCGAGGCCGGGGTCCGCCGCCTGGCGCTGACCCACTTCTCGGCCCGCTATCCCCGGAGCGAGGTGTTCGCAACCGAGGCGGCGGCGGTCCATCCCGACGTGGTGGCCCTCGACGACCTCGACACGGTGGACGTGCCGACACGCTCCTGACGGCGGCGGTACGGTGACCGTCGTGGAGCGCTGGAGGTGTCCGAAGTGCGATCGGGAGTTCGGTCGTCGCAACCAGGGCCACATGTGCAACCCCGGGCTCACCCTCGAGGAGTACTTCGCAACGGCCAAGCCGTGGGAGGAGCCGATCTTCCAGGTGGTGTCCGACCACCTGCACACCTTGGGCGACCTGATCGTCGATCCGCTCCAGATGGGGATCATGTTCAAAAACGGTCCGATGCTGTGCGAGCTGCGGGCCAAGACGAAGTGGACGGCGCTGGGCTTCTCCCTGCGCCGCAAGCTCGATTCGGGCCGCCTGTCCCGCAAGGTGGTCGACTACAAGTCGAAGTACTTCCACGTGATCAACCTGACCTCGCCCGACGAGATCGACGACGAGATCCTCGGCTGGTTGACCGAGGCGTATCACGTGGCCGGCGGGGCGCTGACGGCGCCGCCGACGGCGACCCGTGGTGATCCGATGGTGCCCGACGACCTCGACGAGGACGACTACCTGTAGGTGGACCGGCTGCCGGTGACCGGTCGGACCGGCCCGGCCACGGCCCGGCCGTCGTCGGGGCTATCGAGCGGCGGCGAGGCGGGTGTCGACCTGGTGGCGGTAGAACACCAGCACCAGCAACACACCGGCGGCGAGGATGCCGAGCATCGACAGGATGTGGAAGCCGGCCATCGAGAACACGAACCCCGAGGCCAGGGCACCGGCGCCGCTGACGAAGGCCGTGATCAGGTCGGCCGCGCCCTGGGCCGCCACGCTCGACGACGGCTCGACCGACTCGGCCACCAGGGCACTGGCCGCCACCATGCCGAAGGCCCATCCCAGACCGAGCAGGAACAGCCCGGGGAACATCAGGATCGCCGGGGCCTCACCGGCCAACGCCGTCATGATGGTGGAGACGATGAGCAGTACGGCGCCGGTGGCGAGGGTGGGGATACGGCCGAATCGGTCGGCGGACCAGCCGGCGAGGGGGGCGAAGGCGAACATCCCGGCGGTGTGGACCGAGATCACCCACCCGACGGCGTCGAGGCCGTGACCGTGGGCGTCCATGTGGAGCGGGGTCATGGCCATGACCATCACCATGACCGCCTGGGACACGACGAGGCCGACGACGGCCAGTCGGGACAGGGGTGACGCCGCCAGTGCGGCCCAGCCGTCGGCGAAGCTGCTGCGTTGGTCGACGGTGGCGTCGGCGTCGAGGCCGCCGGCCACGACCAACGGGTCGGGCCGGAGCCCGAGCCAGAGGACCAGGGACCCGAAGGCGAAGAAGGCGATCGACAGCAGGTAGGGCCCCACCAGCTCCTGCAGGCCGACCGACTCACCCAGTCGACCGGCGGGGCCGATCAGGAGCGGGCCGCCGATGGCGCCGATGCTGGAGGCGAACACCACGAGTGAGATCGACCGTCCCCGCTTGTCCTCGTCGGCGAGATCGGTGGCGGCATAGCGGGCCAGATTGTTGGCCCCCTGCCCCACCCCGATACCGACGAGGCCGGCGAGGTAGAGGGCGATCAGCAGTCGGGTGCCGTCGAGGGCCAGCTGACCGCCGAGGACAGCGAGGCCACCGCCGGCCACGGCGGCGACGAAACCGATGGAGAGCCCGGGTCGACGACCCCGGCGGGCCATGTAACCCGAGAGGGCGGCCGAGCTGACGGCGGTGCCGACGGTGAAGGCGGCGGAGGCCACGCCGGCCCAGGTCTCGGCGTCGAAGATCTCCTTGACCAGGAGGGCGGCGACGGCGAAGGCGGCCGTCATGCCGGCCCGACCGAAGATGGCGCTGACGCAGAGCGTGATCAGGGTGCGCCGCTGGACGGCTGCCCGATCGAACCGGTCGATCCGTATGAGTTGCTCGGCGGTCAGGAGCCCAGGGTGGCGTGGGGTTGGTTCTCCCGTACGCCGTTGTTGGTCACCTGGACGAACCGGGCCATCGACCAGAACTCCTGGATCGTGGCCGCGTTGCTGTAACTCATGCCCGACCGTAACCCGGCGAGGAGCGGGGCCACCACCTTGGCCACCTCGCCCCGATAGGGCACCGTTCCCTCGACGCCCTCGGGGGCGCGCTGCTCGAAGTACTCGCTGTCGACGTCTTCGCCCGACCGGGCTGCCCGGGCCTCGATCGCCTCGAACGACGCCATACCCCGCACCCGCTTGACCAGGCCTCGGCTCGACTGTTCGACGTCGCCGGGGCTCTCCTTGGTACCGGCGAAGAGGCTGCCGAGCATCACCGACGAGGCGCCGGCGCCGAGGGCCTTGGCGATGTCGCCCGAGTTGCGGACGCCGCCGTCTGCGATGACGGGGACGGGCTCGCCCCGGGCATCGCGCAGGTCGGCGCAGGAGGCGATGGCGGTGAGCTGGGGAACGCCGACGCCGGCCACCAGCCGAGTGGTGCAGACCCCACCGGGCCCGACGCCGACCTTGATGGCGTCGGCTCCGGCGGCGACCAGATCCTCGGCGCCGTCCCGGGTGGCCACGTTGCCGGCCACGACCTGGGCCTCGGGGTGCTCGGTCTTGATCCTGACCACGGTGTCGATGGCGTGGTCGGCGTGGCCGTGGGCGATGTCGAGGACGAGGACGTCGGCCCCCGCCTTGAGCAGGGCGGCGGTGCGGCGGGCGGCGTCGTGGTCGGTGCCGATGGCGGCCCCGATCACGGCGTGGGCCGCCCCCGCCTGCTCGGCCTGCTTGCGGGCCTGTTCCACCATCTCGCACTGCACGTCGATGGTGAGGAAGCGGTGGATGATGCCGACCCCGCCGAGGGCGGCCATGGCGGCGGCCATCTCGGTCTCGCATACCGTGTCCATGTTGGCGGCCACGATCGGGATGTCGATGGAGACGTCTCGGGTGAGCCGGGTGGCGACGGAGATGTCGCCACGGGATCGGATCGTCGACCGCTGGGGAACGAGCAGGACGTCGTCGAACGTCAGACCCAGCTGGAGGTTCTCGAGCTTCACAGCACGCCTTTCGCAGAAACGGCCGCCCACAGGCGGCCGTTCCACGCTATCGGCCCGCCGACTCGGCGGACAGCCGGGCCCGGCCCGACGCCCGGGCCGCACCTGCGTGCGGACATCTGGGCGCAGGGCGAGGCGACCTCGGCTCAGTCGAGGGTGATGGGCTCGTCGTCGGGGTCGGGCGAGTCGCCCTCTTCGTCGCCGTCGAGGAGCCCCACCTCCTTGAGCACCCGATCCTGGATCTCCATGACCAGGTCCGGATTCTCCTTGAGGAACTTCTTGACGTTCTCCCGACCCTGGCCGATCTGTTCGCCCTCGTAGGTGTACCAGGCACCCGATTTCTTCACGATGTCCCGATCGACGGCGATGTCGAGCAGGGAGCCCTCACGGCTGATCCCCTGGCCGTACATGATGTCGAACTCGGCCTGCCGGAACGGCGGGGCCACCTTGTTCTTCACGATCTTGACCCGGGTGCGGTTGCCGACGACCTCGGAGCCGTCCTTGAGGGACTCGATGCGGCGGATGTCGAGACGGACCGAGCTGTAGAACTTCAGGGCCCGACCGCCGGGGGTGGTCTCCGGCGAGCCGAACATCACGCCGATCTTCTCCCGCAACTGGTTGATGAACACGCAGATGGTGTCGGTCTTGTTCAGGTTGGCCGTGATCTTCCGCAGCGCCTGCGACATGAGGCGGGCCTGGAGGCCGACGTGGGTGTCGCCCATCTCGCCCTCGATCTCGGCCCGGGGCGTCAGCGCCGCCACCGAATCGACCACGATCACGTCGATCGAGCCCGAGCGGACCAGGATGTCGGCGATCTCCAGCGCCTGCTCACCGGTGTCGGGCTGCGAGATGAGCAGCTCGTCGACGTCGACCCCGATGTTGGCGGCGTAGACCGGATCCATGGCGTGCTCGGCGTCGATGTAGGCGCAGATGCCACCGTTGCGCTGGGCCTCGGCCACGACGTGCATGGCCAGGGTCGACTTACCGGAGGACTCCGGGCCGTAGACCTCGACCACACGGCCCCTCGGCAGGCCGCCGACGCCCAAGGCCAGGTCGAGCGCCAGTGCCCCGGTGGGAACGGTGGCGATATCCATATCGGACCGCTCCCCCATCTTCATGACGGAGCCCTTGCCGAACTGCTTCTCGATATTGCCGAGGGCGATGTCGAGGGCCTTCTGTTTCTCCATTGGGGTTACTCCTGATTCGATCACGAAGGTGACGGGGGAAGAACGAGTTCTACTGAGCTCAACGTAGAGACGGGGTGTGACAACCGGAAGGGGTGTGGCCCGACCCCGGTGACGGTAGCACGAACACCCGTTCGATCCCGCCATCCCCGGAGGTATTTCGAAGGCTCTAGTCTGGAGCCGTGGTCGGTCGGGTTCCCCAGCGGTTCAGCAGGCGTTTCAGCGCGTTCGCCGTCACCGTCGTCGCCGCCCTGGCCGTCACCTCGTGCGGCGCGTCGACCCCGGAGCTGACCACCGAGGAGATGCTGGAGAAGCTGGAGGGGCGGCCGCTGACCCCGGCCGAGGTCGACGAGAAGCTGGCGCTCGCCGATCTGCTGTGCGGGTTCGAGAACCGGGTGCTGACCCGGATGTGGGACGACCTCAGCCCCGAGGAGCTCGAGTTCCAGGACTGGGTGTTCGGCCAGCACTGCCCCGACCGCCTCACCGCCTACTCCGCCGCCCGCCCCAACACCGGCACCGCTCCCCCGTCGTCGACCACGACCCTGCCCGGCGAGCCCGAGGCCGACGACGGACCGGGCGACCCCGACGGCTTCTTCAACCTGGGACCGGAGGAGGTGTCGACCGACGGCGGAGGAGGCATCGGCGCCGACAGCGACACCGGCCCCGACGTTGGGGACGAGGACGACGAGCCGATCACCTCGATCACGGGCACGACGGTTCTCGTCGACGACGACGGCTGAGACCGGCCGACACCGCCACGACGACCGTCCCGCAGCGCGAGCCCGACACCACCACCGCCGGCGAAGTACCACCGAAGACCGACCGAAACCCTCGAACCCCGGCCACCCCACCCCAGGGGAGCAGGCGCTCAGGCGTCGTCGAGTGGCGCCTGGGCGATGATGAGCTGGGCCGGCAGCCGCCCGGGGGCGCCACCCAGATCCTGGGTCTCGATCACGTCGGCACCGGAGCGGATGACCTGCCACCCGCCGTCGCCGTACCAGCGCTGGGTGTCGGCCTCGCTGAACCCGTGGGGGATGATCCCGGCCTGAACCACCCGATGCATCAGCCACGGCAGCCCCGAGGGGGAGTCCTCGCCGTGCTCGAGCATGTACTCCAGGGCCGAGCCGTCGGTGTCGAGCTGGTAGAGGGTGCCCTTGCGGCCCAGCAGATCGGCGAGGTTGGCCAACAGGGCCGGTCGGTCCTCGTCGAGGATGAGGTGGAAGACCCCCCGCATGTACACGTTGGACGGGCCGAGCTCGGCGGCAAGGGCCGCCATGCCGTCGGTGTCGAGGGCGTTGAGCACCCGGTAGCTGAGGTTGTCGATCCCCTCGGACTGGGCCCGGGCCAGGTCGACCGCGGCCTCGCTCACCTCGAGGCCGACCACCGTGTCGAAGTGTCGAGCCAGGAAGCGGGCCCGGCGACCGTTTCCGCACCCGACGTCGACGAAGGGCAGCGACCGATCGAGGTGGGGTTCGAGCCGCCGCATGGCGGTCTCGATCTCCTCGTCGTCCTCCTTGTCCCACAGGACGTCGTTCTTCTCGTCGGTCGACGTCGCCCGGCTCCAGTAGTCGTCCCACTGGCCGGCGTAGTCCTTCGACCCCCGGATCTTGTAGTAGGCGATCCACGGTGCCGCCCGCAGCTGCTTCAGCCTCGTTGTTGCCCTCATGTGGGAACAGTAGTTCAGCCCGATCAACACCGAACAGGGCTGATTGGTTCGACGAGCGCTCGGAGCGGTCGATCCGAATCCCACAGCTCCTGGAACCTTTGCCCACCCCGCAGTGGCGTTCCGCTCAACGGGCCACGTTCGTTGCGCCAAGGCCGCCATCGATCGAACACTCCGACCATGGCTGATTTCACCATCGTTGGAGCAGGTTCCGCAGGCTGCGTGCTGGCGGCACGGCTGGCGGCATCGGGAGCGGAGGTTCTCCTCCTCGAGGCCGGTGGCCCGGACACAAACCCGAACATCCACGCACCCGCCGGGGTCGTCGCCCTCTGGGGCAGCGAGGACGACTACGCCTACGTGACGGAGCCGCAGAAGCACTGCGACGACCGACGGATCCCGTGGCCCAGGGGCAAGGTCCTCGGTGGCAGTGGATCGTTCAACGGCATGATCTACGTCCGCGGCGTCGCCGAGGACTACGACGCCTGGGAGGCCCAGGGTGCCGCCGGGTGGGGGTGGCAGGACGTGCTTCCCTACTTCAAGAAGTCGGAGGACTTCAGCCGGGGCGAGAGTGACGAGCACGCCGTCGGCGGCCCGCTGCACGTCATGGCCGACTTCGAGCCCCACCCGCTGAACGCCGCCTTCCTCGATGCGGCGGCCGAGGTCGGGATCGAGCCCAACGACGACCACAACGTGGGCTCGCAGGAAGGCGTCGGCCTAACCCACCTCAACATCGTCGAAGGCACCCGTATGCACACGGTCCGGTCCCATCTGCGGCCGGCCATGGCCGCCCATTCGAACCTGACGGTCAAGACCCACGCCCCCGTCGTCGGCCTCCGGTTCGACGGCACGACCTGCACCGGTGTCACCTACATCCATCACGGTCAGACGCTGACCGAAACGAGCGGTGAGGTAGTCCTCGCCGGGGGCGCCATCGAGTCGCCGAAGCTGCTGATGCTGTCCGGCGTCGGCCCCTCCGATCACCTGCGCTCGTTCGGGATCGACGTCGTGGCCGACCTTGCCGGTGTCGGCCAGAACCTCCACGACCACCCCTTGCAGCCGCTGATCTTCACCGCCACCAGGGAGATCCCGCCACCCCTCGACGGGCTGCACTTCCTCCACACCCACCTCTTCGCCAAGAGCCGCCCCGAGCTCGATCGCTGCGACACCCAGCCGCTCTTCTTCCACGTGCCGACCTACGAGCCGTGGATGGAGGGCCCGCCGAACGGATTCACGATCATGTCCGGCCTGATACGACCGACCAGCCGAGGTCACCTGGCGCTGGCCTCGACCGATCCGTCGGCGGCGCCGCTTCTCGACCCGAACTACCTGGCGACGTCGGAGGACGTCGACGCCCTGTTGTTCTCCTACGAGCAGTGTGAGGCGATCGGGCGGGCCCCGGCCCTGGCCGAGGAGTGGGGGGCCAAGCCGATCTTCCCCGACGAGAACGTCACCGACCGCGACAATAAAGTCGCCTGGATACGCAAGACGGTCGGGACCTATCACCACATGGTCGGGACATGCCGGATGGGTGTGGACGAGGGTGCGGTGGTCGACCCCCTGCTCCGGGTCCGGGGCGTCGACGGACTACGTGTGGTCGATGCCTCGATCATGCCCGAGATCACCTCGGGCAATACGAATGCGCCGACGATCATGATCGCCGAGCGGGCGGCCGACCTGGTGCTCGACGGCTGAGTCAAGGGGGCGAGACGGCACGCGTCGACGGGTCGATCGACGACCGCCTACCCGCTCGGCCCCTCAGCGCCTCGAACCTCGCCAGGCGTCGGCGGTCAGGCGGTACATCACGTGACGGCGGAGGGGGTCGTCGACGGCCAACAGCGGGTGGTCGAAGTCGTCGGCCGGGTCGTGCCCGAGGCCGATCTTGGTCATCACGCCCCGGGACGGCTCGTTGCCGACGGCGGTGAAGGACACGATCTCGCCGAGGCCGCCCCGCTCGAAGCCGTCGGCCAGCGACACCCGGGCGGCCTCGGTGGCGTACCCCCGGCCCCAGCTCCAGCGGGCCAGACGCCAACCGATCTCGACCGCCGGGGTGAACGGGGCGTCGAACGTGGCCGGCGCCAGACCGACGAAGCCGGCGAAACGACCGGCGTCGGGCTCGTCGCCGGTGGGTTCCACCACCCACAACCCGTAGCCCAGCTCGTCGAACCACGGCTCGTGGATATCCACCGAGGCGTCGCTCTCGGCCCGGGTCTGCGTGCTCGGGAAGTACCGACGCACCTCGGGGTCGGCGTTGAGGGCGGCGAAGGGTTCCCGATCCTCGGGCCTCCAGCGACGGAGAAGCAGGCGTTCGGTGTGCAGCGTCGCCGGCGCCGGGGTCGACACGGTGACGGGATCCACGGGTCGAGGTGGGGGTCTCAGCCGGCGACGGGGGTGAGCCAGCCGTAGGGGTCGGGCACCTTGCCGAGCTGGATGTCGGTCAGGCCCTCCCGCAGGCGCAGGGTGTTGGCCCCGGGCTGCCCGTCGCCGACGGTGAGCTTCTCGTCGGCGATGGTGATGGTGCCGACGGGGGCCACGACGGCGGCGGTACCCGAGAGGAAGGCCTCGCCGTGGTCGACCCAGGCCCGCAGCTCGTCGAGGGGGACCGGCCGCTCCTCGATCGTGTAGCCCAGGTCGCCGGCGAGGCGGATCACCGAATCGCGGGTGACGCCGTGGAGGAACGACTCGTCGAGCTGGCGGGTGATCAGGCGGTCGTCGTCGACGAGGAAGAAGTTCGAGGCACCGGTCTCGGTCAGGTCGTCGCCGGTGGCGAACAACACCTGATCGGCCACGTGGTCGCGCTTGGCGTCGAGGGTGGGACCGAGCGCCATCACGTAGTTGGCCCCGCTCTTGATCATGCCGAACTGGGGCGTGGTGCGGGGGATGGTGGTCTCGACGTAGATCGACAGGGGCCGGACACCACCGGGGAAGTAGTCGCCGACCGGCGAGTTGATCACGTAGAGGTAGGCCGAGTCGCTGGGGGCGGCGGCGGCACCGATGTTGAGCAGCGTGCCGATGAGGGTGGGGCGGATGTAGAGCGAGCCCGGGGCGTCGGGGGTGGCCGAGGCGTTGGCCTCGACGGCGTCGACGATCATCTCCGACACCAGCTCCGCGGTGGGCGGTGACATCGACAGCTTGGCCACGCTCTGCACCATGCGGGCGGCGTGATCCGGCAGGCGGAAGATGGCGAGGGAGCCATCGGCCTGGCGGTGGGCCTTCAGCCCCTCGAAACAGGCGCTGGCGTAGTGGAACACATGGGTACCGGGATGGAGCGAGAAGTTCTCCAGCGGTACCGCCTTCCCCGGGTAGTCGTAGACGCCGTCCTGCATGGTGGCCAGCGTCATGTGGTCGGCGAAGAGCGAGCCGAACGGGGCGGAGAAGGGGTCGGTGTTCTCGGTCACGCCCCTAGTTCTACCCGCCCGACGGCCGCACCGTCGACAGGGTTGGGCGAAGGCGGCGACGGCGGAGACCAATGTGCCGCAATCGGCCTGGTGACGAACGATCGGTCACTCCGCCCCCGGGCGGCGGGCCGCGCCGTCGACGCCGGCGATCGGCGGCCGGACCGGCCGCGCCCGGCCCACCGGCCGGCGGGCGCCCCGCTACAGGCCGCGGCGGAGCAGATCGAGGAGGGAGATGGCGGAGAACTGCCGGATGCGCTCCCGGTCTCCGGGGAGCGTGACGGTGTGGGCCAGCTGCTTGTCGGGGGTGATGGCGGCCAGACACATCGTGCCCGGGGCCAGATCGCCGACCGGGTCGGGGCCGGCAACACCGGTGGCGGCCAGGCCGATGTCGGCGGAGAACATCTGCCGCACCTCCTCGGCCAGAGCGAGGGAGGTGTCCTCCGAGATCATGTCGGCCGGGCCGGGCCCCATCACCACGCCGCCCCGGAACACCTCCTCGGAACCGAGGGCCGCCGTGAGCCGACCGGCGACGTAGCCGCCGGTGACCGTCTCGGCCACCGCCAGGGTGAGGCCCCGCGCCCCCAGGGTCCGGGTGAGGACGGCCTCCATGTTGTCGTCGTCGAGACCGAAGACCAGATCGCCGAGCAGGCCTCGGAGGACGGTCTCCTCGGCATCGAGGACGGCGGTGGCGGCCGACTCGTCCGGGGCCTTGGCCGTCACCCGGACCTTGATCCCCTCCACCCCGCTGGCCAGGAAGGCCAGCGTCGGATTGCCGGCGTCGTCCAGCTCGGTGATCCGGTCGGCCAGCCGCTCGGCCAGTGCCGACTCGGCCAGGCCCCAGGTGCGCAACACCCGGCTGCGGATCACGGCCTTGGTCCCCGACCGCTCGATCAGGTCGCCGATGATGGTCTCGGTCACCATCGTCTTCATCTCGTAGGGCACGCCGGGCACGGCGTAGATCACCTTGTCGCCCACCGGGCAGATCAGGCCCGGCGCCGTCCCCGGCTGCTGGGGGACGACCGAGGCCCCGACGGGGACCATGGCCTGCCGCAGGTTGTTGTCCGGCATCTCCCGCCCCCGGGACCGGAACATCTCGCGGATCCGCTCGGCGATGGCGTCGTCCATGACCAGCTCGGCCCCCATGAGGGCGGCGATGGTCTCCCGGGTCAGGTCGTCCTGGGTCGGTCCGAGGCCACCGCAGCAGATCACGGCGTCGCTGCGCTCCAGGGCCAGGGTGAGCACCTCGGTCATCCGCTCCGGGTTGTCGCCCACCTTGGTCTGGTAGTGGGAGTCGAGGCCGGCCAGGGCCAGGTGCTCGCCGATCCACGAGGAGTTGGTGTCGACGATTTGGCCGAGCAGCAGTTCGGTGCCGATGGCGACGACTTCTACGCGCAAGGTGATCTCCGGTTCAGGGGTCGACGGGGGCTGGGGGCCGGCGGTTGGGAGCCGGCTAGAGGGGTTGCACGTCGATGGCGGCGAGGACCGGCAACAGCAGGTCGTCGATCTGCTGCTCGACCTCGGGCTCGGCCGTGACGAGGAGAACGTAGACCGGAAAGCCGTTGATCGTCGTGTCGTAGACCTCGGCCGCCAGACCGTCGTTGGTCCCCTGCCGGTAGTTCCAGGCCCGACCGCCCGGTCCGGGCACCCGGGCGCCCTCGTCGAGGGTGATGCCGATCACGCCGGCCAGGTAGTCGTCGACCAGGGGGGCGAGGTTGTCGTTGCCCGCCAGCTGGAAGAAGAGGGTCGAATCGAGCAGCGACTCCTGGCGGTAGAAATCGCCGAGCAGATCGCCCTGCTCCCAGCCGCTGGGGCGGACGCCGGTCAGCTCGGCCCCGAACCCGGTGTCGTAGCTGAAGTCCTCCAGATCGACCGCCGGTGGGGCGCCGAGGAAGGTGACGGCCCCGTCGTCGAAGCAGGAGGCGTCGGGCTCGGTGGCCGGATCGTCGAGGAAGGACCGGACGATCCCCATGCCGCACTCGCCGGGGCTGACCCCGTGGGAGTCGAACGGGGCGACGACGAGGAAGCTGTTCTCCAGAGTCTCGGCCGCCTGCTCGGCCCACGACACCGGGGTGACGGGGTCGAACCCGCCCGCCATGACCAGGGTCGGGATGTCGCTCACCACGGCGTCGTTGGACCCGGCGGGCGGGGTGCCGGCGCCGAAGGCCTCACAGGTGCCGAAGGCGCTGGAGCCGTTGTTTGAGGCGAAGTCGAAGGTCTCGTCGAGGCCGAAGGGGTCGGCCGGCATGGCCGCCGCCACCTCGGCCGGGTCGGCGAACACGATCTCCTCGTTGCACTCGATGGCGTAGAACATGCCGTCGGTGAAGAACGGCTCGTTGGTCCGCTGCTGCGAGAGGTACGAGGCGACGGCGTCGGTGTCGCCGTCCTCCAGCTCGGCCACCAGCTCGGGCAGGTCGGTGAACCAGTAGGGCGAGTACAGGGCCTGGGTCAGGATGCCGACGATGGTGTCGCCCTCGACGAACACGTCGTCGCTGGTGCCGCTGAGGAAGTCCTGCACCTCGACCTGCACCGGGTCCGCCTCGAAGGTCTGGACCACGTCGATCAGGCGCTGGCCGAGATCGCCCTCGGCGGCGCAGGCCGGCTCGGCGGCGCAGGCCGCCACCACGGCGTCGAAGCTGTTGAGGAAGGTCTGGGGGTTGTCCCGGACCGAGTCGACGGCCTGGGGGAAGACCGAGTCGATGATGGCGGTGCGGACCCCGTCGGGGTGCTGGCGCATCACCTCGAGGGCCAGCTTGGTGCCGTACGAGATGCCGAGCAGGTTCCACTGTTCGTAGCCGAGGGCGATGCGGACGGCCTCGATGTCGTGGGCGTTGTTGACGGTGTGGAAGGCGTCGAGGTCGATCCCCTCGGCCTCGAGCCGGGCCCGACAGTCCCGCAGGCTCTCGTGGAACAGCTCGGTGACCTCGTCGTTGCTCTGCCCGGGGCTGTCCTCCAACTCCCGCTGGAGGGCGGTCACCTCGTCGCAGCTCATGTCGGGCTCGGACAGCCCGGCGCCACGCTGGTCGAGCAGGATCAGGTCGCCCCGTTCGAGGAGGGGCTGGATCAGGTCGCCGTTGACGAAGCGGGCGGTCTCCAGGGCGTGGCCGCCGGGCCCGCCTTCGAGGTAGACGACGGGGTCGGCCGCCGGGTTCGCGACCGGACTGCTGAACACGGCGACGGCGATCTCGATCGAGCCCTCGCCGGTGGCCCAGTCGACGGGGACGGCCACCGTGCCGCAGCGCGGGCTGGTGTCGAGCGGGGCCTCGAAGCCGCACGGGCCGTCGACGAAGCGGGCGTCGACCACCACCTGCTCGACCGCCTCGGCGGCGTCGCCGGTGTCGGTGTCGGCCCCGTCGACCTGGGTGCTCGGGGTGTCGTCCCCGCCATCGGCGCCCTCGTCATCATCGCCGAAGATCGGGGCACAGGCCGCCGCCACCAGGGCGAAGACGGCCAGCAGCAGAAGAAAGCGGGCGGACGGGCCCGCCGCCCCGCTCGGTGATTGACGCACAGCGAACCTCCGGGTTCGGGAACCAGTTCGAGGTGGCCGCAACCTAGCGCACGCCGGTGGTTCGGAGGGCGTCGCGTCCATCGAGGACGTACTGCATCCCGCTCACCACCGTGAAGGCCACGGCAACCCACAACAGAACGTCGGCGACCCGGGGGTAGTCCTCGAGCGGCGGGCACATGGCGGCGGCCAGCGCCACCCCCTGGACGAGGGTCTTGTACTTGGCCGACTGCCGGGCCGGGATGGCGAGCCCCTGGCGGCTCCAATACGAGCGGTAGGCCTGGATCCCCACCTCCCGAACGGCGATGATCGCCATCGGGATCCAGCTGAAGCGACCGATCGAGACGAGGGCGAAGCCGACCAGGAGGACGACGACCTTGTCGGCCAGCGGGTCGAGGAAGGCGCCGAGCCGGGTCGGGGTGGCCCGGCGGGCCAGCGATCCGTCGATCACGTCGGTGGCGCCCAGGGCCCACCCGATCCAGAAGGTCAGCCACCACGGGTTCTGGTAGAGGACGAGCAGGGCCAGGACCGGGGCGAAGGCGAAGCGGAAGATCGTCAGCGAGTTTGCGGCGAGCGCCCAGCGGGACGACCCGAGGAGGGGCAGGGTGCCCGTGCTCTCGGTCATGGCAGGGCCCCGTCCCACCGCTCGATCGACCGGCCGGCCGCGGTGGCGATCAGGTCGGGACCCTCGGCATCGACGATCGTCACCGTGTGGAACCGGCCGGGCTCCAGATCGTCGTCGACGGTGATGATCCCGTCGATCTCCGGGGCCTCGGCCACCGACCGGGCCTGGCCCGGGGTATCGACCAGGACGGTGGCGGCCGAGCCGATCCGATCGATGCGGCCCTTGGTCGTTATCCGATCCTGCAGATCGCGCAGCTCACGCAACCGCTCGTCCCGGAGGGACCGGGGCACCTTGGGTTCGAGGTCGGCGCCGTAGGTGCCCTCCTCCTCGGAGTAGCCGAAGAAGCCGCACCAGTCGAGCTCGACCTGCCCGACGAAGTCGAGGAGGCGATCGTGGTCCTCTTCGGTCTCGCCCGGGTAGCCGACGATGAAGTTGGAGCGGAAGGTGGCGCCGGGCTCCCGACGGCGGATGGCCTCGATCCGCTCGATGAACTTCTCCCCCGAGCCCCAGCGCCGCATGCGCCGCAGGTGCGGTGCCGACACGTGCTGGAGCGAGAGGTCGAAGTACGGCACGCCGGTGGCGCACATCGTGTCGATCAGCTCGTCGGTGAGGTCGGAGGGGTAGAGGTAGAGCAGCCGGACCCAGTCCACCCGGTCGGCGACCGCCTGCACCAGGGGCACGATGCGGCGCGTCCCCCGGCCCTGATCCCGCCCGAAGGCGGCCAGATCCTGGGCGACGAGCACGACCTCGCGCACGCCGAGGCCGTCGACCTCGGCCAGGATCGATTCGACGGAGCGGGAGCGCTGCTGGCCCCGGAACGACGGGATGGCGCAGAACCCGCAGGCCCGGTCGCAGCCCTCGGCCACCTTGACGTAGGCCCAGGGGGCCTCGGCCGGCGGCCGGGGCAGTTCGAGCAGATCGAAGGCGGGAACGGCGCCCGCCGGCTCCTCCGGGGTGGCGGCGGGCGAACCGGGCTTGAGCCCGATCGTGACCGGCACGGCGGTGGTGGCGCTCCCCGAGCCGGAGACCGAGGCCCCGAAGGGGGCGACGGCCTGCACCTCGGGGAGGGCGTCGGCCAGCTCCTGCCCGTAGCGCTCGGCCATGCAGCCGGTGACGACGAGCTCGGCGCCGTCCTTGCGGCCCTGGTCGAGGGCAAGGATCGTGTCGACCGATTCCTGGCGGGCCTCACCGATGAAGGCGCAGGTGTTGACCACCACCACATCGGCGGCGTCGGGCGACGCGGCCGGTTCCAGGCCGTCGGCCACCAGGGTGCCGACGAGCTTGTCGGAATCGACCTGGTTCTTGGGGCAACCCAGGGTCTCCACCCAGTACTGACGAGCCATCACCGCTCAGGCTACCCAGCGTCCTCCCCATCGCCGGATTTCGTCACATCGTCGGCGCCGGCGCCCACCTGCTGCCGTTGGGCGTCGGTCCGCTTGACGAACAGGAACACCAGCCCGGCGAGCGCCGCCATCAGCACCACCGAGGCGATGATCATCGGCCAGTTGGTGCCCTCGGGCTCGACCTCGACCCCGAGTCGGATCGGTTCGGGGGCCGACGGGTCGTAGGTGAAGTTGTAGCCCCGGGCGGTGAAGTCGGTGTCGAAGGAGATCATCTCGTAGTCGAGCTGGTAGTCGCCCGGCTCGGTGAGCGGCTCGTCGAGGCTGAAGCGGATGATCAGGCCGTCGGCCGCCGTCATCTCGCCCCCGATGTCCTCCCCGTCGGGACCGGTGATCGTCACCGCTGCCTCGGTGACCGGCTCGGCGAAGACCAGATCGATGACGTCGACCTCGCCCCCCACCCGCTGACCGGGCCCGGGTGAGCCCTGAAGCAGATCGGTGTGGGCGCCGGCGGGCGAGGGCCCGACGAGCAGGAGGGCGAGCACCGCCACCGCCACGAGTAGCGCCCGTCGTCGCCGTCGCCCCCGGGCTCGACCAGCTCGGGGGTTGCGTCCGACCGGTCGATCGTCGTGGGGGGTGGAGGCCGGGCTCACGGGCTGGAACTGTAGTGCTCGACGCTCAGGCATGGCGCTCGGCACCGCCGTCGACCATGGCGGTCAGAAGGCCAGCGGGAGGCCCCGCGAGGTCCACGGTCGGCACACCAGCCGCCCGGTGCCGGACAGGGTGACGAAGGCCAGGGTGCCATCGGCCCCACCGAAGCACAGGTTGGTGGTGAGGGGATCGGGGAAGGTCTGGTGGAAGTGCACACCGTCGGGGGTGACGGTGGTGACACCGCCGTTGCCGATGGTGGCGACGCACACGTTGCCGAAGGCGTCGACGGCGAGGGCGTCGAAGAGCGGCCCGCCCTCGGGGTCGGCAAGCACCATTCCCCGGTGTTGGGGGCCGAAGTAGCCGGCGATCTGCCCGGGGCCGCTCAGCGGCCACTGCAGAAGGCGGCCCTGGACGGTCTCGGCCACATAGAGGGTGTCGCCGTCGGGCGAGAGGCCGACCCCGGCCGGGGCGTCGAGCGGGTACACGACCTCGGTGATCGACGAACCGTCGGCGGCGGCGTAGTAGAGGCCGCCCCGGTCGCGCTCGCGGGGCCTGGTCTTGCCCCGGTCGGTGAACCAGAACGAGCCGGTGGCGTCGAACACGAGATCGCTCGGGCTCTTGAGCCGGTGACCGTTGCAGTTGTCGTAGAGGATGTCGATGTCGCCGGTGGTCAGGTCGAGCCGCTGGACGCAGCCGCCGAGGTAGTAGTCGGGCTGGTCGCCCGGGACCATCATCCCGTTGACCTCGCTCCAGGTCGAGCCGCCGTTGTTGCACACGTACAGCGCACCGTCGGGACCGATGGCGGCCCCCGAAGGGCCACCGCCCAGATCGGCCACGGCGTCGACGTCTCCCTCGGCCGAGACCCGGCTGAGGGTGCCACGCGCCGTCTCGACCAGGAGGACGGAGCCGTCGGGCATCCACACCGGTCCCTGGGGGAAGCGCAAGCCCGAGGCCCACTCGATCGTTTCCAAACTCACGCCAGCTCCTACCGCCGCACCCACCTGCGAAGCCCGTGCTCAGCCTAGAAGTAGGCCAGCGCTTCCCCGGCGGGATCGGTCCCGTTTTGGGCCAAAAGGATGACGGCGATGACCCACGCCGCCAGGAGGGCCGCCCCTTCGACCCGATGGACCCGGCGGCGGGTGGCCATGGCCACCACCGCCCCGATCGCCACCAGCACCATGACGACCAGTCCGATGCTCCGCAGGCCCTCGTCGCCCATCGGGCCCGGGCCGAGCAGGGCGATGGCGGTGCCGACGGCCAGGCTGTTGAAGATGTTGGAGCCGAGCAGGTTGCCCAGCAGCAGATCGGTGGCCTTTCGGCGGGCGGCGGCGATGCCCGTCATGAGCTCGGGGAGCGAGGTGCCGACGGCGACCAGGGTGAACCCGACGAAGCCGCCCTTGAGTCCGAACTCCTCGGCGATGCCCTGGGCGCCCCACACCAGGAGCTGGGCCCCGGCCACGGTGCCGACCAGGCCGACGATGGTGCGGACGATCTCGGCCCGGAGGGGGCCTGCCTCATCCTCGTCGTCGTCCTCCTCGCCAACGCCTCGGCCGCCGGCGATGATCCAGCTCAGCGAGGCGACGAGGGCGACGGCCAGGATCAGCCCGTCGAGCCGGGTCAGTCCGCCCCAGTAGGCGAGGGCGGCGAACAGCAGGACCGCCATCAGCGACAGCGGCGCCTCCCGGCCGAGCACGGCCCTGGTGACGAGGACGGGCACGATGATGGCGGCGGCCCCCAGTACCAGCGACAGATTGGCGACGTTGGAGCCGATGATGTTGCCGAAGCCGAGCTCGGCGTTGCCCCCCTGGGCGGCCAGTGACGACACGAGGAGCTCGGGGGCGCTGGTGCCGAAGCCGACGATCAGGGCGCCGACCAGAACGGGCGAGAGCCGGGCCTTGGTGGCGATGTGGGCGGCGCCGTCAACGAACTCGTCCGCCGCCTTGGCCAGAAGGAGGACACCGATCACGACCTCGATGCAGGCCACGAGAAGTGTCGGCTCACTGAGGAATGGCACCGGATGAACCTACAGCCGCCGACCCGGTAAACCTTGACGCCGACCCAGCCGATGCGGCCCGGGCCCGACGGCCCGGACCATGAGCGCCGTCCGCGGCCTCAGGTGCGGGGTCTCAGGTGCGGGGTCTCAGGTGCGGGGCTTGTACCCGGGGGGCGGAGCCAGGGCCGGATCGAAGTCGCCGTCGAAGTCGTCGTCGTCCTCGTCGTCGAACTCGATCCCGTCGAGGGCGTCATCGACCGATATGCCGTCGGCGCCGTCGTCGAGATCCTCGGCCTCGTCGTCGAAGGCGTCGGCCTCGTCATCGAAGGCGCCATCATCGGAGGCGCCATCATCGGAGGCGTTGTCATCGACGTCGACGACCGGCTCGTCCTCGGGCTCGGGCTCGTCGGGGATGTCCTCGACGATCCGCAGCTGGGGACGCTTCGGCGGCTCCTCCTTCTTGCGGTCGAGGCCGAGCTCGGGATCGGGCTCGAGGTCGGGGACCGGCTCGGGATCCGGTACCGGGTCGGGCTCGGGCGTCGGGTTGACGGCGGTCTCGGGCCGCTTGACCGGGGGTCGCCCCTTGTCGAGCTCGCCTTCGAGGACCGACCTCTTGGGGGGCCGCTTGGCCGGGGGACGACCCGAGGTGCTGCCGTCGCCGGTCGGGCCACCGGCGGTCGAACCGTTGGCCTTCGACGGGCTGGTGCGCCCGCTCGACGGGGTGGTCGCCGTCTTGGCCGCCGGGTGGTTGGTGGCCGGGGCGCCGGCGCCCACCTTCGCCCTCGCCTTGGCCGGAGCGCCGGTGGCGTGGGCGGCCTGGGCCGGCGCGCCGCCGGAGGAGACCGGCCGGTTGGCGGGCGGTTTCGACGGGGTGGGGTCGCCCGCCGGGAACTGGAGGTCGGCCAGAGTTTTGCGCCGCTTCTTCGGCTTGTCGACCACGGGCTGGGCGGCCGAGACACCGGTGGCGGGACCGGCCGATGCGGTGGAACCCGACGGCGTCGATGGCCCTCCCGAGGGGCCGTCGGTGTCCGGGTCGGACGTCGGCCGGGGCCCAGCGGAGGTCGCCGAGCCGGGGCCGTCGCCGGAAGGCGGGCCCGAGGGCCGGGACGGCGAGGACGAGGGCCCGGTCGACGGCCCGGACGGCGAAGGCGAGGGCCCGGTCGACGGCGAGGGCGAGGATGGGGCGGCGGGCGACGGGCCGTTGCCGGGCGCAGGGGCTCCCCCACCGCCACCGCCGGGCCAATTGCCGCTGTCGAGATCCTGCGGGGTCATGAGGACGTCGCGGGGCTTGGAGCCGAGCGACGGGCCCACCACGCCCCGCTCCTCGAGCAGATCCATGATGCGCCCGGCCCGGGCGAACCCGACCCGAAGCTTGCGCTGCAGCATCGAGGTGGAGCCGAGCTGGGAGCGGACCACCAGCTCCATGGCCTGGAGCAGGAGGCCGTCGTCGTCCTCGTCGCCAGTGGAGCCACCGGGGATCATCGCCGCCGCCCCGCCTGCGCCGTCCTCCTCGCCAACCACGCGGCTGTCGTAGGTGGTGTCGGGGGCCTGGTGGAGCCAGTGGTTGACCACCGCCTCCACCTCCTCCTCGGTCACCCAGGCGCCCTGGAAACGGGTGGGGGTGCTGGTGGAGCCGTCGTTGAGCAGCCCGTCACCCCGACCGACGAGGCGCTCGGCCCCGGGCTGGTCGAGGATGACCCGGCTGTCGGTGAGGCTGGACACGGCGAAGGCCAGGCGGGCGGGCACGTTGGCCTTGATCAGACCGGTGATGACGTTGGTCGACGGTCGCTGGGTGGCGATCACCAGGTGGATGCCGACGGCCCGGGCCTTCTGGGCGATGCGGCAGATCGACTCCTCCACGTCCCGTGCGGCGACCATCATCAGGTCGGCCAGCTCGTCGAGCACGACGAGGATGTAGCTCAGCTTCTGGTACTCCACCGGATCGCCGCCATCGGGCGACGGGCGGGGGGCGAAGCGGCCCTCGTCGACGGCCTTGTTGTAGCCGTTCAGATCGCGCACCCCGACCTCGCTGAGCAGGTCGTAGCGGCGCTCCATCTCCCGCACCGCCCACGCCAGGGCGTTGGCCGCCTTCTTGGGATCGGTCACCACCTCGGTGAGCAGATGGGGCAGGCGCTCGTACTGGTTCAGCTCCACCCGCTTGGGGTCGACCAGGATCAGCCGCACCTCCTCGGGGGTGGAGCGCATCAGGATCGAGGTGAGCATCGAGTTGATCGAACTCGACTTGCCGGAACCGGTCTGGCCGGCCACCAGGAGGTGGGGCATCTTGGCCAGGTTGATCATCACCGTCTTGCCGGTGATGTCCCGCCCGAGCACGGTCTCCAGCGGATGGTCGGCGTTGGCCGCCTCCTCCGAGACGAGCAGGTCGCCGACGGTGATGATCTGACGGCGGACGTTGGGCACCTCGACGCCGATGGCCTGCTTGCCCGGGATCGGGGCCAGGATCCGCACGTCGGGGGTGGCCATGGCGTAGGCGATGTCCTTGTGCAGGGCCGTGACCCGCCCCACCTTCACCCCGGGCCCGAGCTCCAGCTCGAAGCGACTCACCGTGGGGCCGACGACCACGCCGATCAGGCGGGTCTCCACCCCGTGCTCGGCCAGGGCGTGCTCCAGCTGACGGCCGGTGGCCTCGACGGTGGCCCGGTCGACGTCCTGGTTCTCGGTGCGATCCAGGAGATCGAGGTTCGGCAGGCTCCACTGGCCGTCGATGGGACCGCGGTTGGCCACCACCAGCCCCTCGACCGTGGCGGTCTGGGGCACCTCGATGACGGGCTCGGGCGCGGCGTCGGCCCACGAACTTTCGATGCCATCCCCACCGCCGAGGTCGGCGGTGGGGACGTCGTCGAACCCGACGGCGTCCAGCAGCTCGGTGTCGGCGTCGTCGGCGTGGAAGCCGTCGCCGCCCCGGAGGTCGATGTAGGTCTCCCCCTGCTCGTCGACGTCGGTGCCCGGGTCGTCGAGGGGGTCGTCGGCGCCGAACACCGGGCGGGAGCGACGACCGCGCTGACGGCGTGAGGCCTTGTCCTGGTCCCTGTCGGCTCGGGCCTCGCGCCGGGCCCGCACGTCGTCCCGACGCTCCAGGAACCCGTCGACCAGCGGACGGCAGCGCTCGACCAGCCCGTCGACGACGGCCGACGCCGAGACCGAGGTGAGGAGCACGATGGCCACCGCCACCAGGGTGATGGTGACGACGATCTCGCCCCAGTAGCCGAACCAGCGCTCGAAACTGCCGCCGATCCACACACCGACCCAACCGCCGGCCCGGCCCAGGTCGGCCACCGGCGAACCCCAGCCCGGTCGGCCGCCGGTGAGATCGAGGGTGGCGAAGAGGGCGGCAACGGCACAGCCCCAGGCCACATACTCGGCCGGGGTCAGACGGGAGGCCTTGCCCCGCTTGCCTCGTTTGCCCCGCTTGCGCAACAGGAGCCAGCCGGCGCCGAGGAAGACCACGGGCAGGATGTAGCGGGCTCGGCCCACGAGCGAGCCGGTGCCGTCGGCCAGCCATCGGCCGACCACGCCGGTGGTATCGGTGTAGAGGCTCAGGCCGAGGATGAGGCCCAGCGCGATGATGACCAACGCCTGCACGTCACGCCGATTCTGGGCGCGTTGCTTCGCCGTTGGTTTCTTCCGTGAGGATCGTCCGCCCGTAGCCCCGCGACCGGAACGAGTTTTGCTCCGATTTGTCTGTGCCACAGTCCTGTTGACTCTAGTCGGCGTCGGACAGCGGGTGAGGGACACTCCCGCCTGGGCGTTCGCCGCTGTCGGCCCGCCCGATCCGGTGGTCGCCCCCCCCCGAGCGGGCGAGGGTCCAAGGTCGGCGCCGACCGCTGTCCTATGGTGACCGCCGTGACGATTCTGCTCTGGGTATGTGTCGCCCTGGGGTTCGCCGCCGGTTTCGTCCCCCGAGGCTGGCTTGCCGTTCCCCTGAGTCTCCTGGTCGGCTTCGTGCCCCGCATCCTGGGCCTGACCTGGGACGACGGGGTGACGATCGAGTTCCTCAGCGTCTGGACCCTGGCCTGGCCGGCGATGACGGCGCTCGGGTACCTGCTGCATCAGCGGCTGTTCTCCCGACGACGCCGGAGCGACGACCGAGCGGACGGCGGCTCGGGCGGCCGGGCGGGCTCGGCGTCGACCGCCGACGGCCTCGACGCCGTCGGCTGACCCTCAGCCCGCCTCCATAGCCCCGCCCGACCGCTGGACCCCCGCAGCGCGTCACCTCGGCGACCGCAGGGCGCGTCGGGACGGCGATGGGCCGCCCGTCGGCACCGGTCCGACCATGGCTGGGCCCTGGCGGTCGGCGGCCCGGCGAGCCGCCGCGGCCTTGGGGCCCCGGAGCGACTCGGGGCTACTCGGGGCTACTCGGGGCGGGGCCGAGCGGGCTCAGTCGGTGGAGCGGACGTGGCGGACGGCCGGGGGCATCGAGGCGGCCGGCCCCGGCGCCGCCGCAGCCGGGATGGCGACCATGACCGGCTTGGGCTCGACCAGGTCGATGACGGCATCGGCCCCGTCGGCGTCCTCGAGTTCGACCACCTCGTAGGTGACCGGCTTCGGTTCGTAGTCGGGGCCCATGTCGATGGGCTTCGGCTCGTAGTCGGCGGCGGGACCGAAGTCGGGCTCGCCCTCCGGCTCGGCCGGACCGGCGGCGCACGCCGCGCCCGCCGCCGTGGTGGCCGCTGCGGTGGCGACCGTGGCGCCACGGCGAGGCACGGCGATGATCGAGCCAACCGTTGGCGCAGCGGCTGCGGCCGCCACCACCCCGGCGTAGACCGGGGCGCCGGTGTCCTTGCCCTCCTTGTACCGCTGGAGGCCCTTCACGATCTCATGCGTCGGGCTGGCCCCGAAGCCGAGGACGATGCCGGTCACCACCACGCCGAGGGGACCGCCGAGGGGACCGTCGAGGGTGCCGCCGTCGTCGGACAGGGTGGCCACGAACAGGTTGAGCTGTGACAGCCCGGCCACCACCAGGCCCAGGATCGACCCGATCAACAGGCTGGCCAACCGGCGGGCCGGGTTGTCGCGGTAGGCGTCGATGACGTCGAGGGCGGTGTTCATCCCGCCCTGGGCGCTGTTGATCCGGCGGCGGATGTCGGCCAAGGCGGCATCGGCGTTGTCGGTGGTCTGGCCGACGAGGGTGACGGCCTGGGCCGCCGCCGTCGACACGAGCGACACCCGGGCGCTGCCGGGGGCGAGCTCCCGGGCCTGGTTGAAGGTGGACACCACCTGGGGGCGGACGGCCTGCACCCGATCGAGGTGGCCGTGCAGCCGGACGGTGGCGGCGTCGCCCTGGTCGAGGCCGTCGATCGCCGCCAGCAGACGCTCCTCCAGGTCGCCGAGGGGATCGAGGAGCTGCTCGGCCGCCGCCTCGAACTCGACGGCGGCGTCGCGGACCCGGTTGAGGGGCCACCAGCCGCCGAGCCGCCTGCTCTGGCCGACCAGTGTCCAGCCGATCTCCAACACCCGCTCGATCCCGAGGGCGACGGCCCCGATAAAGGTGATGGCGGCGGCGTTGGAGGCGAACCCGGCGCCCACCGAATCGGCGGTGATCCAGACGACGGCGATGGCCACGGCGAGTGCGCCGAGACCGGTGACGAGCAGCTTCATTGTTGTCTCCCCCGCTTGTGAACGGCGCCATCGTAGTGCCGGCGGTCCGCCGTCGATGGTGGATCGTCGGCACCCGAAACGCGAAGGAACCAGGTGGCCTTCGCATGGCGGCGGCTCGAATCATGCGAAGGCCCCTGGCCCTGGCCCGGGCTCATGGGGGGAGTTGCCCGGTGCGCACCTCGTGGAACCAGAACTGCGGCGAGGTGCAGCGTGTTGTGCATCGGCGACGTCTCGACGACGGCGCCGGGTCGATCAGTCGGTCTGCTGGCGTCGCTCCTCGGTCATCGTCCGAAGTCGATCGGCGTTGTCGACGAAGATCTTGGTGAAGCAGTCGGCGATCCGATCCATGGTGGCGGTGTCGTTGGGATCGTCGAAGGGGCACCGGTCCTGTCCGAGCACGAGCCCGGTGGCGACCAGAGCCGAGGCGACCGGCAGCTCGTCGGACCCGGGGGCCCGCACCGTCCACTGGTCGCCGCCCCACGGCTCGTCGGTGGACGAGCTCGGCCGGATCCGACTGAATGGCTGCGGGGCCCAGCGGTCGACCCAGAGGCCCTCGGCCGTCAGACAGTCGATCACGGTGTCGCGCAGGGTGTCGGCGGCGTGCTCCCCCAACCCGAGCTCGTCGGGCATCACCACCAGCGGGAGGGAGGTGTAGACATGCGAGGCGCTCCGCACCGGGTCTGGAACCCAGACTCCGGGGATCGCGGCCAACCGGCGGCGGAGATGTCGGCCGTTGCGCACCCGGGTCGCCAAGCGGGACCAGGTGGTGCGGAGCTGCGCCTCACACACGGCCGCGTCGAGCTCGGCGAGCTGACACGACCAGCCCGACAGTGCGTCGGGCTCGAAGCCTTGGGACGAGGCTTCGTTGTTGACCATGAGCCGGCGGCGGGCGGCCATGGCCAAGCCCTCATCGTCGGTGGCGTAGACCCCGGCCGTCCCCAGATTGGAACGGAGGTCCTCCCCGACGAAGGAGCAGATACTGGCATCACCGTGGGATCCCACGGGCCGTTGATCGAAGATGGCCCCCAGCGACTGGGAACCGTCTTCGATCAACGACAGGCCGTGGTGGCGGCAGATCTCGGTGAGCGATCGGTAGTCGGCCGTGGTGCCGTGCGAGTCGACGGCGACGACGGCCCGGGTCCGGCCGGTGACCGCCGCCTCGACCGCATTGGGATCGAGGTGGAGGTGGACCGGGTGGAGGTCGGCGGCGACGGCGGTGTAGCCGGCCTGGGCGATGGCCCGGGCGAGCGGGATGGCGTCACCCGGGCAGATCACCTCATCGCCGGGCTCCAGCTCGAGTCCGGCCAGGGCGAGGGCCAGTGCGGCTCGGCCGGACCGGCAGGCCACCACGTGGGCGCGGCCGGTGGCGTCACCCCAGCGGCGTTCGAGCTTCTGGACCATGGGCTGGCCCCAGGGCTCGCTGTCCGGCGCACGCTGCACCACGCTGAGCAGGTCGAACGGGTGAGCGTGGTCGGTCGGCCACGAGGGTAAAGAACCGAGGGTCGGAGTACCTCCGTCCAGTGCGAGCTGGATGTTCGGCATCACAGACCCCCGTTTGGGTTGGTCGGTGCGGCGGGCATACCGAATATTCATTCCTTTGCAACTATCGCGCTACCAAGGATTTAATCCCGATGCCGGGACCCGTCTAGGCCGATGGGCCAAAGTGTGAAGAATCGCTGAATTCAGCGGTTACCGGATGAAAGCCGCTGGCGCATCGCACTCACGAACGCCCGTTCGGTCTCGCCGAGGGCGCGCTGGGCCACATCGATGGTGGCCGGGGTCCAGTTCTGATGGATCGACACCGCTCCGGGGCGGCGACCGACCCCGACCGACCACGTGACATCGCTGTCGGCGATGAGGCGCATGGGGGACTCGGGCGTGCTGCAGGTGCACCACAGCAGCGCCGGTGGCGACACCTTGACCGACCGGTACCAGTCGCCCCATTGGAGCCTGATTTCCCGCTCCTGGTGTGGTCCGTCGATCTCCAACCACACCGGACCGGTCCAAAAGGGCGGGAAGGTGATCAGACCCTCGCCCCGGTCGGCCCGGACCGGCATGACGGCCAGGTTGCCCCCGGCCCCCAGCACCTGATCGAGGGCGACCGGCAGGAGGCGGTCGTGGGGTTGGCCGACGTCGGTCTCGAACCGCCGGAGGGTCTCCTTCGATATGGAGATGTCGGTCCGTTTCACCAGCTCATCGACGGTCTCGGCCAGGGAAAGGCCGCGGGAACGCCGAAGCCGTGCGAAGCGGAGGCGGTCGTACTCATCCATCTGATCGCCGAGCTGTTCCCAGCTCATGTTTTCCGCTTCGATGATCTTGGGTTTGGATAATCCAGAAAAGAACGAAGCGGCCGCTCGGGGGGCCATTGCGGCAAAAGCGATGAGGTCTCGGGACTTCTTGCTGGCCAATCTGCTCGCCATCCGGCCGACGAACAACTCCATGAAGGTGCCGTTGGCCGAGCTCATACGGAAGAGGTCGAAGGTGCTGAGCACGGGCGCGCCGGGCAGATTGTCGGGCAGGGCGCCCCGCCCGAAGTCGACCCAACCGGGGGCGGAGAGCGACAACATCACCGGAGACTCGGCCACCGAGGCGCCGAGGGTGAAGAACACGCCGTTGGGGCCCAGATCGAGTTCGACCTCCATCCGGGCCACCCCCCACTCGCCGACGACGGCCAGATTGGACTCGGGGGAACGGACCCACGCCCACACGGGCGTCGAGGCCCCGGGGTAGACGTTGGTCCACGTCAGCGAGGGGTCGATGCCGGTCGGGGTGGCGTAGGACCACAGGAGGCCGGCCAGCACGCCGTCGCCGTCGAGCAGTTCGTCGAGCTGCTCGTGGTCGAGAGAGATCGCCCGGGCGCCACGCTCCCAGTTGGAGAGTGCGCTCGGTTGCACGGAGAGACGCTCGGCCGCCTTCTGTTGGGACAGGCCGAGTACATCGACCCGCCACCATCGAAGGATGTCGCCCGCCGTGGTCCAGGGAACCGTGTCCGCCATCGGCTCGGCTAACGGCCGCCCCTCGGGGTAGACGGAACCAGAAGGGCGCTGGCGGGGCTGATCATGGCGTTGACCTCACGTGCGGCGGTGGGGTGTGGCGGAATGTGTGATGGGTCAGTTGCCCTCGTGGTGAAGCACCCGATGGTCAGGAACCGTCGGATCCCTCGTGGGCGCCGAGGACAACTGGTACCACCATAGGTCGAAGCCGGGTCTGTTTGTTGATGAATCGACCGATCGACCGCCGGGCGATTCTCTCCAGCTCCTGGCGGGTGCGCACCCCGTCGGCCAGAGCCGACTCCACCGCCTGCCGAACGGCGAGCCGCGCCTCCTTGCGGAGGGTCTCCCCGTCGTCGCCGTCGACCCAGCCGCGGCTGATCACGGCGGGCTCGTCGAGCAGCTCGGCGTTGGGGCCGTGGATGGCCACCGAGATGATCACGCTGACGAGTCCCTCCTCGCCCAGGATCTGGCGTTCGAGGAGGATGCTGTGGTCGAGGGCGCTTATCGCTCCGTCGACGTAGACGTACTCCGACGGCACCTCCTCACCCCGGCGGAGGCCGTCGTCGTCGAGGATCACCGAGTCGCCGTTCGAGCAGCGCGTGATGCGATCGGGCTTGGTGCCCATACGGGTGGCGATGCGGGCGTGCTCCGCCATGTGGCGGAACTCGCCGTGCACCGGGACGAACCACTCGGGCTGCACGATCGAGTGGAGCACCTTCAGCTCCTCGGCCTGGGCGTGTCCGGTGGCGTGGATATTGTGCGTGCCGGAGTGGATGACCTCGGCCCCCCGGCGGAGCAGGCTGTCGATCACCCGACTCACGCTCGACTCGTTGCCCGGGATCGGGTGCGAGGACAGGATCACGCAGTCGCCATCGTGGATCTCGAGCCAGCGGCTGTCACCGGCGGCCATGCGGGCCAGGGCCGACAGCGGCTCGCCCTGGGAGCCGGTGGAGATGACGCACAGCTCCTCGTCTGGCACGTCGGCCACATCTTCGATGGCCCGGATCTTGGCCTCGGGGATGTGGAGCAGGCCCAGGCGCCGGGCCAGGGCCACGTTGTTGTTCATAGACCGGCCGAGGGTGGCCACGATCCGACCGTTGGCGATGGCGGCGTCGGCGATCTGCTGGATCCGGTGGATGTTGCTGGCGAAGCAGGCCACGATGATCCGGCGCCCCTCCCGTGCCCGGAACAGATCGTGGATCGACTGACCGACCGAGCTCTCGGAGGCGGAGAAGCCGGGCTCCTCGGCGTTGGTCGAGTCGCACAGGAAGAGGCGGACGCCGTCGTCCGAGGCGAGGTGACCGAGCCCGGCGAGGTCGGTGAGGCGTCCGTCGACCGGGGTCATGTCGAGCTTCAAGTCGCCCGAGTGGAGGATGACGCCCTGCGGGGTGTGGAAGGCGATGGCGAAGCCGTGCGGCACCGAGTGGGTGACGGGGAAGAACTCGAGGTCGAACGGCCCCACCTGGATGCGCTCGTTGTCGCTCACCTCGATGAAGGTGGCCCGATCGATGACGCCCCTCTCCTCGATCCGGTTCTTGGCCATACCGATGGTGAGAGGCGAGCCGATGATCTTGAGCGGCATGTCCTCGAGGAGGAAGCTGAGGGCCCCGATGTGATCCTCGTGGCCGTGGGTGACCGCAACGCCCTCCACCCGATGGGCGTTCTCCCGGAGGTAGCTGAAGTCGGGTAGGACGAGGTCGACGCCGGCCATGTCGTCGTCGGGGAACATCAGGCCGCAATCGATGAGCATGATGCGGGCGTCGATCTCGACGGCCGCACAGTTTCGCCCGATTTCGCCCAATCCGCCCAGGAAGACGATGCGTACCGGCGCCGCCACTACTCCGACGCCCGTCCGAGAGCGGCGAGCACCGAACTGCAGCGCTGGTCCATGTCATCGGGGGTCGGCCCCATTGGGAGCCGACAGTCGCCGACGGTGACGCCCAGCATGTTCATCATCGCCTTGGTCGGCACCGGACTCGGGGCGTCGTCGTAGGCGAAGTGGGCGTAGGCGGGCAGCATGCGGCGGTTGAGCTCGATGGCCTCCGCCACCCGACCGGCCCTGTAGGCGGTGATCATGTCCTGCATCAGTTGGCCAACGTAGTGCGTGACGACGCCGACCACGCCGACCGCCCCCACCGACAGCAACGGCAGCGTCAGGCCGTCGTCGCCGGAGTAGATCTCGAAGGAGGGATCGACCTCGGCCAGCCGGGCGGCCACGTCGGCCGTCTCCCCCGGATCGCCTGCGGCGTCCTTGAGGGCGGTGACGTTGGCGATCTCGGCCAGGCGGACGATGGTGTCGGAGCCGATCTTCCGGCCGGTGCGACCGGGTACGTCGTAGATCATGACCGGCCGGTCGGTGGCGGCGGCCCCGGCGGCGAAGTGCTGGTACAGACCCTCCTGGGAGGGACGGTTGTAGTAGGGGGCCACGCTGAGGATGGCATCGGCGCCGGCCTCGGTGGCCATCTCGGTGTTGGCGACCGAGGAGCGGGTGTCGTTGCTCCCCGCCCCGGCCACCAGGGGCTTGCCGGGGATGGCCTCGCGCACGGCGACGAAGAGATCGCGCTGCTCCTCCTTGGTGATCGTGGGCGACTCACCGGTGGTGCCGGCGACCACCACGCCGTCGTTGCCGTTGTCGACGAGGTGACGGGCCAGCTTCTGGGCACCGTCGAGGTCGAGCTTGCCGTCTGCGGTGAACGGCGTGACCATTGCGGTGAGCACTGCTCCGAACTGGGCCATTGGTGTCTGTCCTTGCACGAGACTGCACGAGCTCGGTCAGGTTACCGCAGGTTGGCGGGTGGCCTGGAGGGTGATTTCTTCCGGTGCCGGCGGGCCATCGGGCGCTGCCGTGCGGCACGCCTCGACCCTCAGGACAAGGCGGGCCGCTCGGCCTCGAAGGCCGTCCGCAACGAACGCGTCCCGGCCAACGAGTCGACGATGCCGATGAGCAGGTCGCAGTCGAGGCTCCCCCGCCACCCCGAGGAGGGCCATGGCCGGGCCGATCCCGACGGGCTCGTCGACATCGAGGATGAGCCGGGTCCGCACGCCGGGGTCGATTCCGCCTGCGGCCATGCCGGCCACCGTAACCACACCGTGAACACCGTGGGTCGCCATGAGTCAACAGACTTCCGGAAGCCTGTCGGAACTCTGCCGACACCCCCCTTTCACGGCGCGGAGATCGGCCCGACATGACCGACTCCTACCGTCTCGACCACAGAAAGCGGTAAGGAGGTGCGCCCGGGAACCCGGAGGGTTCTGGCGTGCCGACCCGAGTGACCGTTCGTCGATCGCCTCCCGACGAGGGTGAGCGGCCGACCGTCGATGCGGTACCCGGGCGAAGCTCAAGGGAGAGAAGTGGCATGAACCAGCAGATCGACCGGCGGACGTTCCTGCGTCGGGCATCGATGACGGGATTGGCGCTGGGTGTGGCGCCATCGATTCTGGCCGCCTGCGGCAGCGATGACGAGGCGGCGGGCGACGGTGAGTTCGGGGCGCTGAACCTCCAGCTGAACTGGATCACCAACGCCGAGTTCGCCGGCACCTACGTGGCGGTGGAAGAGGGCTACTACGCGGCCAACGGCTTCAGCGAGGTCAACGTCGTCCCCGGCGGTCCCGACGTGGCGGTCGAGCCGGCGGTGATCGCCGGCCAGTCGAAGTTCGCCTACACGGTGTCGGAATCGATGGCGGCCGCCATCGGCGAGGGCGCCGACCTCAAGGTGATCGGCGCCGGCTTCCAGAACAACCCCTTCGGCGTGATGTCGATGGCCGACGCCCCGCTCACCGGCCCCCAGGACATGGTGGGCAAGAAGATCGGGGTCCAGGCGGTCAACGACGCCCTGTGGGACGCCCTGCTCGCCATCAACGAGATCGAACCCGAGTCGGTGGAGAAGGTGCCGGCCGGCTTCGACCCCGCCCCCTTCGTCAACGGCGAGGTCGACGGCTGGTTCAGCTTCGTGACCAACGAGCCGCACATCCTGCGGGCCGAGGGCATCGACGTCGTCGACTTCTCGCTCAGCGACTTCGGCTTCGAGCTGTACCAGCAGCTGCTGATTACGACCTCCGAGGTGCTGGAGAACGAGCCTGACCTCCTGGTGGCGGCCATGAAGTCGGAGCTCCAGGGGTGGCAGGCCACGATCGCCGATCCCGAGCTGGGCCTGGGCTACACGATGGACATCTACGGCGCCGATCTCGGCCTCAGCGAAGAGGCCTCGCTCAACGAGATCAACGACCAGATCGACCGCATGATGACGACACCTACCACCGACGAGTCGGGCATCTTCTACATGGCCGACGCCGACATCGAGGCCAACCTGGCCACGCTCGAGAGCATCGGCCTCCCAGTCGACGCCTCGGTCTACACCACCGAGATCCTCGACCAGGTCTACGCCGACGGCACCGACCTGCTGTGAGCCGATGACGGTCGACGACACCACCGACCTCCGGGACGACCAACCGGCCGAGGAGACACCGGCCGCGCATGCTCCGGCCGAGGAGACACCGGCTGCCGCCGTCTCCGACGCCGGGGCGTCCGACCTCCGGATGGGCGTACCGGACACGGCGGGCGGCCTGGCCATCGACGACCTGTCGAAGACGTTCGCCATCGGCCGCCAGACCGTCCACGCCCTGGACGACGTGTCGATCGAGGCGCCGATGGGCAGCTTCACCGCCCTGCTCGGCCCCTCGGGGTGTGGCAAGTCGACGATCCTGCGGATCCTGGCCGATCTGGAGCGGCCGACGTCGGGCCAGGTCCTGGTGCACGGGGTGCCGCCGGCCGAGATTCGTCAGGAGCACCAGCTGGGCATCGCCTTCCAAGACGCCGCTCTGCTCCCCTGGCGCTCGGTGCGCAAGAACATCCGCCTGGCGTTCGAGGTCACCGGGGAGAAGGCCGACGCCGACCTGATCGACGAGCTGATCGCCCTCGTCGGCCTGGAGGGGTTCGAGGACGCCCGCCCCAGCCAGCTGTCGGGCGGCATGCGGCAGCGGGTGGCCATCGCCCGGGCGCTGGTCATGGAGCCCAAGATCCTCCTGCTCGACGAGCCCTTCGGCGCCCTCGACGAGATGACCCGCCAGCGACTCAATCTCGAGCTTCTACGGATCTGGGGCGAGCGGAAGACGACGACGGTGCTCGTCACCCACTCGATCGCAGAGGCGGTGTTCCTGGCCGATCAGGTGGTGCTGCTCAGCCCGCGGCCCGGTCGGGTGAGCGCCCTGGTCCCGATCGACCTGCCCCGCCCCCGGACCACCGAGATGCTGCGGACCCCCGAGTTCCATGCCATCACCGACCACATCAGCGAGCTGCTCTTCGACCAGGAGCAGCCGTGACCGACACCGTCGAGGATGCCGCGCCCGGGGCGGGCGCCGAGCCCGGGGCGGGCCGCGGGGTCGACTCGGCCGACGTGGAGCTCCCCGGGAACGACGACGAACGGCTGAGCATGTCCGAGCGGTTGCGGGCGTGGAGCGGCACCATCGTGGCCGTGCTCATCATCCTCGTGGTGTGGGAGGTGGCAGGCCGTACCTACTTCGAGGGCAAGGCCACGCTGTCGCCCCCGACCCGGATGGTGGCCAGTCTGATCGACGAATGGCCGACCTACCCGGACCACATCATCGCCACGCTCACCCCGGCGGCCAAGGGCTGGGTCGCGGGGGTGGGTCTGGCCACCCTGCTCGGCGTCATGGCGGTGCTGATCCCGGCCACGGAGCGGGCCACGCTCCAGTTCGCCGTAGCCACCTACTCGTTGCCGATCATCGCCATCGGCCCGATCCTCCAGGTCACGTTCTCCGGCGACACGCCGCGGGCCGCCCTCGCTGGCCTGGCCGTGTTCTTCTCCGCTCTGATCTCCACCATCCTCGGTCTCCGCTCGGCCAGCCGGGCCTCGATGGAGGTGGTGCGAGCGCTCGGCGGTGGACGGCTGGCCCAGCTCGTGAAGGTGCAGATCCCGGCCGCCCTGCCCACGTACTTCAACGGCCTGCGCATCTCGGGCCCGGCCGCCATCCTGGGCTCGGTCCTGGGCGAGTATCTGGGGCGGGTCTCCAACGGCCTCGGCCTCTACATGGTCAACGCCGCCTTCGCCCTCCAACCCGACCGCACCTGGGCCATCGCCCTGGTGCTGACGGCGCTGGCCGGCTCGGCCTACCTGGCCATCGGCCTGGTCGGCCGCCTGCTCACACCCTGGGCCCGGGAGGACGGATGACCGACGCCGCCTCCACCCTGTCCCGGGCCTCCACCGCCGCCACCACCTCTGCACCGGCCACCGGGGTCACCGACGACCTCGACCGTCGGGGTGCGGGCTCGATCGTGGCCGACCTGGCCCGCATGGTGTGGGGCATGATCGTGGCCCTGGCCGCTCTGCTCGTGGTGTGGGTGGCCTTCCTGCGGATCTTCGATGTCAACGCCTTCGTCGGCGTCGGCCCGGTCCGGGTGTGGAACCACCTGGTGACCGACCCCGACGCCGCCGAGCACCGGACGGGCGTGATCGACGGCCTCGGTCGCACCCTGCTCGACGCCGGGTCCGGCCTCATCATCGGCGGGGCGACCTCGATCGCCGTGGCCTGCCTGTTCGTGCTGTACAAGCCGTTGGAGCGGGCCCTACTGCCGATCGGGGTGGCCTTCCAGACCGTGCCGATCGTCGCCCTCGTGCCCCTGCTGGCCCTCCTTTTCGGCCGGGGTCTGGTGTCGACGATCATCGTCACCGGGATCATCGTCTTCTTCCCCACGCTGGTGTTCGTCACCCACGGTCTGCGGTCGGTGTCGCCCCAGAGCGTCGAGCTGATGCGGGTGTACAACGCCGGCGAGTTGGAGACCCTCCTCAAGCTGCGGCTGCCCTCGGCTCTGCCGTCGATCTTCGCCGCGGCCAAGATCGCCGTGCCCGGCTCGATCCTTGGCGCCCTGTTGGCCGAGTGGCTGGTGACCGGTACCGGTCTCGGATACGAGATGCTGATCTCGACCACCCGCAACGAGTACCCGCAGCTCTGGGCGGCCGCGGCGACGCTCACCGCCTTCGCCATCATCGTCTACACGCTGACCAACATCGTCGAGCGGATCGTGCTGGCCCGCTTCGCCCCTGAGCACGTCACGCTCTGAGCCGGTGCCGTGACCACCGTCGCCGCCTTGCACGCCACTCCTGAAAGCGCCCCCGAGGACGCCGTCCTCGCTCGGCGGTGGCTGGCCGCCGGCTATGCGGCCGAGCTCGACGCCGGGCCGATGGCGGTCCGGCTGCTGGGCCGGGATCTGGTGATCGCCCGGCTCGACGGACGGTTGCTGGCGGCCCCCGACCGCTGCCCCCACCGGGGCGCCCCGCCTGGCCCCCGGGGCCATCACGCCCGGCCCCGATGGCGCCGAGTGCCTGGTTTGCCCCTACCACGGGCTCCACCTCGACGCCGACGGGGCGCCGGTGCTGCTCCCGGCCCGACCGGCCGACCGTCTGCCCGCCCGGCTGGGGCTGGCCACGCTGCCTGTTCAGGAACGGCATGGGCTCATCTGGGTCTCGCTGTCGAGCGACCCGGTCGGCGAGCCGCCGGAGTGGTCGGCCTACGACGAGCCGGGCCGCCTCCGCTTCCAGCTGCAGCCCGACGTGTGGCAGGCGATGCCGTCCCGCATCGTGGAGAACTTCAACGACCTGGCCCACTTCGCCACCGTCCACGCCGGCACCTTCGGCGACCCGGCCCACCCGGAGGTGCCGGCGATCGAGCTGCGCATCGAGGACGACGACATCCACCACCACCTGCTGATGCACCAGCTCGACCGGGTGACCCTGGACGGGCCGCTGGTGCCGGTGCAGGTCCGCTTCTCCTACGTGCACCGCTTCCCCCTCGCCACCGAGCTGATCATCGACTACGACGAGCGCCGCACCGAGTGGATCCAGATGGTGGTGTCGCCGGTCGGGCCCACGACGAGCCTGGTCCTCCAGCAGAACGTGCGGAACTTCGACCTCGACGACTCGGTGGCCGAGTGGCACGACTTTCAAGCGGCGGTGAACCTCGAGGACAAGGTCGTCTTGGAGGGCCTCACGCCGCGCCGGCAGCCGATCGACGGTCGGGCCTCCGGCACCGAGCCTGCGGCCGACGAGGTCACCCTCGCCGTCGACGCCTTCACCATCGCCTACCGACGTCGCTGGACGGCGGCCCTGGCCGAAGCGGTTCCCGCCGCCATCGCCTGAACCCCGGGACGGGTCGCCCGTCCAGGCGCCGCAATCCGCTCAGCGGAAGTGGTTGATGCGGAAGACGTTGCCCTCGGGATCGGCCAACACCGACTGGAAGGCCCCGTAGTAGGTCTCGTAGGGCTCGTGGAGCAGCTTGGCCCCGAGGAGCACGGCGGCATTGGTGTGATCGACCACGTCCTCGTCACCCGCCACCTCGAACGTCAGGTACTGACTGGTGCCGGTGGCGTCGGCCCAGTCCGTCATGCGAAGCATCTCGTAGACGACCGTTGACGAGAAGCCGAGGGTGACACCGTCGACGTCGAGGCCCCGGAAGATCTCCGACCGGAGTTCGGTGACCTCGGTGAAGCCGAACACGTCGGCGTAGAAGCCCGACAGGCTCACGATGTCGTCGCACACATAGCTGGCGAGGGAGATCGAGACCTTGCTCATGCAGCACTCAGTCCACGGCCATCGAGGTCTGCTTGGTGAACTTGCTGTAGAGGTGCTCGCCGCTGGTCATCGGCTCGTACCGGGGCTGCTCGCCCGAGGCCAGAACGGTCGGGAGGCACTCGATGACGGCGTCGTAGTTCGGCTGGTGGAAGAAGACGAGCGAGATCCGATCGGCGTCGTCGGCCCGGTCCCGGGGAGGGTTGACGACCCGATGCAGGGTCGAGACCCAACGGTCGTTCGTCCACTCCGCCATCAGGTCCCCGATGTTGACGACCAGGGCGCCGGGGACGGTGGGAACGTCCACCCATTCCTCGCTCTTGGCAAACACCTGGAGCCCGCCGGGGCGATCCTCCTGGCGGACGATGGTGAGACTGCCGTAGTCGGAGTGAGCGCCGGCCCGCAACTGTCCGGGAAGGGGTTCGTCCGGCTGATTTGGGTAATGCAGGGCTCGCAGCATCGAGATGTGACGATCGATCTTGTCGTCGAAGAACGTTAAAGGCAAGCCAAGCCCAACGGCGAACATCGACATGATCGACGCCGAGAGATCACTCATCACCTCAAAATAGCTTTCCCAAAGCTGTCGCATTCCTTGTGGTTTTTCAGGCCACACGTTAGGTGCAAAGTGTGGGCCGGCCTCGTCGCAGGTGAAGTAGGGGTCGGAGCGGTCGACAAGGGGCGGCCCCATGTCCATCTTCTCCTTGAGATCACCCGGCGCCTCCTCCCCCAGGCTGTAGGAGAGCCCCTCGGCGCCCACCCCGGTCCAACCTCGAACCTGGTCCGGTGCGGGTTGCGCGGCGACCTGTTTCTCCTGTTCAGGAAGACGGAAGAAGTCGTGGGCTGACCCGTACACATCCTCGATCAACCGATCGGGCACCCGATGGCCGACGATCTGGAAGAAGCCGATGTCGGTGCAGGCGCGGTCCACCTCGGCCCCGACCTGCTCGATCCCCTCCGAAGTGCCATCGAGGAACGGACCGATGTCGATCACGGGCACATCCGACATCGACACACCCCCCTCCACTGCCCTTCCGTGCCGCCAATCATGCGATCCTCTTCGCTGCCATGGAGCGGATTGACACACGGATGGCGAGGCTACAGCAAGGAATTCGAGGAGATATCAGACACTGTTAACGGCGTAGCAACAAGAACATCGAACCGCAAAAGAGAATACGCATGTTTGTATACCGGGTGGAAATGGTGCAGAAACAAACGACATATAGGTTGCGGATGCAACTGGCCGGGTGGCGTGCTCAGCCCATCTTGTGCTCACCCCGATGACCGGCCGTGCACCCAATGAGGAGAGATCATGCGACACCGATTGCTACTACTGCTGGCCGTGCTCGGGCTGCTGGCGGCCGCCTGCGGAAGCGGCGACGACACCGAGGCGACCGACTCGGGTTCTGAGGCGTCGGCGGCCGAGACCGACGAGGCGGCCGACGCCTCCGAAGACCCGGCGAGCGAGGCGAGCGGCGACGCCCCGACCGAGCTCGACATCGCCCTCGTCCTCGAAGGCGTACAGGAGGAGGGATGGAACTCGGCGATGATCGATGCCCTCGATCGGATCGCCGCCGAGGCTCCCTACGACCTGACCGTCTCGTACGAGATCATCGAGAACGTGGCCTATGCCGACGGTGAGCGCATCGGACGCGATCTGGCCAACTCGGGCACCTACGAGGTCATCATCATGCACAGCGCCTTCGTCGACGGCACCAACGCCCTGGCCCCCGACTTCCCCGACATCGCCTTCGGCCTCTCCGGTTCGGGCAACGATGCCGCCATCGGCGGCAACGTCTTCTGGATCGACGTGTTCATCCACGAGCCCGCCTACCTCCTGGGCATGATCGCCGGCTCGATGACCGAGACCAATCAGATCAGCGCCGTCGCCGGCTTCCCCTTCCCCAACGTCAACGCTCCGGTGCACGCCTTCATCGACGGCGCCCAGAGTGTGAACCCGGACATCGGCGACGACAGCGCAGCGGTGACCTACATCGAGAGCTGGTTCGACGCCGTCACCGCCAACGAGTCGGCGGTGGCCCAGATCGCCGCCGGTAGCGACATGATCTACGCCGAGCGCTTCGGTCCGGTCGAGGCTGCGGCCAGCACCGACGACGTGTTCGCCTTCGGCCACTTCACCGATCAGTCCAGCCTCAACCCCGACATCGTGTTGGCCAGCGCCATCGCCCTCTGGGATCCGGCGGTCATGACGATCGTCGACGCCTGGTATCTCAACACCACCGAGGGCACGCCCTACGCGGCGGCGGCCGAGGAGCGGATCGTGTTCCAGACGATGGCCGAAGGCGGGAGCGACATCACCGAGCTGTCACCGTCGGTCCCCGCCGACGTGGCCGAGCTGATCGCCGAGACCCGGACCGCCATCCTGGCCGGCGACCTGGTCGTGCCCTTCGACGACTCACCGTTCGAGTAGGTCGTCGCAACCGTGACTGAGGACGACATCCTCCTGGGTGTCCACGGGGTCACCACACGCTTCCCGGGCGTGATCGCCAACGACGACGTGTCGTTGGCGATCCGCCGGGGCAGCGTGCATTGCCTGCTCGGCGAGAACGGGGCGGGCAAGTCGACGCTGGCCGAGACGATGTACGGCGTCCATCGGCCCGACGACGGCCACCTGAGGTTCAAGGGGGAGCGCATCGACTTCCGCTCCCCCCGTGATGCCATCGCCTGCGGCATCGGCATGGTCCATCAGCACTTCGAGCTGGTCACGCCGCTCTCCACCATCGAGAACGTGGCCCTGGGCACGACCGGCAAGGGCTGGCTCGACCTGGAGTCGGTCAGGGCCAAGCTCACCGACCTTTGCGGGACCTACGACGTCGAGCTCGACCTCGACGCGCCGGTGGGTGTGCTCCCGGTCGGGCTGCAGCAGTGGGTGGAGATCCTGAAGACGATGTACCTCGGGGTGGATCTGCTGATCCTCGATGAGCCGACGGCGGCGCTCACCCCGGCCGGTGTCGAGCTTTTGTTCGCCTCGATCCGCCGAATGCGGGACGACGGACTGTCCGTCATCCTGATCAGCCACAAGATGCACGAGGTCACCGGTGTATCCGATCGGGTGACCGTGCTTCGCAAGGGCAAGGTGGTCGATACCGTCGACACCAGCGCCGTCGACGCCGCCGAGCTGACCCGGATGATGGTCGGTCGATCGGTCGAGCTGTCTTCGGTGGAGGATCACCCCGATCCGACCGACAGCGTCCTCCGGGTCGAGGGTCTCGTCGTGGGCGACGCCGGCGAACGGGGTTCGCTCAACGGCGTCGACCTCACCGTCGAGGGTCGGACGATCTACGGGATCGCCGGGGTGTCGGGCAACGGCCAGTCAGCCCTGTTCGACGCCCTGGTCGGTGTCCGACCGGCCACGGCCGGCTCGGTCCACATCGGCGGTGAAGACATCGCCGGGCTCGGACCCCGACGGATCTCGGCGCTCGGGGTGGGCAGTGTCCCGGCCGATCGCATCAACCAGGCACTCCTGATGGACTTCGGCGTCGACGAGAACCTGGCCCTCGGCCGCCACCGCGATCGGCCGTTCTCGATCCGGGGTCTGCTGCGGCGCAAGGCGTTCAACGCCAGGGCCAGAGAGGCGATCGACGACTACGAGATCGCCACCCCCGGCCCCGGTCACATCACCCGGGTGTTGTCCGGAGGCAACCTGCAGAAGATCGTGATGGCCCGCGAGCTCGAGGGCGAGCCGAACCTGATCGTGGTACACCAGCCGACCCGGGGGCTCGACGTGTCGGCCGCCGACAACGTCCGTCGCCGACTGATCGCCGAGCGCGATCGAGGTGCAGCCGTGGTGCTGATCTCCGACGACCTCGACGAGGTGCTGAGCCTGGCGTCTCGGGTCGGGGTGATGTTCGAGGGCCGCATCATCGGCGAGGTCGACGACCCGGTGGCCGAGCGCGACCGCATCGGCCTGCTGATGGCGGGTGTCACCGACGCCCATGAGGCGGCCGCCGACCAGGTCGGCGAGGACGACACCGACGCCGCCGGCGGTGACCCCGCCCTGGACGACGAGCACGAGGTGGTGAACACATGACCGATGTCGAGAGCCCACCGGCGGTCGACGAGGCCGCCTCGGCCGAGACGCCGATCGGCCCGGTGGAGACCGCCCGTCCCGGCCGGGGATGGCGGAGCGGGTGGAAGGTCGAGCGGCGGCTCGAGACGCCGTGGTTCCTGGAGGTGGCGGCCATCGTCGGCGCCATCCTGGTCGCCATCGCCGTGTCGGCCATCCTCATCGCCCTCGCCGGCTCGGACGTACTCGACTCCTACCGGGCGCTCTACAACGGTGCCTTCGGCACCAGGAACGCCACCATCGAGACCCTGGTCCAGGCCACGCCCCTCATCTTCACCGGCCTGGCCGCCGCCTTCGCCTTCCGGGCCAAGGTCTGGAACATCGGCGGCGAGGGCCAGCTGTGGGCCGGGACGATGGGGGCGTTCTGGGCCTCGCTCATCTTCGCCGGCGCCATGCCGCGAGCGCTGCTGATCGTGGTGGTGATGGCCTTCGCCGCCGTCTTCGGAGCGCTGTGGGCCGGCATCGCCGCCGTCCTCCGCACCCGCTTCGGGGTGAACGAGATCATCGCCACCGTGATGCTCAACTTCGTCATCATCAACGTGCTCTCGTATCTCCTGAGCGACTTGTGGCAGGATCCGGCCTCGTTCTACTACCAGAGCGAGCGGATGCCGGACGTGGTGGCCCTCCCCCGCCTCTTCGAGGGCGGCCGCCTCCACCTCGGCTTCGTCATCGCCCTGGCGATGGCGGCGGTGGTGTGGTTCATCCTGGAGCGCACCTCGTTCGGCTACGAGGTCCGCTCGATCGGGGTCAACCCACGGGTGGCCTCCTACGGCGGCATCATCAGCAACCGGATCGTGCTGGCCACCATGCTGGTGAGCGGTGCCATCGCCGGGTTGGCGGGCGGCAGTGAACTGACCGGCATACACCTTCGACTCCAGCTCGACATCGTGTCGGGTCTCGGTTTCACCGGCATCATCATCGCCCTGGTCGCCCGGCTCCGGCCCCTCGGTGTGGTGGCGGCCGCCATCGTGGCCGGTGCCGTCACCAACGGGGCGACCACGATGCAGCTCAGCACCGGGGTCCCGGCGGCTCTGGTCGACGTGCTCACCGGTCTGACGCTGGTGTTCGTTCTGATCGGGGCCGTCGTCGTCAACTACCGGCTACGACGGGTCTCGATCGTGGAGGGCCAAGCATGAACGACTACGTGTCGACCGCACTGGCCGTCACCGTCTTCGTCGGTGCGGTCCGCATCGGGACTCCGCTCTTGCTGGCCGCCATCGGCGAGATGGTCACCGAGCGTTCCGGCATCCTCAACCTCGGTATCGAGGGCATCCTGACCTTCAGCGCCTTCATCGCCTTCGTCACCGTCGACCGGACGGACAACCTCGTGCTCGGCGTCGTCTTCGGCGCCCTGGCCGGGGTCCTCGTCGGGTTGGTGATGGCGGTGCTCACGGTCACCTTCAAGGTCGAGCAGGTGGTGGCCGGGCTGTCGCTGAACCTGCTGGGGGTCGGTTTCAGCTTCTACCTGCTCCGCGCCGTGTTCGACAATGCCGCATCCGACCTGCCGTCGGTCAGGACGTGGGACGTCGTGGCCATCCCCGGCCTGTCGTCGATCCCCTGGTTCGGCGAGGTGCTGTTCACCCAGCACTGGCTGACCTATGTGGCCTTCGCCATGCTGCCGCTGGTGTGGCTGGTGCTCAACCGCACCGGGTTCGGCCTGGAACTGCGGAGTGTGGGCGACGCCCCCGGTGCCGCCGACCTGCGCGGCGTCAGCATCGAACGCACCCAGTACGCCGCCCTCGCCTTCGGGGGATTCGCGGCCGGTCTGGCCGGGACGTTCCTCAGCATCTTCTCCACCGGGCTGTTCTTTCCCACCATCGCCGCAGGAAGGGGGTGGATCGCCCTGGCCATCGTGATCTTCGGCAATTGGCGTCTGGGACGGATCCTGGCCGGTGCGCTGTTCTTCGGGTACCTCGAGGCCTACCAGCTCACCATTCAGGGCCAGGGCACCGACGTCCCCCAGCAGCTCCTGCTGGCCCTGCCGTTCGTGCTGACCCTGGTGGCGCTCGTCCTCAACCGGACCCGCAGCAACGTGCCACTCCACCTCGGGGTGCCCTACCTCCGGGGCCAGCGATGACGACGACGGGGTACCGACGATGACGATCACCGACACGTGGCTGGCCGAGTTGCCGAAGGCGGAGAACCACGTGCATCTCGAGGGCTGCCTCGACCCCGACATCGTGGCCTCGGCCGCCCGGCGGGCCGGCGTCGAGACGCCACCGACGGCCTCCCGAACCCTCGACGAGCTACTCCACATCCTCGACATCACCTGCCGCCTGATGACGACGGCCGAGGATCTGGCGGATCTGGCCGAGGCCAAGTCCTTGGCCGCCGATCGGGTGGGTGCGGTGTACACCGACCTGATCCTCAACCCCTCCCACTGGCCGGCGTGGACGGGACGCCTGCCGGAGCTGGTCGCCGCCGTCGACGCCGGGTTGGCCCGGGCCGAGGATGCCGGGTCGGCGCAGACGGGGCTGTCCCTCTCCATCGGCCGCCACCAGTCGGCGGAGGAGGCCGAGGCCCTGGTCGACGCCGTGATCGGCGCCGACACCCACCGTGTGGTCGGTATCAGCATCGACGGAAACGAGGCGGCGCCCGGGGCCGGTTGCGAGAGGTTTGCACCGGCCGTGGGCCGCATCCGCCGAGCCGGACTCCGGGTGCACGTCCACACCGGCGAATCGGGAGGGCCCCAGCACATGCGACGCTCGATCGACCACCTGGGGCCGGACCGAATCGACCACGGCATCCGGTCGGTGAACGACCCCGACCTCGTCGCCGAGCTGGCGGCATCCGGCACCCCGCTGGCGGTGTGCCCGACGTCGAACGTGACGCTGGGCGTCGTCGACGACATCGTGTGGCACCCGATCCGGGCGCTGCGCGAGGCCGGCGTGATGGTGACGATCAACACCGACGACCCACTGCTGTTCCAGACCGATCTCGTGGCCGAGTACCGGCTTTGCGCCGACGCCTTCGGTTGGACGCCCGACGACCTGCGCCAGCTCGCCGCCGACAGCGTGCGCGCCAGCTCCGCCCCGGCCGAGCTGATCGCCGACAGCCTCGCCGCCATCGAGGACTACCCCGATCCCGACCCGAAACCCGATCCCGGGTAGCCGGCCCACAAGAGGAGCATCTCATGTCGACCTCCACCACCCCCGTCCTCCTCGACGGCTACGTGCCCGTCATCGACATCTCGGCCGCCCGGGCCGGTGGAGCGGATGATCGGGCGGCGGTCGCCGAGGTGGTGGCCCAGGCCTGTGCCCAATCGGGTTTCATGGTGATCACCGGCCACGGCGTGCCCGACGACCTGGTACGGCGGATGGAGCAGGTCAGTCTCGACTTCTTCGCCCTGCCCGACGCCACCAAGGATGCCTACGAATCACCGGCGGGCGACACCACCCTCCGGGGGTACTTCAAGGCGCCGTCCTATGTGGCGGCCTCCGACGACGTGGCTACGCCACCCGACATCTGCCAGCTCTACACGATGTGTCGCCTCGGGGAGCCCGGCGTGGCGACCGAAGCCTCCCTGGGGGCCGCCAACTACGAGACGTGGTCCAAGCCGAACGTGTGGCCCACCGAGATCCCCGAGTTCAGGAAGACCTGGCTCGAGTATTACGGCGTGCTCGAGACGCTGTCGGCGGAGCTGATGCAGCTCTTCGCTCTGGCCCTCGGCCTCGACGCCGACTTCTTCGCCGACAAGATCGACGACCACATCACCAACCTGGTCGTCAACTACTACCCCGCCGTCGACGACGACCCGCTCCCCGGGCAGTATCGCAAGGGGCCCCACAGCGATTGGGGCACGCTGACCGTCCTCTATCAGGACGAGACCGGCGGGCTGGAGGTGTTCGACCGGGAGCGTGACGCCTGGGTGTCGGTGCCCGTGCTTCCCGGTGCGTTCGTGGTCAACGTCGGCGACCTGATGGAGGTGTGGACCAACAACCGCTGGCGTTCGGCGAAACATCGGGTGCCGGTGCCGCCGGCCGAGACCCGGGCCGTACCCCGGGTGTCGATGCCGTTCTTCCATCAGCCGAACTGGTCGGCGGTGATCGAGTGCCTGCCGTCATGCCTGGAGGAGGGCGAGGAGCCACACCACCAGCCGGTGACGTCCGGTCAGTACCTGCTCGACAAGATCACGCTCACGTACACCTGAGGCTCGACCCGGCGGGGCCGCCTCCCTGGCTCACACGCACCGGAGGGTCCGGCCGTAGGTGGCGGCCAGGTCACAGGTGTGGTGGTCGACGATGTTGGTGTCGGAGAGCTCGAGGTTGAAGAACGAGGCCGATCCGTCGCCTGCGCCGGTCGCCTCAGGATCGAAGAGTGGCCCGGCGTGCCAGGTGCCGACCGCCAGCATGATGGCGGTGTCACCGGGTATGCGGAAGGCCCGGATCGCCTCCAGCGGAGGCTCGGCATCGGGGTCGCCCACCCGATCGGGCGGCGCCACGGCGATCACCCACTCGAAGCCGCCGGCCGAGGCCAACACCTGGGTCACCCGGCGGTGACGGGTGATGCGGCTGACGGCGAGCCCCCGGGCCCGCAGCCGCATCGTGTAGAAGCGGGGGGTGCCGGCGCTCAGATCGAGCCGGGCGTCGCCGGGTCCGAACGGTAAACCGTCCTCGGACGGGGCCATCACGGTGCCGAAGGGTAGGAAGGCGTCGCTGGTGAGTTGCTCGATGAGCAGTGTCGTCACCGGCTGATCGGCGGTGGGGGTCTGGTCGGTCATCACATTCCCATCGTCGTCGGTAGGAACTGGTCCTCGAAGTCGTCGGCCACCGGCAGATCGTCCGAGCGGTAGGTAGAGAGATCATCGATCAGATCGCCCTCCACGTCGAGGAGAAGGCGGTGGGTGACCCCTCGGATCAGTCGGGGCAGCGCATGGCGGTGGCCGCTGATCGATGTCGAGTGCGGACCGTGGCTGACAGCGGAACAGGCGTTGAAGGCGAATACCCGCCGCACCCACGCCGCGGTCGCCTCGCTCGCGGCGTCCTCGACACCCACGCCGCCCGAGGCCCGGGCGGCCGGTCCCGGCTCGAACCCGTAGCCCCAGCCGAGGTAGGGCAGGGCGGCGAGCCGCTCGTCCTCCAGGCCGATCGGTGGGTTGAACCGGTCGGCCCACCGGGCGACGACCGGGGCCAGTGAGGAGAGCTCCGCTCGGGCGGTGAGATCGACGATGGCCCCGGTGGCGAGAATCAGGTGGTCGTAGCGGAACTCCCCGTGCGGAGTGGTGACGACGATCTCGTCTCCGCCGAGTTCGACCGACGACCAGGGTGTGGCCGGCCGGAGGCGGAAGCCGTCGAGCGCCATGGCCCGGGAGAAGGTCGGAACCGGCGGCGGTTGGTCGTTCGATCGGAAGAAGTGGGCCACCCGCCAGCGGGTTTCGTCGGAGAGCGACGGGTAGTGGGTCATCACTCCACCCGTCTCCAGGAAGCGGTGGGGATTGACCCGGGGCAGGCGCCGGCGACGGAAACAGAGGTCGACCGAGGCCGCGCCCGCCCCCAAGGCGGCGATGGCGTTGTCGAAGGCCGAGGCGCCGTGACCGAGAATCCCGATCCGCCGGCCGGCCAAGGCGGCGAAGTCGATGGGTCCGTTGCTGTGGTGATAGCGGTCGGCCGGTAGGGCGTCGCTGACGAAGGCCGGCACCCGCCACTCCCCGGCCCCGTCGAACCCCGTGGCCAACACCACGGTGCGGGCGTAGCGGGTGACCGGGCCAGCCGGGCCCTCCACGTCCACCGCCAGCAGGCTCGCAGCGACGGCGGGTGCCGGTGTGCCGCTCCGGGCGGCGGGGCGGACATCGACCACGGTCGTCTCGTTCTCGATCGTCACGCCGGTGACGGTGGCGTACCAGTCGAGGTAGGCCTTCCAGGTTGTTCGGGGGATGCGGTCGACGCGCTCCCACGCCTCGGTGCCATGGCGGGCTTCGAACCAGCTCCGCAGCGACAGGCTGGGTTGGCCGAACTCGTGACCGACGAGCTCCTTCGGGGTGCGCAGTTCGCGCATCCGGGCGAAGGTGAGCCACGGCCCCTCCTCCCCCGCCGGCGCCCGATCGAGCACCGAGACCCGGTGCACGCCCTCGCGCTGCAAACCGGCGGCGATGACAACCCCGGACTGACCGGCGCCCACGATCAAGACATCGTCGGCCTCGGTGCCGGTCGGCCCATCGACGGGGCGGGGGGCCGGTCCGGTCCAGGAGCGCGCGGGATGACCCAGCGCCTCCCGCTCGGCGCAAGCCTGGCGGGCCAGCGCTCCGGTGGCGGGCTCGGCGGCGGTCAGATCGTCGACGCGCACGACGGGTCGTCGTCGGGATCGGCCCCGTCGCCGGGCCCGCCCACCGGCTCCAGCACCTCGCCGATGTCCTCGAACCACAGCTCGGGGCGATCGGCGATGAACGATGTCATCAGCTCGATGCAGCGAGGCGAGTCGAGGTTGATCACCTCGACGCCGTGGGAACGCAGCAGGTCCTCGGCGCCGAGATACGTCTCGTTCTCGCCGATCACGACCCGGGGGATGCCGTAGAGGAGAATCGCGCCGGTGCACATATGGCACGGCGACAGTGTGGTGTACATCGTGGTCTGGGCGTAGGTGGCCGCCGACAGGCGCCCGGCGTTCTCCAGGGCGTCGGTCTCGCCGTGGCGGATGGCCGAGCCCCTCTGCACCCGCTGGTTGTGCCCGGCGCCGAGCACCTCGGTACCGACCGCGAGCACGGCCCCGATCGGGATACCACCGGCCGAGAGGCCCTGGACGGCCTGGTCGATGGCGAGACCCATCATCGCCTCGTCGATGGCTGCCTGGTCGTCCGCTCCGGGTACGAAGGCCTGGTCGATGGCAACGAGGTTGATCATCGTTCAATTGTGACCCATCGGTGTTTCAGCACGGTTAGCCAACCGTGAACGCTGGCCTCCCCAAGCTGGATGACGGCCGTCACGGACCGGAAAACCGCCGGAAAAACCCTGGAAATGCGGCCGTTCTAGGTTTGGGACATGCCTCGCCTGTGGGATCTTCTTCCGTTCTTCTGGCACCCGGTGTGCCGGGTGGACGACGTGGGCCCGACCGGGGTGGTGGCGGCCCGACTGGTGGGTCGCGACCTGGCGGTGGCCGACCTGGGCGACCGCTGGGTGGCCTACGACGACCGCTGCCCCCACCGCTCGGCCCGGCTCTCGGTCGGCGCCGTGCTCCACTCACCCGGCGCCGTCGGCTCGGGAGCATCGACACTCCAATGCGCCTACCACGGCTGGCGCTACGACGACGACGGGAAGTGCGTGGAGATCCCGTCGATGCCGACGGGACCGATCCCGTCGTCGGCCTGCGTGACGAGCTACCGGACCGAGGAGCGCTACGGCTTCGTCTGGGTCCTCCTCGACGGACGGCTCGATCCCCCGATTCCGGAGTGGCCCGGCGCAGACGACACGACCTTGCGGGTGCTGCGGCCCGATCCCTACACCTGGCCCGTCGGAGCGAGTCGGCGGGTGGAGAACTTCACCGACCTGTCCCATTTCGCCTTCGTCCACGACGGCAGCCTGGGCGACCGCTACCAACCGGTGCCCCCGATGCCCGATATCGGCCGGGTGGGCAACGAGCTGCGCTTCGACTACGCCCCACCCGACATGCAGCCCGACCCGACCGCGATGTTCGGGGCCACCCTCTACCGCCTGACGATGCCGCTCACGGTCAACATCGAGTTCCTCCAGGCCGGTGGCGTGCGCCGACTGTTGTGGATGACGGCGTCGCCGGTGGAGCCCGGGGTGTCCCGGAGCTTCTGGTTGATGGGGCGCAACGACGAACTCGAACCCATCCACGATCAGGCCCACCTCGACTTCCAGTGGCAGATCCTGGCCGAGGACGAGCCCGTCGTCTGCAATCAGGTCCCGCCGGAGATGGACCTGACGCCGGGGGCCGAGCTGTCGGTGCGGACCGACAAGGTGTCGATCGCCTACCGCCGGTGGCTCAAGTCCCTGGTGTCGTCCGGAACCGATCTGGCCGCCATGCGGCACGCTCTCGGGCTCACGGCGCCGCCCTCGACGATGCCCGAGCTCACCGGGCGCGCAGTATCCGCCACACCCGCTGGGGGCTGAGGGGGGTCGTCGTCAGCTGGTCGGCCACCTCGGGAAGGGCGTCGGCGACGGCATTGGCCACCGCGGCGAACGCCCCGTTCGTGCCGCCCTCACCGATGCCCTTCATTCCGCCCGGTGTGTGAGGGGCCGGGGTCTCGGTCTGGTCCAGGCCCGGGGTGGGGAGGAAGTCGAAACCGGGCATCAGGTATGACAACAACGACCCGGTGGTGGGTTGACCGCGGTCGTCCACGGCGGCCTCCTCCAGCAGCGCGGCGCCGGCCCCCTGAGCCATGGCGCCATGGGTCTGCCCCTCGACGATGACCGGCTCGATCACCGTGCCGCAGTCCTGGACCACGTGGTAGTGGTCGATCGCCACCTGGCCGGTGTCGGGGTCCACGGCGACCCGACAGACGTGCACCCCGAACCCGAATGTGCAGTTGACCGGGTCGTAGGCGATGCGGGCGTGCAGCCCCGGTTCGCAACCGTCGGGGAGGGCCCGCCCCTGCCAGGCTCGGCGGGCCAGGGCGGCGAGCGGTCGGGAGTCGCCTCCCCCACCCGCCACTCGGGCCATGCCGTCGACCAGCTCGATGTCGACCGGGGCCGCCTCCAGCTCGTCGGCGGCGATCGCTCGGAGGGTGGCGGCCACCCGGTCGGTGGCGGTGATGAGCGCGGCACCGCCCACGGCCATGGTGCGACTGGCGGCCGTTCCGTAGGGGCTGTAGGGCGAGTGATCGGTGTCGGGCGCGGCCAGGCGGACCTGGTCGGGGGTCACGCCGAGTCGATCGGCCACCAGGCGGGCGAAGCTGGTGGCGTGGCCCTGGCCGTGGTTGACCGTGCCCAGGTCGATCGAGACCTCGCCGTCGGGGTCGACCTCGATCGAGGCGGTCTCGAAGCCGCCGATCGTTAGACCGATGGCGGCGTTGATCGTGCTGGAGCCGATGCCCGACATCTGGACGTAGGGGGCGTAGCCGATGCCGTAGCGGCGCCCGTCGTCCGGTGGGGCGGGCCAGGTCAGCGCTGCCTTCTCGGCGGCGACGAGGGCGGCGGCGTAGTCGCCGTTGTCGTAGGTGAGCCCGGCCCGGGTGGTGTAGGGCTGGTCGGTGGCGGCGATGAGATTACGACGACGGAGATCGAGGCGGCCGATACCGGTTGCGGCGGCGGCGAGATCGATCAGTCGTTCGCGGAGGTAGGTGGCCTGGGTCTGACCGAAGCCGCGGTAGGCGGCGGTTGGAACGGTGGTGGTGGCGACCACCCGTCCCCGGCCGTGGTAGCGATCGAAGCGGTACGGCCCGGGCAGCATGCCGAGGTTGGCGAACAGGGGTCCCCCGCCGAAGATGGCGAAGTGGGCGCCACCGTTGCGAAGCCCGTCGATGTCGAGGGCGACGAATCGGCCGTCGCCGTCGAGGCCGAGGCGAAGGTGGTGGCGCTCGTCTCGGGCCTGGGTGGTGACGGTCAGCGACTCGTGGCGGCCCTCGGTCCAGGCCAGGGCCCGACCGGTGATGGCGGTGGCGACGGCGACGAGCAGCTCGTCATCATGGGGGTGATCCTTCACCCCGAAGCCGCCGCCGATGGCGGGGGTGGTGACCCGGATGCGGCGCCGGGGCCACCCCAGGACGGCGGCCAGCGCGTCGCGCACGGCGTGGGGGGCCTGGGTGGAGGTGATGACCTCGAGCCGATCGCCGACCATGCGGGCCGCCAGCCCTCGGCCCTCCAGTGGGACCCCGGCGACCCGACCGAGTCGGAACGTCGCCTCGACGACGTGGCAGGCCTCCGCCAGGCGCGCCTCGACCTCGTCGGCCGGGTCGCCGACGGTGAAGTCGCAGAGGATGTTGCCCGGCCGGTCGGCGTGCAGGCGGGGGGCTCCCGGGGCGAGGGCGTCGTCGATGGTGGCGACCGGTGGTCGTTCCTCGATGTCGACCTCCACCGACTCGATGGCGTCGGCCAGGGTCGTCGGGTCGGGCCCGATGAGGAGCCCGACCGGCTGGCCGACGTAGCGGATGACGGGATCGGCGAGGGAGCTGTACTCCTGGGTCTGATCGCCGAGTCGCCACACGATGGGGACCCGGTTCGGCAGCGAGGCGAAGGCGTCGAGGTCGAGGATCTCGGCGTTGTCGCCCACGGTCCCCTGCGCCTCAGCCCCTTCCCGGCGGGTCGACCGCCAGGTGCCATGCGCCACCGGGCTGCGGATGATGGCCACGTGTTCGTAGCCACCGGCGGCCACCACATCGGCCAGGTAGCGGGCGGCGCCGGTGACGAAGGGCGGGTCCTCCAGTCGGCCGGACCAGGGGCGGGCCACCCGAGCGCCTCGGTTGATCACGGTGCCGGTCCCGGTTGTGGCGTCGCCCTCAGGGCGGCCGATCGGGCGGCGCGTCGTTCCGGGGCGAGGGCGATGGGGACGGCGATGACGGCGGCGACGGCGGCCGTCACCAGTCCGGCCTGGGAACCGGCCCGGAAGGCGGCGAAGACGGTGTCGGCGTCGACGTCGAGCAACGCCCGCTCCACCGACTCGGTTGCGGCGCCGGTCGGGAGCCGGGAGGCGAAGACCAGGCGTTGAACGGCGCCCAGGGCGGCCACCCCGATCGACGCCCCGATCTCGATCGAGGTTTCGTTGAGCCCGGCGGTGACCCCCGCCAGTTCGGGATCGCCGCCGCCGACCACCCGGTCGATCGAGGCGGGAATGACGAGGCCGTTGCCGATGCCGGCCACCACCCCGGCGGCCACGAAAGTGAGCCGGTCTCCGGTGGGGACGAGGGCCATGGTCATGTAGCCCGCCGCCATGCAGACCAGACCGATCGCGATCGAGCGGCCGGTGCCGATGCGGCGGGCGATGTCGGGCGATCGGCTGGCGACGGCGAACTCCACCGCCCCGATCGGGGCCAGGAGGGCGCCGGTGACCAGGGCCGATTCGCCCCAGCCGATCTGCAGGTGGAGGGCGGCGACGAAGAGCACGCCGGCGAATCCGACGGCGGCCAGGATCAGGGTGGCCACTCCAGCCCGCACCTCGACCCGCTCGAACACCCGGAGCGGCAGCATCGGGTGGGCGTAGGACCGCTGGCGGTGGACGAAGGCGGTGGTGGCGACGACGGCGATGACGGCGGCGGCCACGGTGCGGGGCTCGGTGAGGCCCTCGGGGGCGGCGATCACGGTGTAGAGGGCGGCGCCGATGGCGAGTGTCGACCACGCCGCCCCCGGCAGATCGAGGGGCCCGGTGGCGCCGCCCGGCAGACGAGGCACGATGGCGGCCACGCCGACGATGCCGACGGCGGCGATCACGACATTGAGCCAGAAGATGGCAGGCCAATCGGAGATCGTCAACAGCCAGCCGCTCATCAGCGGCCCGAAGGCCGCTCCCCCACCGGCCACCCCGGCCCAGATGGCGATGGCCCGGGCCTGCTCGCCGGGGGCGAAGACGTCGGTCAGCGTGGAGAGCGTGGCCGGCATCATCAGGGCGGCGCCGAGCCCGGCCACCACCCGGGCCGCGATGAGGGCGGCGACCGAGCCTGCGGTGCCGCCGATGATGCCGCCGATCAGGAGCAGGGCGAGCCCGCCGGCGAGCGTGGGGCGTCGTCCGATCCGGTCGCCGATCACGCCGCCGGTGAGGAGGAGGCCGCCGAAGACGACGGCGTAGGCGTCGACGATCCACTGCAGGGCCGAGGTGGAGGCGTCGAACTGGCGTTGGATGGTGGGGAGGGCGACGTTGAGGGCGCTGAGTGAGGAGACCAGCAGGAAGAGGGCGACGCAGCACACCACGAGCACCCGCCAACGGTCGGGGTGGTCGGTTGCCGGTGTGTGGTGGGCCATGGCGATCGATCGGGCCTCAGGCGCCGTCGGGGGCGGCCGTTGGTGTCCACCCGCCGCCGTCGACCGGCTCGAACACCGGGACCGTGCCGAGTGCAACGGTGCTGTCGACGTGGTCGGGCAGCTTGGCCTTCCACAGGTCACCCTCGGTCAGCAGGGCGCCGAGGGCGACGACCCGACCGCCGCCCCGCTGCAGCAGGCGGACGCCGGCGGCGGCGGTGCCCCCGGTGGAGAAGACGTCGTCGATGAGGACGACGTTGCGATCCTCGATGCGGTGGAGCATTTTGCGGTCGAGGCGGAAGGCCTGCTCGGCTTCGGTGGTGATCGACGACAGCGGCTCGACCAAGCCGTCGGCCAGGTGGGTTTTGGGGGTCTTGTGGAGCACGACCATCTCGTCGTGGCCGAGGGCGCGGGCCGTCGCCCAACCGACCGGAATGCCGAGGGTGGCGGCGGCCGCCACCACATCGGGCTCGAAGGGCGCCAGCTGCTCGGCCAGCTCGACCCCGGCCTGCTCGATGAATGACAGCGGCACGTCGACGGTGATCAGCAGCGAGATGGCCAGGCTGTCGTTGAGGGCGAGGAGAGGGAGGTCGATGGCCTGGCTGCCGACCTGGGCCGGGTAGGTGTCGGTGTACACCCCGGTGATCGGATCGTCGACCGGTCGGTCGGTGGTGGGCCCGTCGGTCGGGTCGGTGGTGGGCCGGCCGATCGGGTCGGTGGTGGGCCCGTCGGTCGTGGCTGCCGGCATCGGAGGCTCGGGTGTACTCGCCTTGGGCGCCGGGGATTCGGGTGCCGGGGTCTCGGTCATAGCGCAGGCTCCTTGCCGAAGTCGGTGGCGACGCTTGTGGTGGGCGGCAGTCGCCGTCGGCGCTCGAACAGCTCCTCGGCCGCGGCCTGGGCTTCGGCGGCGACGGCGGCCACATCGACGGTGAGCACCTCGCCGCCGGTGACCAGGTGGCGGCCTTCGACCCACACGTCGGCCACATCGCGGGCGGAGGCGGTGAACACGAGGTGGGCGGGCACGTTGAAGTCGTCGCCGCCGAGGACGGGCACGAAGTGGAGGCTTCGGAGGTCGACGGCGACCAGGTCGGCCGCCTTGCCCTCGGCGATCGAGCCGGTGACGTCGTCGAGGCCGAGGGCCTTGGCCCCCGAGAGGGTGGCCATGTCGAGGATGTCCCACGGGTCGCCGACGGTGGGGTCGAGGTCGCTGACCTTCTGCAGGAGGGAAGCGAACTTCATCTCCTCCAGCATGTCGAGGTTGTTGTTCTCCTTCTCGCCGTCGGTACCGAGCGCCACCGTCATCCCGGCCTGGCGGTAGTGACCGATGCGGGCCGGACCGGAGGCGAGCTTCATGTTGGAGCACGGGCAGTGGGTGACGGCGGTGCCGGTGTCGACGCAGACCTGGATCTCGGTGTCGTCGAGCCAGACGCCGTGGGCGACGACGGCGCGCCCGTCGAGGATGCCCCGCTCGGCGAACACCTCGATCGGTCGGCCGCCGTGGAGGCGGACGCACTCCTCAACCTCCCACGTGGTCTCCGAGGAGTGGGTGTGGAGGCCGGTGTCGTACTCGGCGGCGAGGGCGGCGGCGGCCCGGAACATGTCGGGCGAGCAGTAGAAGAGGTGTTCGAGGCCGACCCAGGTCCGTACCCGACCGCCGGCGGCGACCCGGTGGGTGTCGAGGAGCCGACGATTGGTCTCCAGTGTCTCGAACCACGGGTAGCGGTCGGCGGTGTAGGGGGCGAGGGTGGCCCGGATGCCGAGGGTGTCGGCGGCCCGGGCTGCGCCCTCCATGTGGCGCCACATGTCGAGCACCGAGGTGGTGCCGCCGAGGAGACCCTCGGTGTAGGCCATCCACGAGGCGGCTTCCGCGATCTCGGGGGTGAGGGCCCGATGGGCGGGGTCGACGTGGTTCTCCAGCCACTCCCACAGGGCCAGCGACTCCGCCGTTCCCCGCAGCAGGCCGGAGTGGAGGTGGCAGTTGTGGAGGCCGGGGATGATCACGTGCCCGGTGCGGTCGATGACGGGGACGCCCGACGTAGCGGTGGCGTCGACGGCGGTGCCGACGGCTTCCGGCCGGACGACGCCGCCCGCCGCCGGGTGGTGCGAGACCTCCTCGGGGGTGCCGACGGCGGCGATCACCCCGTCGAGGACGAGGACGGCGCCGGGGTCGAGCCAGGCCCTGTCCCCCTCGCACGGGAGGACGACGGCGCCGGTCAGCAGGAACGAGGTGGGCCCGGTCATGGCCTCGGGTCCGAGGGTGGTGGCGATGGCGATGGCGATGGCGAGATCGCGGCCGTCGGCGGCTGCGGGCGCTGCGGCGGGGTACCAGGGTGGGCGGTCAGCGTCGGGGTGGGCCCGGGAGCGGCGGTGGGGTCGGGGGCGGTGCTCGGGCGTGGGCTCGGGTCGGTTGCGGGGTCGGCGGTGCGGTGGGCGGTTGAGGTGCGGTGGGCGGTCGGCGTCGGGGTGTCGATCGGAGCGGGGGCGGGGGTGACGGTGGGGGTCGGGCCGGGAGTGATGGTGCGGGCGGGGGCGGGGGTGACGGTGGCGGTCGGGGCGGGGGCGGGGGCGGCGGCGGGAACGACGAGCTCGGGCGCCGTCATCCCGGCATCGAGGCTTCGAAGCGGGCCTGCAGGTGCTGGCCCGCCGTGGTGGCCGGGTAGCGAGGCGGGTTGTCGGCGTCGGTGCAGGTGGGGAGCACCTCGATCACGGCGTCGTGGTCGAGGTCGTAGAAGCAGGCCACCGAGTAGCGGGACCGGCCGGGCACGCCCAACACCCGATGGCGGGTGGAGGTGTAGCGGTCGTTGGTCCACTGGGCCAACAGGTCGCCGACGTTTATCACCAGCGCCCCCGGCTCGGGGTGAACGGCGATCCAGCTGCCGTCCTTGGCCTGCACCTCCAGGCTGCCGGCGTCGTCCTGGGCCAGCATCGTGACCGCACCCCAATCGGTGTGGGCCCCGCAGCCGAACTCGTCGTTGCCGGCGGCGGCCGGTCGGGGCGGGTAGTGCAGGAGGCGGAGGGTGCAGACCGGGTTGGTGTGGAACGGGGTGAAGAAGTCCTCGGGCAGGGCCAGCGAGAGGGCCATGGCCCGCAGGAGCCGCTCACCGAGATCCATGGCGGCCGCGTGGTAGGTCATGATCGGGTCCTTGAACCCGTCGAGGTCGGGCCAGGTGTTCGCCACCTGCATGGGCCCGGAGGAGCCGGCCAGATGCTCGGGACCGAACGACCACGCCTCCTTATGGTCGGCGGCGGCCTCCTCGTCGAGGCGTTGGTTGCCTGCCGGGTCGTAGCCCCGGTTGGGGCGGTCGTCGCTCCAGGCGGCGGCCATCTTGGCCGTCTCCGGCAGCTCGAACACCCGCCGGGTCTGGCCGAAGGCCTCGTCGATCAGCTCTGTCGAGATGCCATGACCGGTCACCGTCAAGAATCCGACCCGTTCGCATGCTTCTCCGATGTCCGTCGCCACGCTGCGACGTTCCGCCTTGTCGGTGGAGAAGAGCCCGGAAATATCGATCGATGGAACGGTCATGGCACCTCGCAATCAACCTTGTCCCGACGCTGTGACCAAGGCATTTCCCCACCGTGAACGTCGCGTTTCGACCGTTCCCGGTGTGGTCGTCGCCGTGTGTGGCCGCCGGATGACGACGGGCGACGGCGAGTCGTCGGGACGCTGTCCGATTGGCGTCGGGTTGGCGCCCAGCTTGCGAGCACGGCCCTTTCTACCGTGCTCGACATGAGTGATTCCACCCCCCTGGCCGCCGACGCGCCTCCTCGTCGGCGGCGGCTTCTCCCCCTGGCCATCGCCGCCCTCCTGGTGGGAGGTGTGGTCATGGCCTTCACCTCGGCGGCCCAGAGCGCCCCGGCCGACATCGTGGTCTACGACGATGCCGTGGGCGAGGGCTTCGCCGACTGGTCGTGGGCCGAGGTCGACCTGGCCGCCACCGGGCAGGTGGCCGAGGGCATCACCGCAATCGAGGTGGACATGGCCCCGTGGGGTGGTCTGTCGTTGGGTCACTACGAGAACGTGACGCCGGCCGATGGCGCCGTCCTCCGCTTCGCCGTCCACGGCGGGGCCAACGGGTCGGTCACGCTGAACGTCGTGGCGATGAGCGGTTCGTTCGCCGCCGCCGGTGGCGGCCAGCGGGTGGAGGCGCCCGGCAACCGGTGGACGACGTTCGAGATCCCGCTGGCCGACCTCGGGGTGACCGGGGCCGTCGGCGGTTTCTGGTGGCAGACCCAGGGCCAGGCCGACCCGGCCCCGATCTTCATCGACGATGTCCGGATCGTCTCGGCTGACGCCCCGGAGCCGCCGCCGCCCGCCACCACAGCGCCCCCGACCACGGTGCCCACCACGACGGCGCCGCCCACCACTGCGCCGCCCACCACTGCGCCGGCGGAACCGGTGCCCCCGACGATCGGTGGCGAGACCACCGTCGCCGGGCCGCCGACCACGGCCCCCGGGGCGGGAGACGACTGGACGACGGCGCCGGTCGACTGGGTGTTCACCGAGACCTTCGATGGTGACCCGGCGTCGCCATCGCAGGACCTGCTGCCCGACGACTTCGAGTTCGTCGCCACCCACCGGAGCCACCCGGGCCACCACTTCTCCAAGACGTACAGACCGTTCCTGGTCGACCACGCCGAGAACTGCGCCGGGCCCAACCCCGAGGTGTCGCCCCTCCCCCAGCGCTACGTCGAGACCCGGCAGGACACCAACGGCTCGAACCCCGACGAGACCTTCTTCATCTGCAAGAACCACATGATGTCGTCGATGGGCGACGTGGAGGGTTACTCGGTGAGCGCGTTCTGGCCGAGGCAGGAGTTCGACTTCGGCGACGGCGGGTTCCTCGAGTTCGAGGTGAACATCAACGACGCCCATGCCGTGCGGAGCTGGTGGGAGATCATGATCGCCCCCCGGGATCAGCTGAAGGTGGGGTCCGGTCCGGTGGACTCGCCCATCGACGAGACCTACCCCGAGGATCGGATCGTGCTCGACTTCCGCCGCAACGTGCGCACGATCAAGGTCGGCACCGGAGCGCTGGCGCCCGAGGGGTGGCTGGCCAAGGAGACCGAGCGGGGCCGGTGGGACTGGGCCTGGTGGCGGGACAAGCACCCGGAAGACCCGGCCCTCGATGACCGTCGGGTGCGGCGGACGATGCGGATCTGGCTCGACGACGACACCGTCCATTGGGCCATCGAGACCGCTGATGGCGGCTTCGACACCTGGAACGTGGACGTGCCCGGTGGGCTGCCCTTCGATCAGGGGCTGGTGTTGTTCAAGACGCACGCCTACAACCCGACCAAGGACGGCAACACCGACACCTACACCTTCCACTGGGACAACATCCGCTTCGACGGTCCCGATGTCGGTCGCTACGACGTCTATGAGGCCGACGACGTGGTGTACCTCCAGCGAGACGGCGACCGGCGGATCGGCGAGACCGAGACGGTGACCATCGAACTGCCCGCCGACCTGGCGGCGCTGGGCGACGACGGCTCCGGTACGGAGCTTGTGCTGTTCGGGCAGCTCCATCAGCCCAAGACGGGCCAGGTGCTGCTCAGCATCAACGGCGGCCCGGCCCAGGCCGTCGATCCGTATCAGTACGACCACAACAACTGCCACAGCGTGAACTGGAAGAGCTTCCGCCTGCCGCTCGATCCGACCCAGCTCCAACCCGGGGAGAACACGCTCACGTGGACCATCGGACCCCGCCCGGATTGTCTTGCCGGCGACTATTTGTGGGACGGCTTCTCGGTGAAGTTCCTCCAGATCCAGGCGGACCGGTAGCGGCGAATCGTCGAGGTGGTGCCGTGAGCGCATGACAGGAACCGTCCGGTCGGTGGATCCGGAGGCGTCGATCGGGCAGCAGCTCGATCGACCACCGCCCTTCGTGGACCCGGTGGTGATGCTCCGAGCACAGCGGCACCAGGTTGGCCAGATCGGTCCGGCCACCGACGCTCCAGGGTGTGAGGTGGTGGAGCTGGCACCAACCGAGCGGACGGTGGCAGCCCTCCCAGGCGCACCCCGAGTACATCGCCCGGATCGCCGTCCACTGTGCGGAGGTGGCGGTGCGGTACCGGCGTCCGACGTTTATCGGCAGGCCGGTGTCGTCCACCGTCACCTCCTGCTCGACGGCGTCGCATCGGAGGCGGGCGGTGGCCTCGTCGCAAAGCTCATGACCGTGCCCGGTCTCACCTCGCCCCGTCGCCGCGTCGACCACGAGCGTCACATGCGCCCGTGATGTTCCACGAGGCCCCTCCCCAGTCACGAGATCGACCAGCGCCGCGGCCGCCAAGTGCGCGTCCTTCGTGATCGGCGCATCGGACGCAGCGGCGAGCGAAGCGGTGTGCCGGTCGAGTGCGGTGGTGACCGCTTCGTAGCGTTCGGGGTCGAGCAGGGCATGGAGGTGGCCCATGCCGGTGGCGTCGTCGAACCAGTGGCGCACCTGCGATGCCGCACGCCGCTCGACCGCGGTGCGCCTCGGCTCGTCGGGCGCAGCAGCGGCGACGGCCCGCTTGACGACGGTGTCGAACGTGTCGGCCGGAAGCCGAGCGGCCTGCCGGGTCAGCTCGGCGGTATCGACGACGGCGAGGCCGTCATCGGTCAGCGGATCGAGATGACGAACCAGGGAGTCGAGCTGGGCGCCTCCGAGCGCGCCAGTCGCCAGGCCGTGCTCGAACTGCGGGATCCGACCGACGAGGCGGGCGCGTTGCGCCTCACCCCGGGCCGTCCGGCCGCGCACCGAACCGTCGCCTCGCAACACGTCGGCCGCGTCGCCTGAGCGTCCGGCCGCTGCGAGCGCATCCGCTCGTCGACCCACGAGGGTGATGGCGGCATCGACCGAGGATTGAAGACGGCGGAGCAGCCGCAATCGTTCCGCCAGCGCATCTGCGGCGAGCGCATCGATGCCGTCGCGAAAACGCGGCACCATCACATCGACGGCCTCTTCGAGCACCTGCATCGAGCAACGCCTCCTCGGCGGAAGCTCCGCAGGCCATGCACCAGCCAAAGGGCACGGGCAATCGGTCTGCGGAGAACAACCAGTGAGCGGAGGCCGAGACCTCGAAGGCCTCTCACCTTATCGAACATACGTTCGATTGTCAAGCGGTGTCTGCTAGCCGAGGAGGCTGAGCCAGGCGAGGACGGCGCCGGACAGGGCGACGGCGGTGCCGATGAGCCACTGCCAATTGTCGGTGACGAAGCCACGGATGCGGGCGCCAGGGCCGATGGCCACCTCGATGGTGCGGTGGAGGACGGGGAGGCTGAGCGTCGAGCCGCCGGTCGGGCCCTGCCCCGGGAGGGTGGCCGAGATGCTGACCCAGATGTACTGCCGCCCGTGTTCGGTGGCCTCGACGGCGAAGGTCCAGTCGGTGGGGCGCTGGGAGGAGACCGGCTGGGTCTCCTCGCTGAGCGAGGTGAGGCGGAGGCCGTCGCTGGTCGAGGCCCGGACCTTCATCAGGCCCGTCGTCTCGACCGACTCCACGTGGGGGCGGCCGGTGCCGGGGAGGGCGTCGAGGAGGAGCTGGTCGAGGTCGGTGTTGCGGATGATGCGGACGGCGAACTGCTCGGTGGCGCCGACGGCCATGGCGGTCGGCGGGTTGAAGGCGATGCGACCGTCCTGGAGCTGTCGAGCCAGCAGTTGGTCGACCGGGTCGGGAGTCGACGGCCGGAGGATCGGCACCTGCCCCGTGTGATCCTGGGTGCGGGGAGGCGCCTGGTACGGCTGACCCGGCGGCGGGTGCCGCCTGCCGGACTGCGTCGGCGCACCCGAACCTGGCGGGGGCGGCTGACCCGGAGGTTGCGTAGGCGACCCGATCGTCGCCGGGGGCGGTCGACCAGCGGACTGCGTGGGCCAAACGGGGCCACCCACGCCGGGCCCGGACGGTGGACGCAGCGACCCGGGGCCACCAACATCGCCGCCCTGGGCCGGGTCAGTCGGCCAGGCGAACGGCGCTCGATGTCCGGTGAGGTCGAGCACCTTCTCGGTGGCGATCGTCGGAGGCGGGGCGGGCGGCTGGGGCAGGAGGCGGGGGCGGACCCAGCGGGCCCACACCTCGTCGAGTCGGTCGGCAGTGAGGGTGCGGCTGGTGATGGTGACGAGGAGGCTGTCGGGTCCGTGGGTGCCGACGGCGACGGTGCCGAGTTCGATGGCGGTGATCTCGCTCGGGGCGACGGCGGACTGCGGCCACAGGGTGGCGATGGCGTCGGGTTGGGCCGGGGCGTCGTCGAGGGCGAGGCGGACCGTGGCCAGGAAGGCGTTGGCGTCGGGCGCGCCGGAGAACACGGTGATGCGCAGGGCGGCAGCGGTGGTGGGCGGCGGCCCCGTCGGGCGTTGCGGACTCGACCCCATGGGTGGGGTCGACCCTAGTCGCCGCCGGTCAACGGTCTCAGCGGTGGTGGCTACTGGCCGGGAGTGGAGGCGGCGGCTTCGTAGCGGGCGGTCTCGGTGGCCCGGTCGAGGCCGAGGGAGGCCAGGAGGTCCTCGTGGAGCTCGAACCAGACGGTGTGGTAGGAGTCGACGAGGGGGTCGGCCAGCCAACGGTGGTCGCCGTCGAGGACGTGGTCGAGGGCGTCGACGAGGCGACTGCGGTGGATCTCGAAGCGGGAAAGGATGCCGGCCAGGCCGTAGAGGAGGGGGCGGATCTCCCGGTCGATCAGTTGGAGTTCGTCGAGGACGGACTGGTCGTAGGCGGGGTCGTCGTGGCGGTTGACGATGGTGGCGCCGTCGTCGTCGGTGCGGACCTGCCAGCGGGTGCAGAGGGCGAGGAAGCGGGCGTTGACCGGGAGGAAGGTGCGGTAGACGGTCTCGACGGAGGCCCGACGGCCGGGGGCGGCGTCGAGCTCGTCGGCCAGGAGGCGTTCGTGGTGGGTACGGCCCTGGTCGGTGAGAACCCAACCGTTGCGGTGGGTCTCGCGGAACTCGACATGTCCACCGGCTGCCAGCGCCTCCAGTGCCGACGAGAGGTCGGCCGAGGTCACCGGCAGGAGGCCGGCGAGGGTGTCGGTGGCCGACAGCCCCTTGAGTCGGAGGCCGTGGAGCGCGAGCAGGGCGGGATCTGAGCTGCTCATAGGACGCGAGGCTACCAGTGCGGCCCGATCAGGCTCGATTTGGCGACATCAAGCACAGTCGGCGGGCTGTCCGGCGCCGGGCCTGGGCGGGCCTGGGGGCCATCCGCACTACTTGGCTGGGGAAGTCTCATCAACGCCCCGGCCGGGCCGATCCCTTCGTGGTCGGGCCGTTGACCTTTGGATCATCGGCCTGACCCAGTCGGGCGGCGGACCCTGACGCCATGCTCAGGGATCGGGTTGTGGGGCCCGATCCCTGAGATGGCTGATCACTCGACGCAGCGGACTGGGGTCACGGATGCATCCCCAGGGCCTCGTTTGTGGCCCGTTGGGCTTGCTGGACTGTCACCCATGCAACGAAGCCGTTGGCCCACAACACCGACAACATCATGCCTAGGGCAACTAGCGTCAGGCTTGCTGTATAGCGGCCAGCAATCAGCCCACAAAGGACTGGGACGACAGCGCCGTAGCGTGCCACTAGCAAGACCTTCATATGGCCGCGCATGCGAACGAAACTCAAGAATGGAGTGCCGGCAGCTCGGACGACAAAGGCGAGGCCCAGCGCCGCAAACACACCTGGATTCCACGCTTGCCGAGCGATCGAGCCTGGATACCCGTCACTCTCTAAAGCGGCCCATCCGACGATCGCGATTGCAACTACGGCAGCGGTTGCAACCCAACCAGACCAGACAGCGGATCTTGCCAAGCTCGTCGTCGCCGTTGAACGGGCATACCTCACGCTGAGCCGCTTCCGTAGAACGTCGACCCCAATAGACGGCGGCCCGAACACTGACTGCAGTAGCCGCATCTGACCCGCTGCCACGGGCCCAACAAAGAAGCCTGCGAATCCACTCACTCCGGCAGTCGACAACATCGCAAGCAACGTCTCGAGCCCAAGAGCCGCGGAATCTCGACGATTGCGAGGGTCCCCCGATCTACGTCTCGGCACTGTCCGCCAGTCCGGAAGGACAGGCACCAGGGCGAGCAGAGCGGGACAGAGCCAGACGGCAACCATCACTTCTGCGCTCCACGGCCCGTCGAACTGAAGCAGTGCAGCACATAGCGCTAGCAGCCAACAGCACTCCGATACCACTGCACGAAACGCCGATCCGGACTGAACAGCGAGGTAGCGGAAGACCTCCTGAAGGCTCACCACGACTAGGGCCGCTGCACCCAGGCCTAAGGCGCTGATTCGCCATCCGATAGTGCTCCCTGCAAGAAGACCACCGACCACTGCAGAAAGCGGAGCGAGCTCGAGCGCACGCCTCGAAACAGCCAAGGTGAGGAAATCAGGCGACGCCGCGCCTGATTCGCGCAGTCCCCCCTCACCCGCATAACTTCGCATGAACGCCACCCAGGCAATCGAGAACGAGTAGTAGGTGGCAAACCAACCAAACTCCTCAGCGCCAGCCAACGCCGAGGACGCAAGCACCGTAGCGAGATTCGTAAAACCCGAGAGGGCTTGATCAACCGCAGTCAGTGCAGACTGAGCTGCAGGTCCGGATCCCGCCTTAGCCGACCGACTGCTTCTTGTCGTGCTTGCCATTCAATAAACCAGACCACTAGTAGCGTCGGAACTATCCAACCGAACCATCGAACGGCGGATTGCCCGCCGAATCCAAGCTCGAGTATCTGCAGGCCGAAAGCTGCTGCAAACGGGAGCGAGCCGTACTTCCTGATCGTGTTGCCGAGCGCCGACAGCAAAAAACCTGACAGCAACGCTCCCACCAGCAGACCGAACCAACCGAACGACAAGTACCATTCACCGACCCCACCGACGGGCCAACCATTCAAAATCTGCGGTTCATATATCTGGCGGAACTCCGCACCTATCGCTACGCCCTCTGGCTTACCTGACCACAGCAGCCGTGGCACTACGCCGAGAAGTCCGTCCATAAAAGGCTGAGCCCCCCAGTAGCTGTGCACCTCCGGGAAGTCTCGTGTGGCCAAAGTGAATGCCTCAAAATAGGTAGCGTTTGCTGATAGACTCGCCTGTCTCCAGATTGGCTCGCTAGCAACTTTTCCACTGATGCCTCCACCTATGGCTCCATCCCTCCACCGTCGAAGGGCGATCGATAGCCCCAATAGGAGGGGGATGGTCGCTGGAGCCAAGAGCACGAGCCGTGCCAGGTCGATGCGGGCGCTCACGCTCGACCGCAGCATGCTAACTACGATAAGTGCAGCTAGCACCACAAGCACTCGCCGGCTCCCCCATATCATTACAGTTGCTGCGAACCCGGTCGAGGAGATCCAGTAGCAGAGACTCTTCAAACGGTCTCTCTCGTCGAGAGCCAGATGTGAAGCCCAGAGCATCCCGGCAATCGGAATGAACTGAAGGAAAAAGAGACCACCAAGAGCCTTCTCGGCCTTGCTTGCCGCAATCGTGTCTTCGATGCCGCCAGCCTCTGACGCAACCACGGCTACAGCTACCGCTGACCCAACAGCAGCAGCGACGAGAAGCAGGTGGCGGAGCCGACTCGTCGAGATGGCCCGGAGTGAGCCCCCCACTAAGCGCCGCGGCGCCACCAGCCGGCGCCCCAACACCACCCCGACCGAGACCAACGCTTGCCACACCACCAGCGCAACCAGCGCGTCCTCGACCGCCCTGGCCTGGTCCGGAACGCCCTCGGACCCTAGGGCTGGGAAAATAAAGCTATCCAGCCCCATCACGAGGAGGCCAGCCCGAAAAAGGAAGAAGCCGGCGAACCCGACCACATAGAAGTCCACAACGTGACCGAGCCGCCCACGATCAAGAAGCCATAGCCCGATGGTGATATACAGCAGCTGCACAAACAACAGGAGGGCAAACAGACTGAGCAAACTCAACCCTAGCCTTCGGCCCGCTCGGCGAGCCGAACTTTCGTGCCACTCGACGTATGATTAGAGAATGCTGCCTGGGTGAGCGCCTCTTCGTAGATGGCGATCAGCTTCGGCACCACTACGGCTTCGGAGAACCTGCCGTCGAAGGTCCTTCTACTCGCCACCCTCAGCTTGGCGAGGTTGTCCGAGCCTAGAGCCTCAACACTCGACAGCGCACGCGCTAGGTCCGCCGTCGATCCCCCCTGGAACACCCAACCGTTCTGCCCTTGTGATATCGCCGATGCAAAGTTGGGCTCATCGGCTGCAAGTATCGGGGCTCCGACCGAGAACGCCTCCATCATTGCCAGGGTTGGACCAGCCTCGGGCCACTCAGACGGAAACAAGACACAGTCAGCAGACTGAAGGAGTACGCGCATCTCTTTCCTTGAGAGGAAGCCCTCATAGCGCACCGTGCGATCCTTGCGAACCAGCTCCTCAACTTCGGCACGCAAGCTCCCATCGCCGGCCACCACCAACTGGCTTTCAGCGCCCTGCGCCGACCGTTGACGCCATGCTTCCATCAGTGTTTTGATGCCCTTTTCTGGCTCAAGACGGCCGGCGAAGACGAACCGGAGACCTACCGATCCCCGATCAACATTCGGCTGACGAACGAAACCCAGATCCTCAGAAAAGTTGGGCTTGACTACTATCCTCTCAGCGTTGCCAACGTCCTTTGCAAGCACATCCCGAGCGAAGGGAGTCATGACGACAAAGCGGTTGATCCAGTCTTGATAGCTCCATACGGTACGATGAAGACCTATACCCGCAACCAACGCAGCGGACCCCGAAACGGAATCCCGATAGCAACGGTGCACGATTCCTGGCCATTTGAGCTTCTTGCCGACGCATAGGCTGCAGCTCTGGCCGTCTCTGAGCAGATTGCCGGCAATGCACGAGAATCGGAAGGAATGACAGGTGACAACGGACGCTACGCCTTCGACGTAGGCAGCCCTGAAAGCCGCAAGTGAAAGAAGAGGAAACGGAGTGTGGAAGTGCACCACATCTGGTTGGAAGTCGCGGATTCTTTGCAGGAGCTCCTGATAGGCGGTCCTGTTAACTACCGATCGCAAAGCGACCGACGTGCGACCATGCGCGTCCAGGGCTTCAGTAGTACTAACTGTGTACAACTCAACGTCAATCGCTTTGGAACGCAGAGCGGCGGACTCTAGACGGATCACCTCGTCTGCTCCACCGTAAGCAGACTGCAGGTTGTGGACCTGAAGAACCTTCACGTGGTTAGCCTCACTCGAACCAACTTGTTGCCCATCCTGGACGGTCCTCCACCTTGGGAAGGTTGCCAGCGGGGCCGATCATCTCCATAGCAAGCTGGCGCTCGTGATCGGACACACGGATGTCACTAACAAGCCTGCGACGCACTGCCTCCCTCATCCGCAGACTTGACACCGACCTGACCAACCCGCGGACCGGACTATCACCGACTTGCCGCGCCAGGCTGGTCAGAGTCGCGGACTTAGGCCTACCCGACCTGTTCACGACTGCGCCAAGCTCGCCGCTTTCCTGAGTGCTCTCCAGACCAAGGAAATCGTGGACTCTCTTTAGCTCGCGACTTGGCTCCGCGACAAGCGATTCGTAGTAGACGAATAGCATCTGATCAGAGTCGAAGGACTCGCAGAAGGCTGCGACTGAATCAGAGTATCGACTCTCGCGAGAATAGTGCCATATATGTTGCCATCGACCCGAACGGCGCTCGGCTTCCAGGCTGAGAGCCTCTTCGAAGGTAGCCGCCGGCTCGTAGCCTCGAGTCTTCATATAGCTGAAAGCCGAGAATGCCCGCTCCACCGGCTCACGCAGGAGAAAGACCATTCTGACCTCTGGGCAGAACCTGTGGATTGCCGGAATGCTCTCCTCGTACTCGTAGAGCGTTGTCACGCTCCCTTCACCCTTCAACTTTGCGTCGCCGGCAAAGAGCTGCCTCCAACGGCCTTCGGTCGTTACGGCGCGAGCGTTCATCGTCTTGTCATCACCCGGCCCCAGAAACTCGACACCCGGCTTTCCGTATGCGAGGAAGTGGGGCTCCTTGGGATCGCTCAGTTTCACCTCGGGGTGTCGGTCCAAGACAGAACAGAGAAGGGTGGTCCCACAGCGCGCTGCACCACCAATCAAGAAGTCAGGCCTCATCCATAACTCCTGAGTACGTCACGACTTGCTCGCGATTCGGAAGGAACCGACGCCCGTTCCCCGCGTTGCCTGATCGATTCGTGCCACCCTCAAACGTGTAGAGTTCTGGGAGTTGCCTGGCACGTGCGGCAAGGGACTCCCTTCTCCAATCCGTCGTTACGTCTACCAGGTGAGCTCGATAGCCAACGTCGGATATGCACCTCGCAACTCTCGCTGCTGCGTCCGCAGCGCTGTCGAACAACAACTCGCAGGGCAGGTCCTGACGCACTGAGTCCGTCTCGAGAACGAGGACGGGTACGCCCAAGTCGGCAGCCTCACACACGACGACCGGAAACCCATCCCAACGGGCGGTATGCAGGTAGACGGTGGCTGCGGCTAGCCAGCTAAGGGCCACATCTGGTGGTAGCCAGCCAGTCTTGTACTCCGACAGCGTGGGCTGCCCATCGGCACCTGCGCCTACCGGTGCGTGAGGATCAACGTCGCCGACCCACACGCATGTAGCCCGATCCTCGAGCCCTACAGCAATCTCCTCGAAGATGTCTGGTCCCTTCTGGGGGACGATCCTTCCCGAGGTCACGACAAGGTTCGGCTCGGTTCGCGCCCCACTCGCTGAGCTGGTAGCCGCGTGAGGAAGAACGGTCGCCTTGGGCCACGTTGAGGCCATCTGCGCTTGAAGTGCCTCGGACGCGCCGACAGCGACCACGCTGTCCGTGAATCGAGCAAGGACGCGCTCGCCCGTACGCACAGCGGTGCGGGCCCATTGCGGTATGTCCTCGTACAGGAAGCCATAGCCATGCGGTGAGTACGCGACCTTTGCGCCAAGAAGCTTCACCAGCGGCCGAACATAGCTAGACCGAACGCCATGGAAGTGAAAGACGTCGTACTCACCGGAGGCGGCTCGCCGCAAAGCATGTAGAGCGACTGAGAGGCGACTGCCCCGAATGGTGGTCGCGCACCCGCTCACCCTACGTTGCATGTCTTCGGATCGACTGTATGCCAGAATCTCGTGCTCGACGCTGGTGTGCTCTCGAACAATGTCAGCTACAACTGCCCCGACCCCCGACGACATGCTGTCGGCAACATGAAGCACCCTGGTCATGCGTTCCTGTCCCTTCGCGAACGCTGATCGTGAGCCGAGGACATCTCCCTACCACGCATCGCACGCTCCAGCTCAACCACTTCGCGCTCCACCATCTTCTGTCGCAACACGGCGACGACTGTCCGTGCCAATATCTCGAGGTCAGCACGCAGCGACCACTGGTCGATATAGAGGTTGTCGTACTTGACCCGCTCGCTGATCGAGGTGTCGCCCCGCAGCCCAACCACTTGCGCAAGGCCGGTCAACCCCACCGGCATTCGATGGCGGTCGTCGTAGTCGGGGAACTTCTGGCGGAAACGCTCGACGAACACAGGCCGTTCTGGCCGAGGGCCGACGAGCGACATGTCGCCGGCCAGGATCGTGAACAGCTGCGGCAATTCGTCGATATTCGACCGACGGAGCCACTTGCCAACGGTGGTCACCCTGGCCTCGGCATTCCACTCCGTATCGCTCTCGTCGCTCACGGTCATCGAGCGGAACTTGCGGACCACGATCGGCTTGCCGTGCTGGCCTACCCGATCCTGGCTGAACAGCACAGGCCCGCTGCTGGTCAGCTTCACGGCCAAAGCTGCCATGGCCATCACGGGGGCGAAGGCGACAAGCACGGTCGAGGCCACGATGACATCGAGCACTCGCTTCAGGCGAATGGACAATTGAGGGTGTGCTGAGCGTTGGAGTCGCACCAGGGGATAGCCACGCACCCGATCCGGTGACATCGAGTCGAGCCCCATCCCCATCTGGTAGAAGCGAGGCACCACGTGCACCGGCAGACCCTCAGCAGCAGCCCACCTCGCCACCTGCTGGGCGATCTCGTCGCCGCCCGTGCTGGGCCCGACGATCAAGCGATCCACCGCCAGTCGCCGCTGGGCATCCGCCAGCTTGGCCACGGCCGCATCGATGTCGACGGCATCGACGTCGACCGCGTAGACGGGAGCCGGCAGGGAGGAGCCAGTCGCAGGCTGGGTGCCATCGCTGACGAAGCCGACGACATCCACCCCGTAGTTGCGTCGCAGGTTGATCTCGATGGCCATCTCACGGGCCAGTTCGTTGGTGCCGTACACGAGGGCGTTGGCCCGCAGGTGTCCGTGGCGCCACAGTCGACGAACCATGGCCCGCCCCATCATCCGGCCGGTGGCTGCCGCACCGAGCAGCACCAACATAAGGCTCACGAATGCCGGCACCCGAGGCTGGCCAAGGCTGGGCAGCGACGTCACGAACAACCCGGCGGTCACGCCGATCGCCGAAGCCGAGCCGGCGAGGCGAAGCCTCACCGTGCCGTCGTTGACCATGTTGACCCGGAAGTAGCCCTGGCTGAAGAGCACGAGGAACGTTGTGAGCACCGACGTGCCGCTGAGGATCGTCCAGCGGCCGGCCAGGACCGTGCTCCACGAGAGCGCCGAGATGCCGAGAAGACCGAGCGTGAAGACGGCCATTACCCACGAGGCGAATCGGTGCGGGGACCCGAATCGGGGCCGAACGAAGTCAGTAATGGCCGAGCGGTACACCGCAGGGATTTCTGCCGTGCTCTCGTGTGACTGCTCGGTGTCAGCAGAAGAGAGGATGAGCCGCCGAGCGGCCTGACCGCCGTCACCTTCGCCCGATTTGCGCGCAATGGTGCCTGAAGATGCTTGTCGATTCACATCAGCGGGAACCAAATTGAACGACATCCTTGTCCCTCGTTGCCGGGGGAATAGTGGGGGGAGTCCCGGCCTCCTGTGCCGCAAGCTAGATCGACGGGGAGGCCCAAACAACACTTCCCGGCCGCTGCGAGCAGCATTTCCCAACTTATCCGTACCCGATCATTCGAGAAGAGCATCTAGGTGCAATATGCGCGTGACCTGGCGAAACAAAGACGTGGATTCTCACCTATCTATTTGGTGAACCAGGTCGTTCGATAGTCACGGTTCGACTCATTCAGATCCGGACGGAGTAGTACGCAAGCGGTGTGCACAATGTCCCTCTAAATGGTTGCAAGACGGCTCTAGCATGAGAGATCTATGGCGGCTGCCTCGACTGCGTCAGACGAATTCACCCTCCTGGACTACGCCGCCATCGTGCGGCGCCGCTGGCTGTGGGCCGTCGTGCCGGTGGCGCTCCTGGTGGCGCTGGCTGCCCTCTACACCATCAACCAGGCCCCCACCTACCAGGCCACCGCCCGGGTGCTGCTCGCCGACTCGGCCGCCCAGCGCACGCTCGATCCATCCTCGCAGAACACCGGCTTCCTCACCCGGGAGCTGTCCAATGAGATCTCCCTGGCCAAGAGCGACCGGGTGGAGGAGCTCATCCTCAACGAGCGGGGCGAGCTGCCCACCGTGGCCATCACGGCCGAGTCGTCGGCCGACGTGCTGGTGTTCCGAGCCACCGCCGACACCGACAACGGCGCCGCCGCCGACGCCAACCTCTGGGCCAACGCCTACGTGCAGGTGAAGCGGGACGAGGCCGTGGCCAACATCACGGCCGCCACCGACAGCCTGCAGACCCGCCTGGAGCAGCTCCGCACCGAGCGCCAGGAGCTCCGGGCCCCGCTCGACAGCCTCGATCGTCGCATCACGCTCACCGAGGATCCCGAGGAGGCCGCAGCGCTCCAGCGGGAGTACGACCGTCTGGCCGACGATCTGAGCTACGAGCTGCAGATCGTCACCGGTCAGGCCGAAGCCACCGTCGCCAGCCTCAACGACCTCGAGCTGCAGGCCGAGCTGTCCGCCTTCGGCGAAGCCCGGATCATCCAGGTGGCCGCCCCGCCCGAGCAGCCGAGCAACGCCACCCTCGGCCGCAACCTCCCCCTCGCGGCCATCGTCGGCCTGATGATGGGTGTGGCCCTGGCCCTGCTGGTCGACTCCCGCGACCGCACCATCAAGTCGGCAGCCGACATCCAGGCGATGACCGACCTGCCGGTGCTGGCCACCATCCCCAAGGCCGACCGTCGCCGCAAGACCAAGATCGAGCTGGCCACCATGGTGGAGCCCGACGGGGTGTTCGCGGATGGCTACCACAAGCTCCGTTCGGCATTGGAGTTCATCTCGTTCGACCGCAACGTGTCGTCGATCATGGTCACCTCCGCCGCCGCCTCCGAGGGCAAGTCGACGACGTCGTCCAACCTGGCCCTGGCTCTGTCGTCGGTGGGCAAGCGGACGTTGCTGGTCGACGTCGACTTCCGACGTGGCCGGGTGCACAAGATCTTCGGCTTCGACCGCACGCCGGGCATCACCGACTTCGTCCTCAACGACGCCAGCCCCGAGAGCATCTCCCGCCACGTGGCTAGCAAGGACAGCCGCCTCTGGGCCGTGCCCACCGGGAGCACGCCGCCCAACCCGGCGTCGTTCGTCGGCACCCCCCGCTTTCTCAACACCATCGACTGGCTGTCGGGCGAGGCCGACGTGGCCGTGTTCGACGCTCCCCCGCTGCTGGCGGTGTCGGAGGCCCACACCCTCGGCAAGCACGTGGACGTGGTGGTCCTCACGGCGATGGCGGGCAAGACCACCAGCGACGACCTGGGGGAAGTGATCGCCGAGCTGCGGATGGTCGGGGCCAACATCGCTGGCGTCGTCCTCATCGGCGTGTCGGACGCCGACTCCTACGCCCGCTATCGGGACTATTACACCCGCAACCGCACCGACGAGACCTCCGAACACCGGGCTATCACCCTCGACGAGCCGGTGATCGACCTCCGCCAACCCGAACCCGCGCCCAGGTCTGCGAGCGACGGTCATGCCGCGCCGGTACCGGGCAGTGCGGCCAACGCCGCCTATCCCTCGGCGCCCCCTGCCACAAACGGCAACGGCGCACGCCCCATCCATCCGACGTCGGTACCCGTGGTCGAGGTCACGTCAGCCCCGGCCCAGCCGCCCGCGGCGCCCCAGCAGGCGATGCCGGTAAAACCGGAACCTGGGTCGCCACCACCAAGTCCGCCTGGTGACGCCGCCGACCGCGGTGCGCCGACCGAGCCTCCCAAGCCCGCCTCAACACCCCCGGGAGTTGCATTGCCGACTCCTGGGCCAGCGGGCAACAACGGCCGCAAGCCGGCCACAGGCGCTGGTCGTAGTCCGGGCGCCGGTGCCAACGGTTCCTCCCCTGATCGGCCGCCGCAGCCGCCGGAGTCTGGCCCGGTACTGGAGTGGGGCGAGTAGTCCGTCACTACTGGCTGACGTCGTTGGCGGGCGGGTCGGAGTTTGAACCGGTCGGTGTTGCCCCATGGTTGTGGTGGCGTGACTAGGGTGTTCTCACCCAGTCGTCTTTGAGGCAACTGCGAGCTCGCAGGTAGGCGACACCTGCCGAAACCGCCGACTCCACCCAGGGAGTAACCAATGACGTCCCCACGACGACCGACGATCGTGGCCCTGACCGTTGTCCTCACACTGGCCCTCGCTGCGGCTGCTTGCACCACCAGTGACGACTCCGCCGACACGACGACGACGTCGGCAGCGTCGTCGTCCGGCTCGGAGACCACGCCGACGACTGCCGGTCGGCCCGAGGAACCGACGACGTCGGAGACGGAGGAGGACGTCGAGGCCGCAGTCCGCGCCGCCCACACGTTCTTCATGGTCGACTTCTTCGCCCGCGACGAGCGTGAGCAGGGCGTCGAGCCTTTCCTAGATCTCGCCAATGAGATCTTGACCGGGCCAGTCCTGGCCCGAACCGAAGAGTCCGGCATGGCGCGAATCGCGAGCGGCGAGCGCATTTCGAGCCCCGGTTACGACTCGAACATCGAGATAGTCGAGATCGATGGCGACAGCGCCAAGGTTCTCGACTGTTCGAGAGATCTGGCTGTGTTGTATTCGAGTGCGGGGGAGCCGCTCAATACGCTGGTCGACGAGTTCATGTATCGCGAGACCTGGCTGGTCCGTGCTGACGGCAGGTGGCTTGTCGAGGAACTATTCACGGGGGGTGATCTGGCGTGCGACCCTTCCGATGTCGACCCCTCCTAGCTCTGTGCATTGCGATCGGTATCGGCTCAGCCGTAGTAGCGCACCCTGCGTACGCCCAAGACGCGGAGTCACCGCCTCCAGCCAGTGCCGAGGACGCTGCGACGTCCAATGCGACAGGCTCTCCCTCGCTTGCCTCTAGCGCCTCCCAATCGGGTGGCAACACCGTCGACGTCGCGCTCACCGGCGAACTCCGCAACGCTCAGCAAATCACCGCCGCACCGGGCGTTCCGGCCTGGCTCCAGGCGTGCACCTTTGAAGCGCTCACCACGGCACAGGGTGAGGCCATCGCCACGTTGATCACCGGCGACACCCAGGCCGAGGACCCGGGCAATGGGTGGGTGGCGCTGATCTGCCCGGGCTCACCGGCCAGTATCTCGCCGGGCACGGCCGGTGCCGGCACCGGGCTCATCGGCGCTTGGCCGATCGGGGCCCAGCCGCCCCAGGTGGTGCTCGACGTGCTCATCGCCCAGGCTCGAGCGAGCCTTGAGCTCCCCCTCCAGGTCGGCCAGGCCGCACCGTTCGGCGACACCGACGCCCCGCTCATCACCCAACTACCCACCTGGCTCTGGATCGACCCAGCCGTCTGGGCGCCTCGGAGTGCCTCCACTCCCGCGGTGTTCGGCGTGTTCGTCACAGCCACCGCCACCCCGACAAACGTCACCTTCGCCAACGACGCCGGCGACTCCGTCAACTGCGGCGCCAACGTCGGCCCCGCCTACAACTTCGCCCTCGACGACTCCCAGCAGGACTCCCCCTGCACCCTCACCTACAAACACTCCACCGCCGTCGGCGCCCACTCCCTCACCACCACCCTCACCTGGGATGTCACCTACGCCTGCTCCGCCTTCTGCGGCTCCGGCGCCCTCCCCGGCTTCACCATCACCACCAGCCGGGACGTCCGGGTCGCCGAGATCCAGGCCATCGCCACCGCCAACCCGTAGCCAGGCGCGGGCGACGACACGAGAAGGACCCGAATTCGGACCTAAGTGGGCACGGGGCGAACAACCGCCCCGCCCGCCCCACCAGCGGCCGCCACCGCAAGCCGACACACACCCCAAGATCGCAAGCCTCGGGCCCGAGCGACCGTCGCTGCCCAACACCCTCGGTCGGCGTTGTACACCTCGATCCGCTGGGCGTCGTCGTCGGCCAGGAAGGCGTCGGCGGTCTCAGCCAGGTTCTTCCCGTCGATCACGGCGGCGTCGAGCATCATCTCCCGATCGTCGAACGACCGGACCGCCAGTCGCCGACGAGCCAGCTGCAACGGCAACCCGTCGCCGATCTCGGCCGGCCCGCCACAGTCCTCCTTGTGAAGGAAGATCGGGCTGGCCGACCGGTAGGGCGACTCGGACGAGAACGGCGTGTACGACACCAGGATGAGCTCCTCGCCGATCTCCGCATCCCGAAGACACTGGCGACACGGATAGCCCGGCATCGAGTCGGCCACATACACCTCGCCGCCGACTCGCCGAAGGATCGCCGCCTCCTCGGCCGGGATCGGACGGATGGCAAACGCTGTGTTGGTCATGACCTGATCCTGAGCCACTCGACCTCCCGCGGCTGGCGGTAATCGGACAGCGCAGCACCCCGCCCCAAGAAATCTCGACCGCTCGGGAACATTCGGCGATCTGGCACGACGTAGCCACCATGGCGTCGGCTCGGGGGTCTGTCATGTGTGGTGATGTTGCGGCTTCTGGGGTTCCCCCAACCGGAGGTTGGCGGCGCACGCACCGCCGCATGTGGCCGCGGTCCGGTCCCCGGGTCGGCGCCTTTGTCCTGCTGGCATGGCTGGTGTGGTTGCCGTTGGTGGTGTCGATCTCGCCATCGGCGGCCCAGTCCGGCTCGGGCTCGGTGGTCGGCACACCGTGCGACGCCGACCGTGATGGTGCCGCCGATGGCCGGCGGGCCGAGTGGACCACAAACGGCGCCGACGACACCGCCGACACGCTGGCCGAGGAGGCGGGGCGGACGCTGTCGACGTCCCGGGCGGGGTTCCGATGGTCCGTCCCGGTGTGCGTGGAATACGAGCCCGGCGGCAGCCTCTCGGTGCGGGTGGTGGGCGTGATCACCGAGGTGCAGGCGGCACAGGCGGCAGCGTGGGAGAACGCCGCCCTGGCCCGGGCGATCGACGAGATCGAGGCGGCGACCCCACCGACGCCGGTGTTGTCACCGCCGATCGATGAGCCGCAGGTGGTGGGCTTGGAGACCTGGCTCGCCGTCGACCCGGCCACGTTCGTCGAGGTGACGGCGGCGGCGACCGTGGGCGAGGTCAGGGTGTCGGTGACGGCCGAGCCGGTCGGGGTCCGGTGGACCTTCTCCGACGGCGAATGGGTCTGCGACGGCCCCGGCACCCCCTATACGCCCGACGCCGACGGGCCCGCGCCGTGCGGTCGGGACTGGGAACACACCACCCGCGTCGCCCCCATGGTGATGGAGGCCCGCATCATCTACGACGTCGCCTGGTCGTCGACGCTGGCCAACGCCGGCGCCACCACCGTCGACGGCCGGAGCAGTGGCCGCGTCGATCTGACCGTGGGCGAGATCCAGTCGGTCGGAGTGGTCGGCGAACGGACCCCGCCCGCCGGTGGTGGCTACTCCCCGGACGGCGTGCTCGACGATCGCACCTGCTCACTCATCGCGCTGTTGTCAGGTCCGTGCGCTCCTATCGCCGAGGCACCCGAGTGGCCGGCGTGGCCCGACCTCGGCGACGGCGACGGCTGCGAGGCGTGGCGGATCGTCCGTCTCGGATGGCCCCCGGTCGGCTGGGGCGAGATCGAGGACTGCACCCGGATCGCGATCGACTGGGCGGGTCAGGCTGCGCAGTGGATCGGCGAACAGGCCCTCGATGCCTACGCCGCCCTCCCCGGACCCCACAAGCAAGCCCTCGACCTCATCTTCAACGCTCTCCGAGGCTGCGGCGACGTCGCCGTCGACGCGGTCAAGGGCGTGTGGACGATGTTCGAAGCAGCCCTACAAGCGGGCCGCGAGCCCGTCGAGTTCGTCCAGGAACAGTTCGACACACTCAACGAACTCCGAGCCGCCATCGCCACCGACCCCTCCGAGTTCGCTGCGGAGTTTCTCGGGGAGCTCGTCGATGCTCAGCTCCTCGCTGACAACCCCGCCCGCTGGGTCGGCAAGCTCGGTTGCGAACTGGCGGTCGCCTTCTTCACCGGCGGCGTCGCAGCCTCGACGGGCCGCGCCGCCAAGCTCCTCACCAAGATCGACGACATCAAACACTGGCGCACCACCCGCCACAACACCCCCAGCGCCGACAGCGACACGCCTGACCGAGACACCCCGGCCGTGGCGTGCGGGCTCAACAGCTTCCCCACCAACACCCCCGTCGCCATGGCCGATGGCACCCGCAAGCCGATCCAGGACGTCCAGCCCGGTGACCAGGTCTTGGCCTATGACCTCGACACCGGCCACTGGCAACCCGACACCGTCACCGCCGCCTGGACCCACCCCGACCACGGCCACCTGGTCACCGCAACTCTCACCAACGGCACCACCATCACCGCCACCGACCATCACCACTTCTGGGTCCACAACCGGAGCACCTGGCTCAAACTCGACCAGCTCCGTCCCGGCGACACCTTCCATACCCCCACCGGCCCGGTCGATATCAAGGCGCTCACCATCCACCCCCGAGCCACCACCACCGTCCACGAACTCGACACCAAACTCACCGACACCTACACCACCCACACCGGCACCCACGACCTCCTCGTCCACAACGCCGAGGGCTGCTTCGAAACAGACAAGAACAGCCGCCAGACTCGGACGCTTAGCGACGGTGAGCTCGACCATGGATTCGACAGACACGCTGCGGAGATATTCGGCACACAGGTGCGGAGGTCCACCCACTTCCAGAGATTCCGAGAGATCGTCGAGGCAGCGCAGCGCAGCAACCTGACGTTCGAGAATCGGCGAGGTGGACAGGCGACAATCGCTCACCTGGCTCGGGTCGAGATCGACGGCGAACTCCGGTACGTGGTGTTGGACTTCTTCGCCGACGGCGACAGAGCCGGACAGGTTGCGACGATTACTCGTCCCTCAGAGGAGCAGCTAGCGCGGTACCTTGAGGCGGCCTCCCGCAACGGACCGTGAGGATAGGACCAGTGGCGAAACCGATCAAGCAAGCTGGAAGCGATCTCGATATCACCCTTTGGTTCGGGCGGACAGGTGACGAGGCCGCTCTCGTAAGAGCTGCGTCCTGGCTAGTCGGCCGGGGCGCAACACCCAACGGAACTCTTGGGGTGCACGAGGAGCCAGACCACGAAGAGCCTTTCCTCGGAATCTCCGATTTCCCTATTCAAGATCGAGCGTTCAGGACAATCGACGATCTCCACGCCGCAACGGCTCGAGGCGACCAGCGTTTGGTGAAGCTCTACCTCGATGACGTCCTCGACGAACCCATCGATCACGCAGTGGAGGTAAGGCTGGGGCTGTCCCGTCGACCTAGCGTGGAAGGGCATCCCATCACTCTCATCTTCCCCGAGAGCGACCTAGCCGGTCCCGAACAGCTGCTTCCCCTACTTTGCGAACTTGCTGACGGCCTTCACCCTGCGTATGGAGGAGTGTTCGCCGAGTACTCGATGCCTGACCCTTCATCGGTCGCAGCGGCTGACGCATCTGCGTTCCGCTGCTTCTTCGCAAGCTTCGACTTCCTCGGCCCCGCACATCATGAGCAGCTCGCTGGACTAGCTGGATCGGCAGCTACCCACCTGGCTTCGGGCGTGTACGTGAACGGAGCTGACCGGCGCACGCAAGAGTTCTTTGTCGACCATCTCCGAACGGCATCGGCGTAGCCGATTCGAACCTAAGTGGGCACCTGCCGGATCACGCACCCGGATAGCCGGACCTGGCCGACAGACCGCTCAGACCTCGATCGGATCGGGCGCCCGGGGAGTCGCCCGGGACCCGCCTCGGGCCGTCCGCCGCAGCAACGCCCCGTAGAAGGCCACGCCGAGCACGGCGAAGATGAACCACTGGCCCATGTACGACAGGTGGGGTCCGCCGTCGAGGGGTGGGAGCGGGGCCGGGTCGGGGAATGACGCGAGCGCTCCCCCGTCGCCGGACACGGTGCCGCCGTTGGCGGCCTGCACGTCGTCGTCGGCCAGGAGCAACCACTGCGGCGCCACGATCGACGATGCCACCGACACGGTCGGGTCGATGCGGCGGGCGATGGCGTCGACGTCGAGGCGGGGCACCACATCACCCTCGCCGGTGTCGGTCGCCCCGAGCCACCCCTTGGTCACCGACAGGCGCAACCACCCGACTAGCTCGACCGTCCCCCCCGGTGCCGGTCGCAGTTCGGACTCGTCGGTCCCGATCGGGACGAAGCCCCGATTGACCAGCAGCGTCCGGCCATCCGCCACCTCGAACAACGCCACCACGTGCTCGCCGGCGGCCCCGGCTTGGCTGCGGTTGGCAACCCGCACGTAATCGGGGTCGGTGTACACGCCACGAACAGCGACCATCCGATAATCGACCTCGTCGTCCCCGAGCGCCAGCGCCTCATCGAGCCCCAGCGCCGGCGGGGCCGAGCGCTCACCCACGATCTCATTGCGATCGGCCACCTCGTAGTGGCGATCGAGCTGCCAGAGCCCCAGGAACACGAAGACCGTGACCACCGTCAGGGCGAACACGTGAGAGAAGATCCAGAACGGTCGACGGGCGAAGGACCAATCAGCGACACGGTCGACAGGCACGCCTCAAGGATACGAGCCGTCGACCCGCCGCAGCCGACCGGGCACCCACCGCACAGCACTGCCCACCGACGGCCGCCGAAGTCGACACCACAGCACACTCCATCGGTCGGCGAGCCCGACGCACAGCACACCCCACCGGCCACAACGGCGACCCCAACAAATCGACCCGCCGACACCGGAACCGGCACCGACCGCTGCCAGAATCCAAGGGTGCCCGTCGAGCGCGCCAACCCTCCCAATCGCTGGATCGTCCGCAGCGTCGTCGCGCTCGCCGTCATCTCGTGGGGCACCGCCCTCGTCGGCGACCTGATCGCCAGCCTGATCTTCGACAGCCGCCCCGGCCTCCTCCTGGCCATGAACCCCCGGCTCCGCTACCTCGTCAACGGCGCCAACGAACTGTCGGTCGTCCCCTACGCCCTCATCGGGTTCGCTCGCCTCATCGCCTCCGACCCCCTCTACTACCTCCTCGGCTACTGGTACGGCGACCGGGCCATCGCCTGGACCGCCCGCCGCAGCCGCACCTACGGCCCCCTGGTCGAAGACGGCCAGCGCTTCTTCCGCAAGGCCGCCTACCCCATCATCTTCTTCGCCCCCAACAGCCTGGTCAGCGCCCTCTCCGCCATCTCCGGCATCCGCCCCCGCATCTTCTTCACCCTCAACATCACCGGCACCATCGTCCGCCTCATCGCCGTCTGGTTCATCGGCGGCCTCATCGAAGACCAGGTCGACTCCGTGCAGAGCTGGATCGGCGGCAACCGCATCTGGATCCTCGGGCTCTCCGTCATCGCCGTCGCCTGGACGCTGTTCGGCGAGTTCCGGGGCGACAACGGCGAGCTTTCCAACCTCCGCTCCCTCACCGACGACGAGGAGGGCGCCGAGACCGACGGCGAAGGCGGCCAGACGACCGACGCGGGCGAAACGGTCGAGAGCTCGGACGTCACCGCCGACGGCGGCGGCCGCGGCGGCCAGTCGAGCGGAACGGGCACCGGCACCGACGAGTCGGCCGACGCCTGACCAGCGGCCGAGCCACGGCCGAACGAACCCCGGTCCCCCGCACGCCGACGGACCCGACGGACGACCACCCGCCCGCCATCGCGCAGGAGCGCTACTCGCGGATGCGGTAGCTGAGCCGTTCGGCCACTTCCTGGACCCGGCTGGTGGGCGTGGCCCCGGCGGCGACGTTGTCGGTGGTGATCTCCACCTCTTCCCTGATCCGCCGCAGCTGCCGTCGATGGGTCAGCCG
>JBCCRO010000016.1:0-112988 GCA_039201605.1 Actinomycetota bacterium
CGAACACACACCACCACCATCAGCAGGCACCAACCGGTCAGACTCCACCCAACCCGACAACCCACCACCCGTAGTCACAAACGACCAATCACCACCAGAAGACAACCCCGACCGAGTCACCACCGACCCAGCCGTCACCCAACCACCAGACACCACCGCACACTCCGTCGACGGCCCCGGACGCACCCCCAAATGGTCATACCGATCCGTCACCACCATCGACGACGAACCCACCGACACCGGCGACACACCCGAACACACATCGCCGCTCGTCTGGGCCGATACGGGGGCCGAGACGAGAAGGGCGCTGACAATGAGCCCGATCGTCAGGAGAACGGCCGTCGGGCGGAGGCGCCGCAGAGCACGAGTACCAGTCACTGTCTACTCCCTAAAGAGATTCGTACCGGGCTCGTACCGCCGATGGGAATCCCGCCTGATGGCGTCGCCTACCAGCGAAAACCACCTGGATTCGTCGTCTTGACCCCTACCTGGGCAACCCGTGCCGAAACCGTACGTCGCCGATCTCCAAGGGGTCCACCGGTAACTTTTCGGGTAACCACCCGAACCGGGCGAAAGCCACACAGAACCCCGACGACCGGACCGGCCGACCCTCGGATCGGGCCGACACTGCAGACCGCCGGCGGGCTCAGGCCCCGCCGTCGGCCGAGTGCCAGCGACGGTGCCGCTCGAAGTACTCGTCGAGGACGTCTTCGAATCGGCCGTCATCGTCGTCGTAGGCGACCCAGGCCGACATGAGACCGAACACGGCCCGTGAGGCGAGATCGGGCGCCACCTTCTCCGGCATCAGTCGGCCGCGGACGGCCAGTCCCTCGATGATGGCCTCGATCACCATCGCCGCCTCGTGGGCCTCGAGGCCGAGACGGGGTCGGACGCCGAAGTTCCGGGCCTCTTCGAAGTGCTCCCGGATCAGGGCGGCCACCGCCTCGTCCATCTGCTCGAAGCTGGCCCGGATGTCGCCCCGAAGCTCCTCGTCGGCGAACGACTGGCTCCACAGGAACATCTGCGCGCTCAACGACGGATCGTCGACGGCGTAGCCCGCCGCCCCGTCGACCAGGCGCCGGAAGGCGGCGGCGTGGTCGTAGCCGTCGTCGCCCTGACCCGCCCGGCGACCGGCGGCCGGCGCCATCTCGTTGAACTGATCGAGACTGACCAGGGCCAAGGCCAGGAGGTGACGACGCAGGGCCGCCAGCAGCGCCGTCTTGGAGCCGAACAGGTTGTACACCGTGTCCTCGGAGAGTTGGGCCCGTTCGGCGATCCGCTGAACGACCAAGCCCCGATCCCACTGGTATGCAGCCCGGAACTCCTCCGCCCCCGCTTCGAGGATCCGTTGTTCCGTCGATCCGTTCGGGTCTGCGCCACCCGCCCTGTTGCTCATCAGCAAAGCCTACGTGGCAGGATGGCCTGCAGTCCCTCGGGTTGGGGAGGGGTCCCGGGCCCAGCCGGACGCAGCACGGTCGACCCGGCCCGGAACACGACCGCAGAGCTCCTCGGTGGTGCCCGGACGTCACCGACCGAATCGGGCACACTGTCGATAGTGGACGGGAGTCGACCAGTCAGCGCGGACGCCGACGACATGGCCGACCGGCCGGATGTCGAGCCTGGCGGCGGCAGCGGCAGCCCCGCTGCCGATCGACCGATCGGGCCGGCGCCGGCCACGCTGATCGCCCGACTGCGGTACTACTGGGTGGTCGAGCTGGCCAACGCCGTGGTCGTGCCGGTCGGCGTGACCGCCTTCGGCCTCTACTGGGGGGCGCAACCGGGGATCCTGACGGCGTTGGCGGTGCCCGCCAACGTCCTGCTCCTGATCATCGGCGGGCTCTACTGGCGGGCGAAGCTGCACCGCCTGACCATCGGCCCGGCCACGCTCGATCGACTCCTCCCCGCTCTCGACCGGCTACAGCGCCCGAGCCAGGCCCTCACCGGCCTCGCCGTCGCGGCCGCCACGGTGGCCTGGGTGATCCCCTCGGTCGCCCGGGGCACCGGCGATCGGGTGCTGGCCACGATCTTCGCCGTCTTGGCTGCGCTGGAGTACGTGAACTACTACCACCGGCAGCTCCAGCACTTCGACCACGGGCCCGACTTTCGTCGGCTCCTCGCCGGCCGTGGCCTCCGCCGCTCGCAACTGGCCCGCGATCTGGCCCGCTGGCGCCGCGGCGATCTTCGGCGCCCGACGGGGTGACGGTCGGGTCTTCACCCGGCAGACTGTGCGCCGTGAGTATCACCGCAACCGGACACAGCTACATCGACACCGCAACCGGCGCCACCCTGGACTGCTGGTTCCCCGCCGAGGGGGTGGCAGCGAAGCGTTCGTGCCTGGCTGAGACGGTCGGCCTGCTCCGCGGTGAGCAGGTGACCGTCACCATCGACGACATCTCGGCGCCCGCAACCTCGGCCGCCGAGGCGTACCTCCGCCTCCACCTGCTCAGCCGTCGGGTCCACCCGCCCCACGCCCAGAACCTCGACGGCGTCTTCGGGCTGCTGTCCAACGTGGCCTGGACCAGCGCCGGGCCGGTGGCCCCCGAGCAGGTCGACGCCCTCCGCTCGGCGGTGGCCGACCACGGACACGATCTCCACGTCACCTCGGTCGACAAGTTCCCCCGGATGACCGACTACGTCATCCCCGCCGGGGTCCGCATCGCCGACGCCGACCGGGTCCGCCTCGGCGCCCACCTGGCCGAGGGCACCACGGTGATGCACGAGGGCTTCTGCAATTTCAACGCCGGCACCCTGGGCCCGTCGATGGTCGAGGGCCGCATCAGCGCCGGCGTGGTGATCGGGGCCAACTCCGACCTCGGCGGCTCGGCCTCGGTCATGGGCACCCTCTCGGGCGGCGGTACCGAGGTGATCAGCGTTGGCGAGCGGTGCCTCCTCGGCGCCAACGCCGGCATCGGCATCTCCCTCGGCGACGACTGCACGGTCGAAGCCGGGCTCTACGTCACCGGCGGCACCAAGATCACGATGCCCGACGGCTCGGTGGTGCCGGGGCGGGATCTGTCGGGTGAGAACGGGCTGCTCTTCCGCCGCAACAGCGTGACCGGCACCGTCGAGGTGGTCCCCGGCGACTCCAGCAAGTGGACCGGGCTCAACACCGACCTGCACGCCAACCAGTAGCAGCGCTCAGGCCGACAACACGCTGCCGCCGACAGCTCGGTGCGGCCGGCGGCGTCTCAGAGGCGGCCGGCCTCGATCACCCGGGTGAGGAAGCGCTGGGTGCGGGCCTCGGTCGGCTCGGCCAGGATCCGTTCCGGCGGTCCGGCTTCGAGCACTCGGCCCCCGTCGAGGAAGCACACCGTGGAAGCCACGTCGCGGGCGAAGCCCATCTCGTGGGTGGCGAGGATCATCGTCATGCCCCCCTCGGCCAGATCCCGGATCACACCCAGCACCTCACCGACCAGCTCGGGATCGAGGGCCGAGGTGACCTCGTCGAGCAGCAGCACCTCGGGCTCGGTCATCAGGGCCCGGACGATGGCGGCCCGTTGGTTCTGGCCGCCGCTCAGCTTGTTGGGATAGTCCTCGGCCTTGTCGGCCAGGCCGAAACGGGAGAGCAGCTCCCGGGCCCGCTCCTCGGCCTCGCCCCGGGACACCTTCTGGGCCCGGCGGGGTCCGAGGGTGACGTTGTCGAGCACCGAGAGGTGGGGGAACAGGTTGAACGATTGGAACACGATCCCGAGGCGTCGCCGGACGGCGTTGGCGTCGGTGCCGCGCTCGGTCACGTCCACCCCGTCGAGCAGGATGCGTCCGGCGTCGATCGGATCGAGGAGATCGACGCAGCGGAGCACGGTCGACTTGCCGCAACCCGACGGTCCGATCAGGCAGACGACGTCGTGTTCGGCGACGACGAGGTCGAAACCCTTGAGGACCTGCAGGTCGCCGTAGGCCTTGGCCACGCCGTCGAGCACCAGTTTGGCCGTCGGCGTCTCGACACCATCGGCGGCCGGGGCGCCGGACACGTCGTCCCCGGCATCGTCGGCCGGAGGCGATGGGGTGGACGGGGTGGTCGGTTCGTCGGTGCTCATACTGCGGTCTGGGCTCGCCGGGACCGGTCGCGCGCTGCGTACCAGTCGACGAACCGGGTCAGGGGCACGCTGATGGCCAGGAACAACAGCGTGGCCACGATGAAGCCGGTGTAATTGAAGGTGCGGGCCTTGTAGATATCGGCCTCGTGGACGGCGTCGCGGATGCCGAGCACCGACACCAGGGCCACATCCTTCTGGAGGGCGACCACCAGGTTCATCAGGGCCGGGATCACGTTGCGGATGGCCTGGGGCAGGATGGCGAAGCGCAGGGCCTGCAGCTGGGTGAGGCCGAGGGCCCTCGCCGACGAACGCTGTGACTCGGGTACCGCCTCGATGCCGGATCGGTAGATCTCGGCGGTGTAGGCCACGTAGATCAGCACCAGGGCGGTGGTGCCCCAGAACAGCCCGGAGTTGGGCAGGCCCGGGATCTGCAGCGCCGGCACCCCGAACCCGAGCAGGGTGACCAGAAGGATGGCGGGCACGCCGCGGAGCATGTCGATGTAGATGATGGCCAGGAGGCGGATCGGGAAGAACGCCGGGCCCCGGAGACTGCGGACGATGGCGACCGCCATCGACAGCACCGGGATGATCACCATGGCGACGACGAAGATCCGCACGTTGAGCCAGAAGCCCCGGAGCACGGTGGGGGCCGACTCGCCGAAGTCGTCGCCGTTGAAGAACTGGTCGCGCACCGCAGGCCAGTTCGGGCTGCGCAGCACGGCGACGATGATCACCCCGAAGACGATCACCGTGGACACGACGGCGACGAGGGAGCTCGCAGCCCCCTCGTCGCCCAACCGTGTCGACCGCAGACGTCGAGACGTCGTCACGTCGTCAGGCTCGATGTCGCTACTCGGTGAGGGACGGGATCGAGCCGCCCTGGTTGAGCCACTCGTCCTCCAGGGCGTCGATGACGCCGCCGTCGCGCAGGGCGGCCAGTGCCTCGTTCACGCAGGGGACGAGGGGGCTGCCCTCGGCGAACAGCATGCCGAGCTCCTCGGGCTCACCGACTCGGGGCAGCACCCCGATGATCGCCGCCTCGGGGATCTCCACCGCGGTGATGAAGTAGGCAGTGGGCAGGTCGAAGACGATGCCGTCGACCTGGCCGGCGTCGAACGCCGACTTGGCCGCCGCATTGTCGTCGAAGGCCAGGGGCACCGACGACGGCTCGATCACGTTCTCGACGTAGTCGAGGCTGGTGGTGCCGATGGCGGCGCCGAGCTGGGCGTCGGTCAGGTCGCCGAGGGCCGCAGCCGAGGCCAGGTCACCGTCGGCGGCGCCGACCATGGCCTGCTCAACCTGGTAGTAGCCGTCGGAGAAGTCGACCACCTCGTCGCGGTCCTCGGTGATCGAGTACTGCTGGATGTTGAAGTCGTAGTCCTTCTCGCCGGGGGCGATGGCCTCGTCGAAGCCGGTGCGGACCCAGGCCACCTCGGCGATGCCCATCTCCTCGGCCAGGGCGTAGACCAGGGCCGACTCGAAGCCCTGCTCGTTGGTCGGGTCGTCGTCGACCATCCACGGCTCGAACACCGGGTTGCCGGTGGCCACGGTCAGCACGCCGTCGGCGGCCAGGGGCGGTGCGGCGCAGTCGACCTCGCCGGTCGCCTCCTCGTCCTCCATCGCCTCGTCGTCCTCCATCGCCTCGTCGTCGGACTCGGCCGGCTCGCTGGCGGAGGCTTCGCTGGCGCTGGCGTCGGCCGATTCGCTGGCCGACGCCTCGCTGGCGGAGGCGTCGTCGGCCTCGTCGTCATCGCTTCCACAGGCGGCCGCCACCAAGGCGAACGCCAACAGCAGCGCGAAAAGCTTCTTCAGATGCATGATTCTCTCCCTTCCAGCACCACATTGTCGCTGGAGCCCCAGACGCTAATCGGGGTCGTCGCCGAACTGGCCGCCATGTGCCGATCGTCATGATCCGGCCGCCCAGCCGTCAAAGTCGAAAAAGTCGACGAGGTCGGGAACCACGGTGCGACCTGGCATCGTCACAGTGCCATGACCCTGCGCACGTTCACCCCCGTTCTCCTGCTGTTGGCACTGCTCCTCGCCGCCTGCGGGAGCGACGACGACACCCCCGTCGACGCCGGCGCCGGCACCCCGTCCGACCCGGCCCCCGGGATCTCACCCGACGACGCCACCGACTCCGACGGAGCGGACGACAACGGAGCCACGGGGGTTTCGCCAAGCGACGAGGACCCGCCAGGGCCCGACGGAGCCGACGGCGAAACCCCAAGCGACGAGGACCCGCCACGGTCCGACGGAGCCGTGATAGGCGAAGCCAACATCGGGGGTGAGGTCGTCGACCCCAAGCCCCATCCGATCGACGATCTCGCGATCGCCGAGTCGTACCCCGAGCAGCTGGGCATCTCGTTCACCGCCGGTGACGAGAACTGTCTGGCCGCCGACGCCACCGCCGAGGTGGTGGGCGACGAGGTCGTGGTGACCCTGCTCGTCGGCATCACCACCGACGCCCTGACCAAGTCGTGCCTGGCCGGTGAGTTCCAGCACACGATCACCATCCCCCTCACCCAGGGGCTCGACGGTCGGGACGTGGTGCTGGCCCCGTAGGTCAGCCCAGATGCCGGGCCCCGTGCCGCGGATCGAACAGGGCGTGGTAGCCGCCGGTGTGCCAGAACACCACCGGCCCGGCGACGCCCTGCTCGATGAAGGCGACCAGCCCGGCCAGGCCCTTGCCCGAGTAGACCGGGTCGCACACCACGGCCTCGGTCCGGGCCAGCAGGTTGATGGCGCTGCGGGCCGCCGCCGTATGGCGGCCGTAGCCGTCACCGAGCTGGTCGGTCACCACCCGCACCTCGTCGGCGGTGAGGGTGAGGTCGTGGCCGACGATGGCCCCCGCCTCCCGGGCCAAGGCCAACAGCTCCACCCCGGGGTCGCCGAGGATGGCACCGACGTCGACGGCCACGATCGGCAGCTGGTCGGGGGCGATGCCGGCGATCGACCGGCCGAGCAGCAGGCCGGCGTGGGTACCGCCGGAGGTGGAGGCGTGGACGATGGCCGCCGGGGCCACGCCGGCGTCGTCGAGCTGGCCCTGCAGTTCGAGGAACGCCCGGGCGAAGCCCAGGGTGCCGAGCGGTGAGGAGCAGCCCACGGGGGCGGCGAACGCCGATCGGCCCTCGGCATCGAGGTCGGCGACGACGGCGTCGACCGTGGCGTTGAGCGTGACCCAGTCGACGTCGCCGGCGAAGCGGATCTCGCTCCCCACCAGGTGGTCGAGCAGCAGGTTGCCCGACGGCTCTGCGGGCTCGTGCCCCGACAGGACGAGCACGCTGTCCATGCCGACGGCTGCGGCCGACGCCGCCCCGGTGCGGGCCGAGTTGGACTGGGCGGCACCGGTGGTCACCAACGTGTCGCAGCCGTCGACCAGCGCCTGGCCGATCACCAGGTCGAACTTGCGGATCTTGTTGCCGGCGAGGGCGACACCCTGCACGTCGTCCCGCTTGATCCACACCTCGGCGCCGACGGCTTCCCCGAACCGATCCGCTCGGTGGAACGGGGTGGGCCAGTGCCCCAGACCGGCGGTGGGGAGGGCGAGCAGGCGATCGCGGGCGGCGCTGTCCATGGCGGCGACGCTACTCGCCGGTTGACCCCGTGGTCGCCCGAGGTTCACCATGCTCCCATGTATCCCAGCGCCGAAACGGCGGCCCGGTTCCCCTTCGTCGAGCACCCCTTCGTCCCGGTCGACGATGACGAGATGCGGCGGCGGGCCCGGACCTTCCACCAGGAGATGGCCACGCGCCGCAGCGCCCGGGTGTTCAGCGACCGACCGGTGCCCCGGGAGCTGATCGACCTCGCCATCGCCACCGCCGCCACCGCCCCCTCGGGCGCCCACCAGCAGCCGTGGACCTTCGTCGTCATCGGCGACCCGGAGACCAAGCGCCGCATCCGGGAGGCAGCCGAGGCCGAGGAGCGCCAGAACTACGAGGGCGGCCGTCTGCCGGACAAGTGGCGGGAGGCGTTGGAGCCGCTCGGCACCCACAGCGACAAGTCGTACCTGGAGATCGTGCCGTGGATCGTGGTCGCCTTCGAGCAGCGCTTCGGTATCGACGACGACGGCGAGAAGCGTCACCACTACTACGTGAAGGAGAGCGTGGGGATCGCCTGCGGACTGTTCATCGCCGCCCTCCACCACATGGGCCTCACCACCCTCACCCACACCCCCTCCCCCATGGCGTTTCTCACCACACTGCTGGAGCGGCCCGACAATGAACGACCCTTCGTCCTGTTCCCGATCGGCTACCCCGAGCCGGGCAGCCTGGTGCCCGACATCGCCCGCAAGTCCCTCGACGAGGTGATCGTCGACTATCCACCCTCCGGGTGACCGCGGCCGTCGACCCCGCCGTAAGGTGACGGCGTGCTGATCGTGCAGCTGACCGACACCCACGTGCAGGGACCCGACGTGGGGGTCAAGGACGGCATCGACAACAACGCCCTGCTGGCCGAGGCAATCGGCTCGATCAACGGTGAGCGACCTCGGCCCGACCTGGTGTTGGCCACCGGTGACCTGACCAACGACGGCCGGCCCGAGGAGCTGGACGAGCTGCTCCGCCTGCTCGACGCCATCGAGCTGCCGCTGGCCGTCATCCCCGGCAACCACGACGATCCCGGCGCCTTCCGGGCGGCGTTCGACATGGCCTGGGAGGCCGACGATCACCTGAGCTGGGTGATCGAACTCGGGCCGCTGTCGATCATCGGTCTCGACTGCACCGTGCCCGACGGGGCCCCGCACGGCGACTTCGACGACACCCGGGCCGCCTGGTTGGCCGACGCCCTCGCCCGCACCGCCGACCGACCGACGCTGCTCGCCCTGCATCATCCGCCCTTCGCCAGCGGGATCGCCGCCATGGACGCCTCCCGCCTGCGCAATGCCGACGCCTTCATCGCCGCCGTGGCCGCCGCCCCCCACGTCGAGCGGGTGGTGTGCGGCCACCTCCACCGCCCGATCATCGGGGTGTTGACCGGCGGCGAGCGCCCGGTGCCGGTGACGACGTGCCCGGCGACCGTGCTCCACCCCCACCTCGACCTCGAACCCGACACCCCGCTCCGGCTGATCGAGGACCCGATCGGTTACCAGCTCCACCGCTACGGCCCCGCCGGCTGGGTGACCAACACCCGCTACATCGCCACCGGCGCCACCCCCTGGACGCCCTGAGTCGGCGTCCGAGGACCGACGGCGCCGCCGCGGGCGATCGCCCGCCCGGAGCACGGAGCCGCAGCGGGTGACCGGTGGGCGTTGTGCCGCGGTGGTGACGGTGGGGTGACGTCGAGCCCGAGGTCACAGGCCCACGGAACATCGTTCCACGGTTGCGGAACGCCGTTGGGGTATGACCAGGACGACCAACACCACGCCCCCCACCCGGCTCGCCGCCCTGCTGACGGCGGTGACCCTCCTCGGCTCCGCCTGCAGCCTCATCGGCGGCGACGACACCGACACCGCGGCCGGCACGGCGGTGTCCGAGCCCTCCGCAACCGACGCCGCTGCGGCCCCCGCCACCGAGGGGGCCGAGGCGGCCGCCCCGGCCCCGGCTGCGGGGGTCACAGCCTCGATCCCCTGGGTCGCCCCCGACGGCATGACCCTCACCGCATCGGCGGTGTCCCCCGACGGCCAGCGGGTGGCGCTGGCCTTCGCCGGCCAGCCCGGGCTGGAGGCGGTGGCGGCCGAGGTCGTCGAGTACGACATCGCCTCCGGCGCTGAAGCGTGGCGGGTTCCGATCGAGGACGGCGGCCTGTTCGGCCCGGCGAGCCTGATCTACACCGACAACGGGATCAGCACGCTGCTCATCGGTCTCGACGGCAACCGCCTGATCACCACGTCGGGGCCGGCGATCGCCGCCGAGATCGGCGAGGTCACCCCCGACGTCTGCGCCCAGCACCTCAACGGCACCGTCGACGCCGCCGCCAACGTCAGCTACACGGTGATCCCCAGCGGCTTCTGCCGGTTCGACCTCACCTCCGGGGCCTTCGTCCAGGTGTCGGCGGACGAGCTGGTGGAGGGCGGCGTCATCTCCGACTCGATCCGCTACGACGACGCCGGCAACCTGGTGGCCACCGTCAGCGACGACGACTTCGTCACCCACTTCCTCGTCGTCGATCCCAACACCCTGCAGCCGACGGGCGAGGCGGGGGCCGAGCCGCCGTCGGGAGCCGACCTCTACGGCGATCTGCTGGAGGAGGGGGCCACCGTCGCCGTCTCGTCCGAGACCCGCGTGGCCCAGACCGCCGACCGGTCGGTCACCGCCATCGTGCAGCCCGATCGCATCGACGTGGTGGTGTCGTGATCGGCGTCGCCGTGCGGGTCGAAGGCCCGGCTCCGTCTCCGGCCCCGGTAGCGGTCGTGGTCAACGGCGCACGGTGAGGGTGAAGCGGGCGCCGCGGCCGTCGGCCACCGGCGACGCCACGGTCACGGTGCCGCCGTGGGCCTCGGCGATCTGACGGCCCAGGGCCAGGCCGAGGCCGGTGCCGCCGCCCTCGGGGCGGCCGGTCCAGAAGCGGTCGAAGATCCGGGCGTGGTCGGTGGGAGCCACGCCCGGGCCGTCGTCGGTCACCACGACGGCCACCTCTCCGTCGCCGCCTCGCACCTCCACCTGCACAGCGCCGCCCTCGGGGGCGTGCTCGATGGCGTTGGTGACGAGGTTGGCGACGGCCCGGGTGAGCGACGCCTCGTCGACGGGCGCCTGGGTCGAGGCGGTCCCGAGGGTCGGGGCGGTCGAGGCCGACACGGTGACCGACCGGCGCTGAGCGACGGCCTGCACGTCGTCCACCACGCCGGCGGCCACGGTGGCCACGTCGAGCGGGAGCCGGGTGAGGCTCCTGGCCCGACCCCGGGCGTCGACCAGGAGGGCGTCGATCGTGTCGCTGAGGCGACGGGCGGCGGTGCCCGACCGCTCGATGCCCTGCCGGTAGAGCTCGATCGTGGGCTCGGGGTGGTCGAGGAGGATCTCGGCGTTGTTGACCAGGACGGCGAGCGGCGTCCGCATCTCGTGGCTGGCCTCCTCGACGAGACGGCCCTGCACCGCCACCGCCTCCTCCACCGGCCGAACCGCCCGCCCCGACAGCCACCAGGCGGCAGCGGCGGCGACCGGAGCCAGCAGGATCGCCGTGATCCACACCGGCACCGCCACCCGACCGGTCTCGACCACCAGGTCGCCGCCGGAGGTCTCGAAGACCTCGACCTCCTCGTCGATGGCGACCCCGTCGCCCGCCACCTCGCCGGAGACGTCGGTGGTGGTCTCCTCGGTGGCGAAGGTGACGATGAACAGCACCACGACCGGCAGGTAGATGGCGGCGAAGGCCAAGGCTACGAACCGCACCCGGAGCGAGCGGAGCAGGCCGCGCATCAGGCTCGATCCTCGCCGTCGGCCGGCGCCTGATCGAGGAGGCGGTAACCGGCCCCGGTCACCGTCTCGATGATGGTCGGCGGCCCGAGTTTGCGACGGAGGCGGCTGAGCAGGACCCGCACCGAGGTGGTGAAGGGGTCGGCGTTGGCGTCCCACACGTGTTCGAGGAGCCGCTCGGCCGACACCACCTCCCCCCGGTGGACGGCGAGGTAGCGCAGGATGGCGAACTCCCGGGTGGTGAGGTCGACGGGCCGCCCGGCCCGGGTCACGGTGAGCGCAGCGGTGTCGAGGGTCAGCTCCCCCACGGTCAGCGTGGCGTCGGTCTGGTCGTTGCGGCGGGCCACGGCCCGGAGCCGGGCCACGAGTTCGGCGAAGGCGAAGGGCTTGACCAGGTAGTCGTCGGCCCCGGCGTCGAGGCCGGCAACCCGTTGCTCCACGGCGTCCCGGGCGGTGATGACGACGATGCGGTCGGGACGGTGCGGTCGGTCGAGAGCGGCGGCATCGGCGGTCCAGGGGTCGGCCGCCCCCGACATCGGCGGTCGCAGCATCGGTGGTGCCGGGGGCGGCCGTCCCGGGGCCGGGCGGGGCGAGGCTGCGGATGAAGGCCAGGCCGTCCCCGTCGGGGAGGCCCAGGTCCACGCAGGCCACGTCGTACTGGGTGAGTCGACAGGCCTCGGTGGCCTCGGCCACGCCGGTGACCTGATCGACGGCGTAGGCCTCGGCCCGCAGGCCGAGTAGCAGCACCTCGGCCAGTTCGACGTCGTCCTCCACCAGCAGCACTCGCATCGTCGCCCCTCAGTACTCGCCGACGTCGATCGGGTCACCCGCACGGTCGAACGGTGGCTCGGACAGCTCCGACGGTAGACCATGGCCGGCGGCGAGGCCGTCCACGATGGCGATCACCACCTCCACGCCATGAGGCACCCTCCTGGTCCTGATCTCGATGCTGCACGAGGTGGCCAGGGCCGATGCGGCGACGACGACGGTGACGAGGCGGAGCGGTCGAGCGAAGGGGCGCCGGGTGACCCCGATGCGGGTCTTGAGGTCGGGGTCGGTTGGGGTGGTCATGATCCCACCCTGATCGGGGCGGCGTGAACCGGCTGTGAACGGTGCCCCTGGAGATGGCTCCGGGTGCGGGGTACGGTGCCGCCATGCGACGTCCGATCGGGGCCCTCGTCGGCCTCGTCCTCTGTGCCGTGGGTCTCGTGGTCGCGTCGTTCCCGATCGTGTCGGCGTGGCGGGTGAGCGGCGAGGTGCTCGACGAGTTGCCCGAGGTGCCAGCGGCCACGACGGTGGAGGACACCCGCCATCGGCTGGCGCTGGCCCACCCCGACTTCCTGCTGGCCGAGCGTCGCTACCGGGGAGTGACGGTCGACGAGGTGGAGGCGGCGCTGCGGGCCGACGGCTTCTCCGGCATCGCCGGGCCGACCCCCGCCGCCGGAACGATCCTGTCCAAGGACTGCTGCGGTGAGTACGACGCCGTCTGGGTCACCGTCGTCGACGACGGTGCGGGGGCGACGACCGGCGTGAGAGCCGAGGTGACGGTGGCCGACACCGATATCCAGGCCGTCGCTCCGACGGTGATCGCCCTGGGTGCCCTGGTCGCTGTGATCGGCGCCGTCCTGATGATCGGCGGGGCCCGGCCCGCAGCTCGCCTCGCCAACGACGATGCGGCCGCCATCGCCCCTGAGGCCGGTGGTGGCGATGGCGACGCCGACGGCGGCCATGACACGATGCCGGTGTGAGTCCCGTCTCGGTCGTCCAGCTGTCCGACACCCACTTCCGTGAAGATGACGCGCCGCCCGAGGGTGGCTTCGCCTACGACACCGACGCCGCCTTCGATGCGGTGCTGCCCCAGGTCACCGCGCTCGGGCCCGACCTGATCGCCGTCACCGGCGACGTGGCCGACCACGGTCGGCCCGCCCAGTACCGCAAGGCGGCCGACGCCTTCGCCCGCCTCGGCGTCCCGGTCAACGCCTGCCCCGGCAACCACGACTTCGTCGATCCCTTCACCGCCGGTATCGGCCGGGCCGGGGTGGGCACGTCACGGGTGGTCGAGGTGGGACCGTGGGCCTTCGTGTTCTGCGACTCCAGCGCCGGGTTGATGCGCCTCGACGCCGACGGGGTGCCAACCGACCCCGAGGGCGAGACCCGACTCCACAACAACGGCGCCCTCGGCGCCCGGGAGGCGGCCGTCGTCCGGCGGCTGTGCGCCGAGGTCACGGCGGAGCACGTGTTCCTCTGGCTCCACCACCCGCCTGCGCCGCCGCTCCCCCTGTGCCACGACGAGGCCTACGCCGCCGAATGGCGGGCCCTCCTGGACGACCTGCCGACGGTGCGGGGCATGGCCGGCGGCCACACCCACGTGCCGGACGCCTACACCTTCGAGGGGGTGCCGGTCTTCGTCGCCCCGTCGTTCAAGAACAACTTCTCCCTCGACCCGCAGAGCTGGCTGCCGCCGGGGTTCCGCAGCTACCGGTTCGACGACGACGGCTCGGTGACCAGCACCCTCCACTTCGCCCCCGACGACCCCGAGCGCTGGCCCCGGCGACCCTTCGGGCGGACCCTGCGCTCCCTGTTCGACGGCGAGATCACCCACGCCGAACTGGCGGCGATCGTGGCAGCCCGAGCCGCCGGGGCCTCCTAAGCCTCGTTCTCGGCGAGGTCCTCGCGCTCGGCGTGGTCGTCGGTCGCGGTGAGGTCCTTGTTCCCGGCGAGGTCCTCGCGCTCGGCGTGGCCGTGGTTCCCGGCGAGGTAGCGGTCGAGGACGTTGGCCGTTACCCGGGCCACGGCGGGGTCGGTGTCGAGCCCGAACACCCAGTCGGTGGTGCCGACGGTGACCACGTCCCCGGCGCCGGGGTCGGTGAAGGGGCGGACGAGGGCCAGGATGGCGCTGCCGTGGCGGAACCGGCGGAGGGTGTCGTCGTCGGTGCCGCCGCCGACCCGCTCGGCGATGAACTCCAGGTCGCCCTGATCGTTGAGGGCCGAGATCGACGACGGGTACTCACCCATACCGAGGTTGGACGACGGCGAGAAGGCCACGATCTCCACCTCCTCGGGCATCCCGGGCCACGGGGCGGCCACCGGCAGCTGATACTCGTCGAACTGCAGCCGACAGCCGAGCGTCTCGTAGCCGACCACACCGTCGCGGGCCCCGAGCAGATCGCCGTAGCGGAGGCCGGTGCCGGTGAGCATCCAGTGATCGTCGCGGTAGACGGTGAAGGCGCCGGCCCCTCGGGCCACCGCGGCCCCGAAGCGGTGGTAGAGGCCGAAGGCCGAGGCCCCGCCGAGGAACGTCCACTCCGGTCGCCCGACGAGGGGGTCGGACCACAGACCCGACATCGCCTCGGGTCGACCCTCGGCCACCACCGGGTCGGTCTCGTGGGCCGAGTACTTGTGGCCGATCATCGTGTCGTGAGGGCCGGTGGCGCCCGCCTCCAGGCGGACCTGCCAGAACATCGTGTTGCCGCTGAAGCTGGCGTAGGCGCCACCCCGGCGGACGTGGGCCTCCACCGCGTCGCGCTCTGCCGCCGTCCAGTACTCGTCGTGGCCCACGCCCAGCACCAGCGGGTAGCCGTCGAGGACCGAGGGGTCGACGTCGAGGTCGGCCTGGACGGCGACGTCGACGGCGTAGCCGTCGGCCTCGGCCCAGGCCACGAAGCGACGCTCGAACATGAACCAGCCGCTGGAGCCGACCGAGCCCGGGTAGTCGTTGGCCAGGCGCCAGGCCTGATAGATCTCGCCGTCGGGGTCGGGCTCCTCGTCCCAGCGGACCGGGCGGGCCTTGCGGTCGTCGCGCTCCAGCGCCGGCCGATCGAGCAGACCGCGGGCCACCGGCCGACGGAACGACACCTGGTCGCCACCGGTGTAGAGGCTGGCCCCGCCCCAGGGGTTGTAGGCGTTCCAGGTGTTGGTGGCCAACACCAGCAGGGCGCGGCCGGTGCGATCGCCACCCGGTGTCGGCCGCACGGCGAACCAGGCGTGGGCGGTGTCGCAGCCCTCGGCCGCCCCGTAGGCCCGGACGGTGACCAGGTGGAAGCCGGACGGCCAGCCCTCACCGACGGGGATGGCGAGGGTGGGAGGCCATCGGCAACCCTCGGCGTCGGCCCCGGGCGGCGCCGGGGTGTAGCGCCCCGGCACGCCGTCGCTCGACCACACCGCCTCCCGGGTGGCGCCCCAGCGCTCGACCACCACGTCGAACGTCTCGCACCGGGTCGAGACGTGGAGGGTGACCTCCTCGCCGGGTAGACAACTCTGGGCGCCGCAGTAGGCCTCGATCTCATCGTGGAAGGTGACCGGATCGACCGGATTGGTCATCGGCTCAGCCTTGGTCGGCGGTGGCGGCGAGATGAGCCTTGATCGTGTCGGCGTCGGCATCGAGCATCGTGCCCGAACCGGTGACGGCGGTCGGGACGGTCTCGTTGCCGTCCCGGTAGGTGGTCACGAAGGCGGCGGCCTCCGGATCCTGCCAGATGTTGACCCACGTGACCTTCGATTTCGACGATCCCAGACCCACGGTCAGGACGGCGCAGAACTGTCAACCGGGCCGCCAGTAGATGATCACGTCGTCGTCGCCCGCCGCCGCCAGGGCCTCGGCGTGGGGCGTGTGCTTGCCCCGCCGGCCCGGCCAAGACCACCACACGATCACCGAGTAAAGGGCGAGGGCCCCCAGGCTGAAGACGTCGCCACCGCTGCGGACGGCCAACACCACCAGCACGACGAAGCCGAAGCCGAGAATCGCCGCCGCCGGGAGCTGGTCACGCCGCATCGAGGTCATGGCCGGATGGTAATTCGAACGACCGGCCGATGTCGGGCCCCTACGGTGCCAACCGATGCCCGACGAGCTCTTCGCCAACCCCCGCCTCGCCGTTCTCTACGACCGATTCGACCACGACCGCAGCGACCTCGACGTCTACGCCGCCATGATCGCCTCCTTCGCCGCCCACTCGATACTCGACGTGGGCTGCGGCACCGGCTCCCTCGCCGTCCGTCTGGCCGCCGCCGGGCTCACCGTGGTCGGGGTCGACCCGGCCGAGGCCTCGCTCAACGTGGCCCGGACCAAACCCCACGCCGACGACGTGCGCTGGATCCTCGGCGACGCCACCGACCTGCCCCCGCTGGCCGTCGACGTGGCGGTGATGTGTGGCAACGTGGCCCAGGTCTTCGTCGACGACGGCGACTGGGCGGCCACCCTGGACGGGGTGCGGGCCGCGGTCGCCCCCACCGGCCGTTTCGTGTTCGAGACCCGCGATCCGGCCCGGCGGGCCTGGGAGCGCTGGCGGCCCGACGAGACCCGGGTCACAATCGACATCCCCTCGATCGGGGCGGTCACCTCGTGGCATGAGCTGCGCTCGGTGGACCTCCCCCTGGTCACCTTCGACACCACCTACCGGTTCCACGACGAGGGCACCGAGCTGCTGTCGAGATCGACCCTGCGGTTCCGGGAGCGGGACGAGTTGACCGCCGACCTGGCCACCGCCGGCTTCACCGTCGACGAGGTGCGCGATGCTCCCGACCGGCCCGGCCTGGAATGGGTGTTCATCGCCCGACCCACCGACCGCTGAGCCGTCGGGGCGTCCCCGCCCCACCTCCGCCGGGACGTGGCATATGCCACCCGATCCGCCATTGACCTCGCGGACCGCTGTGCCATACTGGAGGGTCAAACATCAAGAGATGTTTATATTTCTATCCGTTCAACTTCAGGTCGCTCGTTGATGAGCGGTCGCTGGAGAATGCGGCAGTCCGTCCGATGGAGAACGGAGTACGCCGAAGCGGAGCGACGACGGGGGCCACCCACGGCAATGGAAGATCTGATCCAGGCGATGAAGGCGGCCGGTGAACCGACCCGGATGCGGATCCTGCTCGTGCTGCACCGCAGCGAGCTCACCGTGTCGGAGCTGTGCCGCATCCTCGGCCAGAGCCAGCCCCGGGTCAGCCGTCATCTCAAGCTGCTGTGCGACGCCGGGCTCCTCCACCGCCAGGCCGAGGGCACCAGCGCCTACTACCGACACTCCGCCACGCCGTTCGCCCGCTCGTTCCTGTCCTCGATGCGACCTCTGGCCGAGCTCGAGTCCCACGTGCTCCTGAGCGATCAACGTCAGCTGGCCGCCGTCCGGGCCGACCGGGCCGAGCTCGCCACGCGCCCGGCGGAGAAGATGGCGGCCGAGGAGGCCCTCCTGGCCGAGCACCGGGTGCCCGTCGCCGCCGTGGAGGACGCCATGCTCACCGTGGCCGCCGATCTCGACCTCGACCACCTGCTCGACATCGGCACCGGCACCGGGCGGGTGCTCGAACTGTTCGGCCCCCACATCGCCGGGGGCACCGGCATCGAGCTGAGCCGGGACATGCTCAACCTGGCCCGCACGACGCTTGACGCCCTCGATCTGCACCACTGCTCGGTGGTGCACGGCAACGCCTACACCCTCGACGTGGCCGTCGGCTCGATGAGCATGACCGTCCTCCATCACGTGCTCCACTTCCTCGACGAACCCTCCCGGGCGGTGGAGCAGGCGGCGGCCACCGTGACCCCGGGTGGACGGCTGCTCATCGTCGATTTCGCCCCTCACCAGGTGGACGACCTCCGGGCCGAGCACGGCCACCGCCGTCTCGGGTTCAGCGACGCCGAGGTGGAGGGCTGGTGCCGGGAGGCGGGCCTCACCGACATCGCCATCAGCCATCTCGGCCCCGACGGGATCGACGACCCCGCCCTGACCGTGACCATCTGGCAGGCCCGCCAGCGTGCCGACGCCCCACACACCCGCCGACTGGAGGCCGTTGTATGACCACCTTCTCCTTCGAGTTCTTCCCGCCGGCCACCGAGAATGGCCGCGACAATCTGCTGGCGGTGGCCAAGGAACTGTCGGTGCACGAGCCGACGTTCATGAGCGTCACCTACGGCGCCGGTGGCTCCACCCGGGAGCGCACCATCGACGCCGTCCGCACCCTGGGCCAGCACGTGTCGGTCCCCGTGGCCGCGCACCTGACCACGGTGGCGGCCGACGCGGCGGAGACCCACCAGCTGCTCGACACCTACGCCGAGGCCGGCGTCCACCACCTGGTGGCGCTGCGGGGCGACGGGGCCCCGGCCGGTGGGTCGGGTTCGGTCGAGGACGCCGAGAGCGCCACCGGCTATCGCACGGCGGCCGAACTGGTGGCCGGCATCCGGGGTCGGGCCGACGGCGACCGATGGGACATCTCGGTGGCTGCGTACCCCGAGGTCCACCCGATGGCCACCTCCCCCGCCGCCGACCTCGACAACCTCAAGCGCAAGCTCGACGCCGGCGCCGATCGGGCCATCACCCAGTTCTTCTTCGACCCCGACGTGTTCCTCCGCTTTCGTGATCGGGCGGCGGCCGCCGGCATCACGGCCCCGATCGTCCCCGGGATCATGGCCATCAACAGCTTCCGGGGCGTGTCCCGCTTCGCCGATCGCTGCGGCACCACCGTCCCCGACTGGCTCCAGAGCCAGTTCGCCGGGCTCGACGACGACCCCGAGGTCCACCAGTGCGTGGCCGCCACCGTGATGGCCGAGCAGTGTCGTGTCCTGCAGGCCGAGGGCGTCGACGCCTTCCACTTCTACACGATGAACCGGCGCCACCTCACCAGCGCCACCGTCCGCAGCCTCACGCTCGACGGCATGCCCACCCACCCGCTCGCCACCGCCGGACGCTGACCATGAGCACCCCCCTCTCCACCGCCGACGCCGTACGCCGACGACGCACCGACGCCCTCCGTCGGGCCATGGCCGAACGGATCCTGATCATCGACGGCGCCATCGGTACCAGCCTCCAGGCGGTCGGCCTCGACGAGGCCGACCATCGGGGCGATCGCTTCGCCGCCCCCCCCCTGGAGGTCCAGGGCAACCACGACCTGCTGTCGCTCACCCGGCCCGACGTGATCGCCGAGATCCACCGCAGCTTCTTCGCCGTCGGCGCCGACTTCGCCACGACCAACACCTTCACCGCCACCGCCGTGGCCCAGGCCGACTACGGCCTGGAGTCGGTGGTGGTCGAGATGAATCGGGAGTCGGCCCGTCTGGCCCGAGCGGTGGCCGACGAGTTCACGGCGGCCGAACCCGACAAGCCCCGCTGGGTGCTCGGGGCCCTCGGTCCGACCAACAAGACCACGTCGATCTCCCCCGACGTCAACGATCCCGCCGCCCGCGACATCACCTTCGACGAGCTGGTCGCCGACTACCGGGCCGCAGCCGAGGGCCTGGTCGACGGCGGGGCCGACGTCATCATGATCGAGACGATCTTCGACACCCTCAACGCCAAGGCCGCCGTCGCCGCCTACCTCGATCTGCTGGCCGATCGAGGCCTGACCCAGGACGACGTGCCCCTCCTGATCTCGGGCACGATCACCGACCGCTCGGGCCGCACCCTCTCGGGTCAGACCGCCGAGGCCTTCTGGTACTCGCTGCGTCACGCCAAGCCGATGGCCATCGGCCTCAACTGCGCCCTCGGGGCCAAGGACCTCAAGCCCCACGTGGCCGAGTTGGCCAACGCCGCCGACGTGGCCGTGAGCGTGCACCCCAACGCCGGCCTGCCCAACGAGCTCGGCTTCTACGACGAGTCGCCGGAGTACATGGCGTCGTGGATCGCCGGCTTCGCCGAGGCGGGCCAGGTCAACATCGTCGGGGGCTGTTGTGGCACGACGCCCGAACACATCGGCGCCATCGCCGCCGCCGTGGCCGGCATCGCCCCCCGCACGCTGCCCACCCTGTCGGCGGTCACCCGTCTCTCGGGCCTGGAGCCGATGACGATCGGGCCCGACTCGCTGCTGGTCAACGTGGGCGAGCGGACCAACGTCACCGGCTCGGCCCGCTTCGCCAAGCTGATCAAGGCCGACGACTACGACACCGCGGTCTCGGTGGCCCGCGACCAGGTCGACAACGGGGCCCAGATCATCGACGTCAACATGGACGAGGGTCTCCTCGATTCCGAGACGGCCATGGTCCGCTTCCTCCGCCTGATCGGGGCCGAGCCCGACATCGCCCGGGTGCCGGTGATGATCGACTCGTCGAAGTGGTCGGTGATCGAGGCCGGTCTGAAGACGGTGCAGGGCAAGGCGGTGATCAACTCGATCTCGCTCAAGGAGGGCGAGGAGGAGTTCCTCGCCCACGCCGCCCTGGCCCGGCGCTACGGGGCCGCGGTGGTGATCATGGCCTTCGACGAGACCGGTCAGGCCGAGTCGCTGGAGCACAAGGTGGCCGTGTGCCGCCGGGCCCATGACCTGCTGGTCGAGCGGCTCGACTTCCCCCCGGAAGACATCATCTTCGACCCCAACATCTTCGCCGTGGCCACCGGCATCGAGGCCCACAACGACTACGGCCGGGCCTTCATCGAGGCCACCCGCCGGATCACCACCGAGCTGGCCCCGGCCAAGGTGTCGGGCGGCCTGTCCAACCTGTCGTTCTCGTTCCGGGGCAACAACCCCCTGCGCGAGGCGATGCACGCCGTGTTCCTCTACCACGCCGTGTCGGCCGGGATGGGCCTGGCCATCGTCAACGCCGGTCGACTGCCGATCTACTCCGACATCCCCGAAGACCTGCGGACCCGTATCGAGGACGTGCTGTTCAACACCCGTCCCGACGCCACCGAGCGGCTGATCGAGGTGGCGGCCGACGCCCAGTCGGCCACGACCGCCGCCGCCGAGGACCTGTCGTGGCGGGAGGCTCCGGTCACCGATCGGCTCAAGCACGGCCTGGTCCAGGGCATCGACACGTGGATCGTGGAGGACGCCGAGGAGGCCCGGGTGGCGGCCAGTCGGGCGTTGGAGGTCATCGAAGGGCCCCTGATGGACGGCATGAACGTGGTCGGCGACCTGTTCGGGGCGGGCAAGATGTTCCTCCCCCAGGTGGTGAAGAGCGCACGCGTGATGAAGAAGGCGGTGGCCCACCTCGAGCCCTTCATGGCCTGCGAGGGAGAGGAGGCCAAGGCGGCGGGCAAGGTGGTGCTGGCCACGGCCAAGGGCGACGTGCACGACATCGGCAAGAACATCGTCGGCGTCGTGCTCCGCTGCAACAACTACGAGGTGATCGACCTCGGCGTGATGGTCAAGCCCGAGACGATCCTGGCCGAGGCGGCGGCGGCCGACGCCGACGTGATCGGCGTGTCGGGGCTGATCACCCCCAGCCTGGACGAGATGGTGCGGGTGGCCGGCGAGCTGGAGGGTGGTGGCTTCAAGACGCCGCTCCTCATCGGGGGCGCAACCACCAGCGAGGTGCACACCGCGGTGAAGATCGACCCGGCCTATCACGGCCCCGTCCTCCACGTGACCGACGCCTCGCGCGCCGTCGGCGTGGTGAGTTCGCTTCTGGGCGCCGACGCCGAGAGCTACTGCACCGACATCGCCACCCGCTACGAGGAGGTCCGCCGGGCCAGGGCCAACCCGACGGTGCCGGTGCGTTCGCTGGATGACGCTCGGGCCAACCGGCTGCGGATCGACTTCGAGGCCACCCCGCCGGTGGCGCCGACGTTCACCGGCGTCCGCCATCTCGACGACATCGATCTCGCCACCCTGCGGACCTACATCGACTGGACCCCTTTCTTCCGCTCGTGGGATCTGGTGGGCACCTACCCCAAGATCCTCGGCGACGCCACGGTCGGCACCGCCGCCCGTGAGCTGTTCGACGACGCCACCGCCATGCTCGACGAGATCATCGCCGAGAAGAAGCTGACGGCCCAGGCCGTCGTCGGCTTCTGGCCGGCCGCCGCCGAGGGCGACGACATCCTGGTGTACGGCGACGACGACCGCACCACGGTGGCCGAGACGCTCCACACCCTGCGCCAGCAGGTGACGCATTCGGGGGACCGGCCGAACCTGGCCATGGCCGACTTCGTCGCTCCCGCGGCGAGCGGCGTCGCCGATCACGTCGGCGCCTTCACCGTCACCACCGGCGCCGAGGCCGAGGCTCTGGCCGCCGCCTACGAGGCCGACCACGACGACTACCGGGCGATCATGGTCAAGTCCCTGGCCGACCGCCTGGCCGAGGCGTGCGCCGAGTACGTCCACGAGGTGGTCCGTACCGACCTGTGGGGCTACCAGACCGACGCCTTCTCCAACGACGATCTGATCCGTGAGCGCTACGACGGCATCCGGCCCGCCCCCGGTTATCCGGCCTGCCCCGACCACACCGAGAAGCACACGATCTTCCGGCTGCTCGACACCGAGGCCACGGTCGGGGTGTCGCTCACCGAGTCGTGCGCCATGACCCCGGCGGCGTCGGTCAGCGGGCTGTACTTCGCCCACCCCGAGAGCCGGTACTTCGGTGTCCGTCAGATCAGCGACGATCAGGTGGTCGACTACGCCGAACGCAAGGGCATGAGCGAGGCCGACGTCCGCCGCTGGCTCTCACCCGTCATCCGCTGATCCCACCGCCTCCGACGCCGCCAGGTCACCGCCGGCAGGGGTGCCCGAAGCCGAGGTACCGGTGGCCGGGGCGCCGTTGGCCATGGTGCCATTGGCGCCCGCGAACTGCTGGAGGTACATCGAGGCGTAGAACCCCTCGGCCGCCATCAGCTCGTCGTGGGAGCCGATCTCCTCAATGCGGCCGGCGTCGAGCACGATGATCTTGTCGGCGTTGCGGACGGTGGCCAGCCGGTGGGCGATGACGAAGCTGGTCCTGCCCTCCATCAGCCGGTCGAGGGCGGTCTGGATCCGGCGCTCGGTCCGGGTGTCGACGCTGGAGGTGGCCTCGTCGAGCACGAGCACGTCGGGCTCGGACACGATGGCCCGGGCGATGGTGAGCAGCTGGCGCTGGCCCTGCGACAGGGCGACGGCCCCACCGGTCAGCACGGTGTCGTAGCCGTCGGGGAGCCGCTCGATGAAGCGATGGGCCTCGGCCGCCTTGGCCGCCTCGATGCACTCCTCCTCGGTCACCCCCTCCCGACCGTAGGCCAGGTTGTACATCACCGACTCGGAGAACAGGAACGGCGTCTGCAGCACCACCCCGCACCGACGACGGAGATCGTCGAGGTCGATCCCGGTGATCGAATGGTCGTCGAGGCGGATGTCACCGGCATCGATGTCGTAGAAGCGGGTCAGCAGGTTGATGATCGTCGACTTGCCCGCCCCGGTCGGGCCGACGAGGCCGATGAACTGACCGGGCGCCACCCGGAAATCGTTGTCGAACAGGATCTGCTTGCCCGGCAGGTAGCTGAAGTCGACGTGGTCGAACTCCACCTTGCCCTCGGCCTCGGCCATCGACTCCGCCCCCTCGGCGGTGGTGATGTCGGGTTCCCGGTCGAGTATCTCGAACACCCGGCGCCCGCCGGCGGCGGCCGAGAGGACCTGGGTGACGACCTGGGACAGCTGGTTGGCCTGGCCCCCGAACTGCTGTGCGTAGCCGACGAAGCTCACGACGTCGCCCAGGCTGATCGTGCCCGATACCGCCCGGGAGCCGCCGATCAGGGCGACGAGGGCCACGTCGAGGTTGTTGGACAGGGTGTTGACCGGCTGCATCAGATACGACCGGAACTGGGCCGACCGGTCGGCTCGTCGGGCCTCCTCGGACAGCTCCCGGACCCGCTCGACGGCGTCGGTCTGGCGGCCGTAGGCGGTGACGGTGCGGTGGCCCTCGACGATCTCCTCCACGTACCCGTTGAGCTCGCCCACCAGCTGCTGGTAGGCGGAGAAGTCGGCCTGGATCCGGCGACCGAGCACGACGAACACCCCGAACGACATCGGCACGATCAGTACGACCACCAGGGTCATGGTGGCGTCGAGGGTGAGCATGAGGACCAGCATCGCCAGCACCGTCATGAACGTGGTGATGATGCGGCCGATGGCCGCGGTGAAGAACTGGTTGACCACCTCGGTGTCCGAGGTGACGCGGGCGTTGAGATCCCCGGCCGACTCGGCGTCGTAAAAGCTGAGCGAGAGCGTCTGCATCTTGGTGAAGAGCTCGTTGCGCAGCTCCTCCATCGCCCGCTGGGCCAGGATGGCCAGCTGCCGGTTGGCCACGAAGCTGAGGGCACCGGAGGTGACGGCGAGGACCATGATGCCCAGGCCGTAGCGCACGGCGTTGCCCGAGTCGCCCGAGGCCAGCTCGTCGACGGCCACGCCGAACAGGAAGGGCTGGGTGGCCTGGATCAGGGCGCCCAGCACGAGGAACACGACGGCCGCCGTCAGCCGAAGCGGCTGGTGGGTGATGTAGGACAGCAGCCGGGGAAAGGTCGGGAGGTGGCTGGTTCGCTGATGGCGCTTCATGCCCGACCCCCCAGGAGGCGACCGATCTCGTCGAGCGACCCGAGCTGCGACTCGGCGATCTCCCGGTAGAGGTCGGACGTGGCCAGCAGTTCGTCGTGGGTGCCCATCGCCGCCACGGTGCCGTGGTCGAGGAGCAGGATCTTGTCGGCCCGCATCGCCGTGGTGATGCGTTGGGCCACCAGGAGGACGGTGCGACCGGCCATCGCCTCGTCCAGGGCGTCGCGGATCCGGCCCTCGGTGGCCACGTCGACGGCCGAGGTGGTGTCGTCGAGGATCAGGATGCGGGGGTCCGACGCCACGGCCCGGGCCAGGCTGAGCCGCTGGCGTTGACCGCCCGACAGGTTTGTGCCGCCCTCGGCGATCGTGGCCTCGTAGCCCTCGAGCTGGGACTCGATGAACCCGGCGGCGTCGGCCACCCCGGCTGCGATGGCCAGCTGGTCGTAGCCGGCGCCCGGACGGCCGTAGCCGATGTTGTGGGCGAAGGATCCGGCGAAGGCCACCGCCTGCTGCTCGGCCACCGAGATGTCGCGGCGGAGGCGATCGAAGCTCAGGCTGCGGACGTTGTGACCGTCGAGCAGGACGGCCCCCTCGGTGACGTCGTAGAAGCGGGGCACCAGGCTGACCAGCGTCGTCTTGCCACTACCGGTCTGGCCGAGCACGGCCACGGTCTCCCCCGCCTCGACGGTGAAGCTGACGTTGCGCAGCACCGGGTTGGGCAGGGGCTTGGCCTCGGCGTCGAGGTAGGCCATCGACACGTTGCGGAATTCGATGCGACCCGACAGCGACCCCGGGTCGATGGCGTCGTCGGGCTCGACCACGTCGGGCTCGGTCCGGAAGACCTCGAGCGCCCGTTCGACCGACGCCTCGAACTTGCCAAGCTCGGGCAGGACGAAGGTGACGATCATGATCGGGATCATCGACGTGATCAGGTAGTTGAAGAACGTGCTCAGCTCGCCCGGCTTGATGGCGTCGGGATCCCCGGTCACCACCCCCTCGGCCACGTCCGAACCCGACACGATCACGGCCACCCCCACCGCGGTGTAGAGCAGGGCGAACAGCACCGGCTGGAACAGGGCGGTGCGGATGGCGGGCTTCAACTGGGCCTCGTACACCTCGCCGTTGCGGGCCTCGAACCGCTCCACCTCGAGGGCGTCCCGGTTGAACGACTTCACCACCCGGATGCCGGCGATGTTCTCGTAGAAGACGGTGTTGAGACCGTCGAGCCTTCGTTGGGCGATGGCGTAGAGCGGGCCGAGCGTGGGGGCGATCAGCAACACCACCGTCACCGTGATGGCCATGACCACGGCCATGATCCACAGCAGCGACGGGGTCTGGATGGCGACCAGGGCCACGGCCCCGATCAGCAGCCAGGGCGCCTGGAACAGCATGAACATCGTCTGCATCCACGCCGTCTTCATGATGTTGACGTCGCTGGTGAGGCGCACGAGCAGGTCGGAGGTGGAGAGCCGGTCGACGTTGCCGTGGCTGAGGGTCGACACCTTCTCGTAGAGGTGGGTGCGGATGCTGTGGGCCAGGTTGGTAGCGGTGGCGGCGGCGAGAAAGGCAACCCCGCCCGCCACCAGCAGGTTGAGCATGGCCCACAGGATCATCTGGAAGGCCACGCTGATCACCCGGTCGGTGTCGGAGGCCAGGATCCCGTCGTCGATCAGGTCCTGCACCAGCTGGGGGATCATCAGCTGGGTGACCACCATGATCACGATCCCGATCTGGGCCAGCAGAAAGGCCCGCTTCTGGGAGCGGGGGGCGTAGGACAGGACACGGAAGAAGGCGACGATGCCGCTCACGGCGTCACCGCCTCATCCCCGAAGGCACGGAGGGGAGAGGGATGCACGCCGCCAGTCTGACCCAGGTGGGGGCACATCTGCTCTGCCGAGGCGACATACGCAGCGACCAGGGGCGATGTACACCCGAGGGGATGCCGTTGACCTTCCCGGCCCACCAGGGCCTGATCGTGCCCCTCAAGTTGCGATGGCCTCGCTGGTTCGACGCCACCGCCCTGTGCATCGGCTCCGCCGCGCCCGATTTGGCCTACTCCTTCGACCGCTACATCGGCTACCGGAGTCACTCCGTCCTCGGCCTTCTCCTGTGGGCCGTGCCCTTCACCCTGGTGGCGGCCGCCGTCACCCGCCGGTGGGCGGCGGCCGGCATCTTCGCCGTCGGCCCCGACCTCGGCCCGCTTCGTCTCCGCTCCTACCGGGTGCTGGGCCTCCGGCGACCGGCACCGCTGGTCACCCTGTCGAGCGCGGTGCTGGCGGCGGGGAGCCACATGGTGGTCGACTCGTTCACCCACAACCACCGGTGGGGGGCGAACCTGCTCTCGGTCAACGAGGTGGTGTTGACGGCGCCGATCAAGGGCCCGATGACGGGTGCAGACCTGCTGCAGTACGCCGGTCACGCCGTCGGCAGCCTGCTGTTCGCCGTGTTCATCGTCGTGGTCTCGCTCGGCGGCCGACTGGAGCGCTGGTACGGGGCCGATGCGGTGGCTCGGGCCCGGACGGTCGTCGTCTCCGGGCGCGACCGGGCCGTGTTCGCCACCATCGTCGCCGTGCCGGTGGCGGTGTCGATCGTCTGGCCGTGGGTGGTGTGGGGCCGGGCCCGATTCGAACCGCTGACGGCGCTGGCGGTGTCGCTCCTGGTGGCGGGCACCGTGATCGGCCGCCGCCACCCGATCGCCCCGGAGCCCAAGCGGCGCGCCGAGCCCGTCGGCCCGAGCCGTCGGCCGGAGTGAGTCCGACGGCGGGGTGAATCCGACGGCGCAACGGGAGCGACAGCGCAACGGGAGCGACGGCCGGGTGCAGCCGCGGGCGCCGGGAGCGGCGACAGGGCAGACTGGTGTCGGCGTGAGTGTGCGAGACGATCCACCCGACTCCGATGAGGCATCGGCCGATGAGTTCCTCGACGCCGCCCCAACCGAGTCGGCGCTGAGCACCACCCCGGTCGAGATCGACCGGAGCGTCGTGACCCATCCGCTGGTACTCCGGGCGGTGGCGGGCGTGGTGGCGGCGGGGGCGATCGTGTTCTGGCCCGACCGCTCCGACCAGATCCTGGCCCGGCTCATCGGGGTGGGCGCCGTCGCCTTCGGGGTCGGCACCTTGATCGGGGAGTTCCGCAGGCCCGCCACCGACACCACCCACCGGCGGGTCGATCTGGCCCTGGCCGTCATCGGCATCATCGCCGGCCTGGCGCTCACCCTGGCCCCGCCGGGCTGGTCCGCCGCCCTGCTCGGACAGGGCCTCGGCGTCCTCTGTCTGCTCCAGGCGATGCGGCGGCTGCTCACCGATCGGCGCCGCCACGGACACACCACCTCGTGGGGTCTGGCCCAGTCGGTGTTCCTGGCCTGCGTCGGCCTCCTCCTCGTCCTCTTCCCGGGCGAGGTCCTGACCTGGGCCGCCCTCACGTTCGCCGTGGGATGGGCGGCGCTCAGTCTCATCGCCATCGTCCAGTCGCTCGACGCCTCGACCGACGACGTGTGGGGCTACGCCGACGCGGGCCAGCTCGTCTACGACTGGCTGATCGAGCGACCCAAGAGCGCCGACGACCGGCACGAGCTCTACGACAAGATCCTCTACGAGGGCCCGGACGCCCGACGCCGACTATCCCGGTTCTTCACCCTGATGACCTTCGCCGCCGTCATCGCCTCGGTGGGCGTGGTGGCGGAGTCGACGGCGGTGGTGATCGGGGCCATGCTGATCGCCCCGCTGATGCGTCCGCTGATGGGGGTGTCGATCTCGCTGGTGATGGGCTGGCCGGTTCGCCTGGCCCACAGCGCCGTGGTCGCCGTGTCCGGGATCCTGCTGGCGGTGGCGATCGGAGTGACGGTGGGCCTGCTGCTGCCCGCCGTGCTCGACACGACCACCAACGCCGAGATCCTGGCCCGGGTCTCCCCCACCACCCTCGACCTGGTGATCGCCGTGGCCGCCGGCGGTGCCGGGGCCTACGGCCTGTCACGGCCGGACGTGTCGGATGCCCTCCCCGGGGTCGCCATCGCCATCTCCCTGGTGCCGCCCCTCACCGTGGTCGGCATCACCCTCTCCCAGGCGGCGTGGGGGCAGGCGGCGGGGGCGTCGCTGCTGTTCGCCGTCAACGCGGTGGCCATCATCATCATGGGCGGGCTGGTGTTCGTCATCACCGGGGTGACGCCGCTGCAGCGGTTGGCCGAGAACCAGCACCGGGTTCGGACGGTGACGGCCGGGGTGGCCGCCCTCGCCATCGTGATCGTGGGTGCCCTGCTCCTCAACGGCGACGATGTGGCCCGCGACATCAGCCGCCTCGACGAGGTGGAGGGTGCGGTCGACACCTGGCTCGACGACACCGACCGCCACCGTCTGATCGATCTCACCATCGACGACGACCTGATCACCGTGGTGATCCTGGGCCCGGTCGACGACGCGCCAACGGCCGAGACGCTGGCCGGGCTCGTGGCCAACGCCCTCGATCAGCCGGTGGTGGTCGACGTCCGACTCGCCGTCGAGGAGCGCCAGCAGGCCGAGGCCGAACCGGACGGCTGATCCTCCTCGGTGGTGGGTAATCGGTCGGGCCCGGCGCATGCCCCCCGGACCCGACCTGGCCGACTCGATCAGGCCCGGGCGGCGAGCCAGGCGCCCCAGGCCTCCTGGTGGGCCGTCGCCGCGGCTTCCCGCTCGTCGCCGTAGAGGTAGAGCCAGAGCGACACCCCGACCACGTCGCCCATCTGTTCGGCGGTGACGATGGCGGTGCCGGGCACGGGCTGCTCGATGACCAGCGACAGCCGCGCCGCCGTCGTCTCCTTCACGGTGCCTGCGATGGTCGGCGCACCATCGGTGGCCAGCTCGACGGCGTCGCCGACGGCGGGGGCCGGATCGATCCCGAGGTCGTCGGTGAGGCGCTCCCAGGCGTCGTCCACCTTGCCGGGCCAGACCCCCATCGGGATCGACGCCGTGGCGTGCCGGCCGGGAAAGTGCTCGCGGTGCAGCAGGAGGTTGGTGAGGAACATCGGCCAGCCCCGGGACATGCCGTCGTACTGCTCGTCCCACGTGTCGCCCGTGCCGAAACCGGTGTTGACCAGGCGCACCACGCAGCTGCCACCGTCCCGGGCCTCGACCAGCCATTCGAAGGCGAGGCCGACGTCGTCGCCACCCTCGCCGGTGAAGACCACCCGCTTGGGGGGATCCCAGGCCGCCACCCGGCCGGGCACCGTCATCTCCGGGCCGGGCCCGAAGGAGGACGAGGCGGCGCCGCCTTCGGACTCGGTGACGGTGTGGGGCACGTACCACGAGGTGATGCCGGGCCCGGTGGCGATGGCCTGCCACACCTCCTCCGGGGTGCCGGGTACCTCGATCTCGAATTCGAGTGAGCGGTCGTCGGTCATTGACTGTCCTCCGTGGATGGGGGTCGGGGGTGGGCGGCCACGACGAGGCGGTGCCACCGCCCGTCGGTGGCCGAGTCGTCGTGGTAGCGGGCGGCGATCGTGGTGACGGCGTCGGCCAGCTCCTGGGTGAAGGCGGCGCGGTCGGCCGGGTTGGCGAAGCGGATGTCGGTGTCGATCGACAGGGTGGGGAGCGTCTTGCCTGCGGCTTCGGCCCGTCGGGCCAGGTCGCCGACCTCGGCGATCATGCGGGCGGCCAGGGCCACCAGGTAGCGCATCGAGAACCGGTCGGTCCGCTCGACGGTGGCGGCATTGGGGCCGAGCACGGCGGGCGACAACACGTAGCCCTCGGCCGTGGCCTGCACCACCCGTTCGGTCAGGCCTCGCCGGGGCCGCTCCTCCACCAGCTCCACCAGACCGAGCTGTTCGAGGGCGCGCACGTGGTAGTTGACCTTCTGACGGGGTTGGCCGATGGCCTCGGCCACGGTGGAGGCCGAGCCGGGCTCGGCCAGGGCGGCCAGCACCTGGGACCGCAGCGGGTCGAGCACGGCGGCCGCCGTCGCCGGTTGGTCGATGACATCGAGGTCGGGCACCGGTGCAGTGTCGTATTGAAAAACTCATTTGTCAATATGTGACGGATGACGAGTTGCACGAATCCTCGCTCGTGGACAGAATGAATGAGCGTTCAGTGAATGAACATTCATCCAACCCGACAGACCGGGCCTCAAGCCCGACAGGAGCACGTCCCTCATGGCCTTCACCGAAGCCTCGATCCCCGACCTCACCGGCCGAGTCGCCGTCGTCACCGGCGCCAACGGCGGCCTCGGGCTCGCCACCGCCAAGGCGCTGGCCGGCGCCGGCGCCCACGTCGTCATGGTCGCCCGCAATCAGACCAAGGCGGCCGACGCCCGCGACGAGATCCTGGCCGACGACCCCGACGCCTCGTTGGAGGTGGTCGAGCTCGACCTCGGGTCCCAGGCCTCCACCATCGCCGCCGCCGAGCAGATCGCCGCCGCCCACCAGGCGGTCGACATCCTGGTCAACAACGCCGGCGTCATGGCCATGCCCGAAGGCCGCACCGTCGACGGGTTCGAGACCCAGTTCGGCATCAACCACCTCGGCCACTGGACCTTCACCGCCAAGCTGCTGCCGTCGCTGCTGGCCGCCGACGCCGCCCGGGTGGTCGCCGTCACCAGCGTGGCCCGACACCAGGGCAAGCCCGTCGACCCCGCCGACCCCCACCTGGAGAAGGGCTACGACGCCTGGGGCGCCTACGGGCGATCGAAGCTGGCCAACTTCCACTTCGCCATCGGCCTCCAGCGGGCGTTCGAAGAGGCCGGCGTGGCGGCCCAGAGCTTCGCCGCCCATCCCGGCCTCACCAACTCCGACCTCCAGTCGCACACCGTCTCCCAGGGCGGTGGCGGCTTCAACGCCAAGTTCTTCGCCCGGCTCACGCCGATCGTCGGCATGAGCACCGCGGCGGGCGCCCGGCCCCAGCTGCGGGCGGCCACCGACCCGGCGGCCAAGGGCGGCGAGTACTACGCCCCCCGGTGGGGCACCAACGGCGCCGCCGTCGAGCGGGGCTACTCGGACAAGGGCGTCGACGAGGCGGTCGCCAAGCTGTGGGCGATGTCGGAGGAACTGACCGGCGTGACTATGGACGTGCGGGCGGCGAAGTCCACACTGGAGGCATGACCACCGTCGACCCTGCGGCCACCGGTGTCGATCGGCCGGCCCGGATCCGGGCTGCGCTCCGGGAGTTGGTGGCCGAGCACGGCTTCCACGGCGCCTCGATGAGTGCGGTGGCCAAGCGGGCCGGGGTGGCCACCGGCACCGCTTACGTCCACTACGAGTCGAAGGACGAGCTGGTGTTGGCCGCCTACGTCGAGGTGAAGACGGAGTTGTCGGCGGCGGCGGTGGCCGGGGTCGACCTCCGTCTGCCTGCACCCCAACGGTTCGCCGCCGTGTGGTCGAACATCTACGACCACCTGGCGGCCGAGCCCACCCGGGCCCGGTTCCTGCTCCAGGTCGACGCCTCGCCCTACGCCGTCGTGGCCCACGAGCGGGCCATGGAGCGACCGGGCGACGAACTGGCGGCCACGATGGCCGACGTCGCCGATCTGCTCGTCGACCTTCCTCCGGTGCTGGTCTTCGAGTTGGCGATCGGGCCCGCCATCACCAGCATCGCCTCCGGCGGCTCGCTCACCGAGGTCGAGCGGGAGCGGCTCAGCGCCTGCTGCTGGCGGGCGGTCACCGTGCCCGCCGACTGACGCCAGCGCTCGTCAGCCGGTGGGCGGTGGATCCAGGCGCGCGGCAGCCTTAGGACTGCGACAACCTCAGGGCTGCGGCAGCCTCATGGCTGCTTCACCACGCGGAGGTAGGGAAGGGGTGTCTCCCAGCCCTCGGGGTACTTCTCCGCCGCGGCCTCATTGCTGACCGAGGGGACGATGATCACGTCGTCGCCCTGGTTCCAGTTGGCCGGCGTGGCCACCTGCTCGGCCGCCGTCAGCTGGATCGAGTCGAGCAGACGGAGGATCTCGGCGAAGTTGCGACCGGTCGTCATCGGGTAGGTGAGCTGGGCCTTGATCTTCTTGTCGGGGCCGATGATGAACACCGTCCGGGCCGTGGCGTTGTCGGCGGCGGTGCGCCCCTCCGAGGTGTCACCGGCATCGGCGGGCAACATCTCGTACAGCTTGACCACCTCGAGGTTGGGATCGCCGATCAGCGGGTAGTCGACGTCGTTGCCGGTGGCCGAGGCGATGTCGGCCTTCCACTTCTCGTGATCGGACACGCCGTCGACGCTGATCCCGATGATCTGGCAGTTGCGGGCGGCGAAGTCGTCCTGCAACCCGGCGACCGCGCCCAACTCGGTGGTACACACCGGGGTGAAGTCCTTCGGGTGGGAGAACAGCAGGGCCCAACCGTCACCGATCCAGTTGTGGAACGAGATAGTGCCCTGGGTGGTCTCCGCCGTGAAGTCGGGTGCGGTTTCGTTGATGCGCATGCAGGTGTCTCCTCTAAAGCCGACAATGTTGACAGGGTACCTCGGGAATTGCGTACCGGAGACGAGATGACGGGAGTCACACCGGCGAGGCCGCGGGCGGGCACCGCTCCTCGGCCCGGGTCCGGGGGCGGGCCCACCGCCGGGCGCCGGGGCCCTCGGGAACGCGCCGAGTACGGTTGGGCGTCGTGAGCGACGGAATCATCGACGCCCTCCTGGCCACCCTCGAGTCCGATCCTGACAACGAGGCCATTCGGGCCCACGTGGTTCAGCTGCTGCTCGACGCCGACCGGGCCGAGGAGGCGTTCCAGCAGGCATCGATCGGACTCCAGAAGGCCCCGGCCAGCGTGCCCCTGCTCCGTGTGGGTTCCGTGGCCGCCGACCGCTCGGGCCGGACCGACCAGGCGGCCGGCTACCGCACCCTGCTCGACGCCCTCGGCGGCGCCACCGGGGACGACGGCCCCCACCGCTCCCCCGATGCGGGCACCGGCCCGACGCCGACGGGGGACGGCGAGGACGATGAGCCCGAGCCGGCCGCCCCCGAGCGACCCAAGCCGCTTCCGCTGCCGATGGCGGAGGGTGGAGCGGACATCCCCGACACCGCCGAGGATCTCCTGGCCCGATGGGAGGGCACCGAGGCCCTGGACGAGCCCAAGGTGGGCATGCTGTCGCGCCCCGACACCCGCCTCGCGGACGTGGGCGGCATGCGGGCGGTCAAGGAACGGCTCGAACTCAGCTTCCTCGGTCCGCTGCGCAACCCCGAGATGCAGGCCGCCTTCGGTAAGAGCCTGCGGGGCGGCCTCATGCTGTGGGGGCCGCCCGGCTGCGGCAAGACGTTCATGGCCCGGGCCGTCGCCGGCGAACTGGGAGCCAAGTTCTACGAGGTCGGCCTGGCCGATGTGCTCGACATGTGGGTGGGCTCGTCGGAGCGCAACCTGCGCTCGATCTTCGACGTCGCCCGCAACAATCGACCGTGCGTGCTCTTCTTCGACGAGATCGACGCCCTGGGGATGAAGCGCTCCCAGCTGCGGGGCGGCGGGGCGGCGATGCGGGGTGTGGTCAACCAGCTGCTGTCGGAGCTCGACGGCGTGTCGTCGGACAACGAAGGGGTGTTCGTCCTCGCCGCCACCAACCATCCCTGGGACGTCGACCCCGCCCTGCTCCGCCCCGGTCGTCTCGACCGGACGCTGCTCGTGCTGCCCCCGGACACCGAGGCCCGCGCCGCCATCGTCGACTACCACCTCCGTGGACGCCCGACCGACGGGGTCGACAGCGCCAAGGTGGCGGCGGCCACCGAGGGCCTGACCGGCGCCGATCTGGCGCTGCTGTGCGAACAGGTGGCCGAGGACGCCCTGGCCGAGTCGATACGCAAGGGCGCCGTGGCCCCGATTACCACCAAGGCCCTGCTCAAGGTGGCGAAGAAGCTGCGACCCAGTATCTCGTCGTGGTTGGAGACCGCCCGCAACCACGCCATGTACAGCAACCAGGACGGCAGCTACGACGAACTCGTGGAGTACCTCCGAGGGCGGCGGTGAGCTCGGAGCTGGCGCGGATCCGATCGCTGATCGAGCTCGGGCGACACGAGGAGGCGGCCGCGGCAGCGGCCGAGGCGTTGACGACCGACGCCGACAACGCCGAGCTGTGGGCGGCACGGGCCGAGGCGCTGTCGAAGGTCGAGCCCAAGCAGGCCCTGGAGCCGGCACAGAGGGCCGTGGCCATGGCGCCCGACTCGCCCAACGTGCAGCGGGTGCTGGTACAGGTCAACATCCGCCTCGATCGGGTCGACGAGGCGTTGGCCGCCATCGAGCGCCTCCAGACGATGGTCCCCCACTGGCCCGAGCCCCACACCTGGCGGGCCGTCGTCCTCATCCGGAAGATCGGCAAGTCGAAACGCTCGTCGCCGGACAAGACGCTGGTGGCCGAGGCCCGAGCGGCGGCCAGGCGAGGGGTGGAGGCGGCGCCGACCTGGCCGAACGCTCACACCGTGTTGGGCTGGACGCACCTGGTGGTCGGTGAGGTGGAGCCGGCGAGAGCGGCCGCCGCCACCGCGCTGCAACTCGACCCCAACTGGGCCGACGGCCACGAACTGATGGGCGACATCCACCGCCAGGAGGGCAACGTCAGGGAGGCGGCCGACGCCTACGTCCGGGCCGGCAAGGCCAACCCCGAACACGGCGCCACCGATCGCCTCCGGGAGTTCCAACGGCCCGCCGCCATCCTGGGCGGGGTCGGCGTGTTCGGCATCTGGCTCGTCGTACGAGCCCTCACCGTCGTCGGCCGTTCAGGAGTCGGCCCCGGGGTCATGGTGTTCCTGGTGTCGACGGCCGTGGTGGCGGTGGTGGCGTTCTACCTGATCCGGCGGAGTCGAGTGCAGAACCAGCTCTCCTCCGAGGCGCAGACCGTCATCGATCTCGACAGGAAGATGCAGCGCCCCGGTCGCTTCCGCCGGAAGTAGCCGCCGCCGAAACTCCCTGCCCACAACGCATGACCTAACCCAGCTTCTCCAGGGGTGCCCAGGTGCGAGCGGCGGAGCCGCCCACCCGGAGTTTCGGCTGTGCCGGAACTCCCTCCCCACAGGCGCGACCTAACCCAGCTTCTCCAGGGGTGCCCAGGCGAGGAGGAGCGTCTTCTCGCCCACGGAGGGGAACCGCACCACCACCTCGGTCTTGTCGCCGCTGCCCCGGAGGTCGAGGATTACGCCCTCGCCCCATTTCCGGTGATGGACGTCGTCGCCGACCTTCAGGTCGGATTCCGCTCCCCCGCCACTCGGGCCGTCGGTCAAGGGGCCCCGGGGTTTGAGCGCAGTGTCGACGGCCCGGTCGCGGCCACCGAAGGTGGACGCGCTGCCCGAGGTGCCACTGGAGCCGAAGACCGACGACCGGAGCTTGCGGCCCTTGCCCCGACTGCCGTTGGCCTCGTCGAGCAGCTGGGACGGGATCTCGTCGAGGAAGCGGCTCGGCGGGTTGTACTGGGTCTGCCCGAAGATCATGCGGGCCCAGGCGTGCGTGAGGTAGAGGCGTTCCTGGGCTCGGGTGATGCCGACGTAGGCCAGGCGCCGCTCCTCCTCCATCTCGTCGGGGTCGGTCATCGACCGGAGGTGAGGAAAGATGCCGTCCTCCATGCCGAGGAGGAAGACCGTGGGAAACTCCAGTCCCTTGGCGGCGTGGATGGTCATCAGCACCACGGCCGAATCGTCCTCGTCGATGGCGTCGGCGTCCGACACCAGGCTGACCTGCTCGAGGAACTCGTCGACCGTCTCGAACTGGTTGGCCACACCCACCAGCTCCTGCAGGTTCTCCAGGCGGCTCTCGGCCTCGATCGAGCGCTCGTCCTCCAGCTCGATCACGTAGCCGGTGTCGCGCAGGATCGCCTCCAGGGCCGCCCCCGGGCCCTTCTCCAGCGGCTCGGCGAAACTCTCCAGCAGGTCGAGGAACGATGCGATCCCCTTCACCGCCTTGCCGGTGACCCCGGCGTCGGAGGCCCGACGCAGCGCCTCGACGAACGTGATGCCGAGCATCTTGGCGTGGGCGTCGACCTTGCCGATCGTGGTGTCGCCGATGCCCCGCTTCGGGACGTTGATGATCCGCTTGACCGACACCTCGTCGTTGGGGTTGGCCACCGCCTTCAGGTAGGCGACGGCGTCCTTGATCTCCTTGCGGTCGTAGAAGCGGGTGCCGCCGATGACCTTGTACGGGATGCCGACCCGCATGAGGTACTCCTCCAACACCCGGCTCTGGGCGTTGGTGCGGTAGAACACCGCCATCTCCCCCCAGCGGCAGTCGCCGGTGTCGTGAAGGCGGGCGAGCTCACCGGCGACGTACTGGGCCTCGTCCACCTCGTCGTCGGCGTGGAAGCGGAGGATGCGGTCGCCGCTACCGGCCTCGGTCCACAGGTTCTTGGGCTTGCGCCCGAAGTTGTTGGCGATGACGGAGTTGGCGGCGTCGAGGATCGTCTGGGTCGAGCGATAGTTCTGCTCCAGGAGGACGACCGTGGTGTCGGGGAACGCCTCCTCGAACTGGATGATGTTGCGGATGTCGGCGCCGCGGAACCGGTACACCGACTGGTCGCTGTCGCCCACGACGGTGATGTTGCGGCCCGCTTCGGCCAGGCGGACCACCAGCTCGTTCTGCACACCGTTGGTGTCCTGGTACTCGTCGACCAGGAGGTGCTGGAAGCGGCGCTGATAGCTGGTCAGGGTGTCGGGCGAGATCCGCATCAGCTTCACCGCGTTGAGCAGGAGGTCGTCGAAATCCATGGCCGAGGACTGCTGGAGGCGCCGCTGGTACTCGGTGTAGATCTGGGCCGCCCGCTGCTCGATGACCGGACGGCCGCCGGCGTTGGCCCGATCGGCGAAGGCGCCGTCGTCGAGGCCCTCGTTCTTGGCCGAGCTGATCAGCGAGTGCATGGCCCGGGGCTGATACCGCTTGGGGTCGAGGCCGAGATCGCGGATGACGTAGCCGGTGAGGCGGACGGCGTCGGCCTGGTCGTAGATGGTGAAGTTCGAGGGGAAGCCGATCGTCGACGCCTCCCGGCGCAGGATCCGCACACAGGCCGAGTGGAAGGTCGACACCCACATCTTCTGCGCCACCGGCCCCACCAGGGCCCCGATGCGCTGCTTCATCTCGTCGGCGGCCTTGTTGGTGAAGGTGATGGCCAGGATCTCGAACGGCGACGCCCCCTGGTCGATCAACCAGGCGATACGTCGGGTCAGGACCCTGGTCTTCCCCGAGCCGGCACCGGCCACGACCAGGAGGGGACCCCCCTGGTGGGTGACGGCGTCGCGCTGGGCCGGGTTGAGACCATCGAGAATCTCGTCTTCAGCCATTCCGACCCACCCTAGTTTCACCGTCGACCGAACGGACGTTCCCTCGGCGAAGGGACCCGATCCCGTGTCAGGATCGGGTGATGGCACCTTCGATCTGGACTCAGCCCATGTTCGTCGTCGACGACGTCGAAGCCTCCAGCGCCTTCTACTGCGAGGTCTTCGGCTTCCTGAGCGGCCACGGCGGGGATGCCTACGAGCAGCTCCTCCACGACGGTGAGCTGGTCATGCAGCTCCACGACGACGACCCCGACGACCACCACGGACCACTGGTCGACCGGGCCAGGCCGACCGGCAACGGGGTGTTGATCTGGATCGAGGTGGCCGACTTCGACGGCGTGGTGGCCCGCGCCCGGGCCCGGGACGTCGACGTGGTTTCCGACGTCCACACCAACACCAGCGCCAGGCAGCAGGAGTTCTGGTTCCGCGATCTCGACGGGTACCTGGTGGTGGTCGCCGGCGAGTCGGCGTACCGACCGCGGTGACCCGGCCGCCTCCGACGCGCTCGTTGTCGAGCGGTTGTGGGCGAAGCTGACCAATCGGGGAGCGGCGGGTCGGATCACCAACGAGCGCCCCCAAACTTGGGCCCGACGGCGTGAAGCAGAGCGGGAAGCTTGGACGCCTGGAGGACTGGTGGTACTCCCCAAGCCATCGCGGCTCGCGCCCTTCAGCGAGCCCGCCCCGCACTACTACGTCGAGCTCGACGGGCTCCGCGGTATCGCCGTGCTGGCCGTCCTCGGCTATCACTTCGGCGCCCCGTTCCTGACCGGTGGCTATCTCGGCGTCGACGTGTTCTTCGTGATCTCCGGCTTCGTCGTGACCCGCAACCTGACCCGGGTCCTCGACGAGCCGCGCTGGGTCCGCCACTTCTACCGACGCCGGGCGGCCCGCCTGCTTCCCGTGCTCGCCTGCTTCCTTCTGGTCCTCGTCCCCTACTGGGCCCTGACCGGGCGGCTCGACGCCGACGCCGGTACGGCCGTGCTCGGCAGCTTGGCCATGAGCGCCAACGTCGCCCTGTCGTTCTTCGGCGCCGAACCCGACGGCACCAGCATCCTGTGGTCGTTGGCGGTCGAATGGCACTTCTACCTGTTGGCGCCGTCGCTGCTCCTCATCGCCCGCCACCGGCTCGACCCGGTCACCCGCGCCCTCACCCTCGTCGCCCTGGCCGGTGCCGTGGCCGGGGCCCGACTGTGGGCGCTGACGATCGGCGACATCGGGGCCTTCGACGTCTACGTCGCCTCCTGGTTCCGGCTCGACGGCCTGCTGCTGGGCTCGGCCGTAGCCCTCGTCCCGCCACTGCTGTTCCGCGATCTCCAGCACGCCCGGGTGATGGCGCTCGGCGTGGTGGGAACGGTGGTGGCCATGATGATCGGCCCGGCCTGGGGGGTGCGGGCACCGGTCACCCTCGGGTTCGTCGTGCCCGTCGTGTCGCTGCTCGTGCTCGGGGTGGTGATGAGCGCCGTCGGCCGCCACGCCGACCGCCGAGCCCGGATGGCGGCCCATCCCGCGGCCGGCAACGTGCCCGTCGACTGGACCACCACCACCGTCCTACCCCGCATCGCCGGACCGTCGGGCGGCCTCACCGCCCTCGCGCTGCGGACCCCCGCGCTGCGATGGGCGGGCGAGCGCTCCTACAGCCTCTACCTGTGGCACTACGGCGTCGGGGTGCTCGTCGTCGGCCGGGGCTCCGAGGCCTGGCAGGGTTGGCCGGTGTTCGTGGTCCAGGTCGCCCTCAGCCTGGTCGCCGCCGAACTCAGCTACCGCCACGTCGAGCAACCGGCCCGACGGGCCCTCAATCGGGGTCGCCGACCGGCGGCCCACCCGGCGGCCGGCGCCACCCCCGGCACCGCCGCGTGATGAAGGATGCCCATCGATCCGGGCCGTTCGCAGCGCCCATTGTGCAGCGAGCGCTCGTACGCTGAGCGCTCGGCCAACCGCAACCAAGGAGCGCCCGTGGTGTCCAAGATCGCCCTGACCGTCGTGCGTGGCTTCTTCATGGGGGCGGCCGACATCGTGCCCGGCGTCTCCGGCGGCACCGTCGCCCTGGTCTTCGGCATCTACGAGCGGTTGCTGGCCAACGTCGGCCTCGGGGCCAAGGCCCTCGGCGCCCTGGTCAAGGGCGACGTCAAGGGCTTCCGTACCCGGTTCCTGGAGATCGACTGGCTGTTCATCGTCCCGCTCGCCGTCGGCCTGGTCGCCGCGGTGGCTGCATTGTCCTCGCTCATCGAAGGACTCCTCCAGGACCGGCCGGAGGAGATGGCGGGCCTGTTCTTCGGTCTCGTGCTCGGTTCGATCGTGGTGGCCTGGGGCTTGCTCAGCGAGAAGGGCTCGATCGAGTGGGCGCTGATGGCCGGCGTCGGCATCGCCGCCTTCGTCCTCCTCGGTTTCCAGTCGGGTCCGGCCGCCGATCCGCCCCTGCTCGCCTATTTCGGCGCCGGTGCCATCGCCATCTGCGCCATGATCCTCCCCGGCATCAGCGGGTCGTTCCTGCTGCTGATGATGGGCATGTATGCCGCCGTGCTGGGGGCCGTCCACGATCGCGACGTGGTGGTGATCGCCGTGTTCGGTGTCGGCGCCATCGTCGGCCTGGCCCTGTTCTCGACGCTGCTCGGCTGGCTGCTCGAGCGGTATCACGACCCCCTACTGGCCGCCCTGATCGGGCTGATGGTCGGCTCCCTCCGGGTGCTGTGGCCGTGGCCCAACGGGGTCGGGATCATCAGCGAGGAGGAGGGCGAGTCGATCAGCGGGACCGGGCTCGGCCTCCCCGAGGACGGTCAGCTCGTGCTGCCGGTGGTCTTGGCCGTCGTCGCCTTCGCCATCGTGGTCGGCGTCAGCCGGCTGGCCCCGTCAAGCACCCACGACACCAGCTCGTCGCACCCATCCCCCGTGGGCTGACGCCCGCCGGCCGGCGGCCCTTGCGTTGAAGCCGGCTTCAAGGGCCAGACTACGAACATGACGCCCGACATGGCAGGGGCCCCGATGTGGGACCAGCGCTACGCGATCGACGACTACCTCTTCGGCACCGAACCGGCGGCCTTCCTGAGCACCCACGCCGACCGGATCCCCGACGGTGCTTCCACCCTCATGGTGGCCGACGGCGAAGGCCGGAATTCGGTCTACTTGGCCGAGCGCGGCCTCGACGTGACCTCCATGGACGTGTCGCCGGTGGGAGCGGAGAAGGCGAAGGCCCTGGCGGCACGGCGGGGGGTCTCGGTCGACTACCGGGTGGCGGACCTGCTCGAGTGGACGTGGGAGTCGGAGGCCTATGACGCCGTGGTCGCCGTGTTCATCCAGTTCCTCGGGCCCGAGGAGCGACCGGCCGTGTTCGAGGGCATGCAGCAGACCCTCCGACCCGGCGGCACGCTCCTCGTGCACGGCTACCGTCCCGAGCAGCTGGCCTACGGCACCGGCGGTCCGCCCATCGCCGAGAACATGTACACCGAGGAGCTGCTGGCCCGGTCGTTCGCCGACCTCGACATCGAGGTGCTCCACACCTACGACGCCACCATCACCGAGGGCACCGGTCACGACGGCATGTCGGCCCTGATCGATCTGGTCGCCACCAAGCCCTGAACCGGCCGGCCTCCGAACGCTGTTCCCCTCGCCGATCACGGGGAAACTCGCTGGTCAGGGCGTCGCCTGGACCGGACCGGCCTCCAGGTCGTGACCGCGGCCGACGACTGAGCAGTCGACGACTGCGCGGCCCATGCGATGAGTCGGTCGCCGGCGGGGGGGGCGCGACCTCCGACGGCGACCGACTCGGGCCTAGGCTGGTGTCAGGCGACGCACCGAATCAGGTGGAGGGCAGGGTGACAGTGAGAGACGGCGGAGATCGCTTCGCCGATGACATCGAGCCGTGGGAGACACCCCCGTTCGCCGCAGCCGAGCCGCCCGCATCCCATGTGGCGGCTGCCACCTCGGCCCGCGATCCCTACGTCGAAGCCGGCTGGCCCGAGACGACGACACCCGATCCGTATGTGGAGGCGGGTTGGGCCGACAACGACGACGATGAGCGGCGTGCCGACGAGGCCCGCCGATCGGACAATCGGGCCCTGCTGGCCTCGTGTGGCGTCTTCATGCTCGTCGTCCTTGTAGGTGTCGGCGGCATGATCGCCGCTGGGATCGGGCTGGCCAACAACATCGACGAGATCCTCGGCGAGGATTCACTGGAGCCGGCGCGTTGTTACAACGTGTGGCTGGACGTCTCCTCGACCGCCGACCAGGTGGACGCAATCGGCCAGACGCTTGGCGGGATGGTGGGCGCCGATCGGATCACCTACATGGACAAGGACGCGATCTATGCCGAGGTCGTCAGCCACTACGCCAACCAGCCCGAGGTGATCGAACTCATCGACCCCGACGAACTCCCCACCAGCTACGCAGTGACGGCCGGGCTCGACGCCGACCAACGACAGGAACTCCGGGCGATACCCGGCGTGGTCGGCGTCAACGAAGACCGCTTCTCCCCCGGCTGCACCTGAGCTCGGGCGTCCGGAGGACACCCTCCAGGAGTTCGCAAGCGAACTCCCCCGCATCACACCATCACCTGGAGATCACTCCCACGCCGGGCGTCCGGAGGACACCCTCCAGGAGTTCGCAAGCGAACTCCCCCGCATCACACCATCACCTGGAGATCACTCCCACTCGATGGTGCCGGGGGGTTTGGAGGTGATGTCGTAGGCGACGCGGTTGACGCCGTCGACCTCGTTGATGATCCGGTTGGACATCGTCTCCAGCAGATCGTGGGGCAGGCGGGCCCAGTCGGCGGTCATGGCATCGTCGCTGGTGACGGCCCGGATGATGATCGGGTGGGCGTAGGTCCGCTCGTCGCCCATCACCCCGACCGACCGGATGTCGGCCAGCACGGCGAAGGCCTGCCAGATCTCCCGGGTGAGACCGGCCTTGTCGATCTCCTCCCGCACGATCACGTCGGCGTTCTGGAGGATGGCCACCCGCTCGGGCGTGACCTCGCCGATGATCCGCACCCCGAGCCCGGGGCCGGGGAATGGCTGGCGCCACACGATCTCGTCGGGCAGGCCCAGCTCGTGGCCGACCTGGCGCACCTCGTCCTTGAACAGGTTGCGCAGGGGCTCGACCAGCTTGAACTGCAGATCGTCGGGCAGGCCGCCCACGTTGTGGTGGCTCTTGATCTTGGCCGCGGTGTCGGTGCCCGACTCGATCACGTCGGGGTAGAGCGTGCCCTGCACCAGGAATTCGGCGTCGGCGAGGCCGCCCTGGGCCTCCTCGAACACCCGGATGAACAGCTCGCCGATCGTCTTGCGCTTCTCCTCCGGGTCGGTCACCCCGGCCAGGCGCTCGAAGAACCGGTCGCCGGCCCGGACGTGGATCAGCTCGATGCCCTGATGACGACGGAACGTCTCGACCACCTGCTCGGACTCGCCCTTGCGCATGAGGCCGGTGTCGACGTAGACGCAGGTGAGGTTGGCGCCGATCGCCTTGTGGACCAGGGCGGCGGCGACCGAGGAGTCGACCCCACCGGAGAGACCGCAGATGGCCCGACCCGGGCCGACCTGGGATCGCACGGCCTCGACCGACGAGTCGATGATCGAGTCCATCGTCCACGACGGGCTGAGCCCGGCCAGGTCGAACAGGAAGCGGCCGATCAGCGCGGTGCCGCCTTCGGTGTGTCCGACCTCGGGGTGCTGCTGCACGCCGTAGATCCGGCGGTCGTCGTTCTCCAGGACGGCGACCGGTGCGTTGGCCGTCGAGGCGCAGGCCCGGAACCCGGCGGGCACGGTGGTGATGGCGTCGAAGTGGCTCATCCACACCGTGCTCGACTCCCTCTGGCCGCCGAGGAGGCCCGAGGCCTCGTCGGGCGACGGGTGCAGCACCGTCCGCCCGTACTCGCCGACCTCGTTGCGGCCGACGACGCCACCGAGCTGGTGGGCCACGAGCTGGGCGCCGTAGCAGATGCCCAGGATTGGGATCCCGAGCTCGTAGATGGCGGGGTCGAGGCGGGGGGCGCCCTCCACGTGGACGCTCTTGGGCCCACCGGACAGGATGATGGCGGCGGGCTGGCGGGCGGCGACGTCGTCGGCCGTGACCCGGTGAGAGACGATCTCGGAGTAGACCCGATGCTCACGGACCCGGCGGGCGATGAGCTGGGCGTACTGGGCGCCGAAGTCGACGACGAGGACGACCTGGGTGGGGGCGGCGACACCGCTCATGACGTCAACGACCTCCAGGGTTGGTGCGGGGGGCGACCATGATCTCGGCCTTCTGCAGTTCCTTGATCGTCTCGTACCCGAGCGTGGCCATCGCCTTGCGGAGCCCGCCGAAGATGTTGAGCCGACCGTCGGGCCCATCGGCCGGGCCGAGCAACAGCTGTTCGAGCGGGGCGATCTGCTCCACCTGCACCCGCTTGCCCTGGGGCAGGGTGGGGTGCACCACCGACGGCGACCAGTGCCAACCACGGCCCGGTGCCTCGTCGGCGCCGGCCAGGGCCGAGCCCATCATCACCGCATCGGCCCCGCAGGCCACGGCCTTGGCGATGTGACCGCCGGTGCGGAACCCACCGTCGGCGATGACCTGCACGTAGACGCCGGTCTCGTCGAGATGGCGCATGCGGGCGGCCCGCACGTCGGCGATGGCGGTGGCCATGCCCGAACCGATGCCGATCACGTCGGCGGTGGTGGCCGTCGAACCCCCGTCGACCCCGACCAGGACCCCGGCGGCGCCGCTGCGCATCAGGTGGAGGGCCGACTGGTAGCTCACGCAGCCACCGAGAATGACCGGGGTCTCCAACTCCCGCACGAAGCTCTTCAGGTTGAGCGGCTCGGTGTCGGTGGCGATGTGCTCGGCCGAGATGACCGTGCCCCGGATCAGCAGGAGATCGAGCTCGGCCCGAAGCAGGGTGCCGGCCAGATCGGCGACATGGCGAGGCGACACCGCCCCGGCGGCGAACCCGCCGGCGGCGTGGATCTCGGCGATGCGGGCGACGACCAGCTCGGGGTCGACCGGGGTCTCGTACAGCTTGCGCAGGCGGGCGACAGCGGCCTCTTCGTCGAGGTTGGCGAGATCGGCCAGCTGGGTGTCGGCGTCGTGATGACGGGTCCAGATCCCTTCGAGGTCGAGCACGGCCAGACCACCGAGTTTCCCGATGGCGGCCGCCGTGGCCGGCGACACCACCGAATCCATGGCCGACGCCAGGAACGGCAGATCCATGCGGTAGGCGTCGATCTGCCAGCTCAGATCGATCCCATCGGCATCCCGGGTTCGCCGATCGGGCAGCAGCAACAGCTCGTCGAGCCCGTAGGACCGCCGTCCCGACTTGCCCAATCCGATCTCGATGTCAGCCACCTCGGCACTCCTCGCGATGGAAAGGGTCAAGGCTAGTGCCCTGGGGAGGCCGCGGGGTGTGATCTCCTCCGGATTCCAACCATGGTCCGGACGGGGTCGCCCGAAGGCTGCCGACGGGGCAGCAGCAAGGTTGTGACAAGGTCGGACGCCGACACTGAATGCCAGTCATCGGGTCAGATGGTAACGGTGCGGCTGCACCAGGCGGAGCCCGGCGAGACCTCGCAGCGGGGCGTCGACCGGCCCGTGCGACAGAGTGGTCGCAGCACCGTCTGTCCCCCGAGGAGAGGGAAGACAGGTCATGGAGCGAATCACCGTCGGCGACGGGTACCTCGCCGTACGCCGATACGAGGCCGACGGCGGCGAGCGGGGACGATGCCTACTCATCCCCCCGTTTCGAGTACCGGCCGACGTGCTCGACCCGGTGGCCCGAGCGCTGGTGGATCGGGGCTTCGAGACCGCCGTGGTCGATCCTCGCAACCACGTCGGCGAGGGCAGCGGCGGGATCACCCACTTCCGACTGTCGACCTTCGCCGAGGACTGCCAGGCCGCAATCGAGGCGATTCGACCGACCTGCCTGGTAGCGGTCAGCCTCGGGGCTCGAGCGGCCCTGCGGGCCCTCGGCCGCGGCGCCCCGTGCCCCGCAGCCGTCCTCGTCACCCCCGTCGTCGAGGTCGACGCCACCCTCTGCGTGGTACTGGGCCGCGACTGGTTCGGCGTCCCTGCGGGCCAGGTTCCACCACTGCTATCGGTGCTCGGTATGGATATCGACGCTCCTCGGTTCCGCCAGGACTGCCTCGACCACGACCTCGTGACCGCCGACAGCACCGTGCCGGACGCCATCGGGTACGACGGACGCCTGCACCTGATTCCCGGGACCGAGGATCCCTGGGTCGAATGCGATGCCGTTCACCGGCTGGCCGACCGGCTGGCCCGCCCCGACCGGGTCGTCGTGCGCCCGGTGACCTGCGATCGCCATGCCTTTCACGAGGACGCCGACCTGGCATTGCGGATCGTCGGTGCCCTGATCGAAGAGGTGGAGTCGGCGCACACGGCTATGGACAGCCGGACGATCGGCGACGTGACGGCCGACCCTGAGCGGCCGACCAACGAGCCGATGGCTTCATGACCGCTCTAGCGGCTCTGATAGTCCGTCGAGCGCGTTGGATCGTCGCCCTGGCGATCGTCGCCGTCATCGGTGCCGGCACCGCCGCTGGGGGGATCGACGACCTGCTCTCGACGGGGGGCAACCACGTGCCCGGGTCGGACTCCAGCCGGGCCATCGAGTTGTTGGCGGAGCGGGGCGAGGGCTCACCGAACCTCCTCCTGCTGGTCACCGATCCCGGAGGTCTCGGTGACGCCGCCGCCGCAGTGGCCGCCGACGCTCTGGCCTTCGTCGACGATCGGCCCGAGACCCGCCTCGTCGACAGCCCCTGGGGTGCGCCGGACGGCGGCGATGTCGCACTACAGACCGGTCCGCTGGTGTCGGCCGACGGAACCTCGGCCCTGATCGTGGCCACGATCCTCGGCGATGACGTCGCGGTCCAACAGCGGGCCGCCTCCATCGCCGGCGAGCTCCGAGCGTGGGAGACGCCGCCCGGCGTCACCTTGACCGTCGGCGGCTCTGGCCCTGCCCGGGCCGATCTTGTCGAGGCCACCGATACCGGGCTGGTTCGGGCCGAGCTGATCGCCCTTCCCATCAGTCTGCTGATCCTGCTGTTCGTGTTCCGAACCCCGGTCGCCGCCGCCCTCCCGCTCGTGGTGGCTGCGGTCGCCGTCGTGGGCACCCTGGCCGTGCTCCGTGCGCTGGTGACGGTCGTCGAGGTGTCGGTCTTCGCCCGCAGTGTGGCAACGGCGATCGGCCTCGCCATGGCTGTCGACATGACGCTCTTCCTCGTCTCCCGCTACCGGGAGGTGCGCGATGACGCCGGGAGCCCCACCCAGGCGGTGGAACGGGCGGTCGTCGCCGCCGGCCCGGCCATGGTGTTCAGCGGGATCACGACCGCCGTGAGCCTGGCCGCCCTTCTGGCCTTCGACACCCCGCTGCTCCGTTCGTTCGCCTATGCCGGCTCGGTGGTGGTGCTCCTGGCCCTGGTGGGTGGGCTCGTCGTACTGCCGGCGACCATCGTCGTACTGGGCGACCGCGTCGACCGCTGGCCGATCAGGCGCCCCCGCTTGCGACCGGTGACCAAAGGCGTGTGGTACCGCATCGCCCGCGGGGTGGCTCGCCACCCGGTGTCGATCGGTGCGGTGACGCTTCTGGCCCTGATCACCGTGGCCTTCCCGATAGCGAGGATCGAGTTCGGCCTCAACGACGATAGGGTCCTCTCGACCGATGTTGAGTCGCGTCAGGTGCTCGACACGGTGCGATCGCGATTCCCCGCAGTCGAGGGAGGTTCGATCGCAGTCGTCTACACCACCCCGCCCGAGGGCGACGTCGAGCGGGCTGCGGTCGAGGACCATAGGAACCGTCTGGCAGCGCTACCCGGTGTGGCCAGGGTGGACGATGGCGGTCACAGTCTCATCGTGGTGCCCGAGGTCGAGCCAATGTCGGCCGAGGGCCGTCGCCTCGTGGAGGACATCCGTCAACAGCCTTCTCCTCTGGCTGCGCTCGTCGGTGGGGAGGCGGCGAGGCTGGTCGACAATACCGACCACGTCCTCGCCCGCCTTCCGTTCGTCGCCATTGCGATGGCGCTGGTCAGCCTTGCGTTGCTCGCCGCACTGTTCCGCAGCGTGCTCCTCCCGATCAAGGCGATCATCCTCAACCTGCTCAGTCTGTCGGCGATGTTCGGCTCCATCGTGTGGGTGTTCCAGGACGGCCGCTTCGCCGGCGCCCTCGACTACACGCCGACCGGGCTCACCGACGTCACCGTGCCGCTGCTGATGCTGAGCGTCGCCTTCGGATTGTCGATGGATTACGAGGTGTACCTACTGTCTCGGATTCGGGACGAGTACCGGGCCGGACACTCGACGGTGGAGGCGACCGCCCGGGGCCTGCAGCGCACGGGAGGCGTCCTCTCGGCATCAGCTGCGCTCATGGCCGTGGTCTTCACCTCGTTCGCATTTACCGGGCTCACCCACTTGAAGATCCTGGGCCTCGGCATCAGCTTGGCCGTGCTGGTCGACGCCTTCGTCGTCCGCGCCCTACTCGTCCCGAGCGCCATGGCCATGGCCGGCGACGCCAATTGGTGGCCGGGTGGTCGCCGTCGGACACCACCGGCGGGCGGGGAGACACCTCGACCGCCCTCCATCGTGGCGGCGCCGGACTCTACAGTGGTCTGATGGAGATCCGGGCCCTCGGCCCACTGGAGGTCGTCCATCGGGGGACGCCGGTCGACATCGGACCGCCGAAGCAGCGGCTGGTGCTCGTCTCTCTGCTTGCGGCGCCGGGCATGGCCCGCTCCGTCGACCAACTGGTGGATGACCTGTGGCCCGACCGAACACCTCGCGATCCACGGGCCAGCCTCTACGCCTACATCTCCCGATTGCGCCGCCTCCTATCGCCTCCGTCGGCCGACACACCGTCAGCCGAGGATGCACCGTCGCCCGTCACGGTCATCGAGCGACACGCCGCCGGCTATCGACTCCAGGCACCGGCCGACGACGTCGACCTACTGCGCTTCGAGCGGGAGGCGAGACTTGGCCTCGACCCTGAGATCGCACCGAAGATCGCCTGCGAATACATGCAGACGGCCCTCGATCGATGGCGCGGTGAGCCCTTCGAGGATGCGGCCGGCGCGCCCTTCGCCTCAGCCGCCGCCAACCGTCTGCTCGGGTTGCGGCGTGAGGCCGAGGAGCGCCTTCTCGAACTGCTCGCCATCACGGGACAGACGGTGCGGGCGGTGGCCGTTGCCGAAGAGATGGTGTCGCGGGCGGAGCTCGACGAGCAGGCCCACGCCCACCTGATGCTCGCCCTCTATCGCAACGGCCGGCAGGCTGAGGCCCTTCGGCACTTCGCCGCCACCCGCCGGCTCCTGATCGAGGAGCTCGGCGTCGAACCGCATACCGACCTGCAGGCTCTGGAGCACCGCATCCTCACCCACGATCCGTCGCTTCGACACCGACCGACGACTACACCGATTCGGCCGTCGCCCGGTCCGCAGCGGCTCCCGATGTTCGGCCGCAACGGTGAACTGGCCCGGCTGATGGCCAGGGTGCAGGGAGGCGACGCCGGCGCCACCCTGCTCGTGTCCGGCGAGCCCGGGATCGGCAAGAGCCGCCTCCTGCGGGAGGTGGCCGATCGAGTGACAGCCAAGGGCGATCGCCTCGTCTGGGTCCAGTGCGAACTCGGCCCCCGAGGCGCCGCCCTGCTGCCGATCGCCCGAGCGGTGTCGGATCTGGCCCAGAGGCTTTCCGGCCCGGAGTTCCAACATGTCGTCGGTACCGACACACTCACTCTGTCCCCCTTGCTTGCTCCCCTGGTCCCGGTCGGCCACCCATCGGGCCGTACCGAGCCGATCGACGTCGGCGACGATCTCGCCCGCTACCGAATGACCGAGTCGCTGCGACGAAGCCTTCGCCGGTTGTCGGAGCTGGGTCCGGTGCTGATCGTCGTCGACGACGCCCAGTGGGCCAGCCCGGCGATGCTCGAGTTGTTGGCGGCGCTGACCACCGAACAGGAGCCATGGGCGGTGACCTTTCTGATCGCCAGTCGCCGAATCCGGATGGACGACGGCACTGCGGAGCTCCAGGCGCTCCGACGAGCACCGACGTTCGAAGCCATCGAGCTCGACGGGCTCGACGCCGACGCCGTGCGGGCCATGGCGGTGGCACGGTTCGGGCGCCAGGGGGAGGCGATCGCCGAGGACATACGGCGGCGGACAGGCGGCAACCCGTTGTTTCTCTCCGAACTCATCCGGACGCTCGATCCCGAGGACCCGGCCGGTTCGCTGGCCGGGCTTCGAGTCCCGGTGTCGGTGTCCGAGGCGGTTCTGGCCCGGCTCGACGAACTGTCGACCGAAACGATCGACGTGCTCACGGTGGCATCGCTGATGGGCGTGGAGTTCGAGCCCGCCGTCTGCGCCCGGATCGCCGGCCACGGACAGGGATCGAGTCCGACGGAGACCGGCCGTACGGCCATCGAGTGGATCGAGGCCGCCCTCGACGCCGGGCTTATCGAGGAGACCTCGACCCCCTTCGCCCGCTTCCGTCATGAGCTGGTACGAAGCGCGATCAGCGACAGACTCTCCCAGCTTCGGCGGGCCGAGCTTCACGCCCGGATCGGGCGGACCTTGCTCGACCGCCATCGCAGCTCCGATGTCGGGAGGGTGCCGACCGAAGTGTCCTCCGCACTCGGCGTCCTGGCCTACCACCTCTGCGCCGGTGCCCAGTTCGGCACGGGTATCGACGGAGCCCGCTACGCCGCCCGAGCCGCCGCCCACGCCCTGGCCGGCCACGACGCAGGCGAAGCCCTCCACTTCTGCACCGAGGGGTTGGCGGCCCTAACCCACGTGGATACCGGCGAGGAGGCAGCCGACCTTCGAATCGAGCTGTGGTGCGGTCGGGCCGAGGCCCACCAACGGCTGGCGCAAAAGGTTGAGGCCCATGAGGCGGCCTACATCGCATTCGAACTCGCGCTCGAGGCCGAGGCGTTCAAGGCGGCGGTTCGGGCCGTCGCCATATACACCGGCCAAAGCGCCGGGGCCTGGCTGGCGTTCTGGTACCCCATCGATCAGGCGCTCGACATGGTCGAGCGGGTCGTGGCTGCAGTCGGCGATCTCGATCGCCTCGATCCGGGTCCGGCCGTTCACCTCCTGACGGCCTACAGCGAGGTCCTCTTCGCCGCGGGCCGGGTCGAGCCGTCGGAGGCGGCCGCCAAGAACGCTCTTGTGCGCGCTCGCGCCTCCGGGATCCGATTGCTCGAGGCCTACGCCACAGTGAGTCGGCTGGCCTCATTCGACGCAACGGCCGAGATCGACGGACGACTCTCGCTCGCCGCCGGCCTGCTGGCCGAAGCCGGTCCCCACGCCCACTACGGGGTGGTGGCCCGGCGTCACCTGATGGTGGCTCGGCTGGAGTCCGACGACCTCCAGGGGGCAGCGGCCGAGATCGAGGAGCTGGAGAAGCTCGCCATCGGCCTCGACTCCGATCTGGTGGCGTATCAGGCCGCGCTCTGCCGCAACTCGCTCGCCCTCTTCCGGGGTCGGCTGCGCCTGGCCGAGGACGAGATCGCCGCCGCCCGCCATCGATTCGCCCACTTCGATGCGCCCCGGCTCGATGCACTCGACATCCAAACCCTCTGGTTGCTGTGGGAGACGGGCGACATGGCCCTGGCCGAGGACGTCATCCGCACCCGCCTGGCCGAGTACGATTCGACCGCCTCCCGGGCCCCGCTTCTCCTTGCGCTGCTGGCCAAGGGCCAGTCGGCCGAGGCCCGCTCGGTCGTCGACTCGATCGCCGATGCCGAGTTTCAGCGAATGGGCGAGCGGCCCCTGCAGTTCATGACGGCCACGCTCCTGGCGGAGTCGGTGATCGCCCTCGACGACCGTCGACGGGCCGGGTGGCTGCTCGATCTCCTGCACCCGGTAGCCCACCGTATGGTCAACTTCTACTCCGGAACTCTGCTGTTGGGTTGGGCCGACCTCCCGGTCGGTCGCCTCCTCGGCCTCCTGGGCCAGGCCGCCGAGGCCCAACACCACCTCGACCGGGCCCGGAGGCGGGCCGAGGCGGTCGGTTCGGTCTCGTTCGCCCTTCGGGCGGCGGTGGCATCGGTCGAGGTCGACCTCCGGGCTGGTGCGAGCCCCTCGCAGGTACCATCTCGCCTGATCGCCCAGGCGGAGGCCGGTGGCTATCGGCACATCGCCGACTGGTGCCGCAGGTTGATTTCCTGACATCGGTCACGTCGGGGGGCACAACTGCCGATCGAGAACCCACGATGTCGGACGACCCCTCGAACACCGCCACGGACGCCGCCCTCGACCACGCGCTGCTGGCCGGGCGCCTCGCCGTGCTCGTGCCGGCGATCCGCAAGTCGATGTTCACCAGCGTCCTGTCGATCACGGTGTTCTCGGCGTTGCTGGCCCGCTTCGACCCGGCGGCCCTCGGCCTGTGGCTGGCGTTGCGACTGGCGGTGTCGGCCGGCTGCGTGGCGGGCCTCCGGCGGCTGGAGCGGGCCGCCGTCGGCGGCGCTGAGAAGGTGCGCTGGCTGGCCGTGATCATGGGGGTGAGCGGCGTGGTGTGGGGCGCGATCCCCGCCTTCGTCCGCCCCGACGCCCCCGAGTGGCAGGCCGTCGTCGTGCTGTGGCTCTTCGGCAACCAGGCTGTGGTCACCGCGGTCGGCACGCCCGACCGGTCGGTGTTCCTGGCCGCCATCGGCTCGGTGACCCTGGTCGGCGCCGCCACGATCGCCATCGGCGGTGGCGGCTTCGGCCTCGTGCTCGGGGCCATCCTCATCCTCGGCGGGGCCTATTCGGTGGCGATCTTCGCCTCGCTCCACCGCACGTCGGAGACCGCCATCGCCGCCCGGTGGGAAGCGGGTCGGCTGGCCACATCACTGGCCTCCCGTCAGGCCGAGCTGGAATCGAGCAACGAGCGGCTGGCCGACCTCGCCGCCCACGACAGCCTGACCCGACTGTTGAACCGTCGGGCCCTGACCGAGCGGCTCACCGGCGGCCGGGAGGACGAGACCCTGATCGCCGATGGCTGGATCGGCTTCATCGACGTCGACCACTTCAAGGACATCAACGACACCTACGGCCACCGGGCCGGCGACGAGGTGCTCGTGGCCCTGGCCGGTCGGTGGGCCGGCGCACTCGACGCCGAGGCCACCCTGGCCCGCGCCGGCGGGGACGAGTTCATCGTCGCCCTCCCGTCGATGGCCACCGGGGAGGCGGCGGCGATGGCCGAGGGGTTGGTCGCCGCACTCGTCCACCCGGTGAAGACCACCAACGACGCCGTCCAGGTGTCGTGCTCGATCGGGTTGACCGCCCACCGGGCCGACGAGACGCTGGCCGCCGTGCTGGCTCGGGCCGACGAGGCGCTCTACCAGGTGAAGGTGGAGGGCCGCGACGGCTGGGCCCTGGCCGACGCCGGAACAGACCAGGCCGACGAGGACCGCGGTGGGGCGACGACGCCGGCGGTCACCGCGGCCGACGGCCCGGCGGCGGCCGATGTCGATGGCGAAGGGGTCGAGCGGGCGGCCGAGATGGCCACCGGTCAGCTGCGCTAGAGCGAGCGGGTGAGCAGTGGGGCCAGGTCGCCCTTGGGCATGACCTCCACCCCGTCGAGATCGAGCCAGCCCGCCATCTCGGTGAGGGCGTCGGCCAGATTGTCGGCCACGCCGTCCACCTCGGCGTCGACGTCGGGCTCGGCGTAGGAGCCTTGCACCCGCAGCACCCGGGCTTTGCGATCGGCCTTGAGATCGACCCGGGCCGCCAGCTCACCGTCGAGCAGGAAGGGCAGCACGTAGTAGCCGAACACCCGCTTCGGCTCGGGCACGTAGATCTCGATCCGGTAGTGGAAGTCGAACAGACGCAGAGCCCGGTCCCGACACCAGACCACGGGATCGAAGGGACTGAGCAGGGTCCGTCCCGGCACCGCACGGGGCCGTTTGGCCTCCGGGTGCACCAACCCCGGCTCGTCCCAACCCTCCACCTCCATCGGCTCCAGCGCGCCCTCGGCCACCAGGTCGGCCACCAGCGGCCGGGCCACCGGGTTGCGGAGCCGGACGTAGTCGGCCAGGTCGGTCACCGTCGCCACCCCCATGCTGCGGGCGGCCAGCATGAGGAGGTGCCGGTGGGCGTCGACGTCGTCGACGGCGCGGGCCTCGAGGTGCTCGGGCCTGATCACCCGCTCCGGGAGGTCGTAGTGGGTGATGAACTGCTGATCGCGATGCGAGATGGCCAGTCGCCCCGAGGCGTACAACCATTCGAGCGCCACCTTGCCCTTGGACTGACCCCACCACGGACCGGTGCGCCGGCCCGGGTCTTGGAGCTGCTTCACGCTCAGGGGCCCGTGCTCCACCACCTCGTCCCGCACGGCCTGCACGTAGGCGGGTCGTTCCTTTTCGAGGTTGGCTCCGGCGCGCCAACGGACCGACGCCATCCGCCACCTCATGTAGGGGTGCAGGGCCTGGGACGTGATCGACGCCTCGTGGGTCAGGTACTCCCAGTTCTCGCCGGAGTGGTAGAGGAATCGGTCGAGCTTGTCCCGGTCGTAGGGACCGAGTCGGGCCAGCACCGGGAGGTAGTGGCTTCGGCACAGCACGTTGACCGAGTCGAGTTGGAGAACCGTCATCCGGTCCATCACCCGCCGGAAGTGGCGGACGGTCGGCGCACCCGTCGGCCTGGGGTCGCAGAAGCCCTGGGCCGCCAGGGCCATGCGGCGGGCCGCTGCCAGGGAGAGCCGACGCACTACGACTCCTCGGAACCCGCCATCGACTCGAGGATCTCGCGCATGCCGCCGTTCTTGAGATTCTTCATGAGCATGCCGGGCGTGGTCTCGCCGCGTTCCCACTCCATCCAGAAGGCGAGCAGCTTGGCCGGATCGGGTGGTGGCTTCTCCATGACGACGCAGGCTATCGGAGCCGGCCCACCGACCCCGCCGGCCCGCTCAGCGATCGAAGGTGGGCAGCCCGGAGATCGATCGAAGCGCCACCTCGCTCGGTGAGGCGTTGCGTTCGACACCGGGACGGTCGTCCCAGTTGCGGAGGCGAACAGTGTGGATCCAACGCTGCAGACGAGCGGGATCAGGGGCGCTCGGGAGTCGGCGACGACGCCCGGCGGCGGGGTACGTGATTGCGCTCATAGCCGTATCTTCGGCATCGGCGAAGGCTGACACAACCAACATCTTCTCGATCTTTTCATGACAATCTGTCATTATGGCGAGATGCGTCTCGACATCGAATCGCTCCGGGTGTTCGCCGCCGTCGTCGAGTGGGGTTCGATGTCGCGGGCGGCCGAGCAGCTCGAGCTGTCGTCGTCCGCCGTGAGCTGGAAGATCAAGCGGCTGGAGCAGCGGGTGGGACGTCCGCTTCTAATCCGTGACGGCCACGATCTGCGCCCGACGCAGGACGGGCGCCTGATCCTGGAGGAGACGCCGGACATGGTCCAGGCCCACGACCGTCTCGTCCGACGCCTGACCCAGCCGGAGTTCACCGGCACCCTCCGGCTGGGCTCCAACGAGGAGGTGGGCACGGCCCGCATGGCGGCGGTGCTCGGGCGTTTCAGCTTCGCCTACCCCGAGGCCACGATCGAGTACGTGGTGAACGCCAGCCGCTCCCTCCTTCCGCTGCTGGCCAAGGGTCGGATCGACGTGGCCGTGATCCAGGTGATCGAGGAGGAGGTGCGGCCCGACGACGTGGTGTTGTGGACCGATGAGCTCCGCTGGGTGACCCACCGGGACCTCCCCCACGACGACGGTGTCGTGCCGCTCATCGGGTACGGGGAGAACGGCTTCTACCGGCCGGTGGGCGAGTCGGTACTCGAACAACACGGCATCGACTACGCCTACACCGTCACCGCCCCCTCGTCGACGACGGTCCGGGCCGCCGTCTCGGCCGGCCTCGGCGTGGCCATCCTGGCCGACTACTGGATGACCGAGGAGGTGGTCGAGTGGGAGCTCGGCTCCACCCTGGAGGCGCTGCCGCGGAGTTGCCAGGTCGTCCGGACGGCGCCCGGCGAACAGCCGGCGGTGACCCGGGCCGTGGTGGGGAGCATCGTCGAGGAGTTCACCGATCTCCACGTCCGATCCGGCGACCTGAGCTGACCCGAATCCCGACGCCCGCCTCCGCGGCAGGGATGTGCCAGCATGGACGGCGTGTTCAGATCGTTTCTGGAACGGATCAGCCGCACGGCCCCGACGCGGACGTCGGGCCGGCCCCCGTCGGGCAACGGCGCATCGTCGTTCCACCTCTTCTGGGAGGTGCCGCCGGTCCCCCTGCGGGAGGTTCGGGCCACGATCGAGATCATCGAGCCACCCACCGTCGACATGCTGTACTTCTGGGCCCTCCAGGTCGACGTGAGCGACGGCGGCGGTCGACGGGGCGGTGCCCACTTCGGTCTGCAGTACCACCCGAGCTACCCCGAGGGCGGCGCGGTCAACTGGGGCGGCTACCACCGGGGCGGCGGCGAACTCGACGGATCGATCTCGGACCTGCCGTCCACCCTCGACAACATCAACACCCGCGACTACCGGTGGCATCCGGGACGGCCGTACCGGTATCGGGTGTTCCCCTCCCCCGACCGGGGATGGCGGGGTTCGATCACCGACCTCACCACCGGCACCGAGACCGTCGTGCGCGACCTGCACCTCGAGGGCGACGAGCTGGCCCGGCCGATGGTGTGGACCGAGTGCTTCGCCCACTGCGAGCACCCCTCGGCCGCCGTGCGCTGGAGCGAGCTCGGCGCTCGCACGGTCGACGGCGAGTGGTTCGAGGTGACCGACGTCCGGGTGAACTACCAGAGTCACGCCGACGGTGGCTGCTCCAACACCGACAGCTCGGTGGCCTCCGACGGGGCCGGTGCGGCGGCGTTCGTCCAGCGCACGGGGACCGACCGCCAAGCCGACACCGGGACCCGGCTCACCCGGCGACGCTGACCGCCGGCCGATCGGCCGCCGTCACCCCCTCCGGGCGACCGCAGCACGATCGACGACCGGCAGCCGGCGGTCGTACAGTGCCTCGATGACCGATGTTTCGCCGGTGATCACCGGCCTCGACAGCGACGACGCCGGTGTGCGCGTCAGCCTCGCCGACCGGCCCGACCCCCTCGTCCTGCCCTGGTTCTGGATCCGGGACCACAGCGACGACCCGTCGGCCCTCGACGTCGCCACCCACCAACGGGCGGTCGACACCTTCACCATCGACCGCTCCCGGACCGGCACCGCCACCGTGACCGACGGCGTGCTGCGGGTGACCTGGCCCGACGACACCCCGACCTCCGTCATCACCCCGTCCACGCTGGCGGCGGCGGTGCCGACCGAGGCCGTGGCCGCCGGACCGGCCGAGGATCGACCCCTCGAACTGTGGCGCGATCCGGCCGACGTCCACCTGACCGACCTCGACCACGAACAGGTCATGGCGGGCGGCGACGGCCTGCGGGCCTGGATGCACGACATCGCCACGTTCGGTGTCGGCGTGGTGCGTGGCGTCCCCACCGGTGACGAGGCGGCGGAGGCCCTGGCCAATCGAATCGGCTATGTCCGCCGGTCGGTGTTCGGCGACGTGTGGCGGTTGTCGGCCGAGGCCATGGCCTTCGCCGACTCCTCCTACGGGGCCGAGACCCTCCTCCCCCATACCGACGGCTGCTACAGCCACGACGGCCCGGGGCTGCAGTTCTTCGTCTGCGCCGAGCGGACCGGGACCGGGGGCGAGTCGACGGCGGTCGACGCCTTCGCCGCCGCCGAGGCCCTTCGGGCGGCCGACCCCGAGGCGTTCGACCTGCTGGCCGAGGTGGCCGTGCCCCATCGCTACCTCGACGACGGCATCCATCTGGAGGCCCGTCGACCCACCCTGCGCCTCGACGACCGGGGGGAGCTGGTGCAGGTCACGCTCAACAACTACGACCGGGCCCCGTTCCTCCTCGACGAGGGGCGACTCCAACCGTGGTACGACGCCTACGCCGCCTATCACGAGTTGGTCAACGACAGGGCCTGCTGGTGGTCGACCCGGCTGGAGCCGGGCGATGCGCTGGTCGTCGACAACTGGCGCTGCCTCCACGGACGACTGGCCTTCACCGGCACCCGGGTCTTCTACGGCGGCTACCTCAACCACGAGGATTTCGAGAGTCGCCTCCGGGTGCTCGACCAGGCCGCTTGATCGATCGGGGGCGCCACGACCGATCGGGCCGGGCCGTCACAACCGGCCCCGAGCATCACCGGCACCTGCTTCCCCCGTTGCACACCTCCACTGCGACGCAGCATCATGATCAACGAGAGAGAGCGTCTCCAGCTCTACGACCGACTGGGCGAGCTGCTCGGTCCCGAACACGCCGGCGTACTCATGGAACTGCTGCCACCCACCTCGTGGGACGACATCGCCACCCGCCAACAGATCGACGGAATGCGCCAACGGATCGACGGCGTGGAACAGGCTCTCGGCACCCGGATCGACTGGGTGGAACAGCGCCTCGGCACCCGCATCGACGGCGTCGAGCAACGCCTCGAAGCGCTGGATCATCGGATCGATGTGGTGCAGGGTGAGCTGCGGGCCGAGATGGCCGAGCTGGGGGCCGGGGTCAAGGGTGACCTGGCGGAGATGCGGGTGGACATGGTCCGCAACCTCCGGGTCCAGGTGGCCGCCAACTTCGCCTCGATGCTGGCCCTCGCCGGCTTCATCGTCGGCCTCACCTGAGCCCCCGAGTTTCGGCGCAGCCCCTCGAACGCCAAAACGACACCGGGCCCCTCCCGTAAGGAAGGGACCCGGTTGCGGGATCGTTTGGGAGATGACTGGAACTCCAGTAGTGCGGGCCAACTGGCCCGCACTGTTTGGGAGTTCGGGAACCCTGGCGGGTTCCTACATCATGCCGCCCATACCGCCCATGCCGCCCATGTCGGGCATGGCCGGGGCCTCTTCCTCGGGCTTGTCGGCCACGAGGCTCTCGGTGGTGAGCACCAGAGCGGCGATGGAAGCGGCGTTCTGCAGCGCAGCGCGGGTGACCTTGGCCGGGTCGGTGACACCGGCGGCCATGAGGTCGACGATCTCGCCGGTGGCGGCGTTGAGACCGTTGGTCCCGGTGGCCTCCTCGACCTTCTGGACCCAGATGGCGCCCTCGAGACCGGCGTTGTCGGCGATGAGCCGGCACGGGGTCTCCAGGGCACGCAGCACCGAGCGGGCACCGGTGGCCTCGTCGCCGGCCAGGTTGGAGATCGAGGCCTCGACGGCCGAGCGGGCCCGCAGCAGAGCGGTACCGCCACCGGCCACGACACCCTCTTCGAGGGCGGCACGAGTAGCCGAGAGGGCGTCCTCGATGCGGTGCTTCTTCTCCTTCAGCTCCACCTCGGTGGCGGCGCCGACCTTGACCACGGCAACACCGCCGGCCAGCTTGGCCAGGCGCTCCTGCAGCTTCTCGCGATCCCAGTCCGAGTCGGTGTTGTCGATCTCGGCCTTGATCTGGGCCACCCGACCGTCGACGTCGGACTTGTCGCCGGCGCCCTCCACGATCGTGGTGGTGTCCTTGGTGATGATGACCTTGCGGGCGGTGCCCAGCATGTCCATCGTCACGCCGTCGAGCTTGAGGCCGACGTCCTCGGAGATGACCTGACCACCGGTGAGGATGGCCATGTCCTGCAGCATCGCCTTGCGGCGCTCACCGAAGCCGGGAGCCTTGACCGAGGCGCTGTTGAAGGTGCCGCGGATCTTGTTGACCACGAGGGTGGCCAGGGCCTCGCCCTCGATGTCCTCGGCGATGATGACCAGCTGCTTGCCGGCCTGCATGACCTTCTCCAGCACGGGCAGGAGATCCTGCACCGAGCTGATCTTGCCCTGGTTGAGCAGGATGTAGGCGTCCTCGAGGACGGCTTCCTGGCGCTCGGCGTCGGTCACGAAGTAGGGCGAGATGAAGCCCTTGTCGAACTGCATGCCCTCGGTGAAGTCGAGCTCGAGGCCGAACGTGTTCGACTCCTCGATGGTGACCACACCGTCCTTGCCCACCTTGTCGATGGCCTCGGCGAGGACCTCACCCACGGCGGGGTCGGCGGCGGAGATGGCGGCGACCTGAGCGATCTCGGTCTTGTCGTCGATCTCCTTGGACTGCTTGGCGATCTCGGCGACGGCCACCTCGACCGCGGCTTCGATGCCTCGCTTGAGGCCCATGGGGTTGGCCCCGGCGGCCACGTTGCGCAGACCCTCGCGGATCAGCGCCTGGGCCAGCACGGTGGCGGTGGTGGTGCCGTCACCGGCGACGTCGTTGGTCTTGGTGGCGACTTCCTTGACCAGCTGGGCGCCCATGTTCTCGAACGGATCGTCGAGCTCGATCTCCCGAGCGATCGACACACCGTCGTTGGTGATGGTGGGGGCGCCGAACTTCTTGTCGAGGACCACGTTGCGGCCCTTGGGGCCGATGGTGACCTTGACCGCGTCGGCCAGCTTGTTGACGCCGGACTCGAGCGAGCGGCGTGCGTCTTCGTCAAACTTCAGGATCTTGGGCATCAGCTACCTCACTTGATGACGGCGAGCACGTCACGGGCGGAGAGGATGAGCAGGTCATCGCCCTCGATCGTGATCTCGGTGCCGCCGTACTTCGAGTACACGACGGTGTCGCCGGTGCTGACGTCCATGGGGATCAGGTCCCCGGAATCGGAACGACGGCCGCCACCGACGGCAAGGACCTCGCCCTGCTGGGGCTTCTCCTTGGCGGTGTCGGGAATGACGAGGCCGCTGGCCGTGGTGGCCTCGGCGTCATTCGGCTTCACGACGATACGGTCTTCAAGCGGTTGAAGGTTCATGCATTGCTCCGTTTGGGCGTTAGCACTCTCAGTGGACGAGTGCTAAGGGTAAGGCCCGTGTCGGACGGCACCAACCGGCGGCACAAAGAACTTGTGGCGGGATCGAACGAGCCGGGCCGCAGCCCGGCGCGCCGACGTCGGAGCCCCGCCCGTCAGTCGATGTCGCGTCGCCAGAAGGCGAAGGCGCCGAGGGCGTTGAACGCCGCACCCCACGCCAGGATGATCACCCCGGAGATCAGGGCCGAGTGGTGGAGCGTCGGCTCGAAACCGTCGTCGAAGGGCCCGGGGAAGACCTCGTAGTCCATGCCCGACACGAAGGAGTCGGAGTTCGAGACGGGGAACCAGGCCGCCACGTTGGGCAGCAGGGGGCCGATCAGCGCCACCTCGACGATGAACACCCAGATCAGGAAGCCGACGATCGAGGCGACGGAGTTGTTGACGATCACGGTGAGGCCGAGGCCGAAGAGGAAGAAGATCGTGCCGCTCACCCCGGAGCGGAGGATGGCGGCGAGGATCGTGCCCGCCACGTCGCCGACCCCCGAGGTGTCGCCTCCGCTGACCGCAGACAGGATGTAGAGCAACACCACGAGGAAGGCCGACAGCAGGGCGCTGATGGCGAAGATGGCGCCCCCGCCGCCGATCATGCGGGCCAGGAGCAGCTTCAGGCGCTGGGGCTCCCACGTGAGCAGGTGTTCGATCATCCCCGACTTCTCGTCGGCCCCGTAATAGGAGGCCCCGATGACGAAGGCCATGATCGGGATCAGGAAGCCCATCGGCCCGAGCACCGCCGTGCCGTTGGCGCCGGCCGAGCCCTCGCCGAGGCCGGCGATGTCGGCCACGAAGTCGACCGAGTCGTTCTCGTTCTGGATGATGAGGATGGCGATGACGATGCCGACGATCATCAGCACGGCCAGCGTCAGCGGGAAGTACAGCGTGATGCGGCGGGCCAGGAGGCGGGCGGTCTCGGCTCGGATCAGGGCGATCATGACGGACTCCCCGGAGCGGACGGCGGCGGTGAGGACGGAGGCGGCGAAGCCAGCGGAGGCGCCGCCGGCGGCGCGGCATACGGCGGTGGTGAGGCCGACGGGGGTGCCATCGGCGGTGCGGCATAGGACGGCACCACACCCCCCGGAGGCATGGCGGCCGGCGGGGGCGGCCCGCCGGTCAGGCTGAGGAAGGCGTCCTCCAGGGAGGTGGTCTCGACCCGCAGGCCGCGCAGGTACCGACCGGCGTCGGCCAGCACCTTGGTCACCTGGTCGGTGTGGGCCGGGTCGACATCGACGGCGAGGTCGTCCGGTGCGGGCAGCGGCGAGGCCCCGAGACCGGCCGCGGTCAGGACGGCCATCGCCCCGTCGCGATCGCCGATCGTGACCACCACCTTGGCCTTGGCCCCCGAGCTGACTCGGATCTGCTCGATCGAGCCCGTCTGCACCAGAGAGCCCTGGGCGATGATCGTGACCTCGTCGCAGATCTGTTCGATCTCGGCCAGCTGATGGCTCGACACGAGTACGGCCTTGCCCTGATCGGCGATCGAGCGGATCAGCATCCGCATCTCGGCGATACCGGCCGGATCGAGACCATTGGCCGGCTCGTCCAGGATCAACAGATCCGGGTCCTTGAGGAGAGCCCCGGCTATGGCGAGCCGCTGCTTCATGCCGAGCGAGTAGCTGGCGAAACTGTCGTCGCCCCGCTCGGCCAGGCCCACGATGCCAAGCACCCGCTCCACCTCCGCGCTCGGGATCGAGGCCATGGTGGCCAGCAGCCGCAGGTTCTTGCGGCCGGAGAACTTGGGGAACATCTTCGGGTTCTCGACGATGGCCCCCACCCGATCGGCCACCTCGTGGAACGAGCTGGTGCTGTCGGCCCCGAAGAGACGCACCGCGCCCCCCGACGGTCGGACCAGGCCCAGGAGGCACCGGATGGTGGTCGTCTTCCCCGCACCGTTGGGACCGAGGAAACCGTGGACGGTCCCCGGGCTACCCAGCCGCATGTCCAAGTCCTGCACCGCACGCACGGGCTCGCCCCGACGTCGGGCGTAGGTCTTGGTCAGTCGCTCTACCTCGACAATCGCCGTCACGGGCCGCACACTACACCGGCCGGTGTGCGGGTTGGCGGCGCCCGGGACCCATCGCCGAACGGTGATGGAGCAACCGACCTCCACACCCCGAGCGGCGTCTGGCTAGGCTCCCGGCCATGGGATTTCATGACCTGACGATGGAGTCGATCACGGGAGAGGCGATCGACTTCAAGCGCTACGCCGGCGAATTCAACCTGGTGGTGAACGTCGCCAGCAAGTGAGGCGCCACCCCTCAGTACGCAGGTCTGCGTGCGCTCAATGACGAGGTCGACGGGCTCAACGTGCTCGGCTTCCCCTGCAATCAGTTCGCCAACCAGGAGCCGGGCACCAACGCCGAGATCCTGGCCTTCGCCCAGTCGACCTACGACGTCGACTTCGACATGTTCGCCAAGATCGAGGTGAACGGCGACAACGAGGCCGAGCTGTACACCCTGCTCAAGGCCCAACAGCCCGGCGACGGCGCCTCGTCCGACATCGCCTGGAACTTCGAGAAGTTCCTCGTCGATCCCGACGGCAACGCCGTGGCCCGCTGGGGCATCACCACCACCCCCGAGGAGATCGGGGCCGAACTGCCCGGCCTCATGGGCTGACCGCTCGACCGGCCGATCGGTCAGTCATCAGGCGGCCGCCCCGGGGTCGACCCCGAGGCGGCCCGCCCGACGGTTGAGAGGAGAGCTAGATCGTGGCCGTCCGCTCGGCGCCGAAGAGGTTGTCGAAGATGGCCATCCGGTCGAACTGGAGGGCGTAGGCCCTCGCCTTGTCGACCCGGGCCTCCCGTTCGCTGTCGTCGATCTCGACCAGCACGTGTTCCAGGGCCCGGGCCAGGGCCGTGGGGTCACCGGTGGGGATGACGGTGGCGGTGTCGCCCACCGCCTCGGGGATGCCGCCGGTCTCGGTCGTGATCACCGGACCACCGCCGGACAGCATCGCCTCGACCAAGGCGATGCCGAAGGTCTCGACGAACTCGGGCCGGGGCTTGCTCGGCAGGACGAAGCTGGCGGCGCCCGCCATGAGCAGTGGCTTCTCGGCGTCGTCGACGTCGTCGAAGAAGTGGATGCGATCGGCCTCGCCGGAGACCGCCGCCCGATGGCGCATGTCGTCGAGGGCGGGCCCGCTCCCGGCGATCACCAACTGCATCGAGCGGTCGATACCGGCCCGGGCGAAGCCGTCGATCAGGTCGTCGACCCCCTTGGCCGCCGCCACCCGCGACAGGAACAACACGTAGTTGCCCCGTTCGAGACCCCGGGCGGCCAGTGCGTCGTCGATGTCGACGTCGTCGAGATCGGTGAAGGCGGCGCTGTCGACCGCCGGGTAGGAGATGGTCACCCGTTCCCGGCAGGCCTGGGCGTAGTGCGTGCCCCAGTGGTCGTCGACGGCCTCGGCCGCCTCCACGATCACGTCCTTGGTGTACGCCGACACCGCCACGCACCGGTCGGCGGACAGGTAGGAGCGGAACACCCGGGCGGCGGCGCCGAAGTTCCCGCTCTCGACGCAGGCCCGGACCACACCGGTGATGTCGGATCCGACGGCCTCGGCCACCGTGGTCACCTCCACCGGGCGGGGCAGCGACTTGGCCACCTCCATGGCGTCGGCGACCACCTCGGCGTGGGGCGACAGGTACAGCGACATGCAGGCCGAGGGCACCCCGTCGGTGAACAGCTCGACCAGGCGGCCGGACAGCGCCGAGGTGAAGCGACCGTCGGGAACCTTGTAGTCGCCGACGGCCTTGGGCCGCTCCACCGTGATCCCCGGCGAGTAGGGCAGCACGGCGTCGTAGGGTTTGAGCGGCAATCGGCGCAGGGTCTCCAGCGGCCAGGTGACGATGCGGACGTCGCCCACACCGCGCCGGATGGCGGCCTCGGCCAGGTTGCGGGCCTCGCCCGAGTGGCCGCAGATCACCGGGTCGGCGCGGACGACGATGATGAGGCGTTCGATGCTGGTGGTGGTCGTCATTGACTCTCTCTCCGCTCTAGGTGGTGGTGCCTGTGGTGCCTGTACTTGGTGGGGCCGACGTCCCCCAACCGGTGGGCTCGTCGGTGAGACTGATGGCCAGGTGTCTGGCCTGGTGGAACTCGTCGCCGGTCAGCCAGTTCCGGTCGATGGACCGGCCGTCCAGGCGGAGACCGCTGACGTACTGCGGCGGCGCATCGGGCTGCGGGGACCGGAAACCGTCGGCGTCGATGGCGAGGCGGTGGTCGCCCACCTGCAGCTCGGAGCGGCGGAACGATGGCGTGTTCACGCAGAACAGGTCCTGGCCGGCCACCGGGAACAGACCGAGCGACGCCCACACGTACCAGCTGCTGAGGCCCCCGGAATCGTCGTTGCCGGGCAGCCCCCCTCGGCCGGGACCGAACTGGTTGCGGAGGGCGGCGTGGACCACCTCGGCCGTGCGATCGGGACGACCGGCCCAGTGGTAGGCCCAGGGCGCCTCCATGTCCGGCTCGTTGTTGAGCCCCTCGAACCGGTTCAGGGCGTACCCGGCCCGGACCTCCTCACCGGTGGGCGCCTCACCCAGCTGCTTGACCGGGTCGGCACCGAAACCGAAGAAGCGATCGAGGAGTTCGACGAAGGCGTGCTCGCCGCCGGCGAGGGCGATGCGGGCGGCCATGTCGGGCAGGAGACGGAACGAGTAGTTCCACCGGCCGCCCTCGTAGTACGTGGAATCGATCAGCAGGCCGGTGGCGGGATCGAAGGCGTTCACCCAGTTGGCGGCGGCGGCCTCCAGATGGCCGGCGAGGGCCTCGTCGCCGACCCAGCGGGCCACGTCGGCCGTGGCCTGGTACCCGGCGGCCAGATCGAGGGTGTGGGAGACGGGGTGGGCAAACCCGTACTCGAGGTACTCCTCGCCGTAGTTGCGCAGGAGGTCCTCGTGCATGTGCACCAGGGCGTTGTCCCAGTCGATCCCGGGCAGGCCCCGGCGACACAGGTCGGCCAGGAAGGTGTGGGCCAGGGCGCTGCCCTGACGGAAGAAGCGGTCGGCGCCGCGGGCCATCCGGTAGCCGATGGGGAGGTTGCCCTCGACCTCGGCCACCAGCAGCAGAGCCTGGGCCAGCTCGACCGCCTTCTCCGGAGCGATGGTCGTCAGGAGCGGGAGCTGCGTCTTGTAGATGTCCCACATGGTGCAGACGTCGAAGGCGAACGGACCGGTGTCGGGCCAGAACGGACTCTCGTCGGGGGCGAAACAGGGCTTGATCAGGCTGTGGTAGAGGCTGGTGGCGAACACCGTCCGCTGCGAGGCGTCGGTGGTCTCCACCTGGATGCGGTCGAGATGGTTGCGCCAGGCGACGGCGGTGGCGGCCCGGCGGCGGTCGAAGGCCGGGGGTGAGCCGACCTCGGCGTGGAGATTGGCCTCGGCCTGGGCCAGACCGCGAAGGGAGAAGCCCATGGCCAGCTCCACCTGCTGGCCGCTCTCGGTGGGGCCGATGAGGATCAGGCCGAAGGGCCGGAGGGTGGTGAGGCGGATGGCGTCGAAGTCGAGACGGCTCGACCCGGCCATCAGGCGACGGTCGTACCAGAGCATCTGGCGCCAGTCGAAGCGGTCGCACTCGATGTGGACGGCGAGGGGCACGCCCTCGACCAGGATCTCGCCCTGGGCCACGCCGGGGGCGACCAGTTGGATCTGGGCCCGGGTGGGCACAGTGCGGCCGTGGTCGATGGCCAGGCCGCCCTGGGAGAAGTCGACCACCAGGCGGGCGTCGTCGTGGCGGGGGAAGGTGTAGCGGTGGACGGCCGACTTCGGCCCCACGCTCACCTCGGCCCGGATGCCGGTGGCCAGGCCGGCGGCGTAGTAGCCGGGCTCGGCCCGCTCGTACTCCAGGTTCCACATGGTGTCGAGGGCGTCGAGCGGCTCGACCATGGGCGTGACCCGTAGGTAGTTGTAGTACTTGCGGATGGCGCCGGTGCCCGACTGTTGGAAGTGGGTGAAACCCGACGCCTGCACATCATTGTGCAGACGTCGGGCAACTCCCTCGGTACTCATGGCGTAGCGGCCGTATCCCGTCGGATAGGCCCCCGAGTACGAGCAGGCTGACACCATCCCGAATGGGTGGGTGGCCCCGGGGTGGGTGTTGCCGATCTGCGGTTTTGGCCACCACCAGGTGGCGGCCAGACCGTCGCTCGGGGGCAGCTCCGTGGTCTCGGTGCCGACGAACGGGTCGACGGCATCGATCACGGGAGGTACCTCATGCCGGGCAACCTACGGCACTCGTGTTCCGAGGCGATTGCCCGACGGTGAAGACAACCTGTCTTGGATCTGAAGCCGTACCGGCGGGCCCCCGAACGCCGTCCCGACAACGGTGATCGCTGCGACAACGAGGTCGAATCAGCAGGTCAGCGGCCCGATCGGGCGAACGGTAACCCAAACGGTAGGTCTCCCGGTAGGGCCGGATGCTGTCGTCGCCCTCCGAGAGCAGGAGGATGCGGATGCGGGAGCTGATCACGGCGTGGGAGCACTGGTCGACGTCGGTCGACGGGCGGTCGACGGTGCTGCGATGGGGCGCCGACGACCCGGCACTGGCGGGCTGGTCACCGACCCGGTTGCGACGCCCGATCGGTGGGGCCGCCACCGATCGGATGCAGGCGGCGCTCACCGCCCGGTCGCAGGCCGGGGAGGACGGGGCGACCCTCACCCTGATCGTCCAGTTCGAGCCGGCGCTGCGCCGACTGGTGGCCGCTCGCCGTCGACGGCCTCCGGCCCCATCGGTGGACGAGGCGACGGCCGACGTGGTCGGCACCTTCACCGAAGTCGTCCTCACCCACGACCTCGTCCGTCGACCGGCCAGGATCGCCGCCAACCTGGTGCTCGACACCCGCCAGAAGCTCGACCGCCTCGACCGGTGTCTGGCCCGGTCGCTACCGGCGCCGCTCCTCGAACCGTTGGCCGGCGAGGCGGTGGGCCGTGGGCCGCTCGGCGGCGCCCGCTGCTGGACCGAGGATCCCTCAGCGGCCGACCGGGTCGGTCTCATCGTCTCGGTGGCCGATGCCCTCGATGCCCTCGGCGGCGACGGCGCCTCCCGCCACCTCACCCGGGAGCTGGCGGTGCGGGCCTGGCTGCTGGGCGAGACCAGCGGGGAGCTGGCGGCGCGCACCGGCCTCGAACCGTCGGCGGTCCGGGCCCGGCTGTGCCGCCTACGGGCCGATGTGCGGCGGCGCTACGAGGGGGCCGATGAGGCGGCGTAGCCCGCGGTTTCGGGCCCGGCGCTCCCCGGCGGTGCGGCTACACCCAGTGGGCCCAGCGCTCGAGGGGCATGCGGGGGCTCTCCAGGCCGTTGACGGCGGCCTCGGGGTCGGCGGTGCCCAGAGCCACGCCGCAGAAGAGCATCTCGTCCTCCGGGGCCTTAACGAACTCCTGGACGACCTCGGCCCACGGTGCCCACGCCTCCTGGGGGCAGGTGTCGAGCCCGGCCTCGGTGGCGAGGAGCATGAAGGTCTGGAGGAACATGCCGAGGTCGGACCACTGGGCCGAGCCCATCCCCCGATCGATGAAGCAGAAGATGGCGGCCGGCGCCCCGAAGAACTCGTAGTTGCGGGCCAGGTGGGCGAACCGTGCGGCCTTGTCGTCGCGGGGGATGCCGAGCTTCTCGTACATCCGCTCGCCCAGCTCGAACCGATTGGTCCGGTAGGGCTCCCACAGCTTCTCGGGGTAGATCGGGTATTCGGGGGCGCCGGGCTTGCTGCCGGCGACCACCTCCTTGAAGCGGGTCATCGTCACCCCGTTGAGCACGTAGATGCGCCACGGTTGGACGTTGCCCCCCGACGGGGCGCGAGCGGCGCTCTCGAGGAGTTCGACGATGACGGCGTCGTCGACGGGATCGGGCAGGAAGGATCGGATCGACTTCCGCTTGCGCACGGCTTCGCTGACGTTCACGCCCCTGTGTTTAGAGCGTGCGGTCGATCCGGACAAGTCCGCACCGGCTCATCGGGCGCTCGGGCTCAGACCCCGGCGAGGCGGAGCGACGGGTCGGCCCCGCCGTCGAGGCCGCTGGGGCCGCGGGCGCCGAGCTGCCAGTGGGCTGCGGCGGCGATCATGGCGGCGTTGTCGGTGCAGAAGGCCCGGGCGGGCACCAGGTACTGCAGCCCGGCGGCGCCCGCCTCGGCGGCGAACACCTCACGCAGGCGGGAGTTGGCGGCCACGCCCCCACCGATGGCGACCGAGCGGGCGTCGACCCGCCTGGCCGCTCGCAGCACCTTGGTCACCAGCACGTCGACGACCGCCTCCTGGAAGCCGGCGGCCAGGTCGGCGTTGTCGGCGTCGGGGTGGCGGCGGACGTAGTTGATCACGGCCGTCTTCATGCCGCTGAAGGAGAAGTCGAGGCCTTCGTCGATCATGCCCCGGGGGAAGCGGATCGCCGTGCGGTCGCCCTCGGTGGCCAACCGGTCGATGACCGGGCCACCGGGATAGCCCAGGCCGAGGTAGCGGGCCACCTTGTCGAAGGCCTCGCCCGCGGCGTCGTCGACCGTGGCGCCGAGGATCCTGTAGCGGCCGGGCGCGCTCACCCGCACCAACATCGTGTGGCCCCCCGACACCAGGAGCACGACGAGCGGGAGCTCCAGGTCGGGCTCCTCCAGGAAGGCGGCGAACAGGTGCCCTTCGAGGTGGTTGACCCCCACGTAGGGCACGTCCCAGGCCACGGCCAGGGCCTTGGCCGAGGAGACGCCGACCAGGAGGGCCCCGATGAGGCCGGGGCCGCAGGTGGCGGCGACGGCGTCGAGATCGGGGCCGCGCACGCCGGCGTCGGCCAGCGCCTCGCCCACGACGGGCTCCAGCATGTCGAGGTGGGCCCGGGAGGCCACCTCGGGAACGACACCGCCGAAGGCGGCATGCGTCTCGACCTGGGACGACACCACGTTGGACAGCACGTCGAGGGCGCCGCCGGGTACGCCCCGCACGACGGCGGCCGACGTCTCGTCGCAGCTGGTCTCGATGGCGAGGACGGTCCGGGGCGTGGTCATGCGGCGGCCAACTCCTCGAAGTGCTGGCCGACGGCGGCCGCCTGCAGGTCGTCGATCCAGAAGATGAGGGCGTCCTCGCCGTCGCCGTAGTAGCCGGGGCGGGTGCCGACCGAGGTCATGCCGAGGTGCTCGTAGAGGGCGGCGGCGCCGGTGTTGGAGACCCGGACCTCGAGGGTGAGGTCGGCGGCGCCTCGCCGTCGGGCCTCGGCGAACAGCGTTACGCACAACGCCTTGGCCACTCCCCGACGGCGCAGGGTGGGGCTCACCCCGAGGTTCATCAGGTGGGCGGTGGAGGCGGCGTACATCATCCCCCCGAAGGCGACCACCCGATCGTCGGCCAGGATCACCAACCACTGGCGGGAGCTCGGCGGTAGCGACAGCTCGCCCTCGAACAGCTGGTAGGACCAGGGAGCGGGGTTGACGGTCGACTCGAGGGCGGCGACGTCGGCCAGATCGGTGCGTCGCATCTCCCGCAGCTCGAAGCGGACGGGGGTGCGGTGACGGGGGCGAGGGTTCATCGAGGGGTGTGCCTGGTCTTGACGTTCACGTTGACATCGGGGTCCCGCAGGTAGGAGGGGACCACCTCCGGACCCGGTCGGGCCGCGGCGGCGGAGGCGAGACCGACCATGACGGCCGCCGACGGGAGGCGGCCCGGTCGGACGCCCTCGCCGTACAGCTCGGCGTAGCGGTCGGCGCCGTCGCCGACGACGAGACAGCCGACGGCGGCCGGGGCGAGGTCCTCGGGTCGACCGACCACGGCGTCGTCGGCCGGGCCGTCGGCGTCGAAGCGCTGCTGGAACACCTCGGCCCGGCGGGCATCGATCACGGCGAGCAGCGGGCGCTCCTGCTCGGCTGCGGCCAGCACTTCGAGGCTGGTGAGGCCGACGACGGGCAGCTCGGCGGCCAGGGCCAGGGTCCGCACGGTGGCCAGCCCCACCCGGAGGCCGGTGAAGCGCCCGGGCCCGATGTCGGCCGCCAGCAGCTCCAGATCGCCGACGGCTGCGCCGGCGTCGGCCAGGGCGGCCTGGACCAGCGGGGTCAGCTCCTCGCTGTGGCGGCGGTCGGTCTCGAGATGGTGGTGGACGACGTCGCCGGGTTCGGCACCGGCGGTGCCGACGGCGACGCCGACCGCGGCGGTTGAGGAGGTGACGGCCAGGGTCAGCACGGGGCCTCCCACGGCGCGACGGCGGTGGCGACGGCGTCGGCCCGTGCCTGCCAGCGCTCCCCCACCAGCCGGAGCCGCAGCCGACGACGATCGTCGGTGACGAACTCGTCGAACCCGTCGGTGTCGGCTCCGGCGCCGAGGGCGCTCCCATCCGGGGTGCCGGGGGCGTCCGGGGCGGCGCCTCCATCCGGGGCGCCGGAGGCATCCGGGGTGCGGAGGGCGTCCGAGGCGGACGCCGAGGTGGGCTCGGGGTCGAGGAAGGCGATCTCGATCACCAGACGGTCGGCGCCGAGGGCGGTGTCGATCTGCTCGCCCCACTCGATGACCGTCACGCCCTCCTCGGCCAGCTCGTGCAGGTCGAGGTCGATGGTGTCGGCGGGGCCGTCGAGTCGGTAGACGTCGAGGTGGTGGAGCCGGAGGCGACCCTCGTACTCGGCCACCAGGGTGAACGTGGGGCTGGTGATCCGGTCCTCGATGCCGAGCCCGGCCCCCAGTCCCTGGGTGAAGCAGGTCTTGCCCGCCCCGAGGTCGCCGGTGAGGACGAGCAGGTCGCCGTCGGTCACGACCTCGGACAGCGCGGTGGCCAGGGCGCGGGTGGTCGACGGGCCGTCGCTGACGGCGCACAACACGAGGTCGGTGGGTGTCGACACACGTTCGAGGCTACGGCGATGCGAGGCCGGTACCGTGCACGGCCATGGCTGTGACCCGTGCCGACATCGACGCCGCCGCCCAGCGCATCGCCCCCCTCGTCCGCGCCACCCCGACCATGACGGTCGACGGCGCGCAGCTCGACGGCGCCGGAACGGTGAGCCTGAAGCTGGAGCTCGTCCAGCACAGCGGCAGCTTCAAGGCCCGGGGCGCCTCCAACCACCTCCTGGCCACCGAGGTCCGGCCCGACGGTGTGGTGGCGGCCTCGGGCGGCAACCACGGGGCGGCGGTGGCGTGGGCCGCCCGGGAGCTGGGGCACGCCGCCAACATCTTCGTGCCGACCATCTCCGCCCGGGCCAAGGTCGACCGGCTCCGGTCCTACGGCGCCGTCGTCCACCAGGTGGGCGCCGTCTACGCCGAGGCCTTGGCCGCCAGCCGGGAGTTCCTGGCCAACGGTGACGCCACCTCGGTGCACGCCTACGAGGACGAGCTGGTGGTGGCCGGCGCCGGCACCACGGGGCGGGAGTTCGACGACCAGGCCCCGGGGCTCGACGCCGTGCTCGTGGCCTGCGGTGGTGGTGGTCTGGTGGCCGGCATCGCCACCTGGTTCGCCGAGACCGACGTCGAGGTCGTGGCCTGCGAGACCGAGGGCACGGCGGCCTGGGCCCGGGCGATCGAGGCCGGGAGGCCGGTGCCGGTCGAGGTGTCGGGCATCGCCGCCGACGCCCTCGGCGCCACCTCGGTCGGCGAGCTGGCCTTCACCCAGCTGCAGGGCGCCGGGGCCGGCAGCGTGGTGGTGTCGGATGACGACGTGACCGCCGCCCAGGCGCTGCTGTGGGATCGGTTCCGGGTCATGACCGAGCCGTCGGCCGCGGTGCCGGTGGCCGCCGTACTCAGCGGCGCCTACCCCCTGGAGGCCGATCGCCACGTCGGCATCGTGGTCTGCGGAGCCAACACCGGCGGCCCCCTGCCCGGCGGCTGACCAACCGAGTCGCCCCTCCCCCGGACCCCCGCCCGCCGTCGCCCCCGCGATCGGCGAGGTCCACCTGACGTCGGGCGCGGGGACACACGGCGGACGCCGTCGACCGGTCAGCCCAACGATCGCACGGCGGCCGCCACCGCCTGCTGGGCCAGAACCCGGACGTGGCGGAGATCGGCTTCCACCTCGCCGGTGGCGCAGGCGACGACGGCGTCGCCGTCGAAGGCGGTGTGGGCCGGCAACAGCGATCGGGCCAGGCCGTCGTGGGCCGACTCGGCCACCAACCGGCACCCGACCTTGTCGATCACGGCGTTGGTGGCGACCACCCCGATCGTCGTGTTGCCCCGATCATCGCCCGTCGGCTCACCCTCCTCGCCGTCCGGGGTGGGCGGGGCCGGCGGTGGTCCGGGGTCGGCGATCGAGGTGCCGTCGTCGATGGCCCCGACGGCGTTGACGGCGATCAGGGCGCTGACCACCACGTCGCCCGCCCGGAGGGTGGCGCCGCCAAGGCCGCCGGGCGGCGGTGCGTCGGGGTGGAACCACTTGGCCACCGTGCACCCGGTGCCGGCCCCGACCGGGCCCAGCGCCGGGCTCTCGGCCCGGGCCGACTCGGCCGCCAGCCTCCCCTCGGCCGTCCCGGGGCGGACCGAACCGTCGCCCACCGCCAGATCGAACAGGCTGAGGCCGACCACGATCGGGACCCGACCGGCGCTGGTGACGAACCCCCGATCCCGCTCGGCCAGCCAACCCATCACGCCGTCGCCGGCGGCCAGGCCGAAGGCGGAACCCCCGGAGAGGACGACGGCGTCGACGGTGGCCACCGTCCTGGTCGGTTCGAGCAGGGCGAACTCCCGGGTGGCGGGTGCCCCGCCCCGGACCTCGCCCGAGGCGACCGTCCCCTCGGGGAGCACGATCACGGTGCACCCGGTGAGGGCCACCGGGTCGGTCCAGTGGCCGATCTCGATACCGGCGACGTCGGTCAGCACACCGGCAGCGTACTTGGGGCCGTGGTCAGCGGTCGCCTTCAGCGTGTCAGGCGAGCCGGTCGTTGGTCCGAGGCCCGGTTCGAATCCACCCGACCCGATTCGGACCTACGTGGACAGCCGAGCCCATCGCCGGCTCGGGCTGCGGCGCTCTACGCCAAAGTTCGTCAACCGGCGGCGGGTGGGGGTCGATCAGGCCCCCACGCCGGAGCGGAGGCGATCGACCAGGGCGAGCAGGCGCTCGTCGTAGCGGCGGGCGATGATGGGCCAGTCGAAGCGGTCCATGGCCGACGACAGCCCGGCAGTGGCCCGACGGCGATGGGGAAAGGACACGAGCATGGCCGACAGCGCCGTGCCGAACGTGCCCGGCTCGTAGAGCACCGCCTCGTGCCAGTCCCGGGGGATCAGGTCGGGGTAGGCGAGGTCGTTCGGCAGAAGGGGCACGCAACCGGCGGCGATGGCCTCCACCATGGCGACGCCGAAGAACTCGTGCTTGGCGCAGCTGACCACGATGTCGGCCCGGGCCAGGGCCATGCGGTAGCGGGCGTCGTCGAAGGGACCGACGGCCAGCACCCGGGCCCCGAAGGTCTCGGCGATCCGCTGGCGGGCCTCCGCCGCGTTGCCGGAGAACCCCGACGGGTCCTCGCCGGCCAGAATGAGGCCGAATTCGTGACCGGCGTTGGCCGCCTTCAGGAGGGCGTTGCCGAAGGCCTCCGGGTCCTTGTCGGACTCCCACCGGTGGGGCCAGAGGATGACGGGCGGGCCGTCGGGCACCGGCACCGCCGGCAGGTTGGCGTAGGTCGACACGTCGACCCCGACCGGCTCCACGCAGAATCGTTTGGTCACGTCCTCCATCAGCGGCACGTGGCTGGTGTCGGGCAGCTGGTTGAGCCACGGCTCCAGGTTCTCGATGACCGAGTACATGTGGAACGGCGAGTTGAACCACACCTCGTCGGCCGCCGCCCACGACAGCCAGTTGTGCAGGGCCGAGTCCTGGTCGATGGCGTTCGTCGTCGGGTAGAGGAGCTGGCTCTCGTGCTGGTAGATCACCACCGGCACCCCGGCCAACAGGTTGCGGCAGAGCCCGAGGAGCTGGGAGACGTCGACCAGGCCGCTGACCATCAGCACGTCAGGGCGGCCGTTGCCCTTCATCCACGACTCGACCAGGCCGGCCAGGGGGATGGCGCCGCCTCGCAGCCGCCACCGCCACAGCTCGCCCGGGAGGCCGACAACGTGGACCTCCATGCTGCTCGAGCTCTGGTAGCCCTCGGCCCACCGGCGGTGGGAGCCGTCGTACCAGGGTTCGAGGAGGAGGATCCGCAGCGGGGTCACGACACCGCCTCCCCGCTCCGGTGGTGGCGACGCTCGACCCGGGGGCCGATGCAGGTCGTCACCTCGTAGTTGATGGTTGCGAGGGCGGTTGCCATCTCGTCGGCGGTGATCTCCTCGTCGCCCTGGGTCCCGATCACGACCACCTCGTCGTCGGGGGCCACGCCGTCGTCGCCGCAGTCGACCACGGTCTGGTCCATGGTGACCACGCCCAGGATCGGGCGCCGCCTGCCCCCGATCAGCACTGCGCCGTGGCGCCACCACGACCGCCGCAGGCCATCGGCGTAGCCGACGGGGATCGTGGCCACGGTGGTGTCGCGCTCGACGGTGCGACGGTGGCCGTAGCTGACGGCGGAGCCGGCGGTGAGTCGCTTGACCAGGCCGACGGTGGTGCGCCACGCCAGGGCGGGACGGAGATCGATCAGCTCGGCCGTGGCCGGCGACGGATCCATCCCGTACATCGCAAGCCCGCAACGAATCAGGTCGTAGCGGCTGGTGGGATGGGCGATGGCGCCGGCCGAGTTGGCGGCGTGACGATACGGCACCTCGATCCCGGCGGCGTCCAGGTCGGCCAGTACCTGCTCGTAGGCGGTGAGCTGGGCCTTGTTCGCCGGGTGGGCGATGTCGTCGGCGCAGGCCAGGTGGGTCCACACCGAGGCGAGAGCGAGGCGGCCGGTCTCCTGCACCTGGCGGGCCACGGCCACCGCCTGACCGGGGGCGGCACCCACTCGGTGCATCCCGGTGTCGACCTTGAGGTGGACGGTGAGGCCGTTGGCTTCGCCACTGGCCTGGCCCGCCGCCATCACCCCGGCCGGGCTGTAGACGGTGACGTCGAGGGCGGCGGTGGCGGCCACGGTGAACTCGTGCGGCGCCGGCTCCGACAGAACCAGGATCCGCTCGCCGAAGCCGGCCTCCCGCAGGGCCACCCCCTCGGCCACCTGGGCTACGGCCAGCCACGAGGCCCCGGCCCGGAGGGCGGTGTCGGCCACCTCGAAGGCGCCGTGCCCGTAACCGTTGGCCTTGACGACGGCGCACAACTCGGCGCCCTCGGCCACCGTGCGCAGGGCGTCCACGTTGTGGGCGATGGCGTCGAGGTCGACGTCGACCCAGGATCGCCCCCGTGCCGTCGGTTCGTCGGGTCGTGGTGCGGTCATCGGCCCTCCTCCCCGGCGTCGTCGAGCCAGTCGGCCACCAGGTCGGGGAGGTCCCCGGCGGCGAAGCCCCGGAACCGACCCCGTCGGGCGGCCCGGCCGTGCAGTTCGGCCCCCAGCCCGGTGGCCGAGAGCGGGTCGAGCCCTGCGGCCAACCCGGCGCCGATCGTACCGGCTAGAACATCGCCGGTGCCCGCTGTGGCCAGCCGTTCGTCTCCGGCGGTGGAGACCAGCACCCGGCCGTCGGGGTGGGCGGCCACCGTCGTCGGCCCCTTGAGGGCCACGACGGCGCCCAGTTCGGCGGCCAGCTCCCGGGCGACGGCCAGTCGATCGCCGGCCACCGGGCGGCCCAGCAGGCGAGCCGCCTCCCCGTCGTGGGGGGTGAGCACGGCGGGGACCGTGCGCCCGCCGAGGGCAGCGGTGTGGGCCCGGGCGGCGTCGAGAGCACCACCGTCGAGCACCAGCGGCACCTGCGCGGTGGCGGTGATGAGCGAGCCGACCTCGGCCTCGGTGGCCGACCCGGGGAGGAGGCCGGGGCCGACGACGAGAGCCCCGAAGCGGCCGTGGTCGGCGGCCACCGTGTCGGCCCAGCCGGTGGCGGGCAGCGGCCGCAGCACCGCCTCGGTGGGCAGTGGGGGTCCGGCGGCGGCGAGCCCGGGGCTCGACACCGCCCCGTACCCGGCGCCGGACCGGAAGGCGGCGGCCACGGCCAGGGCCGGTGCGCCCACCATGGTCGGGGCGCCCCCGATCACCCACACCGCCCGACGCCACTTGTGGGTGGTGGTTGCCGGGGCGGGCCACGACCGACGCAGGTCGTCGGCCTGACACAACCAGGCCCGGGCCCGGCCACAGTCGAGGCCGATGTCGGCCACCGTCACCTCCCCGGCCCGGCGGCGGCCGGGGTCGAGGATCAGGCCCGGTTTGAGGGCGGCGAACGTGATCGTCCGGTCGGCCACCACCGCGCCGTCGGCGGCGGCGCCCGTCAGCCCGTCGACGCCCGAGGGGATGTCGACGGCGAGCACCGGCGTGTCGCCCACCTCCGGTGCGGCGTACTGGCCCCGGAAGCCGGTGCCGTAGGCGGCGTCGATCACCAGGTCCGCCCGGGCGATGAGGCCCGGCGGCACCGGCCCGGCGGCGTCGACCACGTCGGCCCGCAGTCCCTGCCGGCGGAGCAGGTCGGCGGCCACCCGGCCGTCGGTGCCGTTGTTGCCCTTGCCCGCCACCGCCAGGATCCGCCGCCCGTAGCGCCGGGCGCCGTAACGCTCGGCGAGCAGGTCGGCGGCTGCGGCCGCAACCGCGGCGGCCGCACGGGCGATCAGTTCATCGAGCGGCTCCGGGGCGGCGGCGTCGATCGCCGCCATCTCCACCGGGGTGACGATCGGGATCAACCGTCAAGCCACCGCCGGGCCACGTTGGTAATCGGGGCCGTCAGCAGGTCGACCGGGGGTACGTCGGCCAGCAGGTCCTCCCGGAAGGAGGGCTGGCGCTCGGTGACCACATCGAACAGCTGGCGGTACCGGTTGCGGTAGCCCTGGAGGACGGAGCGGGCGGTCGAGGCGTCGAGTTGCTCGGTCAGCTTGAGGTGGCACAGGGTCAGGCCCGTCGTCTGGGCGTCCTTCACCTCGGGCACGATCAGCACCACCCGGCCGTCGGTGCCGACGGTGACGAACGGCTCGCGCTCCACCGCCACCCGGTGCTTGGTGCCTCGCAGCGTCGGGTCCCGGTCGACGCGGGACTCGATGCCCTGGGCGATCCCGCCCTTGTCGACCACGTGCAGGCGACCGTCGACGTCGGGGTCGCCCTCCACCCGGTAGCGGGTGTAGCCCACCACGTCGGCCACGGCCGGGGTGATGGCGGCCAGGGTCCGCAGCGACTTGTACGACAGGCGGTCGCGGGGGCAGCCGGTGGCGAGCACTTGCTGGATGACGGCGGCCTGGAGCAGGCTCTCGTCGGCCCGGCTGATGCCGACGGTGACCGTCTTGGCCTGGTGCTTGATGGCGTCGATGGGGCGGGTCAGCTCCTCGATACCGGCGGTGAGGGCGGCGGCCAGATCCTCGACCACCACACCCGGAGTGCCGACCTTGCCGAAGGTCACCTGGTAGGAGTCGAGCGGGATCTGGCGGGTGGCGAACCGGAGCAGCATCGACACCTTCACCGCGGTGGCGGCCTCCATGTGGCCGTTGTAGAGACCCTGGCGGACACCGTCGAAGAACTGCTGGGCGAAGGGCTCGATGTCGGCCCCGAACCGGTCGAACCAGCCGGTGCTGGTCGAGCCGACATAGCCCTCGATGGCACCCCGGGCCTCCCGGAGGGGTCGGGCCGAGGCGTCGATGGCGAGGGCGGCCTCGTAGCCGAAGAGGTGGCCGACCATCGTCGACAGGATGAAGGCCAGCTTGGGGTGCACCTCGGGCACGGCGATCACTTCCAGGGCGGCGGAGAAGCGGTTCTCCCCTTCGGTGGCGATCACGATGGGGGCCGCCTTGTGGGCCCGGAAGATCGCCACCTCCTTGGCCACGTCGTCGGCGTTGGAGCCGACGAGCCCGGCGGCGCACACCAGGATCATCGGCTCGGACGAGAGATCGATGTGCTTCTTGTCCTCGGTGACGTCGGCCGCAATCGCCTTGTAGCAGAGCTCCGACAGCTTGATCCGCACCTCGCGGGCGGCCACCACGTTGGCCCCGTTGCCGACCATGGCCCAGTAGCGACGGCTCGGGGCGTGGCGGTTGGCGGCGACCGAGATCGTGGGCTGGAGTTCGAGGGTGGCGTTCATCGCCTCGGGCATGGCGACGAGACCCTCCAGCACCGCCCGCCGCTCGGAGGCGCTGGTGGTGACGCCGGGGATGCGCTCGGCCAGGGCGTGGGCCAGGAGGAACCCGGCGGCGATCTGGGAGTAGAAGGCCTTGGTCGAGGCCACGCTCATCTCCACGTCGCGACCGTCCGAGGTGTAGAGCACCCCGTCGGACTTGTCGGTGAGGTCCGAGCCGCGCCGGTTGACGATGGCGAGCACGATGCCGCCGCGGCTGCGGACCAGGTCTACCGTGCGGTTGGTGTCGGTGGTGGTCCCCGACTGGCTGATGGCGACGACGAGGGTGTCGCCCATGTCGTCGCGCAGGTGGAAGCCCGACAGCTCGGTGGCGGTGATGGGCCGCACCGACACGCCGGAGCCGGCGATGGCGTCGCCGATGGCGGTGGCCACGGCCTCGCCGGCCACGGCCGCCGTGCCTTGGCCGATCACCAGCACCTGGCGGATGTCGCCCAGGCGGGCCTCCACCTCGGGACGCAGGGTCTCGGCCGGCAGGTTGACCGCACCGTCGACCAGGCGACCCCGCAGGGTCTTGCGGAACGAGTTGGGCGCCTCGGAGATCTCCTTGAGGAGGTAGTGGGGCGAGTCGCCCCGATCGATGTCGCGCGTGGTGACCGAGGGCAGGGCCAGCTCGGGGTCATCGACCGGGAGCGGGGTGCCGTCGTAGGCGAAGCGGCTGATGCCCTCGGCGTCGCCGGCGAGGTCGGCCCGCAGCCGCAGGATCTGCCCCTGGCTGGCGGTGGGGTTCGACGGGTCGGCCGGCGTCTCGCCGTCCATCCGCAGGTAGCGGTCGGAGTCCTCCACTACGCCGTAGGGCTCGGAGGCGACGACGAAGGCGTCCTCGGCCAGGCCGACGTACACGCCCTGCCCGCTGCCCCGCAGGGCGAGGTGCAGATCGCCGGGGGCGCCGGCGGTGCTGATCCCGATGGCGACCGAGCCCTCGAACTGGGCCACCGACGATCGGACGGCCTCGTCGATGTCGAGGCCGTCGGCCAGGCCCCGGCTGACCATGGTGGGGATGACCTTGGCGTCGGTGGTGATCTCGCCGGCGAGGGCGAGGTCCTCGGCGGCGATGAGGTCGGCGAAGTTGTCGACGTCGCCGTTGAGCACGGCGGTGACGTAGGGGCCGTCCTGGTCGCCGGTCTCCTCGGAGTTGACCGGGTGGGCGTTCGGCTCCGAGATGATGCCGACCGAGGCCCAGCGGGTGTGGGCCAGCACGGTGGCTTCGGCGTCGGCCCCGACGATGGCCCGGTGCAGGAGCTCGTCGGCGGCGATGGCGGCTCGCATGGCGGCGGTGTTGTCGCCCAGCTCACCGATCTCGGCCGCCGCCTTGTAGACGAAGCCGAGGTGACCGTCGGGGGTGCGGACCGAGCCGTCGGTGAAGAGGGGGTCCTTGCTCCGGGCCTCGACCAGGGCCTGCACGGGGGCCGAGTCGAGGTCAAGCCCGTGGTTGCGGACCAGCACGTGGAGACCGGCGGAATCGCGGCCCCGCACCTCGAGGCGGTCGAGGTTGGAGAGGGCCTGCTGGACGCTGAACAGGCAGGCGACGGCGGCCGGGCTCAGCTCGGTGCCCCCGAGTTGCGTGACCTCGCGGGCGGCCCGCAGGCGATCGCGCTCCAACGACCACACCGCGTCCTTGAGCTGGACCAGGAGGGCGTTGACCGTCTCCAGGGTCGGCAGCTGATCGCCCTCGGCCTCGAGGAGCTGCTCGGTCTCGTCGATGACCTCACCGATGCGGTCGACGGCGCCGGCCACGCCCGACACCAGCGACTTGTCGCCGAGGAGGGCCCGGAGGCCTGGCTCACCTCGCAGCTGATGGTCGACGTCGACGACGGCGGCGATCAGCTCCTCGGTCAGCCAGGTCAGGTCGCGGGAACCGGGCTTGGGCAACGCGGCGACGACGGCGTCGAGGCTCGTCAGCAGAGCAGGGCTCTCGGGCACCGCCCGGGTCGAGCGACGGCGAACTACGGCGATGATTCCGCACATGGTTGAGGGCGTGTCCCTTCGGTCGGCGTTCTCCGCCCTCTTGTAGCAGTACGGGACAACGGGAGGTCGTCGACCACCCTCTTTGCCCAGTGCCGACCGTGTCGACAACGTCGACTACGACGGCCGAAAACGGCACAAGGCCGCACCGGTGCGGTGCGGCCTCGGTCGCTAGCGCTTGGAGTACTGCGGGGCCTTGCGGGCCTTCTTGAGGCCGTACTTCTTCGATTCCTTCTTCCGGGGATCCCGGGTGAGCAGGCCGGCCGACTTGATCGACGGACGGATCTCGGGGTCGATCTCGACCAGGGCCCGGCTGATCCCGAGGCGGAAGGCGCCGGCCTGACCGGACAGACCGCCGCCGGACAGGGTGACGTCGATGTCGTAGCTCTCCTCGGCCGAGGCGATCCGCAGCGGCTCGGTGATCAGCTGACGGTGGACCGACGAGGGGAAGTAGTCCTCGAACTCGCGACCGTTGGCCGTGATCTTGCCGGTACCGGAGGTGACCCGAACCCGGGCGATGGCCTGCTTGCGGCGGCCGGTGGTCTGGAGCGTGCTCATCAGGTACTCAGCTTTCTCGGCGGGCGCCGGCGATCTCGAGGGGAGCGGGCTTCTGGGCCGAGTGGGGGTGGGTGGCCCCGGCGTAGACCTTCAGCTTCTTGGCCTGGGCCCGACCCAGACGGTTCTTGGGCAGCATGCCCTCGATCGACTTGCGGACGGTGTCGGCCGGCTTGCGGTCGAGCGACTGGCGGTAGGTGCGGGAGGTGAGACCGCCGGGGTAGCCGGAGTGGTGATGCACCATCTTCTTGTCGGCCTTGTCGGAGGTCAGCACGATCTTGTCGGCGTTGACCACGATGACGTGATCGCCCATGTCCATGTGGGGGGCGAACGTCGGCTTGTGCTTGCCCCGGAGAACCCGAGCCACCTCGGTGGCCATGCGGCCCAGCGTCATACCGTCGGCATCGACGATGAACCACTCTCGGCTCACATCTGCGGCTTTGGGCGAATACGTCTTCACAGCTAACCCTTTGGGCGGAGTCCTCACGGTCGGTCTCGTGCGGCGGGGGCCGCAGGCTCGGAAGCGAGCAGGGTGAGACCGGGCGGCAAAAAGCCGACTCCTCAGCTTAGAGGCGCAGATCGTCGGTCCCACCCCGGGGATGGGGCTCACATCGAGGTGACAAGCCACGTGCGAGCGCAGGCCCCCTCAGTCGGTGCGACCCAGCCACCGGTCGAGCAGCGGCCGGTCACCGAACATCTCCAGCGCTTCGCCGTCGATCCGCCCGTAGCAGAACAGCGCCAGGTCGTTGGCCGGGCCCCGGGCCGCCACCGCCGACTTTCGGTGTTCGGCGCTGATGACGATCCGGCCCTCGACCACGTCGAGTGTCCACTCGCCGTGGGTGTCGGTGCAGTGGAGGTGGGCGTCGCCGTCGATCGAGGAGAGGTCGACACCCTGGCGGTCGAGGGTGCGAGGCAGGCCCACCCGGACATACTCGTCGATGACGTCAGCGGCGATCGCCGCCTCGATCGGGGTGGGCGTGTCGGACACCGCCCGCTCGGCGTCCCACCGGTGGACGGCGACCTCAAGCGCCTGCCGGCGGAACCAGAAACCCACCACCTTCTCCCCGGTGTCCCAGAGGTTCCAGCACGGTGCCGCCGGGTCGGCGGCGTCGATGGCGGCCAATAGTGCCGCCGTCCCCTCCCGCACCCAGTCCCCGACCGGCTGGTCGCCGATGGCGTACTCGTCGTCGGTCGGGCCGCCGGTGTTGATGACCGCCGTCGCCCACCGCTGCACGTCGCCGAGGTGGGCACCGAGATCGTGCAGAGTCCAACCCGGGGCGCCGACCACGGGAGCGTCGGCCGGCCCCGATTCGACGAGCGAGGCCAAGCGCGCCGACTCGGTCTCGATCACGCTCCGGTGGTCGATGGTGCCGGTCTCGTCCGTCGCGCTCGCCATGACGCCAGTATCGCGCCACCGTCCGGTCCGCTCCTCGGCGTGACCCCGATCGCCCGGCGACTCGAGTCCAGGGCCGGGGTCGACGACCGGGGTCGACCCCACCGCCGAATCCCGCTGGCCCCTCGCCCCGGGGCCGACAAGACTTGGAGCCATGACGCACCTCAGCACCGCAGATCTGAAAGCGGGGGCGGCCCGAGTGCACGCCTCGCCCTCGGAGCAGGGCACGGTCGAGTTGGTGGTCCGCCGCCCCGATGTCGATGGGCGGGAGGTCCTCGACGAGGGCGAGCTCGTGGTCGGCCAAGGTCTGGCCGGTGACAACTACGTCGCCCGGGGCAGCCGAGAGACCGACGACGGCAGTGCCCACCCCGAGGCTCAGCTCAACATCATGAACGCCCATGCCGTCGATCTGGTGGCCGCCGGTGACAAGGACAAGTGGTCCCTGGCCGGCGACCAGCTGTTCGTCGATTTCAACCTGTCCCTGGCCAATGCCCCGGCCGGCACCCGCCTCCGGGTCGGCACGGCCGTGATCGAGGTGACGGCCAAGCCCCACAACGGCTGCGCCAAGTTCGCCAAGCGGTTCGGGGTCGACGCAGCCAAGTGGGCCAACTCCAGCACCGAGGAGCGCTACCGGGGCATCAACGCCGTCGTGGTGGAGGCCGGCATCGTCCGGCCCGGTGACGCCGTCGTCAAACTCTGAGCAGGCGGCACCGAGCCACACGGCCACCGGCTGCCGACGGCGACGGCCCGGCTCCGGCGCGCGCTCACTCGAGGTGGAGGATCGGGCTGCGACTGAAGTCGGGGGCGCCGCCCAACGGCTCGGTGACCGAGCGGGGCACCGAGATGTCGGCCAGGAGCAGCGTGCCGACCGACGGGGCCGACCGCAGGCCGACCTTGGGCAGGGCCAGGGTCACGGTGGCGGCGGCGTCGACGACGAGCCCCGGCGCCTCGCCGGTGGTGACGTCCAGACCGCTCGGGGTGTCGAGGGCCACCACCGCGCCGCGCCCGGTCAGGGACTCGATGAACTCGGCCGACCGGCCTCGGGGTGCGCCCCGCAGGGAGTAGCCGATAACGGCGTCGACGGTGACCTCGGCCTTCGGCGGCATCGCCGCCGTCGGCACCCCCATGCGACCGAGGATGTCGTACTGGTGACGGGCAGTCGGGCTCAGCCGATCGGGCGAGGTCACCGCCACCGTCACGTCGGCCCCGGCGTTCGCCAGATGGCGGGCGGCGACCAGGCCGCCGCCTCCGTTGCCCCCGGTGCCGGCGGCGACGGCCACCGTCGTCGGTCCGTGAGTGTCGAGCACGACCCGGGCCAGGTTGCGCCCGGCGTTTTCCATCATCTGCAGCAGCTCGATGTGCAAATCGTCGATCATGACCCGATCGACCTCGATCATCTGCTCCTCGGTGACCCAGCCCACCACATCACGGGCCGCACCGGGGTAGGGAACCTCCATCCCCCGAATCTATCGGCCGTCGTCGAGCGGGGCCGGTCCGCCAGTTGCGGTGCGACGACGGCGGCCAGCACGAGGAGCATCCCGATGAGCTGGACCGGTGTGAGCCGTTGGCCCAACACCAGCCAGCCGGCGATCGTCGCCACCAGCGGGCTGAGCAGACCGAGGAACCCGGCGGCGGCCACCGGCAGCACGGCGATACCCCGGAACCAGTTGACGTAGGCCAGTCCGGTGCCGATCACGGCCAACCAGACGAACCCGACGACGTTGGTGGTCGACAGCGCCGGCGGCAGGCCCTCGATCGCCAGCGCCAGGGGAAGGAGTACCAGGCCACCCGCCGTCAGCTGCCAACCGGTGAAGGTGAGCAGGCCGACCGGGCGGCCCCAGTGCTTGGTCAGCACCACGCCAACCGCCATCGACGCCGCCCCGCCCAGGGCGGCCGCCAGGCCGACGGGATCGAGGGTCGCTTCGGGTCCGAGCACGAGGAGGGCCACGCCGGCCACCCCCGCTCCCCCGGCGAGGGCGATGCGGGCGGTGAAGCGCTCGCCGAGCACCAGCGCGGCCACGGCGGCGGCGAGCAGCGGTTGGACGGCCCCGGCGGTGGCGGCGACGCCGCCCGGCAGCCGGAACGCGGCGACGAACAGCAGGGCGAAGAAGAGGCCGATGTTGAGCGTCCCGAGCACGGCCGCCTTCCACCACCAATCTCCCGTCGGGCGCCACACGCCGCCGGGGCGTCGGCTCGACCAGGCGACGATGGCCAAGCCCACCGGCAGGGCCCGGATGGTGGCGGCCAGCAGCGGCCGCTGGTCGGGCAACAGCTCGGAGGCGATGAGGTAGGTCGTGCCCCACACGGCGGGCGACAGCCCGGTGGTCAGGGCGGTGAGCGCCGTCATCGCCTGAGGCGGACGTTCGGCGGAGGTGATTTCTCTCGACATGAAGATAATTCTACCCCGAAATGTCTTTACATCAAGAGATTTTCTCTCCATGTCGAGAGAGATGCGCTAGCGTCGCCGGGCATGGGACCCGACGCCGTCGACGAGATCGTCAGCCAGTGGAACCGGGAGCGTCCCGACCTCGACGTGACCGGCATGGGCATCATCGGGCGGATCGGACGACTCGATCAGGTGCTCCGGGCCAGGCTCAACGAGGTGTTCGCCGCCCACGATCTGGAGAACTGGGAGTTCGACGTCCTCGCCACCCTCCGACGCAGCGGGGAGCCCTATCAGCTCACCCCCGGCCGCCTGCTCGACTCGATGATGATCACCTCCGGTGCCATGACCAACCGCATCGACCGCTTGGAGGCCCGAGGGCTGGTCACCAGAAGCAAGAGCCCGACCGACGGCCGCCAGGTTCTGGTCACGCTGACGATGCAGGGCCGCACGACCCTCGACGCCGCCCTGGCCGACCATGTCGAGAACGAACGTCGCCTCATCTCCTCGCTCGACCCCGACCAGCAGCAGGACCTGATCGCCCTCCTCCGCCGCCTCCACCACGGCGTCACCCGGGACACGGCCGAGACCGAGCCGGTCGACGGGCGGGACGGGCGGGACGGGCGGGACACAGCCGGCTGATCGTCGCCCCGGGGCCCCAGGGTCTACGCCTGGAGCGCCGAGCCGAGGGCGTCCCGGTAGGGCGTCATATCCATGTCGCGGTATCGGCGGCCGACGTCGGTGACGGTCTGCTCGTTCCAGTACGGGTCGCCGGGTCGAGGGAAGCCGAAGAGGTTGCGCTCCCGCACCGAGGCCCGAGCCAGGAACTCGTGCCACCGCTGTGTGGTCGCCTGGTTGGGCCAGGCCGCCTTGCCCGTCCAGCTCGGGCCCCGAACCTCGTAGTCGAGGAGAAGGGTGAACCGGGACCGGCCCTGCTCGGCGAAGGCCGAGGCCCGATGGAACACGTCGGTCCGATAGAAGAGCACGGTCCCCGCCGGCCCGACGACCGGGATCTCCACGTCGGCCAGTTCGCCCATGGGCCGCATCGTCATCCGGTCGGGACGCTCGGGGTTGTCCCAGGCCACCAACGGCACGTGCTCGGTCTGGTCCAGGGGCACGATCATCGTGGGGGCGTCGGCCTCGGTCACGTCCGACAGCAGGGTGAAGGTGGTGACCTGGCGGCCGACGCCGTCGGCTCGCGGCACGACCAGGGTGTGGTTGATGTAGTCGCGATGGTGGGCCTGGTCGTAGTCGCAGGCCCCGGCGTACTTGGCCCACAGCTCCACCTTGTACAACGACAGGTCGTCGCTGCCGAGGTAGCGCTCGACGGCGTCGACCACATCGGGGTGGAAGCACAGCCGACTCAGGTCCCAACCGGCGAAGGGAACATCGCGGCTGATCCCGGCGAAGGGACTCTCGGCCAGGTGACTCCAGGCGTCGGGATCGGCGAAATAGTCGTCGGGGTGTGGGTGGTGCTCCCATACGACCCGACGGGCGGCGGTCACCTCCTCGTCGCTCAGCACCCCCTCGGCGATGGTGAAGCCCTGGGTGTCGATCTCGGCGATGGCGCTGTCGGGGATACGCATGACGACGCTCCTTGTCGGCGGTTCCTCAGAGCGTGCCAAACGACCGGCGATGGCGCGCCAACTTTCAGGAACTTTTGGGCAACCGTGGACTACCTATTCGTACCGGTTCGGAAGCTGACCCAGCTGACCCAGCTGACCCAGCTGACACAGTTGACACAGCTGACAGGGCCGACGAAGAAGGCGACGACGAAGACAAGGTGGTCTACGCATGCGACTGGCATCCCTGGCGCTGTTTCTGACGTTCATCGGCGGGTTGCTGTCGGTCTACGCCACCACGCCGACCCCCTGACCGCTGCGCCCGGGCCGCCACCTCAGGGCCCGACGTCCCACAGCAACCGGTAGTACCGGATGAGGTCCGGATCCGCGTCGACCCCGTAGGCGTCGAACAGCTCCCGCTCCCAACCGGGTCCGTAGTTCCAGGCCAGACTCCACGTGGCCACGGCCAGATCGGCCCACCGGTCCCCCACCCCCAACAGGCCGACATCGACGAGGGCGAGGAACGCCCCGTCGTCGTCGAGCAGGGTGTTGGGGGCGCAGGCGTCGCCGTGGCACACCACCGGATCGGGATCGGGGACCGTGGTCGTCAGCTCCTCCATCGCCTCGGCCGCCGTCGACTGCGGCTCGGGCCCGACCGGTCGATCGGCAGGCAGGGCACCGGTCGCCAGCCGCTGTCGGGCCACGGTCAGGCGCTCCTCGGTCGACCAGCTGTAAGGGCAGTCCTCGACGGGGGCGGCGTCGTGCAACCGCCGCAGGCCGTGGCCGATGGCGGCCACCGCCGGCGCCGGGTCCTCCTGCCATCGGGGATCGACGGCGGACGTCCCGTCGATCACCCGGGTGCACAGCCACGACGAGTCGCCGTCGCTCCCGGTCTCGAACGGCTCGGGTACGGGGATCCAGGCCGACGCCCAGCGCATCCGGGCCGCCTCGTCGGCCAGGTCGACCTCGGGGGCGGCGGCGTGCGGATGCCACTTGAGGTAGAAGCTCGGCGGATCGCCCACGGCGAAGGTCAACCCGCCGTAGTCGTTGCGCCAGACGCATGCCGCCGGTTCGTCGCCGACCAGATGGGCAACGGCGCCGGGGACCTCCACCGACTCGACCGGTCGCTTGGCCATCGACACCGCCGCCCGATCCGCTACCGGTGGCCGCCGTCGAAGCCCGGGTCGACGGCGGACGGGTAGTCGACCTGCCACAGGCAGAGCCCGTGGGGCGGCGCCGGTTGGTAGGCGGCCGAGCGGTCACGGGCGGCCAGGGCCGTTGCCATGTCGTCGACCGTGCGCTTGCCCCGGCCGACGGCGACCAGAAAGCCGACGATGCTGCGGACCATCTGGTGGCAGAAGGCGGAGCCGTCGATGTCGAAGCGCAGCACGTCGGGCGGGTCGAGGCGCGACCAGTGCACCCGATCGACCCGGCGGACCAGCGACACCTCGGCCTCGCCGTCGGCCACCTTCGGGCGGCGGCAGAACGACGAGAAGTCGTGCTCGCCGACGACGGCGCCGGCAGCGGCGGCCATGGCGTCGAGGTCGAGGGGCTCGGGGACCCACCACGCGGTGCGGGCCAGGAACGGGTCGGGCACCGGGCGGTTGACGATGGTGTAGCGGTAGCGGCGCCCCACGGCCGAGAACCGGGCCGAAAAATCGTCGTCGACCACGTGGATCGAGCGGGCGACGATCTCGGGTCCGAAGGTGGCGTTGATGCTGCGGGCGAGCTTGGCCACATCGGTGGTGGCGGGCACGTCGGTCGACAGCACCTGGCCATTGGCGTGGACGCCGGCATCGGTCCGCCCCGACATCACCAGCTCGACGGGCCGACCGACGACCTTGGCCAGGAAGCCCTGGAGCTCCCCCACCACGGTGCGGACGCCCTCATTGGGGGCGAGACCACGAAAGCCCGTCCCGTCGTAGGCGATCACCAGCGCAATCCGCTGTGAATCGACGTCCGACGACACGGGCTGTCGTTCCTCGCTTCGCTCGTCACCGATCGGGTCTCGGCTCGGCCGAAACCCGCAGGCGCTATACGAGTTCGATGCGGGCCATCGGGGCGTTGTCGCCCTTGCGGGGGCCGAGCTTCAGCACCCGCGTGTAGCCGCCGGGGCGAGAGCTGTAGCGAGGACCGACCTCGTCGAACAACTTGGTGGTCATCTCCACATCGCCCAGGTACGCGAGCACCTGACGGAAGTTGTGGAGGCCGCCCTTCTTGGCCTTGGTGATCAGGCGCTCGGCCACAGGCCGCATGGCCTTGGCCTTGGCCTCGGTGGTGACGATGCCCTCGGCGGCGACGAGCGAAGCCACGAGGTTGGCCATCATCAGCTTCTGGTGTTGTGCGGACCCGCCGAAGCGGCGAGCCTTCCGGGGACGACCGGGCATGGTTCTTCTCTTCCTACTTCTTCGTTGATCTTAGGCACCGCGGGTTTCGGCAAAGCCGAAACCCGGTTAGTGAGGCCGCAGGCCGAACGGCGTTACCGGGCGCCGCGGAGCGTCAGGCCCCGCTCGTCCAGCTTGGCGATGACCTCATCGAGCGACTTCTGACCGAAGTTGGTGATGGCCAGGAGGTCGTCGTCGGTCTTGGTGAGCAGCTCGCCGATGGTGTTGACCTGGGCCCGCTTGAGGCAGTTGCGGGGACGCTCGGAGAGGTCGAGGTCCTCGATCGGCAGATCGAGATCGGGCGAGCCGGAGGCGGCGGCCGGAGCCTCGCCCAGGGTCAGGCCTTCGGGCTCCTCACTCATCTCCTCCACCAGCTGGATCAGGGCCCGCAGCGTGGCGCCGGCCGAGGCCAGGGCGTCACGAGGGGTGATCGAGCCGTCGGTCTCGACGTCGAGGACCAGGCGGTCGTAGTCGGTCGACATCTCGACACGGGTGGGCTCGACGGCCAGCGACACCCGACGGATCGGGCTGTAGATGGCATCGATCGGGATCACACCGATGGTCGAGGTCTCGGTCGGGCGGACCGAGGACAGCCAGCCGCGGCCACGGCCGACGGTGAGGTCGACGGCGAGACGGCCCTTGTCGTCGAGGGTGGCGAGGAGGATGTCCGGGTTGAGGATCTCGACCTCGGGCGGGCAGGAGATGTCACCGGCGGTGACCGCACCCGGGCCCCTGGCGTCGAGACGCAGGACCACGTCCTCCTCCGACTCGGAGGTGACGACGACGTCCTTCAGGTTGAGGATGATGTCGGTGACGTCCTCGAGCACACCGGTGATGGTGTCGAACTCGTGGAGGGCGTCGTCGAAGCGGACAGAGGTGATGGCGGCACCGGGGACCGATGACAGGAGGGTCCGACGGAGCGAGTTGCCCAGGGTGTGGCCGAAGCCGTGCTCCAGGGGGCCGATGGCGAACGAACCGCGGTTGGTCGAACCGTCATCGAGCTGTTCAACTGTCGGGCGCTGAATAACCAGCATGGGCGTTCCTCGTGATCTGGTGGCGGGCAACGCCTTCGGCGTTGCGTCAGGTTCGCCCTCGGCGAACCTGCGACTCGGTTGACTGTTTACTACTTGGAGTAGAGCTCGACGATGAGCTGCTCGCGGATCGGCACGTCGATCTGCTCGCGGATGGGCTCGGAGTAGACCTTCACCTTGAAGTTGCCGTCCTCGCGCTCCAGCCAGGCCGGCGGGGTGCGGTCGAGCACATCGGAGTTCCACTGCACGATCGGATTGGTGCGGGTCTTTTCCTTGATCTCGACGACGTCGTCCTTGCGAACCCGGTACGACGGCACGTTGACCCGCTTGCCGTTGACCAGCACGTGACCGTGCGAGACGAACTGGCGGGCCTGGGGCCGGGTCGAGGCCCAGCCGGTGCGGTAGATCACGTTGTCGAGACGCAGCTCGAGCGAGGTGAGCATGTTCTCGCCCGTCACGCCCTTTTTGCGGGAGGCCTCGTCGTAGACCTTGCGGAACTGCCGCTCGGTCAGGCCGTAGGTGAAGCGGGCCTTCTGCTTCTCCTGGAGCTGGAACAGGTACTCGGTGTTGTTGTTGCCACGGCGACGAGTGCGGCCGTGGATCCCGGGGGGATACGGACGCTTCTCCAGAGCGATGGTCTCGCCCCGGGTACCGAAGATGTTGGTGCCGAGACGGCGGGAGACGCGGGCCCGGGGGCCGGTGTATCGAGACATGGTTCAGGCTCTCCGTTAGACGCGCCGACGCTTGGGCGGGCGGCAACCGTTGTGGGGCACCGGCGTCACGTCCTTGATGCCGGTGACCTCGATGCCGGTGTTCTGGATTGAGCGGATGGCGGTCTCACGGCCGGAGCCGGGACCCTTCACCTGCACGTCGACCTTGCGGACGCCGTGCTCCATGGCCCGACGAGCGGCGACCTCGGCCGCCTGCTGGGCGGCGTAGGGGGTCGACTTGCGGGAGCCCTTGAAGCCGACGTTGCCGGCGGAGGCCCATGACAACACGTTGCCCTCCTGATCGGAGATGGCGATGATCGTGTTGTTGAAGCTCGACTTGATGTGCGCAACGCCGTGGGTGACGTTCTTGCGCTCCTTGCGACGAGGCCGACGGCCTCCGCTGCTGGGCTTGGCCATGGCTACTTGGTGACTTTCTTCTTACCGGCGACGGTCTTCTTGGGGCCCTTGCGGGTCCGGGCATTGGTCTGGGTGCGCTGGCCCCGGACGGGCAGGCCCTTGCGGTGGCGGATGCCGGCGTGGCAGCCGATCTCCATCTTGCGCTTGATGTCCTGCGACACCTCACGACGGAGGTCACCCTCGGTCTTGAGGTTGGAATCGATCCAGGCCCGGATGCGGACGATCTCGTCGTCGGTCAGATCCTTGACCCGGGTGTTGCCGTCGACGCCGGTGGCTTCGGCGATCGTCTTCGCCGTCGACGAGCCGACGCCGAAGACGTAGGTCAGTGAGATTTCGAGTCGCTTGTCGCGCGGGATGTCGACACCTGCGATGCGAGCCATGTCAGCCTTGCCTCTGCTTGCATCGAGGGTTCTCACAGATGACCCGGACCGTCCTCTTACGACGGATCACCTTGCACTTGTCACACATCGGTTTGACGCTGGCGCGTACCTTCATCGGGCCGATCCTTCCTGAGACATTGAATGGACGCAGGTCCCTGCGTCCGGGGCCAGGGGATGGACGCTGCCGTAGCGGCGGACATCCACCTGGGATTATCGGGTTGAGTGGTCGGCGGTCGCAGTGGTGCGATTGCCGATCCTGTCGTCGACCGACCACCGGGGCGGTGTCGACGTCGAGGTGACCTACTTGTAGCGGTAGGTGATGCGTCCTCGGGTCAAGTCATACGGGGTGAGCTCGACCTGGACGCGATCACCGGGGAGGATGCGGATGTAGTGGCGCCGCATCTTTCCGGAGATGTGCCCGAGAACCGAATGACCGTTCTCGAGCTCCACCTTGAACATCGCGTTCGGCAGTGACTCGACTACGGTGCCCTCGAGCACGATCGCATCTTCTTTATGCTTTGGCAGGACAATCCTCCAGAGAAGGGTTACTTCGACGGTTCCGTTCCGCTTCGGGAGCGCACAAGAACCAACGTTCTAGCCTAGGCCTGGTCGCAACCAGGTCCAACTTGTGGTAGGGGGCTAGAGGCCGGGTTTGGCCTCGCCACCTCCCGCAAGAGCGTTGTCGACGGCGTCGAAGAGCCTCTTCGACACGTCGGCCTCGGCGCCGAGGCCGTCGACGGTGATGAGCAGACCCTGGCGATCGAACCAGTCGAGCACCGGGCGGGTCTCCTTTTCGTACAGTTCGAGCCGCTGGGCGATCGCCTCGTCGGTGTCGTCCTCGCGGGCTCGGGCCTTCATGCGGGCCGTCACCTCCTCGAGGGGGACGTCGAGGTTGATCACGCCGTGGAGCCGCTGGTCGCCCAGGGCGTTGATCAGGCCCTCGGCCTGATCGGTGGTACGGGGGAAGCCATCGAGGACGAACCCGCCCTGGAGGGCATCGTCGGCGGCGATGCGGTTGCGCACCATGGGGATCATGATGTCGTCACCGACCAGGCCGCCCTCCTGCATGATCCGTTCGGCGGCCTGACCGAGCTCGGTCTGGGCGGCGCGCTCGGCCCGGAGGATGTCGCCGGTGCTGATGTGGACCACGCCGTAGCGGGCGACGAGTTCGATGCACTGGGTGCCCTTGCCGGCGCCCTGGCGACCGAAGATCACCAGTCGGATTGGCTGTCCCATGGGGGTGTACCTCCCGGGTCCGTCGTTGGGGACGGGTTGGTTGCGGCGATGACTACTTGAGGAACCCGTCGTAGTTGCGGGCCATGAGCTGGCTGTTGATCTGTTTCATCGTCTCGAGCGACACACCGACGGCGATCAGGATCGAGATACCGGAGAAGCCGACCAGGCTGGCGGCGTCGTTGCTGCCCGATCCGAGCAGGCGGGCCAGAGCGGCGGACGGGATCAGGGCCACCAGGGCCAGGAACATGGCACCGGGGAACGTGATCCGGTTCAGCGTCCTGGCCAGGAAGCGCTCGGTCTGGGGACCGGGCCGGATGCCGGGGATGAAGCCGCCGGACTTGCGCAGCTCATCGGCCCGACGAATCGGATCGAAGGCGATGGCGTTGTAGAAGTAGCAGAAGCCGACGATCAGCGAACCGAAGATCAGGATGTAGCCCAGGTTGTCCGGCTGGAACAGGTTGTTCTGGATGAACCCGCGCACGTCGTCGCCCCCGCTGTCCTGGGCGGCGTTGGTCGGCAGCACGTTGGCGATGAGCGACGGCAGCTGCAACAGCGAGCTGGCGAAGATCACGGGGATGACGCCGGCCTGGTTGACCTTGAGCGGGATGTAGGTGTTGTTGCCGCCGTACTGGCGACGACCGACGACCCGCTTGGCGAAGTTGACCGGGATCCGACGCTGCCCCTGCTCGACGAACACGATCCCGGCGGTGAGGATGGCGAGCAGCACGAGGCCGACGGCCAGCCAGATCCAGTTCCGCTGGTTCACGATGCGGATACCGAGGGCGGGGAGGCCGGCCACGACCGAGGCGAAGATCAGCATCGACATGCCGTTGCCGATGCCCTTCTGGGTCACCAGCTCGCCCATCCACATCACGATGGCGGTACCGACCGTCATACAGCTGATGGCCAGGATCATCCGACCCGGGCTCGAATCGGGGAACAGGCCGACGTCGACCCCGAAGAACGCCTCGGGGTTACGCCCGACCAGGAACACGATGCCCGTGCTCTGCACCAGGGCGAGCAGGATCGTGATGTAGCGGGTCCACTGCGTGATCTTGCGCTGACCCACCGCACCCTGCGACTGCCACTCCTCCAGCTTGGGGACGGCCACGGTCAGGATCTGAATGATGATCGAGGCCGTGATGTAGGGCAGGATGCCGAGAGAGAACAGCGACAGCGAGGCCAGGCCACCGCCGGTGAACACGTTCAGGTAGCCGAAGATGCCACCGCTGGTCTCGTCGGCCTGGGCCCGCAGCGCCTCGATGGCGTCGAGGCTCACCCCGGGGGCCGGGATCTGCACGCCGAGGCGGTACAGGGCCAGGATGAACAGCGTGAACAGGATCTTGTTCCGCAGTTCGGGTGTCTGAAGGATGTTCCGCAGCGTTGACATGGGTTACTCCTGCGCTGCCCTCAGCGGTTGGTGAGAGCGTTGCCCTGGGCGGCCGGGCGAACCTTGAAGGGAAGGGGCAGCTTCTCCACTGAACCACCTGCAGCAGTGATCGCGGCTTCAGCACTCTTGGAAAAGGCGTGGGCCTTCACGTTGACAGGCTCGGAGATCTCGCCCCGGCCGAGCACCTTGACCAACGAGCCCTTGCCGATGAGGCCCTTGTCCAACAGCGCTTCGGGGGTCACCTCGGTCAGACCGGATTCGACGATCGTGTCGAGGTTGATGGCCTGGTAGTCGACCCGGAACGGGTTGTTGAACCCGCGCAGTTTGGGGAGACGCTGCTGCAGCGGCAGCTGGCCACCCTCGAAACCGATCGGGATCGTGTTGCGGGCCTTCTGACCCTTGGTGCCGCGGCCTGCGGTCTTGCCGCCCTTGCCCGCGATACCGCGGCCGACCCGCTTGCGCCGCTTCCGAGAACCCTCGGCCGGCTTCAGATCGTGAACTTTCATGAGATTCCTCCATGCGATGTTTCGGCCTCAGGCCGAAACTCGGGGTGATGGGCGCCGCCCATCACACGTCTTCCGCTGGTTCGACCGCCACCAGGTGCGGAACCCGGGCGATCATGCCGCGAATTTCCGGACGGTCGGGCAGGACGTTCGACTTCCCGATGCGCCCCAGGCCGAGGGCCCGGAGCGAGCCCCGCTGCTTCGGCTTGGAGCCGATGGCGGAGCGGACCTGCGTCACCTTGATCTCACTCATGAGGTGGCCTCGGCCTTGGCCCCACGCTGACGCTCGTTGTAGGCGTCGAGCATGCCCTTGGGGGTGAACTCGCTGGCATCGAGGCCGCGAAGGCGGGCGACCTCGTCGGGCCGCTTGAGACTCTGCAGCGCGTTGATGGTGGCCCGGGCCACGTTGATCTGGTTGGCCGAGCCCAGCGACTTGCACAGCACGTCGGTGATGCCGGCCTCCTCGAGGATGGCGCGGGCGGCACCACCGGCGATCACACCGGTACCGGGGGCGGCGGGCTTGAGCAGCACCCGACCCGCACCCTGGGTCCCGATGATCGGGTGGGTGATGGTGCCGGCGGCCATGGGCACGTCGAACATCAGGCGGCGGGCCTCTTCGGTCCCCTTCTGGATGGCGAGAGGGACCTCCTTGGCCTTGCCGTACCCGAGGCCCACCTTGCCGTTGCCGTCGCCGAGGACGACGAGAGCGGTGAAGGCGAAGCGGCGGCCACCCTTGACCACCTTGGCCACGCGGTTGATGGTGATGACTCGTGATTCGCGGCCATCACCGCGATCGTTGTTGCGATCGTTGGCCATGTCAGAACTCCAGTCCGGCCGAGCGAGCGGCGTCGGCCAGTGCGGCCACACGCCCGTGATAACGATTGCCGCCACGGTCGAAGACCACGGCGCTGACACCGGCCGACGTGGCCCGGTCGCCGATCAGCGAACCGACCTTGGTGGCGGCGTCGACACCGCTGGTCGAACCGGCCGAGCGAACATCGGACTCATACGACGACGCTGAGACCAGAGTGTGACCCTTGGTGTCGTCGATGACCTGCACGCTGATGTGCTTGTTCGATCGGAACACGGCCAGACGCGGCCGCTCGGTGGTGCCGATGACCTTCTTGCGGACCCGGCGCTGACGGCGGGCCCGAGCGGCGTGCTGCGGGTTGGTCTTGGAAGCCATCACTTCCCTGCCTTTCCGGCCTTGCGCATCACCCGTTCCCCGGCATACCGGACACCCTTGCCCTTGTAGGGCTCGGGCTTGCGGTAAGCGCGGATCTCGGCGGCGACCTGGCCGACGACCTGCTTGTCGATACCCACGACGCCGATCTTGGTCGGCTCCGGCACGTCGAAGGTCACCCCGTCGGGGGCCTCCACCGTGACCGGGTGGGAGAAGCCCAAGGCGAGTTCGAGCTTGCCCGGGCCTTTGGCGTTGGCCCGATAGCCGACGCCGATGATCTCGAGGTCCTTGCGGAAGCCCTCGCTGACCCCGATGACCATGTTGTTGATCAGCGACCGGGTCAGGCCGTGAAGGGCCTTCGCCTGCCGCTCGTCGTTGGCCCGGGTCACCTCGAGGGTGCCGTCCTCGACGCTGACCGAGATGGCCTCGGGAATGGTGTGGGTCAGGGTGCCCTTGGCGCCCTTGATCGTGAGTTCGGAGCCGGCGACGTCGATATCGACGCCGGACGGCACGCTGATGGGGCTGTTGCCGATACGGGACACGGGGCCTCCTACCAGACGTAGCAGAGGACCTCGCCGCCGATGCGGTCCTTGCGGGCCGCTCGGTCGGTCACGAGACCTTTGCTGGTCGAGAGCACGGCGACACCGAGGCCGCCCAGTACTCGGGGAATCTGATCGCTCTTGGTGTACACCCGCAGGCCAGGCTTGGAGACCCGCTTGATGCCACTGATCACCCGCTCGCGCTCGGGCGAGTACTTCATGTTGATCGTGAGCGTGGCGCCGGGGCCGCTGCTGTTCTCCGCGGTGGAGAACTCACCGATGTAGCCCTCGCGGTGGAGGACGTCGGCCAGCGCGACCTTGAGCTTTGACGACGGCATGGAGACCTCATCGTGCATCGCCGTGTTGGCGTTGCGAATGCGGGTCAGCATGTCGGCAATGGGATCGGTCATCGACATTGTTCATGCACCTCCACTCACCAGCTGGCCTTGGTCACGCCCGGGATCTCGCCGGCGTGGGCCATCTCCCTGAAGCAGACACGGCAGAGACCGAAGCGACGGTAGACGGCGCGCGGCCGACCGCACTTCACGCAGCGCGTGTAGCCCCGGACCTTGTACTTGGGCGTCTGCTGCTGCTTGATAATGAGTGCCTTCTTGGCCATTACTGGGCCTGCCCTTCGCGCCGGAACGGAAAACTGAACGCATCCAGAAGGGCTCGGCCCTCGGCGTTGTTGGTTGCGGTTGTGACGATCGTGATGTCCATGCCCCGGGGCTGGTCGACGGTGTCGTAGTCGATCTCCGGGAACATCAGCTGCTCGGACAGGCCGAACGTGTAGTTGCCGCGGCCGTCGAACGAGCGGGGGTTGAGACCTCGGAAGTCACGGATCCGAGGAATGGCGAGCGTGACCAGACGGTCGAAGAACTCCCACATCCGGTCACCGCGCAGGGTCACCTTGCAGCCGATCGAGTTGCCCTGGCGCAGCTTGAAGCTGGCGAGCGACTTCTTGGCCTTGGTCACCACCGGCTTCTGCCCGGCGATGATGGTGAGGTCGGTGATGGCCGACTCGAGGTTCTTGGAATTGACGATGGCCTCGCCCACGCCCATGTTGATGACGATCTTCTCCAGGCGGGGGACCTGCATCACGTTGGGCAGTTCGAGGTCGGTCTTGAGCTTGTCGCGGACCTCGTTCTGGTAGGTGGCCTTGAGTCGCGGCATCGTGAGGGTCTCGCTCATGAGTCACTCTCCTCCGGGATCTCGACGCCCGTGCGCTTGCACACCCGGACCTTGGTGTCGCCGTCGACCTTGTAGCCGACGCGGGTCGGCTTGCCGTCGGAGGGCGACAGCACGGCCACGTTGGAGGCGTCCATCGGCATGTCCTTGTCGACGATGCCGCCGGGCTCCTCCTGCGAACGCGCCTTGGTGTGGCGCTTTGCGGTGTTGATGCCTTCGACGATCACCTTGCCGGTGGCGGGGAAGGCGGCCGAGACGGTGCCCTCCTTGCCCCGGTCCTTGCCCGCGAGCACGCGAACCTGATCACCCTTGCGGATCTTCATCTCAGATCACCTCGGGGGCTAGGGAGACGATGCGCATGAAGCGCTTGTCCCGCAGTTCACGACCGACGGGGCCGAAGATGCGGGTGCCACGCGGCTGCTTCTGCTCGTTGATGAGCACAGCGGCGTTCTCGTCGAAACGGATGTACGAGCCGTCGGGACGACGACGCTCCTTCTTGGTCCGGACGACGACGCACTTGACGACGTCGCCCTTCTTGACCTGAGCGCCGGGGATGGCGTCCTTGACGGTGGCGACGAAGATGTCGCCGATGCCGGCGTAGCGCCGGCGGGAACCGCCGAGCACCTTGATGCACAGCACTTCCTTGGCTCCGGAGTTGTCGGCGACCCGGAGGCGCGATTCCTGCTGGATCATCGGGCCCGCTCCAGCACCTCGAGGAGCCGCCAGCGCTTCTTGGCCGACAGCGGACGGGTCTCGACGATGCGCACCCGATCGCCCTCGTTGAGGGTGTTCTCCTCGTCGTGGGCGTAGTACTTGGTGCGGCGCTGAACCGTCTTGTTGTACTGCGGGTGGCGGGAGCGGTCGGTCACTTCGACCACCGCGGTCTTGTCCATCTTGGTGGACACGACCATGCCGTCCCGGGTCTTGCGCCGCATGGAGCGCGGTGTGGTCTCAGCAGGCATCAGGACGCTCCTTCTGCAGTGGCCGACTCGGCGGCCTCGATCTCACGGGCCCGGATCTCGGTGTTGAACCGGGCGACGTCCTTCTTGACCTGCCCGATCCGGGCGGTGTTCTCCAGCTGGCCGGTGGCGAGCTGGAAGCGAAGGTTGAACAGTTCCCGCTTGGCGTCGGCCAGGCCGTTGATCAGCGAGGCCAGCGTGGCGTCGGTGATGTTGTCAGGCATCGAAACCCTCCACACGGGTGATGACCCGGGCCTTGACCGGGAGCTTCTGGATCGCTCGGGCCATGGCCTGGCGGGCGATGGTCTCGTCGGGGTACGACAGCTCGAACACCACACGGCCGGGCTTGACCACGGCCACCCAGTGCTCGGGGTTGCCCTTGCCCGACCCCATGCGGGTCTCGGCCGGCTTGGCCGTGACGGGCTTGTCGGGGAAGACGTTGATCCACACCTTGCCGCCACGGCGGACGTGGCGGGTCATGGCGATACGGGCGGCCTCGATCTGGCGGGAGGTGATCCACCCGGGCTCCAGAACCTGGATGCCGTAATCGCCGTAGGCGACGGTGGTGGCGCCCTTGGCGTTACCGGTGGTCCGACCGCGGTGCGTCTTGCGGTGCTTGACCTTCCTTGGCATGAGCATGATTACTTCACCTCGACCTTCGTGGCCCACAGGGCCGTCGTCTGCCGCAGGGAGCTTTCGGCCGACGGCCGAAAGTCCAGGCGACGTGCTCCGTCACGTCGCACTCAGTCACCGTCCCCGGGACGGAAGTTGGTGGGCTCCGACTTGTCCTTGAGGGTGGCCTCGATGGCCTCTTCCTCGGCCAGAAGCCGCTCGAACTCGGGATCGGCCTCCTTCACCAGCGGAGCCGGTTCATCGGCCGGGGGCGCCTCGGCCGGAGCGGCCGGAGCGGGGGCGGGGGCCTTGGGCCGGCGGGAGGAGGACACCACGGTCTTGGGGGCCTCGGCGGCACCGGCGGCCTCGCCGACGGCCATCGCCGCCTCGCGGGTGGCCTTGTCGGTGCTGGCCTTGTACGGGAGGATGTCGCCCTTGTACAGCCACACCTTCACCCCGATGCGGCCGTACGTGGTGTGAGCCTCGCGCAGGCCGTAGTCGATGTCGGCCCGCAGTGTGTGCAGCGGCACCCGACCCTCGCGGTACCACTCGGTCCGGCCCATCTCGGCGCCACCGAGGCGGCCCGACGACTGGATCCGGATGCCCTTGGCCCCGGCCTTCATGGCGTTCTGCATGGCCCGCTTCATCGCACGGCGGAAGGCCATACGACCGGCGAGCTGATCGGCGACACCCTGGGCGATCAGGGCGGCGTCGAGCTCAGGCTGCTTGATCTCGACGATGTTGAGCTTGACCTTGGGGTTGCCGGTCAGCTTGGTCAGGCCCTGGCGGAGGCGGTCGGCCTCCGAGCCCTTACGACCGATCACGATGCCCGGGCGGGCGGTGTGCACGTCGATCTGCAGCTTGTCGCGCGTCCGCTCGACCTCGACCCGGCTGATGGCGGCGTTCGGCAGCTCGGTCAGCAGGTACTCGCGGATCTTGTGATCCTCGAGCAGGTAGTCGCGGTACTCCTGGCGGTCGGCGATCCAGCGGGACTTCCAGTCGGTGGTGACACCGAGGCGGAAGCCGTACGGGTGGATTTTCTGACCCATTACTTGGTCTCCTCATCGGCAGTGTCATCGCCTTCGAGGAAGGCGTCCTCGGCGGCTTCATCGGCCTCTGACGAGGCCTCCTCGCCCGAGGTCTCGGCCTCGGCCGAAGCGTCGGCGGTGTCGGTGGTTGCGTCGTCGACCGTGTCGTCCACGGCGTCCTCGACGACGTCGTCCTCGACCTCGTCGGCGGGGGCGGGAGCGCCCTCGTCCTTGGCCTTCGACCTGGCCACACGGCGAGCACGGTCGGCGGCGGCGTCACGGTTGCCGGCGGCGGCCTGGCTCTCGCCCCGGGCCTCGGCGGCCTGGCGCTGGGCGTCGAGCTCGTCGTCGCTGTAGCGGCTGACGATCACGGTGATGTGGCACGTCTGCTTGTGGATCCGACCGGCGCGGCCCCGGGCCCGAGGGCGGAACCGCTTGAGGGTGGGGCCCTCGTCGGCGTAGCAGGCCGAGATGTAGAGCTCCTCGGCCGGGATCTCGTCGTTGTGGGCGGCGTTGGCCACGGCCGACAGCAGGCACTTGCCGATGGTGTCGGCGGCGAGCCGCTCGCTGAACTCGAGGATCTCGTTGGCCTGGACGACCGACTTGTTGCGGATCAGGTCGAGCACGATCCGGGCCTTGGACGCCGACATCCGCACGTAGCGGACCTGGGCCCGGGTGCCGGGCCGCTCGTTGGTCTTGACTCCCGGCATCAGCGACGCCCCGATCGTTCCTGGCCGGCGTGGAACTTGAAGGTCCGCGTCGGCGAGAACTCTCCGAGCTTGTGACCGACCATCGACTCGGTGATGTACACCGGCACGTGCTTACGACCGTCGTGGACGGCAATGGTGTGGCCCACCATGTCGGGGATGATGGTGGAACGACGGGACCAGGTCTTGATGACCCGCTTGTCGTTCTTCTCGTTGAGCTCGTCGACCTTCCTCAACAGGTGGTCGTCGACGAACGGCCCCTTCTTCAGACTTCTCGGCATGATTACCTCCGGCCGCCACGCTTCCGCCGACGGCGGATGATCTGATCATCGGACTTCTTGCCCCGCTTGCGGGTACGACCCTCGGGCTTGCCCCAGGGGGAGACCGGGTGGCGACCACCCGACGTCTTGCCCTCGCCGCCACCGTGGGGGTGGTCGACGGGGTTCATGGCCACGCCACGGGTCTGGGGGCGCTTGCCCTTCCAGCGGCTGCGACCGGCCTTGCCGACCTTGATCAGCTCGGCCTCGGAGTTGCCGACCTCACCGATGGTGGCTCGGCAGTCGATCGACACCCGACGCATTTCGGTGCTCGGCAGGCGCAGGGTGGCGGTGGTGCCCTCCCGGGCCACCAGCTGCACGCTGGTGCCGGCGGAGCGACCCATCTTGGCCCCACCCCCGGGCTGCAACTCCACGGCGTGGACCGTGGTGCCGACCGGGATGTAGCGCAACGGCATGGCGCTGCCGGGGCGGATGTCGGCCCCGGAGCCGGACTCCACCCGGTCCCCGACGCTCAGGTCACGGGGGGCGAGGATGTAGCGCTTCTCGCCGTCGTGATAGTGCAACAGGGCGATGCGGCAGTTGCGGTTGGGGTCGTACTCGATCGAGGCGACCGTCGCCGGGACGCCGTCCTTGTTGCGACGGAAGTCGATCACCCGGTAGCGGCGCTTGTGGCCGCCGCCGCGGTGGCGGGCGGTCTTGCGACCGTGGTTGTTACGGCCACCGGTCGACGACTGCTTGGCCAGCAGCGACTTCTCCGGGCTCGACGTGGTGACGTCGGAGAAGTCGGAGCTGGTCTGGAAGCGACGACCGGGGCTCGTGGGCTTGCGTTTACGGATGGCCATGGCGAAGCGGTCCTCAGTTCGAGTAGAGCTCGATCTCACCCTCGGAGAGGGTGACGATCGCGCGCTTGGTCGTGGGACGGGAGCTGACGGTGTTGTTCCGCCGGTTGCGGACCCGCTTGCCCTTGCGGTTCAGCGTGTTGACCTTGGCCACCTTCACGCCGTCGAAGATCGTTTCGACGGCGTCGCTGATCTCGGGCTTCGAGGCACTGGCGGCCACGATGAAGGTGTAGGCGTTGTTCAGCTCCTGCTGGGTGAACGACTTCTCCGACACCACGGGCCGAATGATCACGTCGTGCGGATCCTTCACGACTCCTCACTTTCTGAGTCCTCGGCTCCGGCGACCGGAGGGAGCGTGTTCTGGGTGAACACCACGTAGTCGCTGACCAGCACGTCGTAGGCGTTCAGCTGGTCGGCGGCGAGCACGTGCACCTCGGGCAGGTTGCGGAAGCTCTTGTGGGCGTTGGTGTCGCTGCGGTCGAGGATCACCAGGGCCTTGCCCTCCACGCCGAGGGCGCTGAGGGCGGTGGCGGCGCTCTTGGTGCTCGGGGCGTCGAAGCCCCAGTCGTCGACCACGACGACCTTGTCGTCGGCGGCCCGATCGGACAGCGCCGAGATGAGGGCCAGGCGAATCATCTTCTTGTTGGTCCGCTGGGCATAGCTGCGGGGCTTGGGGCCGTGGGCGATACCGCCGCCGATCCAGATCGGGGAGCGGGACGAACCGGCCCGGGCCCGACCGGTGCCCTTCTGCTTCCAGGGCTTGGCCCCACCACCGCGGACCTCGGAGCGGGTCTTGGTGCTGTGGGTGCCGGCCCGGCGGGCGGCCAGCTGGGCGGTGACCACCTGGTGCATGACGGCGATGTTCGGCTCGACGCCGAAGATGGTCTCGTCGAGGTCGACGGAGCCCGCCTTCTTGCCGGCCACGGTCTTGACGTCCGAGCTAGGCATCGGCGCTCACCGCCTTCTTGATCGCGTTGCGGATGATGACGGTGCCGCCCTTGGGCCCGGGGACCGAGCCCTTCACCAGCACCACGTTCTTCTCGGTGTCGGCCCGGACGACGGTCAGATTCTGGGTGGTGACCCGGTCCGAACCCATGCGGCCGGCCATCTTCACACCCTTGAAGATGCGGGCCGGGGTGGCGCACTGGCCGACCGAGCCGGGCATCCGGTGGACGAGGTGGGCGCCGTGGGTGGCGCGCTGGCCGGAGAAGTTGTGCCGCTTCATCACACCGGCGAAGCCCTTGCCCTTGCTGGTGCCGATGGCGTCGACCGACTCGCCGGCCTCGAACGAGTCGGCGCCGATCTCCTGGCCGATCTCGTAAGCCGAGACGTCGTCGAGGCGAAGCTCGACCAGCTCGGTGCCGGGGGCGACCCCGGCCTTGGCGAAGTGACCGGCCTCGGGCTTGCTCAGCCTGCGGGCGTCCTTCTCGCCGACGGTCACCTGGATGGCGCTGTAGCCATCGGTCGCCGCCGTCTTGATCTGCACGACCCGGCAGGGGGTCACGCGCAGCACGGTGACGGGCACGATGCGATTGTCATCGTCCCACACCTGGGTCATGCCGACTTTCTCGCCGACGAGAGCCTTTTGAGCCATACGTCTGTCACTTTCCCGCCAGAGGGCACGGCACTCCGCAGCGCCGAGCCATTCACGCGAATTGGTCCGCTCCAGGTCTCGCGGTGGAGCAGAGGTTGTTGTACTCGGCCGGGCGGTTCCTCGACTGGCAGGACGAGGCCTGTCCGGGCTACATCGAATTTGTCATTGCGGCGGTGTCCGATCGGGTGAAGCCGGGGTGGTGGCACCTCGGCGACTCGATACAGGCCGGCTGAATGACGACCGGACTAGCCTACCGGCCGGTCAGGGGCGTTCCTACCGGACCCACTCAAGTCGATCGGACGATCGCCGATCAGGTGCCCGATGCGGCTTCGGGGTCGTCGGCATCGGGGGCCCTGCCCTCGGAGTGGGCGGCCAGATAGGCCTCGCCCCGGGGTGAGAGGCGGTAGCCGACGCGGAGGCTGGTGGTGAGACCGAGGTTCTTCAGCTTGCGCACGTCGAGCTTGAACGGCTTGGTCTCCCGCCCCTCCCCCGCCGCCAGGTCGGGGGCCCGGACCTCGGGGCGGGCGGCGATGAGGCGGAGGGTGCGCCGGGTCCACGGCCCGTCGACCGCCGCCCGGTCGAGGCGGTCGAGGCGACGGTCGATCTCGGCCACGTCGTCGGCGGTGAGGTCGGCGGCGTCGGCCAACGCCTCCCGGGGGTCGGGCTCGTCGAGCAGGCGGAACTCCACCCGGTAGAGCCGGCGATCGTCGTCGAGGTCGGTGAAACGGCCTCGCAATTCCTCGGCGTCGACGTGGCCGGCCCGGACCGCCTCGTCGGCGGTGATCTCGTCCGGGTCGACCACGACCACCGACAGCACCTCGACCCGCCCCCCGCCGGTGCGGTAGGGGCGGCCTTCGACCACCGTCGGCCGCTTCCAGGGCCGGAAGGCGAGCGTGATCGAACCGTCGGCGATACCGGGCCAGAAGGGTTTGGTGAAACGCATCGGCGGGCGTCCGCTCCGGCTGCGAGGGCGACGGGGGCTCGGGGGAGTCGGGGCCTAGCCGCCGACGACCTCGATCGTCTTGCGGGTGCCGATCTGCTGGCCGTCCTCGTTGGTCACGATGAGGGTGACGTCCACGGTGCCGGCCACGGTGCCGGTGATCTCGATCACCTCGGTGGCCTGCGGGCTGTCGCCCACCCGCCAGATCGGATCGGTTACCTCGCCGTCGGCGGTGAACGTGTACAGGGTGGTGTCGCCGACCCCGATCTCGTTCGGCCCCTCGATCTCGGGGCCGCCGGTGGCCTCGGTGATCGCGACCCGCTTGATGGTGGCCGGGGACAGCGAGCCGTCGGCCGCCACCGCCTGCACCTCGACGCTGACCGTGCCGGGCACGACGCCACGGAAGCTGAACTCGTCGCCCTGGGTGATGTCGTTGTTGAAGTCGGTCCAGCGGAAGGTGTCGGCATCGTCGGCCACCGCCCGCAGGGTGATCAGCTCCCCGGCCTGCGCCTCGTCGGGACCGGACACCGTCGGCGCACCGCGCCCCTGGAACCACAGCGCTCCGCCGACACCGCCGGCCGCCACCACCACGGCGAGCAGCAGCACCAGCCAGGGCCAACGCGACCTCTTTCGCCGGGTGGCGGCCGGCGTCTGGTACGTGCCGTAGTGCTGATGGGCCGGTGCGCCGCCGTAGCCCGAGTGGGGGGTGGGCTGCTGGCCGTAGCCGGCGCCATAGCCCTGCTGGGTGCCGGGGGCGACCTGCGAGTGGGGGGCCTGGGTCTGCGGCGTCTGGCCACCGACGGCCGGGACCGAGCGGGGGTCGACGACCGGCGCCTGGTCGGGGCTCTGGAAGCCGTAGGGCTGGGGACGGGGCTGCGGGGTGGCCGGGGTCGATGGCGGCTGCTGGCCGTAGCCCGGTTGCTGGTGGGGCAGGACCGAGGTGGGGTCGCGGTCGGGCTGCGCCGCCGGCACCGAGGGGAAGGCGCTCCGGGGGTTGGAGTCCGGCGCTTGGGCCGGCGGGGGTGTGACCGGATCCGAGGTCGGCGTCGGCATGGCCGGCGAGTGCGGTGCGGCGGCCATCGTCTGCTCGCCGCCGTAGGCCTGACGGAAGGCGCCGAGCCAGGCGTCGATCGACTCGTGCCGCTGGTCCTGACGGAAGGCCATGCCCCGACGGAAGAAGTGCCCCAGAGCCCCCGCCATCCACCACTGCCCGTCGGGGAAGGGCACGGTCTCGTTGAGGACGTCGTAGTTCGGCGGGTTGGTGCCGGTCAGCATCCGGTACATGACGGCGGTGGCGGCGTACAGATCGGTGGCCCGGGACGGGTCACCGCCGTGGCTCATCTGCTCGGGGGCGGCGTAGCCGCCCGTGCCGGCGGCGATCGTGAGGCCGGTGGCCTGGAGGGCGATGTCCTTGGCCAGGCCGAAGTCGCCCAGCAGGAGGCGCTCGGCCTGCTTCAACAGGGGCGGCTGCGACGGGTCGACGGGGCCGCGCCCGCCGGAGATCAGCAGGTTGCTCGGCTTGATGTCGCGGTGGATGAGGTCGTGACCGTGCACGTCGCGGACGCAGGCGGCGAGGTCCTGAGCCACGTTGAGCACGTCGGTCGGGGCCGGGGCGGCGGTGTTGGCCATCAGCCGGTCTTCCAGCGTGCCCCGATTGGCCAGCGACATTACGAAGTACGGCTGACCGCCGGGGAGTTCGCCGATGTCGTGGACGGTGACGACCCGGTGGGAGTCGATGCGGCGCAGCAGCTTGGCCTCACGGATGAACCGGTCGCGGATCTCGGCGTTGTCGGTCCAGTTGTCGGCCAGGACCTTGGCCGCCACTTCGCTGTCGAGGGCGGCATCGCGCACGCGATAGACCGTGGCGAAGCCACCGGAACCGATCCGCCCTTCAACTTCGTAGCGACCGATCTGATCCAACACAAAACTCCGTCGTCGACCCCGGACATCCGAGCGGGGAAGACAAGCTCTGCGCCGCACCCCGACGGTCGAGCATAGCCCCGACCCTCTGCACCGACCCGCCGACCCCCCGACCTGGTTGTTTGTGGGAGATACTGTGCCGTCCCCCGATGCGAGTCGCACCATGGTCATGCCCCAAACCACCCCCGATCAGCCAGGCCCGCCCCCGACCGATCGAGGGTCGACGTCGACCGCGCTCCTCGCCGCCCTGGCCGCCGTCGGCCTGCTGATCATCGCCGGGATCGCCGTGTTGCTGGCGACCGGGAACGACGAACCGATGCCGCCGATGGGCGAGGCGCTGGTGGTGGCGGCCGAGGAGGCGAGCGACCGCGGCGAGGACGGAACCGGAGGCACCGACGGTGATGCCGCCGGGAGCGACGGCGCCGCCCCGGACGCGGGTGAGGACGCCGCCGGTTCCCCCTCGTCGGTGACCGCACCCGATTCGTCAGACGACACCGCCACCCGCCAGACGGGGCGATGCAGCTCCGGCGGTTACTCGATCGAGATCCCGGACGGCTGGGCCACCCCCGACTGCCGCAACTTCTCCCCCGGTGACATCGAGCCCGGGGCCGACATCCGGGCCGAGATCGACCTGTTCTGGGCCGAGCGCGAGACCTACGACGAGGCCCTGGCCCGCATCGCCGCCACCCTCGACGTCGTGGCCGAGCAGGAGGTGACGGTGGCCGACCGACCGGCCACCCGGTTCCAGGTGACCGAGGTCGACGGCGGCGATCAGGGCAGCCGCCTCGTGGTGGTGGTCGACGCCGGGAGCGGCGTGTTCTTCGCCTCGGCCAACGAGCTGGTGTCGGGTACCGGGGCCATCGCCGACCGGGCCGCCCACTTCGAGCAGACCCGCCAGGCGTTGGCCTCGATGATCGATTCCGCCGAGTTCTGATCGGACACCGATCGACAGTTCACGACCGGTAGCGCCGAGCAGGGTGACGCCGTTCACAGACCTGTTCATCTCGTGAACAACGTCGGCAAAGTGAAGAGACGGACGGCACGACGGCCTTTCCTTGCCCGGTCGATCATCGGATCGGCTCCTCGACTGTGGGGTCGGGGACGAGTCCCGAGCAATCGGGTCCAAGGAGGAAACCATGCCAAGCAGACGCTCCCTCGCCGCAGGGCTCGTCGTAGCCGTCGTGGCGCTGCTGTCCACGATGTTCTCGGCGGTGCCGGTGGGCGCCACCGGACACGGCGACGACGTAGCACCGATCTACGAGGTCACGATCACCAACGACACCGAGGGCCAGTACCTGACGCCGCCGAACTGGGCGGCCCACAGCCGCCGGGTCGACGTGTTCCAGCGGGGGAAGGCGCCGAGTGAGGGGGTGAAGGCCGTGGCCGAGCTGGGGCAGGTGCCCGTGCTCGCCGCCGAGCTGCAGGCCGCCGTCGACGACGCAGGCCTCGGGCTCAGCGGCGTGGCCGGCGACGCCCCGATCCCTCCGGGCGAGTCGGTGTCGTTCACCTTCTCCTCCGATGAGCGTCGCTTCAGCGTCGTGTCGATGATCATCTGCACCAACGACGGCTTCGGCGGCGTCGACAGCCGCTGGCTGCCGGGCCGGGACGGTCAGACCCGGACCTACAACCTCGCCGACTACGACGCCGGCTCCGAGCTCAACACCGAGCTGCGCGACGACGTCGTCCCCGCCCCGTTCTGCTCCACCCCCGAGGGTGCCCCCGGTGGCAACGGTGAGGATCAGCCCGAGATCGACGGGTTCAACCGCATCAATCGCCACCCCACCCTCAAGGGCGTGGGTGACCTCCCCGACCGCTTCGACTGGAAGCGCGGCTCGGTCGGCACCGTGACCATCACCCGTGTCGCCCCCGAGCCCGTCGAGGCCACCTACAGCGCCACCGTCGAGAACCTCACCGGTGGCCAGTACCTGACGCCGCTCAACTTCGCCGCCCACACCCGGGAGGCCGACGTGTTCTCGCTGGGCCGGGCTCCGAGCCCGGGCGTCGTCGCCGTGGCCGAGCTGGGCCAGGTGCCCGTGCTCGCCGCCGAGCTGCAGGCCGCCGTCGATGACGCCGGTCTCGGCGTCAGTGGCGTGGTCGACCCCGACGCCGGACCGATCGAGCCCGGCGCCACCCGGGAGTGGGAGTTCACCACCGACGCCGACCGGCTGAGCATCGTGTCGATGATCATCTGCACCAACGACGGCTTCGGCGGTCTCGACTCCAAGGCCCTGCCGGCCCCGGGCAAGACCACCACGTATTACCTCATCGGCTACGACGCCGGTGCCGAGCTCAACACCGAGCTGCGGGCCGACGTCGTCCCCGCCCCGTTCTGCTCCACCCCGGCGGGTGAGCCCGGTGGCAACGGTGAGGATCAGCCGGAGATCGACGGCTTCAACCGCATCAACATCCATCCCACCCTCAGGGGCGTGGGTGACCTCCCCGACCGCTTCGACTGGCGGGGCCCGGTCATGAAGGTGACCGTCACCAACAACGGCTGACCCACCTGAGCCACGGACGGCGACCCGGGTCCGACACCCGGGTCGCCGTCGGTGCGCGTCCGCCCGCCGATCACGCCGCCCCGTCCCGTCGACGGCGGCCACGATGGTGACGAAACGGTGGGCTGTCGGCGGCCTTCACAGACCCCTAACACGACGTTTCCGGGGGCCTCACGTTGGCGGCCGATGGTACGGCCATGGAAGCAATCGAGGGAATCAGGGACCAACGGCTCCTGGGACAGGGCGGCTTCGGCTCCGTCTACCGGGCCGTCGACGAGGATCACGAGCGCACCGTCGCCGTGAAGGTGCTCGGTCGGGACGCCGTACGCACCTTCGAGCGGGAGCGGCGGGCCCTTGGCGCCGTTGCCGACCACCCCAACTGCGTGACCGTGTTCCGCAGCGGTACCTCGGCCACGGCCAAGCCCTATCTCGTGATGGAGTACTGCCCTGACGGCTCCCTGGCCGACCAGTTGGAACACCACGGTCCCCTCCCCTGGGCCGTCGCCACCGAGTGGATCATCAAGATCGCCGGGGTGCTCGAATCGGCCCACCGGCGGGGCGTCGCCCACCGCGATCTCAAGCCGGCCAACATCCTGCTGGCCGACCCGCTCACCCCCAAACTGGCCGACTTCGGCGTGGCCTCCCTGGCGGGGACGGTCGACACCTCGACGGCGCCGGTGATGGCCAGCCTGGCCCACGCCGCCCCCGAGGTCGTCGCCGGCCAGCAGCCGGATCTGGCCTCCGACGTCTACGCCCTGGCCTCCACGCTCTACGAGCTGGTGGCGGGAACGCCCGCCTTCGTCCGGGAGAGCGACCCCACGATCCTGCCCGCCCTGGCCCGCATCGTCCGCGACCCGGTGCCGAGACTCGACGAGGATCTCCTCCCGGCGGCGGTGATGGACGCCGTGTGCCGGGCCATGGCCAAGGATCCGGACGAGCGGCCGGTGTCGGCCGCCGCCTTCGGCGAGATGCTGTCCACCGCCCGGGTGGCCCACGGTCTCGAGCCGGTGGCCATGGTGGTGCTCGCCCCCGTCACCCCCGACGACCACGTGGTGTTCGACGAGGTCGACCCGTGGGACTTCGACCTCCCGATCCCGACGCCCCTCCTCGCCGACGTCGGCGCCGTCGCCGGCATCCCCGGCCCGGGCGGCGGCGCCCCGGTGGGCGTGGCCAACCGCACCCGTCCGGTCGATGCGCCGGTCTCGGGCCCCGACGATGCCGGCTGGTACGAGACCGAGGCGCCGGTTCCGCCGCCCGGGTTGGGCGGCGACGAACCGCAGGCCGAGATCATCGTCCCCGCACCTGTCGGCGACATCGCCGCCCCTCGGCCCCGACGGTCGGTCCGGTGGCTGCGGCGACTGGCCGGGTTCACGGTCGTGGCCGCCGTGGCCGTCGCCGCGTTCGGCGTGTTCGGCGTGAGCACCGGTGAGGCCACCGCCTTTCCCGTGATCGACGCCCTCGTCGACGAGGCGGCCGACGCCCTCGACGGCGGCGGCGCTGCTGGCGCTGGTCTCGACGACGGTGCCGCGACCGGCGACGAGGCCCTCATCGTCGACGCCGGCCTCGACGATGGCCCCGAGGGCGACGGCGACGGACCCGGGGGCGACGGCGACGGTGATGGGCCCGGTGGCGACGGCGACGGGCCGGGCGGCGGCGGTGACGGGCCCGGCGGAGGTGACGGACCGGGCGGCGGGCGTGGTGGCGGGCCCGGCGGTGACGGACCGGGCGGCGGAGGTGACGGCGGTGGCGACGCCTAGCGCCCTGCCCCTCGGGTGCGGTTTGTGCGAGGCGGGGGTCAGTTCCTCGCCTCAGCGGCCGATGGACCGGTGGTATCCGTCGGGGGGCGGGTGTTGAACGACGACGCCAAGGGAGTTCTCCGTGTTCGGCCGCCAGACTCATCACCACGACGATCAGCAGGACCCGCGTACTCTGCGGGCCGTGCTCGACCAGGCGATCGATGCCGTGGTCACGATCGACGACGACAACATCGTCACCTACTTCAACGCCTCGGCCGAGCGGCTCTGGGGCTACACGGCGGCCGAGGCCATCGGTCAGAACGTGAAGATGTTGGTGCCCTCCGAGATCCGGGCCCAGCACGACGACTTCGTTAACGCCAACCGCACCACCGGCCAGGACAAGATCGTCGGCACCTCACGCGACATCCAGATCGAGCGCAAGGACGGAGCACGGCCGTGGTGCAACCTGTCGCTCTCCCGGGTGAAGACCAAGACCGGCACCTCCTACACCGCCTTCGTGAAGGACATCACCGAACAGCACGAGGCGATCGAGCGCATCGATCAGACGCTTGAGCAGTGCCTCGATGCGGTGGTCACGATCGACGAGGACAACAAGGTCATCTTCTTCAACGCGTCGGCCGAGCGGCTCTGGGGTTGCTCGCGCCACGACGTCCTCGGCAGGAACGTGAAGATGTTGGTGCCGCGGGCCATCCAGTCGAAGCACGACGGCTTCGTCAACAGCAACCGGACCACCGGCCACGACAAGATCGTCGGCACGTCCCGCGAGATCGAGATCGAGACCCTCGACGGGCGCCATGTCTGGGGTGACCTCTCGCTGTCCAAGGTCGAGCTCGACGGCAAGATCGTCTACACCGCCTTCATCACCGACATAACCGAGGCCAAGGCTCAGCGGGACAAGGTGGCCACCCTGTCGCTGGTGGCCGACGAGACGGACAACTCGGTGATCATCACCGACGCCCGGGGCGTCATCGAATACGTCAACCCCGGCTTCACCAAGTTGACCGGTTTCTCCTCGGAGGAGGCGATCGGCAGGAAGCCCGGACACCTGCTGCAGGGCAAGCACACCAGCGCCGAGACCAAGGAGCGGATCCGTCGCAACCTGGCCGAGCAGGTGCCGTTCTACGAGGAGATCCTCAACTACGACCAGAGCGGCGAGCCCTACTGGATCAGCCTCGCCATCAACCCGATCTTCGACACCTCGGGGACCCTGGCGAAGTTCGTGTCGATCCAGGCCAACATCGACGAGACCAAGCGGCGGTCGCTGGAGAACGATGTGCGGCTGGAGGCGATCAGCGCCGCCAACCTGGTGATGGAGTTCACCCCCGACGGTGAGCTGCAGTACGCCAACGAGCTGTCGCTCGACTGTTTGGATCAGCGATCGGTCGAGGGGCTGTCGCGCACGATCGGCAACCTCAAGTCGAACATCTCGACCGACAACTGGAAAGACCTGCAGAACGGTCAGAACGTGAGCTGCGAGCTCCGCTTCGGCGACATCCGGGAGGAGCCGATCCGCCTGTCGGTGATGCTCAGCGCCGTGGTCGACCTCGACGGGGTTGTCGAGAAGATCCTGGTGTACGGCGAGGACGTGTCGGAGCGCAACGCCCTGATCGAGACCAGTCACCACGCCATGGCCGGCGTCCTCGATCGGATCAGCAAGATCACAGGCAGCATCAACGCCATCTCCGACCAGACCAACCTGCTGGCCCTGAACGCCACCGTCGAATCGGCCCGGGCCGGCAAGGCTGGCAAGGGGTTCGCCGTGGTGGCCGACGAGGTGCGGGTGCTGGCCCAGCGCACAACCGCCTCGGCCTCCGAGATCGAGGAGCTGATCGGCGAGACCAAGCAGCACGTCGACCAGCTGTCGGCCTTCATCGGCGGCGACTGACCCCCGACGCGACGAAGCCCGGGCCGTACAGGACCGGGCTTCGTGGCGTTCGCTTGTGCGACGCTGGGCCGCCGAACTCGGATCGGGGGAGGTCCTAGACTTCCTGGATCTTGAGTTCGATGTCGACGCCGGCGGGCAGCTCAAGCCGCTGGAGGGAGTCGACGGTCTTGGGGTTGGGCTCCAGGATGTCGATGAGGCGCTTGTGGATGCGCATCTCGAAGTGCTCCCGGCTGTCCTTGTCCTTGTGGGGCGACCGGATCACGCAGAACCGGTGCTTCTCGGTGGGTAGCGGGATGGGGCCCCGGAACTCGGCGTTGGTCCGAGCGACGGTCTCCACGATCTTCTTGGTCGACTGATCGATGATCTCGTGGTCGTAGGCCTTGAGCCGGATGCGGATCTTCTGCTTGCCTGCCATCGATCGTTCCTTACTTGATGATCTTGGTGACGCGGCCGGCGCCGACGGTACGACCACCCTCACGGATAGCGAACCGCAGACCCTCGTCCATCGCAATCGGGTTGATCAACTCAACCGTCATCTCAGTGTTATCACCCGGCATACACATCTCG
>JBCCRO010000017.1:0-104324 GCA_039201605.1 Actinomycetota bacterium
CGGGGCGGGTGGGGGGTGGGCGCTGGGGCCGCCTCGGGGGGGGCGGGGTGCGGGGGGGGGGGGCGGGGGCGGGGCCCCCCCCCGACGGTGCTCCTCGTTCGGGCCGATCAGGCGGCCGGATGGGGATGGGGATGGGGGTGGGGATGGGGATGCGGGTGCGTCATGAGGTCACCTCCTTTCCTGCTCGTGGTTGACGATCGGAGAGCGGGGGTTCGCCGGCGACGGCGGCGGGGCGTGGCGGCCGGTCGTCGGCCCGGTTGCCGGTCGGGCCCCGTTCACAGGCCATCGAGGTGAGCGAGGCGTTGCGGATCAGGGTCGTCCGGGCGCGATCGGTGACGGCCCGGAAGGAGAAACCGTCGGCCACCCAGATGTCGGCCGGGGTGGCCATCTTGCTGGGCCGGTTCGAGGTCCGGGGCAGGGGAGGGGCGCCGTCGAGACCGACGACGTCGGCGGCCGACGGGCGACCCTCCCACGGGCGTACCGCCGAGCGGGCGGGCCAACGGATGAGCGGCCGACAGGCGTCGCAGCGAGCGTCGAGCAGGTCGACGATCATGCTGGAGCAGGTGGCCGGGCGTTTGGTGGCGTCGGTCGAGGCCGTCTGGGTGAAGCGGTCCACCGCCCGCAGGCCGCCGCGGGCGATGTGGCTGCGGCTGCCATCGGGGGCCAGTCGTTGGAGGATGGCGGTCGAGCCGATGATGACGCAGCGCGACCAGGAGTACTCGACGTCGTCGAACTCCAGACGCAGTCGGGCGGCCGTGGTCATGGCCCGGCGGCACGTCGTCGAGCCACGGGGGCGGGCCAGGCCGACGAGCTCGTAGGCGTCGATGAACTCGTCGACGCTGCGGGTGAGCATGCCCTTGGGGCCGAGCTCGACCGTGCGCAGGCCGTCATCGCCCGGGATCGCCATGGCGACATGGGTCCACTGCTCGCCGGCCAGCGTCATCATCGTCTGAACCGAGCACGGCCGCCGGCCGAAGAGCAGGTCCCCCGGTTCCGCCGCTATCGCCATCCCCGCTTGGTGGAACCGTTCCTCATCGATCGGAAAGTCGCTCTGCATAGCCCTCAGCCAACGGAGCCGAGGCGTGGGCGTCTGGTGACCCGGGTACCCAGACGAGGCCCCGATCGAGGGGCACGAGCGCGCGCGAGAAACCGGACCTTCAGGGACGGTTACACCCGTGAGGGACAATCATCGACAATGGGTGCGCAGGTCTCGGACGCCGGAGGGCACGGCTCGGTCGCCGCTGTCCGCTGGGTGCTGGAGACCATGATCGCCGGGCCGACCGCAGGCTGGGAGCGACCCCGGGCCTCGGTGGCGACGTGGATCCTGGTGCACACCTTCGTCGTGGTGGTGTTCGTGATCACCGTCGTCGTGGCCGGCCTGGTCTCGTCGGTCGTGTGGGCCCCGGTCGTCCTGGTGGTGTGGGCCCTGCTCGGTTCGGGCCTGATCCTGCGGCTCACGTGGCTGCTGTGGCCGTCGTCGGCGCCGACGGCCCTGCGGTCCTGCACCTCGCCCCGGCTCCCGGTCGAGGTGAAGTTCGGCTTGTTCTTCTTCGTCTGGTCGGCGGCCTTCGTCGCCGCTCAGCGTCTCGGCCTGGTCGCCGTGGTGGGGTTGGTGGCGACCGGGGCGATCACCGGCGGCCTCCGACTGGCCGGGCTCGACGCCCTCACCGGCCCCGTCCGTCGCCGCTGGCACTACGTGTCGACGCTGTTCTCCCCGCTGGGCCTGGTCACCGTGGTGTCGGTGGTGCTGCTCATCGTTGCGCTGTTCGCCGCCACCCGACCCGTCGTCAACGCCGAGTTCCGCACGATGGAGATGATCGTGGAGGAGTGGCTCGCCATCGACCTCGACCGCGACAACCGGCTCGCCATCGTGCTGGTGTGGCCGGCCATGAGCCCGGTGGTGGTGTTGGTGTGCGAGGTGGTGTCGGCGGTCAACCGCTACGACCACGGGCAGCGTCGGCAGTTGATCGAGCTCGAGCGTCGCCACGAGCGGGATCGGCTGGCCCAGGAGCTGCACGACGGGGCCATCCTGTCCGGCCTCGGCCACCTCCGGCGCCGCACCCCCGACCCCGAGCAGCGCCGTCTCATCAGCGCCCTGGAGCTGCAGCTGCGCGGCCTCCAGAGCGAGCGCCATGTCGATCGGGGCCCGCGCACGATCCGCTCCGCGCTCCGCCACCCCCTGCACGGGGCGACCCTGCTCGGCGTCGACGTCGAGCTCGACGTCGACGCCGACGTGCTGGACGCCGCGGTGGCGGGCCGTTCGGCTCTCCTCGTCGAGCGCCTGGCCATGCTCCAGATCAACAACTCCGCCGCCGTCGAGGCATCGAGCGCGATTCTCGCCATCCGGCACCTCCCCCGCGAGCTCCTGGTGACGTATATCGACGACGGCGGAGGCTTCGATCCCGCCGTCATCACCACGGCGGGAGGCGGCATGGCACGACTGGAACACGACATCGGCGAGCTCGGAGGCAGGCTGACCTTCGAACGACAGGAGCGGGGGACGGCGTCCACCGCACACCTGCCGCTCGAATCGAACCGGCAGGACCGGTGATGGCGCCCGTGGTCGTCGTCATCGACGACGAGCCCGTGATCGGGGCCGGCATCCAGGCCGGGCTGCGGACCGAGGCGGCGGCGGATCTCGACGTGCGGTACGTCGACCGGCCCCGCCGGCTGCGGCAGCTGGCGGTCCTGCCCCATGTCACCCACGCCGTGGTCGACCTGTCCTACGGCCGGGATGACCTCGACGGGCCGGCGCTGCGGCCGGAGTTGGAGACCGGGAGCGACGCGATCGCCTACCTGCGGGCGCAGTGCCCGTCGTGCGAGATCGTGGTCGCCACCCGCAACGACACCGAGCTGGCGACCGAGATGGCCGTCGCCGTCCGCCAGACGTGGCCCGAGATCCGGTTCCTGCACAAGGCCGACGAGGGTCTCACCGAACGGGTCGAGGCCTTCGTGCTCGGTCGGGCGGTGCGGGACAACGCCGAGATCGCCCTCGACCTGGCCGGCGTCGACCCGGTTCCCCTCGAACGGCTGAAGCTGGTGGTGTCGGCCACCGCCCGCCCCCGACCGGTGGCCCGGCTGCTGATGACCCTGGCCGACCAACCGGTCTCGATCGGTCGCCGGGAGGTGGCGGCCCGTCTCGGGATGAGCGACAACTACGTGCGGGCCCTGGCCCACGACGTGGCGGTGGAGCTGCTCGACCGTCGACTGCTGCGGGGCGAACGAGGCGGCATCGGCAGCCTGTGGCGGTGGTCGCGGGCCCGCCGAGGGATGCTGCGACGAGCCCTCGTGCCGTCACTCCTGATGGCGGAACCGACGGCCGAATTCGTCGGGCTCTGAATTTTCTCGTTCCGGACCAACCGCCTCGGGCCGGCGGCGGCGTGTGAACGGTGGCCGCAGATCGGCCGCTAGGTATCGGCGGAGGGTAGTCGTCATGTCCGAGGAGTTCATCGCGCTTGCGGTGGTGTCATCGCTGTCCATGGGGTGGTGCGTCGGCGTACCGCTGCTGGTGCGATTGGTGATCGTGGGGATGGAGCGCCTGTGCAGGGCCAGGAGCTGACCGTCGGGGTGGGAGCCGGACGGCCGAGGGCGGTCGGGCTTTCCTCGGCCTCGATCGCGACGCACACTTGAACGGACGGTCGGTTTGTCCTCGACGGCGAAGGGATGTGGCGCATGGGTGTGGTGGAAACCGTTCGATCGGTGGTTCGGTTCAAACCCATCGAGCTCGACGGGACAACCCGGCGGCTGAGCCGGGCGGCCGACGTCGACGATCTGCGGCGCCTGGCCAAGCGTCGTCTCCCCCGGGGCGTGTTCGACTACATCGACGGCGGGGCCGAGGACGAGCGCACCCTCGAACGCAATGCGTCGGGCTTCCGTCGCCTGGAGTTCCGGCCCCGGGTGCTGCGCGACGTCTCGAACGTCGACACCACGACCACCATCCTCGGCACCGAGCGCCCGATGCCCCTGATCCTGTCACCGACCGGGTTCACCCGGATCGCCGACTCCCAGGGTGAGCTCGCCGTGGCCCGGGCCGCCCAACGGGCCGGACTGCCCTACGGGCTGTCGACCCTCAGCACCCGCTCGATCGAGGAGGTGGCGGCGGTCTCGGCGGGACCGAAGTGGTACCAGGTCTACACCTGGCGGGATCGGGGCCTGGTGAAGGACATGCTCGACCGGGCGGCCGGGGCCGGCTACGAGGCCATCCAGCTCACCGTCGACACCCCCGTCCTCGGCCGTCGGGAGCGGGACGTGCGCCGGGGCTACACCCTCCCGCCCAAGATCGGCCTCGACACCATCGTCGACGGCATCATCCACCCGGGGTGGACGCTCGACTTCCTCCGCAACGAACCGATCACCTTCTCCAACGTCGCCGCCTCCAACCCGGCCGGCGACGGCTCGGCCTCGGCGGTGAGCCTGGCCGAGTACATGAATTCCCAGTTTGACGCCTCCCTGTCGTGGGCCGACGTCGAGTGGCTGCAGTCGGTGTGGTCGGGGCCCATCGTCCTCAAGGGGATCCAGACCGTGGCCGATGCCGAGCTGGCGGTGAAGGCCGGGGTCGACGCCATCGCCCTGTCCAACCACGGCGGTCGGCAGCTCGACGACGCCCCCTCGATCATCGAGCTGGTGGAACCGGTGGCCCAGGCCGTCGGTGGCCGTATCGAGATCTACTGCGACGGCGGGGTACGCCGGGGCAGCGACATCGTGAAGGCTCTGGCCCTCGGCGCCACGGCCTCCATGGTCGGCCGCCCCTACCTGTACGCCCTCGGCGCCGGCGGCGAGCGGGGGGTCGACCACGTGCTCGACTTCTTCGCCACCGGGATGCGCCGCACCATGGCCCTGTCCGGATGCCAGAGCATCGCCGACATCGGCCCCGACCTCGTACGGTGGCGAACCGCATGACCCCCACCTCCCGACGCGCCCTCGTCGTCATCCACGATCCCGAGGAACGGGCCTCGATCGTCGGTCGACGACTGGTCCACCACGGCTACTCGCTCGAACGGTTCGCCGTCGTCGACGACATGGTCCAGCCCCGGAGCGACCGACCCTTCCCCGACCCGGGTGACTACGACCTGATCGTGGTGATGGGCGCCATCTATTCGGTCTACGACACGGCCGCCATCGGATCGTGGATCGAGCGGGAGCTCGACTTCCTCCGAGCCGCCGACGCACTCGGGGTGCCCGTGTTCGGCATCTGTTTCGGCGGTCAGGCTCTGGCCGCCGCCCACGGCGGCCGGGTGGTGCGGGCGGAGCGGTCACAGATCGGCTGGTATCCGGTGCCCGAGGCCGACGGCATTCCCGGCGGGCCCTGGATGCAGTGGCACAACGATCGCCTGGAGGCGCCGCCCGAGGCCCGGGTGCTCTCGGTGGACGGGTACGGGGTGCAGGCCTTCGTGCTCGGCCGAAACCTCGGTCTGCAGTTCCATCCCGAGGTCGATCGGGCCCACCTCGACGCCTGGCTGGCCGGTGGTGGTCTGGAGGAACTGGCCACAGCCGGTGTCGATGCGACGGCGCTCGTGGCCGACACCGACCGCTGCGTCGACGAGAACCGCACCAACGCCCTGGTCGACTGGTTCCTGGCCGAGGTGGCCGAGGCGCCGGGCTCACCCCTCGATCGGGGTGCGGCCGGGGCCTGACCCCCGGGGCGATCGTCGCACCGGCGGGTGCCGGCGTGGTCCGGGCACACCTGGATCCGGTCGACCGGATCGCAGGGCCGGACCCGGTGAGACCGGTGGCTGCGACCCTCTACTCCTGGCGTTCGTCGTAGACGGTGAAACCGGCGGCCAGGTAGTTGGGCAGGGCCCGGGGGTGGTCGTCGGTGCAGGTGTGGAGCCACACCCGCTCGACGTCGGGGGTGTCCCAGGCGGCGTCGATGGCGGCGTCGAGGAACCGGCGGCCGAGACCCCGCCCGACGGCGGACGGGAGCAGCCCGAAATAGGCGATCTCCACGTCGGTGGGTTGGGAGCCGTCGAGTTCCACGTAGCCGATGGCCTCGCCGTCGACGGTGGCGATCCAGGTCCGGTAGCCCTCGGCGTAGGCCAACCGATGCCAGGCCGCCGAATCCCAGTCGGCCCGATCGGTCCACTTGTAGTCGGCGCCCACCTCGGCGTAGTACCGACGGTTGAGCTCGGGGTCCGGCGGGTCGACGAGGGTCATCGTCGGGGTGGGAGGCTGCTCGTCCGACTCGCCGTCGCGGCTGTTGCGGTCGTCGTCGCCCGTCGCCTCGTCCGTCTCCCCGGTGTTGTCGTCGGCCCGCACGTGTTCCGACCGGTGGCGCATCTCGATGTAGGTCACGGTGACCGGGGCCGGTGGTGGTGCGTCGTCGGGGGCCACAACGGGGGGTGCCAGATGCGAGAGGTCGGCCGCCGGCCGGTCGGGGTCGGTGGCCGCCTCGGGCGGGTCGCCGTCGCCTCGGGCGGGCAGGGCGGCGGTGGGTGCCGACAGCAGGGCCGCTTCGGCCTCGATGTCCGGAGAGGTGTCATCGGCGGCGGGATCGGCCCCGGCGTCGGGCTCGTCCTCCGGTGGCTGGCCGTCGGTGGCTCGACCGTTGCGACCATCGGGGCCGGTGGACAGGGGAGCGGCGACGGTGATGGCGCCGTCGCCCACACCGGGCGCCGACGGAGGCGCATCGCCCCCCGGGTTCGGGTCGATGCCGACGGGCATGGCCGCCGTCGGGCCGGCGCCCGCGGTCGGAGGGCCGGTCGGTTCGGGAGCCGGCGCCGGGCCGGTGAAACCGGAGGCTGCCGCCGGGCCGGGAGCTGCGACGGGTGGGCCGGCGCCCGCGGTCGGGGGGCCGGTCGGTTCGGGGGGCTGACCGGCGGTACCGGGGACGAGCGGGGGCCCGGCCGGTGGGGCGGCGGCCGACGACAGGCCGCCCGGTGGTGGTGGGGCGCCATCGACGGCGGCTCCCGCCCGGGCGGCGGCGGCCACCACGGCCGAGTCGGGCAGCGTGGCGGTGGCCGAGGCCATGGCGGGCTCGGGGGCGCGCACGCCGGCCGTCGAGGCGTCGGGGCCAGGCGCCGCCATCGCCGCCGACTCCTCGGTCTTGGCTTTGTTCCGATTGCGGGGTCGGAGGAACAACAGCCAGACGGCGAGGGCGGTGAGGATCACCAGGAACATCAGGATCGCCAGCAGCCGCAGCAGCCCGTTGCTGCCGGCGTCGTCCATGATCTCGTCGACCTCGTCGGCCTCGCTGATGGCGGTCTCCAGCTCGCCGGCGCTGAACGCGGCGACCGCCTGGTCCTGCTCCAGCTCGACGTCGGCCCCGATCAACCCCAGCCGCTGCAGGATCGACCGCTCGGCCTCCACCGCATCGTGCGACTCACGCACCTCGGCGGCGGCGTCGTTGGTCTCGGCCAGAGCGTCGCCCACGTCGTCGAAGGCATCCTCGTCGTCGACCGCCTCGAACAGGGGCTCCAGATCGTCGGGCAGGGCCGCTCCGGTCGGGGCCACCAGCTCCACGATGGTGTCGCGCTCCTCCACCAGCCCGTCGGCCGTGGTCATCAGCTCACCGGCGCGCTGGAAGCGCCACTCGGTCATCGACTCCCGGATGACCAGGGGCGGGGCCCAGTCGCCTCCGGCCTCGACCAACTCGAAGTAGTCCTCCCGGGCGACGGCCCGGCTGTCGAGATCGTAGAAGTCCGGACCGTCACCTCTCGGCAGGACCCACTCGTCGACCAGATCGGCGACGGGCCCCGAAGCCACCCGCTGCTCGTTCTCCACCAGATCGAGGAAGCGCCGCCAGTCGGCGTTGGTGAGTGACTCCTCCGGGTCGCCGTCGCCCGTGTAGGGGATGTGGTCCTGGTCGGCGGCCGCGATCACCCGGGACAGGCCGTCGGGGCCGATCTCGTCGGCGATCCGCTCCATCACACCCCACGAGGCCTGGTAGCCCCAGATCTCCTGCTCGGGGGTGTCGGGGAAATCGAAGTCGCTGAGGTCGATGGCGTCGAGGTCGGTGGTGGTGGTGGCCGGCGGCTCCGGGCGCTGCCGGCCGATGGCGTCCATCGTCTCGGCCGCGTAGTAGTCGGCCAGGCCCTCGGTGATCCACCGGTCGGTGAACATGTCCTGGTTGAACCAGACGTGCGAGATCTCGTGGTAGAGCACGTGCTCGTCCCGCTCGTCGCCCACCTCGATCACATCGGTGGTCGAGTCGTACCAGCCGGCGTAGCCGTAGAGGTAGGGGGCGAACGACTCCAGGATCGTCAGCTCCTCCTCGATCGGCCACGGCCGATCGACCAGTCGGGCGAGCTCCGGCAGCCCCACCTCGACCCCTTCGAGCACGTGATCCCGCCAGGCGTCGTCGCCGGGCCACGACAGCACCCGGACGTTGCTGGAGGAGTCGGCCGGGACCACCGAGGGGTCGTCGAGCACGGTGTCGAGCTGGATGACCTCCTCGTCCAGGGCGTCGTCGTTGCCCAGCGAGACGATGGCGTAGTAGGTCTCCGGGTCGAGATCGTCGGCGACCAGGCCCTCGTCGACCGAGTCGAAATCGATCTCGAAGGGCTGGGGTCCGGTGCTGCGATCCTCGAAGCCGGGAGGCAGGGCGACCCGGACGGTCGCCTCCTCGAAGTTGGGACTGGTCCAGGCGATGAAGCTGGCATAGGCCGGGTTGACCCGGGCGATGTTGTCGGACCCGGCGGCGCCGGCCGGGATGACGAAGCTGATGGTGAAGGTGGCCGACTGGCGGTAGAAGATGTTGCGCCGGAAGTCGATCTCGAGGATGTCGGAATCCTCGCCGGCCTCGCCCGGAATCCGCTCGAAGGGGAGCTCGCCGGAGCCGTCGGTCACCGTCAGTTCCTCGGCGTCGTCGGGAACGAGCAGGTTGTAGCCCTCGAAGTAGTACTGGAAGATGCTGTCGGCTGTGGTGACGTTGGGCTTGTCGGCCGTGATCGTCACCTCGATGGCGACCTCGATCACCCCGCGCTCGAAATTGACCGTGTAGAGATGGTCGGCCGAACTGTCGATATCCGGATCCTCGATGACCGCCCCGGCCGGCGTCGGCGTCAGGCCCACCAGGCCGATCGCCACGGCCACCGCACCGAGCAGCACCGCCAAACTCTTCCGCCGCCCCGCGTCCCTCATATGGAGAAAACCTAGCCCATCGCCCTCTCCAGCGGTCATCCCCGCCGTCGCCGTCGCGACCACTCGTGCCATGCGTCACGTTGACCGATTGCCACTTGACGCTGTCAAGTTGCCACCATAGATTAGGTCCATCTTGACAGCGTCAATTTGCAAGCGCTCGTCGGGTAGACGCCATCCCCCCACCCCCCTGAACCGAAGGCAACAGCCATGTCCCGTTTGATGTCCCTCTACGAGCGATTGCACGCCCGCACCGGTCTGGTGCTGGCCGTCGTCGCCGCCATCACCGCCGCCCTCGCCATCCCCTTCCTCACCATGGCGCCGGAGACCTCGGCGTCGACCGAGCCGACCGGCGACGTGTTCACCGCCCGCGATCGCATCGACGAGAGCTTCGTGTCCTCGGTGCACCCGATGTTCATGATCGTCGAGGCGGAGAGCGGCGATCTACTGGAGGTCGAGCCGCTAACGGCCCTCCTCGACGCCGAGCAGGCCCTGCGGGACGACGCCGACCTCGGGCCGAACCTCTTCTCCTACTTCGACGCCGAGAGCGGCACCGACGTCGAGGGCGTCGTCACCATCGCCGACCTGATCGACGCCGAGCTGCGGGCCGAGGGGGTCGACGGGGTGGCCGCCGCCACCGATGAGCAGGTGGCCGCTGTCGGCTCCGCCATCATCGACCAGCTGGGCGAGCGGTCCGAGGTGCTCGGCATCTCCGCCCAGTCGACCCGCGCCGACGACGGCACCTGGACCGTGCCCGCCATCAACGCCCTCGTCCTCAGCGACAACGACGTGCTCGGCTTCGGCAACACCTCGGTCTCGATCGGTGGCGACACCGACGCCGAGGAGTACGACCGCAAGATCCAGGAGGTGTTCCGGGTCGACGGGCTCCAGTCCAACGGCGTGGCTATTGACGTCAACCTCACCTCCCAAGAGCAGGGCGAGCTGGCCGGACCCTTCATCGGCTTCACCATCCTCGCCGTGCTGGTGCTGGTCGGCCTCACCTTCCGCAGCTACTGGGTGCTGGCCACGGTCAGCGTCTCGTTCCTGGCCCTGATCATCTGGCTCAAGGGCATCTCCAACCTGATCGGCCTGAAGGACGACCTCGTCCTCTCCCTGATCGTCCCCGTGGCCATGATCAGCTTCGGCGTCGACTTCGCCTTCCACGCCATCGGTCGCTACCGGGAGGAGCGGAGCGAGGGTCGGGCCGCCGGGGTCGCCTTCGTCGGGGGGATGACGGCGGTCTCCGGCGCCCTGCTCCTCGCCCTCACCTCCGATTCGGCCGCCTTCCTCGCCAACCTCACCTCCGGTATCGAGTCGATCAACCAGTTCGGTGTCGGCGCCGCCATCGCCCTGGCCTCGGCCTACGTCCTCCTCGGCGTGGTGGCCCCGCTGGTCGTGGCCCGCCTCGAGGCCGCCGTCCCGGCCCCCACCCCCGGTCGCCGCTCTACCGCCATCCGGGTCCTCGGTGGCTTCGGCGCCGCCGGGTTCACCATGGCCTCGGTGCTGTTCCTCGTCTTCATCCTCCCCGCGGTTGGCATCGTGCTCAGTGTCGTGACCGTCGTCGTCGTGCTGGTGCTTCCCTTCGTCATCCAGCGCCGGCGAGCCGGTGAGCGGGTGGGCGAGATGACGGTCTCCTCCGCCGAGGCCGGTCTCGCCCGCCCCATCGGTGCCACCGTCGCCGCCCTGGCCCGCCGTCCGGTGGCCATCCTCACCGGTGCGGTCATCATCACCGCCGTCGCCGCCTCCGCCGCCATCCAGGTGCCGGCCGAGTTCGACGTCGAGGACTTCTTCTCCAGCGACACCGACTTCGTCGTCGGCCTCGAGCAGATCGACGTCCACGTCGGCGATCGGGGCGGCGAGCCGGCCCAGCTCTATGTCGAGGGTGACCTCACCGACCCCGAGGCGCTCGCCGCCCTCCAGACCCGCATCGACGAGGTGCGAGAGCTCGACACCGAGTTCCTGGCCCGGGACGACAGCGGCCAGATCGGCGTCGACGGTGGCGTGTTCGAGGTGTTCGACGCCGCCTGGTCGTCGCCTCCCATGCTCGGTCTCGTAGCCCAGCAGACCGGTGTGACCATCACCGACGACGACGGCGACGCCATCCCCGACAGCGCCGAGCAGGTCGAGGCGTTGCTGAGCGTGGCCTCGGAGATCGGCGTCCCCTTCGACGAGACCCGACTGGTGCTCACCCCCGACGACGTCAACACCGTCGTCAACCTCGACGGCGCCGACAGCCGGACCGTGTTCGAGATGGGCGTGGTCGACAGTCGGGCCCAGGAGTCGGTGGCGGCCAGCCGCGAAGCCCTGGAGCCGATCGCCGAGTCGATCGCCGACGATCTGGGCGGCACCTTCGTCCAGGTGACGGGTAGTGCCTTCGTCCGGGAGGCGTCGCTCGACGCCACCAACCGGGCCCTGCAGGTCTCGCTACCGGTCGCCGTCCTCCTCTGTCTCCTGGTGGCGACGGTCTTCCTCCGCTCGATCCGCTACGGCCTGGCCGCCATCGTCCCCATCCTGATGGTGGTGGCCTGGCTCTACGCCGTGATGTTCCTGGCCGGTTTCGCCATCAATCTGGTGACCGCCACCATCGCCGCCGTGTCGATCGGTATCGGTATCGACTTCGCCATCCACTTCATCGTCCGGTACCGGGAGGAGTTGGGCCGCCACGGCGTTCGGGCCACGGCGGTGCGAATCACCGGTGAGGGCACCGGGCTGGCCCTGGTGGCCTCGGCCATCAGCTCGGCCGTCGGCTTCGGCATCCTGGCCTTCGCCCCGATGCCGCTGTTCGCCGCCTACGGTCTGCTCACCGCCATCATGATCCTGATGGCACTGGTGGCCACCCTGGTGGTGCTCCCGAGCCTGCTCGTGTTGGTGACCAGCGACGACCCTCAGGACGCCGCCAGCTCCTCCAACGTGCCCGACAGCCGCTCGGTCCCGAAGTCGGCCACGCAGACCCCCAGCAGCGAGCCCGAGTTGACGAACTCGGCCTCCAGCTGAATCAGCGCTCGGCTGGTGAAGCCGAAGTCGTCGTGATCGGGCCCGTACAGGGCGTGCAGTTCGTCGTGGCAGGCCGAGTTCGCCTCGGCTGCCATGGCGTCTCGCCCCGGCCAGCCACCGTCGGCGGCCGGGGTGAGGAGCACGGTGGCGTACTGCTCCCCGTCGTGGGGCTCGGCGCAGTCCGCCACCACCACCCGCTGGCCGAAGCCGTCGGTGAGCTCGACCGGGGCGTCGTAGCAGATGCCCTCCTCGAGCTCGATGACGCTGAGCGAGTCGCCCGGCTGGAGCAGCCACGGCTCGATGTCGTCGACCGGCTCGACCAGCAGCTCGAAATCCCGCCGCCAGATCATGCACACCTGGGAGAAGATGTTGTCGTTCCAGTCGTCTTCGGTGGGGTTGAAGCTGACGACGGCCAGCGACGTCTGACCCTGGTCGACGCCGTAGGTCGACTGGAACGCCTCCAGGCACAGCACCACCGCTCCGTTGAGCAGGGCGGCGTCGCCGGGAAAGGCCCCACCGGCGTCGGGTGACTCGAACACGGCAAGCACCTGGCCGAGGTGGGGCTCGTCGCACGGCCCGATCGAGTCGATCACGAAGGCCTCCACGTCGGTGATGTCGACGCAGTCACCGGCCCGGAACTCGTTCAGCGGCACATCGGAGCGCATCTCCTGCACGGTGGTGGCGGTCGGGGCGGCGGCCTCCTCGTCGCTCCCGGCGCCATCGTCGTCTCCGCCATCGCCCTGATCGGCGGCCACCCCATCGCCCCCGGTGTCGTCGCCGACGGCGGTGTCGCTCCCGGCGCCCACCGTCTCGGACCCGGGGTCGTCCGCGGCCACGTCGTCGTCGCCCAGCAGCACGGCGGCGCCCGCGCCCAGCAGGGCGACCAGGGCCACGGCGGAAACGGCCAGTAGCCACCACCGTCGGGAGCCGCCGTCGGTGTCGGCGAGACCGGCCGTGGTGGCCGGGGCCGCCTGGGTGGCGGCCAGCGGATCGGTACCGGCGGCGGCGAACGCCGCACCACCCCCCGCCGGCTCCGGGGCCGTCGGGACCGAGGGGGTGCCGGGCGGCGCCATGGGTGGCACGTGGGATCCGGCGGGTTGGTAGCGGATCCCGCCACCGCTGCTCGGCGGCGGCTGCGGTATCGACCCGGCCGGGAGGGTGGCCCCCGCTGCGCCCGCCGCCCCGGCGGCGGCCGCCGGGCCGGTGGTCGGCGTGCCGGCCAAGAGGCCCGGAAGCTCGTCGGCCTGTGGTCGATAGCCGGGGTCGGTGGTCAGGCAGCGGCTGACCAGGTTGGCCGTGCCCGGCTGGAGGGTGGCGGCGATCGCGGGTGGGGTGTTGGTGAGGGCGTGGATGTAGGCCGGCCCCTCACCACTGTGCACACCGTGTCCGGTGACCAGCTCGTGGACGATCACACCGATGGCCCAGATGTCCACCGCCGGGCCGATCGAGCCCTGGGTGAAGAACTCGGGTGCCATATACCGAGGGGTGCCGACGAGATTCTCGATGTGGTACACGCCCGACTGGCTGAGGTCGCGCACCAGGCCGAAGTCGGCCAGCTTCCATCGATCGCCGGCGCGCAGGATGTTGGCCGGCTTGAGGTCGCGATGCACCCGTGACGATCGGTGGAGGTAGGACAGCCCGGCGCTGACGTCGGCCAGGATCGCCGGAAGCTCACCTTCGGGGATGACCCCGCCGGGCTGCCGGTCGGCGTAGTCGTCGAGCGACTCCTCACAGAGGTCGATGACGAGGAACACGCCGCCCTGACCGTCGCTCAGCAGCCCTGAGTCGATGTGCGACACCAGGTTGGGGTGGCGGAGCGAGCTCATGTGGCGGGCCTCGGTGAGGAACGACTGCCGTTCCGCCGTCGAGGCTCCTTCGAGGAGGACCTTCACCGCGACCTGGCCGATGTCGGCCGAGGACTGGTCGGTGGCGGCGAACACCCGCCCGAAGCCGCCACTGGCCAGGAAACGGTCGATGCGCCACCGACCGCCGATGAGCTGGCCCGGTTCGAGGGTGCTGTTGTCCGTCATGGCGTCTCCGGTCGTGGGGGCGGGGCTAGCCGTTGGTGAGGTCGTAGACGACGGCCGAGGAGATCACGGGGTCGGTCCATTCGGCGATGCAGAGCATGAAGCGGTCGCCGAGCTGCCAGTCGTACTCGTCGGGGGCGAAGACCAGCATCGCTGGTTCGTCCATCCCGGGGGGCGCCGTCAGCTCCTCCCAGGCGCTCCGGCACAGCTCGACCAGCTCCTCCCCCCGGTCGCCGATCACGTTGGCGTCGAGGATGGTCTTGGCCAGCTCCTCCTCGGGCAGGGGCAGGGCCTCGAGCGAGATGATCTCGTAGCGGTGGGGGTTGTTGCAGGACACCGCCTCGACCAGCTGGCGCTTGCCGAAGGTCTCGATGCCGTCGGTGGCGAAGCAGTCCCCGGCGGGCAGCAGGCCGAGGGGGACGGCGTCGCCCTGCAGCACCCGGTAGGCCGAGCCCCGGTCGGCGACGCTCTCGGTCAGGTCGGTGCTGTCGAACAGGTTGACGAGGCAGATCGTCTCCCGGCGGCCGCCGCTGTCCCACTCGGTGAAGGTCGGGGGGATGGCCACCGGGGCCAGGGAGCTGCGGAAGGGGTTGGCGCCGACGTAGTCGGTGAAGGCGTTGAGGCACTCGTCGATCGCCGCGCCCTGGAGGGCGACCCGACCCGGGTACTCCTCGCCGTCGGCCTCGTCGGGGGCGACCAGCCCGATCACCTCGGCGGTATGGGGCTGCTCGCACGGCACCAGCTCCACGCTCTCGTTCAGTCCGAGGGCCAGGTTCACATCGACGCAGTCGCCGGGCAGCAGGTCGGCCACCGCCATCGGCCCGGTGGTGGGACGGGACTCGTCCGCGGCCTGCCCGCCCTCGGCCTCATCCGGTGCCCCCTCATCGGTGGCGCCGGGCTCGACGGTGCTCGTCACCGCCGCCTCGGCATCGGCGCCGTCGGACCCGTCGACTGCAGCCCCGTCGGCCGCGGTGTTGTCGGCCGCGGTGTTGTCGGCCGCGGTGTCGATGGCATCGGTGGTGGCATCGGGATCATCGCCACCGGCGAGGACGACGGCCAGGCCCACCACGACGATCAGGGCCGCCACCCCGGCGGCGAGGAGGAGTGGGAGCCGCGACGAACCGCCGCCGCCGGCGCCGGAGGTGACGGTGGGCGCCGATGGGCCGGTGGTGGCCTGCCCCGCCGGTGGGTGAGCCGCCGCCGGCGCCACCCGATGGGCGACGGGCTCGCCGGGAGGGCTCGACACCGGGCCGGGGGCCGGGGTTGCGCCCGACTGCGGGTTCACCGGTGGGTGCGGGCTCGGAGCCGGGCCGGGAGGCGGGTCGGGCGTCGGGTACGGATACAGCGGCGGGGCCACATCCACCGTCGCTCCGGCGCCCGGTCCGGCGCCGGGGCCCGTGCCGCCGGTGGCGGAGCCCGGCTCGGCCACCACGGTCGAGGCGGCGATGTCGCCGGACACCACCTGATCGGCGGTGAGGCGGTGACCGGGGTCGGCGACGACCAGGCCCTGGGCCAGCTGCTCGGACCGGGGGAGGCCGGGTAGGCGGGGGGTCTCGCCCGGCCGCAGGAGGTAGCCGGCCCCCAGCTCGTGCACGAGCACGCCGAGGCTCCACATGTCGGCCGCCGACGATGGCGGTTCCACCACGTGGAGGCCGGGCGGGCGATAGGGGGCGGCGGCCAGGTCGGCGACCGGTCCGAGGCCGGCGGGGGCGAGTTGCCAGTCGCCGCCGATCCGGCGGACGGCCTGCCGGTGGATGGCGCCGTGGGTCAGCCCCGATCGGTGCAGGGTGGCCAGACCGCGGGCCAGCGACCGGGCCAGGGTCACGAGTTCGTCGTCGTCGAACGCGGTGGGTCCCAGCAGCTCGTCCCACCGGGTGGTGACGACGTAGACGACCTCGGTCTCGTCGATGCGGGTGCGGCCGACGTCGAGAATCGTCACCAGGCCGGTGCCCGTGATGGCGGCCGCCCGCCGGATGTCGGCGACTACGGCGTCGGCCTCGGCGGGATCCACCGGGTGCACCTCGAGCAGGCGTTCGGGACCGCTGTCGTCGCCGAGGGGCCGGGCGCCGTGGAGTCGGGCGGCGCCGTGGAGGGGGCGGCCCTCATCGACGCCCCACCGTCCGATGACCCGCCCTGTAGGTACCCACTCACGCCCGCTCATACCGCGCGTCAACCCTACCCGGCGCCCTGTTCAGGTGGAGATCGGAGCGGGTGGGTGCGAGGCGGGCCATCGCCGGCGACGACCGCCGACACCGGCCACCGCCCGCCACCGCCCGCCGGTGTCGGCTCGCCGATCCGGTGTCCGGAGCGGCTCAGCCCGACTCGTCGAGGCCCTCCCGCTCGATCACGGCGGCCAGCTCCCGCCGGTTCGGGACGCCGAGCTTGCGGTAGATGGCCCGGAGGTGGGTCTCCACCGTTCGCACCGACACGTGCAGCCGCTCGGCGATCTCGTTGTTGCGTCTACCGGCGGCGACCAGGGCGGCGATCTCCCGTTGCCGTCGAGTGAGCGGGTCGACCGTGCGGGAGCGGGCCAGCGCCGTCGTCCTGGCCTCGCCCACCTGTTCCCGGGCCCGCTCCGCCGCCCGCTCGGATGCCGTCGCCGCCCGCTGGTCACCGGCGGCCGACCACCGGTCGGCGGCCTTGGCCCCGAACTCGGCCGCCCACAGGGTGAAGCCGAGGCCGTCGAACCGGGTCGCCACCCGATCGAGGGCACCGGCATCCTCGGCGGCGGCGGCGGTGATCGCCTCGCCAACGAGGGGGAGGAACGGACCCTGGGCGCCGTCGGCGGCGGCCGCCGCCTCCGCCGCGTCGCTCGGCGTGGCGTAGCCGAGGCGGGCCACGTCGAGCAGCAGGAGCAGGATGAGGGTGGTGAGGCTCCGGTCGGCTGTGGCCCCGGCCGCCTCCCGCAGCCGGGCGGCGCCCCGGTGCTGGTGGTGATCAACCTCGCCATGCTGGCGGTGCTCGTCGCCCTCGATCGGCTCCCGGCCCTCGGCTGGTCGACGGCGGCCTCGATCGCCGTCACCCTGGCCCTCGATGCGGTGGCCGCCCTGGCCCTCGGCCTGCTGGCCTCGGCGCTGGTGCGCAGCACCGCCCAGGCTGCGCTGGCCCTCCCGATGCTGTGTTTCCCGGCCGTGCTGTTCTCCGGTGCCGTGCTGCCGGTGGCGGTGATGGCTCCCGTCGGACGGGGGATCAGCGCCCTGATGTCGGACCGGTGGGCCTTCGAGCTGATCGGTCGCGATCTCGGCCTGCGCACGCTGTTCGCCGGCGACCCGTCACCGCTCGGTCCCTCGCTGCTGGCCGAGTTCGGCGACGCCTGGACCCACGACCACGCCGCCCTGTGGTCCTTGCTGATCGTGTTCGCCGTCGTGGCGGCCGGCGCGGCCTGGTTCACCCTCGACCGACGGTGTCGGGCGGGCGGAGGCGGGGTCGGCGGGAGCGATCGCCACCGCTGACCGATCGACGGTGTGTGTCGGGTCGCCGGGGCCCTCGCCCCGGCGACATCGCACGCAAGCGCCTGGCGGCGCGTCGCCTCAGGCGCTCTCCAGGGTGGAGCGGTAGATGATGCCGCCCACGATGGCGCCGACGATGGGGGCCACCCAGAACAACCACAGCTGCTCGATCGGGGCCGACACGCCGTCGCCGAAGATGGCGGCGACGAGGGCCTGCGAGGTGGAGCGGGCCGGGTTGACGCTGGTGTTGCTGATCGGGATCGAGATCAGGTGGATCAGGGCCAGGGTGAGACCGATGGTGAGGCCGGCCATGCTCGCCGTCGCCTTCTTGGCCGTCGCCCCGAGGATCACGAAGAGGAACACCGCGGTGAGGACGGCCTCGGCCACGAACACACCCCAGAGCGCGTAGCCCTCGGGCGAGAAGTCGCCGTAGCCGTTGGTGGCGAAGGTGCCTGCCGTCTCACCGATGGAGAAGCCGTCCTGCGAGCTGGCCACGATGTAGATGATCAGGCCACCGGCGACGGCGCCCAGCACCTGCGAACCGATGTACATCGCCGCCTTCGACGAGGGGAAACGACCCCCGGCGACCAGCCCCAGCGTCACCGCCGGGTTGAAGTGACCGCCCGAGATGGGGCCGAAGGCGTAGGCGCCCGCCACGACGGTGAGACCGAAGGCGAGGCTCACCCCCAGGAACCCGATGAACTCCGCAGCGAACACCGCTGCGCCGCAGCCACCGAGCACCAGCACCATGGTGCCCAGGAACTCCGCAACCGACTCCTTGTATCCAGTCATGACTCTCTCCTTGTCTCCCCACGTGGGTGCTGGCTCAGACGGTCGAGGTGGGGGTCGAGTCGCGAACCTGTCGACTCTCTGTCGAACACCGATGGTGTGAAACGCAGTCAAGCGCGCTAGAATACCTCTACACCCCTTTAAGCGGTGCTTCTTCCCCTGATGATCCTGAGAAGGCCGGTGCGGTGGGGGGAGAGCGTGATGCTGGTGGTGACGGGCACGGCCGGAGGAGCGGGCTGCACGGTGGCGGCGAGCGCCCTCGCCCTGCACAGCGCCCGGACGGCGCCGACGCTCCTGGTCGACCTGCGGGGCGACGTCGGGGCGATGCTCGGTGGGGTCGAGGTGGACTGGGGTCTCGATCAGTGGTTGGACGCCGACGATCCGCCGCCCGATGCCCTGCGGCGAATCGAGGTGCCGGTGGCCGACGGGCTGGCCGTCGTCGCCCCGTCCTCGCCTGCGGTATCGATCGCCGGCCGGGCCGACCTTGGCCTGCTGGCCGAGCTGCTGCTGGCCGACGAACGGCGGGTGGTGGTGGACGCCGGACCGCTGACCTCCCCGGCGGATGCCGTGCGGGCGGGGGCCACCACGCTCGTGGCGGTCACCCGGCTGTGTCACGTCGCCCTGCACCGGTCCCGGCGCATGGTGGCCGACGGCCTGGTAGTCGACGGCGTGGTGGCGGTGGCCGAGCCGGGCCGGCTCCTGACCACGGCCGATGCCGCCGAAGCACTCGGCGCCCCGGTGCGGGTGCGGCTGCGGTGGGATCCCGCGGTGGCGGCCGCCGTCGATCGCGGGGTGTTCCTCCGTCGCCCGCCGGCCCGACTGCGATCGCTGCGAAGGCTGCTGTCATGACCGCCTCACCGCTCGCCCCCACCGCCACGGTCGCCGAGGGGCGCCTCGGCGCCGTCCGTCGTCGAGGGCTGGGCGCGATCGAGGTGCTGTTGGCCGACCCGGCGGTCACCGACATCGTGGTCGACGGCCCGGGCCCGATACTGGTCGACCGTCACGGACGGGTATGCGACAGCGGGTTCAGCCTGTCAGCCGAGGGGTTGGAGATCCTGATCGAGCGCCTGCTCGATCCGCTCGGCCTCCAGGTCGACCGGTCGCGGCCGGTCGTCGACGGTCGTTTGGCCGACGGCTCACGGCTCAATGTGGTGGTCCCCCCGGCCGCCGTCGGCGGTCCCCTCGTCACCATCCGTCGCTTCCCGGCCGAGGTGCATGACCTGGTGGCCTTCGGCGGTCGCTCGGTGGCCGGCGTGCTGTCGACCCTGGTGGCCGAGCGGGCCTCGCTGCTGGTGGTGGGGGCCACGTCGAGCGGCAAGACGTCACTGCTCAACGCGCTCGGCGCCTGCTTCGACGATGACGAGCGGATCATCACCATCGAGGACACGGCCGAGCTTCGCCTGGCGGGCGGGCGGGTGGTGGCGTTGGAGGCCCGTCCCCCGAACCGGGAGGGCGTCGGCGAGGTCACCCTGCGGCACCTCGTCCGCAACGCGCTCCGCATGCGGCCCGACCGGCTGATCGTGGGCGAAGTGCGGGGGCCCGAGGCGCTCGACCTGGCCCTCGCCCTCACCTCCGGCCATCGGGGCTCGCTCGCCACCTGCCACGCCTCATCGGCCGAGGGGGCCCTGCACCGCCTGTCGGTGTTGGCCCGGCTCGGGGCCGACCAGGTCCCGGCCGACGCCGTCGACGCCCTCATCCGGGCTTCGTTCGATGCGGTGGCGACGATGGCCCGCCGCGGCGCCGAGCGGCGGGTGGTGGAGATCGTCGAGGTCCCGGCCGAGCCGACGAGAGCGCTACCGGTGTTGTGGGCGGCCCGGCCCCGGGTGGTGTCATGATCGGGCTCGGCCGGGCGGCCGGGCCGCTGACCCTCATGGCGTTGGGCGTCGTCGCCGCCCTGCTGGGGTGGTTGGTCGCCAGCCCGGCGGTGGCGGTGGTGCCGCCGCTGCTCGCCCTGTGGGGGTGGCACGCCTGGCACCGCTCGGCCGCCGTGGCCCGGGTTGGGGCCCGGCGGCGGCACCGCATCGACCGGGTCGACGAGTTGATCCAGCGGCTGAAGGCGGGGGCCTCGCTTCGCTCGGCTCTGCCGCCCCCAGCGGGCGCGCCCGGCGCCGCCCGGGCGATCGGGGCGGTCGGGGTGGCCGGGGCGGTCGGGGTGGCCGGGGCGGTCGGTGGCGCCGAGGACGGCGACGCCCTGGTGTCGACCACGGTGGCGGTGCTGGTGGAGCGGGGCGGGGCCGCCCTCCCCTCGCTCGAGCGGTTGAGCGACACCCTGCGGTCGGCCGAGGCGGCGGAGGCCGAGGCCCGGGTGCAGGCCGGCCAGGCCACGGCGTCGGCTTCGGTGCTCGCCGTGCTCCCCGCCGTCTTCGCCGTCGTGTTGGCCGTGGTCGATGCCCGACTGCGGGCCTTCTACCTGTTCCAGCCGCTGGGGGCGGCGTGCCTCGCCACCTCGATCATCCTCAGCCACCTCGGCTGGTGGCTGATGCATCACCTGATCGGGGCCGCCCGATGAGCCTGCTGGTGATCGTCGTCCTCCTCGCCGGTGTCGTGGCGCAACGGCGCCTTGGCCGGCGGCGGCGGGAGCAGGCGGAGGCCGACGCCGCCGTGGCCGCCCTGCCGGCGGCCATCGAGCTGACGGTGGTGGTCCTGGGGGCCGGCGGCACCATCGGCGACTGCCTTCGGGCCCTGGCCGAGGGTGGCCCCGCTCCGGTTCGTGAGCCGACGGCCCTTGCCCTGACCGCCGGGGCCGACGGTCTCCCCCTCGACCGGGCCCTGCGTCGCTGGCGCGACGACCTCGGCCCGGCCTACCAGCCGCTCACGGGCGCCCTCCTCCTGGCCTGGGAGCAGGGCGGCTCCGTGGGGGCGTTGCTCGACCGTCTGGCGGTGGAGGCGGCCACCGCCAGACGGCGACACGGCGACCTTCGGGCCCGACGGCTCCCGGTCACCCTCCTGTTCCCCCTTGTCGGCTGTTCGCTGCCGGCGGTGGTGGTCGGCGCCCTGCTACCGATCGCCATCGTCGCTCTCGGCGGTCTCCGCCCCTGATCCGCCTCCCCGGCCACGTACCTTCCACGGCGAGGAGTCGTCATGACCCACCACCAGTTCCCTTCCTCGGCCAGCGGCCCCAACGGTGCCACCGGCCCCCGCAACCATCGACCTCCCGGCTCACGCTGGGGTCATCCGGAGTCGGGGCAGGCCACCGCCGAGTACGCCCTGGTGATGTTGGCGGCGGCCGCCGTCGCCGGTCTCCTTCTGGCCTGGGCCTCGGGGACCGATGGCATCGGCCGCCTGCTCGACGCCGTCCTCGACGAGATGATCGGCCAGGTGTGACCGGCCACCGGCCCCCGAGGTCGGGCCGGGCCGCGGGGTCGGGGTGGGCCGGGCAGGCGGGTCAGGCCACCGTCGAGTTGGTGCTCGCCCTGCCGGTGGTGCTGCTGGCGTTGCTCGCCGTGCTGCAGGTGGGGTTGGTGGTCAACGACCGCCTTCTGGTGGCCCACGCCGCCCGGGAGGGAGCCCGGGCGGCGGCCGTCGAGCCGAGCGACGGTGCGGCGACGGCGGCGGCGTCGGCCGCCACCGGGCTCGACCCCGACCGGCTCACCGTGGTGCGCAGCGGTGGCACCGACCCCGGCGACCGGGTGACGATTCGGGTCGAGTATCGGTCGCCCACCGGCGTGCCCTTGGTCGGCCACCTGGTCGGCGACGTGATCGTGTCGTCGACAGTCACGATGCGGGTCGAGTGACGAGTGTCACCGACGAACGGGACGGCAGCCGAGCCGCTCACAACTGTTGGTACACACGGAGGCGAGGAGACCGACCATGACGACGACCCACCCGGCGATCAGCGGTGAACCGGATCTGTCGGTGTCGACGGCGACGAGGGTCCCCACCGACCCGGAGCTGAAGGCCGTCGACCGTCAGATCGGCTGGCTGTCGGTCGGTCCTCGGTCGGTCCTCGGTCGTACAAGATCCTGCGCCGCCTCGCCGGCCTGATCGTCCCCAAGACCGACGAGACCGGCGTGAGTATCGGCGAGGAGGCGGGCGCGGGCCGGGGGGCTCTCGTCGTCCGCCCCGACACGCAGGTGGGGGAGGGTGCCATCTTCCTGATCCACGGCGGTGGCTACGTCGTCGGCTCCAACCGCGAAGCCCTCGACAACGGGGCCACGTCTCCTGACCTCGCCACCCGGACCGGACCGCCACCCGGCCACCGGCTCGGCACGCTGCGGCGGGATCGGGCGAGTGGCCCCGGTAGCCGGGGTGGCGCGGCGGGATCGGGCGAGCGGCCCCGGTAGCCGGGGTGGCGCCAGGGAGCAGGGCGAGGGGCGGTCAGAACGGCTCGGCGTCGCCCAGGGTGGTGGTGAGCAAGGCCAGCGCCGCCCACTTGTCGAGGGGTTCGTTGCCGTTGCCGCACTTCGGCGACTGCACACAGGACGGGCAGCCGGTGGTGCAGCCGCAGTTGTCGAGCACGTCGACGGTGGCCCGCAGATGGCGGTCGGCGGCGGCAAAGGCCAGGTCGGCCACACCCGCCCCGCCGGGATAGCCGTCGTAGATGAACACCGAGGCCAGATCGCTCTGCGGCGCCGCCGCGATCGACACCCCGCCCACGTCCCACCGGTCGCAGATGGTGAAGAGGGGCAGGATGCCGATGGCGGCGTGCTCTGCGGCATGCAGTGCGCCGGGTAGGGCGTGGGGTTTGATCCCGGTCCGGCGGATCACGTCGTCGGCCCACTCGTACCAGATCGACGTCGTCTCCAGCACCTGCGGTGGAAGGTCGAGATCGTGACGCTCCAGCGTCTCCCGCCCGCCCGACTCCTTCACCGCATAACCGACCACCGTGGTGGTGACCTGGACCATGCCCAGGTGCAGCTGCGACAGGCCGACGTCCTTCACCGCCCCGTCGTCGAGCACCTCGATCTCGATCGTGGTCTTGGCCTGGGTGTAGGTCTTGCCGTCGGAGGGCTCGACGTGGGCCAGGCGGTGGTCGAGGTCGAGCTCGGTCACCTTCCACGGCTGACCCCGATGGAGGTAGACGGCCCCCGGGTGGACCAGGTTGGTGGCCCTGCTGTCCTCCACCGTGCCCACCAGGTCGCCGTCGGGGTTGAGGATGCGGACCTCCCCCGACGAGGCCGACCGGAGGCCGATGCGGTGGAAGGGCATACCCCGACCGGCCCACACCGCCCGGGGTTGCTGGTGGTGATCGGGCCGGATGCGGAGCTGGTCGTCGAGCACCGAACGGCGTACGCCCTCGTCGAGGTCGGGCCACCAGCGCTCGTCGGTCAGCCGCAACGGGTTCTCGTAGGCGGCGCAGCCGAGGTGCGGATCGCGGATGTTTGGATTCTCCACGTTGACCACCACCGGCTCCGGTGATCGGGTGAAGAGGTCGGTCGGATGATTGACGAACCATTGATCGAGCTGGTCCTCGCCCGCCACCAGCACCGAGAGCGACGGTCGACCCGATCGGCCGGCCCGCCCGATCTGCTGCCACAGCGAGGCGATCGTCCCGGGGAAGCCGCAGAGCACGGTGGCGTCGAGGCCGCTGATGTCGACCCCGAGTTCGAGGGCGCTGGTGGCCACCACCGCCCGCAGCGAACCTCGGGCCAGCTCATCCTCGATCTCACGTCGCTCGGCCGCCAGATAGCCCGAGCGGTAGGGGCGCACCGTGTCGGCCAGCTCCGGCGGCAGGGATCGGGCCACCCCCAGGGCCACCCGTTCGGTGAGGGCCCGACTGGCGCAGAAGGCGATCACCCGCTGCCCCCCGAGCACCAGCTCGGTGACGGCCCGGATCGTCTCGGTGGCCGGGCTCTGGCGGACACCTCGATCGGGGTCGACAAGGGCGGGTTGCACCAGGGCGATCCGACGCTCGGCACAGGGTGAACCGTCGTCGTCGATGGCGACCACCTCCTTGCCGCACAGCTCGGTGGCGAGACGGGCCGGCTCGCCGATGGTGGCCGAGGTGAACACGAACGTCGGGTCGCTGCCGTAGCGCAGGCAGGCCCGCCGAAGCCGACGCAGCAGGTGGGCCACGTGGGTGCCGAAGATGCCGCGGAGCACGTGCAGCTCATCGATCACCACGTAGTCGAGGCGCTTGAGGAACGTCCCCCACTTCCCGTGGTGGGGGAGGATGCCGTGGTGCAGCATCTCGGGGTTGGTGAGGAGGACGTTGGCGTTGTTGCGGGCCCAGGTGCGTTCGTCGCGGGAGGCGTCGCCGTCGTAGGTGGCGGCCACCAGGCCCGGCACCCCGAGGTTGCCGAAGCTGCGGAGCTGATCCTGGGCCAGCGCCTTCGTCGGGTAGAGGAGTAGCGAGGTGCCGGCCCGCAGGCCGCCAACCACCGACTCGGCGATCGGGAGCTGGTAACAGAGCGACTTGCCCGACGCCGTGCCCGTGGCCACCACGACCGACCGGCCCTGGCGTATCAGATCGATGGCATCGGCCTGGTGCGACCACAGCCCTTCGGCGGGAACCACATCGGCCAGGCCCTTGGGCAGCGGCTCGGCGAGATCCCGTCGACGGGCACGGCGAGCGGGGCGCCGCTCCAGGTGGACGAGGCGGCCGTCGTCGTCCAGCGCGTCGACGATGGCGTCGAGACCGCCGTGATCGGCCGAGTCGGTGCCCTCGACGCCCGGGTGGTCGTCGTCGGGCCGCTCGGTCAGGTCGATGATGTCGGCGGGAACGGGTCTGGCGACAGCCATGTCCACACCTCCAGGCTACTTCGTCCCGCCGGACCGTCCGATCGGCCCCCTCGATGGGCAGCTCTGCTGGGTGCACCGTCGTCAGGCCCTCCTCCGCCATGCCGATGGGAACGGTGATGCCTGCGCCCACCTCCGAGCCCTCGACGGCGCCGACCCCCGCCCGCCCGGCGGCGCCCGGCCCGGCCCGTCGCCTCCCCCTGCCCGCCGAAGGCCGATGGGCGGCCGAGGAGTACGTGGCCACCCACCTCGGCCATCTGGCGGAACGGCGCCGGGCCGAGGCTGAGAACCGCTCGTCGTCCACCGTCCGAGGTGGACAGGCGGCGGCCGACGCCGCCCTGCGCCGGCTGGTACTCCGGGGCTACGCCGAGCATCGACGCAACGCCTACCCGCAGCCCCGCCGCACCGTGTCTGGCCTGTCGCCCTGGATCCGTCATGGCCTGCTCAGTCTGCAACGGGTGTGGGACAGCGTGGAGGGCGGCGACCCGGCCGACGTCCACGCCTTCCGCCGCTCCCTCCTCCTCCAGGAGTACGGGCGCCACCTCTACGCCCGTCTCGGCCCCCGACTGGCCGACCTGGGCGAACCGGTGACCTCGGCGGCGGCCGCCCCGGCCGGCGACCGAGGCGGGGACGGGAACGGCCTCACGCCAGGTCGGCGCAGCGGCCGGCCCGACCGGCGAGCTGGTGGCGCCGAGGGGTTCGTCGCCACCCGGGACCGCCGGCGCTCGGCCCCCTCCGCCGGCTGGGATCGACGGATGGGCTGCCTCGGACTTCCCCTCGACGAGGTGGAGGAGGACGGGTGGCTGGTGGGCGAGGGACGACGGTGGCTGGCCTCCTGGTGGCTGGGACACACCGACCGCTCGTGGCGCGAAGGCGACGACCACCTCTACCGTCACCTCCTCGACGGCTCCCGCTCCGCAGGGCGTCTGTCGTGGCTCCGAGGCCAGGGCCTGCTCGGCGGCGAGCGTCACCCGTTCTCCCGGTGGGAGGTGGAACGGCTGGCGCCGGGGCTGTGCGCGTCATGTGAGCTCGTCTACCAGTGCCCGGTCGAGCGCCTCCCCGATCACGCCCCCGACACCGCCCTGCTCTCGACCCCCGCCCCGTCCCCGTCTCGGGCCACCACCTCGACGGGCACGGCAACCCCGGTCGGCACGGCGACCCCGGTCGGCACGGCGACCCCGGGGGGACGGTCCGATGCCGTCGCCATTGCGTGGGCCCTGCTCGACGAGGATCCCGACCTGACCGGCACCACCGGCCCCCTCCTGCCGTCGATCACCGGCCGAGCCGAGGAGGTGTGGCTCACGGCCGAGTCGCTGGGCGACACCGACCCCGCCCTGGTCGCCCATCCCGAACTGCCGGCGGTGTTCGTGTTCGACGAGCCGCTGCTGGCCGGGCTGAGGCTGTCGTCCGGGCGGCTCTCGTTCCTGGTCGAGACCCTGGCCGAGCTGGCATCCCGTCGTCGGCTCGAGTTGTGGCTGGGCGATCCGGTGGAGGTGCTGGCCGGCCGTCGACTGGCCGCCACCTTCACGCCGGTGCCGGGATGGCGTCGTCGGGCCGACCGTCTCGACGTGGTCGCCACCCACCCGTGGCCTTGGCTCCGCGTGCCGATCTCATCACGAATCGACTCACTTGACTGTTGGTGGCAGGCTGTTTCGTGAGACAGTTGTATAGGCCCAAAGTTTCTCAAGCCAACAGCTACCCAGGCAGCTAGCAGGCAGTTCGAGGTAGGTACCGAGTTGAACTCGATGAACCATGCTTTCGCAGTCGACGATCAGGCGATCGTCGAGCGCGGGCTGGTTGAGATCGAGATCCCGTCCCGGGTCGACATGGTGGCCGTGGTCCGCATGATCGTTGCCGCCGCCACCAACGCCGTCGACGCCATACACGGCGACCGTCTCGACGATCTCCGCTGGGTCACCTCGGAGGCCACGACCAACGCCATCTAGGCCAACCTGGCCTCCGATGCCGACGGCCGGGTGGTCGTCCGGTGCGAGGTGGCGTCGGGGTCGGTCCGGCTGTCGGTCAGCGACCAGGGCGACGGCATGGAGATGCCCCCGGCCCCTGTCCCGGAGATCACCGATCCCGAGCGTCTCCTGGTCGAGGGAGCGTTCGGTCTACCCCTGATGCAGCACCTGTCGAGCGCCTGCTCGTTCCACTCCGGCCACGGTGGCACCACCGTGCAGATGGAACTGCACCAGTAGGCGGCGCCGAGGCCGGTGGACGGCCGGGTGCGAGGCCCGGTCTCAGGGCCCTAATAAGAGGCCCTTTAGAAGTGCTGGCGGCAGATCTTGACGGAATCTGTCGGCGGGTGCGGTGCGCCTTGCGGCGCACCGCCGGAGCCCTGGTCAAAGCAAAAACCGTCGAGGTGTTGACAAAAAGGCGCAAACTGTTCCTAGCCTTCGCTACGTGTCCCAACCTCTCGTGATCGTCGAGTCGCCGGCCAAGGCCCGCACCATCGCGGGCTACTTGGGCGACGACTACATGGTGGAATCGTCGATCGGGCACGTCCGTGATCTACCTCGGACGGCGGCCGAAGTACCCAAGAGCCACAAGTCGGAAAAGTGGGCTCGCCTGGGCATCGACGTGAACAACGACTTCAAACCGCTCTATGTCGTGTCCAACGACAAGCGCGACCACGTCAAGAAGCTGAAGTCGCTGATGAAGGAGGCGAGCGAGCTGCTGCTCGCCACCGATGAAGACCGCGAAGGGGAGGCCATCGCCTGGCATCTCCTCGAAGTGTTGAACCCCCGCATCCCGGTGAAGCGGATGGTGTTCCATGAGGTCACCCCCGAGGCCATCCAGCGGGCCATCGATTCGCCCCGCGAGCTCGACCGTCGCCTGGTCGACGCCCAGGAGGCCCGACGCCTGCTCGACCGCCTCTACGGGTACGAGGTGTCACCCGTCCTGTGGAAGAAGGTGAAGCCCCGCCTGTCGGCCGGACGGGTCCAGAGCGTGGCCACCCGGATCGTGGTGGAGCGCGAGCGGGAGCGGATGGCGTTCCGCTCGGCCAACTACTGGGATCTCAAGGGCACCTTCGACGCCCAGGGCGCGGAGCGCCCCTTCACCGCGCAGCTCCTCGAACTCGACGATCAGCGGGTCGCCACCGGCAAGGACTTCGGCTCCACCGGTGTGCTGGCCAAGGCCGACGTGATCCACCTCGACGAGACGGCGGCCCGTGCGGTCAAGACCGACGTGGAGGACCGCCCGGCCCGGGTGGCCAGCCGCGAGGCCAAGCCCTACCGGCGTCGTCCGGCGGCGCCGTTCATCACCTCCACCTACCAGCAGGAGGCCAGCCGAAAGCTTCGGCTGTCGTCGGCCCAGGCCATGCGGGTGGCTCAGGGGCTGTACGAGCGGGGCTTCATCACCTACATGCGGACCGACTCCACCACCCTGTCGGACACCGCGGTGGCGGCGGCCCGCAGTCAGATCGCCGAGCGCTACGGCGCCGACTTCCTGCCCGATGCCCCCCGCACCTACTCGAAGAAGGCCAAGAACGCCCAGGAGGCCCACGAGGCCATCCGCCCCGCCGGCGACCGCTTCCGCACCCCGGAAGAGGTGGCCGGCGAGCTCAACAACCAGGACCGCCAGGTCTACGAGCTGATCTGGCAGCGCACCGTCGCCTCCCAGATGACCGACGCCACCGGCGAGACGGTGACGCTGCGCCTCTCGGTCGAGGGCCGATCGGGTCGCAACGCTCTGTTCTCCACCTCGGGCACCGTCATCACCCACCAGGGGTTCCTGAAGGTCTACGTCGAGAGCACCGACGAGGACGACGACGGCGACGACGCCGAGCAGCGTCGTCTCCCCCCGCTGCAGGAGGGCGACGGCGCCCACCTGGGTGAGGTCGAGGTGGCCGGACACGACACCCAGCCCCCCGCCCGCTACACCGAGGCCTCGCTGGTCAAGCGGCTGGAGGAGCTCGGCGTGGGCCGTCCCTCCACCTACGCCTCGATCATGGGCACCATCCAGAACCGGGGCTACGCCTGGAAGAAGGGTTCGGCCCTGGTGCCGAGCTTCCTCGCCTTCGCCGTGGTCACTCTGCTGGAGCAGCACTTCCCCGACCTGGTCGACTACGCCTTCACCGCCCAGATGGAGACCGACCTCGACGGCATCGCCTCCGGTGCGGAAGACGCCATCCCGTGGCTGCGGGAGTTCTACTTCGGCGCCGAGGACTACCCCGGCCTGCGGGACAAGGTGAGCGACCGTCTGGGCGACATCGACGCCCGAGCGGTCAACTCGATCCCGATCGGGGCCGACTCCAACGGCGAGCCGATCGTGGCCCGGGTCGGTCAATACGGCCCGTACCTCCAGCGGGGCGAGGACACCAAGTCCATCCCCGACGACATCCCGCCCGACGAGCTGACGGCGGTCCGGGCCGAGGAGATCCTGGCCGTGCCGGACGAGGTGCCGCTCGGCACCCACCCCGACACCGGTCTCGACGTGATCGTCAAGGACGGCAAGTTCGGGCCGTATGTCCAGATGGGCGTGTACGACGACGAGGCCGACGAGAAGCCGCAGACCAGCTCCCTGTTCGAAGACATGGACATGGGCACCATCACGCTGGCCGAGGCCGTCGAGCTGCTGACCATCCCCCGGGTGGTCGGCGTCGATCCGTCCGACGGCATGGAGATCGTGGCCCGCAACGGTCCCCACGGCCCCTACATCGAGAAGGGGGCCAAGGGCGACGAGGGGCACGACACCCGTAGTTTCGAGGCCGAGCGCGATCTGCTGACCATGGACGTGCCCCAGGCGTTGGCCTTGTTCGCCGAACCCAAGCGGCGTCGGGGTCAGAAGGCGACCGGCCCGCTCAAGGAGCTCGGGGTCGACCCGGTCACCGACCTCAAGGTCGTGGTGAAGAACGGTCGCTTCGGCGAGTACGTGACCGACGGCGAGACCAACGCCAGCCTCCAGCAGGGCGACTCGGTGGAGCGTATAGACATCATGCGGGCCTCGGAGCTGCTGACGATCCGTCGCCAGAAGATGGAGCTCGAGGGCAAGGCGCCCAAGAAGAAAGCGGCCAAGAAGAAGGCGACCAAAAAGGCAACGGCCAAGAAGAAGTCGACGAAGAAGAAGGCGACCAAGAAAGCGGCGACCAAGAAAGCCGCTTCTTGACGCTACGTTGAGGTCGTCATGACCTACGTCGCATTCGAGGGTGGCGAGGGCTCGGGCAAGAGCACGCAAGCCCGGATCCTGGCCGAACGGATCGGGGCCGTTCTCACCCATGAGCCCGGGGCCACGCCGCTCGGCACCAGCCTGCGGAAGCTGCTGCTCGACCCCGACGGTGCCCCCGTCGACCCCCGCACCGAGACGCTGCTGATGGCGGCCGATCGGGCCCAGCACCTGGCCGAGGTGGTGCGCCCGGCCCTGGCCGAGGGACGGGTGGTGGTGTCGGACCGCAGCGTCCACTCCTCCCTCGCCTACCAGGGCGGTGGCCGTGAACTCGGCGTCGACGCCGTCCGTCGGGTCAACGACTGGGCCATCGACGGCAGGTGGCCCGACGTGGTGGTCTACCTCGACGTCGATCAGGGCTCGGCTCGGGCTCGCCTCGATCGCAAGCTCGACCGTCTTGAGCAGGAGGACCGGTCGTTCCACGAGCGCATCCAGGCCACCTACCGGGAGCTGGCCGACACCGAGGGCTGGATCCGGGTGTCGGCCGACGGCTCGATCGAGGAGGTGGCCGAGCGGGTGTGGAAGGCCGTCGAGCCGCTGGTCGCACCGGCGCTCCGCGCCGGATCCTGAGAGGAAGCACGACGTGACCGAGACGACCGCGCTCGACCCGTGGGCCCACGTCGTGGGTCAGCAGACGACGCTCGATCGGCTGACGTCGGCCACCGCCTCGCCCGTGCACGCCTACCTGTTCCTCGGGTCGCGGGGTAGCGGCTCCTACGAGGCGGCCCTCGGGTTCGCCGGCCTGCTCCTCGCCCCGACCTCGGACGCCGCGGTGGCCGACGGTGGTGCGGCCGAGGCGGCCGAGGCCGCCGACCGGTCGGTGCGCCTGGCCCAGGAGGCCCGCCACCCCGACCTGGTGGTGGTCGAGCCCGAGGGCGCAGCCCTGCGGGTGAGCGAGGCCGAGCAGATCATCCGGGCCGGTCTCCGCTCGCCGGTGGAGGGGGCCCGCAAGGTGATCGTGGTCCGGGGGGTCGACGCCATCGAGGAGGCGGCGATCGGCAAGTTGCTCAAGGTGATCGAGGAGCCGCCGCCCTCGGCGGTGTTCCTGCTGCTGGCCGAGGAGGTGCCGCCGGAGCTGGTCACGATCGCCAGCCGCTGCGTCAACGTCGAGTTCGGCCAGCTGTCGATCACCCAGATGCAGGCGGCGCTCGCCGAGCGGGGGGTGGAGCCCGAGCGGGCACTGGCGGCCGCCACGGCTGCCGGGGGCGACATGGGCCGGGCCAACCTGCTGGCCGCCGACGACGGTCTGGCGGCCCGGGCCGATCTGTGGCGTCGGGTGCCCGACCGCCTCGACGGCCACGGGGCGACCGTGGTGGAGCTGGTCAACGAGATCCGCGCCGCCATCGACGGCTCGCACGCCGCATTGGAGGAGCGACAGGCGGCGGAGCTGGTGGCGCTTGAGGAACGGGTCGAGCAGATGGGCGAGCGGGGGTCGGGCCGTTCCGACCTGGTGGCGCGCCACAAGCGCGAGGTGCGCCGGCAGCGCTTCGACGAGCTGCGGTTCGGCATGGCCACCATGGCCCGGGTGTACCGGGATCGTCTGGTCGCCGCTCCCGACCCGAGGGCCGAGGCGGCGCTGCGTCACATCCAGACGGCGACGGAAGACCTGATCCGCAACCCCAACGAGCCCCTCCTACTCCAGAGTCTCCTCCTGCGCCTCAGCCCCGCCCGCTGACGAATTCAGGGAGCGAACGGCAGCCCGAACGCTAGGCTGGAGCGCTGCGCCCGAATAGCTCAGTTGGTAGAGCAACTCATTCGTAATGAGTAGGTCAGGAGTTCAAATCTCCTTTCGGGCTCCACCCCTCACCAGGGAAAACACCGAGATTCGAGCGGTCGTCGATCCGCTATCGACCTCCGCTCATCGTGAATCAACCCTGAATCGGTATTTGATCTCACGGTCCTCTGGCATCGGGGCTGCCGGCGGAGTCGAAGCCAACTGGCGCAACCGAACGATGATCGTAGCGACTACGGCCAGTGGTACGCCGGGGAACCAGCCCAAGAGGAAGACAAGCGAGGCTGTCGAGGAGTCTGACGAGGCGAACAGCCACCAGAACAGGAGCATGGTCGATGCGGCGCCCCCAGAGACGAGGAGAGCCGCCGCCCACTTCACTCGGATGACGGCAACGATGGCGATCGCTGGCAAGAGGCTCAGCAGGGCGATGGGGCCGGATACGACGGGGTTGGCGTCGACCCAAACGCTTGTCTCTCTCCAGGTGAACACTGAGCCGGCTGCCGAGAAGAGCAGTGTGGTTGTGGCGTAGAACCCTAGTCTCCCAATGTAGATCTGAAGCAGGCCGCTAGTTCGTCCGTTAGCCATCCGGACGATTCTGCCAGTGAGTCGCTGGTCTGGTCACCTGATATCGGATGATGAGCTTGATCCGATTCGCAACGATCCTGCTCAACGAGCAACGCGAGGTGACGATGGTTGCCCAAGAACCGGCTCGGTCTCGGGGAAAGCCACCGCAATGCTTGTGTAAGGGACTTTCTTATGGTGTGCTCCATCCTCCTTGGCTAGCTGTGGGTCACGGCGAACCCAGGTCCAGCGACGTGCGCGCTGAACACACGGGCGCCACCGCGAATCACACCGCGAAACATCTTCCGCTCGGACAACCGTAAACCTCGCTGTCAAACATGCTGATGGCGTCAACATACGCGCCACACCAGCACTCGCCGATCGTGTCAAACAGGCTCAACAGAACCGAACCCGACAAGATTTCGAGATCAGCGTCATAGCCGACCTCGACCCTGAGCACCCACCAGGCGGAGACCCCACGCCATTCCAGACCCTCGGCGTCCACCGCAGGACCCTCGCAGTCACGCACCCCTACCCGACCCAGCAAATCCAGCGAATCGCTCTGAACCTCTCCGCCGAGTAGCCACACCAACACGGGCGAGATGATCGAGTGGCTCGACGCCCACCCGAACGCCAGCTGAGACGGCCAACGCGGCCTCATCGGCCTTGCATCGACCTGACGGGACCAGCGCAGCCATCGCTCGCTCGATGAGTCCCGGCTCCTGACCATCTGGCCCCGATCGGGAGCGGTGGGGCCCGGGTGGTCCTAGGGCGCCTCGTAGATGTAGCTGAGAGCCGTGCCTTTGTAGGTGGCGGTCGCCCGCCAGCAGCCGGCCTCCCTCGGTTCGAGGCCGTTGATCATGAACCACTGGTCGGCGTCGGTGAACCCGTTCGTCCCGGGAGCGTCGTACACGATTGGTGCCGCCCCTGTATCGAGTCGTTCGAAGGTGACCGTCAGCGGTGGATTTGGCTCGTCGGTGCCTCCCGGGAACTTGGCGCTCCACCAAACGCTCTTGTTCTCCACCGATCCGCCGATCTCGATCACGGTCCAGAGATCATCGGTCCCGTACCAGGCAAGGCCGTCCAACGCCGGCGTGGCCGGCCACGGTTCGGGCGGTACGAATGCCTCTCGGGGAGGTTGCGTGACAGGGCATTCGGCGTACTCCCGTGCCGCTGCCTCCTCGTGTTCCGACGAGGATGGCGACGGGGTTGCGACGACTGCCAGGACGCCGTCGAGTTGGCCCAGCTCCTCGATGACGACCGCGGTCGGATCGTTGGTGGCGAGGGCGAGAGAGATCGATTCCAGCCCGGCCGCTTCGTCCCAGATCTCGGTGACCGCCGATGCATCGCTGAACAGCCGCCGATAGTCGTCCTGGGTATCGGCGGCGTCGCGGAGCTGGTAGTCGGCGGTTCGGATATCGGCTTCCAGCGCGGCGGCTACGGTGTCGACCGCAGCCGGCTCGACGAACAGGGTCAGGGCCATCTCGGCGTTTTCCTGACTGACCGTGAACTCGGTGATGGTCAGCGGCGTGCCCCCGACGGCCTGGATCCGAACGGCAAACCGTTGGCGGCCCACGGGCGTGTCGATCTCGATCGTCTCCACGTCACCGAGGCGTTCGCTGCGTCCTGCGACACCGAGCCGGCGCTCCGACGGCGCAGCGGCGGGCGTCTCTCCGCTCACCGGCTCGAATGGTTCACCGGTGTCGATGTCGACCAGATCCATGACGAGCGGTTCGTCACCGGTGGAGGTGATCAGGGCGACCACACGCTCCAGGTCGTAGACGACCCGGTGAGCATCGACGCCCTCGGTGACGGCGGCCACCACCCACCACGACCCATCGGCCTCCAGCAGGTAGATCCATCCGTTGACCCGCACGTCGGCGACGTCCGATAGCCAACCGAACACCGCATGACCGTCGACCGTCTCGATCTCCTCGATCACCAGCCCGTCGGGTATCGCCGCCAGGTCCGGCAGCCGATCGGTCAGGTAGTCCTCGACCACGTCCGTCGGCTCGTCGCCAGGGCCGAAGATCAGCCGCCTCGGTGCCAACGCATCGCTCGGGATCAGCTCGGCACCAGGGGTCACCGTCGGCCATGCCTGGTCGACACCGGTGTTCGCTCCCGAGGCGGACGAGGCGACAACGCCTTCGTCGGTGGCCTCGACGTCGATCGATCGATCAAACAAGCCGGCGCTGGAGGCCAGCCAACCACCCGTCATTGCGACGGTGGTAGCGACGGCGACCAGCGCCAGCCGGCTATGGCCCTCCATCCAGCGGATGGGTCGTCCCAGCCCACCGCCACGGTCGACCGCGTTGCTGGAGGCGGGAAAGGGGTGTGGCTGCGGAGCACCGTCTGCGATCCGGATAACGGTGTTGCGAACCAGTTCATCGAGTTCCAGATCATCCATGGCCGAGTTCTCCCTTCAGCTTCCGTCGAGCCCGGGCCAGCTGCTTCCTCACCGCTCCTTCGGAGATCCCCAGCAGCCGGCCAACGCCAGGAGGATCGAGATCGGCCCAATACGTCAGCATCACCACCGCTCGTTGCTGAGAGCTCAACACCGCAAGAGCCTCCGTCACTCGATCGTCTCTTCTGGCTTCCACCACCGTCGTGGGCACCGTCGCCGCTACCCGCTGCTCCCGGACATGGCGCCGAGTGGTCGACCGATTCCACGAGCGGGCTTCGAACACCACGGCTCGGTACCACAGCGCCCGCTTGTCACGGGCCCGACTCCAGGTCGATGAGCGGGCGACCCGGAGGAAGGCTTCCACGACCACGTCAGGAGCGTCGTCGGGACCGACGATCCCGGCTGCGAAACGCACAAGCTCCGAGCTGTACGCGGCGTACACAGCCTCATCAGAACGGTCGTCCATCGTCACTGACAGTAAGTCGCCGCCGATGACCCGGCCGGGTGACACCGCACCCGACGAACTCGGGCGTCCCGCTGCAGGCGCCGGGCTGCAGGGGCACTCGGGTGTTCAGTGGCCTCGAGTGGCCCCGCCGCATGCCCCTGAGCACGCCACGGGATGTGGACCGTGGTCTCAGCGGTCGGGATGTCCGGCACGCTCGGGATAGTCGGTGGTCCGGGCGATGGGTGCGTGGTTACTGTGTGCTCTCCGAGGAGCGGTGGAGAGCCGAGGAGGCGGAGTGAGCTGCGAAGAGATCGACCCGGAGGCGCTGAGACGCTGGGGTCGCCTTGGCGCCGAGCTCCACACGACGTCCGGCGTCCATCGTCCGAGCGCGTTCAGCGCTTTTCTGGCGGCGGCTATCGCTCGCGATGCAGGCGGAGCCGGCTCGCCCCCGCCGCTCGATGGACGCCTCGTCATCGATGCCGGCTGCGGAGCGGGACTCATGACGATCGCTGCTCTCGAAGGGGGAGCCGCCCGCGTCATCGCTCAGGACCGGGACCCGGCGGCCCTCCAAGCCGCCGAAGCGAACGTGCTCACCCACGCCGGCACCGACGGCGGGCGCCGCGTGACCTACGCCGAGAGCGACTGGACCGAACTCGGCGCACTCGGTGGAGACCTCCTCGTCGTCAACCCACCGCAACGGCCGGCCCGACTCATCGAAGCCACCCCAACGGGTGAGCGACACCTCCACGACACCGCCGGTGAAGACGGCACGGAAGCACTCCGGGCCGTGCTGCGACATGCCGCCTCCGCTCAGGTGGTGTCCACCATGAGCAGTCTCATCGACGGCGACCCGACCCAGGTCGGTGGCGCCCGCTACGAGCACGTCGGGCCTATCGCCCGAGCCAGGGTCGAGCACTCCGAGGCCTGGTCCTCGATCGCCGGTCACCGCACCGCCTGGGTGTACGCACAGCGATGGACGCGGCGCGCCGTCACGCGAACGTAGGGCGAGGGGCGACAGGCTTCGGCGAGGTCGGGTTTCGGCGGCGTGCCGGGGTGGTTCGGGGCGTCGTCCGGTCTGGAGGGCGAACGCCTAGAGACACGGGCCCGAGGCCGCCGACGGGGTGCGAGGTTGATCCAGCAGGCGGCGCAACTCGGTGACGTCGAGGGCGTAGGCGGTCGCCGGTCGATCGGGGGCGAGAGCGAAGAGCACGCCGACCACCCGTCCGGCGGGATCGACGACGGCGCTGCCCGAGTCACCCCGGCGGACGTCGGCGGCCAGGATGAGGATCTCTCGGCTGGCCACGTTGCGGTCGTAGATGTCCCGCCCGAGGGCGATCTGGTCGTCGGCGACGACGGCCGGTGCGATGCGCAGCTGGTCCTGGCCGCCGGGGAAGCCGAACACTGCGGCCGTCGTGCCGTCCTCGGCCGTGCCGAGCGGGAGCGGCGAGCGGGTCAGCCCCGGCACTCGAAGCAAGGCCAGGTCGGTGCCGGTGTCGATCGCCACCAACTCGGCGGGGAGGCGACTGGCTCCGTCGTCGAGGACGATCTCGAGCGACTCGCTCCCGGCAACGACGTGGGCGTTGGTGGCCACCAGCTCGGCCTCGACGACGAAGCCGCTGCCCTCATTGATCCCACCACAGCCTCGGGCCTCGATGTTCATCGTCGACGGCCGCACCCCGTTCACCACCTCGACCGGCAACCTGAGGGTCTCGGGTGGCGGCCCGACCTCCGGCGCCGCTCGGAGATCGTCGAACACCTCGGGGAAGCCGAAGTCGCTCACCTGCTGTCCGAGATCGCGTACCGACTGCGGTACCGGCGGCGAATACCGATCGACGGCGGCCACGATCACCGAGCCTCGGGCCAGCCGGGCCGGGGTGCCCTGCATCAGGGTCAGGGTCGGTAGCAACAGCCAGACGACGACGAGCACGAAGAGCACACCGGCGACCCCGCCGGCCACCCGATCGGCGCTCTGCAGGGACTCCGGCAGGCCCCGCCGCAATCGGTTGCCGATGGTGAACCCGACCGCCTGGCCGACACCGGCGCAGATCGCCACCACCACGATGGTCGCCATGAGCCGGACGAACGGGTCCTGGCCGTCGAGCGGGGCGACGGCGGGGCCGGCCAGCGGGGTGGCGACGACCAGTCCGACACCCAACCCGATCCATGACCAGGCCCGGGTCAACAGCCCGAGCCGAGTGCCGCCGAGCGCGGCGATGACGATCGCAAGGAGGAGCCCGAGGTCGAAGAGGGTCACCGTCGACATGCGAGCCGATCCCGGTCGATTTCCGCTCGGCGCCTGCGAGGCCCGAGGGTCGGGCGTCTTCCTCTTCGCACGTCCGGTCCGTTCCGCTGTGTCACCGCTCTGCCCAGTCGAATGCTGTTGCTGGTGCCGCCTCGTCTCGGCGTCCGCGCCGGCTCCGGTCACGAGATGGTAGCCGTCACGGCGGGCCCGAATCGGTCGGTGAGAGGTGGGGGCGTCGCGAACCGTCCGCACACGGCGGTGGGTCGACGCGGCCGACGCTCGGTGAGCGGTCTCGGGTCCCGTCCCGTCGGGGGCCGTCGGATCGGTAGGGTGAGGGGAGTTCGCTCAAGGCGGTCGGTGTCGGCGGCTCGGGCGAAGCACACCTGTTGAACGAGAAGGTACGGGTACTCGTGGTGGTTGTCGCCCGAGCGGATGACGCAGCGCTGACGTTGGGGGGTGATCGGTCGCCCACGGTGGTGTGCGATCGGGGCGGCTGCGTGACGGTGGTTTTCGGCGCACGGCGAGGTCGGTGAGATGGCGAGCACCAGACGACCACGAGGTCGACCACCGTTGGTCACCCCCGAGCGGATCGCCGACGCCGCGCTGTCGCTTGCGCCGGGCCGATGGAGCATCGCCGCCGTCGCCGAGGGTGTGGGCGTCAGCGAGACGGCGGTTTATCGCCACGCCGCCAACAACGAGGAGCTCCTGGTCCTCGTGATCGATCATGTCGTCGGCCGCGAACAGGAGCCGCCACACCGCGAGGCCGATGTCGACGCCGTCGCCTACCTCGATCACATCGCCCGCCATGTCCGGCGGTTGGTCAGTGCGTCGACCGGGGTGGCGTCGGCGATCGTCACCACCGGATGGCTCGGTTCGACCGACCATCTGGATCTCTTCCTCGAACGCTGTCTCGTCGAGCTGTCGGCGGTTGGTTTCAGTGCCGTCGACGCGGACGCCGCCCTCAACCTGTTGCTCAACTGGACCGTCCGCTGGGTGGCCGGCGAGGAACTGGCCGATTCGGAGCTGGGTTTCACCGACCCGGTCAAGACCCCTCGACTGGCCCAAGCCCGCGATCAGGCCCCGGCGAACGAAACGCTCTTCGATCGGCACCTTCGGGCGCTCTCGATCGGCATCGTCGCCGAGTTCGGTTCGTGATGTTGACGGATGGCGATAGGGATTCCTAATTTGTTTGGATGAACCAACTTATTCGCCCGATCCTCCGCAGGACCCTCGTGGTGCCGCTGGCCGTCTGCGCCCTGCTGGTCGCCTCGTGCGGTGGCGATGGAGGCGACGCCGACGCTGCGCTCGACCCACCGGCGACCGTCGATGACCCGACAGCCGAGGGCGAGCAGGCCCCGGAGGCGACCGGGTCGGAGGAGGACCAGATGGAAGGGGGCGGCGAGGCGACGTCCGGCGACGAACCCGCCGAGGACGCCGGTGCGGGGTCGACGGTAACGGTGGCGACGGCAAACGGGGAGATCACCGTTCCGGTAACGACCGCCGGGATCTTCACCCTCGACGAGTGGGCGGCCCAGATGCTGCTGGCACTCGGCGTCGAGCCGGTGACCACGGCCAACTACTTCTCCGACACCGCCTCCCTCGCCGTCGTCGAGGATGCCGGCGTTGGCGTGATCGAGTCCGGCAACCTCGAGCTGGTTGCGGTGGAGGCACCGGCCATGATCATCGGCACCGGACAGCCTCCCCACCTCGAAGTCGTCGACGTGTTGGAGGAGATCGCCCCGGTCGTTCTCCCCGACCTCGAGCTTGCGTCGTGGGAGGACCAGTTGCGGGTCCTCGCTGCGGTGACCGGCACCGAGGAACGGGCCGAGCAGATCATTGGCCGCGTCGCCGAACGACGCGACGCCCTGGCGGCGCAGGTGGAGGATTCGCCGGTGGCCGGCAGCAGTCTGTCGATCCTCACCGACTTCGGTTCTGGCGGCGGGTTCTACGCTTTCGAGTCCCCCTTGCTCGCCGCCACCTTCGCCGACGACTTCGGTCTGCAACGCCCACCGGATCAGACCAATGACGACCCGTCCGACTTCGGCTACATCGAGATCTCCGAGGAGCTCATTCCATCGCAGGGGGCCGACATCATCATTTCGCTCAGTGGCGATATCACGGGAGGGCTGTCGGCTCTCGACAATCCGCTGCTTCCGGATGCACCGATCGAAGCCGAAGTCGATGGGACGACCTGGGCCGTCAGCACCCCGCTGTCCGCCTGGTGGATCCTGGACGATTACGAGTCGATCCTGCTCGGCGACGCCACCACCCACACCGTCGACGACTCTCTCGACGTCTGGGCCGACCTGACCGAGGGCTGACCGGGCGACTCTCCGGCCTACCCGAGGACGCTCTGGAGACGGGCGGAATAGGCCTCCGGGTAGAGGAACAGCATGTGATGGCCACCGGGTTCGTCGAACACATGACCCTCGCTCGTCGCGTAGAGGTCGACGAGGGGTTGGTGGTAGGCGAATGTGTCCCGATCCGACCGGGTCCCGAGAACAACGGTTCGGCCGGTGAACCGCACCTCACCGATCGGTAGGTGCTCGACGTCTCGGTAGAAGCGAGCGCTGTTCTCCAGAAACTCCACATAGTGCCGTTTGGTCGCTTCCGATCCGGCCCAGCGGAAGAACGCCTGTCGGAACCGATACCAGTCAGACGCCTTTCCGGACCTGGTGCGGGCGGCGATGATCGCTCGAACCGCCGGGTTGGGGAGGCGTCGCACCACCGTCGCCGCCCGCTCGGCTCGGCGGAGGGCTCCGTCCCGTCTGAGCATTGCGGTGTGCGAGAGGACCAGGGTGTCGACCGAGTCCGGATTGCACTCGGCAACGTACTGGGCGACACCTCCGCCGTAGGAGTACCCGACGATCGACGCCCTGTCGATCGACTCGGCCTGGAGGATGGCCTCGACGGTGGAGACGGCCGCCTGGGCACTGCGGAAACCGGTCCGAGGGACCGAGGGCACGATGATCCGATGGGTGGACGTCAACGTCTCGATCACGTGGAACCACATGAGCGGCGAGATCATGGCGGCGGGGATCAAGACCAGTGGCGCTCTCCTCGCCCGGCCGTGAGATAGCTGTACGACTCCGAGCCGGTCTCCACCACCGCACGCGCTGACTGGTCGATACACCGCTCCAGCACGGCGTACTGGGCATCGGGAACACGCTCGAAGCACCTTGCCAGCTGGGCCAATTCATCCGAATCCAAAGCAGCCACCCCGCTCAGGATACGACCCCCGCTGGCCGAGCGGATCGGGTGCCGCTACGGTCGAATCGTCGACCGAAGGGTGGCTAGGGTTCCGCCAGTTCGCTGGGTCCGGTTCGAGCGCCACAGAAGGCCCACAAGATCGGGCTCGCACCTTATTCGGATAGAAGCCTCGAGGGGGGACGTCGGCACTGCTTCTGCGTGCCGATCCTGTGAGGTGAGAGTGTTGAGGGCTTCCCTGTCGAGCCGACGTGCCGCTGTTTGGCTGGCGCTGTTCGTGACGTTCCTGTGGAGCACGTCGTGGGTTCTCATCCGGTGGGGGCTCGATGGTGAGGAATTGGCGCCACTCGGGTTCGCAGCGATGCGTTACGGGCTGGCGGCGGCGGTCCTGGTCTTGTGGGTGTCAGCGAGAGGCGCGCCACGGACGATGTGGCGAGACGTGGAAGCCTCGCTCCTGGCCCGGGTCGGCGGCCTCGGCCTGGTGCTCGTCGCCGCCACCCAGGGGGCGCAGTTCGTTGCGATCGATAGTCAGCCTGCGGCGACCACCAGTCTGGTGTTGTCGGCCACGCCACTGCTGGTGGCCGCGCTGTCTTCACGGACGCTGGCCGAGCCCCCTTCGCCTCGCCAGGTGATCGGCGGTGGTCTGGTGCTCGTCGGGGCTGCGCTCTACCTCACCGGCGATCTCGGTTTCACCGTCACCGGGATGGTCGCCGCCGGTGTGGCCTTGGTCGCCAACGCGATCGGATCGATCCTCGGGCGCAGCGTCAACCGGAGCGCACCGATCCCGGCGGTGGACGTGACCGCACTGAGCATGACTGCGGGCGCAGTGGCCCTGGCGGTCGCGAGCGTCGCCGTCGAGGGCTGGCCGACCGTGTCGGGCCGAGCGTTGGCGATCATCGGATGGTTGGCGATCGTGAACACCGCACTCGCCTTCGCCCTGTGGAACTCCTCGCTCCGTCAGCTGACGGCGGTGGAGTCGGCGGGAATCAACAGCACGATGCTGGCGCAGATCGCCCTGTTGGCGTGGGTGTTTCTCGACGAGCCGCTCGGTTGGGACGGTGGTCTCGCCGTCGTCCTCGTGTCGCTCGGGGTCTTCCTCACCCGCGGGCACTGACGCATCCGACACCGGACATCCGATCCCTTTCACTCGTGTCAGGTATCGGTGGTGATGTCGTCCCGCTGGCAGCTGACCAGCCTGCGCCGACCGACGTTTGAGGAGATGGGTCATGGCAACCCTGGTTCCGTATCTGACCTTCGTTGACGGGGATGCGTCCCTGGGATTCCTGCGGGAGGTGTTCGGCTTCGAGACGACGATCGAACAGCGGGCGGAAGACGGCACCCTCGTCCACACCGAACTGAAGCGAGGAGATGCCTGGTGATGGGCGGTCCCGGCGACGCCACAACGGGGACGGCTCCTGGCCTGTACCTGGTGGTCGACGACGTCGCCGCCACCTACGACCAGGCGCTCGCCGCCGGTGCTCGTTCCGTCTACCCGCCGGAGCAGACCGAGTGGGGCACCTGGCGAGCCCGCTTGACCGACCCGGACGGGCACGAGTGGACCGTCGGCACCTACCAGCCGGGCCAGAGCTGGTAGGCGGGGTTCGCCCTCGGGATAGTGTCGTGGCGTGACGTCGCCTGAGGTGAGGCTCCAGCGAGCCGTGGAGCGGATCGACGAGATCACCAGAGGCCGGTCGGCCGTCGGCGTCGGTCACGAGGACGCCGACGACGAGCAGGGGACGATCGCATGCGACGATGCGGTCGGCTTCGATCCGAGGCCGCTGCTGCGCTGCCTCGATGAGCAGGGGGCGGAAGTCGTCGTCATCGGTCAGGTCGCCGGAATCCTCCACGGATCCGCCGAGCTGACGGGCGACCTCGATCTGCTGTGGTCGGGTCAGGAGGCTGATGCTGCTGCGGTCGGGGCCGGCTTCGAGGCCGCCGACGCGCAGCTGTGGGACGACGACGGCGTCCTGCTCGACGACGCAACAACGGCGTTCCGACTGCCGAAGGTGGTGTTTCGCACGGCGTCCTCGGCCGGCGACTGCTGCACGGTCGGCCTGCCGTGGGGGGATCTCGACATCGACGACGCCATCGCCCACCCCGAGGTCGCAACCGTCGACGGGGTGACCGTCCGGTACGTGTCACTCGAACGCCTCATCGCCATGCGCGAGGCCGTCGGGCGCCCCAAGGACAGGCGGAGAGCAGCCGAGCTGCGACGCCTCGACGGGTGAGATCCCCCCGCCGCAGCCGCCACCACCGTCTCAGCGCCCGACCGGTCGGCTGACCGACGTGCGCGTCAGGCCGAGCGCGCCGTCGACGTCATGGCGCCCCCGGACCGAGCAGTCGGTCCATCTCCTCCTCCCAGTCGGCGTCGGCAAGATCGCCGCCGACGAGAACGTCGCGCCAGTCCAATCTGGAGAGGGCGACTCCCTCGTGGATCTGCCGCAGATCGCCGGCAGCCGCGATGACGATCGCTGCGATCACGCGCTCTCGATGTTGAGTGCCGGAGTGCGCTCCTTCGAGCAGGTGAGCGACACGGTCGGCGTGTTCTCCGAAGTCAGCTTTGAGGCGCCGCTGAATCCGAGGTGTCACCCCATCGTCCATACATTCATCGAGTGTGCCATCCGTCCAGCGGTGAGGCAGGGCGGTCAGGAGTCCCCCCGTTGGAGGCGCTCCAGGTGCTGGGTGTCGTTGAAGGCGAGAAGGCGGGGTGGGTCAGTGCCGTGGAACCGGATGACGGTGAGGCCACCGTTCGCCTGGTTGAGTCCGATCCAACGCCACCACGGAGCGTCGAGGGCGTGCCGAACGAACCAGGCGATCACGAAGTTGTGAGTCACGACGATTCGTTCGCAGTCGGCGGCTCCGACACGGCCGAGTTCAGCGAGCGCGGCATCGAGGCGGCGGGCTCCGGGATCTCGCACCTCGTTGGGGGTTTGTCGAAGCCAGTTGTGATACCGCTCGGGCACCGTCGTCCAGTCCTGCGGGAACGGCGTCACATCGTCAGCCGCCGGCGTCAGCGCCGGTTCGGCTAGCGGCAGTAGATCAGCGACGATGGCAGCGGTCTCGGTTGCCCGGCGTCGTGGACTGTGGAGCACTGCGGATGTCGACGTCGCCCTGAGCCGCCGGCCAACGGCCGTGGCTTGGCGGCGACCGAGGTCTGTCAACCCTGGATCGTCCTCTCCCGACTCATCGGCCTCACCGTGGCGGATCAGGTAGAGGGTCGTCGACGGCACGTGCTCAGTGTCTCATGTCCGGTCATCACCGTTGCCCCTCGCCGATGACGACTCGGCGGACGCCACCCTCGCCGTCGAGTCGCCACGAGCGGCCAAGGCTCTCGGCCGGAAGGTGCGCAGGTTCGACCGGAGCCGATCCGAGCCCGGCTGGCGACGGCCTGGCCAGCAGCCGCCGCTCGGGGCGGGCCCCGATCGGGACCGGGTCTACCTGAGGGCGGCCAGACGGCGTTCGAGATGGCGACGTTCGGCGGTGTTTGGGACGAGGTCGAGTGCCTTCCGGAACGCCCGGCGCGCGTCGTCATCATGGTTCGCCCGTCGACACAGCTCACCTCGCGTCGCCCACAGCAGGTGATAGTTGTCGAGGCCGGTGACCTGGTCGAGCAGTTCTAGGCCGGCGAGCGGCCCATCCGACATGGCCACGGCCACCGCCCGATTCAGGCGGACCACCGGGGAGTCCGACATCGCATCGAGCTGGGCGTAGAGGGACGCGATCGTCAGCCAGTCGGTGTCCTCGGCGGTCGGCGCGTTGGCGTGGTACGCGGCGATCGTCGCCTGCACCTGGTACGGGCCCGGCTGCATGAGGGCCATGGCCCGACCGAGAACCCGGTTGGCCTCGGCGATGGCGTGACGGTCCCAGGTCGTACGGTCCTGGTTGTCCAGCAACACGAGATCACCGAGGGCGTCGACCCGGGATGTCTGCCGGCTCCGATGGAAGAGCTCCAGGGCCAGCAGACCCAGTGGCTCGGCTTCGGACTGTGCGAGTTCGCTGACGAGACGGGTCAGGCGGATGGCCTCCTCCACCAGGTCGGTGCGGATCGAGTCCGCCGTGTCGCCATGGGCCAGGTAGCCCTCGTTGAAGATCAGGTAGAGCACGGCGAGCACCGCGCCAAGGCGATCGGTCAGCTGGTCCGGGAGCCTGAGCGGGATCGCGGCGGCTCGGATCTTGCCCTTGGCCCGCACGATCCGCTGGGCCAGGGTCGGCTCGGGGATCAGGAAGGCGGCGGCGATCTCGGCCGTGGTCAGACCACCGACGAGGCGCAGGGTCAGGGCGACCTGGGCGTCGACGTTCAGCGCCGGATGGCAACACAGCAGGAGAAGGCGGAGCCGTTCGTCCGGTTGCGGCGCCGCTCCGTCCACCGAGTCGTCGGCGGGCTCATCGCCCGGTGGTTCGTCGATCATGTCGGTCAACCGCACATCCGGTGCCTCCTGCCGCTCCACGAGCGCCGGCCCCAACGATTCGAGGCGCAGGCGGGATCGCTTCGCCGACCGGAGGCGGTCCTGGGCCCGACGGCGTGCGGTGGTCATCAACCACCCGCCGACGTTCGGTGGCACGCCCGTCTCGGGCCAGGTCCGCGCCGCCTCGATCATGGCGTCCTGCACGGCGTCGTCGGCGAGGTCGAGATCGCCGAAGCGGGACGCCAGGATCGAGAGGATCCGCGGGCAGTCGTCGCGCATCGCCCGGTCGAGGCGATCCTCAACCGGGTCGGGGCGCGCCCTCGACCGCGGGTCGTTGCTCACGGGAGCGGCGACACCGGGTCGGTCCTAGGCGTCGGGCCGAAAGGCGATCGGACGGATCTCGAACACGACGTCGTCGGCGGGCATGGCCTGGGCCAGGCGGATCGCCTCGTCGAGATCGTCGGCCTTGATGATGTAGTACCCGCCGATCTGCTCCTTGGTCTCGGCGAAGGGCCCGTCGGTGACCTTCACCGAATCACCGGACTTGGCCACCGAGGTCGCCGCCGAGCTCGGGGTCAGCGACCCCCCACCGATCCAGTGGCCGTTGTCGATCAGCATCTGGTTGTAGGCCATCCACTTGCCCATGATCTCCTGGAACTCGGGCGTCCCCGGAGCGGGCCCCTCGACCTCGACGGTGTGGTTCATGATCAGGTAGTCCATCGTGAGATTCCTCTTCCATATCCGGCGCAACCTTTGCGCCTCACCCGTATCACTCCGGCCCTCCGCGGAATCGACAAGATACCTCGAAGAAATTTCTCGACCGTGGGACGGCGGCCGCTTGGCCCACCCCCGGCCCGGGGAGGCCACGGTTGCTCAGGGCGCTCGGTCGGCCTCGACGTGGCGTTGGAGGGACCGACCGTAGCCGTCGGTGATCTGGCGTTGGATGATGCGACTGACCGGCGCCCCGAGGCGACTGAGCAGGGCCTCCGGCTTCGAGACCGCCTCGATGGCGAAATCGACCCGCCCCTCGACGAGCGAGATGGTGAAGCTCTCGAAGCCGGTCTCGGGATGATCGGGGAGGGTGGCGTAGGTGAAGCCGAAGGTGGTGGGCTCGTCGATCACGGTCTCGACCCGGCAGGCGGCGAGCACCCACAGCCCCAGCCTTCGAGTGAGGAGGGCCACGGTCTCTCCCTCGGCCAGCGGGGCGCCCGACGGGTGGACCTCCATGTCGGCGCCGAGGTGGGCCTGCCAGTGACGGAGACCGTCGCGTGCGGTCTCGAAGTCGGCCTGACCGGTGCCGATCTCGTAGCGGTGGTCGAGCGTTCCGAACCCGGCGTGGTCGGTCGAGGTCGACGGGTGTGGTGGCTCGGCGGCCAGTCGCTCGCTTCGGTAGCGATCGATGGTCTGAGGGCCGGGGCGGGCTAGGGCGAACACCATCGCAGACGGTACGACATCGCCCGGCCGTCGATCCGACCGAGGCCGAGAATTCGATCCGCCGGACCTGTGACGACGACCGGTGACGTCACCGGTGGGCCCTCGCTAGGCGATGGCCTTCCCGCCGACGGGCCGGCTAGCGCCGCCGGTCCCCTCGACTTACGATCGGCGTCATGGGTACCGCGAGCCTACTGTCGACCATGGACGTGGCCCGGTTCGTGGCCGACGGCTTCCTCCGGTTCGACTCGGTGGTACCGACCGAGCTGAACGAAGCGGCCATGCTCGAGCTCGAACACCTGCGCCGGTTCGCCCCGTTCGAAGGCGATCCGCTCCGGCCCCGCAGCGGGACGCCGCTCGCCGACTGCTGGCCGCCGGGCTCGGCGATCCGGCGGATCTTCGATCTTCCCGTCGTCGCCGGCGCCATCCGATCGCTCGTGGGCACCACCCCCGTCTACGACCACCAGTTCTGCCACCACATCCCCGCCGGTTCGACCCGGGCCCAAGACCTGCACTGCGATGCCGCCGTCGACAGCTTCGACCCGACGTTCGACATCCAGGTGTTCTACTTCCCCCATGCGGTCCCGGTCGGGGCCGGTGGCACCCGGTTCGTGCCCGGCAGCCACCTGCGGGTGGTCCACGAGAACAGCGTCGCCCGGTACCAACACGTCGTGGGCGAGCGGTTCTACGCCGGTGAGCCGGGGACCGTGCTCATCTTCCATCACGGCCTGTGGCACGCCGGTCAGGCCAACCCCTCGGCCCACGACCGCTGGATGTTCAAGGTCCGCCTCAACCCCGACGGCTCCCAGGCCCGACAGTGGGACACCACTGACTACGACGACGTGGTGTTTGGCAACTGGGACCACATGTTCGCCACCATGGAGCACGGCCGGCCGACCGTCGCCTCCGAACTCCGCCGCTCGCACCGGTGGACGGCGGGCGGCCAGGATCGCCTCGACATCATCGAGCGGGTCCACCTCTGGCGCTATCTGGCCGACGACCCCGACTTCGACGTCGACTGGTATCACACCCGCACCGAACGTCGAGCCCGGCTGGTGGACGGCACGGCATGACCGCCCGCCAACAGGTGCTCCAGCTCTACACCTCCAACTCGGCCGTTTCGAGCAACGTCGTGGCCTGGGCCTTCCACGACGGCACCTCGGGCCGGGGCCCCGGACTGCCCGAGGCCGACGACGGCGCCCCGCCCTACGGCACCGGGGTCGAGGCGCTCGAAGACGGCTGGCGGCTGCTGCAGATGTCTGCGTTGGTCGACCCGATCGAGGGGTCGGAACGCCGCTCGTCGTACCTGCGCTACGAGTTGCTGCTGGAGCGCATGGTCGACCTCGATGGGCCGTCGAGCCATGACCGCCTCCGGCCCTGACATGGACTCGATCGACCGACTCCGAGGCGAACGGAACATCTGGCTCGCCACCACCCGTCCCGACGGCCGACCCCACCTCACCCCGGTCTGGTTCGTCCACCTGCGAGACCGCTTCTGGATCGGCACCGGCCGGGACAGCGTCAAGACCCGCAACGTCGCCGGCAATCCCACCGTGTCGCTGGCGCTGGAGGACGGCGACGCCCCGGTCGTGGCCGAGGGCACCGTGACCGTTCACGACACGGCGCGACCCGACGACGTGGTGGCGGCGTTCCTGGCCAAGTACGACTGGGACCTCACCATCAGCGAGGATCCCGATGTCGGCACCGTTGTGCTGTGGGAGGTGACGGTCGCCACGTGGCTGTTCGGCGCACCCGAGGCGGGGCCGTCCGCTGACCGCTGACCGGGCCCCGGGGCCAGGCCCGGGGCCGAGGTCACGCAGGGTCGGGTACGCAGGCTCCGGTCAGGCGGGCCGGACGAGGCGCATGACCAGGCACTCGTCGTCGCCGAAGCGCCGCACCCCCACCTCCTCGAAACCGAGCTTTCGATAGAAGGCGATCGCCCGCTCGTTCGTCACCTTCGGGTCGATCAGCACCTCGGTAGCCCCGTGCCGGTCGAAGATGCGGTCGATCGCTTCGCCCATCATCCGACCGCCCAGCCCCCGGCCGCGGTCCTGCGGCGACCCGATCCAGATGTCGAGGGCCCACGTTCCCGCCGGCACGTCGCCCCAGTAGTGGGATTCCTCGTCCCGAGCGTCGACCAGCTGCACGAACCCGATGGGACGCCCGTCCTCCTCGGCGATCAGCAGCTCGCGCCAGGCGACGTGGCGCGCCAGCTCTGTCGGCCAGTCGTACCACTCGGCGCCGGGCCCGCCCAGCGCCGCCACCACGTCCTCGTCCTCGTCCCAGGAGCGGAGTGCGTCGACGTCGCCGAGACGCATCGGTCGGAGTCGGACCATCGTCAGACCCTACTCCTGCGATCCGGCCGGCCCCGCCCGATTACCGACCGCTCGCGGACTGCGGTGCGCGGTCGACTAGACCGGAGGCATGACCACACCCGCCTTCCGCAGGCTCGCCATCCGCATCGAGGAGGCCCACACCGAGATGGGCCGAACCGTCGACCCGCCGCGCCGCAAGGTCGCCGTCGGCGCCATCGTCGACAACCCGCTGGCCGGCACCTACGCCGACGACCTGGAGACGCTCTACGACCTGGGCAAGAACCTCAGCGGCCATCTGGCGACCAGGGGCGTCGAGGCACTCGGCGTGGCCCCGAACGACATCACCGGCTACGGCAAGGCCACGATCGTCGGCACCGACGGGGAGATCGAGCACGCCGCGGCGCTGATGCATCCCCGTTTCGGAGCCCCGGTGCGGGTGGCCGTCGACCACGGCGACGACATCATCACCTCGACCAAGATCGTGGCCGGGGCAGGCGCCACCATCACCGTGCCGCTCACCAACAAGGACTCGATCTGGGAGTTCGACGACATGGACAGCATCGAGTTCGCCGTGTCCGACGGCCCTCGGCCCCACGAGTTCGTGGTGGTGGTCGCCCTCTCGATCGGGGGGCGACCGTTGGCCCGCACCCGGAAGGACCCCTGACCAACCGATCGCCGCCGGTTCTCACCGCCCGCGCAGGCGGGGGGCGCCTCGTCAGCCGACGACGACCCGACCCTTGCCCGCCCGCTTTGCGTCGTACATCGCCTTGTCGGCCCGGCGGAGGGCCCGGTCGAAGGTGTCGGTCTCCTCGATGGCGACCACGCCGATGGAGGCCCCGACACCGATCTCGCCCGCCGAGGTGGTGATCGTCTCCTCCAGCCGGCGCTGCACTCGCTCGGCCGTCTCGGTCACCTCGACCCACGAGCCGGTCATGGCGATGATGAACTCGTCGCCGCCGGCCCGGCACACGAGATCGTCGGACCGCACCGACGAGGTGAGCAGGCGGGCCACGCCGATCAGCACCTCATCGCCCGTGTGATGGCCCAGCGTGTCGTTGATCTCCTTGAAGCCGTCGAGGTCGATCACCACCACCCATGCCAACCCCAGCAGTTCGGTCACCTGCTGTTCGAGCGCTCGGCGGTTGAGCAGTCCGGTCAGATGGTCGGTGTCGGCCTGGCGGCGCAACTGGTCGGTGTTGTTGGTGACCCGACGGATGGCCGACCGCAGGTTGCGGCCGACCGTGCCGGGCACCTCGGCCGACAGCACGTCGTCGTCATAGCGTTCGTCGGCCAGCGCCCCCAGCTGCCGCTGCACGATGGCCAGCACCGCGGTCATCTCGTCGACCGCTCCGGCCAGTGCCCCGAGCTGGTCGCGGCCGGGATCGTCGATCGAGTGGGCGTCGAGCTCGCCCGCCGAGACGGCGTCGGCCACGTTGGCCACCCGGTCGAGGCGGCGGGAGAACCGCCGGGCGAAGAACCACATGCCGGCGACGGTGAGCAGGCTGGCGGTGACGACGGCGGCGACCACGAGATTGCGGCGGGCGATCGCCTGGTCGCTGGCGTCGAGGGCGAGGTCGTCGACGATGCCCGACATCACCTCCCCCCGTTCGAGGAGGAGGGTGGTCTCGGTCACCGCGGTCCCGATCAGGTCGACGAGCTCGCCGGTCGGCATCGGGGCTCTGGTGCCGTCGGTCGGCAGTTGCCGTACCCGCGCCCGGATCTCGTCGAAGGCGGAGTCCTGGTAGATCTCGGCCAGATCTTCCCACGCATCGGCGGTCAGCAGGCTCGACAGGTGGTCCACGTCGGCATCGGTCGCCGCCGCCAGGCGCTCGAAGTCCGCCGCCTCGGCCGGCGTTGCGCCGCCGATGGCCAGGAGCCGGGAACCGGCGATCGACTCGCTCGACAGCGAGATGCCGAACTCCTGGATCGCCAACACGTGGAGGAGCTGACCCGCCTCCTCCCGAGCCCGACGGAGCTCGCCGGCGTCGGACAGGGCCCGGACCCGCGCCTGTAGCTCGTCGGCCTGACGCGCCGCCTCGGGGTCGGGGCTCGCCCTGTCCCGGAGGGCGACGATGTCGGCGTACATCCCGTCGATCTGCACCTGCAATGCCGGCTCCAGATCGACCTCGGTCGCCAGCTCGTAGGTCCAGTCGGTGCCCACGGCGAACTCGTTTGCCATCACCGAGACGGCCAGACCGGCCAGCGGGTTGCTGTCGTCGATCACGCCGTCGAGGCGCACCCCGTGCAGGGCACCTTCGGCCACCACGGCGATCTGGAATCCGCCGATGGCCTCCACCCGTTCGATCGCCGCCTGCTGCGTGGCGACGGCGTCGGCCCGCTCATGGGCGTCGTCGACGACGACCCAGGCCAGGACGACCAGCAGACACAGCGGCAGCACCGCCAGCAGAGCCAGCGTCCAGCGCACACCGAGCCGATCGAGGACGAACACCCCTCAGTTGTCGGCGTCGTTCCGGGCTGTCTTGACCCGCCGGTGCCCGACCCGTCTCGACCTCACGGGGCGGGCGATCGCACCGGATGGCGGGGGAGGTCGTCTTCGGTCGGGTGTGGCAGGCTGTTGCGGCATCGGTGGGAGGTGCCGAGACGATGGGGGAGGGCATGAGAATCGCTGTACTGACGAGCGGTGGCGACGCGCCGGGGATGAACGCCGCCGTTCGCGCCGTCACGATGGTGACCCTGGCCCTGGGCCACGAGCCGATCGGCGTTCGGCGGGGCTACCAGGGCCTCATCGAGGGCAGGTTGGAGCCTCTGGCCCTGGCCGATGTGGGCGACGGTTTCCGTACCGGAGGTACGCTGCTGCAGTCGGCGCGCTGCCGGTCGTGCCACGACCCCGCCGTCCGCCGGCGGGCCCGTGGCGTCCTGACCGACGCCGACATCGGCGGCCTGATCGTGATCGGCGGCAACGGTTCGCTCACCGGCGCCCTCCACCTGAGCGATCCGGCCGAGTGTGGCGACTGGCCGGTGCAGGTGATCGGCATCCCGGCCTCGATCGACAACGACGTGGCCCTCACCAGCCTGTCGATCGGCACCGACACCGCCATGAACACCATCGTCGAGGCCTGCGACAAGATCTCCGACACCGCCGGGGCCCACGATCGGGTGTTCATCGTCGAGGTGATGGGTCGGGACTGCGGGTACCTGGCCCTCACCGGGGCCGTGGCCTCGGGGGCCGATATGGTGCTCTTCCCCGAGGCCGGTCGAAGCGAGGAGGAGCTCGTCGCCTCGGTGGTCGACGCCGTCATCGCCGTCCGGGCCCGCAACCAGACCCAGAAGGTGATCGCCATCAAGGCCGAGGGCATCGAGACCCCGACCGAACGGCTGAAGGAACTGATCGATCGCCGGCTGCGGAAGCTGTCCGCCGCCGAGCGCTCGGCCGACGGCGACGGGATCGACGAGGCCGACGACGACGAACTCCACGACGACGTCGACACCCGGGTCACCGTGCTCGGTCACGTGGTGCGGGGCGGTCGCCCCAGCGCCTTCGACCGGCTGCTCGGCGCCCGCATGGGCAACGTCGCCGTTCGCAGTCTGATCGACGGGGCCCACCGGCAGATGGTGGCCTGGCAGCCGCCGGTCGACGCCGGCGACTTCGGTGTCCGGTCGACCCACGATCCGTACTGCTACCTGATGCCCCTCGACGTCACCCTGGCCGCCACCCGGGAACTGCTGGGGGGCCAGTCACCCCTCGCCCGGTGGCGCGCCACCATCTTCGACGACATGCAGGAACTCTTCCTGCTCTGACCGTCCACCGTGCCGAGGCACGGACGCCGTGATCAGGCGGCGTAGGCGCGGCTGACGGCGTAGCTGTCCTCGAACCAGTTCCACAGGACCACCTGCCCATCGCGGACCTTGGCCCGGAGGGCGAAGGTGAACTCGCCGACGTCCTTCCCCGAGCCGGTCATCCGGGCGTTCATCCTCCCGAAGACGGCGACGGTGTCGCCCGATGCGAGGACATCCTCGTTCTCCCACAGCGTCGTCTCGAAGTTGGACGAGAAGACACCGAGGAAGCCGAAGATGGCCTCCTTCCCTTCCCACGGACCGATCCAGGGGAGGGTCTCATCGCCTTCGCTGTGCCACACCATGTCGTCCGCCATGAGCTCCGACATCTTCTCCATGTCGCCGCCTCCCATCGCCGCCATGAAGGCCATCACGGTGTCGTGGGTTGCCTGGCTCTCGCTGTCCATAGTCGCGTCCTGTCCTCGTGTTCGTGTGGTGGTCGTCGTCCGGGGAAGTCCACTCGGACCCGCCGGTCGATCTCTCGGTCAAGCTTGCTGGGTCCGGACGCATCCTTCGTGGTCCTCCGACGACGTGCTGTGGTCGAATCGCGACAACCCGTCCCCACCGCTCGACGGCGGGCCGAGACCACGATTCCCTCCGCCGGCCGTCGGGTCCGCCGTGGGGCCCGTCTTCGGGCGCGTCGTCGAAGCGGTGCTACGCCCGGTCGCTGCGGAGGTCGCCCGGCAGTGTGCCGAGGTGGCGGACGACCCACTTGGAGAAGTTCGACGGGTCGCTGAACCCGAAGTCCCGACCGATCCGGCCCACCGACCGGGTGGTGTGGGTGAGCAGACGCCTGATCTCGAGGGCGATCCGTTCGTCCAGGACCTGGCGGGCCGTCAGACCGGTGGCGTCCTTGCAGGCCCGGTCGAGGGTGCGGGTGCTGTAGTGGAGCGCCTCGGCCGCCTCGGCCACCGTCGGCTGGTCGTAGAGCCGCTCCTCGATGAACTCGCGGAAGGCGACGTAGCTGGCCGGAAGACGACCGGCGCTGGAGGCGCCGCTGGGAAGGGCGATGGCGAGTCGCATCAGGAACGCACACAGCAGGACCTGCAGCAGGTCGATGTATCGCTGGGAACCGTCGAACAGGTCCTGTTCGGTTCGGAGCTCCTCGACCCAGCCCACGATCCGGGCGAAGGTCGCCGGGTCCGGCTCCCAGGTGGTCGGCACACCGCTGCCCGGATACCACATCGGCACGCTCGGATCCTGGTGGTGGAAGTCGCTGGGCCACAGGACCATCAAGGCCTCGAACGCCGGCTCGACCGAGAAACGCTGCACCTGCCCCGGGTAGATACGCAGGACGGTGCCGGCCCGCAGCGGTAGCGGCTCGAAGTCGACATGGTGGACGCCCTCACCGTCGAGACAGACGACCAGCTGGTGGAAGCCGACGCGCTGTCGCTGCACCAGCTCCCGGCCGGCGATGCGTTCGAGCACGGCGGACCGCTGCACCACCTCGACCGGCAGGCGTTCGTGGCGGCCCGGCTGATAGTCGACCTCCATCGCCATGTCCGTCGCAGGTGGTGTGGAGGCCATCGGGTGTCACGCTACTCGCGCCCTTCTGTCGTCTCCGGCCGGACCACCGGCCACCGCCCGCCCCTGGAGGCCGCACCGGGGTTGCTACGGTTGGTCGCCGGGAGGAGGGCCCGTGGCTGAAACCGATCTCGGCATCGAGAACATCAGCGATGCCCGCGAGATCGGTCGGGGTGGTTTCAGCGTCGTGTACGCCGCCACCAACACCCTGCTCGGCATGCGGGTGGCGGTGAAGGTGCTGGAGAAGCTGTCGTCCGACGACGATCGACGGCGATTCGAGCGCGAGTGCCAGGTGATGGGCCGCCTCTCCCATCATCCCAGCGTCGTCACCGTGCACCACGCCGGCTACACCCGGGACGGCAACCCGTATCTGGTGATGGAGTTGGTCGAGGGTGGGAGCCTCGCCGATCGACTCAACGGCGGTCCGCTGCCCTGGTCGGAGGCGGTCGACCTGATCGCCCCGGTCGCCGACGCCTTGGCCTACGTGCACGACGCCGGCGTCCTCCACCGCGACGTGAAGCCGGAGAACATCCTCCTCGGCTCGGGTGGTCGACCGCTCCTGACCGACTTCGGCATCGCCCGCTTCGGCGACTCGACCAACACCGCCACCGGCATCGCCGCCAGCTGGCTCCACGCCCCGCCCGAGACGTTCCAGAACCAGCGGGAGCCCCGGTCCGACCTCTACTCCCTGGCGTCGACCCTCCACCAGTCGATCACCGGGCGGCCGCCGTTCTGGCGACCGGGGGAGGACACGCTCAACCCCCTCATGTATCGGCTGATCAATGAGCCGGTACCCCGACTCGAACCGCACCTCGCCCCATCGGGGGTGGCCGATCTCGTCGCCCTGTCGATGGCCAAGGCGCCGCAGGACCGACCGGCCGGGGCCGCCGCCTTCGCCGCCGAGCTGCGGGCCCACCGGTCGGCGGTGCACCAGGCCCCGGTCACGGCGCCCGAGGTGCCGGTGGCCGAGACCTTCCAACCCGATGCCCGCTTGGCCGCGGCCGCACCGCCCCAGTGGTTCGGCTCCTCGGGCACCCCACCCACCGATCCCCGCGCCGACACCGTGTCGGCCCGAGCGCCTGGTGCACCCGGGTTGTCGGGCCCTGCCGCTGTGCCTGGCGGGGTCGGGGTGCCCGGCGCGGCCGGGGTGCCTGGCGCGGCCGGGTTCTCGGGTCCAGCCGGTGTGCCTGGCGCGGCCGGTGTGCCCGGCGCGGCCGGGGTGCCTGGCGCGGCCGGGTTCTCGGGCCCTGCCGCTGTGCCCGGCGGGGTCGGGTTCTCCGGTGGTCCGATGCCGCCGCGGCCTGCGGGGGCCGTCGCCGTCGGGGGGGCCGCGCCGTCCGGCGGGTCGTCGGGGTGGGGCCCGGCGGTGGCGGTGATGGTGGGCGCCGTGGTGCTGGCCGTCGGCGCCCTGCTGGTCTTCATCGCGCTGCGCACCGGCTCGGGTGACGGCGGTATCGAGACGGCGGGCGGGGTTTCGGAGACCACGATCAACGCCGTCTCGACGACGGGGGCGCAGCCGGCCGAGGAGTCCCCGCTCGCCTCGACCCCCACCCCCGACGCCACCGCCGAGGGCCGCCTGGCCGAGGTCATCGACCGGGGCGTGCTGCGCTGCGGCGTGAACGACTCGTTGCCCGGCTTCGGCGAGATCCAGAGCGACGGCACCTACGTCGGCTTCGACATCGACTTCTGTCGGGTCATCGCCGCCGCCGTTCTCGGCGACGCCGAGGCCGTCGAGTACGTGCCCCTCACCGCCGTCGAGCGCTTCACCGCCCTGACCACCGGCGAGATCGACGTGTTGTCGCGCAACACCTCGCAGACGGCGACCCGCTCGGGCGACTTCGGCGTCGAGTTCCCCCTCACCACCTTCTACGACGGCCAGGGGTTCATGGTCGGCGCCGACAGCGGCATCGCCACCATCGACGATCTGCAGGGAGCCGCGGTCTGCGTCCTGTCCGGCACCACCACGTCCTTGAACGTGGTGGCCGAGGACGCCGAACGCGATCTCGGACTCACCCTCGTCGAATTCGAGGCCAACGACGACCTCAGCAGCGCCTACCTCGCCGGCCAATGCGATGCGTGGTCGACCGACATCACCCTGCTGGCGTCGTTCCGCCGGTCGTTCCCCGCACCGACCGACCACGTGATACTCCGGGATTTGATCTCCAGCGAGCCGCTGAGTCTGGCCGTCGCCGGTGGCGACAGTCAGTGGGCGACCGCCGTCGAGTGGGCGGCGATGGTGACCATCCAGGCCTGGGAGGTCGACATCGACTCCGCCAACATCGACGGCTACACCGGCAGCGACGCCACCGCCCTCAACATCGCAGGCGACGTCCCCTTCGACCCCGGCCTCGGGCTGCTGCCCGGCTACCCCAAGTTGGTGGTTTCGCAGGTGGGGAACTACGAGGAGATCTACCAGCGGAACCTCGGTGACACCGGTCTGATCCTCGACGGCTCGGCCAACGATCTGGTGGCGAACGGGGGCCTGCAGTTCGTTCCGCCGCTGCGGTGACCCGAGTCAGCCGACCGGGTGGCCGCCACGGGCCTCGTCCGGTGTCAGCCGTCGCCGACCGTCATGGTCGGGGTCGACTCGACCACGCCGTCGATCGCGGTGTCGGTGGCGTCGTCGTCGGGCTTGGGGGCGGTGAGGGGTAGCAGGATGTTGAACGTCGTGCCCTGGCCCAGGGTGGAGTCGACCGAGATCGAGCCGTTGTGGGCCTGGACGACGTCCCAGGCCAGTGACAGACCCTGACCGGTGCCCCGCCCCACCTTCTTGGTGGTGAAGAACTGATCGAAGATCCGTTCCTTGACGTGCGGCTCCATGCCGATGCCGCTGTCGGAGATCGAGATGCGGGCGTGGTCGCCGGCGAGGGACGTCGCCACCGTGATGCGCCCTTTGCCTTCGCCGGGGTCGGCGTCCTCGATGGCGTGGGCGGCGTTGACGATCATGTTGAGGACGACCTGCTTCAGGCGACCCTGGCTGCACGGCACCGGTGGCAGGTCGTCGTCGAGTTCGAGTTCGAGATCGGCGACGTACTTCCACTCGTTGCTGGAGATGTCGACCGTCGAGGTGATGACCTTGTTGATGTCGGTCTCCTCGATGTCGTCGCCGGGATGGGAGAACTCCTTCAGCGCCCGCACGATGCGGGCCACTCGGGCCAGGCCCTCCAGGCACTGGCCGATGGCGTTGGGGGCCTCCTCGGAGACGAACTCGATGTCGGCCTCGTCCTGGATGCGGGCGACGGCGTCGCCGTCGTGGACGGCCGCCAGCTCGGCCAACTTCTGGTTGGCGCCGATCAGATCCTCGATCGAGGTGGAGAGGAACTCGGTGTTGTCGGAGACGAACTGGACCGGGGTGTTGATCTCGTGGGCCACGCCGGCGGCCAGCTGACCGATCGACTCCATGCGGCCCTGGGTGGCCAACGCCCGTTCCATCTCCCGGGTCTCGGTCACGTCCTCGCCGGTGGTGACCACGCCGAGCTGCTCACCCCGCACCACGTAGGGCGCAGCGGTGTAGCGGAAGGTGATGACGTTGCCGCCGTTGAGGGCGGCGTTGCGCAGGCTGAGCTCTTCGGTGATCGCCTTCGACCGGGCGATCGCCTGCTGCTCCAGCGCGTCGAAGTCCCGGAAGCCGGCCACCAGGTCCTCTGGGGCCAGCTCCATCATGGTGCGTCCGATGAAGGAGTCGGCGTCCAGGGTGCGCAGGTTGGACTGGGCCAGGGTGTTGGCGCCCAGGAACCGGCCGTGGGTGTCCTTCCACGAGATGGCCAACGGCAGCGAATCGACGATGGCCTGCACCTCTTCGTGCCGGATCTCGAGCTGCTCCTGCTCCTTGGTCACCATCTCGGCCATCGTGGTGTCGATGACCGAGCGCATCCACGCCGAGACGAGGCCGACCGTGGCCCACCCGACGCCGTAGAGCAGCGTGTCGGCCACCGCCGTGCGAAGACCGGCGTCGGCGCTGGTCACCACGGCGAGCACGACGACGGCGGGGGCCATCTGGATGAGGATCCAGTGCCGCTTGGCCGTGGCGGCGACGAAGATGGCGCCGTACGCCGGGCAGATCAGATGTGGCGGATAGTCGGACCAGAACGGCACGAAGACCGCTTGGACCACGGTGGCACACCCGATGTGGAGCCAGTTGACCAACTCGGGGTGGCGATCCCAGGGGAGGATCCGGGGCATCAGCCCACCGAAGCAACACCCGACGATCCAGGCCAGCACGTAGAAGTTGTACGGTCCACCACGAGCCACGGTCCACAGAGCGGTCAGTACCGCCATCATCCAGTACAGGTGTCCGGCGATACGCCACGCGGCCTCGTTCAGCGTGTTTTGGCCGGCCGCACCCATAGCCGCTCCGTCGGCAGCTGTTCCCGTGATCTAAGGACGCCTTCCCACTCCCCATGTCGGTTGTTTTTTGGACGATTCAACACCTTCGGCCGCCTGGCCGCCGATCGACGACGGATCGCCGATGCATGGTCGACGGACACACCCCTTGCCCCCGATCGGTCATCGTGCGACGTTGGCGATGATGGTGCCGCACCGGGACCATCGGTCGGACTGACCCCGGAGGTACTGCCGACGCGCTGACTGCAAAGGAAACGACGATGCAACTCACCATCACTGCATCCGTTCAGGCTCGCTGGGGCCATCGGGTCGACGACCTGGTCCATACCCATGCGTGGACGGTCGAGGCCACAGTCGAGGGGCCCCACGACTGCGACAAGGTCTTCCCGGCCGATGAGTTGGAGCGGATCCTCACCGATGCCATCCGGCCCTGGTCCGGGTGCTACCTCACCAACGAGGACGTCGGCGACTGGAACGGCTACCGGCCCGTCGTCTGGGACCGGGAACCGACCGTCGAGGAGATCGTCCGCCGTCTGTGGTGCCGGCTCGACCCCTTACTCCCCGGGCTGGTCGCCCTGGCCCTGGTCGAGAGCACCGAGTTCGATCGGTGCCGCACCGTGCGGCTCTCGACCACCCGGGTCTGACCGCCCGCCCGGACCACATCGGCGCCACCCCCGCCGTGTGACGAGCGGTCAGTCGGTGAGGCGCTTCCAGAAGGTGACCTTGTGGTCGCCAGGCCCGTAGAACTCTCGGATCGTCGCCTCCTGCACGAAGCCTCGGGCGGCGTAGAAGGCCCGGGCCTGCTCGTAGCCGTCGAGGCCCGAGGTGTCGACGATCAGGGTGCGGGCCCGCTCCTCGCCGAGGGCGATCAGCTCGGCCTCGATGTGCTCGATGAGGTGGGTGCCGGCGCCGGTGCCGTGCCGGTCGGGTGCGGTTGCGATGAAGTAGAGGTTCCACATCCGGTCGGCGAACGGCTCGGGCGCATAGTACGCCGCGGCGTCTATGGCAGCGGTCTCGTTGTCGGCGGGCTTGCCAGCAGCGCCTCGGTCGACCACGAGCCAGTGGTGATCATCGAGGGACCCGTCGAAGAAGCCGGCGAGCATCTCGTCGAACGCTCCCAGCTCGTCGGGTTCGAACATCCCGTTGTCGAGGCCGAGCTGTTTGATGGCGTCGGTGTCCGCCGGTCGGGCGGGCCGGATGGGGGAGTCGGTCAAGGGGACCACCGTAGTCAGGCGGTCTCACCCGGTCCGGGGGTTTTCGTCGCCGCAGCCGAGGCCGCCGCCCGTGCCATCAGATCGGCGGGGCCGGTCTGCCAGACGGCGGTCATGGTCATGGCCCCGATCACCCACCGGCCGTCGTCGGTCCGGGTGAGCTCGAAGCGGTAGTCGCCGCCGAGCGTCCAGGTCTCCTCCTGCCACTGGTGGGTGGCCTGGAAGGCGGCGGTGGCCGTGGCGGCGGCACCGCCGTCGTCGACGGTGACGAGATGGTTGGCGACGAGGTGCTGATGGGCGTCGATCGCCTCGAAGGCCGCCCGCCAGCCGCCGATGACCCCGTCTGCGGGGACGGTGGCGGGCTCGCCTCCCTGCAGCGAGGTGTAGTCGAGGACGACGTCCTCGGCGAACACGGTGCGCAGCTCGGCCCAGTCGTGGTGGTCGGCGTGCCGGAACAGGCGGGTGATGGTGTCGGTGATGGTGGTGTGGTCGGTCATCGTGGGTCTCCGGTCGAAGGGTGGGGCAGGGTCGGGGATGATGGCGCTCAGAGGGTGGCCCGGAAGTGGTCGACGATGGCCGGGACGGCCACCGCAACCTGGGGCGGCCGGTCGTAGAAGTCGAGCTGGCCGCCCTCGGTCCAGATCAGGCTCTTGGGGCCGGCCAGCCCGTCGTAGAAGGCCTGGGCCCCGTCGGGGACGGCACCGTCGCGGGAGTGGACCATCTGCACGGGCACGTCGATGGCGGGGGCCGACGTGATCGGGTTGAACTCGAGCCACGGCTGCCACGACATGGTGGCGATCCGCTTGTCCCACTCCGGGATGTGGCCGCGGGTCGGATCGAGGTAGTAGTCGAACGGGCCGAACATCGCCGCCGACTCGTCGGTCTCGGAGATGGCCGGGATCATGGCCACCTCGCCCGTGCTGCGCCAGGAGGCCTCGGCCTGCTTCGACAGCTCGATTCGCTCGGCCACCCCGTCCGGCCCGCCGTAGTAGGGGGCGACGAGATCGGTGTTGTGGAGCCAGGGGGCGACCATCCCGATCGAGCGCACCCGGTCGTCATCGGCGGCGTTGACGGCCTGGTAGCCGGCCGAGGCACACACGCCGAGGGCGCCGATCCGGTCGGGGTCGATGCCGTCGAGGGTCCGGGCGAAGCCGACGGCGGCATGGATGTCGGCCACCTTGCGGCTGGGGTTCTCCCAGTCGCGGGGATCGCCCTCGCTCTGGCCGAACCCGCGGAAGTCGAAGGTGAGGGTGGTGATGCCCTGCGCCGCCAGTCGGCGGGCGTAGAAGTCGGCCTGCTGCTCCTTCGAGGTCGTCCACGATCCGGTGACGACGACGATCGGTGCGCCGTCGACGGCCGAGATCGGCCGGAACAGGTCGGCGACCAGGGTGTCGCCGTCGGCGTCGAAGTGGTGGCGCTCGGTCGTGTACGGAGCGGGTGTGGTGTGGGTGTCTGCGATGGTCATGGGTTCACCCTCCGCCCGTTTCGCCGAGGAATCCAAGACCTCCTGTGATGTTCTCCGGTTATCACAGCGCGTGGTCGGCTACGGTGCGGGCGTGGATGTGCATCTCCGGGATCTGCGCTACTTCGTGGCCGTGGCCGAGGAGCTCCACTTCGGTCGGGCGGCCGAGCGACTGTTCGTGTCGCAGCCGGCGTTGTCCCGCCAGATCGCCCGCCTCGAAGCGCAGTTGGGCGTCACCCTGCTCGATCGCGACCGCCGCAAGGTGTCGCTCACCGCCACCGGCGAAGCCCTGCTCGGCGATGCCCGGAACCTCCTCGACGCCTGGGCCGACACCGAGCGCTCGGTGCGCGACACCGCCGCCGCCGACTCGGCCACGCTCCGGATCGGGCTGCAGACCAGCGTCGGCCGTGGACTGTTGGCCGCCCTCGGCTCCGGGCTCCGGGAGCGCCACCTCGGGTGGACGATCGAGCTGAACCAGCAGGCCTGGGACGATCCGAGCGCCGGATTGGTCGACGGTTCGTCCGACATCGCCCTGTGTTGGCTTCCCCTGCCCGACGGCGACGGGTACCGGTCGGTCACCGTGGCCACCGAGCAGCGCCTCATCGCCGTTCAGTCCGGCGACCCCATCGCCGAGCGGGGCGCCGTCACCTTTGACGAGGTCGCCGATCGGCCGCTGGTCGCTCTACCCAAATCGGCCGGTGACCTGCGGGACTACTGGTTGGCGAGCGACGACCGCCATCGTCCGGCCCGCGTCGCCACCACGGCCCACAGCGCGGAGGAGGCGATGGAGGCGGTGGCCGCCGGCATCGGGTCGGCGCTGATCTCGGTCGGCAACGCCGAGCTGTACGGGCGGGCCGACGTCGCCTTCGTCCTGGTGGAGGACCTGGCCCCGGCCGAGCTCGCAATCGTCTGGCGGTGGGACGACGACCGGCCGATCATCCGCAGCGTCATCGACATCGCCCGCGAGCTCGAACCGCAGGAACGGTCGGCGGACGACTAGCGCCCCGACGGTTACTCGCCCCCGCCCCACCGGTCATCGAGCTCGTCGAGGAACAGCTCGCCGGTGGGGGTGGTGGCGGCCGGGTTCCAGATCACGCTGATCCCGGCCGGGACCGGGGGTTCGAGGGGACGGGAGGTGGCGCCGTCGAGTCGGAGACGGGCCGCGGTGGACGGGGCGAGCGACACGCCGGCCCCCGCCGCCACGAAGGCCAGCATCGATTCGAGGTGGTCGACCTCCATCACGATCTCGGCCTGTTTGCCCTGCTCCTCGCACAGTCGGTTGAACGATCGGTGCACACAGGGCTCGCGCTCCTTGCTCATCAGGAGGAACGGCTCGTCGAGCAGGTCGGCCACCGGCACCCGCTCGTGGTGGGCCAGCGGATGGTCGGCGGGGAGGAAGGCGTGCAGTTCATCGGCGGTGATCAGGCGCGAGTGCACGGGCTCGGGGCCGCCGGGAAGGATGGTGAAGCCGACGTCGATCGAGCCGAGGCGGAGGGCCTCGGTCTGCTCGGTGGTGGCCATCTGCTGCAGTCGTACCGCCACCTCGGGATGGCGACCCATGAAGTCGATGAGGAACGACGGCAGGTCGCCGAGGCTGCACACCGCGGTGAACCCCACCGCCAGCCGGCCCCGCACCCCGCGCTCGGCATCGTGGGCGGCCCGGTTGGCCTGCTCCAGTTGCGGGAACACGCCCCGCACCTCCTCGGCGTAGGTCTGCCCGGCGGCGGTGAGGCGGATGCCCCGACCGGAACGGTCGAACAACTGCAGCCCGAGCTGCTTCTCCAGGGCGGCGATCGTCTGACTGACGGCTGGTTGGGCGACATGGAGACGAGCGGCGGCCCGACCGACGTGGAGCTCGTCGGCCACGACGAGGAACGTCTCGATATGGCGCAGGTTCATCGTCGGGCCGGCCGTTGAGTCATAAGTGACAGGTTATCAGTAGCCTGCCTGACTTCTATTGGATCTTCTCGGTCGTGCTGGTCATGCTGACAGGGTCCTGCTGCCCCCACGAAGGATCGCCCCATGTCGTTGTCGACCAGTGACCTGCCCGAGCGCGCCGGGCCCCGGCCCGCGACGACGCCGACCAATCCCCATACCCAGCTCGATCAGATCGCCCCGGAGGAGCTGCAGCTACAGGTGGCCGACTTCATGTTCGGGCTCTCCTGCGTCGACGAGTTCCCGTCGCAGATCTCGGTGCCCGGCGCCCGGGCGATGTGGCTCAACGACGCCTGCCCCGCCGGGCCACCGGAGGCGTTCATGATCGGGCGGGAGTTCTGTCACATCCACCCGGTGAGCGACGGGAGCCTCCACCTCAACCTGCCGGTCGAGCTCGGGCAGCAGGCGATCGAGCGCGGGTGGGCGGAGAAGCACCCGATGGCCCGCCGCGGCATCATCCCGCCGACGGTGCTCATGGTCTATGGGCCCCGGGACGGGGAGGAGCTGGAGGTGGTGAAGGCCCTCGTCGCCGCCTCCCACCGATTCGCTCACGCCGCCGCCGAGGCCGAGGGCGAGGCCGAGGGCGAGTAGCGGGCTCCGGTTGACAGCGGCGCCGACGGGGGCGACGCTGCGGCCCATGTCTTCCCCCGATGCGACTGCGGCCCCGCCCGACAACCGGGTCGACGGCGATCGCCTGTGGCGGCGGCTGATGGCGATGGCCCAGGTGGCGCCGACCGCCAACGGCGGCAGCAACCGCCAGGCCCTCAGCGACGACGACGCCGACGGGCGGGCCCTGTTCCTGGAGTGGACGACCGCCGCCGGGTGCACCCACGAACTCGACGAGATCGGCAACCTGTTCGTCCGCCGCCAGGGCCGGCAGGCGGACGCCGCCCCGGTGCTGATCGGCAGTCATCTCGACACCCAGCCGACCGGCGGCCGGTTCGACGGGGTGTACGGCGTTCTCGGGGGTCTCGAGGTGATCGAGCGGCTCAACGATCTCGACGTCGTCACCGACCGACCGGTCGATCTCGTGGTCTGGACCAACGAGGAGGGCTCGCGCTTCCCGTACTCGATGATGGGCTCCGGGGTGTGGGCCGGTCGGATGCCGTTGGCCACGGCCCGAGGCCTGGCCGACATCGACGGGATCACGGTCGGCGACGAGCTCGATCGCCTCGGCTGGGCCGGTGGGCGCCCGGCTAGGCCGACGCCGATCGCCGCCGCCTACGAGCTCCACATCGAGCAGGGTCCGATCCTGGAGCACGAGCAGCTCGAGGTGGGCGTGGTCACCGGCGTGCAGGGCCTTCGCTGGTTCACCATCGAGCTGCGCGGCTTCCCGGCCCACGCCGGTCCGACACCGATGGTGGGCCGCAAGGATCCGGCCCGGGCCCTGTCGGCGATCATCGACCGGGGGTACGAGATGGTCGACGGCTACTCCCCGTGGGGGCGGGGGACCTTCGCCCAGTTCCGTTCCGAGCCGGTCAGCCCGAACACGATCCCCGAGCGCCTCCAGTGCTCGCTCGACCTGCGCCATCCCGAGGCCGACACGCTGGAGGCGATGGAGTCCGGGCTGCGGAGGATCGTCGATGAGGCGGCCGCCGCCGCCGACATCACGGCCGCCGTCGAGCGCGAGAACGAGTCGCCCCCCGTCGCCTTCGACGAGGGGTGCATCGCCGCCGTTGCCGAGGCGGTGACGGAGCTCGGCTTCAGCCACCAGCGGATGGTGTCGGGCGCCGGCCACGACGCCTGCTACGTGGCCCTGCACGCCCCGACCTCGATGATCTTCATCCCGTGCGACGACGGCCTCAGCCACAACGAGGCCGAGAACATCAGCGCCGAGCAGGCCGAGCGCGGCGCCAGCGTCCTGCTCGGTGCCGTTCGCCGCTCGGCCGTCGCCTGAGGTTCGGCCTCCTCGCCCCTCCCTGCGGTGGCGGCGGGGGTGGCCGTCGCCGCGCCTCGCCCGGGTGCCGACCGAGGGGTGGGTCGGCCGGGCGGGCTTCGGGAAGGGGGCCTCTGGTACCGTTCGCCGATGGGGATCGACCGCCGTCGTACGCGACTGTTCACGCTCATCATGGCCCTGGCCGTCATCGCCGCCGCCTGCTCCAGCAGCTCGACGGACGAGGCTGACGACGTTGACGCCGACGCTACGGAGGCTGCGACCGCCTCGGCCTCGGCCGCGGACGCCGACGACGACGCCGACACCGACACCGACGAGGGTGAGGCCGAGAACGCAGGCGAGGGCGACGAGACGGCGCTGAGCGGCTTCGACGCCGTCACCGACACCGTCGAGTCGTTCGTCGATTCGGCCGGCCTCGAGGGCGCCGGACTGATCGTGGTCCACGAGGACGACGGCGTGATCTACGAGGAGTACTTCGGCGCCTTCACCGAGGACCGGATCAGCATGATCGCCTCCACGTCGAAGATGATCTCGGCCGGGGTGCTGCTCCACCTGCAGGACGACGGTCTGCTCGACGTCGACGCCCCGGTCGAGGAGGTCGTCGACTGGGTGGGGGAGAACCCGGAGATCACCACCGCCCAGCTCCTGTCCAACAGCTCCGGCCTCGTCGGCCTCGGGCCCGACCTCTTCTACTCGCCCTACCTCTGCCAGTGGGCGCCGGCCGACAACCTCCAGAGGTGCGGTGAGTCGGTGTTCACCACGTCGGCCGATGACGACGATCAGATCCCACCAGACAGCGAGTTCCGCTACGGCGGGGCCCAGTGGCAGGTCGCCGGCGCCGTGGCCGAGACGGTGTCCGGCCAGTCGTGGGCCGACCTGATCGACGAGGTCTACAACGAGCCGTGCGGGCTCGACTCACTCGGCTACATCAGCCTCGGTGCCATCGAGTTCCCCGAGAGCGGCTACCCGATCGCCTTCGGCGGGGATCCGGCCAACGCCACCCCGTCGGACAACCCGAACATCGAGGGCGGCGCCTACATCACCGTGGGCGACTACGGCGAGCTCCTGCTCATGCACCTCCGGGGCGGCACCTGCGGCGACACCCAGGTCCTCTCCCAGGAGGCGCTCGACACGATGTACGCCGATCGGGTGGCCGCCGTCTACGACGGTGACGCCACCGCCGCCGACATCGGGTACGGCATGGGATGGTGGATCGATCGCGACAGCGGGCAGATCACCGATCCCGGCGCCTGGGGTGCCATCGCCTGGCTCGACCTCGACGATCGCTACGGTGCCTACCTCATCGTCGAGGACGAGGGGGCGACCGGCCAGGCGCTCAAGAGCCAGATCGACGGGTTCGTTCACCAGGGCGCCGTCGGCGCCTAGTGCCGTATCAGGCAACCTTTGCGCTGTCCGCCGGCCAGCTGCGCCGCTGGCTGCGTCCTCGTCACCTCGCTCACGCTCACAAGTGACCTCGGTTCCTGCGTCCTTCCCAGCGACGCACCTGACTCGGTGTCGACAACCCGAACGTTGCCCGATACGGCACTAGCCGGCCTCGGCCGGGGCCGGGGTCAGACGTTTCGGGCCCGAGCCGATACGCAGAATCCGCTCCAGCGGACCGGAGCGGAAGCGGAGCCGCCACATGAGGGCGAACACCGTGAACGTCACGTACACCCCGATCGCGTACAACCACTCCACACCGACCGAGGTCTCGGTGGTGTCGGGAACGAGGTTGGTCAGCCAGGCCTGAAACACGTAGAACGTCAGCGACATCGAACCGACGGCGATCAGCGGCCGAACGAGGCCCGGGACCCGTCGAGCGATCAGCAGGCTGAGGCCGAGCACGGCCGACGAGGTGCCCAGGGCACTCAGCACCCACACCGGCATGGCCGAGTGGCCGTCGAGATCGAGGAGCCGGGGCCACTGGAACCGGCCGTCGTCACCGGCGCCTCCGACCCGGGTCGCCAGATCCAGTCCCGACACCAGCGAGGCGGTCAGCACCCACGTGCCGACGGCGGTGGCGAGGCCGCCCACGGTCAGGGCGGTCGCCGTCGAGTCCGACCGCAGATCGAGTCGACCGAGCCACAGACCGAACACGAAGAACGCCGCCACCGGGAACAGCGGGTAGAACCCGTCGAACAGCAGCGACTCGATCCCCTCGGTCTCCAGCAGCGAGTCGTAGGTGGTGGCCTCACGCGGGTCGCCAACCGTCTGGTAGGTGACGGCCCCGATGGCCGTGATCGTGGGCACCAGCGCCAGCAGGAGGGCCGACGGCGACCGCCGCAGGGCCATGGCCACGACGAACAACAGTCCGTAGGACGGCAGCACGATGGCCAGTCGATCGATCGTCTCGGTGAGATACAGGCCGAGGGAGAACAGCAGCACGGCCCGGATCGCCAGGTCGCGATTGGGGGTGGCCGATCGTGTCGTCAGGAGCGACACCCCGACCCCGCCCAGCAGCATGAACAGGGGCATGGCTCGGCCGTGGAACAGCCCGGCCGCCTCGGTCAGGGTGCGGTCGGGCTCCTGGAACCGGGACACGAAGTGGACGACGACCATGCCGGCCATGGCCAGGCCCCGGGCCATGTCGATGCCCTTGATCCGGCCCACCTCACGACGGCGACGCCGCTCACCACCGCCACCGTGGCGACCGCCGTCGTCCGGGCCGGACCCGGAGCCGCCCGACCGCCCGCGCTCGGGCCAGGTGGCGGCCGACGAGGAGTCGGCGACGGGGGCGGGCACGGCGTTCACCCTTGCGACAGTACGGATCGCGATCGATAGCCGAGGTAAAGAGACCGGCGTCCGGCGCACCGGGGCCCTGGCCGCACCAGGTGTGACCTTTAACGTTCTTAACTCTGCACCGGGTGGGACTACCGATCCCGAGGGCCCGGTTGGTGAGGGCTGGCGACATCCGCCGCATCCAGAAAGGACCCCCCGTCATGCAGGCAATCAACCGCTCCCTCTCCTCCTTCGCGCCCTTCGGGCCGACCATCATCCGCGTCGTCATCGGCGCCCTGTTCGTCCTCCACGGCGTCGACAAGTTCAACGGCGGCATCAGCGGCGTCGAGGGCTTCTTCGCCGCCAACGGCGTCCCCGCCGCCGGGTTCACCGCACCCGTCACCGCCGTGCTGGAGATCGTCCTCGGTGCCGCCCTGATCGCCGGTCTCTTCACCCGCCTCGCCGCCCTCGCCCTGGCCGCCGTGATCGTCGGCGCCATCGTGTTCGTCAAGGCCGACGGCGGCATCCTCGGCAGCGCCGAACTCGATCTGGCCTACCTCGCCGGCCTCGTCGGTGTGGCTCTGCTGGGCCCGGGTCGCCTCTCGGTGGACGAGACGATCAAGACCGAGCCCAAGGCCGCACTCGTCGCCGCCTGAGCGATCTCCCGCCCCGCCACCCCGCTCCATCCGAGGGACGCACCCATTCGCTGACCACGTCTCACAACGGGCCGCGCCACACCGATAGGTACTGCTATGAACTATCGGTTTGTCGCGGCCCTGGCGGGTGCAGCGTTTCTGGTCGCGGCCTGCGGTGGCGACGCCAACACGGCTGAGACGACGGCGGGCGAGGCCCCCGAGCGGATGGCCATGGCCGACATCGTCGGCCTGGCCGAGGAGACGACGGCCAACAACGAGCCGCTCGACGACATCTGTCGTCGCCTATACGCCGACGCCGAGGCCGACACCGATCTGAAGGTCGGTCTGGTGGCGGGCGCGGCCAACATCGACGACGGCACGTTCAGCCAGGCGGCCTTCGAGGGCATGGAGGCGGCCGGCCGCTGCTTCGGCCTGGAGACCAGCTTCCTCGAATCGGCGGGTGACGACAGCGCCGGACAGCTCGACACGATGCTGGCCAAGGACGTCGACATCGTGATCACCGTCGGCTTCCCCTTCCAGGACGTCACCCTCGACGCCGCCGCCGATCGACCTGACCTCCGCTTCATCGGCGTCGACCAGGGCAACCCCGACGACCTCGACAACTACGTCGCCATCGCCTTCCGCGACGACCAGGTGGGCTTCATCGCCGGGGCCATGGCCGGGCTGCTGACCGAGGGCGGCATCGTCGCCGTCGTCGCCGGTCCCGACACCGTGCCCCCGGTCGTCGCCATCGCCGACGGGTTCGAGGCGGGCGTGGCCCACACCAACCCCGAGGCCACGGTGCTGCGTCGCCACCTCGACAGCTTCGTCGACCCCGAGTCCGGCGCCGCCACCGCCCAGGCCAACGTGGGCAACGGCGCCGACGTCGTGTTCGGGGCGGCCGGCGACACCGGCACGGCCGCCACGCGGGTGGCCGCCACCTCGGGGGCCTGGGCCATCGGCGTCGACCAGGACGAGTACTTCACCACCTTCGCCGGTGGGGCCGAGCCCGGCGCCAACCGGCTCGCCACCTCGGCCATCAAGCGGGTCGACCTCGGCGTGTTCCTCACCCTCGCCGCCTACAGCATCGGCGAGGTGGAGGGCGGTGGGCTCCTCCTCGGAGCCGAGAACGGTGGTGTGGGCTACGCCCCCTTCCACCAGGCCGACATCGGTGACGATGTCGCCGTCGCCCTGGAGGACATCCGGCTGGGTCTGGCCTCGGGCGACATCGAGCCGCTGGCCGGCGACTGATCGCCGAACGACATGTCCCTCGACGCCGCCCTCGTCCTCCGGCGAGTCCGTCATCCGAACCGTGGGCTGAGCCTGCACCACAAGTTCGGGCTGATCTCGCTCGTCGCCTTCACGTTGATCGGCGCATTCCTGGGGCAGATGCTGCGGACGTCGATGGAGCGCCAGATCCTCGCCGGCAGCATCGCCGAAGCCGAGGTCGTGGCCAAGGTCGGCCTCCAGAACGCCATCGAACCCGGTGAACTCCACACCGGTCTCACCGAGGACCGGGCCCGGTCGCTCCAGATCACGCTCCGCTCGGAGTTCGCCCGCATCGACGTGGTCGACGTGGTGCTGTGGAACCTCGACGGCACGGTCGTGTTCGCCACCGACACCCAGCGGATCGGGGCCATGACCGAGGTGCCGCCCGAGGTGGGCCAGGCGATGGCGGGCGAGCCGCTGGCCATCGTCAACGACCTCAGCGAGGACCCGGCCGCCGACCCGATCCTCCAGCGGCACGGGACGCTCCTCGAGGTGTACCAGCCGATCGCCTTCGGCTCGGTGGAGACCGGCGAGTTGGCCGGCGTGCTGCGGACCTCGGTGCCCTACGCCCCGATCGCCGAGAACATCCAGGCCGAGTCTCGCCGTCTCTACCTGGCGATCGCCGGGGTGTTCGTGTTCCTCCACCTCGTGCTGTTCCGCCTGGTGGCCAACGCCTCGGCCGAGCTCCGACGCCGGGCCGACGAGAACGAGCAGCAGGCTCGGCACGACGCCCTGACCGGGCTACCCAACCGGACCCTGTTCGCCGAGGAGCTCAACGCCATCCTCGATCGGGAGGGGCCGGAAGCACTGGCCATCGCCCTCATCGACCTCGACCGGTTCAAGGAGGTCAACGACACCCTGGGTCACCATCAGGGCGACAAGCTGCTGATCGAGATCGGCAACCGCCTCAGCACCATCCTCCGACCCGGCGACACGGTGGCCCGGCTCGGGGGCGACGAGTTCGGCCTCATCCTCACCGAGGTCGACAGCGCCGACGCGACCTTGGCCGTCACCCAACGGGTGGTGCGAGCCATCGAGGCCCCCTTCGAGACCGACGACCTCACCCTCGACGTCGGCGCCAGTATCGGCATCGCCCTCGCCCCCGATCACGGCCACGACCTCGCCACCCTCCTGCAGCGGGCGGACATCGCCATGTACCAGGCCAAGCGGTCGGGTGGCGGGTGCGCCCTCTACTCCGAGAGCGACGACACCAACAGCCGCCGGCTGCTCTCGCTCACCGGCGATCTCCGCCACTCGATGGCCGAACAACTCATCGTCCACTACCAGCCCAAGGTGCTGCTGGCGGAGGATCGGGTGGCCGGGGTGGAGGCGCTCGTCCGTTGGCAGCATCCCGACCACGGCGTGATCCCGCCGAACGTGTTCCTCCCCTTGGCGGAGCGGGCCGGGATGATGGACGAGCTGACCGCCATCGTGTTGGAGAAGTCGTTGGTGCAGGTGCGGGAGTGGCTCGACGTCGGCCTCGACCTGCACGTGGCGGTCAACATCTCCGCCCGAGGCCTGCACCGCAGCGGCCTGGCCGACGTGGTCACCACCATGCTCACCCGCCATCGGGTACCCGGCAACCGGCTGGTGCTGGAGATCACCGAGCGGGCCATCGCCGACGACCCCGACGGCGCCCACCGGGTGCTCACCCGCCTGGGCGAGCATGGCGTCCGCTTCTCCATCGACGATTTCGGCACCGGCTACTCCTCGCTCGCCGTACTGCGGAAGCTCCCCGTCGACGAACTCAAGATCGATCGCCAGTTCGTCGCCGAGCTGTCGATGCCCGAGAGCCACGCCATAGTCGACTACAGCATCCAGCTCGGCCACATGCTCGGTCTCCAGGTGGTGGCCGAGGGGGTGGAGGACGAACTGGCCACCGACACGCTGCGCCGGCTCGGTTGCGACCTGGTGCAGGGCTACCTCTACAGCCGGGCGCTCCCGGCCGAGGACCTCGCCGCATGGTTGGCCCGACCGCGACCGTGGCGGGCCACCGCCCACTAGGCGAGCCCGCTCCGGTCGTCGACCGGTCGTCGGCGGCCGACCCCGCTCGCCTCAAGGCCGCCGCGGGCCCCGATCTACACTCCGGGTCATGGCCCGAGCCCCGCATCCACTGCCTCCGACGGCCGAACCGGCCGCCGTCGTCGCCCATCTCCGGCGGTGGGGTTACGCCGTGGTGGAGAGCGTCCTCGACGGGGATCTCCTCGATCGGCTCGACGCCGAGGCCGAGCCCTGGATCGCCGGCTCGGCCGTCGGCCGGGATGTCTACGACGGTCTTCACACCCGTCGGACCGGGGCGCTCATCGCCCGCTGCCCGGCGGCCCGGGAGGTGGTCACGCACCCCTTGGCCCTGGCCACCGCCCGCGGTTTCCTGGATCACGTCAGCGCCGTCCAGCTCCACCTGACCCAGATCATCTCCATCGAGCCGGGCGAGACCGATCAGAAGCTCCATCGCGACCAGATGGCTTTCGACTTCTTCCCCTTCCCGGCCGACTACCACGTGCAGTGCAACACGATGTGGGCCCTCACCGACTTCACCGCGGCCAACGGCGCCACCAGGATCCGGCCCGGCACGTCCGCTCTCGATGACGAGGCGGCCGACGGGGTCGAGGAGATCCAGGCCGAGATGCCTCGCGGTTCGGTGCTGTTCTACGACGGCAAGGTCGTCCACGGCGGTGGGGCCAACCGCAGCGAGGCGACCCGTCGAGGGGTGAACATCACCTACGCCGTCGGCTGGGTCCGCCAGGAGGAGAACCAGTTCCTCGCCTGCCCGCCGGAGGTGGCCCGGACCCTCGACGACGACCTGCTCCGACTGATGGGCTACCAGCAGGGGGCGTTCGCCCTCGGCTACGTCGGCGACCAGCAGGATCCGCTGGCCGCACTTCGGGGCGCCGACGACAAGGTCCGGGTGGTCGGCGAGTTCGCCGAAGCCAACGACTCGTTCCGAGACTTCACCGCCGACCTCGACGGCTGACGGCCAACCGGTCCAGGCCATGGAGGAGCCCGACGCCGACGCCGACGCTGACGGTGCCGAGGCCCGCCCGATCCACTACACGAGGTGGCCGATCGTCGAGGGGTACGTCGCTCGGCCCAGCGTCGTCGCCGGCGAGACGATCGAGCTCCACACCGCCTCCCGCGCCGAGCGGTTCTCCGTCGAAGTGACCCGGGTCGGGGCCGAACGGCGTCCGGTCTGGTCGGCGGCCGACGTCGCCGGTCACGATCACCCGGTGCCCGATCGGGCCTGGGCCGACGGCTGCGACTGGCCGGTGGCCTGCTCGATCCCGACCGGGCCGACCTGGCCGTCCGGCTTCTACGAGCTCACCCTCCGGGCCGAGCCCGACGGTCGGTCGGCGGGCGGTGCCGACCGCGATCCGGCCCGCCGTCGTTCGGAGGCGTTCGTCGTCCTCAGGCCGGCGGCGACGGTCGCGCCGGGCGACCTGCTACTCGTGCTCTCGACCAACACGTGGAACGCCTACAACCAGTGGGGCGGGCGCGGCCTCTACCGCGGTGCCGACCGGGTCTCGTTCGCCCGCCCACTGGAACGGGGCTACCTCCGCCGCCCATCGGCGCCGCACGAGGTCGCCTTCGACGGTCGGATCACCGACATCGAGGATCCCCCGGACCCCGAACACCGTCGCCTCGTCGACTATCAGCGGACCGGGGCCTGGCCGTTGTTGACGGCCTCGTCCGGTTGGCACAACTGGGAGCGCCGGTTCGTCCGCTGGGCCGAGGCCGCCGGTTACCGGGTGGACGTGGCCACCAACCGCGATCTGGAGACCGACCCCGACCTCCTCGACCGCTATCGGCTGGTGGCCTCGGTGGGTCATGACGAGTACTGGTCGTGGGGGATGCGGGACACGATGGACCGGTGGGTCGCCGCCGGTGGCAACTGGGCGATCCTGTCCGGCAACACCTCGTTCTGGCAGGTCCGATACGAGGACGACGGTCGGACGATGGTCTGCCACAAGGGGCGGGCCCGCATCGACGATCCCGTTCGGGGCCGGGCCGACCACCTGCTGACCTCGATGTGGAGCGATCCCCGGATCGGGCGACCGGAGACGGCGACGACGGGCCTGACGTTCTCCCGCGGCGGGTACCACCGGATCGGCGGCGCCGTCACCGGCGGACCCGGCGGCTACACGATCCACCGGCCCGACCACTGGCTGTTCGCCGGGACCGGTCTGGCCGAGGGCGACGTTCTGGGGGCCGGATCGGTTGTGGTCGGCTACGAGGTCGACGGCTGCGCCCTCCGCTGGACGCCCGGGGAGTCCGGGGGCGCGCCCCGACCGGCTCCGACCGGGGTCGACGGCGCCCCGGCCGATCTGGAGATCCTGGCCACCGCCCCGGCCCGACTGATCTCGATCACCGACGAGGTGTGCGAGGCCCCGACCGCCATCTGGGCCACCGTCGATCCGCCCGGTGATCTGGAGGGGGTGGCCATGATCCTCCACGACACGCCCAACCCGACCGCCGAGCAACTGGCCGAGCTCGGGGCCGGTCATGCCGTCCTCGGCACCTTCACCCGCGGCGCCGGGACCGTGGTAAACGTCGGATCGGCCGACTGGGCCTATGGGCTCGACGACGATCCGGCGGTCCAGCGGGTGACCGCCAACCTCATCGAGCGTCTCCTCGGGCGGTGAGCGGGGCCCGGCCCGCTACGACGGGGACTCGACGGGCGCGGGGTCCCGGGTCCAGTTGACGTCGAAGTCGGCGGCAACGTCGAGCACCTGGAGGGCGCGACCGATGCCGACGCAGAAGCCGGCGATCATCGTCAGCTCCAGAACCTCGGTGTCGGTGAAGTGCTCCCGCAGGCGGCCGAACAGCTCGTCGTCGATGGCGGTGTGGTCGATGGCGTACCGCTCTCCGAACTCGATCGCCAGCTTCTCCCGCTCGGTGTAGTCCTCGACCTCGTAGTAGCGCCCGACGGCCTGGTAGAGGTCGTCGTCCAGTCCTTGCTGCATCGCCGATGCAGACCGGGTGTTCAGTCAAACGTGGCACCGGTTGAGCTGGGCGATCCGCATCCGCATCGCCTCCCGCTCCCGCACCGGGATGCTGCACCGCTCGTAGACGGCGGTGCTCATGGCGTGGAGCCCCTCGCCCAGGTGGGGCGCCATGGCGAACATGCGGGTGGATTCCCGCCCCTCGCCGTCGGGAACATCGATCCGGGCCATGGGTGCCTCCCGTGGGTGCGTCGTTGACGAGACGCTACCAGGGGGTGGTCTGCCGCCTGAAGCCCACCGCCGTCGACCCCTTGCGCTCAAGTGCGGTTGAGGACATACCGTCGGGCCATGGCCACCACCGCCGTCCGCTACCGCTTCGAGGGCTACGACGAGTCCGCCGACGGGCCCAATGTGGTCGTCGACGGCTCGCCCAACGCCGGGACCGTGCTCACCCTGACCCACTGGCCCGGCCAGGCTCAGCCGCCGGGGACAACGGTCGACACCTCGGCCGAGATGGCCTTCGCCCACCTCGACGACCCCGTCGACCATGCGCCGGCCGAGGTGGTCACCAACAACCACTTCGACCAGGACGGCACCGTCGGCCTCTTCGCCCTCGTCGAGCCCGAGACCGCCCTGGCCAGTCGGTCGCTCCTGGTCGATGTGGCCCACGCCGGCGACTTCGGCACCTATCGGGACCGGCGGGCGGCCCGGGCGTCGATGATCCTGCACGGCTTCGCCGACCCGGCCCGCAGTCCGTGCGCCGACCGGCTCACCGGCGACTGGGCCGCCGACGCCGCCGCCCTCTATCGGGCCGCCCTCGACGAACTGCCCACCATCATCGGCGAGCCGGAGCGCTACCGGCGGCTGTGGGCCGAGGAGGACGAGTCGCTCTCCGCTTCGGAGGAGGCGATCGCCAGTGGTCGCGTGGCCGTCGCCGAGGACGCCGACCTCGATCTGGCCGTCATCCGTCTCGACGGCGGGGAACCGGCCCGGTCGGGGCACCGTTTCGGCTACGAGAGCAGTGGGCCCCTGCACCCGATGGCGGTCCACAACACCACCACCTGCACCCGGCTCCTCTTGGCCCACGTCGACCGGTACCTCTACGTGGATCGCTACGAGACCTGGGTCCAGCTCCGGTCGCGTACCCCACCGTCCAGGGTCGACCTCCGTCCGCTGGCCGACGAGCTGTCGGCCGCCGAGTCGCAGGCCGGTGGTGGGGCGACGTGGACGGCGGGGCCACCCTCGGCTCTCACCCCCGAGCTGACCCACGACGGGGGCTCGGCCCTCGCCGTCGGCGTGGTGGAGGCGGCCATCCGCCGCCATCTGTCGACCGCCCCCGTCGCCTGGGACCCCTACCGGCCGAAGACCTGAGTCGACCCCCGCCGCCGGCTGCGGCTGCGGTCGGCGGCGGTCAGTCGACCAGGCGCTCGGTGAGGTAGGTGAACTCCAGCGCCACCCGACGGGCCCGCTCGATCTGGGTGGTCGCGGCGCCGTGCCCACCGTCGATGTTCTCGAAATACCAGAACGGCTTGCCCGCCTCCTCGAACCGCTTGGCCATCTTGCGGGCATGACCGGGGTGGACCCGGTCGTCCTTGGTCGAGGTGACGAAGAACGGGATCGGGTAGTCGGCCTCGCCGTTGAACCGGTGGTAGGGCGAGATCGTCTCCAGGAAGGCCCGCTCCTCGGGGACCTCGGGCGAGCCGTACTCGTCGACCCACGAGGCCCCGGCCAGGAGGAGGTGGTAGCGGAGCATGTCGAGCAGCGGTACCTGCACCACCACCGCCCGCCACAGGTCGGGCCGCTGGGTGAGCATCACGCCCATGAGCAGGCCACCGTTGGAGCCGCCCATTATCCCGAGCCGGCGGGGGCTGGTCACCCCGGTCTCCACCAGGTGCTCGGCCACGGCGATGAAGTCGTCGTAGACGGTCTGCCGCTTCTGCTTGAGGCCGGCCTGGTGCCACGCCGGTCCGAACTCGCCACCGCCCCGGATGTTGGCCACCACGAAGGCCCCGCCCCGCTCCAGCCAGAGGCGGCCGGTCGTCGGGGAGTAGGCGGGCGACATCGGGATCTCGAACCCGCCGTAGCCGTACAGCAGGGTGGGGGTGGAGCCGTCGACGGCCAGGCCGTCGCGGTGTACCAGGAAGTAGGGGATCTCGGTGCCGTCGGTGGAGACGGCGAACCGCTGATCGACGGTGAGACCCTCGGCGTCGAACCGAGCCGGCGCCGCCCGCACGAGCCGGGGCGGGGCGTCCTCGTCGACCTCGGCGTGCAGGAGGGAATCGGGGGTGAGGTAGTCCTCGTAGCCGATGAGGATGGTCGTCTCCTCCTCGTCGGCGAAGACCACGTTGGCCTCGCCCCGACCCGGCAGCTCCACCGGATCAAGGCCCCACCCGGAGCCCTGGTCGTCGCCGACGGCTCCAGGTTCCAGCCAGGCCAGCTGCGATACCACGGTGTCGGCGTAGGCCAGGAGCACCCGGCCCTTGGACACCGCCACCCCCTTGACCGCCTGACGGTCGCCGGGCCGGAACACCAGCTCGGCTCCGGAGCCGGGACTGTCGGCATCGAGCACGGTGGCCAGGTCGAGGGCGATGAGATCGCCGCTGCGGAACTCGCCCTCGGGGGCCGACCAGTCCTCCTGGAGGGTGGCGAGCAGACGGTCCTCGAACAGGCCGACCAGGTCGGCCTTGCCCGGCAGCGGGATCACCACCGGGTCCGCCCCGTCGGGGAACAACACGTAGGACCCGCTGAAGAACGTCTCGCGCCGCACGGCGCCGGCGAGCTTCGACCCGTCGGTCCGGGGCAGCACCAGCGGCCAGACGCCCACGTCGGTCGTCTCGCCCCGGAACAGCTCCTCGGCCTCGGCCAGGGCCTGGCCCCGCCGCCACCGGCGGACCGAGCTCGGGTAACCCGACTCGGTGGTGGTGCCGTCGTTCCAGTCGGTGGCGATCAGCACGGTGTCGGGGTCGAGCCAGCCCACCGCCTGCTTGGCCTCGGGCGAGAGGAAGCCGTCGTCGACGAAGCCGCCGGCCTCGATGTCGTACTCCCGTACGGTGGTGGCGTCCCGCCCCCCGATCGACAACGACAGGAGGTAGCGGCCGTTGGGTCGCCCCTTCCGGCGGTAGGCCTGGGCCCCGGCGAAGACCCAGTTCTCCTCCTCGGAGGCCGCAAGGGCGTCGATGTCGAGCAGGAGCTCCCAGTCGGGGGCGTCGGCCAGGTAGGACTCGGCCGTCGTCCGCCGCCAGATGCCCTTCACGTGTTCGTCGTCCTGCCAGAAGTTGTAGGCCCAGCCGTCCCGGATCGAGCTGTAGGGGATGCGGTCGGCGGCGGTGAGGGCGTCGGTCGCCGCCTCCAGGAACCCGTCGTGGACGGTGTGGTCCTCGAGAGCGGCGAGCGTTCGGGCGTTCTGTGCTCGGACCCAGTCGAGGGCTCGCTCGCCCTCGACCGCCTCGAGCCAGTCATGGCTGTCTGTCACCCCGATGACGGTAGCCCTCGGCCGGGGCTCGATCCGACCCGGGCCTTGACCTGGAGCGCACTCCAGGTTGTTCACTGGAGGCATGGACACCACGGAGGCCACGGGAAAGCTGCTCACCCCGCAGGAGATGGTCGAGCGCACGGGTGTGTCGGTCGACACACTCCGCTACTACGAGCGTGAGGGCCTGCTCGGCGCCGTCCAGCGGGCGTCAAACGGACACCGGCGGTACCTGGAGAACGACGTGCTGTGGGTGCAGGTGCTTCGCTGCCTGCGCGAGACCGGCATGTCGATGGAGGACCTGCGCCGCTACTGCGAGCTGGGAGCCGCCGGTGAGGCCACCGACGCCGCCCGCTACGAACTGCTGCTGGCCCACCGGCGGGTGGTCGAGCAGCAGATGCGGGACCTCGAAGCAGCGCTCGAACTCATCGAGCACAAGCTGGCCCACTACCCCCAGCATCACACCGGTCGCTCGACCTAGGCCCCGCACCGTCCATCGCATCCACCACCGGCATCGGCCGGTGCCCAAGACAACCGGCGCGCCCACACGACGACGCGCCCACCGAAAAGGAGAACACCATGGCCTTCGGCGCCAACGACACCCACCCCTACGTCCAGCTCGGCACCAGCGGGCTGTTCGTCTATCACGTCGGTCTCGGCACGATGCAGTTCGGCTGGTCGGTCGACGAGGCCGGATCCCACGCCGTGCTCGACGCCTACGTCGAGCAGGGAGGCAACTTCATCGACACCGCCGACTGCTACAGCTCGTGGGCCTCCCGCATGGGCGGTCCCGTCAACCCCGGCGGCGTGTCGGAGGAGATCATCGGCTCCTGGCTCAAGGGCCGGGGCCAACGCGACGACCTGGTCATCGCCACCAAGGTCCGCGCCGCCATGGGGGTCGAGTTCAGCGACCACCGGGGAACGGCCCGCCAGCGGGAGGGCCTCAGCCGACGATGGATTATCCAGGCCTGCGAGGACAGCCTGCGCCGCCTCGGGGTCGATCACATCGACCTGTACCAAGCCCATTTCATCGACCCGCTGGTCCCGATCGAGGAGACGATGTCGGCCTTCACCGACCTGGTCCGACAGGGCAAGGTCCGCTACCTGGGCTGTTCCAACTACAGCGCCTGGCGGCTGATGGAGGCCCTGGCCGCCTCCGACCGACGGGATCTGGAGCGGTACGTGTCGATCCAGCCCGAGTACAACCTGTTGAACCCGATCCGGAGCCATGTCGAGATGGAGTTGGCGCCGATGTGCGCCGCCCACGGCATCGGCATGGTGCCCTACAGCCCTCTGGCCGGCGGCGTCCTCACCGGGAAGTACCGGCGGGAGGCCCCGCTGCCCGACAGCGTTCGGGCCGAGGAGAACACCAACAGCCGGGCCGTCGAGGCCAACTGGGACGTCATCGAGGCCGTGGTCGAGGCGGCGGCGGAGACCGGTCGCTCACCGGCATCGGTGGCCGTCGGTTGGCTGTTGGCCAAGCCATGGGTGACGTCGCCGATCCTGGGGGCCAATCGTCCCCAGCAGTTGATCGACACCATGAACGGCCTGTCGGAGCCCCTCGACCCCGACGTGGTCGCCCGCCTCGACAAGGTGAGCGACTTCGAGCGGAGCCGGGCCTCGCTGGAGACCTGAGGTCGGCGGGGCGGGGTTAGCCTGCGGGCATGTTGACCGAGACCCCGGCCGCCGTCCGCTCCCGCCTGGCCATCGCCCTCGACGTGGCGACGGTGGCCGAGGCCGAGCGGTTGGCGGCCGCCGTCGCCCCCCATATCGGGGTGGCCAAGGTGGGCCTGCAGCTGTTCTCGGTGGCCGGACCGTCGGCGGTCGAAGCGATCGAGCGGGCCGGGCTCGACGTACTCCTCGACCTGAAGCTGCACGACATCCCCAACACCGTCGGGGCCGCCGCCCGCGAGCTGGGCCGCCTCGGCGTCCGCTACGTCACCTCGCACACCCAGGGCGGTGAGGTGATGCTGCGGGCCGCCGTCGAGGGTTTGGCCGAAGGCGCCGCCGCCGCCGGGGCCGAGGCGCCGATGGTGTTGGCGGTCACGGTGCTCACGTCCGACACCGACGCCACGCCCGAGGTGCTGACCGAGCGGGTGGACGTGGCCCGAGCCGCCGGGTGCGGTGTGGTGTGCGCCGTCCCCGACCTGCCCGTGGTCCGGGCGGCGGCGCCCGATATCTTCACCCTGACGCCGGGTATCCGCCTGGCCGGCGGCGACGCCCACGATCAGGCCCGGGTGGCCACTCCCGGTTCGGCCGTGGCCGCCGGCAGCGACCTGCTGGTGATCGGGCGGGCGGTGTCGGCCGCCCCCGATCCGGTGGACGCCGCCGCCCGGGTCGCCGCCGAGGTGGCCGAGGTCGCCTAGCTGAACTTGGTCCTCGGCGAGGTCAGGCGTTCGCCGTCGATGATGAGGTCGACCTTCTCGTTGTAGAAGCAGATCAGGCCCTTCACCGGGGCCGACTCGGGCAGCGGCTCGTCGTAGCCCCAGGCCAGATCGACGTGGTCGGTCCCGTCGACCGTCACCGTCCAGTAGCGGGCCACCCCCTTGTACGGGCAGCCGCTGGAGGTGTCGGTGGGGGTGAGGTGCTCGGCCCGGACGTCCTCGGGGGGTAGGTAGTAGCGGGGTGGGAGGCCGGTTTCGTAGAGGATGGTCGGGCGGTGGGAGTCGGCAACCATGACGCCGTCGACCTCCACCACGACGTGGCGACTGGACGGTTGTGCGTCGACCCGCCGGTAGGGGTCGCGGGGGTGGACGTAGACCTCCTCGTCCTCCTCGAACCAGCGCTCGACCGATGACCAGTCGATCTTCACGTGATCGGGGAGCTCATCGATCGTGGTCGTGGCCAGGGTGTCATCGTGGACATCGCTGGTCGGGATGTACCAGTACGGGTAGTACTCGTGTTCCCACACCAGCTGGGCGGCCTTGGTGTCGACCACGGTGCGGTCGCCGATGCGACCCCGGATCCACTTGGGCGTCGGTTCGATCTTCAGCGGGCTCATGGGGTGAGCAACGCCGCCGAGCCCCGCCGGATTCCTCCACACCGAATCTCCCGCGCCGGAGCGACAAACCGTTGAGGTTCCGTGCGTGCGCTTGCAGTGCCGCTGCCGTGGCGTTGGTGGCGTTTGGGGTCTGCGGGTGCGCCACTCTCGAATCACCCGCGTCGGAGCGACAACGGGTGGGGCGAACCACCCGGTTGTCGCTGCGAGGCGGGAGGGATTCATGAACTGCCTCGGGGGAGGCGCCGGTGCGTGCCGATCTCAGGCGAGTGGTTCGAGCAGCTCGATCCGATTGCCGAAGGGGTCGTCGACGTACACCCGATCGAACCCCTCCAGAGGCTCGTCGTCCCGGAGGACGGCCCCCGCCGCCCGCAGCCGATCGACAAGCGCCGGCAGATCGCTGACCAGGAGCGCCGGGTGGGCCTTGCCGGCCGGCGTGAACCCGGGGTCGACACCGAGATGGATCTTCACCCGGTCCGACTCGAACCAGCAACCCCCTCGAACGGCCAGATGCGGCGGCTTCGCCACCTGCGGCACCTCCAGCAAGCCCTGGTAGAACCGCACCGCCTCATCCTCGCCACCGGCGGGCATGGCCAGCTGCACGTGATGGATGGCGTCGATCGGCACAGGCCGAGGATAGCGCTCGGCCCGGCTCCGGAGGGGTGGTCGGAGCCGGGCCGTACGAGGGCCGATCAGGGGAGGCAGGGTTCGGTCGGGGTGGGGCTACGGGGCCCCGCCGGGATCGGGGAGCACCGCCTCCAACTCCTCCACCGTGATCCCGAGGGCTGCGGCGGCGGCGTCGAGGTCGGGCGGGGGAGCCCCGAGGGCGGCTTCGAGCTCCGCCGCGGTGATGCCGAGGGCGGCCGCCGCCTCGGTGAGGTCGGGACCGCCCTCACCCTGGCCCTGGCCCGGCGCCTGGCCCTGACCGGGGGCGGCTCCCTCGGTACCGGCGCCCGCGCCGTCGCCGGGGGGCGCTCCACCACCGGGACCGCCGCCGCCGACGACCTCACCGTTCAGACAACGGCTGATGTAGGGGTAGGTATCGGTGAGCACGTAGGCGTACTCACCGTCGATGGTGGTGCCGTTGCACTCGTCGAGCGCACCAGCGCCCTCGACGTAGTCCCAGTCGGTGTCGTAGGTGCCGTCGGGTGCCGTGCCCTCGAGGTCGATCGTCTGACCACCGGCCGGGCCGGTGGCGGTGCACCCGGTCCCGGTGCGGGCCTCGTCGGACAGCACATAGCTCGACTCGTAGGCCCCCGACTTCGAGTAGTACATCAGGAACCCGTCGGCGGCGAAGCCGACGTGGACCAGATCCTCGTCGCTGGCGTAGGCGTCGACCAGCAGCTCGGACACCCCGTGGTAGTGGTACTGGCCCGTGGGTTGCACGTGGGCGTTGTTGAAGTCGAGGCCGAGGTCGTACACCTCGCTGATGGCCTCGATCCGGGAGGACTCACCGCTGGTGCACGTGATGCTCTCGGCCGTACCCGGCTCGAAGGCGATCCCGTTGACCGCCACCCCCGGCTGCTGGGCGAACGTGGCGGCCCCGGTGAAGACCGGTGCCGTCGTGTACTCGAGGGTGATGTCCTGCTCGCTGATCACGTTCGGGTTGGCGGCGTTGGGGAAGTCTCCGGTGGCGTGGTCGGGGAGCGAGTTGGTCTGGATGGTCCGGGTGTCGCCGTCGATGGTGACGGTCACCATGGTGCCGGTCTCCTCGTTGGCGAGGACATAGTCCCCGGCGTAGTCGGAGGCGACGACACTGATCGTGCTGTCGCCGGCCTCGGCCGCGGCGGCTCCGGTGTCGGCCCCGCCCGAGGTGCTGTCGGAGGCGTCGCCCGAGGTGGCGGTGGCGGTGCCGCCGTCGGTGGCGGTGCCCTCGCCGTCGGCGACGGCCGGGGTGTCGGCGACGTCGCCCGCATCGGCTGCGTCGTCACCGCCGCAGGCGGCGAGCGACAGGGCCAGAAGGGGGACCACCGCCGCAGCGGCGATCCGGTTGGTGGCTGATTTGGTCATGACCAAATCATCGGCACCAAACCCGTGTTCACCCTGTGAATCCACTCACAGGTTGTTCACAGGTTTGGCGACCGAGGCCTGCGGCTCCGCCGCCCGAACGGAACCGTCGGCCACCGGCAGGCTCAGCACGAAGGTGGCACCCCCGCCCTCGGTCGGCCCGACCGACGCCCGGCCGAGGTGCTGCTCGGCGATCCGCCGGACCAGGGCCAGGCCCAGACCCGCCCCGTCGTGCGACCGACGGCTGCGGGAGGCATCGCCCCGGGTGAAGGGGAGGAACAGTTCGTCCGCCACCTCGGGGTCGACGCCCGGTCCGTGGTCGACCACCCGGATCTCGGCCCGGTCGTCGGAGGGGGCGACGATCACGTCGACCGCCACCTCGGCCGGGGTGTGATGACAGGCGTTGGCCACCAGATTGAGCACCGCCTGATGCAGCCGGTGAGGGTCGCCGACGACCACGAGGGGATCCGTGGGCACCGACAGGCCGATGGCGCGACCGGGGTGGGCGGCGCGGACATCGTGGACGACGGCCGAGGCGACGGCCCCGACGTCGACCTCCTGGGCCACGTGCTCGTCCTTCACCAGATGGAGCAGCTCGACCACGAGCCGATGCAGACGCTCGCTCTCCGAGCCGACGCGGGCCATGGCCCGATCGACGTCCTCCCCCTGGAGCATTCCGTGGGCGTGCAGATCGCTGTAGCCCTTGAGGGCGGTGAGCGGCGTGCTCAACTCGTGGGAGGCGTCGGCCAGGAACCGCTCCATGTCGCGACGGGCCCGGTGGGCCGTGGCCGCCGAACGCTCGCGCTCGGCGATCGTGCTGCGGAGGCGGTCGAGCATCGTGGCCAGGTCGGCCGCGAGGTCGGCCGTCTCCCGAGGGCCCGACGGGGCGACGACGTCGGCGTCGAGCTCGCCGCCGGCGATCCGGTGCGCCACGTCGCCCATCCGATTGACCGGGCGGGCGACCAGACCGGCGATCGACCAGATGGCCAGCGCCTGGAGGCCGAAAAGCACGATGCCGCCGACCAGCAGATTGCGGCGGAGGCTGGCCAGGGACTCGTCGACCTGTGACAGCGACAGCGCCATGACCACCGTGGTGCCGTCGGGCCCCGGGGCGGAGCGGACCCGGTAGCGGGGTTCGGTGTCGAGCGAGATCCTCTGGGAGGTGCCCGCCAGCGGTGCCACCAGCTCGTCGGTGAGCGGCGACTCGTCGCCGACGGCCGAGAGGCGGGTGACGACGCCGTCGGATCCGATCACGAACTGCAGGGGAGCCTCGGGCCCGACCGCCCCCGACTGGCCGCCACCCCCGTCGCCGCCGACGGTCGCCTCGGCGGTGCCCGGCGCCCCCTGGCCCGGCGGTACGCCCCGCCCACCGACGGGGCCCTCACCGGTGCCGACGGGGCCTTCACCGGTGCCGGTGCCGGCGCCGAGTTGGCCCTGCCCGATCAGGGCCCGGGCCAGCTCGTCGTCGACGAAGGCCACCAGGTCGCGCTGGACACTCCGCTCGACGAACACCCCCAGGGCCACCGCCCCGACCGACAGGAAGGCCAGCGACGGCCACAGCAGCAGCCAACGGAGCGGCAGCCGGCTCACGCCTGGGCCCGGCGCAATACGTAGCCCACCCCGCGCTTGGTGTGGATGAGGGGCGAGCGGCCGTCGTCGATCTTGCGTCGGAGGTAGCCGATGTACAGCTCGACCACGTTCTCGCTGCCGTCGTAGTCGTCATCCCACACGCTGACCAGGATCTGGGCCTTCGACACCACCGTGTTGGCGTTGATCATGAGGTATTCGAGCAGGCGGAACTCGGTGGGCGACAGGTCGATACGCTGCCCGCCACGTCGCACCTCGTGACCGTCGGGGTCGAGGGTGAGGTCCTCCACCACCAGCTCGTCGGACGGGGCCACCCGCCCGACCCGGCGGAGGATGGCCCCCACCCGGAGCACCAGCTCGTCGACCGAGAACGGCTTGGTCAGATAGTCGTCGCCGCCGGTGACGAACCCCTGCACCCGGTCGTTGGCCTCGGCCCGGGCGGTGAGGAAGAGCACGGGCATGAGGAGACCCCGGTCCCGTAGGCGGCGGCAGATCTCGAACCCGTCGATGCCGGGGAGCATGACGTCGAGGATGACGAGGTCGTACCCCTCGCGCTCGGCGGCGGCCAGGCCGCTGCGGCCGTCCTCGATCTGGGTGACGGTGTGGCCCTGGTAGCGGAGCGCGGTGGCCACCACGTCGTTGATGGCCGGCTCGTCTTCGACCACGAGGATGCGACTGACGGCGGCGCCTGAAGCCCCGGACTGCATCGGCCCAGTGTGCCAGCTCTCACTGTGAGGAGGCTGTGGGCGATCGGCACCCCTCGGCCGGATCGGCCCCGTCGTGCCCGTCAGGTACCGAGATCGGCGGCCAAGCCGGCGAACCAGCTGACGTCGACCCCGGCCACGGCCCCGATGACGAGCACCGACGGGGAGGGGACCGGGTCCTCACCCAGCTCGACCAACAGGCCCCGCCACACCTGCTGGTGGTCGTAGGTGCCCCAGTTCACCCAGGCGGCCGGGGTGTCGGGCCCCAGCCCACCGCCCATGAGGCGGGCGGCGATCTTGGCCGCCCGGCCCGCGCCCATGAGTACCACCACGGTGCCCCCGGTGCGGGCGATCGCCTCCCAGTCGACCGTCTGGTGGCCGGCGGGATCCTCGTGGCCGGTGACGATGGTGAACGACAGCGCCTCGTGCCGAAGGGTGATCGGGATCCCGGCGTAGGCCGGGGCGGCGATGGCCGACGTGATGCCCGGCACGATCTCGAAGGGCACGTCGGCCGCGATCAGGGCCGCCGCCTCCTCCCCGCCTCGGGCGAAGACGCAGGGATCGCCCCCCTTGAGTCGCACCACGTGCTGCCCTCGACGGCCCCGTTCGACGAGGAGGGCGTTGATCTCGTCCTGGGTCATCGTCGGTTTGCGGGGTTCCTTGGCCGCGCTGATCAGCTCGCACCCGTCGGGGGCCAGTTCGAGCAGCTCGGGGGAGACCAGCCGGTCGTGGACCAGCACCTCGGCCTCGGCCAGCAGCTTGGCCCCCTTGACCGTGATCAGGCCCGGGTCGCCCGGTCCGGCGCCCACCAGGTAGACGGTCACGACAGTCCTCGCATCTCGGCCAGTCTGGCCGCTACGTCGGCCGCCGCCACCGGGCGACGGGCCGCCGCCCATCGGCCCAGCTCGTCCCACCGGTCGCCCTCGGCCCGCAGCGCCGTCGTCAGTTCGGTGCGGGCCACGGCGGCGACGGCGGGGGAGGCGCCGCCGGAATCGACGGCAACCGTCAGCCCCGCCACCCGTTCGACGGCGGGGAGACGGAGGTCGCCGGCCGGGGGGCGATCGGCGCGCAGCACCAGGGCCCCGTCGGCCCGGGCCTCGGCCGCCGCCGCCTCGTTGACCGCCGGGTCGTCGGTGGCGATCACCACCAGGAACGCACCGTCGGTGTCACCCGACCGCCACGGCCGGGCCTCGATTCGCACCACCGCAGGGTCCACACCGTCGGCGCCGTCGCCGGTCGGGTTGACTGATCCGGGCCCGGCCGCCGGGTCGATCACGGTGACCGTGGCCCCGGCGGCGAGGATGGCGGCGATCTTGCGCCGTCCGCCGATCCCGGCCCCGATCACGATGCACCGGCGGTCGGCGACGTCGAGCACCACGGGCAGCCCGCTCACGATCCACCTCCGGCGTCGGCCCTCGTCGCCGCCGCGGCCTGCGCCGCGGCCACCCGGCGGACGATGGCGTTGACGGCGCCGGCGGCCGGTGGACTGCCGCCCCGCTCACCCTCGTTGGTGATGCTGATCGGTGCCAACGGCGACGCCCACAGCGCCGCCTTCGACTCCTTGGCCCCGACGAAGCCGACGGGCAGACCGACCACGGCCGCCGGTCGCACCAGCCCGGCGGCATGGAGATCGAGCAGCTCGAACAGTGCCGTCGGCGCGTTGCCGCAGACGAACACCGCCCCCTCGGGGTGTTCGCCGGCGGCCAGCCGGAAGGCGGCGGCCGAACGGGTGGAGCCCTCGGGGGCGACCGGCACCTCCGGTAGGTAGCACCGGGTGGGGTAGCGGGTGATGCCGGCGGTGACCATGGCGGCGTCGACGATCACCGGCGCCTCGGCGGCCAGGGCGTCGAACAGCGCTTGGGGGGCGGCGGCCCCGATGCGGGCGCTGTCGGCGAACGACAGGTCGGCGGTGGCGTGGATCATGCGCTCGACGATCGCCCGCGCCGGCGGCGGCCGATCCGACAGGTCGACCCGCTCCGCCAGGATCCGGTAGCTCTCCACCTCGATCGGGTGGACGGCCGGGCCGGCGTGGGCGCCCCGGGTCCGCTCGGCCCCCGTGTCGCCGCTCGCCCCGTTCACCGGGTGGCTCCGTGCTCGATGATGGCGTCCACCGGGCACACCTCGATGCACTCCCCGCATGCGGTGCAGGCGTCGTCGACGACCAGCGGCTTGCGGGGCGCCCGTCGCAGCGCCCGAGGGCCGCAGGTGATGATGCAGTTGCCGCAGGCCGTGCACCGATCGTCGATGCGGACGGTGGCGAACGGGACCGGGACCGGCCGACCGGGGGGCTTGCCGGGGATCGGGCCAGACGCCACGGCGAGGGCCCTACGAGTCGTAGCCACGGGGCGTCACCATCCTCCCGTTGAGCAGGGTGGTGGTGGACGAGCCGACGACCACGATGGAGAACATGTCGACCTCGGCGGCGTCGAGCTCCCCCAGGGTCGTGGTCAGCACCCGTTCGCCGGGCCTGGTGGCGTTGACCACGACACCCACCGGGGTGGTCGCCGGTCGGCCGGTCAGCAGGATCTGGCGAGCCCGCTCCAGCTGGGTGATCCGGCGTTGCGAGCGGGGGTTGTAGAAGGCGACGGCCATGTCGGAGGCGGCCAGGGCCTCCAGCCGCCGTTCGATCAGCGGCCACGGCGTGAGCAGGTCGGAGAGGCTGACCAGGGCGTGGTCGTGGGCCAGGGGGGCGCCGAGGATGGCGGCGGCGGCCAGGCTGGCCGTCACCCCGGGGACCACCTGGATCGGCGGGTTGCCATGGCGGGGGGCCACCTCGAACACCAGCGTGGCCATGGCGAACACCCCCGAGTCGCCGGAGCAGACCAGCGTGACCCGCTGCCCCTCCGACGCACGGCGCACGGCCTCGATGCAGCGGTCGACCTCGGCCCCGATCGGGCTCCGGACGACCTCCTGGCGGGCCGAGCACAGCTCGGCCACCTGGTCGACGTAGAACCCATAGCCGATCACCACGTCGGCCGAACGAACGGCGGCCGCCGCCTCGGGGGTGCGGTGTTTGGCGTGACCGGGGCCCAGCCCGACCACCGTCACCTCGCCCGGGGGGTGGGCCCGGCGGGCGACCGACACCGTGGCCGTGGCCCCCTTCGTCTTCTCGACCACCAGTTCGGCCCCGGGCCCGGCGGCCAGCAGCGCGGCGGCCTCACCCACCGACGGGGTGCCGACCTCGGCCGCCACCACCTCGCTCGGGTTGGGTACGGCGACGGGGGCCAGGTCGGCGGCGGTGAACGACACCACCGGCAGCCCGACGGCGGTGGCCACCGGGTCGTCGGCCCGTCGGTCGATCGTGGCCAGGGTCGCCACCGAGGCCCGGGCCAGGCCGGCCGCGGCCAGGGCCGGGCTCAACAGCTCGATGGCGGCCGTCGCCGGAGCATCGGTCGACGCGCCGACGCCGACCACCAGCGACGGTGGGTGGAGTACCACCTCGCCGGGCTCGGGCCCGACCGCCCGATCGGTGACCGTGATGCGGGCCGCGGCGCCCCCGGGGGCCGACGTCCGATCGGCCAGGGCGGCCGGGAGGGGCCAGTCGAGGTCGTTGGTCAGGGCGACCGGTTCGCCGTCGAGCAGGGCCCGGGTGACGGCGGCGATGTCGCCGACGGCGGTGAACCCCGGCAGGGTGTCGAGGGCGGGGAGCGAGCGGGCGTCGGTGGCGGTGGTGACCACCGGCTCGGCGTCGAGCAGGGCGGCCACGTCGACCGCCAGTTCGTTGGCCCCCCGGTGGCCGCCGCACACCGGTACGGCGAAGCGGCCCCCGTCGTCGACGGCGACCACGATCGGGTCGTCGGCCTTGTCGGCCAGCAGCGGGCCCACCACCCGGACGGCGATGCCGACGGCGCACACCAGGACGAAGGCGTCGGTGTCGGCCCACCGCTCCCGCACGGTGGCCGCCAGGTCGCCGTGGTGATGGGCGTAGGGCAGTCGGCGGGCCAGATCGGCTCCGGCCTCGGTGATGGAGACGGTCAGCGCGGCCACCGGTTCGTCGGTGGTCGGCGGGTGGGGGACGGGTGTGTCAGTCACGGATCCCCCACACGATGAAGACGGGATTGTCGGCCTCCAGCCGGAGTTGGTCGTCGGGCCCGATGCGGACGCCCCGACTCACGCTCACCTGCGCCAGCTCACCGGCCGGGCCGAGATGGTCGACGGCGGCCAGGGCGGTGTCGAGGGTGGCGAAGGTGCCGACGATGACGCCGCTGCTCCGCAGCCGGGCATGGGCGGCCCGCCACACGTCGATGCCGCCTCCACCCACGAACACCCGATCCGGGTCGGGGAGGGGGGCGAAGGCGTCGGGGGCGGTGCCCTCCACTACGCCGACCGCCACCCGGGAGGCGTTGGCCCGGATGCGCTCGCAGTCCTCCGGGTTGCGTTCGATGGCGTAGACCCGGCACCCGGGGGCGAGTCGGGCGGCCTCGATACCGACGCTGCCCGACGAGGCCCCGACGTCCCACAGCACCGCCGCCCCGAACAGATCGAGCTTGCTCAGCGCCGCCGCCCGGACCTCGGGCTTGGTGATCATGCCGGCCCGATGGCGGTAGGCCGAGGTGGGTCGGCCCCAGGCGACGATGGCGTTGACCGCCATCGGCTGGGCCTCGCCGGTGAGCACCACCACCGACAACGGATCGAAGGTGCCTGCGGCCAAGCCGTCCAGGTCGGTGCGGGTGATCGACTCGTCGGGCTGACCGAGCCGGGAGCACACCACGGCGTGGCGATGCTCGGCCCCGGCCGCCAGCAGGGCTTTGCCCAGTGTCTCGGGCGGGGTCGACTTCGACACCAGCACCGCCACCTTCGGGGCTTCGAGGATGTGCGGCAGGGCCCGTTCCAGCGATCGACCGTGGACCGACACCACGGCGGCGTCGTCCCAGTGCACCCGGGCTCGGGCGAAGGCGAGCGCCACCGACGACGGTGCCGGGTGCACCTCGACAGCGGTCCCGAACCGACCGACCAGGAGGCGCTCGATCCCGAAGAAGCCGGGGTCGCCGCTGGCCAACATCGTCACTCGCGCCCCCTCGGCCCGACGTGCTTCGATCAGGTCGATCACCTCTTCGAGCGGGCCGAACAGCTCCACCCGCTCGGCGGTTTGCGGGCCGCCGCCGTCGTGGGGGTGGGCGGCGAGCACGGTGTCGAGGTCGTGGTGGAGCCGGGCGGCACCGACCAGGACGTCGGTCGCTCGCAGGGCGGCCAGGGCGTCCATGCCGAACCACTGGCCCCCGTGCAGCCCGACGACCACCACCGGCGGCAGCCCGTCGGAGGATGTGGCCTCGGGCGGCGGTGCGGGCTCAGCCATGGGCCACCTCCTCGACGCCGGCGAAGTCGACCATGATCACCTCGACGGCGATCGTCCGGTCGGCGCCCTCGCCGCCGCCGGCATGGGCGACGCAGTTGATCGCCGCCAGCTCGCACAGGCGGGTGAGCGGGGCGGTCTCGCCCGCCTCGAAGCACACCTCGGCGAAGTGGCGGGCGGTGTTGGTGGCGGTGGCCGCCTCGATCACGACCGGCCCGGCCCCGACCTCGGTGGCCACGGCGGCCAGCAGGTCGGTGTTGACCTTGGAGCGGTGGAAGTGGGTCATCATCACGCCGTCAGCCAGTTTGGCGATCTTTCCCGCCATCCCCACGAACCGCACCGTGCCGATCCCGGCCCCGGCCGCCCGGCGGAGGGCGATCCCGGTGAAGTCGCCGACCTCGACGAAGCACACCGACGGCAGTTCCGGCCAGCGGTCCTGGGCCCAGTCGTCGCTGCGGGAGCCGGTGGCCAGCACCACCACGTCCACCCCCTGGGCGGCGGCAACGTCGATCTGCTGGACCACGCTGGCCCGGTAGCTGGCGGTGGAGAACGGCTTGACGATGCCGGTGGTGCCGAGGATGGAGATGCCACCCTCGATCCCGAGGCGCGCGTTCGACGTCTTGGCCGCCATGGTCTCGCCGCCGGGTACGGAGATGGTGCACACCACGGGCCGGTCGGTCACCTCGGCGATGGCGGCCCGGATCATCCGGGTGGGGACTGGGTTGATCGCGGGGCCGCCCACCTCCAGGCCGAGGCCGGGCTTGGTCACGGTGCCCACCCCCTCGCCGCCCAGCAGGGTCACCGCCTCCTCCGCCTCCTCGGCGTCGGGTCCACCGGCGGGGTCGCCGGTGGGGTCGTCGGCCCAGGTGACCTGGGCGGTGATGTGGGCGCCGTCGGTGCAGTCCGGATCGTCACCGGCGTCCTTCACGATCGCCACCCGATGGGGCCAGGCGGGATCGACGTCGGTGGTCGGGAAGCTCACCCGAGCCCCGCCGGGTAGGCCCACCTCCACCTGGGTCGGCGCCTCCCCGGTGACGAGCCACTCGGCCGCCGCCTTGGCCGCGGCCGAGGCGCAGGTGCCGGTGGTCCAGCCGGTGCGAAGACCGGTGGCGTTGGCCACGTCGGGCGACAGCTCGGGCTCGGAGGTGCTCACCGCCGAGGTCACCCGTGTGCGGGCCGAGCGGGCACCACCGCCGGGTCGTTGGACATCTCCGCCACCCTATCGGTGGACGTAGGGCAGGGCATAGGGCATGGGTGCCACCCCTGCCCATGGCCCCGGTCGGGGGCCTTCCTCACGAAGGCTTCATACAGCGATCGATACCGTCGCCCCCGTGAGCACCATGATCGATCCCGAAGCCGACCGTCCGGCGCCCGCCCCGGCCAGGAGCCGGCTGGCCTACCCCGAGGACGGCGGCCGGGATCGTCGCCTCGACCTGCTGCGGGGGTACGCCCTCGCCGCCATGTCGATCAACCACTTCGGCCTGTCGAACAGCTACCTCCACACCCTCAGTGGCCGTTCGCAGTTCCTGGTGTCGGCGGCCGAGGCCTTCCTGTTCATCTCCGGTTTCACCCTCGGCTACATCACGATCGGGCGCACCCCGGAGCAGTCGACCGACCGGCTGTCCCGTCGGACCTGGACCGTCTACCTGTCGACCGTGGGGGTGTCGGTCGGGCTCGGAATCGTCGCCCTCACGACCAACCTGCTCCTGTGGGGCGAGCTCGAGGCCGGCGCCTACCCGAGCGTGTGGGCGTGGCTGGGCGGCGTGGTCACGATGCGGGAGGCCTTCAACGGGGCCGACATCCTCATCGCCTACGTCGTGTACCTGGCGATCGCCATCGCCGCCCTTCGCCTGATGACCAGGGGTCGGTCGTGGGTGGTGATCACGGGCACCGTCGGCGTCTACCTGCTCAGCCGACTGGCGGGGGCGGAGAGCATGACGCTCGGGTTCGCCTCGTTCCGGGCCCTCGCCCCCAACGCCCCGCTGTTCTTCGGTGGCCTGCTCCTCGGCTACCACCGCCACCGGGTGGCGGCGCTGTGGCACGCCGTCCCCGGTCGCCGGGCCCTCGACGCCGCCCTGGTGGTGGCCGCCGTCGCCCTGGGCTGGCTCTACAGCCAGGGTTGGCCGGCCACCGAGTGGCTCGGCCGCCCCATCGCCGGCCCCGAGCTGTCCTCCCCGCTCGGTCTGCGGGAGTTCGAGATGCCCGTCGTGCCCCTGTTGGTGGTGTTCCTCTACCTGCGGGTGGGGTGGATCGTGGTCGACGCCCTGTGGGTGCCGATCCGGTCGACCCTGGGCTGGCTGTTCCTGCCCCTCGGTGAGGCGTCGCTGTTCACCTTCATCATGCATCTGCTGGCCATCCCCATCGTGATCAACCTGCCGTGGTGGCCCGACGAGGACCTCGGCCGGCCGGCCGCCACCTTCTGGGTGATGCTCTACCTCGGGGTGATCTACGGCGCCGTCCTCCTGCGCCATCGGATCGTCGACTGGCTCCGCTCCGGGTCGGTCGGCGGCGCGTCCGGGGCGGCCGGGTCCGGCTCCCCTGTGGCGGCGGCCAAAGCGTGGACCCGCCGCCACGGCCCGGCCGCCACGGTCGCCGGTCTCCTGGTGCTGGCGGCGCTCGTCGGCGGCTCGCCGTCGGGCGCCGCCGGGACCTGGGGGGCCTTCGAGGACGGGGAGTTCGAGGACGGGGAGTTCGAGGACGAGGAGTTCGAGGACGAGGAGTTCGAGGAGCCCGAGGACTAGCGGCGGCGGGCGCTGGCTCGGCCCTCGGTCGAGCCGTCGTGTGACCGCAGCCGGTAGGCGGTGGTGAACTCGGGCGCGTAGAGGTGGCTCCGGGCCTCGACCGGGATGTCGGCCAGCACGTCGCCCACCAGCACCAGCACCGTCATCGTGGCCCCGGTGGAGCGGATGGCCTCGGCCAGCCCGCCGACCGTGGTGTGGACGATCTGCTGGTCGGGCCAGGTCACCCGCACCAGCACCACGGCCGGGGTGTCGGCGGTGTACCCGGAGCCCTCGCCCAGCAGGTCGGCCTGTAGCTCGTCGGGGCGGGCTCCGGACAGGAACACCGCCATCGTGGTGCCGTTGGGGGCGAAGGCGGCCACGTCCTCCCCCGGTCGCATCGAGGCCTTGGTCCGGCCCGGTAGGCGGGTGTAGACCAGGGCCTGCCCCCGCTGGGGGATCGTCAGCTCCCGGCGGATCTCGGCCGCCGCTCCCGCCACCGACGTCACCCCGGGCACCACCTCGAAGACCCGGTCGTTGGCGTGGCACCAGTCGATCTGCTCCTGGATGGCGCCGTACACACTCGGGTCGCCGGAGTGGAGGCGGACGATGACGCCCTCCGGGTTGGCCTCGTACACGGCGATCACGTCTTCCAGGGTCATGGTGGCCGAGTCGTGGAACACCGCGTCGGAGCGACAGTGGCGCAGCATCGACTCCGGTACCAATGACGAGGCCCAGATGACGATGTCGGCCGCCGCCAGACGCTCGGCGCCGCGCAGGGTGATGAGATCCTCGGCCCCCGGCCCGGCCCCGACGAACGAGATCAGCGCCGTCACGAGTCCGCCCCCGATGCGCCGCCGGCCGCCTCGGCCGTCGACGGGGGCGGCGTCGGCCCGATGCCCTCGGGGGCGGGGGAGATGACGGCGCTCAGATAGGAGGCGGGTCGATCGCGCACGTCGGCCACCCTGGCGATGCGCTGGCCCGGCATGCCGATCAGCTCGCCCATGACCGCACCATCGAGGCGGTCGGCGGCCTCCAGCTGCTCGGCCACGGCCCCGATGCGGCCGCCGCCCTTGTAGAGGATCACGGTGCGGTCGCCCCGGGCCAGTTCGGCGTCGAGCTGCTCGGGCGGGGCGGAGGCGGGCAGGAGGACGAGGGTCTGCTGCTCGTCGGTGAGGACGACGTCGCCCGCCATGGCCAGGGCCTGGAAGGCCATGATGCCGGCCACGGTCTCCACCGTGGTGTGGGGACGGCGGGCCAGGACACCGGCCACCACCGAGGAGACGGTCGAGTAGGTGTTGGGGTCGCCGAGGGTGATGAAGGCCACCTCGTCGCCGGCTTCGAGATAGTCGGCGATGCGGTCGCACACGTCGATCAGGGCGGCGGCCCGGGCGTCGTGATCGGGCCGCATGACGAACACCATGCGCTCGACGACCACGTCGGGCGCCGCCTCCCGCACGATGGCCTCGGCCCGCCCGATCGCCTCCAGCGAGGTGCAGGGGGCCACCACCCGGTCGGCCCGGCGCAGGGCGTCGAGGGCGCGGGTGGTGACGAGGTCGGCGGGGCCGGGGCCAACGCCGACACCGACCAGGCGACCGGCGACCGAGGGCCCGACCCGACGACCGTCACCGCCGGAGCCGTTGGCCGACGGCTCGGGGCCGGAGGCGGCGAGGCGGGCTTCGATGGCCTCCCGAATCAGCTCGGCCTCCGACACCCCGGTCCGTTCGGCCAGGGCGCTGAGCCGGCTTTTCAGGTTGTCGGGCAGGTAGACCGAGCTCTTCCGCACGTTGCGCACCCTACCGGCCCGGGTAGGGCAACACGTAGGGCACCCGTGCCCCGGCGCCACCCGACGGCGCTGAGCCTTCAGCCGGTGATCGACGACCGGGCGGCCCGGCAGGTGTCGACGAAGCGGACGGCCCTGTCGGGTCGGGCCCCCAGGTGCTGATGGAGGTAGGTGGCCAGCAGGGTGGGGGAGGCGAACCCCTCGGCCCGCTCGGCGAACCGCGACCGCAGGATGAGGGCCTCGCCCCCGGGCTCGATCGTCGAGTAGTGGAACTCGTGACCGCGCACCTCGTCCCCGGCGGCCACCAGCGGGTTGGCCACCGTGGCGGTGGCGTGACGGTAACCGAGGGTGAGGCGCTCGGTCATCCGGGCCTCGGCCGACAGCACCCCCGCCATGGCCCGACCGTCGAGCGAGCCCGCCAGCCACAGCAGACCCCCGCACTCGGCCCAGGTGACCAGCCCGCCCCGGACCCGGTCGGCAACGTCGGCCAGCAGGGCCCGGTTGTCGGCCAGTCGGGTGGCGTACACCTCGGGGAAGCCGCCACCCACGACGAGGCCGTCGACATCGGCCGGGAGCTTCTCGTCGGTCAGCGGGTCGACGGCGACCAGCTCGGCTCCGGCCGCCGTCAGCGCCTCCAGGTTGTCGGCGTAGGTGAAGGTGAAGGCCCGGCCTCCGGCGACGGCGATCCGCACCGGGGCGTCGGCCGTCGGTACGGCTGGCAGCGGTGGGGCCGCCACCGTGCGGTGGGGGGCGGTGGCCGCAACCCGTCGGAGGGCGTCGAGGTCGCAGCCCTCGGCCACGGCGGCCCCGAGGCCCCGCAGCGACTCGGCCACCTCGGCCGGACGCTCGTCCACCGGGACAAGGCCCAGGTGCCGGTCGCGCCAGGTCAGGGCGTCGTCGCGGCCAAGGGTGCCGAGGACGGGCACGCCGAGCTCGTCGAGGGCCTCGGTGAGGAGGGTCCGGTGGTGCGGGGTCGACACCCGGTTGAGGATCACACCGGCCACATCGAGGGCGGGCCGGTGGTCGCGGAAGCCGCGCACCAGAGCCGCCACCGAGGCGCTCATCGCCGACCCGTCGACCACGAGCACCACAGGGGCATCGAGCAGTTCGGCCACATCGGCGGTGGAGGACGGTGAGCCGTCGACGGCGCCGTCGAACAACCCCATCACCCCCTCGATGACCAGGAGGTCGGCGCCCTCACCGGCCCGCCCGGCAAGGGGGGCGATGGTGTCGGTGCCGCACAGCCAGGGGTCGAGGTTGCGGGGCGGACGGCCCGTGGCCAGGGCGTGGTAGCCCGGGTCGATGAAGTCGGGGCCGACCTTGGCCGAGGCCACCGTCACCCCGGCGGCTCGGAAGGCGGCGAGCAGGCCGGTGGTGATCGTGGTCTTCCCGACCCCGGAGTGGGTACCGGCGATCACGAGCCGGGCGCCGAGCGTCGCCGTCACGGTGTGCCCTGTCGGTGTGGTCCCACCCGGCCCACGGTAACGGCGGCCCGTCGAGGCGAACCCCCGGCCGTCGGGCCGAGGGTTCACGGCGAACTCGGATCGGGTCGGACTACCGCGAGGGGTAGGTGGGATAGACGAGGGCGCCGAGGAAGTCCTCCGCCTGGGTGACGTCATCCGCCACCTCGGCGCAGTCGATGCCGTCGTAGGTGATGGCCCCGGCCCCGATCTCGCTGACCACGGCCCGATCCGGGGTCACATCCCAGTTGGCGTAGGCGATCGTCACCCGGCCGTTCTCCTGGTCGCCGAACACCAGCTCGGTGACGATGAAGTCGCTGCCGTCGACGTCGCCGGTGCCGGAGAAGGTGGCGACCCGGCCGGTCTGGATGGCGTTGAAGTTTCGACCGTCGTCGGTGAAGTCGAGCGCCAGGATGAATGCCCCGTCGGTGTAGCAGGAGCGGTTGACGCCGGGGACGGTCTCGATCGCCGCCGTCGTGGAGGGACGAACGTCCTCGCCCGGGAAGTTGTCGTAGGTCGCCTCGACCGGGGCCAGGTCGTCGGCCACGGGACCGTCGCAGCCGACGGCGTTGTACACCTGCTCCTCGCCGGCGGTGGGGGTGGTCATGAAGTCGGCGGAGATGACCCACGACGAGGTGCTGTACCGGCCGAACCCGCCGGCCTCGGCGGCGACCGACGACTCGAGGACCTGATACCGGTCCTCCTCGGGCACCGTGACGACGCCGGACAGGGTCTGGAGGAGCTCGCCGCCAGGGGCGAAGGGCAGGTCGGCGGCGGGTAGGCCGTCGGCGTCGTCGGCGAAGCCGACGGGCACCTGCCACCCGGTGAACGTGCCACCATCGGCGCTGAACTCGAAGGTGTAGGTGACGACACCGTCGCTGTAGCACCGGCGGCCGCCGACGTTGCCACCGGTGAGAGAGGTGGCCGCGACGACGCTCTCCTCGATGAAGTACGGGAAGTCGGGATCGTCGATGAGGATCCACGGCTCTCCGTCGAACTCGGCCCGGATGCCGGTCGATGAGATCACGGTGCCGATGGCGGGAACCCCGTTGGCGAACGCCTCGGGCGGCGTGCTGGTGTCGGCGATCACCTCGACCAGCGACGGCTCAACCGGCGGCAGGCCCTCGGCCTGCTGCACCAGCGTGCTGAGGGGCAGCCAGATGTCGGGCTGGCCCAGCCCGTCGAACTCGGCCCAGGTGTCGTCGTTGAACGGGCCCTCTTCGCCGGTGGCGATCAGGACGCTCGCCCAGATCTGCCCGTCGTAGGGCTCGGCGTCGTCCCCGATGGCGAGGAACGGGCGGGGGAACTCCTCCCGCTCGATGATCTCGGGGGCGTACAGCCACACCGAGCCCGGGCTGACGGCGTCGGTGGTGGCTGCGCCGTCGCCCTCGGCCGGGGAGCCGTCGTCGCCGTCATCGGGGGCGGGGGTGGTGGGCCCCGGGGTGCCGTCGTCGGCGAAGTCGGCGTCGATGGTCGTCGACGGGTCGCCGCTGAGGATGGTGAAGATGGCGCCCAGACCGAGGACGGCGATAAGCGCCGCCGCGGCCAGGACGAGGACGTTGCCCCGGTTGCGGGCGGGGAGGCCGGTGGTGTTGGTGGTCATGTCCGTCAGACGGATGACGTTCTCATCGGTATGCACCCGACCCAACGATTCCTCGGTGACGGGGGGCACGGCGGTCAGGCCGGGCTCACCGGTCTCCGGGGCCGACGGCGCCGCCTCGAACGGGGCGGCATCGTCGGCCCGCTCGTCCTCGACGCGCCGCAACATGGCGTCGATCCCGTCCCAGTAGCCGGCGCCCGGCTCGGGTACCTCTGAGCGGAGGAAGGCGCCGAGTTCGTCGTCGTGATCGCGGTGATCGGTCACTGCTCCCACCTTTCCAGTCGGCGCCGGGCTCTGCTCACCCTGGAGGCGACGGTACCTCGGGCCTCTCCCAGGATCTCGGCGGCGTCGTCGTAGCTGTACCCCCAGCCCGCGACCAGCATGAGGGCCGTCCGATCCTCCGGGCCGAGCTGCCCCATGACGGCGTCGAGCTCCACCCGGCCCACACCGCCGGCGGCGGACGAGTCGCCACCGCCGCCCAGGTTGCGCAGATCGTCGACGTCATCGTGACGACGACGGCCCTCGTAGCGGAGGTGATCGAGGGCGGCGCGGTAGACGATGCTGTGGAGCCAGGTCGACATCGTCGAGCGGCCGTCGAAGCCCGGCAGGGCCCGGAAGGCCTTCTCGTAGGCGGCCTGCATGACGTCATCGGTCTGGTGCCGATCTCGCACCACCGACCAGGCGACACCCCTGAGCTGCTTGTCGTGGGCGCGGACGAACTCACCGAACGACCTGGCGTCGTACTGCGCCGGTGAGTCAACAGATTCCACCACGAGGGTCACACGCCTTTCGACGCCTCAGGACAGGAGAGATCTGCACTCAATCCGGAAAATGCTCGAATCACTCCGATTCAGCCGATTGGAGGCGGCTCGCCACCACGGCGACGCCGAGGCCGTGGGGCCCGAATCCACCGTCCCGGGCGGGCGCCAGCCGACCCCCTCGGCCGAACATGATCGGCTCGTCGGTCAGGTCCTCGGCGAGGAGGTGGGTGCCGAAGGCGCCCTCCTGGGCCAGCAGCGCCGGCCCGGCCGCGCTCGCCGCCGCCACAGCGGCGCGGGTGAGCAGGCTGGTCTCCCCGACGTGGGCCCCGACGATCACGCCGAGTCCGGCGGCCTCGGCGGCGTCGATGAGGGCGAGCGAACGGAGCAGCCCGCCCGACTTCGAGATCCGACAGTTGAGGATCCACCGGTCGGGGTGGCCCGGAAGCCCGGCGATCTGGCCCGTCCGCAGCAGGCTCTCGTCGAGGATGACGCGGGTGTCGACCGCTTCGGCGATGGCCAGGAACCCGGCGTGGTCGTCGGCCGCCAGCGGCTCCTCGATGCCGAGGAGCGGCACCGCGAGCGCCCAGAGATGGTCGATGGCCTCCTCCGGGGTGGTCCAGAGGTTGTTGGCGTCGACCCGGACCGACGACGCCACCGCCCGCCCGACCGGTCCGGTGAACCAGCGCATCTTGGCCCGGTCCCGGTCGAGATCGCCGGACAGCTTGAGCTTGTAGTGGCGGAGTCCGGCCAGCCGATAGCGGAGCAGCCGGGCGGTGAAGCCGGCGGTACGACCGTCGCCTAGGACGGCGCTGTAGTGGAAGGGGCCGACTGCTTCCGGTAGGCCGAGGTGGCGCTCGACGGTCTCACCGGCTCGACGGGCGAAGAGGTCGAGCAGAGCCAGTTCGAGGGCGCAGAACGCCGCCGGGTGCTCGTCGATCAGGGGAGCGTTGGCGGCCACCCACGCTCGGAGACCGTCGAGGTCGTGCACCTCGGCCCCCACCGCCGGCGCCGTCTCCCGCAGGAAGCCGATGGCCGAGGCCGTCGTCTCGCCGGTGACGTAGGGGCGGGGGCAGCCCTCGCCGTGACCGATGATCCCGTCGCCGTCGGTCACCCGCACGATGACGTTCTCGGTGGCGGCCCGGGCCGCCGTCGCATGTCGGAACACGACGCGGAAGGGCATGGGAAAGGTGGCGATCTCGACCCGAAGGCCCTGTCGGGTGGTCACGATCGCACCCGACCGTCGGTCGGCAGCCGGTGGTCGTCGAAGGAGAAGTCACCGCCGACCAGCTCGTTCCGGTACTGCAGGTGCAGGTACTTGAACTGGGCGTCGCGCTGACCGTCGGCCACGCACGCACTCCGGTAGGCCTCGGCCGTCCCCGGGGCGAGATCGTGGCCCGCGATCGGGCCCAGTCGACCGCTGGCCCGCTTCGAGCCGTACTCGATGTTGGCGGCGGCGAGGGCCTCGTCGACGGCGGCGGCCAGTGCCGCCCCGGCGGCACCCCCGTCCGGTTCCTCGGTGTAGAGCCGGTACCGGGCCCGGGCCTCGTCGGCCAGCAGGATGAAGAACGCAAGCGTCACCCCGAGCGCGGCTCTGGCCGCCTCGACGGCGTCGAGTACCTGGCTCTCGGTCAGCTTCTCACCGGTGATGTTGGTGACGCCCCGCCCCTTCTGAACGAAGGCCAGGGTGGGGGTGGCCTCGAAGCGACCGGTCACCTCGACGATGTCATGCATGTCGTAGCGGTAGAGGCCGTCGAAGGTGGTGACGTACACGTGGTACCGACCTCCCTCGACCAGTTCGTCGAGGCCGAGGAAGTCGTCGGGCCCGAGCGGCCGATCGTCATCCTCCCGCCGGTGGCGGTCGACGAACTCGTAGTAGTTGTCCTCCACCAGCGGCACGCACCGGTTGGTGATCGGGTCGATCCCGATGGTGCCCCGCACCTCGCTGGCCGAGTAGCCCAACTCGACCACCCGGGCGGACTCGCCGAGATGGGGGGCAAGGGCGCCGAGGGCGAAACCGGCGCTGCCCCCGGTCCAGGTGGTGACGGCGGCCAGACGGGGCCAGATGTGGCCGAAGCCGACGTCGGTCCCGTGCCGGTCGGCGAGGGCCCGCAGCTCGGCCGCCCGGCGAGGGTCACCCGGGAGACGACGTCCGACCGCCCGACGCTCGGCGGCGTCGAGACGGTCGGCCACGGCGAGCCGACCGGTGGCGATGCCCTCGATCAGGTCGTCCCAGCGGTCGATCATCACCGACCGCAGGCGCAGCAGGGTCGACGGGTTGGCCGTGGCCACCCCGGTCACGTCGCGCTCGGCCAGGCACAGGGCCGCCATCACCTCGTAGCGCACGTCGTGGTCGGCGATGGCCAGCACCTCGGGCTCCAGCACGTACTTGCGGCGCACCACGCTCGGCATCCCCTCGTAGACCATCCCGCTGGCTGACCCGAACGGGGTACCGCCGGGCAGGTGTCCCTCGACGGCGGGTGAGCCGATGCCGACGATCTTGCCGGCGAACATGTCGGTCCCGGCGTGGACCGATCCGGCGAACAGGCGCTGGATGCGGGCCACCCGGGCCACGCCGTCGGCCGTGATCGGCAGGTACTTGGGGGTGCCGCTGGTCCCGCTGGTCCGGGCGTAGAGCACGGGCTCGGCCGCCGTCAGCGTCGGCGCCCCGGTCAGCTCCTGCTCCTCGATCAGGGGCCGGAGGGCCTCGTAGTCGTGGACCGGCACCGCCCGGCGGAAGGCGTCGGCGCCGTCGATGTCGGCGAAGCCGTGGCGACGGCCGAAGGTGGTGTCGGTGTTGTCGGCGAGGATGCGGGCCAGGGTTCGACGTTGGGCGCCACCCGGATCGGCGGCGGCGGCCACGAACGACGGCCAGTAGCGACGACGGTTGATCCGCATGGCCAGGTCGAAGGCGAGATTGACCGCCCCTTCGGTGATGCGATCGAGGAACGAGATGGTGGTCATGGCGCCGCCTTGTCGAGCCCGGGGCGGAACACGGCGACCAGTTGGGCGCCGAAGCCGTCGGGGTAGTTGCGATTGAGGAGTCCGAGTTCGTCGACCTCGCGGTCGGCGGGCAGGAAGCGGGTGCCGAACAGGGCGTCCCACACGATCAGGTTGTTGCCGTAGTTGCCGTTGGACTCGGCGATGATCCGCGAGTGGTGCCAGCGGTGGAGCTCGGGGCCGCTGATCACCCAGTTGAGGGGGCCGAGGCGGACCCGGCAGTTCGAGTGTTGGAAGAAGCCGTTCACGGCGTAGAGGACGAAGTAGCCGGCCAGCACGTCCTCACCCACCCCCAGTACGACGAAGGGCAGGGAGTCGAGAGCGAGCTGGCCCACCTTCTCCAGGGGGTGGAAGCGGCCGACGTTGAGCCAGTACAGACCCTGCGGCGAGTGGTGCACGGCGTGGAACCGCCACAGCGGCGTCCAGGTGTGGCAGGCCCGGTGCAGCCAGTACCGCAGGAGGTCGCCGGTCACCAGCATCAGGGCGACCTGGGCCGCCACCGGCCACTCGTGGGGCCACCAACCCCGCAGCGGGGTGGCGTCGCCGACGAGGGCCGAGAGGCCGAACACCGCCGCCGCCGACACCAGGGTCGGCAGCAGCATCTGCACGCCGACCAGAAACACGGCGTCGTTGGCCACCGCCCGCCGATCGGGCCGCCAGGCTCGTCGATGGGGGCGGACCGTCTCCAGCACGGTGATCGCCACCGCGGCCACGGCCGCGGCGCCGTAGGCGGCGACGGGGAGGGGGAGGCCACCGCCGAACCCGGCCGACAGGAGGCCGACGGCGGCGGCCATGACCACCGGGTAGGTGATGACGTCGAGCAACCGGCCGGGACGTGGACGCCTCCGGGCGGTGGAGGCGACCGCCGGGACCGGCAGGGCCAGCGTCACGAGGAACGCCGCCAGGCCCAGATGGAACAACGAGGGGATCGGAGCGTCGAACCAGCCATGCCCGTCGAGCACGGTGGTTCCCAGCACCAGGCGGGCCGCCATCACGGTGCCGTAGATCGAGCCGACGATGGCCGACATTCGCCGGGTCGGGGAGTCGGGGCCGAGGCGACCGTCGGCCACCCGCCGGATGAGGCCGACCTGGACGGTGAGGATCGCCGTCTGGCCCGCCACCAGCGCCGGGTAGGGGAGCGCCCCCGACTGCCAGGCGTCGAACGCCGGGAGCCATGCCACCTCGGCCACGGCCTGGATCAGCTGGGCCGCCACCCGACCGGCGAACAGCGCCGTCAGCCCGATGAGGATCGGCAGTCGCCGATCGATGGCGGTGGTGGCGGGCCGACGGGCGTGGTCAGCGGCCGGGTCGGCACCGAGGTGTGCATCCATGGCGGTAGTGGACCATGGCCCCGGTCGTCGTGGACCTGGGGTTTGCCCCCAAATCGGCCTGGGGGGACGCCCGCCGATGGGCGCCGTTGGCCGACCCGGCGGCTGCGGGCGCCGGTGGCCGCTCCCCACTCAGAGGTGGAGACCGCACTCCGTCTTGGCCTGATCGGCCCATCGTCCGGCCCGCGCCCCGTCCGGCCCGTCCTGGTCGGTGACCGGCGAGGTGCAGGGCCGGCAGCCGATCGAGGGGAAGCCCCGGTCGAGCAGGGGGTTGACGATGACGTCGTGCCGCTCGATGTGAGCGGTCACCTCGTCGTCGGACCAGGCGACGAGCGGGTTGACCTTGATCAGGCCTCGCCGGTCGCGGGCGATCTGGGTGGCGTCGGCCCGATCGGGATGGTCGGCCCGACGGAGACCGCTGAGCCAGGCCCGCCGATCGGCCAGGGCGATCTCCAGCTGCTCGACCTTGTGGTCCGAGCAGCAGAAGCCCGCTCGACCCACCCCGGGCAGATGGCGCCACGGGGCCACGATCCGCAGCCGGGGGCGGTGGCGCTCGACGATGGCCATCATCGTCTCGATCGTCTCGTTGAAGTGGAAGCCGGTGTCGATGAACACCACCTCGATCGTCGGGTCGACCCGCAGGGCGACGTCGACCAGCACGGCGTCTTGCCCCGAGCACAGGAGGCTGAGGTCCGACCCGAATCGGTCGACCGCCCAGGCCACGGCGTCGGCCGCAGGCAGGTCTCGGGTCGGCAACTCGCCAAGGGCGTCGGCGGCCGTCCTCGGGGAGGTGTCCGACGGTGTCGCGCTCACCGGCCGACCCCGACGAACCGCTCGCGCTCCACCTCGACCCGTCCCGCCCGGCGACTGCGGGGCGACACCACCGGCAGGTGCTCGGCCAGGGAGACCACCCCACGTCGATCGGCCCAGTCGCCGAAGCCCTCGCCGAGCAGGCGATCGACCCGGTAG
>JBCCRO010000018.1:0-101709 GCA_039201605.1 Actinomycetota bacterium
GAACCCTGATCAGCGGTGCTTCGGATCAGCCATCCCCAGACTCCCCGACAGCCTACGCCCACGACCTCAGCCCCGACAGGGGCACCGCTCAACGCGCCCCAACACCCCCCTTGACATCCAAAGAGGCTTCGTTGTGCGCTGCTTTAGTCAGGTAGGAGGAGCCGTGTGAAGCCGCCTGCCTCGGTGGCGCCGATGATTTGCAGTCGACGTTGGAGCGAGGTGCGGGCGGTATGGGTCGAGAACGTCGCAAAGCCCCACGTACTTGCAGCGAGCAAGGTGTCGTGGAGCAGGCCGAGGGCGACGCACCCGGTTCGGTGGCTCGGTCGAACACCGATCATGCCGAGGGTCGGCCCGTCCTCGTTTCTCCAGAACCGGGCCAGTCCCACGAGTTCGCCGCTGTGTTTGTCACGGGCGATGAGGTAGGCGGCTGGATCGAACTCGGCCGAGGTCATCTCGTCGTCGAACCAGGTGCGGTTGCCCTGCCATCCGTCGTTGCCGGGCACGTCCTGTCGTAGGTCGGTGTCGAGAGCGAACAGGTCGTCGAGTGCTACCTGGTCGGCCCGGAGTGTCTCGATCCGCTCGGATCGCCGGGCTGTGGTCAGCTGAAGGGTCGGCTGGAACGGTACGTCGAATGCGACAGCACGCAGGTCGACAACGAAACCAGCTCGTATGGCCACCAAGAGACGGTCGTGCTGGTTGTCTCGCACCGAAAGGTGAACTGGTCGGGAGAGGTCTTGCACGGCTGCGTCGAGTAGCGGGGCGAAGGCTGTCTCGGAGCTAAGGCGGTGGTTCAGGAAGAGACGGTTGTCGGGCCGGACGGCTGCTGTCGCCAGACCGACCGCTGTGCTTTTCCAGGGCGAGCCATCGTTCGATCGGTCGCTGGAAGCGGTCTCGTTCAGCTAGTTCGCCCGTTCCGATTTCGAGAAAGGCAGCGACCGAATCTGCGCTGGGGCTGGGTTCAATCTCGATCGTCATCGAGCCCAATCCTCCCACGGTCGCAGTCGCCCGAGCCGAGGAGTAACCTGCGATCTAGAGCGCTCCGGACAATCGAAACGAGACCACTCGGCGTGGGTAGCCATAGTCGGACTCAAGCGATCGGGCGTTTTGCGATCGCAGGTCTATCGCACATGCGGTTTCGTTCACCGAGGTCCGGGGTCGTCTGGTTGCCGCTTAAACAGTGCGCTGTAGGCCGCTCGGGACCGCCTCCAACGGTTTGAGGCTCATGAAGGAGATCATCGGCCGCTCCCTCGGGTTCTGACGTTTGCACTGGTGGGAGTGGAGGTCGGATGACGTGATCCGGCCGTGTTCGACGCTCCGCCAGAGTGCGGCGTTGATCTCCTCGAACACGGCGTAGTGCTGTTCGTTGTCGGGCATGCCGTTCGATTCGAGGACGCCGGTGAGCGCCCGACGAAGGGACGTATCGGTGTCGTAGAGGGTGTGATCGAGATCGAACTACAGGTGTGTACAGGCCTCGACGCCGGCGGGTTTCAGCGACTCGGGGCCGGTTCGGCGACAGAGGCGGGCCGGGTGACGGGTGTCGGTTCGGTGGAGCCGACGGTGGCGGCGTAGCTGATCGCAGCGATCGTGGTGGCGAAGCCGAGGATCTGGATGGCGGTGAGATCTTCGCTCAGCACAAGCCACCCGAGAGCGGCGCCGGTGAGGGGTGCCGCAAGCCCAAGGACGGGTGGCGCCTGAGTCGGGAGGCGACCGATGCCGGTGAACCAGATCACGAATGCGAGGCCGGTTGCGATCAGACTCAGGTAGGCGAACCCGAGGGTGTTGACTGGCGAGATCGCAGGAGGCGGCCCTTCGACCAACAGGGTGAGGGGGACGAGCACGGCCGCCGCGATGACCATCTGGAGGCCGGTGGACTCGAGTCGATCAGGAAAGCTCGGGAGCCGCTTCGTGGCCACCACTCCGGCGGAGAACGACACGTTGGCGCCGAGTGCAGCGAGCACGCCGATCGGGTCGATGGAGGCGCCTGGGCGGATCACGACCATCGCAACGCCGCATGCGGCGGCGAGGCCGACGACGATGTCCAGGCGACGCATTGCGGTCGAGGCGACGATCCAGGTGATCGCCCCCACAAGCAACGGCTGGACCCCACCGACCGACGCAGCGACACCACCGGGCAGTCGGTAGATCGCCGCGATCAGCAGCGGGAAGAACACGCCGAAGTTGCACATCGCCAGAAGCCCGAGTCGCTTCCATTCGTCGACCGTCGGCCTCCACCGTGATCGCCACCACCCGACGACGGCCAAAAACAGTCCGGCGGGCAGAACCCGCAGCACGGCGACGAGCATCGGTCGGCCATCGGGAAGGAACTCGGTGATTGTCACGTACGTGGTTCCCCACGAGATCGGGGCGAGCAGCGTCACGAGCGCCAACCACACCGAATCCCGCATCCCCTTCACATCAAGTAGCTTAACACTAAGTTACTTAGTATCGAAGAAGCGGGCTAGGCTGCTGCCATGACAGTCGATGCCGTCGATCACATGCTCGACCAGTGGCAGCAGGTCGACCCCGACCTCGACGTCTCCCCGATGGCGATCATCGGCCGCATCTCACGCCTGTCACGCGTCATCGATCGCCGCCTCACCCAGAACTTCGCCGAACACGGGATCGACGACTGGATGTACGACGTCCTCGCAACCCTCTATCGAAGTGGCGAGCCCTGGGAGCTGTCGCCGACCGAACTCGTCGGCCAGACGATGGTCACCACCGGCGCGATGACCAACCGGATCGACCGCCTCACGGACCGAGGGCTCGTCCACCGACGACACGACACCAGCGACCGCCGACGAGTGGTCGTCGCCCTCACCGACGAAGGGCGAGCACTGGTCGAACGTGTCGCTCCCAACCACTACCGGTTCGAAGATGCGCTCCTCCATGCGCTCAGCCCATCGCAACGCGCCGGACTCGAACAGACCCTGCGCAGCCTCTTGATCGCTCTCGGCGATACGCCTTCCTAGTGCCACCTTCGGTCGGAGAGGGCCGTGACCGAAACCGCACGTGCGATAGACGTGCGATGTATGACGTCGAGACCGACGAGCCTGCCGTGTGCGTCGACGTCGACGTCGATCGTGCTGTCGACCTCGGCCGTGCGCCTCAACCGCCACGGAACGCAATCGCTCGACATGGTCCGAGCGCTTGGGGCGTGCAGGCCACGTTGGGGCGGTGAAGGGCCGGGGTCAGTCGTAGCCCACCGGTGCGGCGAGCGCCGCACTGGGCGCTAGGGGTTCCGCTTTCGTCGTCGGAGCTCGGCCTCGATATCCCGAAGCTGCGTTTCGATGTCAGCCCGGCCGTGGGCTTCGTCGACCGCTCGGTTGTGCTCCATCGTGGCGAGTGGGTCGAGGCCTCCGTTCTCGCCACTGCCATTGCCGGTGGACGCTATGTCGAAGCGCCTGTTGAGCAGGTCCTTGCGCCTTGCCTCAAGCGCCTTCTGCAACTCTTGCAGGCGTTGCGTTGAGGTGTCGGCGAGTCCGGGCGCCCATCTCGACGCTTGGGCGAGGACTTGGGATGGTGTCATCCAGCCGAGGGCGTGTCGAGGTTGATCGGTTTGTGAGGCGACGTCCCTGCCCGGCTGTGGTGTTCGGGCGTCTCGTCGATCAGCTGTAGGTCCACTTTCCGAACCGGAGCGACACGCGCAGTCCCGCTTCAGCCAGGCTGGTTGCGGCTTGGTCTTGGACAGGCTCGGAGAGTTCGACAACAGTGACCAACGTCTTGCCGTTCCGGAGCTGTTCGGCCGGCCATTCGAGACTTGGTGCGAAGAGGCGACTGATCGGGTTACCGATCCGGTCCAGCACCGCAGCACCTTCTTCGCCGACCAGAACGAAGATCTGAGTGTCCTCGATCCCGGCTGCAAGCGCGTCCTCGACGAAGTCGTCGAGAGTCACGTCGTCACGAAGGACGCCGCTGATGGCGTCGACAGGCGTGCCGGGGAATCGCAGCTTCTCGCCTTCACCGTTGATAGATGGCATCACAACCTCCACAGGCCTCGAGCATCGGAGCACGATCGATCTCGACGCTAGACCGAAGGTGGTTCGAGCGGGCCTCACCCCCGAGCGTCGGGCCACTGCTCGCTCGACGTGCCGCTCGCGTCGGCCGATCGGTAGCGACCCGTCCTCGTCGTCAGAGCCCCGCAGGCCGGTCTGCCCCACGATCCCCTGCGGATCGGATGTCGGAGCCACCTTGGCCGTCTTGACCCTGAGCCGGCCGAATCGGGAGCCTCTCGACAGGGGTCGGAGGGGCGACCCTGAAGGTCCAGGCGTGTGGTCTACGGTCCGGCCATGGGCACCACAACGTTCGCTTTTCGAAGCTTCGCCATCGCGCTCGCTCTTGTCGCCGTGGCCTGCTCGCCCGGAGGAGCAGACGACGAGGACGCAGCCGTCTCCGCAAGTCGTAGCAGTCTCGACGCCGTGACGTCTCCTGAGGGAACGTTCGAGGCGGTCTTCTTCCGCGCCTCCGGCGGAGGGGCGGCAGGTTGGGGCGCAACCGACATCTGGGTCGGCCCGGCCGGGGACTGGGTCGATGGCGACAGCACCTACGATCCGGTCATGGACCTGCGAGCCTGGCGGATTCTCTGCGACGTCGAGTTCACCTGGCTCGAACCCGACTCCCTGCAGGTTGCGTACGCTCTCGAACCGTCGGTCGACGACGCGGAACCGGGCCTCGTCGGAACCCCACCTGAGGTCGGTGGCATCCAGATCGACTATGTGAGGGCGAGCCTGCCGGGCTGCGAGGGCTGAGATCGTGGGCCAGGAGTCGGGAGGATCCGGTCATCACCCGGCCGGCCCGATTCCATCGTTTTGCCCGCTGAGGAACCAGGCCATTCGTCGTAACTGACACAGCCGACGCACTCGCCGAGCGTCGATAGCGGTCAGAGAGGTCAACGGGGCTGTCTCGGCTCAAGTCCCGTAGCCGTCTACCCCGGCACGCGACTCAGCTCCGGGGCTGCGGGCACCAGTCGTTGCGGGTGCCCTCGGCTTCGAGCAGTCGGTCGTGGCTCCAAGCTTCGACCGAGGTTGGTCGCAGCTCGCAGAGGTCGCCCACCGCCGGCATCACCGCCAGGCCCTCGACCGCGGTGACAGCGATCTTCGAGTTGCCGGTCGTGACAACGAAGTACTCAGTGCCGATCGGCCCCGCAAGCACGAACAGTGCCACCTCGCCTCCCCCGAGTGCGGTGTAGAGCATCGGCGAGTCGGGCCCGGGCAAGGGTTCGTCGACCGGACCGCAGTCCAGTCCGAGCCCGTCGCTGTACTGCGTCGCCAAGCACTTCTGAAACGGCTCGCCGTCGGTACGGATGGTCAACTCGAACAGGTCGGCTGGGCCCACCGGCGTCGCCGCCCGAAGCACATGGCGCGACTGGATGATTCGGGAATCCTCCGGCCGGAACTCGCCGAGCTGTGCGAACCCGCCCGGCAGGGACTCCACGATCTCATCGACCTCGTCCACGAGCCGCTCTCGGTCTTCGGCTGACAGTCCTACCGCGACGGGCGTGTCCTCGGCCGGAGCATTTGAGCGACTGGTGCAGGCGGTGATGAGCAGCATGCCCAGAAGGGCCCCGATGGCGGCACGGCTGCGGCAGATGCGGTGTCGTTCACCAGCGTTGAGAGCCATCTGGACCCCGCTATCCCCAGCCATGGGCCGAGAGCGTCCGAACGCCGCCGGTGGCCGTCGTGATCAGCAGATCGACGGCGTCGGGGCCCGGCGACTCCCGTAGCCGGATGACGAAGAAGGTCTCACCGTCCGGGCCGTCGGCCAGGGCCACCCCGTTGGCCGTCCGGGCGGTGATGCTCTCGCCCGGCGCCAGGCCGTAGCCGACGATGAAGCTTCCGGTGTCGAGTTCGAGGACCGCGGCGTACTCGGGGCTCTCGCTCACTTCGGTGGGGCAGGCCATGGTGGTCGTCGAGCTGTCGTCGGCGGAGAGGGATACACCGACACACGGCGCATCGGGTCCCTGCTGGTTTGGGAAGAGGCCGAAGTCGTGCTGCACCCCGCCGATGTCCAGGTCGGCCAGGAGGAGAGCGTCATCCGGGTTGGCCGGACCCGCCGACGAGCACGACGCGACCAGGACCACGACAGCTACCAGACCGGGGGCCAGGCGATCCACAGGCACGACAGCGACGCTACCGCGCACCGAACCGACACAGCCGTCGCCCTCCACCCCGGAGGGCGGTGTCAGGGCGTCAGTTCGTGAGCCAGCCGACGAGTTCGATCGTGTCGGCGTAGGGCAGCTGGAAGCTCATCGCCCCGAGGGATCCGACCGTCAGGACGGCCGGCGCCAGGACGACCGACCGCCTCGACCCGCCGGCGATGGCGATCGCCCAGCCGGTGGCGATGAGGAAGGCTGCGAGGATGTCGGTCGGGACGATCAGGAGCCAGGTCACCACGTCGCCTCGACCGGTCAGCCCCTGGGAAGACAGGAGATCGAGCGATTCGGACAGGCACGCGTCGTAGGCCTTGCTCGCTTCCACCTGGGTGTCGGAGAAGCCGCTGTAGCCGGCGGGATCGATGATCGGGTCGGTGTCGAGGATCACGGACGGCTCGCACGGCAGCGAGTCGTTCACGAACGAGTCGAGGGAGGCGACGGCGAACGCCAGGTACCCGACGAGCCCGGCGGCCGCCGCCGACAGCAGGATCGCCACACCGGCCCCGGCGATCCGACGGCGCGGCATCGAGCGGTGGGGCGGCCCAGGGTGGTCGGTTCGGTCTAGAACGTCGGCCTGGGTCACGTCCGTACCGTGCAGCGGCCTGTGCGCCGTGTCAACCGGGTCTCGCCCGACCGGCGCGTCGAGGTGGCCGGAGCGTTTCTTTGGTGTCAGCGGCCGTCGGACGGGCCTCGAAGGGCCCGGTGCTCATCCAGACTTCGATGTTCGGTCGAGGGCCCCGGGGTCACGAAGAGCAGGTCGCCGGGTTCCTTGATCACTTGGCGATGCCAGACGTGGCGGGGCACGATGCACATGCGACCGGCGGTGAGCGGGATGAGATCCTCCCCGTGGCCGTCATCGACGATGACGTCGATCGCCCCGCTGAGGAGAAACAACATCTCGTCGCCGCCGGGGTGCATCTCCCACGAGGTGCTCTGCGACATCCTCACCAATCCGACCAGGCGGCCGTCGAGCTCTTGTTCACCGAGCGCGCTCCAGAAGCCCTCCTGGCTGGTGTCGAGTCGGTGTGCTTCACCGTTCTCGTCCATGTGGAGGAAGACCTGCGCCGGGTTGAAGGTCGGTTGCGGAGCCATATCCCCATGCTCGTACCGGCCCCTCGATCGGTCAACCCACCGCCGGCCTCGGGCGGCGGTGGCGTCGAGAACGCCTGGCCGCCGAGGTGGCCCGCCCCGCCGCGATCCCCGGCGGGGCAGGAGTGGGCTACAGCGCCCGGCCCGACGTGCCGATCCTCTGTTCATGCTGCTGTGGGAGCTCTACCAGCATCGACGGATCGCCGACGCCAACCGACGGGTGGCCGGGATCGACGCCGCGGCCCGGGTCACCCGAAAGCGGACCCGGGGCGAGCTGGAGGACCTCCAGGACCGGCTCGACCAGCTGATCCTGGTCAACCACGCCATGTGGAACCTGCTGGCGGAGCACGCCGAGGTCACGACCGATGACCTGCTGGCCGAGGTCGAGCGGCTCGACCTGGAGGACGGCGTGGCCGACGGCGTCCGGACCGCCCTGCCCGACAACTGCGAGTGCGGAGCCAAGGTCCATCCCCGAGCCGAGCGCTGTGTGTTCTGCGGGGCCGACGCCCCGGCTCGCTCGTTGTTCGACGTGCTCTAGCGGGAGCGGCGACGCCGACGGGCGAGACGGCGAAACCGGGCGACGACGGCGGGCGAGGGGGAAACCGGCCCCTCGCCGACGCCGACGCCGGCCGTCGACGTTCCCGCCGGGACCGAGGGCGCCCTCGCCGCCACCACCCAGCAGGTTCCCGACCACGTGGGAACCAGTGGGCCGGGGTCGGCCATGATCAGACGCGCTGCTCGATGATGTCGGCCACGGTGTCGGGCACGGGCGGAAGCGGCGTCTCGTGCCGGTTGCCCAGCGCCGGATGGGCCAGCATCGACCGCATCCGTCCCCGCTCGACCAGGCGGTTCCACCAGGTACCGGCGAGGCGGGCCACCACCGCTGCCCGACGCCGCTCGGCCGCCCGAAAGGGGGCATCGGGTCGGCCGAGCAGCAGCGTGACGTCTGCCGAGGGCACCGGCAGGCGCTCAACGAACAACGAGGGACCTACAGCGGAGGTGCCCTCGACCACGTGAGCCAACGTGGCGAGTTGTTCGTCGTCGGGAACGGGACCGGCGGCGGCCGGAATCAGACCATGGGCGTCGACGACGGCGACCCACTCCGCCCGCACGGTGCGACGGATGTGGGTGCACAGTGACCACAGCAGCTCGTCGGCGCTCTCGGCGCCGAGAAGCACCGACGCCACCTCGAAGGCGGCGAGCTGGGGATCGTGAGGAGTGCAGTCGGCCGAGACGACGTCGTCCACGCTGACGCCGTCGACCTCGGCCAACTCCCGGACTAGGAGATGCACAAGATCCGGGCTTGGAAGCTGAACCACGAGTTCGTCCGTTACCCGGCCGTCTCGTTGCTCCAGGATCTCGATGCCGACCAGATCGCCGCGCACTGCGCCGATCCGGGTGGCCACGGCTCCCAGAGCACCAGGGCGGTCGGGCAGCTGAACACGGACGATGTACCGGGCTCCACCAGACACTTCCACCATGCCGATGACGCTAACGATGAGGTGTGAATGGCATGTTTCGGGCCAACGAACGCCGTGTCACGGTGAACGCACGGAGCGGGCCGCGGGCCCGCCCGCTCACAGCCGTGCCGCCACCTCGTCGAGCGGTGCCTGCCAGGCCCGGTACACGTGGTGGGGGGCGAAGCCCATGTCGACGTTGATCGACAGCATCCACGGGTTGCTCTGGGCGTTGAAGGTCTCGACCACGGTCACCTCGGGGTGGGCGGCCTGCACCTGCTGGAAGTTGGCGGCCTTCAGCCAGCGACCGAGCCGTCGACCGCGGTGATCGGCCAGCACACCGGTGTCGTCCTGGTAGGCCACCTGAGGCCGATCCTCGTGGACGAGGATGGCCGACAGCCCGGCCGGGGCGCCGTCGGGGGCGAGCACCAGCGACCGATACACCCGGAACCCGGCCGCGGCCGAGGCCTCGTCGTCCTTGCGCTGGGCCACGGTGTCGAGCTGGGTCCGGTGGTATTCGAAGTCGTCGAGCGGGGCGTCGTCCATGGCCATCTCGGCCGCGCACCAGGCCTCGGCCACCTCCTCGGGGCACACGCCCTCCCACTGCACCAACCGGTAGCCGGGAGCATGATCGGGGGCGGCGGCCACCCATCGGTCGAGCAGATCGGCGTCGATGTCGGCCACCGTTGCCCGGGAACAACGCTCGTCCTGCTTGTGGAGCAGCCCGTAACGGGCGCACATGGCCTCCGCCGCCTCGACCTCGATCTCGGCGCACGGATAAGTGGCCAGCGAGTTCTGACCGATGGCGACCAACTCGGGGACGGCCTTGGCGACCAGCGCCGTGCCGACGCCGGTTCGGCGATGGGCCGGGTCGACCAACAGCTCGAGCAGGGCCAGCTGGAACTCGTCCCCGGCGTCGGACTCGGTGTTGGCCCAGGCCATCCCCACCGGCTCGCCGTCGCGCTCGGCCAGCCACACCAGGTGCTGCTTGCGGGGGTGAGGGCCGAACAGGAACCAGGCGATCTCCCGCCGGGGGCGGGGCGGGTCGCCCGGGTCGCGCACGGCGTCGTCGGCGTGCTGCAGGGCGAGCACCGCTTCGAACGCGGCCGGGTCGTCGGCGGGAAGGGCCAGGCGGCGGACGTCGACGGTCATCCCAGTACTGCAGTCCGTCGGGCTCGTGCTTGTCGAGCGAGTTTCCGAACCGGAGGGGATTTCTTTTCCCTCCGCGTGTCCTTTCCGGGCTCGGCTCCGTTCTTACCGCCGTCATCCCCCACCGACCGTCACCGGGACGACCGGAGACGTCGCCGATCCCAGGAAGCTGATCCGACATGCGCCGCCTCGCGTCACCACAGAGCCCACTCCGACTGACCGTCATCGGGCTCGTTCTCGCCGTACTGCTTTTTACCGGGCTGGCCGTCTGGCCGACCCAGGGCGAAGGCCCCGGCCTCCTCTCCCCGACCACACCGGCCGGAGCCCTCGAAATCGACGGCGACGCCCTCGACGAGTTGGAGGCCCGCCTCACGTCGAGTGTCGACGACCCCGACCTCGTCGCCTTCATCGAGCAGTGGTTCGCCATCCTCCGAGTGCTGTGGCAACAGCTCGCCGGTGAGCCCCCGACCCTCGTCTCCACCCCGCCGGCGGGGGCACCGGCGCCGGCGGACGAGCCACCCCCGGCAGTGGAGGCGCCGATGCCGCCGACGGTGAAACCGGCGGAGGATCCCGCCCCGGCGACACCGACACCCGCCGCGCCGGCCGCCGCCGACGGCGCTCCCCCCACGGAGACGCCCGCCGTCCCGGCCACCGCCGAGCCGACGTCGGCGCCGTCGACGAAAAACCCTGCACCGGCGGTCCCGACCGCCGCCGATGAGGCCCCGGCCACCCCGGCAACCCCGGTCTCCCCGGCCCCGAACGGTCATGCTCACCACGAGCAGCCCCCGACCTCGGCCACCGCCTCGCCGCAGGCACCGGCGGCGCCCACCCCGCTGTGGCGGGTCACCGTCGGAAGCAACCGCCAGTCGACCTTCGACAACTCGGCGGCTCCCGGGGCCGGGTCCGCCCACGGGGTCCGCATCTACTGCACGGTCTCCCACTTCTCCCACGACGACCCGATCGTGTTCCCGAACCAGCCCGGCCGAGCACACGCCCACATGTTCTGGGGTAACACCGAGACCAACGCCTACAGCACCGGCGCCAGCATCGCCGACTCGGGCGGATCGAGCTGCGAGGGCGGCACCAACAACCGCTCCGGTTACTGGACCCCCGCGGTGTTCAACGCCGCAGGCGAGGCCGTCGTCCCCGAGACGATCTTCATCTACTACAAGAGCTTCTTCCGGTCGGACGTCGGCTCTGACCGCACCAGCATCAAGCCCATCCCCAACGGGCTGGAGATGCTGGCCAGTCGGAACGTGCCGGGCGCCGGTAGCTACCACTTCAAGGTCGGCGGTCACGACAACCGGCTTTCGCTGGACGTCAGCTTCCCCCAGTGCGTGGCCGTCGACGGCGACGGGGAACCGATCCTGTCGAGCGGCGACAACGTGTCGCACCTGGCCTACAGCGACGCTCGCACCGCCAGCAACTGCCCGGCGTCGCACCCCTATCGCATCCCCGGCCTCAGCTTCGTGCTCTCCTACGACATCGACCCGGACAGTGACTGGTCGTTGTCGTCCGACGACGGCGCGGCCAAGGGTTCGACCCTGCACGCCGACTACGTCGCCGGCTGGGACGACACCAGCATGAACCTCCTGGTCGAGTGCAACGTCCTGGAGCGGCGCAACTGCGGGTTCGACGGCGGACGGGGCCAGCTCCCCGAGCGGTTCATGACCCCGGACGGCGACCGGATCCACCGCAACAGCGTCCAGCTGGAGCCGGATGCCGATCGCACCCCGTTCGGGGCATCGATCCCGGCCTTCGCCTCCGGCCAGGGCCACGGCCACGGCCACGGCCACGGCCACGGATGAGCGACCGCCGAGCTGAGCGGCATGTCGAGCCGAGGTCGATGGCGGGCGACGGAGCCAACTCCTAGGTTGGTGCCGATGCAAGCGGCCCAACGCAGGCGCAAGCCCGCCCGGAACCTCGTGGCGTCGGCCTGGGGGTCGACCGACGCCGTCATCGAGCTCCTGGCCGACGTCGCCGCCGACGACGAGGCGGCCGTCGAGAGGATCGTGCGGTCGTACCTCCCGCGCCTCGCCACCTTCGTCCGCTACCGCGGGGCCAACGACCCCGACGGCATCGCCGACCTCGTGCTGTCGTCGGTCCTCCACCGCCTCGACGAGCTTGAGTTCACCACCGAGGCCGAGTTCTGGGCATACCTCTGCCTCTCGGCCCGCTCGCGGATCATCGACGAGCACCGGGCGGCGCGCCCCCTCGAACTGGTCGGCGATCCCCTCGACGTCGACGACGTCGGACCGGGCCGGTCCCGGTTCGACGAGCAGATCGTGACCGAGCAGTACGTCGCCGAGCTCCTGTCGCCCCTCACCGCGGACCAGCGAACCGTCCTCGAACTCCGGTTCCTCGACGACCTCTCCATCGAGGAGACCGCACTCCGAACCGGCTTGACGAAAGGGGCGGTCAAGGGCCTGCAACGCCGGGCGATCCACGCCATCCTCGCCGCCGTCGGCGTGCTGGTGGTGATCGTGGCCCTCCGCGCCGCCGGGGGCGAACAGACGGTCGACGACGGCCCCGCCGACCAGGGCGTCCCGGACAGCAATGAGGCGCCGATCGAGCTACCGACCCCGGGTCCCCCGACGGACGGGCCCGATGCCCCGATCGACACCGACAACGGCGTCGGGATGATCGGCGAGCCCGCCGGTGGCGCCGACGGCACCATCGGCGACCCGGCGGACGGCGACGACACCACGAGCCGGTATCGACCGACCGTCATCACGGCGGGGACGACGGGCACCACGGAGTTCGACGCCTCCGCCACATCGAGCTCGCTCAGCCGCCACGGCGTCCGCATCTACTGCGTGGCCTCCCACCTGCGCTACGGCGACCCCCTGACCGACGACCCGCCCGACGCCGCCCCCCTCACCCTTCACTGGGGCAACACGGCCCCGTCATCGACGGCGGCGCCGTCGGCGGACACCGAGGCCGGTACCTGCGAGGGCGGCGTCGTCGACCGATCGTGGTACTGGATGCCCGCCGTGTTCGACGACGCCGATCGATTCGTGCTGCCCGAACACATCCGGGTCGAGTTCAAGGCGTTCGGCGACGCCGCCTTCGATCGGGAGACGCTGCGAACGGTCCCGACCGGCCTGGAACTCTTCGCCGACGGCCGAGTGGAGGGCCACGAACCCCGACACGGCAGCAGCGGATCCGCCGGCGGACGGGTCGAACTGGCGATCCACTTCCCGTCGTGCGTGGCCGTCGACGCCGGCGGCCGGCCGATCCTGAGCAGCCCCGACGGCGGCCACCTGTCCTACGACGAGCCCGGGTCGGCCGACAACTGCCCCGAGCTGCACCCCTACCGGATCCCGACCATCAGCTTCATCCTCGAGTACGACCTCCCGGCCGACAGCGCCTGGTACCTGGCCGGCGGCTCCAGCGACGACCGTCGTCCGACCGGCGGGCTGGTGGCGGCGTGGAACGAGGACACGATGGCGGCCGCCGTGCGGTGCGTTCGCCAGGCCCTGGTGAACTGCGGCTTCGACGGCGGTCGGGGCCAACTCCCCGAGCGGTTCCTCAGCCCCGACGGCATCGTGCTCTACGAGGACAGCGTGACCCTGGCCGCCGGGGTCGATCGCACCCCGTTCGGCCCGTCGCCGGCACCCGTCCTCGGACCCTGAACGGCGGCGTAGACCGCGACCGCGACGGCCGAGGCAGCGTCACCTGACGCGCCGGGCCGGGCGGCGCCGGTCGTCGCTCCGGGCGGGGCGTCGCCGGGCCGAGCCGAGCGGGGCCCGGGTCAGCTCTGAGGGACGTGCTCGTCGTGGCCGAGGTCGGCGAGCGCCTTGCGCAACTCGTCGGCGACGGCGTCGAGATCGGCTGCGTCGACGGACGGATCGGCGTTGCGGAAGTCGAGCTCGGCCATCGTGTTCATCGGCACGACGTGGAGGTGGGTGTGGGGCACCTCGAAGCCGGCGATCATCAGCCCGATCCGCTCGCAGGTCACCACGCTCTGCTGGGCTCGACCGACCTCGCGGGCGACGACCATCAGGTGGGCGCTGGTGACGGCATCGAGGTCCACCCAGTGGTCGACCTCCTGCTTGGGGATCACCAGGCAGTGGCCCCGATGGAGGGGGCGGATGTCGACCATGACCACACACGTCTCGTCGTCCCAGACGAGACGACCAGGGATATCACCGGCAATGATGCGGGAGAAGATCGATGCCATGGCCCGAGACTAGGGCCTACATGCGGATTTTGCAGCGGACGGTCAGCCGTTCTCGTCGGTTGGTTCCCCGTGTGGCCCGGTTCGACCGACGGCGGCGGGGGCGCCATGCTGGCTCGATGCCCGACGACCCGATCGACCCCGACCAGCCCTCCTCCCCCACCCTCTACTCGGTGGCGGCCGGGGTGGCCACCATCGCCCTCAACCGCCCCGAGCGGAAGAACTCGATGTCGGCCGAGCTGATGAACGGCCTCGACGACGACCTGGCTCGGGCCGAGGCCGACGAGGCGGTGCGGGTGATCGTGTTGACCAACGTCGGCAACACGTTCTGCGCCGGCGCCGACCTGAAGGCCGATCGCCCCGGCGGTGCCGACGAACCCCGGGTGTCGCTGCCCGATCTCCTCACCCGGATCATGGCCTGCCCCAAGCCGGTGGTCGGTCGGATCGACGGCCACGCAACCGGCGGTGGCGTGGGCCTGGTTGCGGCCTGCGACCTGTCGATCATGCGCGACGACGCCAAGATCGGGTTCACCGAGGTCCGGATCGGGGTGGCCCCCGCCGTGATCTCGGTGGTCTGCCTCCCCAAGATGAACCGGTCCGACGCCATGGAGCTGTTCCTGACCGGCGACCGCATCACCCCGGCCCGGGCCGCCGAGGTGGGTCTGATCACGGCCGCCACCGCCCCCGACGACCTCGACGAGACGCTGGCCCACTACCTCGACATGCTGGTGCGAGGCGGGCCGTCGGCGTTGTCGGCGGCCAAGGATCTCGTCAACCGGGTGCCGGTGATGGCGCAGGAGGAGGCGTTCGCCTGGACCGCAGCCCGGTCACAGGCGTTGTTCACCGGCCCGGAAGCGGCGGAGGGCATCGCCGCCTTCCGGGACCGGCGAGATCCGTCGTGGGTGCCCGACGCCGAACCGCGCCCGTAGGCGCCACGTTCGGGCCACGAGGCCGTTCGTCGAGGTCGACCTCAGTCGATGTCGGGGTAGATCGACGGCGGCGGGCCGGGCATACCGGGACCGCCACAGACCCAGCAGGACGAGTCGGCTCGTCCGGTCCAGGCCACCTCGCACGGCAGACAGCTCATGCGGAGACCGACCCGTCGGGACCGGGGCACGATCGTATTGGCGGCGCGGAGACCGGGAGTGCTGCTCACCTAGTGGTTATCGACCTCGACCGGCCGAACCTGAGGATGTGAGCCCACCGCCGGGGTGAGCTCGGTCGTCAGATGCGACGACCGAGGTGGGCCACCGTCGACATCCCGATGGTGACCGTGCCCCCGAACTCGGCGACCAGGGCTGCCACACCCGACATCAGCTCGGATCGATGCTCGATGGGCAGCATCCGGTGATCGGAGCCGCTGCACAGCCAGCCGATGAGGTTGGCGGCGTCGAGCGTTCGGCGCCAGCGGTGCTCGATGCGCTCCCACTCGTCGAACCGGGTGGTGGCCGACTCGGGCTCGGCCAGCGGGTCGAACCGGCGGGACTTGTTGCCCGGGATCATCGGTTCGAGGCCCGGAGCGAGCTCACGGTAGAGCTGTTCCAGCGCGGCGCCGAACATCCCCTGCTCCGAGCGGGGATGATGCCACAGCAGGGCCAACGTGCCGTCGGGCATCAGGGCGTCGGCCACGATGTCGTAGCCGATGTGGGGATCGACCCAGTGCCACGACTGGGCGGCCACGGCCAGGTGGTACGACTGGGCGGGAAGCCGCGCCATCTCCAGGGTGGCGTGCTCGACGTCGACCGGGCTGTCGCCGCAGTTCACCGAGAGCACGGCGGCCATCCGCCGGTCGGGCTCGATGGCGTGGACCCGGCGTCCGAGCACGGTCAGGGCCTTGGTGGCCTTGCCGGTGCCGGCCCCGATCTCGAGGACGGGCACCTCGGGACCCGACCGCTCGACGACGTCCTCGAGCAGCTCCCGGGGGTAGGCGGGGCGAAAACGGTCGTAGCTGGCGGCGTCATCACCGAAGATCTGCGCCTGCTGGCGTGGGTACGGCTCGGTCACCGACGCTCCTACCGACGAGGTGTGTCCGTTCGTGGATGGCTCAGGCCCGCTCACCGCCCCCAACGGTACGCCCTCGGACGGGTAGTTTCACCCCACCCCGCGCAGGCGGGCTCAACCTTTGTGCAACAACCATCGGCCACACTCGACTCCATCAGAGCCAGGCGGGTGTGTGACTGAGGGATCAGGCACCCCCTGGCTTCTGTCGTCATCGGTCGTCCGGCTCCGAGAGGTGGGCGCAAAGCCGGCGCGTCCACGTCGGCAACCAGGCCATACCCAACTCCTCGGCCTCGGCCTCCTGGGCGGCGACGAGGGCCTCGGCGGCGTCGGCGTCTCCTCGGCGGGCCGCCACCTCGGCGCGGGCGAGCGCCGTCCGCAGCAGGTACGGGCGTGATTCGTGGGCCCGGTGGTGGGCCGCCGCCTCGTCGAGATGCCGCTCGGCCTCGTCGAGACGGTCGAGGACCGTCGCCAGCCGACCCAGGTAGAGCGACCCGCTGCCGTAGAGGGCGATGCCGCTGAACATGGCCACCGTCCGCCCCTCGGCCGGGGCCAGGTGCTCGTAGACGTCGACCGCCAGAGCCCGGTCGTCGAGGGCGACGGCCAGGTCGGCGGCGAAGGACAGCGTCATGAACTGGAGCACCGATTCGCCGGCCAGCACCGGTGCCGGCGCCCGGAACTGGTCGAGAAGCTCCTGGGCCTGGCCGGTCTCGCCCTGTTCGGCCAGGACCACGGCCAGCGGCAGGGCGTAGGCCGGCCCCGGATAGCCCGAGAGTTTCCAGCGCAGCATGTCGGCCACCTGGCCGTGCGAGCCCCGCTCCCGCCCGAGGACGGCGAGCTGGATGCCGAACACGTCGAGGGCGGCGCTGCCCATGCGCTCGAACCGGCCGAGCGAGTCGTGCAGGGCCCGCTCGGCCCCGTCGAGCTCGCCCTGGTAGAGGTCGAGGGCGATATCCATCGACACCGTCAGCATCGTCATGATCGGATCGTCGGCCCGACGAGCGGCCTTGTGGGCCAACTCGATCTGGTGGCGGGCGGCGTCGAGATCCCGATCGTCGAGGGCGAGGATGGCGAGGTCGCGCCGGGCCACGATCTCGCGGTGGGGCGACTCGCCGGTGTCGACCAGTGACAGGCCCTCGTCGATCTCCTTGCGCCGCTCCTCGGTGCCCAGCTCACGCTGCAGCGCCATCGTGCGGTAGTGCAGCAGCGACGACAGCAGCGTCGGGTCGTCGAGGGCCCGGGCCTCCTCCAGCGCCAGGTCGAGATGGAAGCGGGCGTCCTCGGGGTCCTGGAACTCGCCGAACAGCTGGGCGGCGTAGGCCACCCGGCACAGGGCCATGATGCTGCTCCCGGGCTCCAGCTTCTCCATGCACTCGGCCAGCATGTCGAGGGCGGGGCCGGGCGGGTGCCAGTAGCCGAGCCACTGCGAGCCGTAGTGCACGTCGACCGAGGTCTGCCCGCAATAGGCCAGGGCGGCCCCCATCATCAGGTTGACGTCCCCGCCCCGACGGCCCAGCCGGAAGCCCTCGAGGGCGGCGGCGTGGGCCTGGGTGTAGTGCTCCTGGTGTTTGCGCTGCTGGGCCAACAGCACGAGGAGCTCGCCCCGCAGGAGGTCGTCGTCGGCGCGATCGAGGGCGACCAGACCCCGCTCGATCAGATCGATGGCGCCCGGGTGGTCGTGGAGGCCTGCGCTGTAACGGGCCGCCTCCAGGGCGGCGGTGGCCGCCGTCACCGGCTCGGCGGCGGCGCCCCCGACCAGGAAGTGGTGGGCCAGGCGCCCCATGGGGATCTGCTGGCGCTTGAGCGCTTCGGCGATCAGGTTGTGATAGCGGGCCCGGGCCGGGAGGGTGAGCCGCTCGGTCAGGCACTCGGCGATCACCGAGTGGCGGACGGTGAACGCGGGGAAGGTCGAGGTCACCTCGACGACGAGGCGATTGGCCACCAGGGCCGACAGGCAGGCGTCGAGGTCGGCGTCGGCCAGCCCGGAGACCGTGGCCAGCAGGCCCTCGGTGGCCCCGTCCGGGCACAGGGCGCAGATCGTGAGCAGCTCCTCGCTTCCCGATGGGAGGCCCGCCACCTGGGCCGAGATCAGGTCGCGGATGGTGGCGGTGGGCTGCAGGGCGTTGGACTGGCGACGGGAGCGCAGCAGCTCCGAGATGAACAGCGGGTTGCCCCCGGTCCGACGGCGGAGGCGCTCGGCCGTCCCCGCCCCCGGGGCGTCGCCGAGCTCCTGGGTCCACAGCTCGGCCACGGCATCGTCGTCGAGGCCGGCCAGAGCGAGGCGACGACGACCGGCCACGGTCACCAGATCGGCGACGGCGTCGGCGGTCTCGGGGGTCTCGAAGTCGCCGTCCCGCCAGGCCACGGCCACCAGGCCGGGCTGGCCCTTGAGGGTGCGGGCGATGTAGGACAGCAGGCGCACCGAGGCGGCGTCGTACCAGTGGACGTCGTCGCAGCACAGCACGAGCGCGGTGCGGGCCATCAGGCGCCGCAGCAGGTCGGCGACGGCGTCGTGCAGGCTGGTCTCGTCGCCCGTCGGGGTCGGCTCGATCCCCACCCGTTCGGTGATCTCGGGCAGGAGGTGGGCCAGTTCGGCCCCGCGCCGCCGACCCAGGGCCCGCAGCAGATCGTCGTCGATCACGGTGAGCAGCCCGGACAGGATGGCCCGCCAGGGGGCGAGGGTGAGACTGCGATGGCCGGGATGGCCGACGCCCCACGCCACCGTCAGGCCGGCGGCCCCGGCCTGGGTGGCCAGGAAGTCGAGCAGGTGGCTTTTGCCGATACCGGCCTCGCCGGTGATCAACACCAGCTCGCCGTTGGGGGCGGCCAGGGCATCGAGGAGCTCGCGGGCCTCTATCGAGCGTCCCACCACGGCCGCCGTCGGCGAGACGGCGCCCGGAGCGACCCAGTCGAGGTCGGGATCGTTGCGGAGGATGCGGGCCTCCAGCTCCTTCAGCGAGGGGGCGGGGTCGAGACCGGTGGCCTCGACCGAGGCCCGGTACCCGGCCTGGTACACCTCGAGCGCCTCGGCCGGGCGGCCGGCCCGGTAGAGGGCCAGCATCAGCTGGGCCCGGGGCCGTTCCCGCAGCGGATCGGCCTCCACCAGCAGCCGGAGGTCGGGTATCGACTCGGCGTGGTGGCCCGACGCCAGTCGACAGTCGAACCACAGGATCGAGGCGTGCTGGCGCAACTCCAGGAGGCGGTCGCGCTCGGCCCCGAACGAGTCGAGGGGCGAGTCGCTCAGGTCTTCACTCCGCCACAGGTTCATCGCCGCCTCGACCTCGGTGGTCGCCTCTTCGACCCGGCGCTGGTCGAGCAGGTCGCGGGCGGTGGTGAGCCGCTCCTCGAACTCGAAGGCGTCGACGGCTGAGAGGTCGATCTGGAGGGCGTAACCGGGCGACCGGGTGACCAGGACACTCGAACGGCGCCCAGCGGTCTGCTCGGGCTCCAGGATCCTGCGGAGATGGGAGATGTAGGCCCGCAGGGTCACGTAGGGCTTGGACGGCGGGTGCGCCCCCCAGATCAGCTCGACCAGCCGGTCGGTGGACACGATCTTGCCGCGGGCGAGCACCAGGGCGGCCAGCACCAGCTGCTGCTTCGCTCCCCCGACGTCCAGGTCGGCGTCATCTGTGCGAACCCCGAGGGGCCCGAGAATCGAGACCCGCAACCTACCTACCTCTCGCTGGCTGACGAGGGTACCGTCGGCCAGCGCACCAACGCGAATTCGACCTCACGCTCCGTGCAGGAAAACACTATCAGTAGTCAATCCGGGCGGGGTTGCTCACGCCGCCGAGATGGTTGTGCACACATCTACCGTCATCGGTCATCTTCCTGACCGGCGACGGCGGCCTCGGCGAAGGTGGCCATCGTGTTGAGCACCTCGACCGCGGCGACGACGAGCGGGTGGGCCAACGCCGCCCCGGTCCCTTCGCCCAGGCGGAGATCGAGGTCGACCAGGGGCTCGAGGCCGAGGTGGTCGAGGGCGGTGGTGGCGGCGGGCTCCACCGAGCGGTGACCGGCGATCAGGTAGCCGCCGACCAGAGGCTGGAGTTGGTGGGCCAGCACGGCGCCGGCCAGAGCGATCACACCATCGACGATGACGGGGACCCGGGCCACCGCTCCCCCGAGGCAGTAGCCGGCGAGGGCGGCGATCTCCAGGCCGCCCAGTTCGGCCGCCAGGTCGAGCCCGGTCACGGCCCCGGCCCGGCCGACGGCGTCGGCCAGGACGGCCCGCTTGAGGGTGAGCGTCTCGTCGTCGATCCCGGTGCCCCGGCCGGTGATGGCGGTCACGTCCACCCCGGCGGCCACGGCGATGACGGCGGCCGAGGGGGTGGTGTTGGCGATCCCCATGTCGCCGGTGAGCAGACAGCGGGCTCCGGCGGCCACCTCCGCCGCCGCCACCTCGGCCCCCAGCGACACCGCCGACATAGCGTCATCGACGCTCATGGCCGGGCCCAGGCGGAGGTTGTCGGTGCCGGCCCGCACCGGCGTGTTGCGCAGGTCGGGGTGATCGGCCACCGGGGTGGCCACCCCGGCGTTGACCACCGCCACCCGCAGACCGTTGGCCCGGGCGATGGCGTTGATGGCCGCCCCACCGCCGCAGAAGTTGGCGATCATCTGGGCCGTGACCTCCTGGGGCCACGGACTCACCCCCTCGGCGTGCACCCCGTGATCACCGGCGAACACCGCCACCACGGCGGGAGTGGGCGACGGCGGGTCGACCCGACCGGCGATGGCGGCCAGCCGGGCGCCGACCGCCTCCAGGCGCCCCAGGGAACCGGGCGGTTTGGTCAGCTCGAGGTGCCGGGCCTCGGCCGCGGCGGCTGCCGTCGCATCGACCGGCGCCACCGAGTCGATCAGGGCGGCGAGCGGGGTGGGGGTGGTCGTCACCCGGGAGACGATACGGCTTGGCGAACCGGTTCGGGGGGCGGCGAGCCCCGGGCGTCGACGCCCCACCTGGTCGCCCCCGACGCCGTCGATCAGCCCGGCAGGTTGCGGGCCAGGGGGACCAGGATGACCCGGATCACCAGGATGACCACGATGATCGACAGGTCGAAGCCCCCGATCGGGGGGATCACCTGACGGACGGGCCGCAGCACCGGGTCGGTGATGCGGTGCAACCCGTCGATGACCGGCCGGAACGGCGAGTCGTACGAGACGCGGAACCAGCTGGCCAGGGCGGTCACGAACAGGAGCAGTGTGAAGAGGTTCAGAAGGGTCACGACGATCGTGGACATGGCTCCATCGTGCCGGATTCCCCACGGTTGCGTCGGTTCAGGTCGGATTGGACCCGAACCGACACCTCCGTCGTCACACGTCCACGGCCTCGGACACCTGCACCGTGCCGCCGTCGGCGAGCACCGGGCAGCCCTTGGCCACGGCCAACGCGGCCTCGAACGAGTCGGCTGTGATCAGGCTGTAGCCGCTGAGTTCGGGGGCGGGGCCGCCGTCGGTCGTCGACCCGTCGGGGTGCACGGTGCGGCTGGCGACCAGCGGGTTTCCCTCGGCGACGAGCGCGGGCCCCATCTGGCCGAACCAGGCGCCCCAGGCCGCCATCTCCTTCTCGTGCTCCACCGGATCGTCGGCCATGTCGGAGCCACCGTGGTAGGTGAGAACGTACGTCGTCATCGGTCTTCTCGTTTCGTCCGAGGCGCCACCGGAGTGCGACGCGCTCGGTGGACCGACGACCGAGGACCTGGCGTATGGACACCCCACCCCCGATTTCTTGGGGAGATGGGGTGTCGTGGTGTGGGATGAGGGCGGCGAGGGCCCTCGGGCACCGACCGTGGGGTCAGGCGAACATCTGGGTGAAGGCCAGAGCTACGAAACTCGGAATGGTGCCGGCAATGGCCGCCGCAATCCAAATAACCGTCTTCACAGGAATTCCCTCCTCGTGCTTCCGGACCCGTCCCGCCGGGCCTCGAAAGCATCATCTACTCAACACCAACTGACGGCATCGGGGATGCCCCTGATGTAGGTAATTCCCACTAGGGGGTACGGAAGAGAGCACCTTCACCCACCGGCCGCGAGCCGCCGCTGCCCCCATCGGCCGCGGAGGGCCCGAGCAAAGCGCGACGACCCCCGATTCGGCCGCCTGGTCAGACGGCGGCCGACCCGCTCGTCGCAGTCGGTGGGGCCACTAGGTTTGGGCCATGCCCTGGGACCCGACGCACTATCTCCGCTTCGCCGATCACCGCGCCCGGCCGGGCCTCGAACTGCTGGCCCGCATCCGCCACGATCGGCCCCGCTCCGTCGTCGACCTCGGCTGCGGCCCCGGCTCGCTCACCGCCCGGCTGGCCGAGCGGTGGCCCGATGCCGCGGTCACCGGCATCGATTCGTCGGCCGCCATGCTGGCCACGGCCCGGGCCGAGCACCCGGACCTCCGGTGGGTCGAGGCCGACATCGCCGGCTGGGAGCCGGAGGAGCCGGTCGACGTGGTCTACAGCAACGCCGCCCTCCACTGGCTCGACGATCACGAGGCGCTCTTCACCAGACTCCGATCGTTCCTGGCCGACGACGGCGTCCTCGCCGTCCAGATGCCCGACTCGTGGCGCAACCCGACCCACACGGTTCCGGCCGAGGTGCTCGACGACGGCTCGTGGCCCGAGGAGGCCCGCCGGGCCCTGCTCAGAGACCGTCTGTCCTCACCGGGCGAGTACCGGCGGTGGCTCACCCCCGGCACCCTCGACCTGTGGCGGACCAGCTACCACCAGGAGCTCACGGGCGATGATCCGGTGTGGAACTGGGTGACGGGCTCGGTGCTGCGACCGGTGCTGTCCGCTCTCGACGAAGCGGATCGGGTTCGGTTCACCGGGCGATGCCAGGAGCGGTACCGGGCGGCCTATCCCCGGGAGGAGGACGGGGTGACGATCCTCCCGTTCCCCCGACTGTTCCTCGTGGTCCACGCCGCCTGAGCGACACCCGTCCGGCGGCCCCGGTGGTCAGATGGTGGTCGCCTGGCGCACCAACCCGGTCAGGGCCACGACGCCGAAGCCGATCAGGATCAGGAGCAGCGCCAGCATCGCCAGCGCATCGGCCCCGAACGACCACCACAGCCACATCTCGACCGTGGTCAGGACCACGCCGAACCCGCCGGCGGCGAGCAGGGCGGCGGACCGGCCGTTGAGGGCGCCGAGCATCGCAACCAGCGGGCCGCCGACGGCGTAGAGCACCGGGAAGGACAGCGAGGCGTCGACGCGGAACCCGATCTGCCACTCGAACCACAAGCGGCCGAGGGCGACGAGGGCGCCACCGATCAGCGCCATCGGCACGGTGGACGCCGCCCCGGGCCACGGCTGCGACCACGTGGCCCCCAGCGCCGCCATCAGCAGGCAGAGGATGGTGGCCAGGCCGATCACGAAGGTCTCGGTCCGAACCGACTGGACCAGGAAGGCCAGACGCGTTCCCACGTCGAAGCACAGCACGGCCAAACCGAGTCCGAGGAGGATGCCGCCGACCCGTTCCCGGGGGCCCGGGAGCAGCGCCACCACGCCGCCGACCAGCAGCGCCAGCGGGGAGATGAGGTTGATCAGCACGGTCTCGATGTCGGCGGAGAAGAGGTCTGTCAGCAGGCTCTCGACCAGCAGCAACACCGCCGTGATCATGGCGAGGGCCGCAGCCAGCCCGGCCTGAGCCGGGGCGACACGGTCTGCGGCGCCGGAGATCGGGGGCGGCACGGGGATGGGCGGCGGCCGGCCGGCAGGCGGGGTGAAACCGGGCAGTCCGGACGTGGGCGGGACGGGCGCCGACCCCGGCGGCGTGTAGACGGGAGCATCGGGGGCGGTCGGCTCAGGCCAGGACTCGGGCGATGTCATGGCCCGCGAAGGTACTTGCTTCGGTTTCGGAGGGAAACTGTCACTCGTCTAACGTCACCCACGGTGATCCATCATCCCGGCCGCTCGTTCCCCCAACGGCCGCAGCGCAACACGACCCCGACGTCGTGCTGCCCGGCGCCCCAGGGCCACGCCTGATGGGTGATTTCGCGCAGACGGGGCCGGTGCCGACCCTGCACCGGCTGGGCCCGGTCGACGTCGACGCGCTCGAGCGGCAGCTGGTGGCGTGGTCGGCGTCGTCGCCGATGGCGCTGATCATCCCCACCCTGTACGACGAGCTCGACCGACGGGCCCTGCCCACCATCGTCGAGGAGCTGGCCGGTGTCCCCTACCTCGACGAGGTGATCATCGGGGTCGACGGGGCCGACGCCGACCAGTTCGCCCGGGCCCGGGAGTTCTTCGCCGGCCTCCCCATGCGTCACCGGTTGCTGTGGAACGACGGCCCCCGCCTCCGGGAGATCGACGATCAGCTGCGCAAGCTCGACCTGGCGCCCGCCCAGCCGGGCAAGGGCCGCAACGTCTGGTACTGCCTCGGCTACTACCTGGCCTCGGGCCGGGCCGATGTCGTCGCCCTCCACGACGCCGACATCCTCACCTACTCCCGAGCCATGCTCGCCCGGCTCTTCTTCCCGGTCGCCAGCCCCGACTTCGGCTACGCCTTCGCCAAGGGCTACTACTACCGCACCGACGCAGAGACCCTCAACGGCCGGGTGGCCCGGCTACTGGTCGCTCCCCTGCTGCGGGCGCTGCGCACCGTGACCGGTCCGAGCGGCTACCTCGATCATCTCGCCGGCTTCCGCTACCCGCTGGCCGGCGAGTTCGCCATGAAACGGCCCCTGGCCGCCGACCTGCGGATCCCGGCCGACTGGGGGGTCGAGATCGGGGTGTTGGGCGAGGTCTACCGCCGCCTGGCGCCGAGCCAGATCTGTCAGGTCGACATCGCCGACGCCTACGACCACAAACACCAGCCGCTCTCGGTCGACAATCCGGGTGACGGGCTCCACCGTATGGCCATCGACGTGACCGGGGCCCTTCTCCGCCGACTCAACCTCGAGGGCACGGTGCTCGACGCCGCCTCGCTGCGGTCCGTGGAGGCCGCCTACCAGGCAGCCGCCCTCGATCTGGTCGAGACGTACCACAACGACGCTGTCATCAACGGTCTGGCGACCAACCGGCACGAGGAGGAGGAGACGGTCGAGCTCTTCGCCGGTGCGGTGGCCGAGGCGGGCAGGGCGGTCCTGAGCGGCCGCTCGACGGCTGCGTTCAGCGCCAACTGGACTCGGGTCACCTCCGCCGTGCCCGACGTCTACGACCAGCTCCTCCACGCCGTCGAGGCCGACGCCGAGGAGTGACCGGGGTGTCGGGCGCAATCGTCGCCCGACACCGCCGGTGGAGGAATCAGCCGATCGACCGGAGGTCGACGGTGAAGATCAGCGTCTCGTTGGGGCCGATCACGCCCCCGGCCCCCGCCGCCCCGTAGCCGAGGTCGGGCGGGATGGTGATCGTCCGGCGGCCGCCGATGCGCATGCCGGCCACGCCCTGATCCCAGCCGGCGATGACCTGACGAGCACCGAGGGTGAACGTGAGGTGGTCGCCCCGGTTCCACGAGGCGTCGAACTCGGCCCCCGTGCTCCAGCTGACGCCGACGTAGTCGACGCTGACCTGGGAGCCGGCGGTGGCCTCGGCCCCGTCGCCCACCACCAGATCCTCGATGCCGAGCTCCGAGGGCGGCGCCCCGTCGGGGACGGTGATGGTCGGTCGTTCAAAGGTGTCCATACCGGCGAGGGTACCCAGGCCGTCGGGGCCACCGGTCGTGGCCGATACGGTCCGTCGTGCCGAACCGACGATCCGATCCGGGAGGTCCCGCCGTGCCCCGCTTCCTCGCCATCCTGCTGTCGTGCGCCCTCCTCACCGCCGCCTGTTCCTCCGACGGCGACGGGGCCGAGGTCGCCGCCGACGACGCGACCACCGACTCGGCCGGCACCGACGCCCCGCAGGACGGCGACGGTGGCGGTGAGGTGGACGCCGGCGACGGCGCCACCGATGACGGCGGGTCGGCCGACGACGACGATGCGGCCGAGATCCTGGGCGACCCCGATCTCGATGTCGACGACCTGCCCGACGAGGTGGCCGAGGCCCTCGACGACATCGACGACGTCGTCTCGATCGGTGACTGCCGGTCCGACGTGGTCGGCCTGGCCGTCACCGCCCCCGACGGCTGGCAGTGCCGGGTGCTCGATCAGCCGGCCGCCGGCCAGGACGGCTTCACCCTCTTCACCGAGGGCAACCAGCTCAACATCACCATCGGCACCGCCTCCCCCTACGGCACGCCGTGCGAGCTGCTGAACATGTGCGACCAGGCCCTCGACGAGCCCTTCAGCGCCAACTTCCCCGACACCCGGATGATCGAGGTGGCGGGCACCGTCACCATCTGGGGCACCCACGCCAGCGAGGACGCCGAGCTGATCATCACCAAGCCGTCGGCGCTCACCACCGACGAGATCGCCCTGATCAGCCGGGTTCTCGACTCGGCCGTCGTCGTCTGAGCCACCCGCCGCCCACCCGGCCCGATCCCCGACGGCGCGCAGTTGCCACCGTCGGGCCCGATCGTGCGATGCTCTTCACCGGCACCGGAGGCCGGTGCCGTCACCGATCCGGGAGCAAGCCGTGGCCGACGACCAACCGCACCTGACCGCCCACGAGCGGGCCACCCCGATGCTGGACGGGCGGACCGGGCCACTGGCCGACATCCGGGTCATCGACCTCACCCAGGCCATCGCCGGACCGTGGAGCACGATGATGCTGGCCGACCTCGGGGCCGACGTGATCAAGGTCGAGTCGCCACGCGGCGACCTGCAGCGCAACATGCCACCCCACACGCTCGAGGACGAGACCAAGGCCTACGGCGCCACGTTCGGTGCCTACAACCGCAACAAGCGGGGCGTCGCCCTCGACCTCGCCGACGACGAGGACAAGGAGCGCTTCCTCCGGCTGATCGAGTCGGCCGACGCCATCGTGGAAAACATGCGAGCCGGGGTCATGGACAAGCTCGGCCTCGGCTACGAGGCGATCAAGGCCCGCAACCCCCGCATCGTCTACGGCGCCATCCGCGGCTTCGGCGACCCCCGGACCGGGGCCAGCCCGTACGCCGAGTGGCCGGCCTACGACATCATCGCCCAGGCCCACGGCGGCCTGGTGTCGATGAACGGCACCGGGCCCGACGAGCGCATCCAGGTCGGCCCGTACCTGGGCGACATCTACCCCGGCACCGTCGGGGCCCTGGCCTTCCTCGCCGCCGTCCATCACGCCCGCAACACCGGCGAGGGCCAGTTCGTCGACGTGGCCATGACCGACGCCATCATGACGATCGCCGAGCAGGGCGTCACCCGATACAGCTACATGGGTCGGGGCGACATGCCGCCGTCGGGCAACAGCAGCGACTTCGTCGTCCCCTTCGACATCTACGAGACCAAGGACGGCTCGATCGCCGTCGCCTCGCCGACCGACACCCACTGGCGGGCGCTGGCCCCGCTGATCGGCCGACCGGAGATGGTGACCGACGAGCTGACGGCGACCCCCCGAGGTCGGGTCAAGAACCGGGAGCTGGTCGATGCCGCCCTAAAGGAGTGGTTGGCCGAGCGGACCAACGCCGAGATCCTGGAGATCCTCGGCGGTCAGGTGCCGGTGGGCGTGGTGAACAAGCCGGGTGATCTGTTCGACGATCCCCACACCACGTCGCGGGACATGCTGGTGGCGGTCGAGCAACCGAGCGGTCGGCCGATCGTCCAGGTCAACACGCCGATGAAGTTCACCGAGACCGGAACCGGCGTCTACCGGCGGGCGCCCGCCCTCGGTGAGCACAACGATGAGGTGTTCGCCGAACTCGACGAGGGGTGAACCCTCGCCGCAGTGCCACTAATTGCCGTTGGTCGACCAGTGCCAGGGCTCGCTCGGCAGGTTCTTCAGGCCGTAGCGGGCGGCATTGGCCACCAGCCAGTTCCACCCCGGTCCCGACCGCGAACGGATCAACGAGCCGTTGTAGGTGAAGTCGATGGCCAGGCCCTTCTCGTGCATCGAGCGCCCGGGTCGGGCGGTGGGCGGGCTGCACTGGCTGGCCGGCATCTCGTAGATGGCGTAGTTGCTGGTGCCGCAGTTGTTGCGGCGGGTGGCGATCTGGGCCGCCGGGCTCCGGTAGCCGCCACCGCCGAGATCGACACCGTCGGCGGCGGCGTCGACCAGCAGCTGGCGGATGTTGTCGACGATGTCGCGATGGACCGAGATGCCGTTGCCGGCGTAGACGATGTCGTCCTCGGAGACCGTGGACGGGATCTGGATGTTGGTGTTGATGTTGGCGGAGCTGTTGCTGTTGGCCAGCTCGGCGGCCAGCGCGCTGGTGTCCACCCCCTGGGCCCCGAGGGCGGCGAGGGCGGCGTTCTCGCCGAGGAGGCGGTCGAGGCGATCCTCGGCCGATGAGGCGAGGGCCACCTGCGCCGCCTGGTCGCCCTCGAGGGCGGAGAGCGCCTCCTGGCTGGCCACGCGGACCTGCTCGGCGGCATCGGCGGCGTCGAGGGCCTCGGCCTGACGGACGTCGAGGTCGCTCTGCACGATTTTGAGCTGCTCGACCAGCTCGAGGTCGGTCTGGGTGCCTGCGGACCGCATCACGTCCTTGCGGATGGCGTCGAGCGGGTCGTCGGCGGCGAAGAGGATGATCTGGCCGGTCTCACCGTCCATGAAGGCCTGGATGGCGCTGGTGCTGACCCGCTCCTCCAGGGCGACGAGCTCGACCTCCGCTTCGGACACCGCCGCCTCGGAGTCGGCCACCAGCTGTTCGGCCGCCGTCAGCTGCAGGTTGGCGTAGTCCACCTCGGCCTGCTGGCTGTCGACCTGGCGCTTGAGGACGGCGAGGGCGTTGGTCAGATCGCCGAGCTCGGCGTTTGCGGCGTCGAGGGCGGCCGCCTTGGCCGCCGCCTCGGCGTTCGCCTCATCGGTCGACTCCTCGAAGTCCGGGGCGCCGCTACCGCCGCTCGATGTGGTGGTGCCACCGGCCGCCGTGGTCGAGGTGGTGGCGTCGGCCGCCGTCGAGGACGTGGTCGAGGGCACCGTGGTGCTGGTGGTCGGGGCCACCGTGGTCGAGGTGGTGGACGCCGCCGTGGTCGACGTCGACGACGACGCAGTGGTCGAGGGGGCCGTGGTCGACGTCGTGGTGGTCGTCGACTCGTCGACGGCGCCGCCGGGTGCGGTCGTCGCAGCGAACAGCGCGAGCACGATGCCGCCACTCACCAACAGTCGGATGACCGGGCGCGGATGTCGATTGGATGGTCCGCCCCGACCAACTGCCTGCATTTGCCATTCCCTCCGCCGGAAATGAAATGAATTCGTCACACAAGGTACTGCCCGTCGGGTGGCAGCGCACCGCGCTGGTGCGATTTTCTGCAGCAGACACTCCTGAGCAGGACCAACGGGCTACATCGTTGTGGGTTGCTCAGCCCTCCGGCGACTCACCGGGGCCGAAGGGTCGAACCGCCGACAGCGGCACCTCGGGACCGAGTCGAGCCGCCAGCTCCTCCAGAAACACGGCGTGGTGGTCGGTCGCCTGGTTGATGACGACGGCGAACCGGGCGCCGGCCGGTCGGTCCTTGGCCGAACCCCGGGGCGAGGTGAGCACCGTGGCCAGTCGATCCGGCGTGAGCGGATCACCCTCGCCGCAGCCGACGAGCCCGGCCACCAACTCGGGTCGCTGACAGCCCTCGTCGATCGGGGCGTCCAGGGCGGCGGCGCCGACACAGGCGACGAGGAAGGTGGTGCCCGACGGGAGCACGGGCTCGTAGGGCCGAGGGGCCTTGAACGGCTTGCGACGGGAACCGTCGGCCTCCACCACCACGTTGTGGCCGGCGGCGAACCATCGGTCGCAGGCCTCGGGCGCGATGCCGAGAGCCTTCTCGTCCTCGCCCCCGCCCCAGACCAACACCCGACCGCCGTCGGCCAAGGCGTCGCCCAACGCCTCGTCGTCCGCACCGACCAGAACGGGATAGCCGCCGGTTCGGCTGCGGCCCATCTTCGTCGTGGTGGTGAGCAGGACCGACCCCGGCAGCTGTCGGCCGAGCGCAAAGAGCGCCGTGGTCTTGCCGCCACCGCCGACGAGCGACACCAGCTCGTGGTCGCCCAGAGTCAGGGCTGCGGCGAGATCGGTGAGGGGAAGGGTGGAGAACGAGGCCACGGCCCGGTCAGGCTAGTGCCGGGCCCGGTACCGTCGTCCATCGTGAACGACGACGGCCTCCTCCCCGGGCACGGTCTTGCACCGCCCGCCGCCAACTATGCCCACGCCCGGCTCACCACCGACGCCTCCCGGTGGCTCCACACCTCGGGTGTGGTCCCCATCGCCCCCGACGGATCGGTCCCCGCCGCCATCGGCGATCAGGCCGAGGTGGTGTGGGCCAACATCGGCGTACTGCTCGACGAGGCCGACATGACCCCTCGGGACGTGGTGTCGGTGACGACCTACGTCACTCCCGGTCAGGATCTCGGGGCGGTGATGGCGGTCCGGGATCGCGTCCTCGACGGCCACCTGGCGGCCTCGACCCTGGTCGTGGTGCCCGAGCTGGCCCGGCCGGAGTGGCTGATGGAGATCGCCGTCATCGCCGCACGGGGTCGATGACGTCGAACTCGTTGATCGACCACACCACCAGGATGGGCAGGTAGGGCTCGATGTCGTCGATCGTGCGCTCGTAGGCGTCGAGCTGGGCCCGAGACCGTCGCCCCATCACCACCCGGGCAAAGTCGAACAGCGACAGGGCCAGGCGACCGTCGCCCTCGGCTCCGCCGATGATGATCGTGCGGTCGTCGACGGCCACCGTCAGCCGGGCCAGGTCCCGCCCCCGTTCATCGGTGGCGAACCGATCGGCGATGTGGTCGAAGTAGTGCTCGACGGTGGTGAGGTCGGCCTCGGCTTCCGCCCTCGCCCCGAGGGCGGCTCGGATGTCCCACTCGTGGGTCCACTGGTCGAGGAACAACTCGAGGGGGAACACCTCACCCATCGACTCCATGAGCTCCGACACCCGCGGTCCGGCCTCGGCCCACTCGTCGAGCACACCGCTCAACGACCGCTCCCGCCGATCGACGACATGTCCATCGGCCCAGGCGGTGGTGGCGGCCTCCGCCGTGTTGCCGGTGAGGATGTCGGTCGAGATGCCGGCCAGGTGGGCGTAGATGTCCTTCACCGACCAGTCGGGGCAGGCCGACGAACCGACGGCGCCGTCGTCCTCGCCGAGGCTCCGCCCCAGATCGAGTAGGCGCTGGCGGCCCTGGCGGTAGGTGTCGGCCAGTGGATGTCGCACGGCAGGACGCTAGCAGGAGGCCCGGCCAGGGCCCTGATGGGAGGACGTCTCCCGCCTCCGGGTCGCCGCTGTGACTATTTTCAATGATGCGGAACCAAACCGGCTGCTGGGCCGTCTCTATGGATGCGAGGCGTCGTCTTGACGGTGGCGGCTGGCGGGTCGGGCGGCCGAGGAGGGGCAGATGGCAACACGGGTATTGATCGGGCTTGCGGCGATCGCGATGGTCGCTTCGGCCTGTTCGAGCGGCGGAAGCGACGAGACCGCAGGCGACGGCGGCGGGAGCACCGGCGCCGAGACGACGGCTACCTCGGCGGTGGACAACGGCGAGGGGCCGACCACCACCGCAGGGTCGACGACCGACGCCGAAGGCGGCGCCGAGACCGGCGACGGTGCGAGCGGCGCCGAGACCGACGGCGGTGCGAGCGATGCAGCGACCGACACTGCGACCGACGACGCTGCGACCGACGGCGCTGCAAGCGACGGCGCTGCGACCGACGACGAGACCGATGCGGCCACCGATGCGGCGACCGACACTGCGAGCGACGACGCCGAGACCGCAGCGTCGGCCGAGGCCACGGCGGGCGGGGACGGGACCGATCCCGACGGTGACGACGCCGGGGGCCCCGACGACGAGCGGGCGGCGCCGGCGACCGACACCGACGTCACCTTCCTCTACCCGAGTGCGCCGGGCGATTCCGGCCCCAAGGTGGAGAAGATGCAGGCCCTCCTCAGCGACCTCGGCTTCGGGGCGGGCACACCCGACGGCGACTACGGCGGCCGGACCGAGCGGGCCGTCGAGGCCTTCCAGGATTTCGTCGGCCTGCCCGTGACCGGTGTGGCCGATTCCTACACCGTCTTCACCCTCGGCAACTACCGCTACGACGGGCTGGTCCTGCGGGCCGGCGACGAGGGAGACGCCGTCGAGGAGCTCCAGCAGCGCCTGGCCGACGGCCCCTTCGACCCCGGCCCCGTCGACGGCGCCTACGGCACCACCACCGTGCAGGCGGTGTGGGCCCTGGAGAAGCTGGCGGGCGTCCCCGTCGACGGCGACTGGGGTCCACTCGACGAGCTGGCCTGGAACCGCCTGCAGGACGGCGAGGTCGGGGCCCCGACCAAGGAGCACGAGGAGCGGTGGGTCGAGGTCGACCTGTCGGAGCAACTGGCCAAGGTGTACGACCCGGGCGATGCGGCACCCACGCTGGTGGTCCACATCTCCAGCGGCAGCGGCGTCCCCTGGGACAACGGGGAGTTCTCCGGGAGCTCGGTCACCCCTCGGGGTGAGTTCCACATCAATCGCCGGATCAACGGGTGGCGGGAGTCGAGTCTCAACATCGGCCGCCTCTACAACCCGCTCTACTTCAATGGCGGCATCGCCTTCCACGGCGCCACCTCGGTCCCCCTCTACCCCGCCAGCCACGGGTGCGTCCGGTTGCCGATGCACATCGCCGAGTACATGCCGGACGAACTGCCGAACGGCACCACGGTCCACATCCTCGACTAGCGGCGCGCCGCCTCGGGCCGCTTTCCTCAGGCGGCGCCGAGGAAGGCCCGGCGGACGCTGTCGTTACCCAACAGCTCGGCGGCCCGACCCTCGTAGGTCTGGCGGCCGACCTCGATGACGTAGCCCCGGTGGCTGGCCTCCAGGCCCTGACGGGCGTTCTGCTCGATCATCAACACCGTCAGCCCGATCTCGGAGTTGAGGCGTTTGATGGCCTCGAAGATCTGCTTGGTGATGATCGGGGCCAGCCCGGCCGACGGCTCGTCCATCAGCACCAGGCGGGGCTCCCACATCAGCGAACGGCCGATCTCGAGCATCCGCTGCTCGCCGCCCGACATGGTGCCCGCCTGCTGCTTCGACCGTTCGGCCAGCCGGGGGAACAGGTCGTAGACGTAGTCGATCCGCGCGTGTATGCGGACCTTGTCCCGGCTGAGATACATCCCGAGTTCGAGGTTCTCGTGCACGGTCATCTGGGCGAACACGCTGCGCAACTGGGGCACGATCGTGATCCCGGCGGTCTGCAGGGCCTGCTGCGGGGGCAGGTTGGTGATCTCCCGGCCGGCGCACAGCACCCGCCCCTGGCGCACCGGGATGATGCCGTACACCGCTTTGAACACCGTCGACTTTCCGGCGCCGTTGGGGCCGATGACGCAGACGATCTCCCCCTCATACACGTCGAGGGTCACCCCTTTGAGGATGTCCTGGCCGGGGAAGTATCCGGCGTAGAGGTCCTGGACCTCCAGCAGGGGCCGCGACGCCCCGTTGTCCTTGGGCCACATCAGACGGTCTCCACGGTGCTCGGCTCGGAGGCGGCCGACGGAGGGGGCTCCTCGCTGCCGTCGTCCCCGAAGTAGGCCTCGATGACGGCCCGGTCCTCCATGATCGCCTCCGGCGACCCCTCGGCCAGCTTCGAGCCGTGGTTGAGCACCACCACCCGCTGGCACAGGTCCTTGACGAAGCGGATGTCGTGCTCGACCAGGAGGAAGGCGACACCCCGCTCCCGGTTGAGGATGACGAGGCGCTCCTTGATCTCCTCGACCAGGGCGGGGTTGACGCCCGAGGTCGCCTCGTCGAGGAGGACCAGCTTCGGATCGCTCATCAGCGACATCCCCAACTCCAGCAGGCGACGCTGACCGCCGGAGAGGGTGCCGGCCAGCTCATCTCGCACCCGGGAGAGGAGGAGGAACTCGATGAGCTGGTCGGCTTTCTCCCGGGTCGCCCGATCGGGCTTCCCGAAGAGCTTGCGGAGGCCGACATCGCGCCACTGGACGCTGAGCTCCATGTTCTCCAACACGCTCAGCTCCCGGTAGACCCGGATCACCTGGAAGGTGCGGGCCAGGCCCAGGTGGGCCACCCGATGGGGCTTCGACCGGGTGATGTCGACACCGTCGAAGGTCACGGTGCCCTCATCGATCGTCTGGACCCGACTGAGACAGTCGAACAGTGTCGTCTTCCCGCTGCCGTTGGGGCCGATCAGGCCGACCATCTCGCCCTCGTCGACGTGGATGTCGACATCGTCGACTGCGACGAGGCCACCGAAGCGGCGCACGATGCCCCGCGCTTCGAGGAGGTGGGTCATACCGTCGCCCTTTCGGAATCGGAACCGGGCTCGGTCCCGCCGCCGGTCAGGACCGGGTCGGACTCGACCTCATCTTCGAACCACTCCCCCGATTCCGCGCTCCCGAGCCCGGCCCGCACCGGGACCCGATCGTCACCGTAGGTGTCACCCGGTTCGGTGCCGAGCCACTTGTCGAGCAGGGTGATCACCGACGGACCCCGGGCGTCGAACAGGCCGACGAGACCGCGAGGGATGTAGAGCACGATCACGATGAGGAGCACGCCCTGCACGATGAGGTGGAAGTCGAGGAAGTTGGCCCATACGACCTCGTTGAGCCAGAACAGCACGGTGGCTCCGATCACCGGGCCGATCACCGTGCCGATGCCACCGAGCATGGCGCCCATGACCGCCTCGACCGTTCGGAGTTCGACAAAGGCCGTGTCAGGGTCCACCGAGGTGATCTGGAAGGCCCAGAGACCACCGAAGAGCCCGGTCGACATCCCGGCGAAGGAGAAGATGGCGACCTTGGTTCGGGTGGCGTTGATCCCGCGCATCTCGGCCCCCACCTCATCCTCGCGAATGGCGACCAGGGCCGAACCGAAGCGGGTCCGCCGCAGCCACCACGTGAAGACCAGCAGCGCTGCGACCAGTACGAGCTGCACGTAGTAGAACAGCGGCCTGTTGAGGTACAGCGGCAGGTTGAGGCCGACGCCGCCCCCGGTGACCGGCTTGGCCACCCGCACGATCTCGCGCATGGCTACGAACGTCCCGAGCATGGCGATGGAGAAGTAGGGCCCCTTGAGCCGCATGGTGGCGCTGCCGATGAGCGCCGCCAGGACGCCGGAGACCACCGCACCGAGCAGGATGCACAGCACGGGCGGCCAGCCGATCTGGAGCGAATTGCCCTCGGTGGACATGAAGATGGCGGTGACGTAGGCCCCGATCCCGAACCAGACGGCGTGGCCGAAGTCGACGTAGCCGGTGAAGCCACCGGTCAGGTTCCAGTTGATGGCCACCCCGATGGTGGTGAGCATCAGGGTGTAGGTGAAGAGCGTGGCATCGTTGGTCTGCGGGAGCAGCGGCACCGCCGCCAGGTAGACGAGCGTGGCCGCGGTGACGACTTGGCCGAGCCGCCTGAGAGCCGGCGAACGAACAAAGGCGGCGATTGCGCTCATGTGGCCGTGGCGTCCACGGGGCGAAGGCCGCCGAACAGGCCCTGGGGGCGGGTGATCAGGGCCACCACCAGGACCACGAACGAGGCCACGACCGCCAGATTGGTCCCGATGCCGGCAACGTAGACGGCGAGGCCGGCCTCGACGACGCCGAGCAGCATGGCACCACCGAGCGCTCCCTTGATCGATCCGAGGCCCGACATGGCGGTGACGGCGAAGGCCTTCAGGGTGAGAGGCGGGCCCTGGAAGGGCTGGACGGCCAGAATGGGGCTGATCAGGGCACCGGCCACGCCAGTGATCCCGATGCAGATGGCGAAGGTGACGGCGTAGACCCACTTCACGTCGATGCCGACGATCTGGGCCGCCTCGCGGTTCTGGGCGGCGGCCCGGATGCTCTTGCCCAAACGGGTCCGCTGCAGGAAGGCGCTCAGCCCCACCAGGATGGCGAGCGCGCACAGGAGGACGAAGAACTTGGTCACCGGAACGGTCACGCCGTCGAGAAGCTGCCAGCTGCCGTCGAGGGCGGTGTCGTTACGACGGAAGTCGGCGGTGAAGATCAGCTTCATACCGTTGGCGAGGATGATCGAGACGCCGAACATCACCAGCAGGGACACCAGATGGGGCCGGTCGATGACCCGGTTGACCAACACCCGTTGCAGGACGAAGCCGACCACCGTCATCACCACGAAGATGGCGGGTGCGGCGATGAAGGGATCGATCCCGGCGTACTCGTTGGCCAGCCAGGCCAGGTAGGCGCCCACCATGACGAACTCGCCGTGGGCGAAGTTGATGACTCCCAGCACGCCCCAGATGATGGAGAAGCCCAGCACCAGCACGGTGTACATGCCACCGAGGGCGATGCCGTTGATCAGGGCCTGCAACAGTTGGCTCACCGGTCAGCCCTGCGGGTACCGAAGGTCGGTGGACGCTGCGCCGTCGGGGGCGATCACCCGGATCTCACCGTCCTGGATCTGGATGGTGCCCATGGGCTTGGCGACGTTGACCCCGCGCCCGTCGAACGAGATCGGCCCGTAGAACGTGTCGACCTCCAGTCCCCGCAGCGCTTCCCGAACGGCGTCGGTCTCGGTCGAGCCGGCGGCCTCGATGGCGATCTGCAGGGCCAGGCCGGAGGCTGAGGCGCTCGCCGCCTGGTAGACGGGAGGCGCGCCCCACAAGGCCTCGTAGTAGGCCGAGTAGTCGGCCGCCGTGCCGAAGTACGGGCCCTCGTAGCCCATGGTCGCCTCCCATTGTGTGGGACCGAGGACCCCGTCCACGTCGCCGCCCAGTTCGTCGACCAGCTGGGGGTTGGACGGCCCGACCGTGATCAACATGCCGTCGGGCTCGAAGCCGAGCTCCTTCGCCGAGTTCACGAACATCACCGCATCGTTGTAGTGGCCACCACCGACGAAGATGTCCGGTTCGAGATCGCGGAATTTGGTCATGATGGCGGACACGTCCTGGATGTCCTTGGGATACCGCTCGACCGCCAGCACCTCGACGCCGGCGTCGGCCAGATGGCGTTGCGCCCCGTCGGCGACGGCGGTGGCGAAGGACGTGTCCTCGTAGGCCACGACCGCCGTGGTCGCCCCCTCAGTCGCCATCGCCTGGATCCCCGACCGGGTGTAGTCGCTGGCGATGGTGGCAACCAGGAACAGGTTGGTGAACCCCCGTTCGAACATCGTGTCGGAGGTGCCGTTGCCTCCGACCATGATCACATTGTTCTTCTCCGAGATGGCGCTGGCCCCGGTGGCGATCCCGCTCGAGTACGGGCCGAGGAGGAAGTCCACCCCGTCCTCGTCGATCAGCTTCTGCGTCAGGTTGGCGGCGGTGTCGGCGTCGGACTCATCGTCGTAGTACACGATCTCGACCGCATACCGTTCGCCGTCGACGTCGATGCCTCCGTAGTCGTTGTTGACCCACTCGACCCAGGTGTCGTAACCCTGTCGCGAGTCCCGCCCCTCCACGGCGAACTTGCCGGTCTCCGACAATGCGGCTCCGATGCGGATCGTGCCGGTCATGATCGGACCGCCCGTCGGCACGACGGCACCGACCCCGCCGACGACCAACGGCGGATCGTCGATACCGGCGACGTCGGCACCTGTGGTCTCGAGGGCGTTCTCGATGGGGGCGTCACCCTCGGCGCAGGCGGCGACGATCAGGGCCAGCACTGCCGCCAGCAACGTCGTGCGCCCCCAGTGTCGTCGCATCCCACCCCCTCCCCTCAGCGCGAGCGCCTCGCCGTGGACGGTGTGCCGCCCGACACACCTACCCCGATCCTCAACGTACGCGCCGACGGCGTCGTCGTGGTCGAAAAAAACCGGGAAACGCATCAATAAGTCGTAAACGTGCCAGTCGGCCGGGCCGGCGATCAACCAAGTCGGTAGCCGAGTCCGTGCTCGGTGACGAAGTAGGGCTCATCTCCCGGCTGCTCGATTTTGGTGCGGAGCCGGCTGACATAGATGCGCACGTAGTGGGTCTCCCGCTCGTACCCGTCGCCCCAGACGGCTTGCAGGATCTGCTGGTGGGGCACGGTCTTGCCGAGATGCTGGGCGTAGTAGCGGAGCACGCTCAGCTCGGTCCTGGTCAAATCGAGTTCGTCGCCGGCCAACCACACCCGATTGGCGGCCACATTGAACGACAGGTCGCGATGGTTGATGCGCGGCTCGGTCTCGACGTGACTGTCCACCGAAGCCCGCCGGAGCGCCGAACGCACGCGGGCCATCAGTTCCTCCACCCCGAATGGCTTCGTCAAGCAATCGTCGGCGCCGCAGTCGAGCGCAGCGACGATGTCCCGCTCGTCGGCCATGGCAGTAAGCACGATCACGGGCACGTCGCTGAACACTCGGAGCCGACGACAGGTCTCATACCCATCGAGGTGGGGCATCATGATGTCGAGCACGACCAGGTCGACCGGGCTGTGGCGAACGGTCGCCAGCGCCTCCATGCCGTTGGCGCACTCCTCGACCTCGTACTGGCGCGCCTCCAGGTTGCGGCGGACGAAGGCACGCATCGAGGAGTCGTCGTCGACGACGAGTATGCGGGGGGAGGTCACGGTGCCCTCGCCGCCGGTGTTTCGACGGCCGACAACGGATCGTCGGTGGGAATCGCGAGCTGGAATATGCTGCCGCCGCCGGCTCGATCCTCGACCCGGATCCGCCCGCCGTGGGCGACAACGAACCCGCGGGCGATAGCGAGCCCGAGACCGGTGCCGGCGTGCGGGGCATCGAGGTCGCTGTTGCCGCGGACGAACACCTCGAAGATCGAGGATTTCGCCTCGTCGGGCACACCAGGGCCCCGATCGAGAACCGAGATACGGATCTCTTCGACCCCAGCGGCAAGATCGGGCCCGGACCCGGGCCGCAACTCCACCTCGACCTCGACCGCCTTGTCCGGAGGGGAGTAGGTGCAGGCGTTCTCCACAACATTGCGCACGGCGGTGACGATACGGGTCTCGTCCACCAGCACCTCACGGCGGGGAACCGGACCCACCGTCACCCGGCGACGCTCGGCCCCCACCCCCGCCACGGCGGCGGCAATGATCGAGTCGAGCTCGATCGGCACTCGTCGCAGGTCGAGCATGCCGGCGTCGATCCGTCGCATATCGAGCAAGCGTTGGACGAGACCGGTGAGCCGATCGGCCTCGGTGGCGACGAGGTGGAGGAACTCGCGCCGATCGGTCTCCTCCCACTCGACGTCCTCGGCCAGGAGCGTGCTGGCGTAGCCCTTGATCAGAGCCAGGGGCGTCCGGAACTCGTGGCTGACGGTGGCGAGCAGGCCGGACTTCATCCGGTCGAGTTGCCGATCACGAGTAACGTCGGTCCACACCAGCCCCTGGCCGATCTGCTGGTTGCGCTCGTCGGCGACCGTGAGTCGACGGACTCGCCACGTGCGATCGGCGCCGTCGTGGTGGCGCAGCTCAAGTTCGCAGAAGCTCTCTGCCGTCGACGAACGCAGCCGCTCCAGCTCGGTAGCCGCCGTCGTCGGCTCGACGGCGATACCGACCAGCCGGCGGACGACGTCGTCGCCGGAGGGGAGGTCGACCATGTCCAGGGCCGGCTCGCCGCCTGCTGCCAACAGATCGACCATCGTGCCGTTGGCGTACAGCAGCCGGCCGTCACCGGCCTCGACGAGCAGCCCGTCGTCGACGCTCTCCACGATCGCCGAGAGCCGGGACGACTGCTCCTGCAGGGACTTGTCGGTGCGGGCGAACAGCTCGGCGTTGCGCAGCGCGGCACCGGCAATCGAGGCGAAGCTGGCCGACAGCTCTATTTCGTGGTGGGAGTAGGTGTGGGGGGTCGCCTTGTACAACATGATCACCATCGGTGACTCCAGGGACGACGGCAGCGGCACCGCCAACATGCTGCGATAGCCGAGCCTGCGGGCCAACGACCGGACCTCGTCAGGTACGAAATCGCTCTCGGTGTCGGCGACCTGGACTGGCGCCTGACTCTCGGAGGAACGGACCGAGGGAAGCGCCGCGTCGTAGATCTGTGGTCGGAGCCCCCCTCCGTCGACAGCGTCGTGGCCTCGCACGGCGATGGGTGACGAGCGACGATGACGATGATCGAGCTGGATCACCGAAGAGCCGTCAACGTCGAGCAGGCGCTCTACGTGCTCCAGCGCCGTGGCCAGCACTTGGCCGGGGTCGAGGCTGCGACCGAGCAGCTCCGCCGCCTGGAGAAGGGCATCGATCTCGTTGAACGACGACCTGATGTCGGCCTCGATGGCGGTGACCGCTCGCGCCAGCCGCTTCAGCTCCACCGGCCGGTCGGGCAGCTCCTCCAGCCGGTCCCGGAGCACCGGCCGCATCTCTCCGCGGACCCGGAGGTCGTCGACCGCCTCCATCAGCGTATTGGTCGAGCGCTCGACCCGACGGCGGAGCACCAGCCAGAGGCCGACCAATCCCATCACCAGAACGCCGGCCAGACCGGTCATCCACAAGCGCAGAGCGATAGCCGACGCCATGGCCTGCGAGGCCGGGCGATGGACGACGAGGGTGGAGCCGTCGGCAGCGGTCGCCGTCGCATGCCACCAGACCCGGCCATCGGATCCCTCCGAGGTGAATTCCTCACGCTCGCCGCTGACGGCGCGGACGGCGACCACCCGGAGCCAGGCCAACGTAGCTTCATCCGGGACCTCACGCGCCACGATCACCTGCAGCTCGAACGGCGTCGCACTCGTCGACGGTTCCATGGGGAAGACGAGCATCGCCTCGCGCCCGGCGGCCGCCGCCAGCTCGGCACGCTGCGACGGGTCGGCCGCCGCCAGTGCAGCGACCAGCTGGCGGTCCTCGAAGCGTTCCCCCGCCTTGATCCGGCCACTCATGACGATGACGACCACGACGGCGAAAGCGATCACGAGGAGCGCAGTACCCAGCAGGAGGCGCCGGACGAGGACGCTCAGTCGACGACCGTCAGCGGGCTCGAACCAGACCTCGGGAATCGACCACTGGGGAGGCACCTCCTGGGCCATGGGCTCGAAGGGTACCAGCCCCGTCCGGGCCATCTCGGAACGGACGAGCGACGCAGGCTCGGCGCTGATCGACAGGCTCGGTGGTGATGCGTTCATCGTGGCCACCCCTCGGGGACGCCATCCGGAAACGGTGCCTTCCCCCGGCAAAGGTCGCCGGGGGAAGGCACTGGTGCTGCATCTCTCTGCTCGTGAGAGCGCACCCTCACCCGGGCCCGCCGTACCCGGGGACCATGAGCCCGACGTCTAGGCCGGGACAAGATGCTCCGCACTCACCTCCGGAGCGATGCGGCGACGGTTCTGGAGGATGAACAGACCCACGAACAGGACGAGTCCGACGAGGTTGGCGCCCAGCGACGGCCAGAGCAGTAGACCCACCAGTGGCAGGAGCAGGATGCGCCCCAGCATCGAGAGGTGGTCGAACAGGTACCCGGTGAACACCGCACTGAAGGCGTAGAGCCCGAAGAGGCCGAAAGCGAATACCTGGAGCTGCTGGACCACCGAGCCGTCGATGAGCCACGAGTAGGCGAACAGCAGAGGCATGATGTAGAGCCCCTTGGCGATCTTCCACGACGACACGCCGGTGGCCATCGGCGAGGCACCGGCGATACCGGAGGCCGCATACGCCGCCAGGCAGACCGGAGGCGTGACGTTGGAGTCCTGCGACAGCCAGAAGATGATCATGTGGGCGGCGAGGAGCGAGACGCCCATGCCTTCCAACGCTGGAGCGGCCAGCACCGCCAGCATGATGTAGGCCGCCGTCACCGGCAACCCCATGCCGAGGAACAGTGAGGCGATGGCGATCAACACGATGGCATAGATGAGGACGCCACCCGAGAGATCGACGATCAGCTGGGAGAAGGTGATCGACACACCGGACAGGTTGATGGCACCCACGATGATCCCGGCTGCGATGAGCATGATCCCGGTCGTGACCATGTTGCGCGAGCCCTGAGCCAGCGAGTCGAGGACGTCGCGGGGCCCCATCTTGTGGTCCCGGCTCAGCCAGGAACTGAGCACAACGGCGATGATGGCGAATCCCGCCGAGTAGGTGGGCGTGTAGCCGTAGATCAGCATGCCGACCAGGACTCCGATCGGGATCAGGAAATGTACGCCGCCCCGCAGGATTCGGCCGATCGACTCGTCCGAGGTCTCGTTCGTCGGCTGGATGTCGTGGCGGTTGGCCTCCTGGTAGACGAAGAACCCAACGGTGGCGAAGTACAAGAGGGCCGGCAGAAGCGCCACGCCGATGATCGTCGTGTACGGCAGGCCGGTCCACTGAGCCATGATGAAGGCGCCTGCGCCCATGATGGGTGGCATCAGCTGGCCGCCGGTGGACGCCGCCGTCTCCACTCCCCCAGCGAAGGTGGGCCTGAAACCGGCCCGCTTCATCATCGGGATCGTGATCGACCCGGTCGACACCGTGTTGGCGACCGCACTACCGGAGATCGTGCCCATCAAGCCCGAACCGACAACAGCGACCAGACCGGGGCCGCCTTTGACCCGGTGGGTCATCTTGGCCGAGAGATTGATGATGAAATCGCCCGCACCCGAGTTGAGCAAGAAGGAGGCGAAGAGGATGAACATGAAGACGAATGTTGAGGAGATCGAGGCGGTGATACCGAAGAGGCCTTCGTCGGTGAAGAACATCCGATACAGCACTCGCTGCACCCGCATGCCCCGGAAGAAGAACATGCCGTCGATCAAGCTCCCCCACCACACAACGTAGGTGAGGAAGAAGACGGCCAGCAGCGGGATCACCAGCCCGGCGGTGCGCCGCGCCAGCTCCAGCACCAGCACCACGGCGATGGCGGCGAAGATCAGGTCGGAGGTGATCGGCACCTCGTTGCGCTCGCGGAGCGCATCCTCCATAAGGATCAGGTAGGCGGCGCAGCCGAAGATCAGCAGCCCGAGACCGATGTCGAGGGCCAAGCCGAACCGCCGAGCACCCTTCTTCCAGCCCGGGTACACCAGGAACCCGAGAAGACCGAGCGAGCCCATATGGATGGCGTTTCGCCACAACTCGCTCATGAGGCTGAAGTTGTTGACGTAGAGGTGGAAGACGGCGATGGCGACGGCGATCCCGTAGACCACCTTGCCGAGCAGAGTCCCCTCCAGCTTGCGGACCGCGGCTTCGGACTCGGCGTCCAGCTCCTTAACCACGTCGCTCTCATCGTCCTCGTGAGGCAGCGCCGCACCATCCCCTGCGGTCACTTCGGCGCTGCTGGATTCCAGGTCGGGGTCGAGCCCCCCGACGACGTTCTTGTTCATCGTGCAGTCCTTCGGTTGCTGTGCGTGCCGGAGGCGCTGTAGGCGCCAAGAACTGCGGGGAGGCCGACAGGGATCGGCCACCGACCTCCCCGCAGTGGGGGGAGAGCTAGGGGCGCAGCTCGTCGGGGATCTCGAGGCCGACCTCTTCGTAGTACCGGATCGCTCCCGGGTGGAGAGGCACGGGGAGACCGACGGTGGCCCGCTCGAGGTTCATAGCCCCGGTTGCCTGGTGGATGTTCACCAGAAAGTCCAGGTTCTCGTAGATGTTCTTGGTGATCTGGTAGACGGTCTCGTCGTCCAGATCTGGATGCACGGCCAGGAATTTCGGCTGTGAGATGGTGTTGATGTCCTCCTCGACACCGGGGTAGGTCCCGGCCGGGATGACAAAGCGACTCCACACCGGGAAATCGGCGTTGACCGTCTCGATCTGCTCGTCGGTGAACTGCAGCATCGTGATGTCACCGCCCATCGTGGCGAAAGCCTGGGTGACGGCGGAGACCGGGGGCCCGGCCGGCGTGTTCATACCTGCGATCCGGCCGTCCTGCAGCGCTGCGGACGATTCGGAGTAGCCGACCCGCTCAGGCTTGAAGTCGCCATCGACGTCGTAGCCGAGGGCGTTGAGGATAACGGTTCCCGAGGTCTCGGTCCCCGAGCCGCGCCTGCCGATCGAGAAGGCCTGACCCTTCAGGTTGTCCAGGTCGCTGATGTTGCCGGTGGTGGCGTACTCCGAGTCGACGGTGAAGTGCTCGACGTTCTCCCACAGCATGGTGACCGAGCGCATGGTTTGCTCCGGCGCACCCTCGTAGTTGCCCTTGCCCTCCCAGGCCATCGAGCCGAAAAGGCCCTGGAGGATGGCGAGGTCGACCTCTCGGTTCTTCAGCAGCTGCACGTTCTCGCCCGACCCGGCCGAGCTGATGGCGTTCATCTGGATGCCGTCGTTCGCCAGGTTGACGTTGGTCAGGGTCGAGAGCGCCACGCCGACCGGGTAGTAGGTGCCCCCGGTCGAGGCCGTCGAGATGATGAGCGAGACGTCACCGCCCTCAGCAGGTGCCGGCTCGGCCGCCTCGGCTGCCTCTGTCGTCTCGGTCGTCTCACCCGCCGACTCGGCGGTGTCGGAGGTGGCCTCTTCGGTCGTCGCCTCCTCGCTGGCGGTGTCCGCTGTCTCGGTCTCATCGTCGCTGGAGCCGCAGGCTGCGACCACAATGGCGAAAGCCGCCATCAGAACCAACGACTTGAATCTCAGATCTCGGATCATTTCCTCTCCTCACTCATGTTCGTGATCTCCACGATTTGTGCCAATAGACCGCAGCAACAGATCTCCGAAATCGCCAAAGACGACAGCCCCACAATGACGAAGGGCATGCCTCTTTCGGCGACCGTGGCATAACCTGCTATCGGCCCCTTTTGCCTGAAATCCTCGCTGACTCAGATGGAGGAGTCAGGCGTCACATCATCGTACGCTCCGACCCCGAGGTCGTACTTCAACGTTGGATAAATTGGGTCGACCTAGCCGCAAATGAACCGTAAATCGGGCGTCATCGGTCACAACGACAAGCGCTCGAGACCACCACGGCACCCGCTCGTCGACGCCGGGTTCCCGGTCGAGGCGGGCGCCGGTCCGACGATCCAGCCGTCGCAGCTAGAGCGAGGGACGGCCGTCCTTGGGCCGGGCCGTGAACTGTGACCAGGTCGGGATGATGGCCCGCTCGACGATCCGCCAGCCGACGTCGGTCCGCCGGTAGCGGTCCCGGTAGGTGGCGCCGACCAGGTAGTGGGTCGGTTGGTCGGCGCCGTCGCCCGGGGCGGTCACGTGTTGGGCCTGGAGGTAGCAGCGGCCGGTGGCGTCGTCGCCGTCGAGCTCGATCAGGTGGGAGCCGACGAGGTGCTGGGTGGTGACGAACTGGGCCAATGCGCTCGACACCCGCCCGATGATCTCGTCGATCCCGGTCTGACCGCCGGAGCCGAGCTCGGCGGTGGCGTCGACGGCGAACACCGAGCGCAGGGCCTCGTAGTCCTTGTCGTCGAGGGCCCAGCAGTAGGCGTGGGTCAACTCGACGATGGCCTGCCGATCGACGGCGGCGCGCCACTGGTCCTGGAGGTCCTTGGAAGCCACCGACGAAGGCTGTCACCCCCGGCCCGGGCTTGTCGAACAGCGCCGCTCACTTCGAGTCACAACCACCGCCACGACTACGATTGGGAGGTCGGTGGATGTCGCCGTTGCGACACCTCCGCCGAACAAGGGGGAAGCCATGAACACCGAGGCCTCGACGGTCACGAAACGCTCATTCTGTCGGATCTGCCACGCCGCCTGCCCGGTCGACGTCGAACTCGACGGCAACACCGTGGTCAAGGTCCGCGGCGTCGACGGCGACCCGATCTTCAACGGCTACACCTGCATCAAGGGCCGCAAGATCCCCGAGCAGTTCAACGATCCGGCCCGGCTCCGCCATCCCCTTCGACGGCGGTCGGACGGCACGTTTGAGCAGGTCAGCAGCACGGAGGCCCTCGATGAGGTGACGGCGAGGCTCGAGGCGATCATCGCCGAACACGGCCCCCGGGCGGTCGCCACCTACACCGGCACCGGCGGCTACCAGAACGCCCCCTCCCACCCGGTGGCCATGGCCTTCCATCGGGCCATCGGCTCGATCAGCTACTACACGTCGGTCACCATCGATCAGCCGATGAAGGCCACGGCCAACATGCGGGTGGGGATGTGGGAGGCCGGCCCCGACAACTTCACCGACGCCGACGTGCTCCTCGCCATCGGCTACAACCCGATGGTGTCGAGCTTCGCCCCCTTCGGCGGCCTCCAGGGCACCGATCCCTTCGCCACCCTGCGGCAGCGCAAGGCCGACGGGCTCAAGCTGATCGTGATCGATCCCCGCCGCACCGAGCTGGCGGCCCAGGCCGACATCCACCTGCAGGTCAAGCCGGGCGAGGACCCGTCGCTGCTGGCGGGTCTGCTCAACGTCATCCTGTCGGAAGGTCTGCACGACGCCGAGTTCTGCGACCGCTGGGTGGCGCCCGATCACCTCGATCGGCTGCGGGCGGCGGTGGCCCCCTTCAACCCGACCTACGTGGCCGACCGGTGTGGGGTCGCGGCCGACGACATGGTGACGGCGGCCCGATTGTTCGCCACCTCGGGCCGCGGCATCTCCGGCACCGGCACCGGGCCGTCGATGTCGCCCCACCCGAGCCTGATGGAGCACCTGTCGATCTGCCTCAACGTGGTGTGCAACCGGTTCATGCGGGAGGGCGAGCGGATCGAGACCGCCGCCTTCCTCCAGCCCGACAAGCCCAAACGAGCCCATGTCATCGGCCCCTTCGGCGACCCCAGCGGGCCCGAGAGCCGGTTCCGCGGCCTGCGCGGGTACAACAACGAGATGCCGTGCACCACGCTGGCCCAGGAGATCTCCACCCCGGGCCCGGAGCAGGTACGGGCCCTGATCGTCAACGGCGGCAACCCGGTGGCGGCGTGGCCCGATCAGCTGAAGACGCTGCAGGCCATGGAGGACCTGGAGCTGTTGGTCGTGCTCGACCACCGGATGACCCAGACCGCCGAGTTCGCCGACTACGTGCTCGCACCGCGCCTGTCGCTGGAGCGGGCCGACGTGCCGCCGTTCATGGACCGGTGGTTCCGTCAGCCCTATGCCTGCTACACCCCCGCCGTGCTCGAACCCGAGGGAGATCTGCTCAACGACTGGGAGGTGTTCTGGGAGGTGGCCGAGCGGCTCGACCTGGAGTTGGAGATCGACGGTCGCCCGCTCCCCCGGGGCGAGCGCCCGACCGACGACGCCGTGCTCGACGTGATCTACGCCCAGTCCCGGGTGCCGATGGACGAGATCCGGGCCAACGCCGGCTCGGTCCTCCCCCAGCACGCCATGACGGTGCAGCCGCCCAAACCCGAGGCCCCCGGGCGCTTCCACATCGGGCTCGAGGATCACATGGAGGAGCTGGCCCAGGTCCGGGCCGAGACGACGGCGGCCGAGCTGGTGGCGGGATTCGATCCCGCCGTCCACACGTTCCGGCTGATCAGCCGACGTCTCAAGTCGCACCTCAACTCGCTCGGTGGTGAGCTGCCCGGCCTCCGCTCGAAGGCGTCGACCAACTACGCCTACATGCACCCCGACGACCTGGCCATGCTCGGCGTCGAGGACGAGGGTCTGGTCCGCATCGCCTCGCCCCGGGCCGAGCTGATCGGCGTGGTGAAGGGGGCGCCGGACGTGCGCCGCGGAGTGGTGTCGATGGCCCACAGCTGGGGCAGCGCCACCGGCACCGACGAGAAGGTGCGCGACATCGGCGCCCCGACCAACCGGCTGATCGACGTCGACAACGGCTACTGCCCGATCACCGGCCAGGCCATCCAGAGCGCCATCCCGGTATCGGTCGACGTGGTGACCGACGACGCCCTGATCGGCGGCTGATGATTCGGCCCTCGACCCTGACCCCGACTGCGGGCCACGCCTCGGCCTCGTGATCCCCCTCGCCTCGGCCTTGGCCGGCGGCCCCGTCCAGGTCGCCTACGCCGTCGACGACGTCGTCGCCGCCGCTGACCGGTGGGCGGCGGCCGGGGTCGGCCCGTTCGTGGTCCGCCACCACATCGAGGTCACCGACGCCATGGTCGAGGGCGTGCCGGGCGTACTCGACCACTCATCGGCCTACGGCTGGTGGGGCGCGGTGATGGTGGAGCTGCTCGCCGTGCACCACCCCTCGGCCCTCGCCGCCACCGACGGCTCCACCGCCCCCCACCACCTGGCCTACCTGGTCGACTCGTTCGAGGCGGCCGGCGCCGAACTGACCGACGCCGGGTTGGTGGCGGCGGCCCAGGCCAGAGCGGGCGGCCAGTCCTTCGCCTGGTACCGGTCGGCCGACGGCGGCGGACCCCTGATCGAGATCTACGAGGCGACCCCCGGTCTGCTCGGCTTCTACGACCTGATCCGCAACGCCGCCGCCGACTGGGACGGCACGACGGCGATCCTGGGCTGAAGCGCCGATCGCGGTCGGTTTCTGTCCATACCGACCGCGATTTCCCCCATGCGCCGCCGACGGTCGGCTGGTCAGGGTGGAGGGCATGAAGACACGCATCTCCCTGTTCGTCGCCGTCGTCGCCCTCAGCGTCGCCTGCGCTGGCGACGACCCGTCCGCTGACGACGCCACCGACCCCGAGTCGACCACCGCCACCACGACGGCGACCGAGGCCGAGCCCGAGGTCGACGAGGGCTCCGACGAGAACTCGGACCAGGGCTCGGATGAAGGCTCGGAGGAGAACCCGGAGCAGGAGGCCGCCGCCGAGGCCCGCGATGTGGCGGCGCTCGTCGTCCGTCAGGTGACCGACGCCGAGAACTTCGAATCGACCCGGGACGCCTACGTCGCCGACCTGGAGGCTCAGGCCGGGATCGTGGCCGATCGAGAGTTCCAACCCTTCATCTCGTTCCTCACCTTCGGCGATCCCGAGCCGCCGGTGTTCATCGGCCTCACCCAGGGTTCGTCGCTGGCCGAGTTCCAGTCCTCGGCCGACGCCGTTGGCGGTTCCGACACCGCCGCCGCCTACTTCGAGACCTTCGACATCGAGCTGTTCGATCTGCTGGTCCCGCTCGACGAGGACACCCCCACCGATATCGCCGACATCGCCGTCGAGCCGGGCAACATCCTCGAGGTGGCCTGGCGCGACCTCAACACCTACGACGACCTCGACCCGGCCGCCTACGCCGAGGCCCGCGACGCCTACCTCGCCGAACTGGCAACCCACGACGGCTGGGTGGCCGAGTACCAGTGGGAGTCGGCGGTGGGCTCCGGGATCGTCGTCGGTATGACGGTCTACGAGGATCAGGAGGCCTTCCTGGCCAACGCCACCGACGAGGAGTTCAACAACTCCGACATCGCCCAGGCCTGGGTCGGTGGCTACCCCCTTGCCGGTGGCTACGCCGCCACCGTGATCAAATAGGGCGATGGGTCCGTCGGCCGACAACCTGGAGACCAAGGACTTCGGCATACCGCTCTATGTCGGCCATGCGGTGTTGCCCGAGCCGATGGTGTCGGCCGACCTCCACCGCCATCCGCATCGGGAGGTGGTGATCGCCCTCGGCACCGCCACCTTGACCACCGACTTCGAGGCGGTGGTGGTCGAGGGTCCGGCGTTCGTCTCGGTCGAGGCCGGACAGCTCCACCGCTGGAGCTCGGACGGCGACCTTGAGCTGTGGGTGATCGGCCATCGGCCCGGGTCGCTCACCACCGCCGACGAGCGTCACCACCCGGCGTTCCGCTCCGGGGTGGTGCACCCGATCCCGGCTGAGGAGGTGGACGACCTCGTCGGCCTGCTCACCCTGGCCCGCCGCCGGTTCGAGGAGTCGCCCGAAGGTTCAGCCGTCGTCACCTCCCTGGTCAACGGGGTCCTGACCCAGCTCGGGCAGTGGTCGACATCGACGGGCTCGATGCAGGACGAGTTGGTCGAGGCCTTCCTCCAGGCGATCGAGGCCCGGGTGGGTACCCGGCCCGCTGTCCGCGACATCGCCGGCGACCTCGGGGTGAGCGCGGCCCACCTCACCTCGATCACCAAGGCCCAACTCGGCATGTCGCCCAAGCGGCTCGTCCTCGACCGTGAGCTGACCGAGGCCAAACGGCTTCTGACCCACAGCCACGACAGTGCGGCCAGCATCGGGCGTCGCCTCGGCTTCGGTGACGCCAGCGAGTTCGGCCGTTGGTTCAAGACCCACGTCGGCGCCACACCGGCGGGTTTCCGACGCTCGCCCCGGGCCGACGGCGGCAGCGGTGCCCCGTCCCCGCTGTCGGAGTCGACGCCGCAGGCCGACGAGGGTCAGCCGTAGATCGGGTCGGGGACCTCGCCTCGGCCGCTGTGGGCCCAGCGGCCACCCATCTCCGGGCCGAGCGGATCGCGGGCCGACCAGTCGCAGAGCAGCAGGCGGTGGCTGATCCCCCACCTTCCGTCACGCTCGACGAAGGTGTCGAGATAGCGACCGCAGAACGTCAGCAGCTCCCGCCCCTCGCCCCGGTCGGGGACCACGTGGTAGGCGAGGATGTAGGTCTCCACCCGGTACCGGTCGCCGCCGTCGTCGGTGCCGTCGGGCTCGATGCGGATGTTGGAGATGCGATGCTGGGTCGAGGTGTACTTCTCGGCCAGCGAGGCGCACACCAGCTCGGCGAAGGCCCGGGCCGTGGTGGGCGACGGGCCGTAGTGCAACTCGGCGTCCGGGTGGAAGGCGGCCACGATGTCGTCGGCGTGGAGGCGGTCGACCCCTCGGCAGTACGTCATCAGGGCGGTGGTGATCGCCGACTCGATCGCTCGGTCCATCAGTCGCTCCTCGTCATGGGTGATCGGTGGGGAAGGCGCCGACATGGTCGCGCACCCGGTACTGCAGATGCCGGGCCCGTACCTCCTGGTAGTTGCCCAGGGTCTGCCCCCGCTTGCGACTGGCGCGGAAGCCCCGGGTCTGAGCCGCCATGTTGGCGGTGTCCTCGTCGTACACCCGGCCGAGGAAGCCGAGGCCCTCGGCCTTGGTGTAGCTGTCGTCGACGTCGAGTTCGATCACCTCGGGCGGCTCGGGCACCCGTCCCTCGGTGGGGCGGGGGCGCATGATGAGCAGGTCAAAGTAGCAGTGGTCGATCGAGGTGGGGTCGGGGCGGAAGCGATAGACCATCGGCAGTTGGAGCCCGGGGAAGAAGAAGCCGTTGGGGAACACGAAGTACTCGATCGAGTCGAGCGTCATCGACTCGCTCAGGCCGCTGAAGTCCCGGCCGTAACGCTCCCCCATCGTGCGCCGCACGTCGGCGGCGACGGCGTCGCGGGCCCGAGTGCCGGCGGCCAGATCGGGGGTGGAGCCACCGTCGCGTCGGGAGGCGTGGCGGGTGTACAGCTCCTCCTCGGTGCGGGGCGGGTCTCGGTAGATGTGGTTGAGCACGGTGGTGTGGATGAACCGGGACACGTTGGGCTCGAACACGTCGTAGGCGGTGGTCACCTCGTCACCGGGGCGGCCCGAGGCGTGGGTCTCCCGCACGTGGTAGGCCTCGAGGAAGGCCTCGACGCCCGCCTTCCAATTGCAGGGCAGGCGCTTGCGGACGTGGGTTTCGATCGCCCGCTCCCCCATGCCCCAGTCGGCGAAGTGCCGGGGCAGCACCCCGAGGTAGTCGGTCAGGGGCTCGGCGTCGGGATCGAAGTTGACCCAGACGAATCCCTCCCAGACCGCCACCGACACCGGGGCCAGGCCGTGGGTCTCGTCGGCCACGTGGGGGAAGTCCCAGCGACCCGGGATGTCGACCACGCTGCCGTCGAGGCCCCAGGTCCAGCCGTGGAAGGGGCACCGGATGGTGCGGGCGAAGCCGCAGGAGTCGGGCGGCTTCAGCTGGGTGCCCCGATGCATGCACGCGTTGGCGAAGGCCCGTATCCCGCCGTCGTCGCCCCGGATGACGAGGGCCGAGTGGGGGCCGACGTCGTAGACCAGGTAGTCGCCCGCCTCCGGGATGTGGTCGACGTGGCAGGCCCACTGCCAGGTGGTGGGCCACATCGTGTCGTACTCGGCCCGGGCGTAGTCATCCGAGGTGTAGACGGTGTAGGGGATGTCCTCGTCACCGAGGAACGAGTACCGCTCCTCCAGCAGGGCGGCCGGAGGCGGGGTCGGGTCGGCGCGCAACTGGTCGTAGAGCGTCGGCCCCGGCTCGCGGGCCTGGCCCGGCGGTGGAGCCTGGGAATCGAGCTGGTCGGTCACGGCCGCCTCCTCCTCGTCGCCGTCCGGGCCCTAGCCGCCATCGAGCCCTTCGCCGCCCATGTAGCTGGCCAGGAGGACGTCCTGGTCCTCTTTGAGTTCGGCAGCCGTGCCCTGCATCACGATCGAGCCCCGGTTCATCACGTAGGCCCGGTCGACGACGTCGAGCGCCATGTGGATGTGCTGCTCCACGATCAGCACCCCGGTGCCGAGGGTCTCGGCCACCTGGCGGACGAGGGGCAGCAACCGCTCCACGATGATCGGGGCCAGGCCGAGGCTCATCTCGTCCACCAGCAGCAGCTTGGGGCGGGAGGCCAGGGCCCGGGCCATGGCCAGCATCTGCTGCTCGCCGCCCGACAGCAGGCCCGACCGGCGATCGAGCAGCGGACGGAGCGCGGGCAGCATGTCGAGGGCCTGCTCCAGGGCCTCCTTCTGCTCGGCCTTGGCCCCCTTGAGGCCGAGCCGGAGGTTCTCCTCGGTGGTGAGCTGGAAGAACAGCGATCGGTCCTCGGGCACATGGGCCAGGCCCAGTCGGGCGTTCTTGTGGGGGAACTTGGCGTCGACCGGCCGGCCCCCGATCGTGATCGAGCCGGCCAACGGCTTGAGCAGGCCGCTGATGGTGAGGAGCGTGGTGGTCTTGCCCGCCCCGTTCGGGCCGAGCAGGGCCACCACCTCGCCGGGGTCGACGTGCATGCTCAGATCGCGGACCACGGCCACGCCGCCGTATCCGGTCGAGAGCCCCTCGACCTTGATCCCCTCGCTCAGCCCTGGGGCCGTCGCCTCACCCGACGTGGTGTCGGTGGTGTTGGTGGTGTCGGTCGTCGCCATCAGGCGCTCTCCCCTCCGGTCGCCACCGGTTGTCCCTCGTCCTCCAGGTCCTCCGATCCGCCGCCGAGGTAGGCCTCGATCACCCGGTCGTCGCTGCGGATCTCGGCCGGCGTGCCGTGGGCGATGATCTTTCCGAAGTCGAGCACGTAGATGTAGTCGCAGACGTTGAGCACGAGCCCCATGTCGTGGTCGATGAGGAACACGGTCATGTCGTGCTCCAGGAACGACCGCAGCCTGGTGCCCAGCACCCGACTCTCCGCCGTGTCGAGGCCCGCCGCCGGCTCGTCGAGCAGGATCAGCTTCGGTTGGGCGGCCAGAGCCCGGGCCACGCCGACCAGCTTGCGTTGACCGTGGGAGAGATCGGCGGGGTTGGCGTCGCGGTAGGGACTGAGTTCGAGGATGTCGAGGGCCCACTCGACCTGCTCCTCGTACCCGGTCTTGCGGGCGGGGATCACGAAGTCGGCCAGCAGGCTGTACCAGGTCGGCTTCTCGGCCGCCACCAGCAGGTTGTCGTAGACCGACAGGTCGTCGAACAGCTCCAACGACTGGAACGTGCGGCTCAGGCCGGCCCGGGCCCGCTGGAACGGGGCCATGGCCAGCAGGTCCTCGCCGTCGAGCGAGGCCGTGCCCTTGGAGGTGGGCACAAACCCGGTGATGGCGTCGATGAACGTCGTCTTGCCCGCTCCATTGGGGCCGATGAGGCCGACGAAGGAACCCTCCTCGACCGAGATGTCGACCCGGTCGTTGGCGTTGAGCCCGCCGAAGGTGACGGTGAGGTCTTTGGTCTCGAGGAGGGACATCACGCACCCGCCCCGGCCTCGGCCACCGTCGGGGTGGCGGACGGCCTCAGGTGTTTGGGCCCCCAGACCGGCGATGTCGGTGGGGGTACGTGGAGCATGCCGCCGGTCTTGGTGACCCGCCGGTGGATTCCCATGATCAGACCTCGCAGGTTCATGCCGATATAGACGGCCAGCAGCAACATCCACCCCGCCTGGAACTGCTCGTGGCGGGCCCATACGATCCAGCCCAACACCAGGCTGATGGCCACGGTGGGGGCGACCCGGATGCCGAGCGTGCGCCAGTCGGAGGCATCGGCGTAGCGGACCCAGTTGATCAACATGGCATTGGTCTGCCTCGACAGCATGGCTATGCCCTCGCCGTTGGTGAGGATGGCGTTGAAGATCAGGCCGAGGGCACCGACGGCGAGGATGTAGTCGGTGTTGACGTTGTCGAAGTGGTGGACGACGAAATGGCTGACCAGGCCACCGGCGGCCAACATCCCCCCGTTGACCGAGCCGGACACCATCGAGATGCCGCCCAGGTAGGCGAAGGCCAGCACGGCGATGCCGACGAAGACGTTGTAGTTCTCGAAGCTGATCGAGGTGAGCTTGAAGGCGGTGAGGATGCCGCCGTACCCGGCGAGGGCGGCGGCGACGGCGAAGCCGATCAGCTTGTTCTGCGACACGTCGATCCCGGCGGCGGCCGCCGCCCGCTCATTGGCCCTGATGGCCAGGAACCGGCGTCCGGTGCCGCCCCGCCGCAGGTTGGCGATGGCCAGGCAGAGCACGATCACCGACAGCAGGGCGAAGACCGAGAACTGCCACCGGTCCGGGATCAGCGTCTCCTGATTCTGGACCCGGAGGTCGATGCCGAGAATGTCGGGATTGGGCACCGGGTTGTTGGTCTTCGCCCCCTCCCCGGCCAACACCTCGTTCTTGAGGAAGAGCTCGCGGATGGCGGCCACGGCGGTGAGGGTGACCACGGCCAACTGCACGCCGCGTATTCGCAGCGCCGGGAGCGCCACGAGCACGCCGACCAGGGTGGCCACGGCCACGCCGAGGATGATCGACACGATCATGGGGAAACCGGGCCCGTTGACGGCCACGAACTGGAACTCGTTGATCTTGGTGCCGTCGGAGGCGAAGCGGATCATGGCGAAGGCGGCCACGCCGGCCAGCGACGTCTGCACCAGGGAGATCTGGCCGAGGAAGCCGGTGATCACCACCAACGAGAGCATGATCGGGATCACGACGAGGGTGGCGGTGAAGGCCACCTCCCAGGCGCCGGTGAGGATGACGATGGCCCCGCCGGCCAGCACCACGGGCAGGATGCCGGCGATGTAGGGGTGCTGCGGCTTCGGCGCCGCCGGCTGACCCTTGGTCGACAGCGAGCCGCGCACCGGGAGCTTGTCGCCCCGGAGGTAGAGGAAGGCGACCACCACCAGCAGGGGGACGACGGCGTTGGCGGCGTTGGCGGGGATGGCGTCCGGCCACCACGAACGACCGGCCAGGTTGACCATGCCGGACTGCAGGATGCCGAGCCCGAGGCCGCCGACGGTGGCGAGCCACACCGAGTTGAGGTTGCCGAGGAGGGCGGCGGTAAGGGCGGGGATGACGAACAGCGAGTAGTTGCCCGGGTTCAGGGTGGCGATCCCGACGTAGAGCAGGCCGGCGGCCCCGGCCATGAGCGACGACAGCACCCAGTTCAGCAGGGCCAGCCGCTGGGCCGAGTAGCCGAGGAGAGTGGCGCCCTTCTCGTTCTCGTCGGCGGCCCGGGTGGCCAGACCGAACGACGTGAAGCGGTAGAGGGCGGCCACACCGGCACCCATGACGATGGCGGCACCGGCGACGAAGAGACGGTCGATGCCGAGGTTGGCGCCGAGGCCGAGGAAGTTGTTGAACGAGCCGGTGGGCAGGATGCCCTGGTGGGTCCGCAGCTGGGTACCGAAGTGGAGCTGGGCGATCGACTGGAAATAGAGCATGGCCCCGACCGAGCCGACCACCTTGGCCAGTGCCGGCGAGTCGCGCAACGGCCGGAAGACCGCGTAGTGGAGGATGACGCCGATGAAGGCGGCCATCAGCATGGCGACGGTGATGGGGATGGCCTGGCCCCAGAACCCACCGACCTCCTCGAAGCCGCCGTTGCGGATCGTGATCCGAACGGGGAGGTTCAGGGTGTGGGTCGGGATGATGTCGAACCACGGGAGATAGAGCTCGCCGGCGGCTCGCATCTCCGACCAGGTGTAGGCGGCGTACATGGCGGTGGCGCCGTGGGCGAAGTTGATGACGCCCGAGCCTTTGAAGGCGGCCACGATGCCGGACCCGAGCATGGCGTAGAGACCGCCGGCGCCGATGCCGAGGATGAGGGCGAAGAGAAAGGCGTTCAAGGTAGATCTCCGTCGGGGAACCGTCTGCTTGCCATCGGGGCCCGCCAGGCCCGCCGCCGTGGTGGCCGAGGCCGGGATCGGCCCCGGCCAGCACGGTCGAGGAATCCGCGGGGTTCGGCCACCGGCTCACCGATCACCGAACCCCGCATCATCGGGATGTCAGCCCTCGGGCTCGGGCCGGGGCACCTCGTTCTGCACCGCTTCCATCAGGTCACGGGCGTTGGTCCAGGTGGAGATGTCGCCGGGGTCGGCCCCCAGGGTGGGGTGCGGGGTGAACTGCGCCCCGTCCCAGGTGAAGAAGGTGGCGGTGAAGTCGCAGATGGCCGGCCAGTCCGACACCTTGTTGGCGCAGTCGAGCGGCACCGAAGCCAGGCGGTGCTGGTTGTCGACCGACGTCATGGCGGCGATGAGGGCTTCGTTGTCCGACGGGTCGCCACCGTCGGCGATGAAGTCGTTGAGCACCTGGTAGATCAGCACGCCTGCGCTGAACCCGCCACGCATGAAGGTCGAGCGGGGCGCCTCCGGCTCGGCGGCGATGAGCTGCTCCTCGCGGTGGGCGATCTCCCACTGCCAGTACTCGGGGAACTGCGCCAGCAGGTCGACGTTGTCGGGCGACGGCGGCCCGACGAAGCCGAAGTGCTTGCCGGTGGCCGAGTCGGCCGAGGTCACGGCGTCGTCGGCGCACGAGCCGGCGTTGTACACGTCGAAGGTGGCGCCGGCGGCGTCGAGAGCGTCGTTGTAGGCGGCGCAGTCGGCGGCCTGGATACCGAAGTGCATGGCCCCGTTCTCGGCGCCGTCCAGGAAGTTGATGACCTCCTGGACGTTGGCGTCGTTGTCGGCCGGGTCGCCGGGAGCATCGGGGATACCGATGAACTCGACGCCCTGGGTGTCGGAGAAGTACTGCAGCGGCCGCTCCTGGGTGTCGGCCCAGCACTCCTGGCCCGGTGCGTTGTCGGAGTAGACCACGGCGATGCGGTCGTGCCCGGCGTCGACGATGCTCTGGTACCCGGCGATGAAGCCGACCAGGCAACCACCGTTGGTGGCGAGCGAGTTCGGGGCGGTGAAGTCCGACACGAAGATCGGCAGGGTGTCGACCACCGGCCACTGGCCGGCCCAGGTTCCCCAGTACAGAGGACCGAAGAAGTCGATGCCCTTGACCATGATGTCCGGGTCGGCCTCGATCGACTCAGTCACGCAGGCCTGAGCGGCCGCCGGGTCGAGCGGGTTGGTGCAGGATTCGAGCTCGAGGGGCCGTCCGGCCACGCCGCCCTCGATGTCGGCACCGACGCCGCCCAGCTCGTTGTTGATGTAGTCGACGGCGATCTCCAGGCCCTCGCGCATCTCGGGGAAGGAGCCGCCGGGTGAGCCCTCGGCGTTGAGCATGAACAGCTTGACCGGCTCGCCCTCGGCCGTGAGCGGTGCCTCCTGGCTCAGGAAGACCGCCGTCTCCCAAGCCTCGGAGCCGTTCCCGAAGAGTGCGTCGTCGGACAGGCCGCCGACGGCGGTGGCGTCCTCGGCCAGCTCTTCCTCAGTCGGGCCGGTGTCCTCCTCGGTCGCTTCCTCGGTCTCCGCAGCCTCGGTGTCTTCGGTCGTTTCGTCCGAGGCGTCGTCCTCGGAGTCGCCACCGCACGCTGCGGCCACGAGGGCTACGGCGAACAGGATCGCAAGGAGCCGAAGTAGGCCCGCACGATCAGACGACTGTCCAACGGATGTGCTCATTAGTTCCTCCCCTTAGTGATGACGTCCGGCCCGTGGCCTCCTTTGGCGCCGGGCCGAAGGTGTAACGCACGTCACACGAGGAAGATCCTTGCACAAGCGGTCGCGGAGTACCTACTGAGCGATCAATTATTTATTTCGGCCCGTGAACAGTGGCCTGTCGGCCTTGCATCGGGTCCAGCCGACCGGCTAGTCGTCGTCGGCGTTGGCCAACCGATGGTTGGCGAACTGCGGTCCGGCGACCCAGCCGCAGAGCTGCGGATCACACTCGCGCAGCTCGCCGTCCAGCCACCGACCCTCGCTGGTGAAGATGCCGGAGCGGTCGCCGTCGGTCACCTTGATCTCACCGTCACCGTGCCGCTCGTAGAGGGCGTGGGTGAAGGGATGTCGAATGCCGGCCGACATCTCAGCCCTCCGCACGCTCGGCGCCGGGGGACGAGATCGAGACCTCGGTGGCCGCCGCCTCGGCCCGGCCCCGCTCGATCCACTCGCCGAACTTGACGTGCAGCCAGCGGATCTTGGCCTCCTGGTAGTTGCTCAGGGTGATGCCGGGCTTGCGGGTCATCTCGAGACCAAGCTGGACCTTCGACATGTTGAACAGGTCCTGGTTGAAGACCTTGCCCAGCATGCCGAGCTCGATGGCGTCGGTGAAGCTCTCCTCCTCGGTGAGCCAGTGCACCTCGCACGGCGGCGGCTTCTCCCCCTCATACGGGGCGAGAAAGATGCACTCCATGATGCTGGAACGGTGATCGTCGCCGTTGGGGCGGAACCGGTACACGATCCGGTTGAAGGCGCCCCACGGGTGGAAGTTCGGAAACACCGTGTAGTCGATCGAGTCCATCATCTCGGCGTCCGACATCCGGCCGACCCACTCCTCGCCGGCGAACTCGGCCCAGCGCTGCCGGGAACCGGCGGCGGCCAGGGCGCGCATCGACATCTCCTCGGGCACCGTCATCGGCGCCACCTGATCGTGGCGGACGTCCATCATCGTCCGCAGCATCTCGTCCTGCGTGGGCTCCCAGTCGAGCAGCGGGCTCGGCGTTCCCGCCGGGGTGATCACGCGGGCGAAGTTGCCCCACACGTCGACCTGGGAGTTGGTGTCGCCGAGGTAGGGCATGATCTGCGGGTGGGTGGCGTTCACGTGGTACGCCTCCGAGAAGGCCTCCTGGGCGATCTTCCAGTTGGCGTGGATCACCTTGGCCACGTGGGCCTGCTTGTAGCGCTTCTCCAGATCCCACACGGCGAACTGGTCGACGAGGTCGCCCAGGAACTCGGCCAGCGACTCGGTGTTGTCCGGGTTGGGGTTGATGAACACGAAGCCGGCCCACGTGTCGACCTGGGCCTGCGGCAGCTTGTACTGGTCGCGGTCGACGTGGGTGAAGTCCCAGTCGCCGGGGATGTCCTGGCAGTCGCCGTCGATCGTCCAGGCGTGACCGTGGAACGGGCAGCGGATCTCGGTGGAGCAGTGACCGTCGTAATCCTTGAGCCGACGACCCCGGTGGAGGCAGGCGTTGACGTAGGCCTTGATGCCCGACTCGGTGCGGATGACGATGTAGCTGTCGTTGACGATCTCGTAGAGGTAGTAGTCGCCGACCTCGGGGATCTCATCGGTCCGACAGGCGTACTGCCACACCTTGCGCCAAATGTGCTCGACCTCCTCGAGGTGCCATGCTCGGGAGGTGTAGCGCTCCTTGGGCACGTCGGCCTGGCCCAGACCGGCGGGCGGATGCTCGAGCCGGAGCACCCCGGGCACCTCCTTGGTGTCGGCGTCGAGGAGCTGCTGGTAGGTGATGCCGGGCGAACGTTCGTCCTCGGCGCTGCGGCGGGTCGGATCTTCGATGCTGGTCATGGCACGACTCCAGAAGACGGGTTTGGCCTACGTTGAAACTAACCGACCGGTCAATTCAGGGGAAAGTCCGGGAGGGCCGGGCGCGTCGATCCCGGCACCGTCGACGGGGCTCACGCGGTGAAGAAATCGGCGCGCGGCGTGCGGGTGTCGTCGTAGACGGGTTCGGCCAGATCGCACCGGAACTTTCGGGTATCGGTGGCCACGATGCCCAGACCCCGCAGGGCCGCGCCCATGGCGACGTAGTTCTCGTGTTCGAAGTGGGCGGCGAGAGACGCCTCGTCGATCCACAACTCGTACACCCCGAGCCGGGTCTCGATGCAGGGATCGGCGGCGAAGACGTAGGCCTCGCAGCCCGGCTCGTCGTCCTGCGTGGCCTTCTGGATGGGCGTGGCGAGCTCCACCGCCTTGTCCCGATCCTCGCGGGTGGCGTAGTCGATGCTGCCGGCAATGATGATCATGCGCGTCGGAGCCTAGTCGCCGGGTCTCCTCGACGGCCGATAGGACGTTCTGCCAGCATGCCCCCATGCAGGTCGCGCTGATCACCGACGCCGAGACGGTCGAGCTCGTCGATTTCCCCGAGCCGACGCCGCACCCCGAAGGCGCCGTGATCGATATCGACCTGTGTGGCATCTGCGGCACCGACATCCACGCCTACCAGTCGGGGCGGCCCTACAACCCGGCGATCTGCGGCCACGAGTGGACCGGGGTGGTCTCCGCCGTCGGCGCCGATGTCAGCCGGCTCGGCGAGGGCGACCGGGTGATCGGGGCGGTCCCGCCGGCCTGCGGCGTCTGCGAGGCCTGCCGGCAGGGCCAGAGCCTGCACTGTCAGGAGTCGTTCCTCGTCGCCACCGGGCGTGACCGGCACGCCGCTCCCCACGGCGGCTTCGCCCCTCGCATCGCCGCTCACGCCTCGCGCCTGATCCCGGTCCATCCCGAGCTGAGCGTCGAGCAGGCGGCCCAGGTGGAGCCGACGACGGTCGCCTTCCATGCGGTGCGCCACACCCCGCCCTCGCTGGGCGACGTGACCGTGGTGATGGGAGCCGGGCCGGTCGGCCTGTGCACCCTGCAGATCGTCCGCGCCGCAGGCGCCGGCGAGATCATCGTGGTCGAGCCCAACGAGGCCCGCCGGGCCCTGGCCGCCGAACTCGGGGCGACGACCACCGTCGACGTCGACGAGGCCAAGGTGGTGATCCAGGAGCGGACCTCGGGGCTGGGGGCCGACGTCGTCTACGAGTGCGTCGGTCGACCGGAGACGATCCAGACCGCCGTCGACCACGCCCGCCGGGGCGGTCGGATGTGCCTGATCGGCTTCACCGACTCGACCGCCACCATCGTGCCGGCGCTGTGGTTGGTCAAGGAGGTGCAGGTGACCGGGGCCATCGCCTACACCCATGACGACTTCGATCGGGCCATGGGCATGATCGCCGACGGTCGGATCCGGCTGGAGCCGATGCACACCTCGACGGTGTCGCTCGACGGGTTCGGCGACGCCATCGCCGATCTCGCCTCCGGCTCCTCGGCCGAGACCAAGGTGCTCGTCAACCCCAACGCCTGAGCGGCCCGGCCCCGGGCTACGGCACTAGGTGTCGGTGGCGGAGCCGACGATCCGGCTCGAGGTCTGATGGAACCGCTGCACCTGCATGCCCGACGTGGTCTGACCGGCGTCGACCACCATCGTGTGGCCGCTCATGTAGCGGGACTCGTCGGAGGCCAGGTACAGGGCGGCGTTGGCGATGTCGAGAGGTCGGCCGGGGTAGCCGAGCGGCGACAGCTTGCCGATCCGCTCCTCGGCGGCGGCCACGTTGGCGTGATCGCCGGTCACGGCGGCGGCGGTCATGGCGGTAGCCGTGTTGCCGGGTGAGATGGCGTTGACCCGGATGGCGTGGGGGGCGAGCTCGTTGGCCACCGAGCGGGTGAGGCCGACCACGGCGTGCTTGGCCGCGGTGTAGACGTGGGGCCCGAGCCCGCCCATAACGCCGGCCGTGCTCGAGGTGGAGATGATCGACCCCCCGCTCCCCTGCTCCACCATGGCGGCCCCGGCGTGCTTCATCCCGTAGAACACGCTGGACAGGAGCACGTCGACCGTCCGGTGCCAGTCGTCGGCCGTCAGCTCGGTGATCGAGCCGATGGCGCCGATGATGCCGGCGTTGTTGAACATCACGTCGAGGCGACCGAAGGTCTCGGTGGCGGCGGCCACGGTGGCCGCCACGTCGGCCTCGTCGGTCACGTCGCAGCGAATCCAGGTGGCCACGTCGCCCAGTTCCGCCGCCAGCGCCTGGCCGGCGTCGTCCTGGATGTCGGCCACGACCACCCGGGCCCCCTCCTCGACGAACCGTCGGACCGTGCCTTCGCCGATGCCGCTGGCCGCCCCGGTCACCACGGCCACCTTCCCCTCAAGACGACTCATCGTCGTGCTCCTTCACCGTCGTTGCGTTCGTTCGGTTGCCCCGCCGCCGTCTCCGTGGGGAGACTCGGATGGTGACGGAAGCTACTACAGGACCCCGAACGCCGATCCAGTCCTGGTCGGCCGACCACTTGGTGCTCAGCCACTTCACCCTGGCCCGCGATCACGACGTGGTCGACCGGATCGAGGCGGCCGCCGCCGCCGGCTACGACGGGATCGGGCTCCTCGTCGACCAGTACCAGGCCTTGGTGGCGGCCGGTGAACGGGACCGCCTGGACGAGGCGTTGGAGCGGGCGGCGATGCCACTCACCGACATCGAGGTGCTCCGCGGTTGGGCCGTCGGCGGACGCGACGATCCCGACTACCGGGCCCAGGAGGATGCGGTGTGGGAGATGGCCGACCGCTACGGCTGTCGGTACGTGCAGGCCATCTGCCCCACCGTCGACGATCCGGCGGCGGTCGGCCCCGCCTTCGCCGCCCTATGCGACCGGGCCGCCGATCACGGACTCGTCGTCGGCCTTGAGTTCGTGCCGTACATGGCGGTCGGTGACCTGGCGACCGCCTGTCGGGTGCTCGACGAGGCCGACCGACCCAACGGTGGGCTGTGCGTGGACACCTGGCATCTGGCCCGCAGCGGGGGCGGTGCCGCCGATCTGGTCGACCTCGGCGCCGACCGGGTGTTCGGCATCCAGGTGAACGACGGGCCTCGTCGGCCTCCGCAGCCGGTGACCGATCTCGCCGGGTATGTCGATGATTGTCTTCGCCGTCGGCGACCACCCGGGAGCGGCGATCTCGACGTGGCCGGCGTGGCGTCGACCCTGTTGGCCGCCGGGGTCGACGTGCCGTGGCAGCTCGAGGTGTGCGACGACCGGGCCTGGGGTCGACCGGCCATCGACCACGCCACGGCCTGCGCCGAGGGCATGCGCACGTTGCTGGCCTCGATCGATGAGGGCGGGGCCCCGGGAGCCGTCTGACCGGCCGGCGATGGCGACCCGCCGTAAAGCCGGCGAATTCGTCGCGTTCCGGCCACATGGGACCGGTTGCGGCGTGTAGGTTGTCGGCCAGCCGCGCACCATACAAGGGGAAATCCGTGAAGCGCATCGCCGCCTGCTTTGCTGTACTCGTCATGCTGTCCATCGCCTCGCCGGTGGACGCCGATCACTCCCGACGGACGAGGTTGGAGGTGATGTCCCAGAACCTCTACGTCGGCGCCGACCTCGATCGGCTCCTTCAGGGCGATCCACCGGCCGCCCTCCTGCAGACGGTCGAGCAGACCGACTTCCCGAGCCGGGCGGTCGAGATCGCCGAGGGCATCGACGACTTCAATCCCGACCTGATCGGCCTGCAGGAGGTGGCGATCATCTCGGTCTTCGACACGACCGGCACCGTCCTGTTCGAACTGGACTACCTCGACATCCTGATGAACGCCATCGCCGCCGAAGGCGAGAGCTACGCCGTGGCCGCCTCGGTGGACAACGCCGATGTCACCCTGCCGGTCGATCCGGCGGCCGGCACCTTCGCCCGGGTGGTCGACCGCGACGTGATCATCTACCGCACCGACACCACGACCGTGGCCAACCCCCGGTCCGCCAACTTCAGCACCAACTTCGCCGTGGGCCTCGGCGGTGCCGAGCTCGAGTTCACCCGGGGGTACACGATGGTCGACGCCACCGTGGGCTCCGAGGAGTTCCTGCTCGTCAACACGCACTTCGAGGTGGCAGGGGCGCCGTGTCTGACCGATGCCGGCCCCGTGCTCTGCCAGGACCTCCAGGCGACCGAGCTCCACGAGGTACTGGCGGAGGAGAGCGCTCCAATCGTGCTGGTCGGCGATCTCAACGCCGAGCCGGGGACGACGGCCTACGACACGTTCGCCGACGGCGGCTACGTGGACACGTGGGACCTGCGATTCCCCTACAACGACGAACCGGGCTTCACCTGTTGTCAGACCGAGACCCTCGACAACGTCGACAGCATCCTGGACAAGCGGATCGATCTGATCTTCATCAGCGAGGACGGACTCGAGCCCTACTTCGTGTTGACGACGGTGGTCGGCGACTGGGATCAACGCAAGACGCCGAGCGGCCTGTGGTATTCCGACCACGGCGGCCCCTGGGCTTCGCTCTACCTGTCCTGAGGCGGTGACCGCCCGACGGCGGCCGCCCGGGGACGCGGGTTCTACCCGGCCTCGAACGGGGCCGGGGGGAGATCGCGCTCGGGATAGCCGCCCGGCGGGAGCGCCGACATCGGCCCCTGCACGGTGAGGCCGCCGTCGACCCGGAGGATCTCGCCGGTCACGAACCGGGCGGCCGGGCTCACCAGGAAGATCACGGCATTGGCGATGTCCTCCGGCCGGCCGAGGAACGGCAGAGGCTGATCGACGAAGCCATCGCCAACGCCTTCGTCGTAGGTGTTGTCGTAGGCCTCGGTGCGGAACTGTCCGGGCGCCACGCAGTTGAGCCGGACCGACGGTCCCCACTCGTAGGCCAGCGTCCGGGTCAGCTCGGCCACGCCGGCGCGGGCCGCGGCCGAGTGGGAGATCCCGGGGATCCCCCGCCCGATGGTGGCGATGATCTGGCAGATCGAACCGCCGCCGTTGTCGAGCATCCGGTCACCGAAGGCCTGGGTCATGTTGAAGGTGCCGTGCAGGTTGAGGTCGATCACCGAGCGCCAGCCGTTGGGGCTGAGATCCCGGGCCTTGGCCGGGAACTGGCCACCGGCGTTGTTGACCAGGATGTCGACCTCGCCCCGGCGCTCGGCAAGGGCGGTGACGGTGTCGAGATCGCGGATGTCGACCTGGTCGACCTCGACGGCCCGACCGGTGGCGTCGCCGATGGCCACCGCCGCCTCCTCCAGCGGCTCCCGACGTCGGGCGGCGATCGTCACCTCGGCGCCGGCGGCGGCCAGGCCGGTGGCGATGGCCCGACCCAGGCCGGTCCCGCCCCCGGTCACCAGAGCCGTACGCCCGGCGAGCAGGGTCGACGCAAACGGGGAGGCGGTCATCGGGCCACCCCGGCGGTCCGGCGCAAAGCGCGGGGTGGGCTGGCACCGAGCGACGTGGCCTCATAGGTTCGGTCCATGGCGACGATCCTTGCGCACATCACCGTCAAACCGGGAACTGCCCCCGCATTCGAGTCGGTGGCCCGGTCGCTGCATGAGACCAGCCACCGCCTGGAGGAGGGGCTGCTGCGCTACGAGTACTGGCGGGGCGCCGAGGAGAACACGTACTACACGCTGCTGTCGTTCACCGACCACCGGACCTTCATCGCCCACCAGACCAGCGACCACCACGAGGACGCCTCGCCCGAGCTGCGCGACATCATCGCCTCCATCCGCCTGGAGTGGGTCGACCCGATCGAGGGGGCCTCCCCCCTCCCCTCGACCGCGGATCAGGACGCGCCGGACGATGCCGACGAGCTCACCCGTCGCTACCGGCAGCTGTACGCCGCTGCCGTCGCACCGTGGTGGGAGCCCCTGCGCCCAGAGGAGCATGCCGGGGGCGCCGACGCCTAGAGCAGGTCGAGCAACTCGCCGCTGTCGTGGTCGTCGGCGGCGACGAACGAGCGGGTGACGAAGGCGTCGAGCAGGGCCCGACCCCGGTCGTTGCCCGGGTCGAGATTGGCCACCGCCAGCTGGGCCCAGGCCTGCTGCAGCAGGCAGTAGCGGTAGTCGCGCTGGAACCGTTCGCGGGTGTAGTCGGCGGACACCCCGTGGTCGAGCAGTTCGGCGTGGTAGCGGTCGAGCAGCTCCTGCTCCCAGGCCCGCCGGTTGTCGGTCGACACCGATTGGGCGAGGAAGTATGCGACGTCGAAGGCGCCGACATGGCGGGTGGCGAGCTGAAAGTCGAGCACCGTGACGGCGTTGGTCTCGGTGTCGAACAGGAAGTTCTCCAACCGGGAGTCGATGTGGGCGAAGGTGGCGTTGCCCTGGTCGGCCCACCAGTCGAGCATCTCGGGGTACCGGGGGGTCACCGCCTCCACCCAGCCGAGCACCCGCGCCGGCACCCGGTCAGACCAGTTGGCCACGAAGCCGTCCCAGTGGGCCTCGCCCAAGGCCTTCGCCGCCTTGTAGGCGTCGTTGTTCATCGGCGGGAGCCACTCGAGCGCATCGAGTCGGTCGCTGTCCCAGAACTCGGCATGGAGGGCGGCCAGCGACGACAGCACCGTCTCGCAGTCGGCCCGATCGGCTCCATCGAGCTGGTCGACCATCCGGGCCCCCGTGATCTCCTCCAGGACGAGGACGAACGGGGCGCCTGCGGGGTCTATCTCGGCCACGTAGGGCCTCGGCACCCGGAGGCCGACGTCGCCGGCGAGCTGCTGGTAGAAGCTGATCTCGCGGTTGTAGAACCCCATGGCCTGGCACAGCCCGACGTTCTCGGGGAAGGCCGACTGGCACTTGGCGATCATGGTGGCGGGCCCGGTCTCACCCGGCCCGTAGCTCAGGTGTAGGCGGGACAGCTCGCCCAGGATCCCGACCCCCTCCCCCATCGATTCGTGGGTCACCTCGGCGATCGTCCCGACGTCGTCCCGATCGGCGAGCCGATCGTTGAGCCATGCGGCGTCGAGTAGCCCTGTCCGTGTCGGCAGCATCTGGTCCCCCCGGTGCGTGTTCGTGCCTGTCGTCGTTCGTCGTTCGTCGGTGGGAGGTGACGCGACCGTGCGCCACCCCTCCCGGCCCCTAGTTGGCGCCGAGGCCCTCGGCCATCGCCTTCATCGTGCGGTCCCGGAACTTGTGGGCGCTGAACCCGACCACGAGGCGGGCGTCGGTCTCGATGATCACCCGCTCCGGGGAGTCGAGGAACTTGCGGAAGCTCTTGCGGTACTCGTCGTCGGGATCGACGTCGAGTCGGGACAGCCGGTCGTAGAACCACCCGCTGAGTTCGGCGAAGCCCTCCTCGCCATGGGCGTGCACGATCGAGTCGCCCTTGTAGGTGGCGGTCTTGCCGTCGGTGTTGATCACGATGGCCGACTGGGGGCGCTTGCGCAGGGCCGGCACCCGCTTCCGGGTGGCGGCGCAGGTCGTCCAGAACTTCCCGCGGTCGTGGAAGTAGGCGACGACGACGCCGACCGGGTAGCCCTCGCTCGTCGTCCAGTTGAAAACGCACTCGCCGACGCCGTCGAGCAACTCGGAGAGCTCGTCCTCGTCGAGTTGCAGACCGGTCAGATCCTCGTAGTCGAACTCCTCTGACATGCCGCCTGTCCCCCTGCTTCGCGACCCACCTTTCGTGGTGTCGAAGGTCACAGCCTACGATACGGCGATGAGCGGAACGCCAATTGGTTCGACCGATTCCTCCGACGCCATCGCCGTGCGCGGCCTGGTCCACCGCTACGCCGATGCGGTCGTCCACCGCGACGAAGCGCAGTGGAAATCGACCTGGGCCGACGACGCCGTGTGGGACATCGCCGGTCAGCGACTCGAGGGCCCCGAAGCCATCGTCGCCTTCTGGAACGGGGCCATGGACCGCTTCGCCGCCGTCGTCCAGACCGTGCTCAACGGCGAGGCCGCGTTCGACGCCGAGGCCGGGACGGGCACCGGTCGGTGGTACATCCAGGAGCACTTCCAGCGCATCGACGGCGAGGTCGGCATGATGCTCGGCTACTACGACGACACCTACGTGCGCACCGACGAGGGGTGGCGCTTCACCGGCCGGGAGCTGTCGGTCACCTACGGCGGCAACCCGAAGCTGGAGGGCACCTTCCACAAGGCCTGGGCCGAGGTCGCCTGCTAGAACGTTCCGCCATGGGACGCCTGGACGACAAGATCGCCGTGGTGGTGGGCGGAGCCTCCGGCTTCGGTCTGGCCACCGCCGAACGCTTCGGGGCCGAGGGGGCGACGGTCGCCATCCTCGGTCGCCGAATCGACGCCGCCACCGAGGTGGCCGAACGACTCGGCGGCACGGCCCACGTCTGCGACGTGACCGACCACGCCAAGATGAACGCCGCCACCGACGCCGTGGTGGCGGCGCATGGCCGCATCGACATCGGGGTCAACTACGCCGGCTTCGAGCAGAGCACTCCGATCAAGGAGCTGACGCCCGAGGTGTGGCAACCGATGGTCGACGTCCAACTCACGGGCGCCGTGTGGTTCATCCAGGCCATGGGTCGGGCCATGGCCGACGGGGGCGGGTCGATCGTGTCCACCTCGTCGTTGACCGCCGCCAATCCCTCCGTCGGCCAGGCCGCCTACGCCGGCTCCAAAGCGGGCCTGGAGTACATCACCCGCATCGCCGCCCTCGAGTACGGCCCCGACGACATCCGGGTCAACTGCGTCGCCCCCCACCTCATCGAGACACCGATGACGTCGCGGATCTTCGAGATGGACCTGATCATCGAGGCGGTGCGGCTGCAGACCCCCCTGGGTCGAATGGGCTCCATCGACGACATCGCCAACACGGTGTTGTTCCTGGCCAGCGACGAGGCGGCCTACATCACCGGCCAGACCCTCTACGTCGACGGCGGCGCCTCCACCCAGAAGCTCCCCGCCGCCTCCGAGCTGGGGATGCTGGCCGCCCTGCAGGCGGCGCGGGCCGAGGGCCCTGCCGGCGACTGAGGGCGATGTCCCGCCCCTGAATTGACCGGACGGTTAGTTTCGGTCGACCATCGTGCGGGGACCGAAACACACGCACCGGCTGCGCACCCCGACGGGCGCACCGGCACGGGGAGCAGGAGGAGCCGACCATGGCAGCCGACGAAGACGGCAACTACGAGGACGTCACCAAGTACGGGCTCGAGGACGGCGACGAGACGGCGATGCTCGACGCCCAGAAGGAGTGCACCTTCATCTGGTCGAACAAGGAGGGCTGGCCCGTCGGCGTGATCATGAGCTACGTGTTCCACGACGGCAGGTTCTGGCTGACGGCGTCGAGTCAGCGGGCCCGCATCCACGCCGTACGCCGCGACCCCCGGGTCTGCATCGTGGTGACCAGCACCGGCACCTCGGCCGGGCCGAACAAGACCGTCACCTACAAGGGCATGTGCGCCATCCGCGACGACCGCGAGATCAAGGACTGGTACTACCCGGCGCTGTCCGAGCACCTCTTCGGGCCCGGTGAGCGGGCCGACAACTTCGTCCAGTTCCTCGACTCCCCCCGCCGGGTGGTGCTGGAGATCACCCCCACCCAACGCATCGGCTACGACGGCCGCAAGATGGCGGTCGACACCGAGAAGTGGCTGGCGGCCAACACCTGATGGGCGGCCGCCGATGAGCGAACACCACCTCGGCTCCCTCGACGACCTCGAAGACGGCCAGATGCGGGCCTTCGAGGACATCGGCGAGTACGGCATCGTGGTGTGCCGGGTCGACGGCACGCTGCACGCCGTCATCGACAACTGCTCGCACGCCGACGCCCCGCTGAGCGAGGGCCGCTTCCGGGGACGGACGCTGGTTTGCCCGGTACACGGGGCCGCCTTCAACGTGACCACCGGCGAACACAGTGGACCCCCGGCGTGGGAGGGCATCGACTGCTACCCCGTCGTCGAAGATGACGACGGCGTACGGGTCACGCTGGCGGCCGCCGACGACGAGAACGTGGGTGGTTTCGACGCCGGCAGCCCGCGAACCCGCTGAGCGGTCGGGCGACGAGGAGAGCACCGATGGGCCGCAGCCGGATGGCGATCAATCTGACGAAGACCTACCGATCGGTTAATTTCTAGCCGTGGCCACGCGACCGTTCCGATTCAGCACCCAGGCCTTCGCCCCGACCGATGCCGCCGAGTGGACCGAGACGGCGCGCAAGGCCGAGAGCCTCGGCTACGACTGCCTGCACCTGGCCGATCACTACCTCGGTCCGGGCGAGGCGGCCACGGCGGCCAGCCACCCGGTGCAGACCGTGGCCGCCATCCCGGCCATGGCCGCCGCCGCCATGGTGACCGACACGATCAAGATCGGCTGCCGGGTGCTCTGCGTCGACTACCACCAGCCCATGGTGCTGGCCAAGTCGCTGGCCACGATCGACCTGCTGTCGAACGGCAGGCTGGAGGCGGGCTACGGCGCTGGCTGGATCACCAGCGAGTACGAGGCGATGGGCGTGCCCATGGACCCACCCGGGGTTCGCATCGATCGCCTGATCGAGCACGTCGAACTCGGCCGCTCCTTCTTCGCCGGCGAGGAGCTCGCCCATCGGGGCACCCACGTCACCGCCACGTCGATGGCGGCCATCCCGCCCTCGCCGCAGGAGGGCGGGCCCCGGATCATGATCGGGGGCGGCGGGAAACGGGTGCTGCGCACGGCCGCCCGTCTGGCCGACATCGTCTCGCTCAACTTCAACAACTCGGCCGGCCGCATCGGGCCCGAGGGCATCGGCTCCAGCACCGCCGAGCTCACGGCGGAGAAGATCGGCTGGGTCCGCCACGGTGCCGGCGACCGCTACGACGACCTGGAGATCGAGATCGGGGCGTACTTCACCGCCGTCACCGACGACACGGCCGGCACCCTGGCCGCCATGGGCGGGGCCATGGGCATGGACGCCGACACGATGGCCGACTACCCCCACGCCCTGATCGGCTCGACGGCCGAGATCGTCGAGACGCTGCAGAAGCGACGCGAGCTCTACGACATCAGCTACATCAACGTGGCCGCCCGCAACATGGAGGCGTTCGCCCCCGTGGTGGCCGAACTGACCGGGACCTGACCAGGAGGACGTCATGACCGCACCCACATCCCCGGACAACACCAGCGAGGCCGAGGTCGACCTCGACGACTTCGGCCTGTTCGACCCCGCCATCCAGCAGTGCCCCCACGCCTACTACGCCAAGATGGCGGAGACCGCGCCGGTCTTCCCCGCCGCCTCGCCGGCGGGCACCCTGCACCTCGTGACGCGCTACAACGACGTGTCGACGGCCGCGCTCGACGCCGCCCGCTTCTCCTCGAAGTTCGACACCTCGGGCGGGGTGAGCGGCGAGCTGTCCCGCCGCATGAAGGAGCTGTACGAGGCCGAAGGCGGCTACGAGCGGATCGGCACCATGCTCACCGTCGACGCCCCGGAACACACCCGGTACCGACGGCTGGTGTCCAAGGCGTTCACCCCCAAGGTGGTCGCCGGTCTGGAGCCGACGGTGCGCGAAATCACCAGGCGCCTGATCGACGACGTGCTCGCCGTTCAGGACCGGGACGGCGTGGTGGAGTTCGTCGAGACCTTCGCCGTGCCGTTGCCGGTGACCGTGATCGCCAAGGCCCTCAACGTCCCCGACGACCGCCTCGACGACTTCAAGCGCTGGTCGGACGCCTCGATCGCCGGTATCGGCACCAACATCAGCATCGACACCCGCCTCGAGGCCGAGCGGGAGGTGATCGAGTTCCAGAAGTACTTCGCCGAACAACTGGAGCTCCGCCGCACCGAGCCGAGGGAAGACATCCTGACCAACCTGCTCAACGCCCGGGTCGACCGGGGCGACGTCGACGCCGACGGCGAGCCGTTGGCCGACGAGCCGCTCACCATGCCGGAGATGCTCAGCATCATCCAGCAGCTCCTGGTGGCGGGCAACGAGACGACGACCAAGATGCTCACCGAGATGATGCGCCTTCTGGGCGAGAACCCCGAGGAGTTCGCCGCCCTGCGCCAGGATCCGGAACGGTCAAAGGTGGTGGTGGAGGAGACGCTCCGGCTGTCGACCCCGACCCAGGGCATGTTCCGCATCGTCACCGACGACGTGGAGGTGAGCGGAACGGCGCTGTGCCCGGCCGACCGAGCGGTGCTGATGTTCTCGGCGGCCAACCGCGACCCGTCGGTCTTCGACGATCCCGACGCCTTCAACCCCGACCGCCACAACGTCAACGCCCACCTGGCGTTCGGGAAAGGCATCCACTTCTGCCTCGGGGCCGCCCTCTCCCGCCTCGAAGGCCGGGTGGCGGCCGAGGAGTTGGCGGCGAGCATCGGCTCGTTCACGCTGGCCGACAGCAACGACTACGGCTACCACCCGAGCTTCATGCTCCGGGGGCTGCTGCAGCTCGACGTGCACGTCGAGGCCGCCCCATGACCGACGACGCCGCACCGCTGCTCGGTGCCCCCACCGAGCGAGACCTGAGCGACGCCGTGGCCGTGGTCACCGGCTCCACCCGGGGCATCGGCCGGGGCACGGCCCGGGCCCTCGGCGAACGCGGGGCGACGGTGTACGTCACCGGGCGGAGCTCGGGCCCCGACGGGCTGACGATCGAGACCGCGGCCGCCGCGGTGGACGAGGCCGGGGGCACCGGCATCCCGATCCGGGTCGACCACGGCGACGACGAGCAGATCGAGGCCCTGTTCGCCCAGGTGGCCGAGCGCCACGGGCGGATCGACCTCCTGGTCAACAACGTCTACAAGATCCCCGACCCACCGGCCTGGGGCGGTGGCTTCTGGGACCACCCGATCCAGATCTGGGACGACCAGGTCGGCATCGGCCTCCGGGCCCACTACGTGGCGTCCTGGCACGCCGCTCCCCTGCTGTTCAACGCCGGACCCGGCGGCCTGATCGTCAACGTGTCATCGCCGGGCGGGCAGAGCTACCACTTCAGCTCCAGCTACGGAGCGGGCAAGGCGGGCCTGGATCGCCTCACGGCCGACATGGCCGTCGAACTCGACCCGAAGGGCATCGCCGCCGTGGTGCTCTACCCGGGGTCGGTGGCCACCGAGTTCATCCTGGCCGCCCGAGGTGAGGCCCCCGACGCCCAGACGCCGTTGTTCGTCGGACGATCGGTGGCCGCTCTGGCCGCCGCCGACGACCTGATGAAACGGTCGGGCTCGATCCAGTGGGTCGAGGACCTGGCCGAGGAGTTCGACCTGGTCGACGAGACCGGCCGGCGCCCGCCCGGCTACGGCCGCCGAGGCGAGTGAGACCGGCCCGGCCGGGGCCGCTGGGGCACCCGGCCGATGTCATCGGCGAGGCGTAGGCCCGCTCAGGCGTTCTGCCCCATGGCCCAGCGGATGCCGCGACGCAGGAGCTCGATGTAGGCGTCCCTGTCCCAGGCACCCCGCTCGATCCGCGGGTAGTAGTCGACGAGCGGCGCCATGTCCCAGTGGCCACGAACATGGCCGAGCGAGTTGTACAGCACCTCGCCCTCCCCGTAGGACCGGAGGTACTGCACAAGGTGGCGGGTGGGCCCGTCGGGATCGGACCAGTCCGATTCGGCGAAGCCGGTGGCCTCCCCCTCCCACATCGTGTGGAGGAGGGGCACCAGGGCGGCCTCGTCGGGATACTCCATCACGTACAACTCGTCGTCGGTCTCGAAGGTCTCGATGCCTTCGACCAGCCAGTGGGAGGAGTCGGTGACCTCCACCGGGTAGGCGTGGATCGGTGGATGGGCCACGAACTGGCTGCCGACCAGAGCGGCCCAGCGCGGGAAGCACCGGGGTGACTCCACACCGTTGGGCCCGCCCAGATCGAGGGCGGAGTTGGTGCCGTGGAGCGCCAACCACCGACCGCCGCCGGCGACCCAGTCGGCGACGGCGGTCTGAGCCTCCTCCGACGGTCGGGTGTCGCAGGTGTAGGACACGAGGAACGAGCCGCCCGTGACGGTGTCGATCGCCTCGTAGTCGGTGCTGACCGTCATGCGCACCTGCGGATGCTCGGCCAGCAGGTCGAGCAGGCGGCTCCGGGCGTAGTCGATGTCGTGGTACTTGCCACCGGCCACGAGGTGGCCGTCGATCCTGGCGGGTGGCGTCCCGCCGTCGTCCTGCTCGCTCATTCGTTCCCCCTTGTTCGGTCGGCCGCCGCCCCGGCGCCTAGTAATTGACCCGCTTGGTGAACCCACCGTCGACGGTGAGGTTCACCCCGTTGATGTGGCGGGCCGCGTCCGAGGCGAGGAAGGCGACGGCGTTGGCGACGTCCTGGGCCTCGCCAAGGCCGCCCTGCGGGTGGGTCTTCTCGGTCATGGTGTAGAAGTCGCCCATGTGCTGCTTGATGTTGTCCCAGTCGCCGCCCTCGATGAAGATCGGGCCGGGCGATACGACGTTGCAGCGGACACCCTGGCCACCGAGCACCTGGGCCTGGCCCAGCGTCCAGTTGGTGACGGCGGCCTTCAGGGCGCTGTAGCTGCCGGAGCCGGGGCCGAAGTGCTCGGCCGACGCTGTGGTGCCGATGCTGACCACGCTCCCCCCGCCGTCGGTCAGCGCCTCCTGGGCCGCCTCGACCCCGCCGACGAGGGCCACCAGGTCGATGTTGAAGTTGTTGATCCAGCCCTCGAGCTTGCGCTGCGGCTTGGCCGAGGTGTTGTGGACGTAGACGTCGATCCCGCCGAGGGTCTGGGCCGAGGAGTCGATCCAGGCCTTCAGGCTGTCGAGGTCACCGGCGTCGACGGCAGAGCCACACACGGTGCCCTGCTCCGACAGCTCGGCCAGGGCGGCGTCGACGCCACCCTCGTCACGAGCGCAGATGGCGACCGAGGCCCCCTCCGCCAGCATCGTCTCGGCGATGGCCCGCCCGATGCCCTTGGTCGATCCCGTGATCAGGGCCTTCTTGCCCGCGAGTCCGAGGTCCATGTTCTCCCCTTGGTTTGCTGTGGTGTGTTCGAATGATGACGGCCGACGTCGTCGGCGAGCGATGGCCGCCCCGTCAGCGGGGCAGGTCCCGCCACGGCGTGTTCTTGTCGACCCGGGGTTCGCCCGGCAGACCGAGCACGCGCTCGCCGATGATATTGCGTTGGATCTCGTCGGATCCGCCTGCGATCCGATAGCCGGGGGCGCCGAGAACATGCTCACCCCACTCGTAGGAGCCCCACTCCCCCGAGTCGGCGATGAGGCGGGGGCCGAGGATGCGGGACACGACACCCGACATCATCGTCATGCCCTCGGTCCACATCAGCTTGCCCAGCGAGCCCTCAGGCCCCGGCGTGCCCGATCTGGCCAGATCGGCGGCCCGCCGGTTGAGCAGGCGCTGCACGGTGAGAAAGGTGTACATCCGGGTCAGGTCGTCCCGCACGATCGGATCGTCGACCCGGTCGAAGGCCTGGGCGGTGGCCAGCAGCTTTTCCCAGTTGCCTCCGCTGGCGGCCCCGGAGCCGCCCGAGGCGGAGTGGTCACGCTCGAAACCGAGCGTGGTGAGGGCCACCTTCCATCCCGCGCCCTCGGGACCGAGGCGACAGGAGTCGGGCACGATGGCGTTGTCGAAGAACACCTCGTTGAACGACGTACCCCCGCTGGCCTGGCGGATTTGGCGCACCTCGACCCCGGGGATGTCGAAGGGGATGATGAAGGCCGTGATGCCCTTGTGCTTGGGGGCGTCGAGCTCGCTGCGGGCCAGCAGCAGGCCGGTGGCCGAGAACTGGGCCCCCGAGGTCCACACCTTTTGCCCCGTGATCCGCCACTCGTCGCCGTCGCGCTCGGCCTTGCATCCCAGCGAGGCCAGGTCGGAGCCGGCGCCGGGTTCGCTGAACAGCTGACAGCTGAGGTCATCGGTCCGGAGCAGACCCGGGATCCAGTCGTTCTGCTGCTCCTCGGTGCCCCACTCCCGGATGGTGGTGGCGATGAGACCCACGGTCACGCTGAACAGCTCGTGACTGTCGGGGACGACGTAGTTGCGCTCCAGACGGCCGAAGGCCCGGGCGTGGGCCCGGGTCAGGCCCAGGCCCCCGAACCGTTCATCCCAGGCGATGGCGTGGTAGCCCTCGGTCGCCTTCTTCTGCTGCCAGGCCTGGAGGGCCCGCAGGTGGGCCTGTTCCTCGTCGAAGCCCAGGTTGTGGAACACCGGTACGGCGAAGCTGCCCTGGCCCCACACGAACTCGGGCTCGGCGTCGTCGGGGGTGCGGAGCCGGGCGTTGGCCTCGAGCCAGGCCTCGGCCTTCTCGGTGAACTCTTCGACGGTGGGCATGGTCACGGCGACCTCCTTGGAGGACTCTTCACGGGCTGAGGGCTCCGGTCGATCGAACGCAGAGGGGCGGCTGTGCCTCCACCCGGTCTATGCTCAAATCTATCGATTGGTTAGTTCTAGCACGGGGCGCCGATCCCACTCCCAATCCGTCGACCGGGTATGCGGCGAACCGGCGCAGGCTGACTACCGTGGTTCCACGTGACTGATCAACCGCAGCGAGGCCGGCCGGGACGCCCGAAGGACGCCAACTCGGCCGAGACCCGACGGCGGATCCTCGACGCCGGTCGGCGGCTCTTCTCCGACCTCGGCTACGGGGGCACCAGCAATCGGATGCTGGCCGAGGCCGCCGGTCTGACCACCGGCGCCATCTACCACTACTTCGACTCGAAGCTGGAGGTGTACAAAGCGGTCCGGGAGGACGCCTCGGATCTTGTCGGTCGACGGCTGGGCGGGGCGGTCGAGGGGCAGCCGACGTTCATCGCCGCCCTGGAGGCGGTGCTGGAGGAAGCCCACGAGCTCAACATCGCCGACCCGTCGCTGGCCCGGTTCGTGGCCAGCTTTCGCCTAGACCTGGCCCGTGAGCCCGAGCTGGCCAACTCCTTCGACGACATCAACGTCGAGCGCGAAATCTGGCGGCAGCTCGTCGACGTCGGCCTCAAATCGGGGGAGATCGACCCGGCCAACGAGTGGGCGGTGCGCTCCCTGCTGCAGACGGTGGCCCTGGGCCTGACCGTCATCTACTCCCACGACGTCGCCCGTCACCGGGCCGTGATCCAGGCCATCCTCGGCCTCTTCGAGGGCAAGCTGATCAAACCGGCCGTCGCCCTCACCCCGCCCACCGACTGACGGCGGCGCCACCAATCCGGTTGTCCTCGGTCCGGCGGGGTTCCTAGGGTCGCACCGTGACCGACCAGACCGACGCCAGTCCCCGCATCGCCGCCCTCACCGATCTGCTCCTCGCCGCCCGGGCCGAGGCTCGGGCCCTACCCCCGCTCGATCCGGACCTGATCCCGGTGTCCGACGAGGAGGCCGAAGCGGTCGACGATGCCGTGGCCGCCGCCATCGATCGGCCGGTGGTCGGCTGGAAGATCGGGTGCACCTCGGAGCACGCTCAGGCCCTGCTCGGGGCCGACGGCCCCTTCGCCGGTCGGGTCTACGACATCCACGACTCCGGCGTCACCCTCGAACCCGAGCAGTTCGTCACCGAGCCCGTCCTCGAGGGCGAGATCGCCTTCACCTTCGGCGCCTCGCTCCCACCCCGGGCCGAGGCCTACACCAGGGACGAGATCGTGGCTGCGGTCGCCGCCGCCCGGCCCGCCATCGAGGTCGTCGGCGGGCGCTTCGAGCAGTTCATGGGCAGCCCGCTACGAGCCCTGATCGCCGACGCCGGGGCCAACACCCGGTTGGTGCTCGGCGATCCGGTGACCGAGTGGGATCCCGACGGCCTGGTCGACGCCGCCGCCACCATGACCGTCGACGGGGAGGTGACCGGCAGCGGCCACGGGCGCGACGTGCTCGGCGACCCGATCACGGCGCTGGGGTGGCTGGTCAACCGGCTGGCGGGCCGCGGCATCACCGTCGAGGCCGGCACCACGGTCACCACCGGCACCGTCACCCAGGTGTCGAGCATGCCGCCCGGTTCCGAGGCGACGAACACCGTGGAGGGTCTCGGCTCCGTCACCGCCCGCCGGGCCCCGTAGACGCTCAGCCCGATTCCCCCAGCTCCACCGTGGTCTCGGGGAGCTGGTACACGAAATCGCAGTGGTCGGCCCCGCTCATGATCGTCTGGGTGCGGGTGAACCGGATGCGGGGGTTGAACCCCTGGATCATGGTGCCGTCGCGGTTGCACGACAGGGTGGCGCCGAGGTCGGCCATGCCCAGCCTGCGATACATCTCGGCGTAGCGACAGCGGGTGACGTTGAAGGCGAAGACCTCACGGCTCTCCTCGATCACGTCGATCTCCAGCGCCCCGCCCCGGGTCCAGGCCTCCATCGACCCGCCGAAGTGGGCGAGGTCATCGCCCCCCATGAACTCGGCCAGCTGCGCCCCCTGCTCCCGGGCCACGTCGACGACGACCTCGGCCGCCAGCTCGGCCACCCGTTCCGCCCCGAACTCCTCCCCCAGCCGCTGTAGCAGCGGGGCCACGATCCGGGCCTCGATCTCCCGTCGTTTGAGGACGCCGACCTCGTTGAGGGTGTCGGCGACGGGCGCCGTGTCGTCCTCTTCGCTCATACGCTCCTCACCTCGCTCCGGGCCGGGTCCCCGCCCGGTTCCCCGTTCTGGTCCACCGCCCCGACCCAACAGTAGTGTCCGGGCATGATCCTCTCCGAGCCCCAGGTGACGGTGTCCGAGTTCGAAGCCCGCACGGGCTGGGCGGTGAAGCCCGAAGGTCTGTGCAAGGGGGAGGTGTGCGTGCCGGCGCCCGAGGCCGCCGTCGGCGACGATCGACTCGACGCCGCGGTGCTCTCGACCAAGCTGGGAATGCCCCTCGTCCACGACGAGGCGACCGGCACCTGGGCCCTCGGCCCCGAGAGCCTCGGCCACTCGCTGACCACGGCCACCGCCCCCGACCTGGAGCTCCCCGACGTCGACGGCAACCCGTTCCGCCTGGCGTCGCTGCACGGGCGCAAGGTGCTCCTCGTGGCCTGGGCCTCGTGGTGAGGCTGCCGCACCAGCCTGCCCGGGTGGCAGGCGCTGCACACCGAACTGGCCGACCGAGGTCTGACCGTCGTCACCGTGGCCCTCGACCTCGACCCGGAGAAGGCCCGACCGTGGATCGATGCGGCGTCACCGACCCATCCGGCGCTGATCGACCGCGGGCACATCACCAACGAGCTGTTCGGCTTCCACAATGTGCCGATGGCGGTCTGGATCGACGAGTCGGGCACCCTCGTCCGCCCGGCCGAGAGCGCATCGGTGGAGAAGCGGGAGTCGATGGGGCCCCTGCCCGACGATCTCCCGGCGCGGATCAAGGACCTGATCGACGAGGCCCAGCAGATCCCCGACATCGGTGAGCGGTACCGGGCCGCCGTCCTCGACTGGGTGGAGCGAGGGGCCGACAGTCCATACGCCCTCAGCCCCGATCAGGTGGTGTCGGCGTCGCATCCCCGCGGCCGGTCCGAGGCCGAGGCGGCGGCCAACTTCGAGCTCGGCCGCCATCTCCACGACGCCGTCGGCAAGGACGCCGCCGTCCCCTACTGGCGGGCCGCCCACACCCTCGACCCCGACAATTGGACCTACAAGCGCCAGGCGTGGACGTTGGAGACGACGCCGGAGGGCCAGCCCTCCGATCTGATGCAGCCGCCGACCGAGCTGTACGAGGGCAACTGGCTCGACGACGTCAAAGCCTCCGGCGGCGGTGCCAACTACCTGACCAAGCCGGCGTTCATCGACTGACCGTCGCCCGCGCTCGTCGCCGGTCGGCGGTGCCGAGGCCCCAACCTGACAGAGGGGCGGGCCCTCCGCCACAATCGCGGGGCGCCAGCCGGACCCCGGGAGAGAACCGCATGATCGACGTGACCGATGCCGACCTCGATTTCACCGCCGTCGAGGAGCGGATGCAGTGGTACATCGATCAGGAACTGGTGCCGTACTGCTCGATGGCCGTGCTCAAGGGCACCGACATCGTGTACCTCCGCCATCTGGGCGGCGGCACGCCGGAGACGACGCTCACCGACGACTCGATCCTCCGCATGCACTCCAGCACCAAGCTGGCCACCTCGGTGGTGGCGATGATGCTCCACGAGGAGGGCCGGTTCGGCCTGGACGACCCGGTGGCCGAGTACCTCCCCCTGTTCGCCGACCTCTCCGTGCTTCGCCCCGGGGCCACCTCGGCCGAGGACGTCGAGCCCGCCAACGAGCCGATCCTGATCCGACACCTGCTCAGCCACAGCGCGGGCCTGTCCTACGGCTTCGTCGACCCCACCTCGCTCATCGACCGGATCTACACCGAGGTGGGACTCAACCCGCTCACCGGCCGAGGCCTGACGCTGACCTCGGTGGCCGACGGGGTGGCCGCCGTGCCCCTCGCCTACCAACCGGGCACCTCGTGGCGCTACAGCTTGGCCACCGACGTGGTGGCCAAGCTGATCGAGGTGCTGTGCGAGGCGAACTTCGGGACCGTGATGCGGGAGCGCCTCTTCGCCCCCCTCGGCATGGTCGACACCGACTTCCGGGTCGCTCCGGAGAACGCCGACCGGCTGAGCACGATGTTCAACCCGGCCGACCCCCTCGATCCGATGGTGCCCGGCCTGACCGCCCTCCCCCACGAACCGGCCCGCCCCGACCAACCGGCCTGGCAGTCCGGGGGCGGCGGGCTGTTCTCCACCCTCGTCGACTACCTCGCCTTCATCCGCATGGTGATCAACGGCGGCGAGTGGGAGGGTCGCCGCTACCTGCGGGCCGAGACCCTGGAGCTGATGCGAAGCAACCACCTCGCCCCCGGGGTCGAGGTGGAGTTCCCGGTCTGGTCCATGCCCCACACCACCTTCGGCCTCGGCTTCGCCCGCAAGGACGCCCCCGGGCGCGGCGAACCCGACACCGCCGTCGACGAGTACCACTGGGGCGGCCTGGCCGGCACCCACTTCTGGATGGCACCGCGGGCCGAGCTCACCGGGGTGTGCATCACCCAGAGGATGCCGGGCTTCTTCCACCCCTTCAGTCGGGACTTCAAACGCCTCGTCTACGACATCGCCGGCTGAGGTGAAACACCGAGGTTCTCCACTTGTTCAGATCCGTCGCGAATGATTCGACGGCAAAACGGTGTTGACTATCCCATGCGCAAGCCACTGTTCGCGTCCGCTCTCGCCCTGCTCCTGGTGCTGAGCGCCTGTTCCGCCGCCGACGACGCCGCCGACACCGACGACGAGGCTTCGGCCTCATCGGCCTCCGGGGTCGACGAGGCCGCCACCGAAGAGGGCGACGGGGACGACGGCGAGGACGAGACCGCCACCACCGAGCCACCGGAACCGATCGAGCCCGTGGACTACGGCGACCCGCCCCCGATCCCCGACGGCCCGCTGTCCGAGGAGGTGACCACGGCGGTGGAGGACCTGCTCGGCCCGCGGCTGAGCGAGGGCATCATCGACCAGCAGTCCTTCGACGCCATCCGGGTGCTCGGCGAGTCGGAGGATCCCCGAGTGGCCTGGTGGCTGAGCGATCTGCTCCGCATCGCCCAGGATCCGACGCTGCGCGAACTGCTCGGCGGCTCCGCCGGCGATGTGCTCGGCATCAGCGTGACCGGCCTCGACGCCTGGGGCGACGTGACCAACCACCTGATCGCCTGGGACGTACCGGCCCCGCCCGACTACGTCCGCTACAAGCAGAACGTCTACCTGCTCCTCACGCAGTCGTGGGAGCCGTTCTTCACCGACGAGGACGCCGACATCGACTGGCGCTACGTCAGCTGGGGCGGCGTCGGCATCGACGACCGGCCCTACGACGAGACCGACGAGCGGTGCAACTGCATCCCGGCCGCCGACAACCCCGAGGTCACCGATGTCGCCGGTGGCGACGCCTGGCTCGACGACGACACCGTCGTGTTCGGCCTGGAGATCGACGGCGAGGCCCGGGCCTACCCCCGCTCGATCATGGAGGTGCGGGAAATGGTCAACGACACCCTCGGTGGTCGTGACATCGGCATGCCCTATTGCACCCTGTGCGGCTCGGCCCAGGCCTACTTCACCGACGAGGTGCCCGACGGCGTCGATCGGCCGATCCTACGCACCTCCGGTCTGCTGATCCGGTCGAACAAGGTGATGTTCGACGTCAACACGTTCTCGGTGTTCGACACCTTCCTCGGCGACGCCGTGAGCGGCCCTCTGGCCGACGCCGGTGTGGTCCTCCCCCAGGCCGGTGTCATCACCACCACCTGGGGCCAGTGGAAGGAAGCCCACCCCGACACCACGGTCCTGGCCGAGGAGCTGGCGCTGGGACGCCCCGACTCCGACCTCCGCAACACCCGGGACGCCAACGGTCCGATCTTCCCCATCGGCGACGTCGACCCCCGCCTCCCGATCCAGGAGGACGTCGTCGGTGTGGTCACCGAATCGGGTCAGGCCATCGCCTTCCAGGTGACGGCGGCCATCGATGCACTGGAGGCCGGCGAGGAGGTCGGCTTCGAGGAGATCAGCCTGGAACTCGACGGCGGCGGCGTACGAGCGGTCGACGCCGACGGCAACGACGTCGGCGGCCACCAGGCCTTCTGGTTCGCCTGGTCGCAGTTCCAGCCCGACACCCTGGTCTGGCCGATCGACGCCTGACCGGGGTCACATCGTCGGGCCGTCGGACTCGCCCGTCCGGCGGCCCGACGTCCACCCGGCCGATCGGGGCGGCTGGAGCCCGGAAGCCGGGCTCAGCTCAGATCGAGGGCGTCGGCCACCCGGGCGAGCAGATCGGCCTCGGGCTCGCTGACCCGCACCCGATGCTCGCGGGCGGCCTCGGCCACCGACCGGGCCACCTCGAGCACCCACCGGCGGTAACCCACCGACTCCTCGGTGGTGGCGGTGTCGCCGAGTACGGGCACCAGGCGGGTGCACACCTCGACCGCGGTGTCGGCCAGGTACTCGGGGGCCGACGAGCCGTACTCCTTCATCAGCTCCCTGACCTCGGTGGTGGTGGCGCCGTCGATCAGGCTCCGGGCCGGGTTGTCCTCCGCTCCGGCGGCGATCGAGGCGACCAGGGTTCGGGTCTCCCGAAGGCTCCCCACGAAGCCGCTGTCCTCGGCTCGGGCCACGGCGTAGCCAACGATCACGGGAGCCGAAGCGATCAGCTCCCACTCCTCGTTGGCGAAGTCGAACTGCGTGGTGGTCATCGGTAGGCGCCCTTCCCCTCGAATCGAGCACCGACGATACCGGGTCGGGCGACGGGGTGAGGAGCGCCCGGGTCCCTAGGCGGCCGAGGCCTCGTCGGAGGCGCCGACGATGTGGCGGACCAGCTGATCGGGATCGGTGTCGGCGATCTCGCTCTGATGCACCAGGCAGCCGTTGCGGAGCACGGCCACCCGATCGGCCACGGTGAACACGTGATCGATGCTGTGGCTGGCGAACACCAGGCCCACCCCCCGTTGGCGGACGTGGTCCATCGCCACCTGGAGACGGGCCACGCCCATCGGCGTCAGCCTCTTGGTCGGCTCGTCGAGCATCATCAGCTCGCACCCGGTCTGCAGCGCTCGGGCCATGGCCACGATGCAGCGATCGGCGTGGTCGAGTTCGTTGATCGGCGTCCGGGTGTCGAGCGCGACCCCGAGCTGAGCCAGGGCCTGCTCGGCCCACCGCTGCTCCGCCTTGGCGTTGAGCACCCAGCCTCGTCCGCTGCCGCCCCCGATCGACAGGTTGGTGGCGATGTCGAGATCGGGGAACAGCTGCGATTCGGGGCGGACGAAGGCGATGCCGCCCCGGCCGGCGCTGCGCACGTCGACACCGCCGAAGGTGATGGTGCCGGCATCGGGCTGCTCGACACCGGCGATCAGGTTGATCAGCGTCGACTTCCCGGCACCGTTGGCCCCGACGAGGGCCAGGATCGAGCCGGCGGGTACATCCAGGCTGATGGTGTCGAGGGCCCGGGTGCCGCCCAGGGTCTTGCTCACGTTGTCGATGGTGAGCGCCTTGCCGAGGGTCACCCGCTCGACGGTGGCGGCGAACAGCGCTCCGACGGCGTAGTGCAGACCGGTCTCCTCGGGTAGGGACTGCAGCATGGCGAGCTCACCCTGGAACTCGGAGCGGCGGTGGGTGTAGATCCGCCCGGCCAGCCCCACCATCAGGCGCGCCACTCGCTGCTGCCCCAGCTCCTGCGCCACAGCCCCCCCGACCGCAGCCAGCAGCATGATCACGATGACGATCCTGACCGTCAACATCTAGAACCCCCAGTTCATCCGCTCCGATGCGGGAATCTGCTTCATCTCGAAGAACCGATCGAGGGCGGCCCTGGCCTCGGCGGTGCACTCGGTGTTGAACTCGTACACCTTCCGGGGCGGACGCCCGTTGACCGACGCTTCCATCGAGCCGCTGATCCAACCCAGCTTCTCGAACCGGCCCAGCACCGGATACAACGATCCCGACTTGATTCCCGTCGCCTGCATGAGCTCGTAGCCATACCGGGGGGTGGCGGGGGACGTCAGGAACACATTGAGGACACCAGCGGCACTGGGCGATAGCAGTCGCACGACAAGCATGTTAACAAATTTCTCTACATGTGTTGACAACCTTTTCTCTACATATGTAGATTCCCTGCCTGTGACTGCGGTCACCGAGCCTCCGTCGGCCGACCAACCCGGTCGACGGATCACATCACAAGGGAGAACACCATGACATCCACGAGTTTCCGGCCCCGGTGGCTGGCCCTCCTGCTGGCGCTGGTCCTCGTCGCCGCCGCCTGTGGCAGCGACGACGGCGACACCGAGGCGGCCGATGACGGCTCCGCCAGCGAGACCGAGACAACCGAGGAAGCCGACACCGACGAGGAGGAGTCCTCCGACGACGAGGCCATGGCCGACGACGGCGACGAGGACGCAGGTGTCGCCCCCGGTGACACGATCACCATCGGCTTCTCGGTCCAGAGCATCTCCCGCACCTTCTTCTCCGGCATGTTGGCCGGCATCGAGGGGGCCGAAGCCGAGATGGAGGAGAAGTACGGGGTCAACATCAGCATCGTGACCACCACCGCCCAGGACGAGTCGTCGATCCAGGACGAGAACACCGGTGACCTGATCGCCGCCGGGGTCGACGGGGTGATCTTCTCCCCGGTCAACTCCGGCGCCGCAACCTCGATGGTCGACCGCCTGATCGAGGCCGACATCGACGTGGTGGCCGTGGCCAACCAGATCGGCGACGTCGAGACCTACGGCCGCAACACCATCTACCCCGGCACCGCCGGCTATGTCACCAACGACGACATCGCCATGGGGGCCAAGGCGGCGGAAGCGGCCGACGCCCTCGCCGCCGACGTGGACGGCACGGCGAACATCTTCATCCTCCAGGGCACCCAGGGTGCGGCCAACGTGCCGCTGCGTCAGGACGGCTTCACCGAGCGCCTGGCCGAGCTGGGAACCGACTGGAACCAGCTCGACGCCCGCCCCGGCGACTTCTCGAACGTCGTGGCCGAGGAGACGTGCCAGAACGCCATCACCGCCTTCCCGGAGATGCACATCATCTACTCGATGTCGGATGAGATGACCGCCGGCTGCGTCCGGGCCCTGGAGTCGGCCGACCGACTCGACATCGGCATCGCCTCCATCGGCGGCAACGCCAAGGGCATCGAGCTGCTGGAGCAGGGCCTGATGCCGGCCACCGTCTGCCAGAAGCCGGGGACGATGGGCGCCACCGCTCTCGACTCCCTCCTCGACGCCATCGTCAACGGCAACGAGCGAGGCCTCGAGTTCTACGAGACCCCGGTGGTCACGCTCGACAACCTCGACGACTGCGTCCCCCAGTGGTGATGCCGACCCCCTGACGGCGGAGGGCGACGCCCACCACGGCGGGCGGTGGGGGCGGACCACGGTTTCATCGGTCCGCCCCCACCGGCACCCCGCCGGGCGCCGGTCGCCCTACCCCCACTCAGCCCCGCACCGCCGACCTCGAAACGCACCATCACAAAGGAACTGACGTGAGTGAAACCTCTGCGGTGGCCACCCCGGCCACCGAGTCACCGCCGAATATGCTCGGCCAGATCGAAACCGACGAACGAACCTGGTGGCACCGCAATAGAGAGGCGTTCTCGCTGCGGTCGGCGGGGGCGGTGTACGCCCTCATCAGCCTGGTGACGTTCTTCACCATCCGGGCGGCCCAGGTCGACCGGCCCAACTACCTGTCGTCGGCCAACGTCGGCAACGTGCTGGAGCAGTCCTCGCTCATCGCCATCATGGCGGTGGGGATGACGGTGCTGCTGATCTCCGGCAACTTCGACCTCTCGGTCGCCTCCAACGCCGCCATGAGTTCGATGGCGGCGGCCATGATGGTCGACACCCTCGGTCCCTTCGGCGCCGTCCTCTTCGGACTCGGCGTCGGCACCGTGGGCGGCCTGATCAACGGCCTCGTCCACTGGTACGTGGGGGTCAACTCCTTCATCGTGACCCTCGGGACGCTGACCGCCTTCCGGGGCATGGTGCTGTTCATGAACGACAGCCAGGAGAAGCTGATCACCCCCGAGCAGCACGACACGCTGGAGGCATGGGCCGGCGGCTTCATCGGCTCGATCGAGGTGGCCCTCATCGCCACCATCGGCCTCGCCGTCGCCGCCGCCATCGTCTTCCGCAACGGTCAGCAGTGGCTGGCGACCGGTCTGGCCGTGGCCACGGTGATAGCCGCCGGGCTCACCGCCTTCACCGACTACTCGGTCCGGATCGCCCACAACACCTTCTTCCTCGCCATCCTGCTGCTCGTGGTGTGGTTCGTGCTGAAGTACACGGTCACCGGCCGGCGGCTCTACGCCACCGGCGGCAACATCGATGCGGCCCGGGCGGCCGGCATCGTGGTGGCCCGCTACCGCGTCGTGCCCTTCGTCCTCGTCGGCTTCTGCGCCGGCATGGCGGGTGTGATCAACCTCTCCCGGGTGGGTGCGGTGTCCCCCACCCTGCTCCAGGCTCGGGAGTTGGACGTGATCGCCTCGGCCATCATCGGCGGGGTGGCCCTCACCGGCGGCTCGGGCAACGTGCTCAAGACCGTGGTCGGGGCGATCCTGCTGTTCGTCATGACCAACGGCTTCACCATCATCGGGCTATCCCCCGTGATCGCCGAGATCGCCATCGGCGTCCTGGTCGTCGTATCGGCCTCGCTCTACGTGGTCGCTGCCCGTCGGGCGGCGGCGGCCGGGAAGGTCTGACATGTCGGACGTCGTACTCTCCGTCAACAACATCACCAAGCGCTTCGGCGCCGTCGAAGCCCTCGCCGACGTCTCGTTCGAGATCGAGGCGGGCTCCATCACCGGACTCATCGGCGACAACGGCGCCGGCAAGTCGACCATGGTCAAGATCATCTCCGGAATCATGGAGCCGAGCGAGGGCGAGCTGCTCCTCGGCGGCGAACGGCTCGAGCTGACCTCACCCCTCGACGCCCGCTCGGCCGGTATCGAGACCGTCCACCAGTCGCTGGCCCTCGTCGAGGAGTTCGACGTCGGCGAGAACTTCTACCTCGGACGGGAGATGTCGACCTGGGGCCCGATCCGGCTCTGCCAGACCAAGAAGATGGCCCGGCAGGCCGAGGAGTCGATGCGCAACCTCGGCATCAACCTCCCCGGCGGGGTGCGCCGCAAGGTGCGCTCGATGTCGGGCGGGCAGCGCCAGGCCGTCGCCATCGCCAGAGCCTCGTTCTGGCAGAGCCGTCTGCTGCTGCTCGACGAGCCGACGGCGGCCCTCGGCGTCCGGGAGTCGAACCAGGTCAACACCCTGGTCCGACGACTGGCAGAACAGGGCGCCGCCATCCTCCTGATCAGCCACAACATGGAGGACGTGGCCTCGCTGTGCAGCAAGGCCGTCGTCCTCCGACAGGGCCGTCGGGTCGGGCACCTCACCGGCGACTTCTCCGCCGAGGACTGCGTCGCCTACGTCACCGGCGCCCGATCCGACCTGACGGCCGACGCATCGACCGGGCTCCTCGACAGCTAGCCCGTCCCCCAATCCACTGCGGGCACCCGCGGCCGTCGAGGCCCGGTACCTCTCCCCTCTCCACGCCGTGCCGACGGCCGAGCGGGTGCCCGTGGTGCGTCCTTCCCGACCCCCATCGACGAGAGCGAGCGCATGTCCCTCCCCACCGTTGCCGTGATCGGCATGGCCGTCATGGGCCGCAACCTGGCCCTGAACCTGGCCGATCGCGGCCACCACACGGCGATCCACAATCGAAATCGGGCCAAGGCCGACGCCGTGATCGCCGAGCTGACCCCGGGCCGGCGGGTGACCGCCTACGACACGGTGGCCGAGCTCTGCGCCGGCCTGGCCCGACCCCGCCGCATCATCCTGATGGTGCAGGCCGGGGCCGCCGTCGACGCCGTCATCGACCAGCTCCTTCCCCACCTGGAACCGGGTGACGTGGTGATCGACGGCGGCAACTCCCACCACACCGACACCCGGGCCCGGCTCGATCGCCTCGCCGACAACGGCGTGCTCTTCGTCGGGGCCGGCATCTCGGGTGGCGAGGAGGGGGCCCGACACGGTCCGTCGATCATGCCCGGCGGCGCTCCCGACGCCCGATCCCTGGTCGACGAGCTGCTGCGGTCGATCGCGGCCCGGGCCGAGAGCGACGACGAGCCCTGCTGTTCGTGGATCGGGCCCGGCGGCTCGGGCCACTTCGTCAAGATGGTCCACAACGGCATCGAGTACGGCGACATGCAGGTGCTGGCCGAGGCCCACGCCGCCCTCAACGCCCTCGGCCTGTCCTATGAGGCCCAGTCCGAGGCCTTCGCCCGCTGGAACCACGGACGACTGCGGTCCTACCTGATCGAGATCACGGCCGACATCCTGGCCACCGCCGACGACGACGGCGTCCATCTGCTCGACGTCATCCTCGACGCCGCCGGTCAGAAGGGCACCGGCCGGTGGACGGTCAACGCCGCGATGGAGGTGGCCCGCCCCGCCACCTTGGTGGCCGAAGCGGTGGCCGCTCGCATGGTGTCGGCCGACACCGATCTGCGCCGTGCGGCGTCGGCCGCCTTCGCCACCGGCTCATCGGGGGGTTTCGGGGCCTGCGGGGGCCCGGTCATCACCGACCTGGATCTCGACGACGTCGAGGCCGCCATCCACGCCGCCAAGCTGATCTCCTACGCCCAGGGGTTCGAGGTGATCGACGCCGCCTCGGCCCGGTGGTCGTGGGACCTCGACGCCGCAGCCATCGCCCGACTGTGGCGGGGCGGGTGCATCATCCGGGCCCGCTTCCTCGACGACCTGGCGGTGGCGCTGGCCGCCCGGCCCGACGCCTCGGGGTCGGTGCTGCTGGAACCCGGCTTCGCCCGGGAACTCCGGGAGTCGACCCCCGGCCTACGGCGAACGGTGCTGGCCATGACGTCGGCCGGGTTGGCGGCCCCTGCGCTGTCATCGGCGCTGGCCTACTTCGACGGCATCCGCTGCGCCCGCAGCACGGCCAACCTCATCCAGGCCCAACGCGACTACTTCGGCGCCCACACCTACGAGCGCGTCGACCGCCCCCGAGGCGAGTTCTTCCACACCGACTGGGCCACCTCCGCCACCCCACCCGAGACCGCCGCCCGCTGAGCCACCGCCCGACCGACCACCCAAAGCCGACCAGCCCCAAATCGACGACCCCGAACCGAACGATCCCGAATCGACGACCAGGCACGAGGAGATCACCATGCTCGACACCGACTACACCGCCCTCATCGGCACCTACTCCGAACTCGACGTGCTGGCCCACCAGCCCTACGCCCCCTCCCCCGGCACCGGCATCCACACCGTCACCCTGACGGCGCAGGGCAGGCTGCAGGCCGGGGCCAGCACCCCAGTGCTCAACCCGGCGGTACTCATCGCCGACTGGGCCACCGACTCGATCTACGCCATCTGCGAGACGATCACCGACGAGGGCACGGTGCGCCGCTACGCCGTCGGCGACGGCGGCGCGCTCACCGCCGCCGGGGACTACCGGGCCAACGGCCGATCCACCTGTTATCTGGCGCTGGCGCCGGGGCGGGACGCCGCCATCGTCATCAACTACTGGGACGCCATCATCGAGGTGGCCGACGTCGCCCCGGACGGCTCGCTGGGCGAGACCCTGCAGGTGTTCAAGCAGTTCCACCGACCCGAGGGCACGTGGCGGCAGGTCACCGACCGGGAGGACCACTGGGGCAACCGCCAGGTCGGCCCCCACGCCCACTGCGCCCACTTCTGGCACGACTGGGTGTTCATCCCCGACCTGGGCGAGAACGCCGTGTTCCAGTATCGGTGGAACCCCGCCGAACGGCAGCTGGAACCGGAGACCCACATCGCCTTCGAGGACGGGTCCGGCCCCCGCCACATGGCCATGCACCCCACGCTCGACCTCTGCTACGTGTCGAACGAGCTGTTCAACACGGTGTGCGTGGCCCGCCTCGACAAGAGCGACCCGTCGGTGATCAAGGAGCGGCTGGTGCCGATCCAGTACGAGTCGACCCTCGACGACCGGGCCCAGACCAGCTACGTGTCGGAGATCAAGCTCTCCCCCGACGCCCGGTTCCTCTACGTCTCCAACCGGGGTGACGACTCGCTGGCGATCTTCGCCGTGGCCGACGACGGTTCGCTGACCCGCACCGGCATCGTGCCGACCGGCGGCAGGTTTCCCCGCCACTTCGCCATCACCCCGTGCGGCAAGGCGGTGGTGGTGGCCAACCAGGACTCGGGCACGCTACGGGTGTACGACCGCAACGTCGAAACGGGGGACCTGACCATGACCGACGAACAGCTGGACCTGCCGGCGCCCAACTACGTGCGCTTCTGTGAGAACGGGCGCTGAGGCGTGGTTCGCTTCTCCGCCAATGTCGGGTTCCTGTGGCCCGAGCTCCCGTTGCCCGACCGGATCCGAGCCGCCGGTCGAGCCGGGTTCGCCGCCGTGGAGTTCCACTTCCCCTACGAGTTCCACCCCGACGAGATCCGGGCCGCCATCGACGAGGCCGGGGTCACCATGCTCGGGCTCAACACCGCCCTCGGGGCCAACGGGCCGGCCGACTTCGGGGTGACCGCCCGACCGGGGCGGGAGGACGAGGCCCGAACCGTGATCGACCAGGCGGTCGACTACGCCGCCGCCATCGGGGCCTCGGCGGTCAACGTCGTCCCCGGCACCACCGGCGGGCCGGCCGACGCCGAGCGCATCTACCGCCACAACCTCGCCTACGCCTGTGAGCGGGGGGCGGCGCACGGGCTGACCATGCTGATCGAGCCGCTCAGCCCCCGATCGGCCCCCGGGGCCCACGTCACCCGGGTGGAGGACGCCCTGGCCACCATCGCCGCCGTCGGCGCCGACAACCTCAAGCTGATGCTCGACTGCTTCCACACCCAGCTCAACCAGGGCGATCTCACCAGCCGCCTCGCCTTCTCGCTGGAGCACCTGGGGCACGTCCAGATCGCCGCCGTCCCCGACCGGGGCGAGCCCGACACCGGAGAGATCGACTACCGATTCGTCCTGGGGCAGCTCGACGCCCTCGGCTACACCGGCTGGGTCGGCGCCGAGTACCACCCCCGCACCACCACCGACGCCGGCCTCGGCTGGCTGGCCCCCTACCGAGAAGACGCCGACGCGAACGGAGCATGACATGACCACACACGACCAGGTCGCCGTGATAACCGGCGGCGGTCGAGGTATCGGGCAGGCGGTGGCCCGAGCCTTGGTCGCCGCCGGCTGGGCGGTCACCATCGCCGGCCGTAGCCAGGACTCGCTCGACGCCACCGTCGGCCTCATCGAGGCGGACGCCGCCGAAACCGGAGCACCGGCCCCCGGTGCGGTCCTCGCCGTGGCCACCGATGTGGCCGAGGCCGAGGAGGTCGAGCGGCTGTTCGACGAAACCGTGGGCGCCTTCGGCCGGGTGGACCTGCTGTTCAACAACGCCGGCATCGCCGCCCCCGCCGTCCCCGTCGACGAACTCGACGTCGACATCTGGGAGCGGGTGGTGGCCATCAACCTCACCGGCTCCTTCCTGTGCGCACGGGCCGCGTTCGCCCGGATGAAGGCCCAGGATCCGATGGGGGGCCGCATCATCAACAACGGCTCGATCTCGGCCACCACCCCTCGTCCGTTCTCCGCCCCCTACACCGCGACCAAGCACGCCATCACGGGGCTGACCAAGTCGCTGGCCCTCGACGGGCGGGCCCACAACATCGCCTGCGGCCAGATCGACCTCGGCAACATCAGTTCCGACATGGGCGACCAGATGGCGGCCGGGGTGTTGCAGGCCAACGGCTCGACCATGGCCGAGCCGACCATCCCGGTGGAACACGCGGCGGAGGCCGTACGTCGGATGGCCGAGCTGCCAGTGGAGGCCAACGTGCTGTCGATGACGCTGATGGCCACGGGCATGCCCTTCGTGGGACGGGGTTGAGCCGATGACGACCTCCTCCACCCCTCCTACCTCCCCCTTCGACCTCAGCGGCCGGGCGGCGCTGATCACCGGCTCCAGTCGGGGCATCGGCTTGGCCATCGCCGCCGCCCTCGGTCGGGCCGGCGCCACCGTCGTCCTCAACGCCCGCAGCGCCGAGGCTCTCGCCGCCGCGGCCGACGGCCTGGCCGCCGCCGGGATCACGGCCCACACCCGCGTGGCCGACGTGACCGACGAGGCGGCGGTGGCCGAGCTCGTGTCGTCGATCGAGGCCGACATCGGCCCTCTGGAGATCCTGGTCAACAACGCCGGTGTCCAGCAGCGGGCCCCGATCCTCGAGTTCCCGGTCGACGACTTCCGACGGCTGCTGGAGATCAACCTCGTCGCCCCCTTCACCGTGGCCCAGGCCGCCGCCCGCCCCATGGCGGAGCGAGGCCGGGGTCGCATCATCAACATCGGCTCGGTCCAGTGCAGCCTGGGTCGGCCCACGATCGTGCCCTACACCGCCTCCAAGGGCGGGCTGATGCTGCTGACCCGGGGGCTGTGCGCCGACCTCGGCCCCCTCGGCATCTGCGTGAACACCCTCGCCCCCGGCTACTTCGCCACCGAGCTGACCTCGGCCCTGGTGGCCGACGGGGAGTTCTCGGCCTGGGTGGCGTCGCGCACCCCGGCCGGCCGGTGGGGTGAGGTGGACGAGTTGGGCGGCCCGGCGGTGTTCCTGGCCTCCGATGCCGCCGCCTTCGTCAACGGGCAGACCCTGTTCGTCGACGGTGGCATGACGGCGGTGGTGTGATGGCCTCCGACAACGACGACCACGACAACGACAACGCCGGCGACGAGAACCAAGCCGTCGTCATCCACGGCGCCCGTGATGTGCGGGTCGAGTCCCGCCCCGCCCCCACCCCGACCGAGGGCACGGCCCGGGTCGCCGTCCGCCTGGGCGGCATCTGCGGCTCCGACCTCAGCTACTACCGCAAGGGCGCCGTCGGCGACTTCGTGGTGAAGCGGCCCATGATCCTGGGCCACGAGGTGGTGGGAACGGTGGCCGCAGCCGGCGTCGGTGTGCCCGCTCGGCTCGAGGGCGAGCGGGTGGCCGTCGACCCGTCCAGCCCGTGCGGCCGCTGCGACCGCTGCCGGGAGGGGCGGCCCAACGTCTGCCTGGAGCCGACGTTCCTCGGCAGCGCCTCCACCGACCCCCACGTCGACGGCGGCTTCACCGGCCAGCTGCTCACCGGACGGGTCAACCTCGTCCCCCTGGCCGACGACCTGGCCTGGGCCGACGCCGTCTTCGCCGAACCGCTGGCGGTCAACGTCCACGCCCTCAACCGGGCCGGTTCGGTGGTCGACCGACGGGTGCTCGTGATCGGGGCCGGCCCCATCGGGGCGATCGCGGCCGCCGCAGCCCACCGTTACGGGGCGGCCGAGGTGACCGTGACCGATCTGGCCGCCGAACGTCTCACCCTGGCCGCCGCGGTCGGGGCCGACACCACGGTTGTGGCCGAGGAGTTCGTCGCCGGCGCCGACTTCGACGTGGTCATCGAGGCGTCGGGCTCGGCTCCCGGTATCGGCACCGCCCTCTCCGCCGTGCGCAAGGGAGGCACCGTGGTGCTGATCGGCCTGCCCCAGGGTGGCCCGATCGCCATCCCGGTCGGTCTCACCGTGGGACGGGAGATCGACGTGCTCGGCTCGTTCCGCTTCTGCCACGACGAGTTCCGGACCGCGGTCGAGCTGCTGTCCGACGGGTTCGACCTGTCACCTCTCCTCACCGACACCTTCGCCGCCACCGACGCCCCCGACGCCTTCGTGCGGGCCACCGAGTCGGCGGCGATGAAGGTGCAACTCGACTTCGGTTCCACCCCGTAGGGTGCTCGACATGAGCGACAGCACCGTGGGCGCCTCCGTCGCCGCCACCGGCAAGGCGATGGTGGTCGTCACCGGCCCCATGGGGGCGGGCAAGTCGACGGTGGCCACCGCGGTGGCCGACGCCCTCGGCGTTCCCCACCGCGACTCCGACCACGATCTGGAGGCACTCACCGGCAAGCCCGGCGTGCAGCTGGCGGCCGAGCACGACGTGGCGGTCCTCCATCGGTTGGAGGCGGCGGTGCTCCTCGGGGCCCTGGCCGACGACCGACCCACCGTGGTCTCCGCCGCCGCCTCGGTGGTGGAGGACGAGTGGTGCCGGATGGCGCTGGCCGCCCGGGCCACCACCGTCGTTCTCACCGCCCCCGTCGACGAGCTGCTGCGCCGGGCCGCCACCGGCGAGCATCGGCGACCGATGACGGCGGAGGAACTGACGGCGTTGATGGCTCGTCGCCAGCCCCTGTTCGATGCCGTGGCCGACCTGACGATCGACGCCCGTCAACCGGCCGACGAGGTGGCCGAGGCCGTCCTCGCCCATCTCCGCCGCCGCTAGGCCGTCGCCGCCCTCGTCACCTGCGCATCCGGCTGCGGCCGGCAGGACCACCGTCGTCGACCTCGCCGCCCCCGTCGCCTGCGCCGCCCGGCTGCCGCTGGTCGGCGTCCCGCCGTCCCTGGCTGTCGTCGGTCAGGCCTCGACGGCGAAGCTGATCTGGCCGAAGGGGCCGAAGTCGGCCACCAACGCATCGCCGGGGACGATCGGCACCGCACGGATGAACGAGCCCGACAGCACGGAGCCACCGGCCGCCATCGTCACCCCGAACTCGTGGAGCTTGCGGGCCAGCCAGGCCACGGCGTTCACCGGGTTGCCCATGACGGCGGCGGCCACGCCAGACTCGACGACCTCGCCGTTGCGGTAGAGGGCGCCGCCGACGTGGCGCAGATCCACCTCGCCCGGGTTGATCGGATTGCCCCCGAGGATCACGAAGCCGCAGGAGGCGGCATCGGCGATGCTGTCGACGATGCCCGGCTTGCCCGATCGGGAGAAGCGGGTGTCGACCACCTCGATCGACGGCAGCAGGAAGTCGGTGGCCCGCAGCACGTCGACGGCGTTGACGTCGGGTCCGCCCAGGTCCCGACCGAGGACGAAGGTGAGCTCGATCTCCACCATCGGCCGGTTGAGCCGGCCCTTGGGAACGACGGTGCCCTCGTCGAGGAACCAGTCGTCGAACAGGGTGCCGTAGTCGGGCTCGGTGGCGTCGAACAGGTCTCGCATGGCCTTCGACGTGAGGCCGACCTTGTGGCCCTTGACCACCCGGCCGGCGGCCACCTTGGCCTCGGTCACGTAGCGGCCGATGGCGTAGGCGTCGGCCACGTCGGCATCGTCGTGGAGCAGGGTCACCGGCTCGGTCCACACCCCGGTCCGCTCCGCCTCCACCAGGGCGGCGGCCGCCTCTCGTCGCTGCTCATCGCTCATCGCCATGGGCGGTCATCCTCCTGTCGAATCCCCCGGTGCCGACGGCCCCGGGGGCCTACCATACGAGCGCGTTCAACCCGTTTGACCATGCGGATTCTCGCAGTAGTGTTAAGCATGCTTATCATCCAGAGGAGGGATCGATGACAACGGCGATCCACGTGGCCGGACTGGACAAGTCGTTCGGCACCACCAAGGCCCTCGACGGTCTCGATCTCACCGTCGACTACGGCCAGGTCATGGGCTTTCTCGGCCCCAACGGGGCAGGCAAATCGACAACGATCCGGGTGTTGATGGGCCTGCTCCGCCACGACGCCGGCGAGGCCCGGGTGCTCGGTCAGGACCCGTGGACCGACGCCGTCGAACTGCACCGTCGGATCGCCTACGTGCCCGGCGACGTCAACCTGTGGCCGGGCCTCACCGGCGGCGAGACCATCGACCTGTTCGGCCGTCTCGGGTCGGGCCTCGATCCGAAACGACGAACCGAGATGATCGAGCGCTTCGACCTCGATCCGACCAAGAAGGGCCGCACCTACTCCAAGGGCAACCGACAGAAGGTGGCCCTGGTGGCGGCGCTGGCCGGCAACGCCGAGCTGTTCGTGTTCGACGAGCCGACCTCGGGCCTCGACCCGCTGATGGAGACCGTCTTCCAGGACGTCGTCGGCGAGATGCTGAGCGACGGCAAGACCGTCCTGCTGTCGAGCCACATCCTGGCCGAGGTCGAGTCGCTGTGCGATCAGGTGACGATCATCCGCGAGGGGCGGACGGTGGAGACCGGCACCCTGGCCGACCTGCGACACCTCACCCGCACCTCGGTCGAGGCAACCACCACCCAGCCGATCGCCTCGATGGCCGATCTGGACGGCGTGTCCGACTTCGAGGCCCGCAACGGCCACCACGCCACCTTCTCGGTGGCCAACGCCTCGATGTCGGCGGTCATGAGCGGGCTGGCGGCGCTGGGGATCGAGGCCATCGAGAGCCAACCGCCGACGCTGGAGGAGCTCTTCATGCGCCACTACGCCGTCGAGGACGGATCGTCGGTCGAGGTCGAATCGTGAGCGGCCGTCCCCGCAACGGCTTCGCCGGGACCGGCCGGCTCCTGCGTCTCATCCTGCGCCTCGATCGGATCAAGCTCTCCCTGTGGCTCGTCGGCCTCATCGTGTTGATAGGGATCACCCCGTCGTCGGTCCGCGCCGTGATCGACAACGAGGCCGAGACCCAGGGCGTCAGCTCCGAGCAGGTGCTGGCCGAGCAGGCCATGCTGCTCGAAACCAACGGCGCCTCGATCGCCCTCCAGGGCCCGCCCGACGCCCTCGACACCTTCGGCGGCCGATTCGCCTTCGAGATCGGGGCGTTCACCCTGGCCATCGTCGCCCTGATGAACATCCTCCTGATCGGTCGCCACACCCGCACCGAGGAGGAGACGGGGCGGGCCGAACTCGTCCGGGCCGCCGCCGTCGGACCGTGGAGCTCACTGGCCGCGGTCGGCATCGTGGCCCTGGCCACCAACGTCATTCTCGGGGGTGCGATCAGCACCGTCTTCATCGCCGATGGGCAGGAGGTGGGCCGGTCGCTGCTCTACGGCGCCAGCCTCGCCGTGTGCGGCCTGGTCTTCGCCGCCATCGCCACCATCTGGGTGCAGGTCTTCGAGTACTCCCGACCCGCCACCGGGATGTCGCTGGCCGTGGTCATCCTGGCCTTCGCCATCCGCGCCGTCGGCGACGTGCGCGACAACTGGCTCATCGTCCTCTCCCCCCTGGGGTGGGTCCAGGCGGTGAACGCCTTCGGCGACGCCCAGGCGTGGCCCTTCATCGTGGCCGGCGTCGCCATCGTGGCCGCCGTGATCACCGCCGTCGTCCTGGCCGCCCGCCGCGACGTCGGCGCCGGTCTGGTCGGTTCCCGACCGGGCCCGCCGCAGGCCGGCGACAGCCTGGCCACCCCGCTCGGGTTCGCCTGGCGGCTGCAGCAGTCGACGCTGCTGTGGTGGACGGTGGGGGCGGCCGCCCTCGGCGCCGTGTACGGCTCGGTGATCAGTGCCATCGAGGACTTCGCCGATCAGAACGAGGGCGTGCGCGACATGCTCGAAGCGCTGGGCATGTCGGGGGACGACCTCCGCAACGGCTTCATCACCGTGATCCTGTCGCTGATCGCCATCATCGCCACCGGCGGGGTCATCCAGACCCTTCTGCGGCCGAGGTCCGAGGAGGTGGCCGGGCGGGCCGAACCCGTGCTCGGCACCGCCATCGGGCGACGCTCGTGGCTGTCGGCCCATGTGGCCATGACGCTGCTGGCGGCGCCGCTGTTCATGGCCGCCGCCGGGCTCGCCATGGCCCTCACCGATGCCGCGCTCGTCGGCGGCTTCGTCGACTTCGGCGGGCTGATGGCCGCCGCTCTGGCCCGGGTGCCGGCGCTGTGGGCGGTCGGCGGGATCGGCGTGCTCCTCTACGGCTGGGCCCGCCGGTTCACCATGGGGGTGTGGGCGGTGTTCGTCGTCGGGCTGATCGTTTTCCTGTTCGGAGAGTTGCTCCGCCTGCCCGACATCGCCTTCAACCTGTCGCCCGTCAACCACGTCACCCACCTCCCGGGCGGCGATCAGAGCTGGCTGTCGGTGATCGTGCTGAGCGCCATCGGACTGGTGACGTCGGTCCTCGGCCTCCTGCTCTTCGATCGACGCGACATCGACTCGGCCTAGGAGCCCGGCGGGCCCGCGGTCGACGGGCCCGGTCACCCGCCGGGGCCCGGTCACCCGCCAGGGTCCGACCCGACCTCCGGAGGGCGTAGAGTGCCGCCGTGCGCATCCTGGTCGTCGAGGACGAACCCGATGTGGCCGACGGCATCGCCCGCGAGCTCCGTCAGGCCGGGTACGGGGTCGACATCGCCGACGACGGGGGCGAGGGACTCACCCGAGCTCGGGCCGGCCACCACGACCTGATCATCCTCGACATCATGCTGCCCACCCTGAACGGCTACCGGGTGTGCGCCGAGCTGCGCCAGGACGGGATCTGGACCCCGATCCTGATGCTGACGGCGAAGGCCGGCGAGTGGGACGAGGCCGAGGGGCTCGACACCGGCGCCGACGACTACCTGACCAAGCCGTTCTCGATGGTGGTGCTGCTGGCCCGTGTGGCTGCGCTGCTCCGGCGACCCCGAGGCGGCCAGGCCGAGCCGTTCCAGGCCGGTGATCTCCGTCTCGACCCGGCCCGCCACCTGTGCCACCGGGGCGACGAGGCGATCGACCTCACCGCCCGGGAGATGGAGGTGCTTGCGTTCCTGATCCGCCGGGCCGGCCACGTGGTGTCCAAGCTCGATCTGGTGGAGAACGTGTGGGGCGAGGACTTCGCCGGCAATCCCAACATCGCCGAGGTCTACGTCGGGCACCTGCGTCGCAAGCTCGACGAGCCCTTCGGCCGCCGCACGATCGAGACCGTGCGCGGCGTGGGCTACCGGCTCCGGGTGGACGAGTCGTGAGCGGCCGCTCGCTCCAGTTTCGGATCACGGTGGTGGCCACCCTGGTGGTCCTGGCCGTGGTCGGCCTCGGCGGGCTGGTGCTGGTCGAGGTGTTCGAGCGGGCCCAGCGGGCCGAGGTCGACGCCGAGCTCCGGGCCGACGCCCGCCTGATCGAGGCGGTCCGCACCGACGACGCCAACATCGGCGTCCTGGCCGATGAGCAGGTTCTGGTGCAGATCATCGACGCCGACGGCGAGGTGATCAACACCGCCGGCACCGCAGGGGGCGAGGCGTTGATCGACCCCGACGATCGGCCGGGCGTCGACTCCTACATCCGCACCATCACCGCCCGGGGCCGCACCGGCCGGGTACTCGTCCAGCGGGTGCCCGAGCGCGACGTGGTGGTGGCGATCGCCCGACCCTTCCAGCAGGCGACGACGGCCGCCGACACCCTTCGCCTGCTCCTCACCGTCGGCGGGCCGCTGCTGGTGGCGCTGCTCGCCGCACTGATCTGGTGGGTGGTGGGCCGTGCCCTCCGCCCGGTGGAGGACGTCCGGGCCACCGTCGACGAGATCACCGCCCGCGACCTGTCGCGACGGCTCCCGGCGGTCGGCACCGGCGACGAGCTGGCCCGCCTGGTCGCCACCATGAACGATCTGCTCGGTCGGCTCGAGACGTCGGTGGCCCGGGAGCGACGGTTCGTGGCCGACGCCGGCCACGAACTCCGGAGCCCCCTCAGCGGGGCCCGGGCCCTGCTCGAGTCCGAGCAGGCGGCCGTCTCGGCCGCGCTGGACGGTGCGCCCGGCGCCGGGGGCCCCGTCGACGGCACCGCCACCGACGAGCGGCCCGTCGACGCCGCCGCCATCGCCGACACCCGGGCTCGGGTGCTCGCCACCCTCACCCGGCTGGAGACGATCGTCGACGACCTGCTGAGCCTGGCCCGGGCCGACGCCGGCGCCGAAGCGGCCCGGCCCCGCTCCCCCGTCGACCTCGACGAGCTGGTCCTGGGCCAGGCCGATCGGTTGCGCCGCACCACGACCCTCACCATCGACACCTCCGCCGTGTCCGGTGGGCAGGTGCTCGGCCGGGAGAGCGACCTCGGCCGGCTGATCGACAACCTGACGGCCAACGCCCAGCGCCACACCGCCACGGTCATCGCCCTCGGGGTGGAGCAGGCCGACGGTCTGGTCACCCTGACCGTCGACGACGACGGGCCCGGCATCGCCGAGGCCGACCGGGAGCGGGTGTTCGAACGGTTCACCCGCCTCGATGAGGCCCGCTCCCGGAGCGCGGGCGGGGCCGGTCTCGGCCTCGCCATCGTGGCCGCCATCGTCGACGACCACGATGGCACGGTGGGGATCGACACCTCCCCGCAGGACGGGGCCCGGTTCACGGTCCGCCTTCCCGCCACCGGCTGAAGGGCGTCTTCAGGCTCGCTTCAGGTCGGCCTGTCACGGTCACCGGTGTGACCAGCCACGCCCCGACACCCACCGACGACCCTGCGACCGAAGCGGCCACCGGAGCCGAGATCGCCGCCCCCTCCGGCGCCGCCGACGACGAGGTGGGCGTGGTCGTCGAGCGGCGGATCGGTCGACGGCGGCTGCTGGCCGGGTTGCTCGGGACGATGGGCACCGTGGCGACGGCCGGCACCGGCTGCAGCCTGGCCGGTCTCGGCGGCGAGGACGACGGCGGCTCGGCCGGTGGGCTCCGATCGGCGCCCCAGGCCACGGCGCTGCTGGCCGATGATCCGGATCTCCACCTGCTCCGTCGCCTGACCTACGGGCCGACGGCGGCCGATCTGGCCCGCCTCGCCGCCCTGGGGCCCGACGGCTGGCTGGCCGAGCAGCTCGACGGGGCCGGACCCGACGCCTCGAAGGTCGAGGCCGAGGTGTCGACCGCCTACCCGGAGCTGGCGTGGACGACCCGGGAGCTGATCGACGCCTATCAGGCCGACGGCAACGGTCAACGCCTGTCCCGGGCCCTTCCCGCCGCCCAGCTGCTCCGCCACCAGCGGAGCCCGGCCCAGCTCCATGAGCGTCTCGTCGAGTTCTGGGGCGACCACTTCAACGTCCCCCAGGCCAACCCCCGCCTCACCGCCGCCCGGATCGAGATGGACGCCGTCGTCTTCCGACCGTGGGCCCGCGGCCGCTTCGACGACCTGTTGGTGGCCACCGCCCAGAGCCCGGCCATGCTCGTCTACCTCGACAACGCCTACTCCCGGGCCGACGCCATCAACGAGAACTACGCCCGAGAGCTCCTCGAACTCCACACCGTCGGCGTCGGTGGCGGCTACGACGAGGACGACGTCGTGGCCGTGGCGCGCCTGTTCACCGGCTGGGGCTTCGACAACACCGGCGGCTTCGCCTTCCGCCCCGGGGCCCACGACGGCGCGCCCCAGTCGATCCTCGGCTGGGACCGCCCGGGCGGCGGCGACCCGGTCGAGCACGGCGTGGCCTTCCTCCGCCACCTGGCCCGCTTACCCCAGACGGCGGCGTTCGTCAGTCGGAAGCTGGCCGTCCGCTTCGTGGCGGACGATCCCGACCCCGACCTGGTGGCGGCCATGGCCGACGCCTGGCTCGCCAACGACACCGACATCCCCAGCGTGATCCGGGCCATGGTCGGCCACCCGGCGTTCGCCGCCGCCCCGCCCAAGTTCAACCGGCCCTGGGACTACCTGGTGCAGACGATGCGAGCCCTCGACGTCGACCTCGACGTCTCCTTCCCCCCGGACCTGGCCGCCCTGGCCGGCGCCCTGGCCGATCTTGGGCAGATCCCGTTCCACTTCGGCACCCCCGACGGGTTCGGCGACACCGAGGCCGACTGGCTCAGCGGCGGCGGGTTGCTCAGCCGGTGGAACGTCACCGCCGCCCTCACCGGTCTGGCGACCGACGACGGCGGCCACCGGCTGCTGACGGCGCTGCCGTCGCTCCTCGACGGCGCCGCAGGCGCCCGGGCGAGTGCCGTGTTCGATCACCTGACCGCCGGCCTGCGTCACGCCTCACCCACCGACGAGCTGCGGACCCTGCTGGAGACGGCGACCGGCTGGTCGGACGACCACGTCCCCGGCGACGACGAGCTGACCGCGGCCGGCCCCGTCATCGCCTTCGTCCTGCTCACCCACACCAGCGCCCTGTACCGCTAGCCCGACCCCGACCCCCATCCCGGAGACGCCATGTTCGCCACCGCCCCCCTCGATCCGACCCGCCGCCGGCTGCTCGGCGCCGGTGCCGCCCTCACCGCCAGTCTGGTGACCGGGGGGACGCTGGCCGCCCCCCGACCGGCGAACGCCCAGACCGGCGGAGATCGGAAGAGC
>JBCCRO010000019.1:0-99154 GCA_039201605.1 Actinomycetota bacterium
ACGCCATCGGCGCCTGAACGACCCCGCACACGACGTTCGGCCCGGCGCCGAAACCCGCCACCGTCCCGGGGGAGGGCCAGTAGCGTTGGGTCCGTGGGAGAGGTGGACGAGGAGCCGGTGATCCGAGCGGCCGGGCTGCGCAAGCAGTTCGGCGATCTGATGGCCGTCGACGGCATCGAGTTCGAGGTCCGGCCGGGCGAGGCCTTCGGCTTCCTCGGCCCCAACGGGGCGGGCAAGACGTCGACCATGCGGATGATCGGCTGCGTCTCCACACCCTCGGGCGGCGAGCTCGGCATCTTCGGCCTCGACCCGCGTCGCAACGGTCGCTCCATCCGAGCCCGCATGGGGGTGGTGCCCCAGCTCGACCAGCTCGACCAGGAGCTGACCGTCCTGGACAACCTGATCATCTACGCCCGCTACTTCGACATCGGCCGGGCCGAGTCGCGGCGTCGAGCGGCCGAGCTGCTGTCGTTCGTCCAGCTCGAGGAGAAGGCGGGTTCGAAGGTCGACCCGCTGTCGGGCGGGCAGAAGCGGCGGGTCAGCATCGCCCGCTCGCTGATCAGCGACCCCGAGCTGCTGATCCTCGACGAACCGACCACCGGGCTCGACCCTCAGGCCCGCCACGTGCTCTGGGATCGGCTCTACCAGCTGAAGGAGCAGGGCCGGACCCTCGTCCTCACCACCCACTACATGGACGAGGCGGAGCAGCTGTGCGATCGGCTGGTGGTGATGGACGGCGGTCGCATCGTGGCCGAGGGGTCACCGGCCGGGCTCATCGCCACCCACGCCACCCGGGAGGTGCTCGAGCTCCGATTCGGCCACGGCCGCAACGCCGAGCGCCTCGCCGAGGTGGCCCCGTACGGCGATCGGGTGGAGGCGCTGCCCGATCGGCTCCTGGTCTATGCCGACGACGGCGAGGCGGTCCTGACCGCCCTCCGGGAGGCGGAGATCAACCCCGAGAGCGCCCTGGTGCGCCGCAGCAGCCTGGAGGACGTGTTCCTCCGCCTCACCGGCCGGACCCTGGTGGACTGAGCGGTGAGCACCCCACCGGCGCTGCGGATCGCCTACCGGGAGGTCGTCCTTTACCGCACGATCTGGCGGGAGAACGTCATCGGCGCCTTCGTCCAGCCCTTCCTGTACCTGCTCGGGGTCGGCATCGGCGTCGGCTCGCTGATCGAGGGACGGTCGCAGGCCGACGAGATCCTGGGCGGCGCCAGTTACTTCGCCTTCTACGCCACCGCCCTCCTGGCCACCACCGCCATGTTCAACGCCGGCCAGGAGGCCCTGTGGTCGACGATGGAGGGCTTCAAGTGGTCCAACGTCTACAAGGCGATGATGGCGGCACCCCTCGAGCCCCGCGATCTGGCCACCGCCTTCGTGTTCCGCTTCGGGGGACGGACCCTGGTCACCGCCGTCGGCGTGGCCACCGTCCTGGCTCTGTTCGAGGAGACCCGCTCGTGGGGCCTCATCGGCGGGGTCGGGGCCGCCGTGCTCTGCGGCTTGGCCTTCGCCCTGCCGATCTCGGCCTGGACGGCGTCGCGGGAGACGACCAACGGCTTCCCCGCCGTGATGCGGTTCGTCTTCATGCCCATGTTCCTCTTCGGTGGGGCCTTCTACCCCGTCAGCCAGCTCCCCAGACCCCTGGAGATCGTGGCCTGGTTCACCCCGCTGTGGCATGCGATCGAGCTCAGCCGGGGGCTGGTGCTCGGCGGCGTCGACCCCTGGCGCCTGCTGGCCCACGTCGCCGTGCTCGCCCTGTTCGCCGGCGGTGGCTGGTTGCTGTGCGTCCGGGTCTTCGCCCGGGAGTTGCGCACATGATCGCCCTCCTCGCCTCCACCTTCGCCCTCGACGTCCGTCGGCCCCAACGGATGGTCGAGCGGAGCCTGATCTACTACCGCCAGGGCTGGCTCGTGCTCGCCAGCGGGCTGTTCGAGCCGATGTTCTTCCTGTTCTCGATCCGCATCGGGTTGAGCACCCTGGTCGGCGACGTCGAGGTCGACGGCCGGGCGGTGGCCTACGACGAGTTCGTGGCCCCCGGCCTGCTGGCGGCAGCGGCCATGAACGGCGCCATCTTCGACGCCACGATGAACATCTACCACAAGTGGAAATCGGCCCGACTCTACGACTCGGTGCTGTCCACCCCGCTGTCGGCGGGCGACGTCGCCGTCGGCGAGATCCTGTGGGCCGTCGTGCGCGGCGTGTTCTACTCCGCCGCCTTCCTGGCGACGATGGCGGCCATGGGCATGGTCCGCTCCCCGTGGGCGATCATGGCCCTCCCGGCGGCCGCCCTGATCGCCTTCACCTTCGCCGCCCTCGGCCTGGCCGCCACCACCTACATGCGGGGCTGGGCCGACTTCGAGTACGTCCCCGCCGCCACGCTGCCGCTCTTCCTCTTCTCGACCACGTTCTTCCCGGCCTCGGCCTACGGCCCGTGGTCGTGGGTGGTCAACATCAGCCCGCTCTACCACGGGGTGGAGCTGGTCCGGGCGGCAAACCTCGGCCAATGGTCGTGGGCGCTGGTCGGCCACACGGCGGTGCTCGTCGGTCTCACCCTCTTCGGCACCGTCGTCGCCACCCGTCGGTTCGAGAAGCTGCTCCTGTCCTAGCCGGTTCCAGCCCGGTGCGCCCCGGCCCCGGGCCTGCCACCGTCCACCGCGGGCTCGGCGTCGTCGAGGGGCCTCGCCTGGTGCCGTATCAGGCAACCTTTGCCGCTGTGCCGCCGGCCAGCTGCGCCGCCGGCTGCGTCCTCCTCGCCTCGCTCACGCTCATAGGTGACCTCGGCTCCTGCGTCCTTCCGAGCGACGCACCTGACTCGGCGTCGACAACCCGGACGTCGCCTGATACGGCCCTAAGGGCCTTAGGGCCTGAGTGCCTTAGCGGGTAGGCGCTCTGCGCCTACCCGCAGCCGTGAGTTCATCGTGATTTCGTGCTTCGCACTCCACCTACCCGCTGAACTCCTAGTTCGACAGGTTGCGGTTGGGCACCAGCCGGATCGTCGAACTGGCCTTGGCCAACACCTCGCCCCGGCCGTCGAGCAGTCGGCCCTCGGTGAACACGGTCTGCTTGCCCGCCCGTTCGATCCAGCCCTCGGCCACCACCGGTCCGGGGCCGGTCGGCTTGAAGAAACTGACCTTCAGCTCGAGGGTGGCGATCCAGTGTTCGACCCCGTAGCGGGCGATGCAGGCCTGTGCCATGGCCGAGTCGATCCACCCGGTGACGAACCCGCCCTGGGCGACGCCCCCGCTGTGACACATCTCGGGCTTGCAGGTGAACTCGACCACGGCGCGTCCCCCTTCGGCGTCGAACTCACGGATCACGCCGTCGCCGAGCGTGCTGAGGATCTCGGGCGCCTCGGGATCGAGTAGGTCGTCGGAGTGGTCGCGCATCGGGGCGACGGTAGCAGCAGCGCCCGCCGGGGCCGAAAGGGGCGCCGGTTCGCTACTGGGCGCCGGCGCAGACGGCGGCGGAGTCGATGTAGGGGTTGATCGGGTTGCCCCGACCGCCGGGATGGATCTCGAAGTGGAGGTGGGGGATGCCTGCGGCGTTGCCGTCGTCGCCGACGTAGCCGATCACCTCGCCGGCGTTGACCTCGCCCTCCTTGCCGAAGGCGGACAGGTGGGTGCCGTAGAAGTAGTTGCCCTCCTCGGTCAGCAGCCGGAACGAGCGGCCGCCCACGCTGTTGCTGAAGTGCTGCACGGTGCCGCTGACCGGGGCCACGATCTCGACGCCGATGGCGGCCATGATGTCGACCCCCTGGTGGCGTCGACCGCCGGAGCGGGCGAAGCCCCACGAGTCGATGAAGGTGTGGGTGCCGTTGACCGGGCAGGTGTCGAGGTAGAAGCCCTGTTTGCGACCCTGGGCCCGGGCCCGATTGGAGGCCTGGACCGCCACCATCTCGGCTTCGTCGAACAGGGCCTTCTCCTGCAGCCGGCCGTACACCTCGAGTTCGGCTTCGAGCTGCTCCTCCAGCCGGAGCACCTCGTCGGCGGCCACCTCGGCCTTGGCCTGCTTGTCGATCAGCTCCGACTCCTCGATCTCCAGATCCTTGCGGAGGTCCCGGTAGGCGTCGAAGCCTTCGGTGTCGGCGCTGACGGCGGCCCCGCCGAGGGCGGTGGCCCGGATGCTGCTGGTCAGATCATCGGTCTGGAGGATGCCGGTCGGCAGCTCGCTGTGCTGGTAGCCGGCGATGGCGTTCTTCAGGGTCTCGCGGGCGATGACGTTGGTCTCGTCCCGCAGCTCGTCGGTGGCCTCGGTCGCGGCGGCCAGGTCGTTGGCCAGGCGCTGCTCCACGTCCTTGGCGAAGCGCAGCTCCTTGTTGGTCACATCGATGCGGAGCTCCGACTCCTCGAGGTTCCCGGCGGCGCGCGCATTCGGACCGGACAACCGCCCGTCGACCACCTGGGCCACCGACCGAGTCGATTTCGGCACCGCAGCCGACGAGGGCGTCGTATCGAGGCCGACCAGGAGGCCGACGACGAGGGCTAGCAGCGCGACTGTGGATCGGGGGGTTCCCATTCGCACGACGGCCAAGGATAACCACAGAGCGACGCCCGAAACAGCACAATCGGACCCAAGACGACTGGGTCGCCGACCCCACGCAAGGGGCAAATTATCCCGGATTCGGCTTCGCAGTTGGGTTGTCGGGGTTGTCGGGCAGACGTTCCAGAATGGCGCCCGTCACCTGCTCGACCGACACGATTCCCACCGCTACGCCATCCTGCTCGACGACGGCCACCTGCCGGTTCACCCGCCGCATCGCCCGCAGCACCTCGATCAACGAGCGCTCGGCCCGCACGGTGGCCATGGTCCGGATCAGCTCGACCGGCAGCGGATCCCGGCGCCGGTCGGGGGCGATGGCGCACAGATCCCGGGCGTGGACGTAGCCCGCCAGCGGGCGCCCGGGGTCGACGTGGGCGATGGCGATCCGCTCCCGACCGGTCTCGGCCGCCAGCTGCTCGGCCTGCTCCGCCGTCGCCCCCAGGGGCAGGGTCCGCAGCGCCGCCAGCGGAACGGCCACCTCCCCCACCGACCGCTGGGTGAAGCGCAAGGAGCCGCTGAGCAGTTCGGCGTCGTCGCGTTCGATGGCGCCCTGTTCCCGCGATCGGTTGACGATGGCGGTCAGCTCCCCCACGGTGTGGACGCGGACCAGCTCGTCCCGGGGCTCCACCCCGAGCGCCCGGCAGCCCTGGTTGGCCAGGCTGTTGAGGGCGACGATGAACGGGCGGAACACGATCATGTAGAGGCGGTACGGCAGCACCAGCCACCGCATCGTCGGCTCCGGTGCGGCCAGGGCCAGATTCTTGGGGACCATCTCCCCCACCACCAGGTGGAGGAAGGCGACCAGGCCCAGCGCCGCCACCAGGCTGATACCGGCGGTGACCTCGGGCGAGAAGCTCCGCCCCAGAGCCGCTTCGAACACCGACTCGAAGGCCGGTTCGGCCACGAACCCCAGCGCCACCGAGGCCATGGTGATGCCCAGCTGGGCCCCGGCCAGTTGCATCGACAGGTCGGTCATCGCCGACAGCGTGGCCTGCGACGTGCGCTTGTGGGCCTCGCCGGGGCTGGAGAACGCCGACCGGCGAGCGGCCAGGATGGCGAACTCGTAGGCGACGTAGAAGGCGTTGAACAGGATCAGCAGGGCGGCGGCGGCGAGGAACCAACCGAGGCGGGAGCCCGACACCGACCCGCCCTCCTCGGCCGCCAGCACCAGCGGCAGGGCCGCACCGGCGGCGGTCACGGCCCCACCTCGTCGCCGCCGTCGACCCCGCCCGCCGAGGGGGCCCGCAGTTCGAGGGCGGCGATGCGCAGACCGTCCATCGCCGCCACCTCCAACCGCCAGCCGAGGTGGTCGAGGGCGTCGCCCGCCACCGGGATGCGGCCCAACCGCTGCAGGACGAATCCCGCCACCGTCTCGTAGTCACCCTCGGGGATGACGAGGCCGCTGAGCTCGGTCACCTCGTCGGGGCGGGCGGTGCCGGCGGCGACGAACACCCCGGGCCCGAGACCGCCGGTGAGCGGCTCGGGGTCGTGCTCGTCGTCGACGTCGCCCACCAGCTCCTCGAGCACGTCCTCGAGGGTGAGGATCCCGGCGGTGCCCCCGTGTTCGTCGAGCACCACCGCCATCGGCACCGGCGCCGCCCGGAAGTCGTCGAGGATGTCGACCAGATCCCGGGTCTCGGGCACGACGAGGGGCTCGACCATGACCTCGGCCACGGTGGTGGTGGCCCGGGCCTCGACCGGGGTGGCGAAGATCGACGCGATCACCACCACACCCCGGACGTGGTCGAGGTCGTGCTCGAACACCGGGTAGCGCGAGTGGCGGGACCGAGCCACCTCCGCCGCCAGCCCGGCCACCGTGGTGCCGACGCCGACGGCGGCGACATGCACCCTCGGGGTGAGGGCGTCGGCCGCCGTCTTGTCGCCGAAGCGGAGGGTCCGGGTGAGCAGGGTGTGGGAGTCGGGGTCGAGGGCTCCCGAAGCGCCAGACGACTTGATCAGGTACTCCAGCTCGTCGAGCGACCGGTGCTCCTCGATCTCCTCCCGGGGTTCCACCCCGAGGCGCCGGACCACCCAGTTGGCGGCCCCGTTGAACACCACGATCACCGGCGACAGGACGCCGTGGACGACGAGGGCGATCGGGGCGGTGAACTGCGCCGTACCCATCGGTTTGCTGATGGCGATGTTCTTGGGCACGAGCTCGCCGACCACCATCTGGAAGATCGTGGCCACCAGCAGGGCGACGGCGATGCTCAGGCCCGACCCGGCGCCCCCGAGCGCACCCCCGAGCGACCGGTCGATCAGCGAGCCGATCACGTCCTCGGCGAGGTAGCCGAGCAGCAGGCTGGTGACCGTGATCCCGAGCTGGGCGCCGGACAGGTGGTACGAGAGCCGCTTGACCGCCCGCACTGCGGCCCGCGCCGGCCACCGCCCCTGGGCGGCGAGGTCCTCCAAACGCTGACGGTCGGCGGCGATCAGGGAGAACTCGATCGCCACGAACATGCCGCTGGCCACGACGAGGGCGATGACGAGGAGGAGGCCGACGATGGTTGACATAGGCGAGCGGTTCGGCCTCACTGTAGTACTCGTGACCGAAGCCAGAGCCGCCGCCGACGCCGTCCTCGACCTTCTCGCCGTCGGCGTCACGATCGACGGCCGCACCGTGCTCGACGGGGTCGACTGGGCCGTCGAGCCCGGCCAACACTGGGCCGTCCTCGGGCCGAACGGCGGGGGCAAGTCCACCCTGCTCCGGGTGGCCGGCCTCGGCCTCCACCCCTCCCGGGGCACGGTCCGGGTGCTGGGCCACGAGCTCGGCCGGGTCGACATCCGCCCGCTCAAGGCCCGGCTGGGGGTGTCGTCGGCCGCGCTGGTCGATCAGCTGCGGCCCCGCCTCACCGCCGACGAGGTGGTGCGCTGCGGCCGCTACGCCGCCCTGGAGCCGTGGTGGCACGACTACGACGACACCGATCGGGCCCGGGCGGCCGAGCTGTTGGCCCAGGTCGGGCTCAAGGACTACGGCGACCGCACCTTCGGCACGCTGTCCAGCGGCGAGCGCCAGCGGGTGCTGCTGGCTCGGGCCCTCATGCCCGATCCCGCACTCGTCCTCCTCGACGAACCGACCGCCGGCCTCGATTTCGGAGGCCGGGAGGAGCTGGTGGCGGCGCTGGAGCGCCTGGCCGCCGAACCGTCGTCGCCGCCATCGGTGTTGGTCACCCACCGGGTGGAGGACATCCCCGCCACCACCACGCATCTGTTGGCCATCGCCGAGGGCCGGGCCATGGCCGCCGGGCCGATCGGCGAGATCCTGACGGGTCGGCTGCTGTCGGAGCTGTTCGCCCTACCGGTCGCGGTCGACCGCCTCGACGGGCGGTGGACGGCCCGGGCCGTGCTCTAGGCCCCCAGCGGTCGGTGGTCGAGGGGACCACCGACGGCCGATGACCGGGGCCGTCGCGACGCCGGGTCGGTGGCTAGCCGTCCTCGCCGTTCATGGCGGCCAGATCCCGCTGGGAGGTGACGTGCAGCAGCGGATAGGGGTTGACCGGGTCGCCGCCGTCGGGGTGGAGCTGTAGGTGCAGGTGGGGCGGGGTGCCGACGGCGTTGCCGGTGTTGCCGACGAAACCGAGGACCTGCCCGGCCTCGACCACCTGCCCCACGTGGAGGCCGTCGGCGTAGGACTGGAGGTGGGCGTAGTACCACTCGGCCCCGCTCTCGCCCCGCAGCCAGAACGTCAGCCCGCCGAGCCGCCCGGTCGAGATCTTGATGATCACGCCCCGCTCGGCCGCCACCAAGGGCGTCCCGGCCGGGGCGAAGAGATCGATGCCCTCGTGCCAGTGTTCGTCGGGGGTGCCGGGCATGCGGGGGAAGCCCCACGAGTCGATCAGGGGGGTGTCGTAGGGCCAGGCCACGGGGAAGCGGACGCCGCTGATGTAGATGGCGCTCCCGGCGGCGAAGGCCTCCAGTTCGTCGGCGGCGGCCTCCCGCTCGGCCACGATCGCCTCGGCCTCCGCCTCGGCCCCGGCGGCCCGCCGTTCGACGCGGCGGATGGCCTCGGCCGTGGCCACCACGTCCTGGTCCAGGTCCTGTCGGAGCCGCCGGTAGTCCTCGATGGCCTCGTCGTCCTGGTCGAGGGCCACGCTGAGCAGGCGGGACTTGGTCCAGTTGTCGATCCGCCGGTCGTGGTCGGCGGCCTGGAGCAGACCGACGACGGCCTCGGCCTCGGTGTCGGCTCCGACGAAGGCGGCGATCGAGCGGTTGGTCAGAACCTCCTCGGCCTCTTCGAGCTCGGCCAGCGCGTCGAGCTGGTCGCCGCGCAGACCCTCTCGGCGCACGTTGAGCTCCTTGACCTTGAGGCGGGCGTTGTACAGCTCGTCGACGGCGGTGGCCAGCCGGTCCTCGGTGTCGGCCAGTTTGTTCTCCGCCGACCGCACACTGCTCCACAGCACCGGCGACGGCTCGAAGCTCCCCTGACCGCCGTAGGACCCGTCGGGCGGGGGCACGGTCACGTCGGTGTCCGGTGCCGGCTCGGCCGGGGCCTCGCCCACCAGCGGGTCCTCGGTGCTCGAGGTGTCCTCGCCTTCGGGCCCCGCCCCCGGATCGGGCGGCGGCGCGGTGGTGTCGGGGGTCGACGCCGGGGGTTCGGTCGACGGCGACGGCGGAGGTGCCGTGGTCGAGGTCGACGCGGAGCTCGACGTCGAGGCGCCGGGGTCGGTCGTCGTCGACTGGGCGTCGGCCCCGGAGACGGAGGACAGGACCGCCGTCAGCGCCGCCAGCGCACCGAGAACGACGACCCGCATGGGGCGCCGCCGCCCGTGAGCATCCATAACTCCGATCCATCGGCGGGATCGGTCCGGTCATGAGGGCGAGGTTCGGTGGCCGTTGTCACGGCCGGGTCACCGGTGGTGGGCGTCTCCGGCCTGGATCGTGACCGTGCCGTCGTCGGTCTCGATGACCAGGGCGCCCTCGTCGTCGACGGCGACGGCCGTACCCTCGACGGTGGCCGCCGGGGTCTCCAGGACGACCGGACGGCCGATGGTGGCGCAGCGCGGGCGGTAGGCGGCGAGCACGGCAGCGGCGCCGCCCTCCTCGGCCTCGGCCAGGCGCCGATCGAGCGCAGTCAGGATGGCGCCGGCCACGTCGTCCCGGGTCGGGATCGCCGGGCCGAGGTCGTGGACGGCGATGGCCCGGGCCGCCACGTCGGCCGGGGCGGCGGTCGAGGGCTTGACGTTGACCCCCATGCCGACCACGACGGCCAGGCCGTCGTCGTCGGAGATCGACTCGGCCAGGATGCCGCTCAGCTTGCGTTCGCCCTGACCGGGGACCAACACGTCGTTCGGCCACTTGAGGGCCACCGGCGAGGTGTCGGCGGTGACGCCGACCACCGCATCGACGCCGTCGGCCACCGCGACCCCCGCCAGCAGCGGAACCACGGGGGCCCAGGCCGCCGGGGGACGGAGCAGCACCGACATCAGCACGCTGGTGCCGGGCTCGTCGTGCCAGGTCCTGCCCTGACGGCCCCTGCCCGCCACCTGGTGATCGGCGATCAGAACCCGGCCCGCCGGCGCCCCGTCGGCGGCAAGGGCGAGCAGGTCGGCATTGGTCGAACCGGTCCATTCGACGTGGTCGATCCACGAAAATCTGGTTCCGCTCGGTCCCGGTACTTCCCACATGGCCGTCATCTCGGCTAACCATATGCGGGTGTCAAACGATCGGTTGTTCAACAAGGTCCTGATCGCCAACCGCGGCGAGATCGCTGTGCGGGTCATTCGGGCTTGCCAGGAGTTGGGGATTCCCACCGTTGCCGTCTACTCCGAACTCGACCGGGAGGCCCTCCACGTGCGCCTGGCCGACGAGGCCTATGCCCTCGGCGGGCAGACGGCGGCCGAGAGCTATCTCAACACGGAGGCCATCCTCGATGTGATCGAGCGGGCCGGAGCCGACGCCGTCCATCCGGGCTACGGGTTCTTCTCCGAGAACGCCGATTTCGCCCGGGCCATCACCGAGCGTGGGGTCACCTTCATCGGCCCGCCCCCCGAGGCCATCGAGGTCATGGGCGACAAGATCAGCGCCCGGGCGGCGGCGGAGAAGGTCGGCGTGCGCGGCGTACCGGGCAACACCACCTTCATCACCGATCCGTCCCAGGTCGTCGATTTCGGTCAGGAGAACGGCTGGCCGGTGGCCATCAAGGCGGCATTCGGCGGCGGCGGCCGCGGCATGAAGGTGGTGGCCTCAGCCGATGAGGCGGCCGACGCCCTCGAGTCGGCGCAGCGGGAGTCGTTGGCCTACTTCGGCCGCGACGAGTGCTACCTGGAGCGGTATCTCACCAAGCCCCGCCACATCGAGATCCAGGTCCTGTGCGACAAGCACGGCAACGGGATCTACATCGGCCAGCGCGACTGTTCGGCCCAGCGGCGGCACCAGAAGCTGATCGAGGAGGCCCCGGCCCTCGAACTGGCCCCCGGCATCGCCGAGGCGATGGGCGAGGCGGCGGTGAAGGTGGCCAAGGGCTGCGACTACACCAACGCCGGCACCGTCGAGTTCCTCTACGAGGACGGTGCGTACTACTACCTCGAGATGAACACCCGCCTCCAGGTCGAGCATCCGGTGACCGAGATGGTCTCCGGTCTCGACCTCGTCGCCCTCCAGCTGGCCGTGGCCGCCGGGGCCGAGCTCCCGCTCACCCAGGACGAGGTCACCCTCACCGGCCACGCCATCGAGGTGCGGATCAACGCCGAGGACCCGGCCGGCGGCGCCTTCCTCCCCTCCCCCGGCCCCATCACCAAGCTGCGGCCGCCCTCGGGCTACGGCACCCGTTGGGACGGGGGCTATGAGGCCGGGGACGAGATCTCCCAGTACTACGACAACCTCGTCGGCAAGCTCGTCTGCTGGGGAGCCGATCGCGACATCGCCATCGCCCGCACCCTCCGCGCCCTGCGGGAGCTGGAGATCGAGGGCGTGGCCACCACCGTCCCGGCCGATATCGCCATCCTCGAACACCCGGACTTCGCCGCCATGGAGCACTCGACGAAGTGGGTGGAGGAGGTGCTCGACCTGTCCGAGGTGTCGGTCGACAAGGGCGACACCACCGGGTCCGACGACGAGCCGCGGGTGCGGCGAGACGTCGATGTCGAGGTCAACGGCAAGAAGTTCTCGGTGGCGATGTGGGTCCCCGAGGGCGAGCTGGTCTCCGGTGGCGGCGGAGGCGGCCGTAAGCCGAAGCGCAAGGCGGCGGCCAAGTCGGCCGGGGCGGGCTCCGGCTCCGGCCAGGTCACGGTGCCGATGCAGGGCACCGTGGTGAAGGTTCTGGTCGAGGTCGGCCAGGAGGTCGAGTCGGGCGAGACCGTCATCGTCCTGGAGGCGATGAAGATGGAGAACAACGTGGCGGCCGAGAAGGCGGGCACGGTGAAAGAGGTCAAGGTCGCCGCCGGGGACTCGGTGGGCGGCGGCGACGTCGTCGTCGTGATCGAGTGACCGCCGGGTCGACCGCCCGCCCCTGACCCGATCGGGTCGGACGGGGGCTCAGCGCCGGTCCGGCGGGCGAGATCGGACCTCCGTCAGGCGCTCGACGCCACTGCGGCCATCTCCGTCGAGGTACTCGAGGGGAAGTCCTCGCCGTCGTCGGACGGTTGTTCGAGCGGCAGACGAATCCGGAACACGCTGCCCGGCCCGTCCTCGGGCCGAAGGAGCTGCAGCACGCCGCGGTGATGCTGTTCGATGACGCGACGGCTGATGGCGAGCCCCTGCCCGGTCCCCTTGCCCACCTGCTTGGTGGTGAAGAAGGGGTCGAAGATCCGGTCCCGGATCTCGTCCGGGACCCCGGGACCGTTGTCGGCAACCTCGACCACGGCGACGTCGTGATCGACGTAGGACCGGATGTCGATGCGGCCCTGACCGTCGGGCGAGCCGTGCTCGTGGAGGGCGTGGGCGGCGTTGACGATGAGGTTGAGCACCACCTGCTTGATGTCGCCGAGGAGGACGGGCACCGGCGGAAGGTCGTCGTCGAGGTCGAGTCGGAGATCGGCCACATGGCGCCATTCGCTGCGTGAGACGATCGAGGTGGTGGTGATGGCGTCGTTGAGGTCGGCCTCGTCCATACCCGACGAACCGGGATGGGAGAAGTCCTTCATCGCCCGCACGATCTCGGCCACCCGGTTCATCCCGTCGATGCTCTGTTCGATGGCCGAGCCGAGCTCCTCCTTGATGAAGTCGGTGTCGACTTCAACCAGGGTGGCCGACAGCGACCGGCGCAGGGCCTGCGCGTCGCCCTCGGGGCCGTCGGAACCGCCGGGGCCATCGGCGGTGTCGGCGGGCTCGGCGACGGTCGGCTCGGCCACGGCGGTCTCCACCTTGTCGGCGATCGACAGCAGATCGGCCACCGAGTCGTCGATGAACGTCAGGTTGTCGCGGACGAACTGCGTCGGGGTGTTGATCTCGTGCGCGATGCCTGCGGCCAGCACGCCGATGGCCTCGAGCTTCTCCGACTGACGCTGACGTTCCTCGGCTTCGAGCTCCTCGGTGCGGTCCTGCAGGAGATACATGCAGGCCGTCACCCCCGGCTCGACCTCGATCTCGGTGACCGTGGCCCGCACCGGTGCCTTGGCCTGGTCGAGGCGGGTGAGGTCGATGAGGGCGACCTCCAGGTCACCGGCGGTCGTTGGCGGCTCGTCGAAGAGCGCCGTCACACGCAGAGAGCTCGACGGCGTGCCCCGCAGCAGGGTGCGGGCCGCCGGGTTGTGGTGGACGATCCGACCGTCACCGTCGGCCAGGAGGACGGCGGCCGGCGACCCCTGGCTCAGCGCCTCGAACAGCTGCACCGACCGACCGAGCCGTCGGAGGGCGGGCCGGAACGACCACAGACCAAGCCCGACCAGGACGAGGATGATGGCGGCGAAGACCGTCAGCTCCAGCTGACCGGTCGCATCGAGCTTGGCCGAGGAGGCCACGTCGAGGGTCCGGACCAGACCGTCCATCCGGTCGAAGAAGGCGAACTGGGCGGCGAACATCTCCGCCGCCGAGGCTCCGGGGTCGTCCCCGGCCTCGACCGCCGATCGAACCTCGTCGACGGCGGACACCAGGGCCTCGAACTCGTCGTCCATCTCACCGAGCTGCGCCAGATGGTCGGCGTCGGTCATCGGACGGATCGCCAGATCGTCGTCGCCGACGGCCAAGGCCTCCTGGGTCAGGGCGAACCGGGTCAGGGCCTCGTCGAGGCGGAACTCGGCCATCTCGGCGCTCTCGTGGTCACCGAGGTAGGCCAGGGCCAGGGTGTCCTTCACCAGACGCTCACTGGCCGCCCGCTGGCTGCCGGCGACGTTGATGCGGCGGGCGTCGCCCTCCTGCTCGCTCAGCGAGCGCTGGATCAACACCTGGCTCGCCACCAAGAGCAGGACGAGGATGGTCACGCCGCCGAGGAACGCCCGTCGTAGGCCGCGGGTGGCTTCGGTCGGCGAGAGATGGGGCTGCTCGTCGGCAGCCGGGATTGTCGGCGGTTGGCCCATGACAGGGAAGGTCGGCACGGGCCCACCGCGCTTGACGGTGCTTCCGGTTCGAATGGTCTCCGCAGAGCAGCGGGTCCGCTCGTTCCGGCCGGCCGCGGTGAACGTCGGCTCAGGTCGGAAGCGGCTCCACCACCGACACCCGGGCCTCGACCCGCCCCGCCAGCGCCTGTCGGAGGTCGTCGACCGTGGCGTAACCGGAGCCGGCAGGGGTGACCGGTGCCCCGATGAGGACCTCGGCCGGGCCCCGCTCCCCCAGCACGTCGACCACGGCCTCGACCACATCACCCCGTCTGACGAGCACCTCGACGATGAGGTCGGCGGCGTCGAGCTGGCGCTTGGTCAGCTCCAGCTGGGCTTCGAGCAGCCACCGGAGCTCGTCGGCGACCAGATCGAGCGTGTTGTCGTCGAGATCGGCGAAGCTGCCGTCGTCCAGCACGGCGAGATAGCGGAGACCCCGTCCGACCGACTCCTCCTGGGCCAGGGCCCGGGACATGGCGGCCCGCACGCTGGCGGCCCGGCCGGAGCCGCCCCATGACACGTAGAGGATCACGGCGACGCCTCCTCGGCTGCGGTCGAGGCCGATGTCGGTGCCGTCGGACCCGTCGACGGCTCGGGGTCGGACTCCCACCGCTCCTCGAGCAGATCGAGGGCGGACTGACGTTCGTTCAGTTCCACGCCCAGCCGGGCCGCCACCTCGGTGTCGATCAGGCCGGTGCGCACCACCTCCGACAGCGCCGTCTGCTCGGCCACCAGGGCGTCGCGGCGAGCCTGGAGCAGCATGGCCACCTCGAGCTCGGGGTGGGCGTTGAAGTGGTCGCGCAACGCCGCCGACTCCCGGGCCACGCCACGCTGATAGGTGGTGCCGATGGCGTCGGCCATGTCGGCGACCAACACCCCTTCGGCCCCCAACCGCCCGATCTCGGCCTGACCGGCCCGGTGCATGGCGATACGGGCCTGATGGCGCTGCTGGGCCAGCTCGTTGTCGGCCTTGCCCGACAGGCCGAGGCGGCGGATGAGGCCCGTCATCGTGGTGCCCTGGATGATGAGGGTGAACAGCACCACCCCGAAACTCATCACCCGGATCGTGCGCTCGGTCTCCACGCCGACGACGTCGGCGGTGAGGGTGAGCACCAGGGCCAGCGAGATGGCGCCCCGCAGCCCGCCCCAGGTCATCACGTGGCGGAAGGCCATCGGGATACGGCGGCTGGGAACCAGGCGCTCGGTCAGCTCGGCCAGGCCGTAGACGAGGGCGATCCGCACCACCAGCACCCCGACCAGAGCGATGGCGACCGCACCCAGCTCCTCGGTGAGGTCGCTGGGGCTGATCGTGAGCCCGATCACCAGGAACACCATCGAGTTGACCAGGAAGGTCAACAGTGCCCAGAAGTGTTCGAGGGTGAGGCGGGTGGAGGCCGACGTGTTGCGAAGCCCGACGGTGCCCACCACCAGACCCGCCGACACCACGGCCAGGATGCCGGAGAAGTGGAGGTCGGGTTCGCCGATGATCGATCCCGCCTCCTCGGCCAACAGGAACGAGCCGTAGGCCAGCGCCAGGGTGGTCGAGGTCTCGATCAGGGGGTCGTCGACCCGGGACAGGAAGATCTCGCCGACGACGTAGCCGAGGATGACACCGACGGCCAGGCCCCCGGCCGAGACGACGACGAAGTCGACGGCGGCGCCGCCCAGGGTGAAGGCCTCACCCTCCGCCGCCGCCACGGCCAGACCGAACGCCACCACGGCGACGGCGTCGTTGAACAGCGACTCGCCCTCGACCAGGACCGAGAGCCGCTTGGGGGTGCCCAGGCTCTTGAAGAAGGCGATGACGGCCACCGGGTCGGTGGCCGAGATCAGGGCTCCGAAGGCGAAGGCGGCGGCCCACGGGATGTCGAGAGCGTAGTGGACGAGGGCGCCGAGGCCCAGGGTGCCGACGGTGGTCCCCACCAGGGCCAGAAGCAACACGGGCACCAGGTCGGCCCGGAGCTTGGCCCACGGCAGATGGAGGGTGGCCTCGAACAGCAGCGGCGGCACCAGGAGGGCCAGGATGAGGTCGGGCGACACGTCGACCCGGACCAGGTCCCCCAGGGTCGAGGCGCCGAAGCCGGCAAGCACGAGGGCCACGGTGTAGGGGAACCGCAGCCGCTTGGCGATCACGGCCACCCCGGCCGCTATCGCCAGCAGCACGACGGCCGCGGTCTCCTGCCGAATGAGCTCGCTCTCTTCGGCCGCCAACAGTAGAGCAATCATGACGCCGTGGAAGGTAGCAGTCCGGCCCGCGCCGTGCCCGACGTCCGGCCCTACCGCCGCTCGGCGATCGCGGCGGCGGAGCTGCGGCGACCGCCGCCGCAGGGCCTCAGCCCGTGGTGAGGGCGAGGACCATCCCGACGATGCAGACCACGATCGCCACCAGCGCCAACCGGCGGGTGAATGTGCGCTGCGCCGTGCTGCGGGCGGCGATGCCGAGGATGAGTCCGATCAGGGAGCCGAGGCCCCAGATCCAGAGCAGCCCGAGTACGAGCGCCAGTATTCCGAAGAGCCGGGCCGAACCGTCGTCGACCGTGATCGGGTCCTCGACATCGGCGTCACGACGAAAGCGACCTCTGAGGATGTTGCCGTCGTCGAGCAGGCCCACCATCGACAGACTAGTTGTCGCCGGGGGCCTCGGCCTTCGAACCGATCGCCGACCCGGGCGCAGCCGGGCCGTCGAGGATCAGATGGCGGCTTCGCCCAGCACGCCGGCCAGGGCCGGGTGCACGAAGAGCGTCTCCACCAGATCGGTCACCGTGAGCCCGGCCGAAACGGCCAGGGCGACGACCGAGATCAGCTCGGCGGCGTGGCGGCCAACGATCGAGCCACCGATGACCACCCCGGTCGCGGGGTCGGACACGATCTTCACGAACCCGCGGGAGTCGTTGTTGATCAGGGCCTTGGGCGACATCGAGAACGGCACCTTGGTCACCCGGATCTTGCGGCCCTCGGCGAAGGCGTCGGCCTCGGCCACGCCGACATCGGCGATCTCGGGATCGGTGAAGATGGCCGAAGCCGCCTTGTCGTAGTCGATGTGGTGGTGGGGACCGACGTGGCGGCCCATGGCGTGCTCGGCGATCTTGCGGCCCTGGGTGGCGGCGACCGACGACAGCGGCAGCCGGCCCGACAGGTCGCCGGCGGCGTAGATGTGGGGCACGCTCGACTTGCAGTTGTGGTCGACCTTGACATAACCCCACTCGGTCTCGACCCCGGCCGCCTCCAGGCCCAGGTTCTCCGAGTTGGGGATCGAGCCGATGGCGAGCAGGACATGGCTGCCGCTGACGATCCGCCCGTCGTTGCAGTGGACCGACACCCCGCCGTCGCCCGCCTCGATACCGGTGGCCCGGGCGCCGAAGAACAGATCGACCCCCCGATCGATGAAGCTCTGCTCCAGGACGGCGGCCACCTCCGGGTCCTTCCCCGGCAGCACCTGACGACGGCTGACGATGAGCGACACCTCGGAGCCGAACGAGTTGAACATGTGGACGAACTCCACCCCGGTGACGCCGGAGCCGACCACGATCAGGTGCTCGGGCAGCTCGGGCGGCGGATAGGCGTGGCGGGTGGTGAGCACCTGGGTGCCGTCGATGTTGGCCCAGTCGGGAATGCGGGGACGGCTCCCGGTGGCCAGCACCACGACGTCGGCGTCGAGCACGCTGACCGTGCCGTCGGCGGCGGTGGCCTCGACCTGGTTGGCCGACAGGAGGCGACCGGTGCCCTGGATCATCCGCACACCCTGGCTGGCCAGCAGATCGGTGGTGGACGCCGTCAGCTGCTTCTCGATGTCGGCGATCCGGGTGCGGAGTGCCTCGAAGTCGAGCTTGACGTCGACGTTGGCCAGGCCCATCTTCTCGGCGTCCTTCATCAGCGACATGGCGCCGCCGGTGGCGATCATCGCCTTGGAGGGAATGCAGTCGAGCAGGTGGGCGGCGCCGCCGACGATGTCGCGCTCGATCATCGTCACCTCGGCGCCCATACGGGCCGCATGGGTGGCGCAGGTGGTACCACCAGGGCCACCCCCGATGATGACGAACCGCTTGCGCTGCCCTCGCTCTTCCATGCCTTCGACCCTAACGGGTGCGGACCATGTCGGGACCTTGGTCCCTGGGCGGCGAAGGCGGGGTCTCGCATGGTTGGAACATGCACGCAGTCATCGACATCGCCCAACCGACCACCCCGGTCGCGGACCCCGAGCGCGCCGTCCGCTCGACCCCCGACACCACCCCGGTGGCCAAGCCCGCCGCCTTCGGCCGTGACCTCGCCCTCTTCCTCCCGGCCGCCATCCTGTTCGTCTTCGTGTTCGGCACGGCCGCCATCGCCACCCGGACCGACACCCTGGCCGCCGCCGCCGGCTTCGCCGCCTACCTGTCGTTCTGGCTCGGTGGCGGTTTCGGCTTCCTGGCCGCCGGTATCCGGTGGGGGCTGCGGGTCGAGGCAGCCGACCACAGCGCCCACCGGCACTCCTGAGGGAACCCGCCCCATGGCCGTCCCCGTCGACCTGGACGCCCCGGGGGGCGCATACGACCCCCCGCCGATCTTCATCCACGATTTCGCTCCGGTGCCGCTCGACTGGCTGTCGGCGGTGGGCGGGTTCGTCGCCCTCCTCAATCCGGCCTCGCTGACCGAACTCGTCGTCGACGCCTGGAACGCCGAGGCCGAGGCCGCCGCCGGCCACGGGCTCCCCCTCGCCGCCTGCCGACCCGATCAGATCGTCGCCGCGGTGGGCCGGGTCCGACACCGGGCCGACGCCGCCATCATCCCGATCGCCTGGTCGGGTGTCGGGATGTGGGTCAGTCCGCTGGAGGCCGACATCGAGGTGGCCCGCTTCGGCGCCGACCGCCTCCACGTGCACATCCTCGGCCGCTCACAGCTCCCGCCGACAGCACCTCCCCAGACGGCGGCGGCCAGCCTCCACCAGCGGGTCACGGTGGCGGTCGTCCGCCACGTCCTGGCGGCGATGGTGGCCAAGGTGACGGCGGAGGTGCCCCGCCGCTGAGCGAGCCGTCGATCCGCTGCGACCGGTTCGGCGATCGGTGTCAGGCCGAGACCGAGGCCGGCACCCACCACGCCAGCCGGGTGCCGCCCGCCGGGAGCGCCTCGACGGCGAACCGACCGCCGTGGGCCGTGGCCCGGTCGGCCAGATTGGCCAGGCCGCTTCGGGCCACGTCCTCGCCGATGCCCCGACCGTTGTCGACCACCTCGATGTGGATGCCGTCGGCGTCGTAGGTGACGGCCAGCGTCACCCGGGAGGCCCGGGCGTGCCGAGCGGCGTTGGTCAGCGCTTCCCGCACCACCGGCTCGACCGTCTCGGCCAGCTCGGAGTGGGTCAGGTCGTCGATCGGCCCGCTGAAGCTGACCTCGGGGGCGAAACCGAGTGCGCTCTCGGTCTGGCTGACGATGGCCGACAGCCGCTGCCGGAGGCCGGCCGGCTCGTCCGAGGAGCGAAGGCCGAAGATCGTGCCCCGGATGTCGCTGATGATGTCGTCGATGGTGTCGACAGCGCCCGACACCCGCCGGGCCACGGTCTCATCACCGGCCCGCCCCGAGAGGGCCTGCAGGTCGAGCCCGAGGGCGAACAGCCGCTGGATGACGGTGTCGTGGAGGTCGCTGGCGATGCGTTCGTGGTCCTCGGCCAGGGTCTGTCGCCGCTCGGCCTCGGCCTGCTCCCGCTCGGCTTCGACCCGGGCCGACAGGTCGCGCACGGCCGCCATCGTCACCGAACCGCCCGACAGTTCGAGCCGGCCCAGGCTGACGTTGACGGCGAAGGTCGAGCCGTCGGCCCGCAGGGCGTGCAGCAGTCGGCTGGCCGCCATGGGCCGGGCCTCGGGGCTGTCCTGGAACCCCTCCCGTTGCTCGGTGTGGCCGGTCCTGAACTCGGCGGGCACCAGGAGTTCGATCGGCCGTCCGATCAGCTCGCCCCCCTCGAATCCGAACAGCTCGTCCAGGCTGGCGTTGGTGGCGACGATGACCCCGTCGTCGTCGACCAGCACCAGACCATCGGCTGCGGCGTGCCACAACGACGTCGCCCCGACGCCGTCGAGGGCGGCCAGAGCCTCAGGTGTAGTGCTGTCGACCACGTTCCTCGATCCTGGCGGCGTAGGCGGCGGCCTCGGTCCGCCGAGTCATGCCCAGCTTGGCCAGCACGTTGGAGACGTAGTTCTTCACCGTCTTCTCCGCCAGGTACAGCTCCTCGCCGATCTGACGGTTCGACCGGCCCTCCCCGATCAGGTCGAACACCCGACGCTCCTGAGGGGTGAGCTGATCGAGGGCGCCCTCCTCGCTCTGCTTGAGGCGCTCCAACCGGAGGCGGACCGTCGCGTCGTCGAGGAGGATGGCACCTGCCGCCACCTTGCGGATGCTGTCGATCAGTTGGTTGCCCCGGATCTGCTTGAGGACGAACCCGGCGGCCCCGGCCAGCGCGGCGTCGACCAGGGCCCGATCGTCGGCGTAGGAGGTGAGCATGAGGCAGGCGACATCGGGGTGGGCCGAGCGGATCTCGCGACACACCGCGATCCCGTTCCCGTCCTCCAGGCGAACGTCGAGCACGGCGACGTCGGGTTCGATCTCGGCCAGCACGCGGAGGGCCTCGGCCGCGGAGCCCGCCTCCCCGATCACCTCGAGGTCGGGCTCGGCATCGACCAGACCGGCCACCCCGCGCCGGACGACCTCGTGGTCGTCGAGGAGGAACACGGCTATCGCAGGTCGATCAGCGGGGCTCATCAGCCCCGATCGTACCCCTCGCCGCCGTCACGGACCGGCGACGAGGCGCCGGTAGAGGTCGGCCATGTCGGCCGCCATCGCGTCCCAGGAGAAACGCTCGATGTTGCGCCGCCCGGCGGCGATGAGCGTTCGACGCTGATCGTCGTCGGCGTCGACCGCGAGTATGGCGGCCGCCAGCTCGGCCGGCGCCCCCGGGGCGACGAACCGGGCCCCGTCGCCACACACCTCGGGGAGCGAACCGGCGGTGGTGGTGACCACCGGCGTCCCCAGGGCCATCGCCTCGAGCGGGGGGAGCCCGAAGCCCTCGTAGATCGAGGGGAAGGCCAGGCAACGGGCCCCGGCCACCAGATCGACCCGATCCCGATCGGACACGTACCCGAGGCGGATCACCCGCTCGGTCAGCCCGTGGGTGGCCAGCGCCGCCTCGAAGGCCTCCGTGCCCCAGCCGTCGCCCCCGGCCACCACCAGCCGCAGGGTGGGATCGGCGGCCTCGACCTGGGCCATGGCCGCCACCAGGGTCGGCAGGTCCTTGCGGGGCTCGATCGTGCCGACGGCCAGGACATACCGGTCGTGGCCGGCGACCGATCGGCCCCGGGAGCCGTCGTCCGGCGTTTCGGATGCCCCGGACGGTCCCTGGGGCCCGTCGAACCCCAGGCGGACGGTGTGCACGCGCTCAGGGGGAACCCCGAGGATGTCCCTGGCCTCGGCCCCGACGAAGTCGGAGTCGACGTGGATGTGGGCCCCCCGATCGAGGGCCTGGTCGACCAGGCGGGGATAGCGGCGGGCGTGCTCGTGGACCAGCTCGGGAAAGTGCCAGGGACCGAAGTCGTGCAGCGACAACAACTCGACGGCGCCCGGCGACGGCGGCACCACGTAGTTGGGGCCGTGCACCAGGTCGAAACCCCGCAGACGAGGCCCGACACCCCGCATCCACAGCCGCATGGCCAGGTTCGCCGGGAACGGCTGGAACCGGGGCCTCACCCCCGGGGGCAGGGCCTCGGCGGCGTCACGACGACCCCGCCACGAGATGGTCACCCCGGTCACGTCCAAGGTCGGATCGGGCCCGAACCGCTCCAGCAGCGCGGCGGTCATGGCCCCGATCCCGGTGCGGGGCCCCAGCACCGAGGTGGCCTCCACGGCCACTCGCAGCGGCGGATCGGGCGGGGTCACCCGTCGGACCCTAGCTCCCCCCACCGGGATCAGGGTTCTTTCAGGGAGAGCCCGCATTCCCGCCGACGCCCGGCGCCATCATCGTTGAGGACATGACCACGACTTCCCGACTCCTCATCCCCGCTCTGGCCATCAGCGCTCTGGCCCTCCCCGCCTGCGGAGCCTCCATCTCGTTCGTACTCGGCGAGGAGGAGGGCTCCGGGGTGGCGGAGACCACATCGTTCGACGTCGGCGACTTCACCGGCGTCGACATCGAGGACGCCTTCGAGGCCACCGTCGAACTGGCCGACGGCGCCACCTCGGTCGAGGTCACCGTCGACGACAACTTCACCGACGATCTCGACGTGAAGGTCGACGACGGCGTCCTCAAGGTCGACCTCGACATCAGCAGCTGGCGGGCCGAGGTGCGGCCCACCGTCGTCATCAGCGTGCCGTCGCTGGACCTGGTCCACGGCTCCGGTGCGGCCCGGATCGACGTCGACGGCGACCTGACCGACCCCGACATCGAGATCGCCGCCTCCGGCGCCTCCCGCATCGACGTCTCGGTCGACACCGAGTCCCTCTCGGTCGACGCCTCGGGCGCCTCGAAGGTCACGGTCGACGGCACAACCGACAGCGTCACCATCGACGCCAGCGGCGCCTCGGAGATCGAGTTCGACGATCTCACCGCCGATTCGGCCCAGGTCGACGCCTCCGGCGCCTCCAACGTCGCCATCGGCGAGGTCGGCGTCGTCGACGGCGACCTGAGCGGCGCCTCCAACCTGAGCGTCCCCAACGACGCCAACGTCCGGGTCGGCACCAGCGGCGCCTCCAACGTGAACCGCAGCTGACCCCGTCCCCTCCCCGTCAAACCCCCCATCCCCCTCCGGTCATGACGGTCGCTCCGGCGGCCGTCGTGACCGGATTTATCCGCGTACCGGGGTGCTCCTACACTCGCTGATGTGACCAACGACGGATCGACACCCGAGGCCTGGAACGAGCTGGCCGAGCGCGAACTGCGGGGAGCCGACCCCGCCGACCTGCATCGGGAAACCCCCGAGGGCATCACGATCAAGCCGCTCTACACCGAGGCCGACCTCGACGGGATCGACCACATGGGCTCGATCCCCGGGGCCGCCCCCTACGTGCGGGGCCCGCGGGCCACGATGTACACCAACCGGCCGTGGACCATCCGTCAGTACGCCGGGTTCTCCACCGCCGAGGAGTCAAACGCCTTCTACCGCAAGAACCTCGAAGCCGGCCAGATGGGGCTCTCGGTGGCCTTCGACCTGGCCACCCACCGCGGCTACGACTCCGACCACGAGCGGGTCACCGGTGACGTCGGCAAGGCCGGCGTGGCCATCGACTCGGTGGAGGACATGAAGGTCCTCTTCGACGGCATCCCGCTCGACCAGATGACGGTCTCGATGACGATGAACGGGGCCGTGCTCCCGATCATGGCCTGCTACATCGTGGCCGGCGAGGAGCAGGGGGTCGCCCCCGAGGCGATGGCCGGGACCATCCAGAACGACATCCTCAAAGAGTTCATGGTCCGCAACACCTACATCTACCCGCCCGAGCCGTCGATGCGGATCGTGGCCGACATCATCGAGTACACGGCCGACAACATGCCGAAGTTCAACTCGATCTCGATCTCCGGCTACCACATGCTCGAAGCGGGGGCTTCGGCCGATCTGGAGCTGGCGTTCACCCTGGCCGACGGCGTCGAGTACGTCAGGGCCGCCCTGGCCAAGGGCATGGACGTCGACGCCTTCGCCGGCCGCCTCAGCTTCTTCTTCGGGATCGGCATGAACTTCTTCATGGAGGCGGCGAAGCTGCGTGCGGCCCGGCTGCTGTGGAGCGAGCTGATGGCCCAGTTCGAGCCGAGGAACCCCCGATCCTCGATGCTGCGCACCCACTGCCAGACGTCGGGCGTGTCGCTCACCGAGCAGGATCCCCACAACAACGTGATCCGGACGACCGTCGAGGCCATGGCCGCCGTCCTCGGCGGCACCCAGAGCCTCCACACCAACTCCTTCGACGAGGCCCTCGGGCTCCCCACCGAGTTCAGCGCCCGGATCGCCCGCAACACCCAGCTGATCCTGGCCGAGGAGTCCGGGATCACCGAGACCGTCGACCCTCTGGCCGGCAGCTACTACGTCGAGGCCCTCACCGATCAGCTGGCCGATCGGGCCCGAGCCATCATCGCCGAGGTCGAGGAGCTGGGCGGCATGACGGCCGCCATCGCCTCGGGCATGCCGAAGCTGCGGATCGAGTCCTCCGCCGCCCGCCGCCAGGCCCGGGTCGACCGGGGCGACGACGTGGTGGTCGGGGTCAACAGGTACGAGGTCGACGAGCCGTCGATGGTCGACGTGCTCGACATCGACAACACCGCCGTGCGCGACGCCCAGATCGAGCGCCTCGACCACACCCGCACCACCCGCGACGCCGAGGCCTGCGCCGGCGCCCTGACGGCGCTGACCGAGGCGGCCCGGGGCCGGGGCAACCTGCTCGCCGCCTGCGTCGACGCCGCCCGGGCCCGGGCCACCGTCGGGGAGATGTCCGACGCGATGGAGGAGGTGTTCGGCCGCTACGTGGCCGAGACCCGTACCATCTCCGGTGTGTACGGCGCCGCCTACGAGGGAGACGAGGAGTTCGCCGCCATCGGCGCCCGCATCGCCGCCTTCGCCGACGACCACGGGCGGCGGCCCCGCATGCTGGTGGTCAAGATGGGCCAGGACGGCCACGATCGGGGGGCCAAGGTGATCGCCACCGCCTTCGCCGACCTCGGCTTCGACGTCGACATCGGCCCCCTCTTCCAGACCCCGGCCGAGGCGGCCCGCGACGCGGTCGACAACGACGTCCACGTGGTCGGCGTGTCGTCCCAGGCGGCCGGGCACAAGACGCTGGTACCGGAGCTGATCGCCGAGCTGGCCGACGTCGGGGCCGACGAGGTGATCGTCGTCGTGGGCGGTGTCGTACCCCCACAGGATTACGACGAGCTGCGGGCGGCGGGCGTGAGCGGGATTTTCGGGCCGGGGACCAACATCCCGGAGGCGGCGGCCGAGGTGCTCGACCTGATCCGAACCCCTTGAGCGAGCGACCGGGGCCCACCGCCGACGCCCTGGTGTCCGGCGACCGCCGGACGCTGGCCCGAGCAATCACCCTGGTCGAGTCGACCCGGGCCGACGACCGGACGGCGGCCGAGTCACTCATCGAGAAGCTCCTCCCCCACACCGGCTCCTCGCTGCGCCTCGGTATCACCGGCACGCCGGGGGTGGGCAAGAGCACGTTCATCGACGCCCTCGGTCAACGTCTGATCGACGACGGTCACCGGCCGGCCGTGCTCGCCGTCGACCCCACCAGCAACCGCCAGGGCGGCTCGATTCTCGGCGACAAGACCCGCATGGCCGGTCTGGCCCAGCGGCCCGAGGCCTTCATCCGCCCCTCCCCCTCCGGCGGCCTGACCGGGGGCGTGGCCCGCCGCACCCGCGACGCCCTGCTGCTGTGCGAGGCCGCCGGGTTCGACGTGGTGATCGTCGAGACGATGGGGGTCGGCCAGGCCGAGACGGCGGTGGCCGACATCTGCGACCTGTTCCTCCTGCTGGTCGCCCCCGGGGGTGGAGACGACCTGCAGGGCATCAAGCGGGGGGTGATGGAGCTGGCCGACGTGGTCGCCGTCAACAAGGCCGACGGTGAGCTGCTCACCGCCGCCCGCCACACCGCCGCCGACTACGCCCACGCCCTGCACATGGTGCGGCCCAAATGGTCGGGCTTCCCCACCCCGGTGGTGAGCTGCTCGTCCCTCACCGGCGACGGCCTCGACGAGCTGTGGGGCACGGTGACCGACGTCCACCGGCGCCTCGACGAAGGCGGCCGGCTGACGGCGCTGCGGGCCGATCAGGCCCGTCACCACTTCGCCCGGGAGCTGGAGCACCTCCTGGTCGAGCGGATCACGGCCCAGGAGGGGTTCGGGCCGCTGCGGGCCGAGGCCGAGGCCGAGGTGTCGGCCGGCACCCGAACGCCCGGCGGTGCCGCCGCCGAACTGGCCCGTCGGGCCTGGGCCGACCTGGCCTGACCCCGGCTGACCAGGTGATCGGTCGCCGGTCGCAGGAACCACCGGCCCCGCGGCGACTAGATTCGAGGGACGATGGCTGACGAATCCGACGATCCGACCACGCCCTCAGACGACGACGGCACCGTGGAGCTGGCCACGTCGCGCCGGTCCTCCGGCACCGACGACGACCCCGATGGCATGGATCGCCTGTTCGACGACGCCCTCGGCCTCGAAGCGGGTGGCGACGACGGCGGCAGCGGCGGCGGTGTCCTCGGCGGGGGTGGTGGCGGCGACGGCGGTGACGACGCCGAGCTGGGCGGCTGGCAACCGATCGAGGAACCGGCGTCGAAGCGCTCGATCGCCGGTTCGACGTTGCCCAAACGGGGCCTCGGGCTCCTGGCCCTGGTGTTGGGGGCGATCGGCGTGGCCGCCTCGATCGTGATCGGTGTCCTGGTGGTGTGGGCCGGCATACGGGCCTCGTCCACCGTCGAGCGGCTCACCGAGCCCCTCCTGGAGAACGTCGATCGCATCGACGCCCGCATCGATCAGGCCGACGACGCCGTCGACCGCGACGGCATCGCCGCCGATCGGATGCCGGAGCTGGTGGCCCGGGCCGAGGGCCTCACCGACGTCACCACGGCGGCCCAGGAGCTGGCGGAGAACCTGGAGGAGCACCCGGTCTACGGGTGGCTGCCCGCCGATCTCGACCCCCTCCTCGACATCGTCGACGACTTCGCAGGCCGGGCCGCCACCGTGCAGGAACTGGTCGAGTCCAACGAGGACGACCGACCGCTCCCCGCCTCGGTCGCCACCGAGGTCACCGAGGAGATCAACAGCCTGCAGGATGAGGTGGACCAGGTCGGCGACACGATCGAGGGCGCCGCCGACTCGCTGCGGCGGTGGATCCGGATCGGTTCGGTGATCGGGCTCCTGCTGTCGATCTGGAGCGGCTGGGCCCAGTATTGCCTGGCCCGACGGGGTCTGCGGGGCCTGCGGGGTCACACCGCCTGACGGTGCTGCGACGGCGGTCACCACCCCCCTGCGCCGATCGTCAGCGGGGCGCCACTAGCCTTGTCCGGTGACCGCCGTGAGTACCGTGACTTCCACCGACGCTCCTCCTCTTTTGGCCAACGCCGCCGGTCCCACCACGCTGTGGGCCCGAGCCGTGAGCGTGTGGTCGTACCGGGAACTGCTGCTGAACCTGGTTCGCCGCGAGCTGAAGGTGAAGTACAAGGACAGCATCCTGGGGTTCCTGTGGACCCTGATGAACCCGCTGCTCTACATGGCGGTGTTCAGCTTCGTCTTCTCGGTGATCCTCAGGTCGGGCACCCCGAACTTCGGCCTCCTGCTGCTGTCGGGGCTGCTGGTGTTCAACCTGTTCTCCAACGGGCTCCGGGCCGCCACCACCTCGATCACGGGCAACGGTCCCCTGGTGCAGAAGGTGTGGTTCCCCCGCGAGATCCTGCCCCTGGCCGCCATCGGGGCCGAGCTGGTCACGTTCTTCTTCCAGCTCGTGATCCTGATGCTCGGTCTCGCCGCCTTCGGCCAGGCACCGGAGTGGTCGATGCTGTGGCTGACGCTGCCCGCCCTGTTGGCGGTGCTGCTCCTGGTCACCGGCCTCGGCCTCCTCCTCGCCGGGCTCAACGTGCACTTCCGCGACGTCGAGCACTTCCTCGACATCGCCCTGCTGATGTGGTTCTGGCTGACCCCCGTCGTCTACACCTACGACCTGGTCGCCCGGCTGTTGATCGACAACTACGGCGCCGCCGCCGAGCGCCTCACCGTGCTCAACCCCGTCCTGCCGATGGTGGTGACCTTCCAGCGGGTCCTGTACAACCCGACGAACTTCGGGGCCGAGCAGCAGGAGCAGTTCGACCTGATGCTGCGCTCGACCTGGTGGTACGTGCAGAACCTCGGCATCTCGCTCGGCGTCGGCGTGGTGGTGCTGATCATCGGGTTCCGGGTGTTCACCCGGGTCGAGGGCGACCTCGGGGAGGCGCTGTGACCACCGAGTCCCTCGTCGCCGTCGAGGTGACCGACCTGTCCAAGACGTTCCGCAAGTCGAGCGAGCCGTCGAAGACGCTCAAAGAGCGCCTCCTCACCTGGCGCCAGTCGACGACGCAGGAGTTCCACGCCCTGCGCGACGTGAACTTCGACATCCGCACCGGGGAGACCTTCGGCATACTCGGCCACAACGGGTCGGGTAAGAGCACCCTGCTCAAGTGCATCGCCGGCACCATCCGCCCCACCACCGGATCGGTCAAGGTGCGGGGTCAGCTCTCGGCCCTGCTGGAACTCGGCGCCGGATTCCACCCCGACCTGACCGGCCGGGAGAACATCTTCCTCAACGGCTCGATCCTCGGGTTCTCCCGGGTCCACATCGAGGAGATCTTCGACGAGATCGTCGAGTTCTCCGGCCTGGCCGAGTTCATCGACACCCAGGTCAAGCACTACTCCTCGGGGATGTACGCCCGACTCGGCTTCGCCGTTGCCGTCAACCTGGAGCCCGACGTGCTCCTGATCGACGAGGTGCTGGCCGTTGGCGACGAGGCCTTCCAGGCCAAGTGCGTCGACCGGGTGCGGGGCTTCCAGACCGCCGGTCGCACGATCTGTCTCGTCACCCACTCCCCCGATCTGGTCCGCAGCCTGTGCGACCGGGTGATGGTGCTCGACCACGGCGACGTGATCCACCTGGGCGACGTGAACGAGGGCATCAGCACCTACCGCCGCTCCCTCGACCCGGCGGGCGTCGCCGCCGAGCAGGAGGCGGCGGCCGAGGCCGAAGCGGCGGTGGCCAAGGCCCGGGCCGAGCAGACGATCGTCATCGGCGAGGTGTCGACCGAGTCGGCCATCGCCATCGACGACGCCTGGATCGACGCCCCGCCCAGCGGTCGGGCCACGTTCCACCCCGGCGACACCGTCGGGGTCGGGCTCCGCTTCCGGGCCCCGGAGGGCGAGATGGTGCGAGCTCGCCTCCACCTCCACGCCGCCGACGGCATCCACTTCGCCAACCTGTCGAGCTGGGACGTCACCGGCGCCGAGATCGGGCCGACGTCGGCGGTCAACGAGGTGCGGTTCGTCTTCGACGACTTCCCCCTCACCGACGGCCACTACACCGTCACCCTGATCCTCCAGGACCCGGCGGAGACCGTCGAGTACGACCGGACGGACGGCGAACTCGGGTTCGACGTGTTCACCGGCGACCCGATCATCAGCCGACTCAAGCTGGACGTCCGGTTGGAGACCCAGTCGGGTCAGCCCTCGACGTCCGGCCGCTAGGCACCGGAAGCCGACACCGCCGCCCCACCGAGGTCGCCAACGACGGCGGGCGGGGGCCACCCGGAGCCGCCCCTCGGCCGCATGCGGCCGCCGAGGGCGGGCGGGGGCGTGAGCGGAGCTCGGTCAGCCGATCTGGGTCACGGCCATGACGAGACGACGGGCGTCGCCGGCGGGGGCCTCGGCCACCACCCGCCACCGGCCGCCGGCCGACTCGACCGCCATGCGGTGGGCCAGCACCTTGAGACCCTGGGGCGGGGTGGACTCGTCGCCGGCCCGGCGCTCGAGCGACACCACCAGGCGGCCGCCGTCGGCCAGGCCCCGACGCAGCGCCGTCAGCCAGGCCCCGTGATCGAGACCGGCCCGGGCTCCTGCGGCCGACAGGGCGACCACGGCGTCGTGCTCGCCCAGCGCCGAGGGCTCACCCACGGGGTCGGGGTCGCCGCCTGCGGCCTGGGCGACGGCGCCGGGGTCGACCACGGTGAGCCGGAACCCGGCGGCGTCGAGTTCGGCCGCCAGCGATGAGCCGGCTCCGCCAACGAGCAGGACGCGGGCCCCGGTCGACAGGGCGCCGAGCGCGGTGTGGACGAACGGGTCCTCCACCACGGCCCGACCGGCCGGGATGGGGGCCGGGGGTCGACGGTCGCCCGCCCGCTCCCCGGTGCCGACCCGGCCCAGGGCGGCGTCGAGCCGTCCGACGGCTTCGGTGGTAGCCTGCTGCAGCTCATCGACCTGACGGACGACCGGGGCCAGCTCCCAGTCGAGCAGGCGTCGCACCGTCCGCTTCACCGCCGACACGCCCCGGCGGGTGGAGGTGAGGGCCGGGCGCTGCAGCTCCTCCAGCCGGAGGAGCGGCTCGGCGGCCTCCGCCGCGCCTTCAGCGACGGCGTCTGCCGGTCGGCCGGTGAGGCCCGAGGCACCCCGGGCGGTCCGGGCCCGGCGCCGAATCTGGTCCTCGAGGGAGGCCCGGTCGGGGGCGTCGACGGCGACGTTCCACCGATCGAGGGGGGCCGCCGTCGGCTCGGGGTCGACGTCGGCCGCGGTGGCGCTGTCGAGCGGGACGACGGTGGTGGCGGCCCGTTCCTTCAGGCACTGGGCCAGCGACTCGGCGTCGTCGAAGAAGAGGGTGCCCTCGGGGGCCTGGTCTCCCAGGCCGCCGACGTCGGCGGCGATGATCGGCCGCTCGAGCAGCTTGGCCCGCTCCAGCACGCTGGAGGACCAGATCTCCCGGTAGGGCAGCACGACGGTGTCGGCGGCGAGGATCCAGCGGTCGAACTCCTCGTCGCTCACGTAGCGCTCGTGCACCTCGACCCCGGGGATCGAGGCGGCCAGGCGGTGGAGGGCCTTGGCGTGAGCGAGCAGATCGGGGTGGTTCACCCGCACCGACCCGACGACGTGCAGCTCGGCCTGACCGGCCAACCCGGCGGCCCGGAAGGCCTCGGCCGCCCGATCGAACCCCTTGTGCTCCTGCAGGAAGCCGATGGCGAGGAACTGGTGGCGGTGCCGACCCAGGCCCAACTCGGCTCGGGCCTCGGCCTGGGTCTCGGTCGTGGCCTGGACGAAGTTGCGTCCGTGCTCGACCAGGGTGACGACGCCCTCGTCGATGGCGAGAGCGTCGGTGAGCCGGTCGACCTCGCCCTGGGTGTGCACCGACACCACGTCGGCCGCCCGCAGGGCTCGGGCCGCCGCCCACCGCTCGGCCGGGTTGCGGCTCAGCGGGCCCCACTCGATCTCGTGTTGGCGGATTTCCAGTCTCGTCACCCGGGCCAGGGCCTCCAGCCCGTTCCACACCGCCACCCGCTCCAGCGGGCCCCGGCAGGACCCGAAGAACATCTCGGGTGAGAACTGGATCATCGTCCGCTCGTAGCGTCGGGCCCTCTTGGTCAGGGCGAGCACGCCTCGCAAGGTGCCGAGGGCCAGATGGTGGTGGGCGGCCGACGGCACCGGCGACAGCACCTCGACGTCGATCCCCTCGGCCCGTAGGCGGCGGACCTCCTGCACGGCGTAGGTGCCGATCCCGTCCCGGTACGGCGGGTAGGGGGTGACCATCAGCAGCTTCATCGGGTGGCCTCCCCGTCGGCCCCGGGCGCCCCGTCGGTGTCCGCATCGGCGGCGCCGACCCCGACCAGGGGCCGGGACGGCAGCCAGCGGTCGAGCGTGTCGAGCAGCCGATCGACCACGTCGGTCCACCGGAAGCCCTCGTCGACGTAGCGGCGGCCCGGTCGGGCCAACTCGGCGGCGGCGGCCGGCTCGGCGGCCACGAACCGCAGCGCCTCGACCAGCTCGTCGGTGCCCCGGTACAGCAGCCCGGCCCCGGACCGCTCGACGTGCCAGCTGACGACGGCGCTCTCGCTGTTGGCGATCACGGCCGTGCCCGCCGCCCACGCTTCGAGCACGGTGCGGGAGAAGCTCTCCATGGCGCTGGGCTGGACGTAGGCCACGGCGGCGGCCATGGCGTTGTCGCGCATCTCGTCGGACAGGAAGCCGACGTCGACGATCGAGGCCTTCACGTGCTCCGGCGCCTCGATGTCGCCCACCCCGGAGGTGACGAGCGTGAGATCGGCGCCGTGCTCGACGGAGGCCCGCTCGAACGCCTCGACCAGCTGCAACCAGCCCTTGCCCCACTCGCGCCGCCCGGCGTAGTAGATGAAGGGGCCCTCCACGCCGTAGCGGCTCCGGAAGGCGTCGGGGTCGTGGCCGTCGCCCACCTCCATGCCGGCGCCGACCACGGCGGCCCGCTCGGGAAGATCGAACAGCCGACCGGCGAGCCGGGCCTCGGGTTCGGTGAGGAACCACACGCCTCGCGACCCCTCGAGCAGCGGCTTGAAGATGTCGAGGCGGGCCATCGGCTCGTCGTGCAGGCAGGGCATGATGATCGTCTTGCCGGGGGCGACCTGACCGACGGCGTAGCTCGTCCAGAACAGGTACGGAGCGAAGATGAACGCCCGGTAGCCGTCGCCGTGGTCGAGCACGTGATGCCACAGCTCGGGCACCCGCAGACTGTCGTTCATCCAGAGCTGCTGCTGGTTGACGTCGAGTCGCTCACCGGACAGGATCCGCTGCCCCAGCCGCTCCCGATGGACGCCCGGGGTGTCGACCACGGTGGGGAAGCGGCGGACGACGATGTCGCCGTGGCGTTCGGCGCCGGCGGGGAAGGCGTTGGCCCAGGTGTAGTGGTCCTGGGCGCAGGTGGTCAGGATCTCGACCGGCAGGCCGAGCAGGGCCAGGGCCTCGGCCATCTCGGCCACGACGGCCTCGGCGCCCCCCACCACCTCGTCGCCGAAGCGGGGCGGGACGAAGGCGATCACATCGCCCGATGTCGGCGGGGGAATCGTCACGAGCGACCCCGCAGCGAGTCCTCGTTCCACAGGTACCACTCGTAGGTCGACTGCAGGCCCTCGTACAGCGAGGTGGTGTGCTTCCAGCCCAGGGCGTGGAGGCGGGACACGTCGAGCACCTTGCGGGGGATGCCGTCGGGTTTCGAGTCGTCGAAGGCGAGGGTGGCCGTCGGGTGGACGACGTCGCGGACGAGGCCGGCCAGATCGGCGATGGCGAGATCCTGCCCGGTGCCGACGTTGAGGTGCCGCTCGTCCTCGTAGTGCTCCATCAGGTAGACGCAGGCGTCGGCCAGATCGTCGACGTGGAGGAACTCCCGCCGCGGGGTGCCCGATCCCCACACCTCGACCTCGCTGCGGCCCTCCACCTTCGCCTCGTGGAACTTGCGCATCAGGGCTGGTATCACATGGGAGGACTCGAGGTCGAAATTGTCGCCCGGCCCGTACAGGTTTGTGGGCATCACCGACACGAAATTGCAACCAAACTGCTGTCGGTAGAACTGACAGAGCTTGATGCCGGTGATCTTGGCCAGGGCGTAACCCTCGTTGGTCGGCTCGAGCGGACCGGTGAGGAGCTGCTCCTCGCCGATCGGCTGATCGGCGCCCCTGGGGTAGATGCAGGAACTGCCGAGGTAGAGCAGTTTGGTCACCCCGACGCGGCGGCTGGCCTCGACCACGGTGGCGTGGATCATCATGTTGTCGTAGAGGAACTCGGCCTGTCGGGTGGAGTTGGCCAACACCCCTCCGACCAGTCCTGCAGCCAAAAACACGTGACTGGGGCGGTGTTCGGCGAACCACTCGTCGACCGCGGCCTGAGACCGGAGGTCGAGTGAGGTACGGTCGACGGTCAGGATGTTCGTATAGCCGTCGGCCTCGAGTCGGCGGAGCAGTGCGGAGCCGACCAGACCTCGATGGCCGGCGACGAAGATGGGGGCGTCGGTAGCGGCGAACGTCATTCCCCCACGCTATTGGCCCCGGAGACGTCCCCGGTGGCAGGCCACAACCCTTCCCCGCGACCCCACTCTCGGTGACCAATCGTGTATGATCAATGACGGTTTCTTGTCGTTTGTTCGACAAGAAAGGTGCGGCAACGTCCATCGGGCCAAGGACGGTCCGGAGAACCCCCTGCAACCAGTGACTCCAGCGCTTTCCCCACGCATCCTCCGCGGACGACGAAGTCCGGCCACCCTGCTCGGTCGCAACGCCGAGCTGCTCAGCCTCGACGTCTTCGGGCTGGCCCTCCAACCCACCTTCCTCGACGATGGCGACCGGCACGACCTGGTGGCCTCGATCGTGGCCAAGCGCTTCCCCGCCATGGCGTCGGAGTACCGACCCCTGCGGGAACAGGCCGAACGCAAGGCCCGGGCGGCGGCGGCCATCCGCGACATCGGCGAGGCGCCCCTGGCCGTGATCTCCGACCACCTCCACGAGCTCCTGCTCGACGCGGTGGAGCCGGACGACGCCTCCGCCATCGCCCGCCTGAGCATCGACACCGAGATCGAGCTCGGTCGTATGCTGGGCCGCCCCAACCCCGACGCCCTCGAACTGCACCGCCAGGCCCGCGAGCGGGGCATCGCCACCGCCATGGTGGCCGACACCCCGCTCCCCCGCGACCTGGTCGACCGGATCGTCCGGGCCTGCGGCTACCTGCCGGATCACGTGTTGGTGTCATCGAACGAGGGGCGCCGCAAGGGCGGTGGCCTGTTCCAACGGCTGGTGGCCAAGACCGGGGTGACCGCCGGCGCGGTCGTCCACTTCGGCCCCGATCAGGAGCTCGACGTCGAGGTGCCTCGGCGACTCGGCATCGCCGGGTACCTGGCCCCCGCTCCCGGCGACTCGGCACCCCAGGTCGTCCTCGGCCTCGGCGCACCCGGCGGCCTCGATTCGCTGGCCCTGACCCTGGCCAACCGCCACCTGACCCGCACCGCAAGCCGGGCCGAGCGCGGCTTCGACGTCGGCTACTACGCCGCCGGCCCACTCCTGGTCGGCTTCGCCGCCTGGTTGGGCTCGGAGATCGACCGCCTCGAACCCGACCGGGTCCTGCTGTGCGGTCGCATCGGGCCCCTCGTCGACCGCACGCTCGACATCCTGCGACCCGACCTCCCGGTCGAGGGGCGCCATGTGCTGACCCCCACCCCCGACGGCCGCTGCCCGGTCGATCGGCTGGCCGGCCAGGAGCCGCTGCGAGAGGCCGAGCGGGTGCTCGTCGGCGGACTCGGCCTGTTCGACGAGCCGCACCGCTACGCCCAGAAGATCCTCAACGCCGACGGAGCCGGCCCCGAGGTGCGGGGGGCCTACGTCGGCCTCCCCAACGCCCCGGACGCCTCGGCTGCGGTGTGGGCCTTCGACGACGCCGACGACTGCGAGGTGCGGTCCGCCGCCTACCGGCGGCCCGAGGTGCTCGAAGCCCTGCTCCGGCTCCTGCCCCCGTCGCCCCAGGATCTCGAGCCCGGCCTGCGCCCCTTCCACACCGAGGCGGCCCACCTGGCCGCCGGGGCCGAGATGTTCGCCGAAGACATCGAGCCCTGGCTCCAGCTCGACCACGACGGGTTCTCCGCAGTGATGATCGAGCCGGCCCTCCGGGTGATCGTCGACCCGACGGCGACCGAGGCCCGGGTGCTTGCGCCCTATCCGATCCGGGGCGAGTCCGGCGAGCAGCCGGCCCACCGCCTGGCGGTGCTGCCCCCTCGCACGCTGGCCGCCCGACGACCGGGCATGATCGACGCCGCCGCCGGCGACGCCGCCTGGGCCGAGGGCTATCAGGCGCTGGCCGGTGAGCGGCCACACCTGTTGCCCGGGCGCGGGCGCCGACGAAGCGCCCCCGTCGGCCGACAGCGGCCGGGCGGCGGCTCGGCCGCCTGATCACCGGACGATCGGCTCGCCCCGCAACCGGAGGGCCGGTTTGGCCCCCGTCGGCCACATCGCGGCCCGGTCAGTCGCTCCAGGCGCTGTAGGCGGGGCCGGAGGCTGCGATCTCGGCCGCCACCACCCGCTCGTCGACGGCCAGCAGCTGGTCGGCGAGGGTGGCCCGCACGGTGGCGGGGGCGTCGACGCCGAGGAGGCGGTTGTAGATCAGATCGACCCGTCGCCCCCGGGACTCGACCGAGGTGTAGAACCCCGAGGCCACGTCGAGGCGGGTGGCGCGCCCGGCGGCCAGCTGGGCCTCCCAGTAGTCGATGCCGGCCTCGTCGGGGGTGCGGCCCAGTACCGACTGATAGAGGGCGGCCAGGAAGTCCCGGTCGGTGCCCCCCGAGCGGACGTAGTACTCCTCGGAGCCGAGCAGGAGCACCCCGAGGGCCTCGACGTTGAGGCCCTCGTCGATGGCGCTGCGCCAGTAGGCGCGCCCACCGGCGTCGGCGGAACGCCCGAATGCGGCTCCGTAGAGGTCGTCGATGAGCACGGCGACGAAGTGGTTGTCCGCCGCCAGCGGCAGCGTGAGCGAGGCCCGCCGGCCCGACTCGACGGCGTCGTGCCAGGCCACCAGCTCGGCGTTGGTGGCGTCCCGACCGCCGAGGCGGACGTAGGCCTCGTTGATGTAGCGGCCGTCGTCAGTGGCCCGGATCTCGGCCCCACTGCCCGACCCGAAGGTGAACCAGTCGGACTTCAGGCCGAGGATCTGGCGGACCCGGTTTCCGGTTTCGAACACCGTGCCCCGGTCGAAGGTGAAGCGGACGTTGACGACGCGACCGCCCTCGGACCCGTGACCGTTGCGGGACACCACCTCGGCCGAGCGCAGCGTGCCCAGGCCGTAGCGGGCCTCGATGGTCGAGCGGGGAACCGTGGTTTCCCAGTCGTGGTTGGGGTTGGCGGCGATCGAGTCGCCCTCGTCGATCACGGCCGGGAACTCGCCACCGGCGGTGTAGCCCCCGGTGCTCGAGGAGAACTCGGTGCGGGCGACCGAACCGTCGCCGCGGAGGCGGACCAGGCCGGCGGTGGCGGCGATGGCGGCGTCGGTGCGGTCGTGGTGGGCCGAGCGGAACGATCCGCCGCGCTCGGTGTAGGCGCCGTCGTAGACCTGGCACAGGATGGTGTCGCAGGTGTCGGCGTAGGGCTGCTGGCGGGTGTCACCGGCCATGGCGTAGGACCGGGCGGCCACCGCCTGGGCTTCGAGGGCGGCCGTGGGCCACAGGGCGGGCATCTCGTTGGGCACGACGCCCCGCAGGTACTGCTCGATCGTGACGGTGTTGACGGTGCGGGTGGCGCCGTTGGTCTTCACCGCCGAGAGCTCGCCCTCGTACCAGGTCCGCTGGCTGGTCCCGCAGGCCTGGATGAGGCCGTCGGAGCCGTCGGCCGTCGATTCGGCCGTGACGCGGACCGTGTCCATCGCCAGCGCACCGATGGTGGCGAAGGGACCGTCGCAGGTGGCCCCGGTCTGGACCTCGTACCCGTCCGCGATCGGGTGCAGCTTGACCGCGCCGTCGTTGATGCGGGCCACCTCGGTGCCTGCGGTGTCGAGCAGGACGATGGTGCCACTGCCCAGGGCGACGATGGTGGTGCGGTTGCGCATGTAGCGCAGGTCGACCCGGACGGCGTCGGGGTCGACCGAGGCGGTGGCGGGCACCTGGCCGGCTGTCGTCCCTCCGTAGTAGTGGTCGAGGATCTGGCTCGATGTCCACCCCTGTTGGGCGTAGCCGTAGGCCCCGTACTGGCCCATGCCTCGGCCGTGGCCCCAGCCGTGGCCGCTGATGACGACCTCGCTGTCCACCTCCTGGGCCGCCACCGGTGTCGGGGCGACGAGGAGCAGCAGGGCGCCGGCGGCGACGAGGGCGGCGGCCAGCCGCCTGCCGCTCGGCGTCGGAAGAGAACGGAAGAAACCGGTGGTCACGGTCGGCACCTCACTGGGTCGATCGCCGGAAGAACTCATCGGATGCGGCCAACTCGGCCGCAACAGTCCCATCGTCCGTTTGGCCTAGACGTTGAGCCCAATAGACCACGGCGTCGGATTCGGGATCCCGCCCCAGGATCTCGACGAACAACTCCGTGGCCCGCTTCCGCCGATATTCACTCGATCGGAGGAAGGCGGCGGCCACCTGGGCCGGCGTCACGTCCCCCTCGTCGATCTGGGCCGACCACTGGGTCAGGCCGGTGCCGTCGCTGTCCCGGCCCAACAGGTTGCGGTACAACAGCTCGACGTACTCCTCGGTCGTCCCCGCCGCCTCCACGTACTCGGCCGAGCCGTAGAACCAGCCGCCCACGTCCGACAGCGGCATGCCCGACGCCATCCGGTCGCCCCAGTAGCCGAGCCCGGCCTGGTCCGGGGCACGGCCCAGCACGTCGAGATACATCTGTTCGAGCTGTGTGTCGACCCATTCCGGCGTCGCCGCCAGCTCGGTGGTGACCTCCTGGCGGCCACCCCGATAGGTGAGCCAGCCCTCCCAGCGGGTCAGTTCGTCGGCGGTCGCCGCCCGGTCCCGGAAGAGCACGCTCACCGCCTGCAGGTATCGGGCGTCGGCGCCGTCGAGGAACGATGCCGGCAGGTGCGAGCCGGCGAGGACGACGTCGACCACGCCGTTGGCGCTGTCGGTCATCAGGGGCAGCACCAGACGCTCCCGGCCGATCGGCCACAGGCGGCCGTCCGTGGTGGCCAACCACCCGCCTGCGCCGTCGGGTGCGACCATGACCGACACCACGGTCGACCCCGAGGAGAGGCCGCCCGGGCTCGACACGGTCACCTCCGGGGCCCGACCAACGGTCTCGATATCGCCGTCCGCCGTCACCACCCAGGCCCCGCGGCCCGAGGGCAACACGGCGAGGTCGACGGCCTCGGCCACCTCGATCGACGACGACGGCGCCCGGCCGATCGCCGTCACACCACCGGCGGCGTCGAGCAGGTACCCGTCCCCCTCCGGGGTCAGATCACCGGCTACAACGGGCGGGCCCGATCCGGTGGGCGGAGCCAGGTTGTCGCGGTCGCCGAAGCCGAAGACGCCACCGTCGGCCGAGATGACCCAGCCGCCCCGGGCGTCGGCGGCCACGGCGTCGACCACCTCCCGGTCGCCGGCCGGACGCCCGGCGAAGGCGATGGCGCCGCCGAAGGGGTGGAGCACCCCGTCGCCGTGGAGGGTCCAGCCCACGGCCTGGTTGCCGTCGAGCACGGCGGCGACGGCGCGGGTGCTGGGCGACGGCGGGGCGATCGGGCTGTCGCCCGCCTGCGGCTCGGCCACGGTGCCTGCGCCGGCGGTGCGGAGCTCGCCGTTGACGTCGGCGGCGACGAAGGCCGGGCCGTGGGGGTACGGGTTCCAGGCGGCATAGCGGTGGACGCCGTCGATCGCCCCGGGGGCGACCAGCCCGACGCTGAGGTCGGCGACGAGGTCGAGACCGTGGTTGCCGGGACAGGAGGTGAGCCCGAGGTCGCGGTGGCCCATGATCGTCGGGACGAGGTGCCACTCGCCCGATCCGAGCCGATGCGGGCCCCGGGACGAGCGGTTCTTCAGCCAGGTCGTTCCCGACGGGTCGATGCCGTGCAGGTCGAGCTTCCACTGCGCCACGTCGGCCACGGCGGCGGCCGCTGCGGCCGACGGTTCGGTGGCGGTGGGGCGCGAGCCCGGCTGGTGTTGGCCGAGGAGGGCGACGCCCATCGTCGAGGTGTTGAAGCCCTTGGCGTGGCCGCCGATGACGGGCTGTTCGACGCCACCGGAGCGGCCTTCCCAGATGTCGCCGAAGCGATCGACGAGGAAGTTGTAGCCGACGTCGCACCAGCCGTTGATGTCGACGTGGGAGAAGAGGATGGCCCGCAGCAGGTCGTCGACCTGGTCCCGGGAGTAGGCGTTGGTGGTGACGGTGTGATGGACCACCACGGCCTGGAGGTTGCTGCTGTACCACGGGCCGCTGCCGCAGCCGCCGTTGCCCGAGGACCAGCCCTGGTCGGTCCAGGCCGACCGGGGGTTGATCTCGGGCGACGTCGGCCCCTCGGTCTGGACCCGACCGGCCACGCTGGGCGGCCCGTCCCGGTCGTCGTCGGTCAGCAGGAAGTTGGCCTGGAGCCCTCGGCCGTCACCGTCGACGTTGATCACCTCGACCGTCGAGCCGGCTTCGTCGAACAGGATGGGGGGCAGGGCCCGCACCTCGTCCCGGTAGCCCTCGGCCCCGGGGCCGGTGGCGTCGTCGGTGGGAACGGCCACCGTGCCGTCGTCGATCACCTCGATGGTCGGTGGCCCGTCGGGGCTCTCGTCCTCGGCGTGCTGGAGGACGACCCACTCCCCCGCCCCGCCGGCCGTGCTGACCCGGACGGCGTAGGCCTCACCGACGGGCGCCGCCAGCACCAGCGACTCGGCGCCGTCGGGCACGGTCAGGAGCTGACCGGAGGTGGCGCCCGCTTCGATCGGATGCTCGTAGCCGGCGTCGAGCCGGACGTCGACCACCATCACCCCGTCGGAGCGGAGCCTGGGCTCGCCGAGGCCGCCGCCGTCCCCCTCCGGCAGAAGCCAAAGGGAGGCAGCGAGAACGAGCGTCCCGCCGAGCGCGATGGCGGCGAGACGCAGAGACGTGAGGGCGGCGGACCCCGCGAATCTGGGAATGGCGAGAATCTAGCGGCGGGTTTCGCGCACCGGCACCGCCCTTGGTAGGTCTACCCGCCGGAGTGCCAGCGGCCCGCAATCAGGCGTCTGCAGCGACAAATTGCGGCATGCAGAGGCCGTCGAGCTCGACCACCTGGATGGCGTCGCGGTTGGCGTAGGTGACCTGGTTGTCCGGATCGACGTTGAGCTTGAACTCGCGGAAGGTCATGTCCATGGCGTCGAAGGCGAGGAGCCGACCGCGCAGGCTGTCGCCGAGGTCGAGGATCACCTTGATCGCCTCGAGGGCCTGGATCGAGCCGATGATCCCGGGCAGCACGCCGAGCACGCCGGCCTCGGCGCAGCTGGGGGCGAGCTCGGCCGGCGGCGGCTCGGGCAGCAGGTCGCGGTAGGTCGGGCCGTTCCGCGGGTCGAACACGGTGACCTGACCCTCGAAGCGGAAGATCGAGCCGTGGACCACGGGGATGCCGAGCTTCACCGAGGCGTCGTTGAGCAGGTAGCGGCTGGGGAAGTTGTCGGCGCCGTCGATCACCACGTCGTAGCCGGCGAGGATGTCCATGATGTTGTCGGCCCCGAGGCGGGTGTCGTGGGTGACGACGTCGATGTCGGGGTTCATGGCCACCAGCGTCTTCTTGGCCGAGTCGACCTTGCGGTCGCCGACCCGCTCCAGGTTGTGGAGGATCTGGCGTTGGAGGTTGGATTCGTCGACGACGTCCATGTCGACGATGCCGAGGGTGCCGACACCGGCGGCGGCGAGATAGATGGCGGCGGGCGAGCCGAGCCCACCGGCCCCGAGCAGCAGGACCCGGGCGCCGAGGAGCTTCTGCTGGCCCTCCTCACCCACCTCGGGCAGCAGGAGGTGACGGCTGTAGCGGTTGCGCTGGTCGGCCGAGAGCAGCTGCGGCACCTGCCAGGCCCGGCCCTCGTCCTTCCACCGGTTGAACCCGCCGTCCATCGACGTGACGTCGGTGTAGCCCAGTTCGAGCAGGGTCTTGGCGGCGAAGGCGGAGCGGACGCCGCCGGCGCACATCACCACGATCGGGGTCGACTTGTCGCTGAGGCGGGCCTCGACCTGGGCCTCCAGGTTGCCCCGCACGATGGTCACCGAGCCGGGGACGACGCCCTGGGCGGTCTCGTCGGGTTCGCGGACGTCGAGCAGCGTGGCCCCGGCGGCGATGGCGGCCTCGGCTCCGGCCGGGTCGGTCTCGTCGATCTCGGCTTTGGTGGCGGTGAGCAGCTCGCGGAAGGTGGGCATGGAGTCCTCCGGCAGTCGGTCGTTGTTGAAAGTCTAGCTAGTAGGTCAACAATTGACCCAACCGCCCCATTCCCCACCCACACCGGCCCGGGCCTGGCGTGGACGAGGGCGTCAGAACCGGCAGATCGTGGGAAGCACGTCGCTGATCGAGGCCCGCACCACGACGTCGCCCAGCCCGTCCATCTCCGTCGGCGAACCGTTGACGATCACGATGCGGGCGCCGTGGCTCTTGGCCACCGGCACGACGTTGGCGATGGGATACACCCCGAGGGTGGTGCCGACGGCGAGGAGCAGGTCGCAGTTCTCCGCCGCCAACTGCGAGCGCTGGAGGTCCTCGGCCACCAGGCTCTGACCGAAGCTGATCGTGCGCGATTTCAGGATGCCGCCGCACTGCGGGCAGGGCGGATCGTCCTCGCCGCCCCGCACCCGGTCGAGGGCCTCCTGCATGGGAGCGACGTAGTCGCACGACATGCAGCCCACCATGCGGGCCGTGCCGTGGATCTCGACCAGCTTCTCGGCGTCGGACCCGGCCTCGACGTGCAGACCGTCGACGTTCTGGGTGATCAGGAGCAATAGCTTGTGGCGCCGCTCGAGCTCGGTGAGGGCGAAGTGACCGCGGTTGGGCTCGGCCGCCCACAGCGGACTGTCGAGCCGCATCCGCCACGAACGCTGACGGGCCTCGGGATTGGCCATGTAGTGCTGGAGCGTCGCCTGCTTCTCGGCCCCGGGGTTCTTCGTCCACACGCCTTGCGGACCCCGGAAGTCGGGGATGCGGGAGTCGGTCGAGATGCCGGCGCCGGTGAGCACCGTGATGCGCTCGGCCTCGTCGACGATCTCGACGGCGGCGGCCACCGCCTCGGAGACGTCCACGTCCGTCCCGTCGACCAGGCTCACCTCGGGCGCCTCGGCCCCACCGTCTCCCCATCCCTCGGTCACGGCCCCGACGCTAGCCCTTCCCGCCGACCGGGACCGAGCCCGGCCGACCCGGGTCGATGCGGGCCCCGATCAGGGTGGAAGGTTGACGAATGTAGTAGAATACATTTAACTACGCTCAGTTCCGCCACAGCGACCCCCACACCATCGATTGCGCGTTGATCAGGAGCATCCATGACACACGCAGAGACCTCCGTCTCCCCTCGGGCCGATGAGGGCCCCCAGTTCCCCGAAGCCCGGATCCGGGTGTCGGCCCTCCACGACCCCGTCCTCGATGCGATGGGCCACGACCCTCGCTCCCCCTACGTCGAGCGGTACTGGCTGTCGATCCTCGGGCCCTCGGCCACCCTCCTCCTGCGGCGGTTGGCCCACGGTCTCGAGGTCGAGCCGGACGGCTTCGAGTTCGACCCTGCGGAGTGGGCGCTCGAGCTCGGCCTCGGCACCAGGGGCGGGAAGCACTCGCCGTTCTGGCGGACGATCGACCGCACCAGCCGCTTCGGTATGACACGCCGCAACGCCGAGGTGCTCGCCGTGCGACGGCGCCTACCGCCGCTCACCGCCCGCCAGGTCGAGCGATTGCCGCCCCGGCTGCGGGCGGCACACGAGCGGTGGGCGGCCGAACAGCTTGGCCGGCCCCGGCGCCGCACGATCAGCGTGTGGTCGGAGCAACGCGACCGGCCCGCGAGCTGAGGCGGCCACCGCCGTGGCCCCGGCGTCCCGGGCCGATGGCCGGCTCGGGGCCCGGGGCCCTCGCCGTGTGGGGTCTGGGCCGATGGCCGGCTCGGGGCCCGGGGCCCTCACCGGGCGGGGTGCCCCGGGCCGGCGGCCGGGATCAGTAGGCGCCGCGGCTGGCGACGACGGCCGGGATGGTGCGGGCCAGGATCGACACGTCGACCACGAGCGACCAGTTGTCGACGTAGTACAGGTCGAGGCGGGTGTATTCCTCGAACGTGGTCGAGCTCCGACCCGAGACCTGCCACATCCCCGTGATCCCCGGCTTCACCCGAAGCCGACCGTAGAGATCCTCGGTCCACTCCTTCATCTCGGACTGGAGTGCGGGGCGGGGTCCGACCAGGCTCATCTCGCCCCGGACGACGTTCCACAACTGGGGAAGCTCGTCGAGGGAGGTCTTGCGAAGGAAGTTGCCGATGCGGGTGACCCGCGGATCCTCCTTCATCTTGAACAGCGGCCCGGCGCCCTCGTTCTCCGCCGCCAGCTTCTCCAGCAGGGCCTCGGCGTCGACCACCATCGTGCGGAACTTCAGCACCTTGAACAGCTCGCCGTCCTGGCCGACCCGCTCCTGGCGGAAGAGCACCGGTCCGGTCGAGCCGACCTTGATGGCGATCGCCAGGGCCGTGAACAACGGCGCCAGGAACACCAGCGCCGTACCGGCCACCGCCAGATCGAACGCCCGCTTGGCCAGCGCCCGCCAGCCCTGACGCAGCCGGGGCTCGATGTAGACCACGGGATAGCGGCCCAGGGGGCGAACGGTGAGGCGGTCGAAGGAGATGTCGGCCAGCGTCGAGGAGAGCTCGACATGGATCCCGGCCTCGATCAGATCGCGGATGAGTCGGTTCGACCCGTCGACGTCGATGGCGGTGGCCGACACGATCACGCCGTAGGCGTCGTTCTGGCGGGCGGCGGCGAGCACATGGGTGGTGAGGCGCCGGGGCTCGGCGAAGGTGCGGGGGTCGATGGCCCCCACCACCTCGTAGCCCAGCTCCGGCTCGTCGGCGAACATCTCGGCGAACTGGGCGCTCTCGTGGTTGTCGCCGATGAGCAGGACCCGCCGCGACATCTGGCCTGCGCTGCGCTTGGCGTCGAAGTGTCGGCGGATCAGCTCACGGCCCAACGACAGCAGCACCACCGTGGTCAGGGCGGCGAGGCCGAGCCACAGGCGATCGACGTGGAGATCGGCGACGAAGTTGGTGAGCGCCACGGTGACGGCGGTGCGGGCGCCGGCGTTGACGATGCGGCGGATCTCGTCGCTGCGTCGGGTGATGAACCGGGCCCGGTACAGGCGAGCCCGATGCAGCCACACGACGTAGGCGACCGCCATCACCGCCACGGCGGCCACCCCGTCGGGCCCGGGCGAGCGCACGCCGGTGGCCAGAGCGAGGCCGCCGGCGATGGCGACGCCGTCGGCGGCGAACGTCTTGGTCCGTCCCGACCAGACGGCGGGGCGGAGCCGGCGCCTCGGGTTCCCGGTCGCCGTCTTGCTGTTGGTTTCGACAGCCACCACCGCGGGGGACCCTCTCGCCTGCTTCACCTGGAGGCGTACGTCGCCTCCGTCGCAGAAGAGATCGGGCCGGGTGGCGGCCTGCTTTAGCGCGGTTGCCGATGGGCGCCCGGCGCCCATCGGCGGTGCCCGGCTACCAGTTGACCAGGGCGTCCACCAGGAGCCGCACGCCGAAGCCGGTGGCGCCCTTGTTGAGCAGACCCTTGTCGGCGTCGGTCATGGCCGCCATGCCGAGGTCGATGTGGGCCCACGGCGTATCGTCGACGAACTCCCGGAGGAACAGGCCGGCGACCAGGGCGCCGCCGTAGGGGCCGGCTCCGATGTTCTTCAGGTCGGCCACCTGGGAGTCGAGCTGCGGTCGGTACTCGGGCGGCAGCGGCAGCCGCCACACCTTCTCCCCCGTCCGGCCCGAGGCGGTCTCCAGCCGGTCGACCAGGTCGTCGTCGGTGGCCATCAGGGCGGCGATGCTCATACCGAGGGCGGCCGAGGCCGAGCCGGTCAGCGTGGCGATGTCGATGATCGCATCGGGCTTCGACTCGGTGGCCAGCGACAGGGCGTCGGCCAACACCAGGCGGCCCTCGGCGTCGGTGTTGAGCACCTCGACCGTCTTGCCGTTGCGGGCCCGGAACACGTCGCCCGGGCGCTGGGCGGAGCCACCGGTCATGTTGTCGGTGAGCGGGATGTAGCCGTCGACGGCCACCTTGGCCCCGGCGGCCGACAGGGCGGTCATGGTGGCCAGCACGTTGGCCCCGCCCGACATGTCGACCTTCATCGTCATCATGCCGGCGGCGGTCTTGAGCGACAGGCCGCCGGAGTCGAAGGTGATGCCCTTGCCGACGAGCGCCACCTTGCCCGTGGCCTTACCCGACGGGCGATACTCCAGCTTCAGGAAGATCGGCGGCTCCTCGGAGCCCTGGTTGACGGCGAGCACGCCGCCCAGCTTTTCCCTGGTGATGCGGCGCTTGTCCCAGGCGGTGACCTTGAGGCCGGTCTCGGCCGCCACCTCCTTGGCCTTGGCGGCGAACGCCGTCGGCGTCAGGCTGCCGCCCGGCTCGTTGGCCAGGTCGCGGGCGAGGGCAACGGCTTCGGCCACGGCGGCGGCCTTGTCGACGGCGGCCTTGGCCCCTCGGCCCTTGACCACCACGCTCACCCGCTCCAGCTTGCCCTTGGGCTTCTTGTACTGGGCGAACCGATAGCTGGCGAGACGGAAACCCTCGACGGCGGCGGCGATCGCCTCGTCGCGGTCGTCCTCGCCGAGCGAGGCGCCCAGCGTGGTGGCGACCCAGGTCTGGGTGCTGGTCTGGCGGGCCACGGCGGCGGCCGCGGTGCGGATGACGTTGGGCCCGACATCGGCCCGGGGACCGATCCCCACGAGGACCTCGCTGCGCCCACCGTCGGTGGCGTGGAGCACGAGCGTCTGACCCGGCTTGCCCTCGAAGCCCTGGCGCTCGGCCAGTCCCTTGAGCTTTGCGCCCAGCTCGTCGAGCTCGTCGGCGGCGACCGGCCGATCGACGGCGGTGGCGTTGCGGGGCACGGATGTTGCGGCACTGAACGTAGGCATGGCGGATCAGCCTATTCGGCGCCGCCGCTCGCCACTGCGCCGTGCGGCCAGAGAAACGGACAATCGACCGACCATCGGTCGGCGGTGTCGGCCCTGGTCACCCGCCGGTCCGTCGGGCGTCGGCCCGGTGGTCAATCGCCGGGGAGGGTCTGGCCCAGCTCGACCACAGGTGCGAACAGGTCACCCCGATCGGCGACCCGGGCCAACACGTCATCGGAGGTGAACACCAACCCGGCGCCCTCGGCCCCCGCCGCCACCTCGTCCCAGTCGAGCGGGGTCGACACGGTGGGACGGGGCCGGGCCCGGAGCGAATAGGGAGCGATCGTCGTCTTGTGACGCGAGTTCTGCGACCAGTCGACGAACACCTTGCCGGCCCGATGCGCCTTGTTCATCTCGACCAGCACCTCGCCGGGGTGGCGACGGGCCAGGAGCTGCCCGACGGCGAGGGCGAAGTCGGCGGCGTGCCGGTGTTCGTGGGGCCGGTTGAGGGGGACGTAGATCTGCAGGCCCTTGTTGCCCGAGGTCTTGGGGAAGGCCTCGAGGTCGACGGCGGCCAGCACCTCCCGCATCGAGACGGCGATCCGGCAGCACTCGGCCATCGCCGCCGGCGGACCGGGGTCGAGATCGAACACGAGGATGGTCGGGCTCTCCAGGTCGTCGGCCAGGGCCATCGGCGCATGGAGTTCGATGGCGGCCATGTTGGCCGTCCACACCAGGGCCGCCGGCTCGTCGAGGCGGCAGTAGTTGATGTCGCCGTCCCGGTCGCCCGGCCCCAGCGACACGCCCAGCCACTCGGGCCGGTGGTCGGGGCACCGCTTGTTGAAGAACGACGGGCCGTCCACGCCGTCGGGCCAGCGCCGGAGCGTCATGCACCGTCCGGTCACGTGCGGCACCATCACCTCGGCGATACGGGCGTAGTAGTCGATGACCTGGGCCTTGGTGAAGCCGACCTCCGGGTACATGACCTTGTCCAGGTTGGACAGGCTGAGCGGGCGGCCGGCGATGGTGCCCGCCACCCGCACCGGCTCATCGGTGGCCATGGCGTCGCGCTGTCGGTGGCTCGGCCTAGGCCGACGCCGCCTCGGCGCCGAGGTCCTCGTCCTCCGTCGCCTCCTCGGCCGCCTTCTTTCCCTTGCCCTTCCCCTTGGCCTTCGAGCCCGCCGGGTGCGTCTTGCGGGCCTCCTTGGCCGACTTCACGCTGGCTTCGAGCGCGGCCAGCAGGTCGACGACGCCCTCGTCCTCCGCCGCAGCCGGAGCCGCCACCTCGCGCACCTCGCCCGCCGCCTTGGCCTCGAGCAGTTCGAGCACCTTCTGGCGGTAGGAGTCCTCGTAGCGGCCGGGCTCCCAATCGGCGGTGAGCGAATCGATCAGCTGACCGGCCATTGCCAGCTCGGCCTCGCTGGCGTCGAAGTCCTCCAACTCCTCCAGCCCGGGGATCTCGTCGGTGACCACCACCTCGTCGGCGTACACCATCGTCGACATCATCAGCACGCCGTCGACAGGGCGGATCGCCACCAGGTACTGCTTGGTCCGCATGACGAAGCTGGCCACGGCCACCCGGTTGGCCTCGGCCATCGCCCGGGCCAGGAGGACGTAGCTCTTGCGGGCCAATTCGTCGGGAACGAGGTAGTAGGCGGCGTCGTAGAAGACGGGGTCGATGTCGGCCTCGTCGACGAAGTCGCTGATGTCGATCATGCGGGTGGCCTTGGGCGAGAGCGCGGCGAGCTCGTCGTCGGTCACCACGACATAGGAGTCCTTCGTCACCTCGTAGCCCTTGACGATCCGCTCGTAGGGCACCTCTTCGCCCTCGCCGTTGACCCGCTTCTGGCGGACGCGGGTGTTCGTCTCACTGTCGAGCTGGTTGAACCGGACCGACTTCCGGCTCACGGCCGAGTACAGCTTCACCGGCACCGACACCAGGCCGAAACTGATGGCTCCGCTCCAGATCGCTCGTGGCATGGACGTCCCTCGCTCGCTTGTACCCGAGGGCCCAAGAGTACCGGCCTCATCCACGGTGGGGAAGACTGCGCCCGGTCGCAACCCCGCAGCGTGGCCGACCCCGCCGAGCGGCGCTCGACGGGTGGGCGGCTCAGGCCAGTGAGGCCCGGGCCACCAGATCGATGCCGAAGGCGGTGAGGATCGACAGGTAGAGGAGCCCGGTGGCCGCCATCACGGCCGAGTACTCCTTCTCCCGGAGGGCGGCCAGGGTGGCGATGATCAGGCCGATGGTGGTCACCACGCACGCCCCCCAGAACCAGCCGAGCATGCCGGCGTAGCCGTCGTCGATGGCGCCGGTCCACACCGACACCATCCCGGTCGGGACCAGCAGGAGGATCACCTCCGGCAGCCACAGGGCCCCCGTCCACTTCGTCAGCTCCAGCAGCGGGGCCCGGCTGAGGCCGGGCTGCACCAGGTACCAGTGTCCGAGCAGCATGGCGTCGAACACCACGCCGAGGAAGGCGGCCCCGACGAGCATGCGGGCGACCGACAGCCACACCGGCTCGCCGGCGTTGACACCGGCCGCCACCAGCCCGACGAGGCCGATGGCGGGGGCCACCAGCTCGAGTCGCACGTCGTAGACCTGTATCCCCTCCCGTCCTCGGCGCACGAAGGCCAGCACCAGCAGCGCAGTCGAGACCAACCCGACGAACAGGGCGGCCAGATCGCGCAACGGCACGAAATCGAAGCGGGCGCCGACGGCGAAGGCCAGGAACGCCAGCACGGCGTAGATGCCGTGGATCAGCCAGTTGTAGCCGAGGCCGACGAGGCGATGACGGGCGGTGACCCAGTAGAAGAGGAGCCCGCCGGTCGCCCACTGGAGCAGCACCGACGAGGCGTCGAGGGAGATCACGGGGGTGTCGTCCTACCGATCGACGATGGCGAGGGCGTGGTCGACGGTGTTGAGGGCGCGAGGGCCCTCCTCGGTGGCGACCACGATGTCCTCGATGCGGGCGCCCCACCTGTCTGGGACGTAGAAGCCGGGCTCGATCGAGAAGGCGTTGCCCGCCGCCAGCGGCGCATCGTTGCCCTCGACCAGGTACGGGTCCTCGTGGGCCTCCACCCCGATGCCGTGGCCGAGGCGGTGGATGAACCACTGGTCGAGACCGGCGTCGGCCAACCGATCGCGGGCCACGCCGTCGATCTTGGCCGCCGCGGTGCCGACGGTGGCCGCCTCGACCCCGAGGCGCTGGGCCTCGAACAGGGCGTCGTAGGCCTCGCTGAACTCGGCCGGGGGCTCGCCGGTGTAGACGCAACGGGTGATGTCGGAGCAGTACCCGGGCTCGCCGTGGGGCTCGGCCGTGGTTCCCCCGAAGTCGCACAACACGATCTCGCCCGCCTCGATGACCTTGTCGGAGGCGTGGTGGTGGGGGCTGGCGGCGTTGGCGCCGGAGGCGACGATGGCGAAGTTCACCTTGGCGTGGCCCTCGGCCAGGATCCGTCGGGACAGCTCGGCCGAGACCTCGGCCTCGGTCCGCCCGATCAGGGGGATCTCACCGCTGCGGAGGGCGGTGGCGATGCGATCGACGCCCGAGGCGGCGGCTTGCAGCCGCTCCACCTCGGTCGGTTCCTTGATGGCCCGAAGCGGGCCGGTGAGCGTGCTGGCGGGGCGCCAGGTGGCATCGGGGACGGCGTGCTGCACGGCGACGAGGAAGCGGCTCCAGGTCTGGTCGCCGATGGCCAGATCGCGGGCGGGTCCGACGAGATCGGCCACCACGGCGATCGGATCCTCGGACTCGCCCCAGCCCCGGACCCCGAACTCGGGCCGTTCGACCACCCGGGCCACCTCGAGGCCCGGCACCACGAGCGTGGCCGGGGCGTCGACGGGTACGACGAGCATCGTCAACCGCTCCGACGGCATCGCCTCGTAGCCGACGAGCCACGGCAGATCGGCACCGACCGACAGCAGCAGCGCCTCGGTGCCGGACGCTTCCATGGCCGCCCGCACCCGGGCCAGTCGTTGGGTGAACATGGCGGTCAGGATAGACGTGGGCCTCACCGCCTGGATCAATCGCCGCCCGCTCGACCGGCGATCCTGGGCCGATCGTCCGGGGCCCGCCACCGCAGCCGATCCGATCGACTCCTTCACCGCCGGGTGCCCACGCCGATGGAGTGCGTGGACAACGGGTGCTTCGCACCTTCAGACACCCACGGCGGGAACGAAATGACCACGGATGGACTTTTCCTCAGCCCTGCCTCGACGCGCCAGGATGGCGCTGGGCAGGGATTCGGTGACCCCACAGGGGTCGCTTCGGCGACGATCGGCTACATCGTCGACCGGCTCCACAACCGACTGCGCCTCTTGCTCGGCACCTACGGCCTCAGCCGTCGGGAGATCCTGCGGGTCCAGGACGGCGTGGCCCGGCTGGCCCGGGACGGGATGGCGCCCACCGGCAACGACTTCTGGGCCTGGACGGCCCAGCCTCGGGCCCAGGTCCTGATCGATCGGGCGACCGAGGCGATCGAGGACGAGCTGTCGCTGCTGATCGCCGAGCTGGCCTTCGCCGCTCCGATGGTGGGATCGCGACCGCCCGGCGCCCCGGGCCGAGGCTCGGTGGGCGAGGTCGACCTCGCCGGTCGGGTCCTCCCCCTGCTGCCCCGCAGCACCGACCTCGACCAGCTCGGCTGGTGGTGGCAGCGGCGCCTACGTCGGGCGGCCCTGATCCGGGCGCTGCCCGCGCTTCTGGCCGGGACCACGGCCGACATCGGCCTCACGATCTCCCGGGTGGAGATGCAGCTGCTCGATCAGGCGCCCTGGGTGCACGGCGACCGGCTGCTGTCGGCCTTCGAACTGGCCTACGCCGAGATCGAGCGTCTGGGGACGGCTCGGGTCCGCGAGGCCCAGGACCGCCTCCACCTGGCGGCGGGCGGACGACTGGCCCTTCGGCTCTGAGCGACGGCGGATAGCCTGGGCGTTGTGCACCCGGTTTCGACGGCGTTGTTCATCCTTGGGTACGCCCTCGCCCTGCCCATCGCCTTCCGCATGAGCGCCGTGGTGGCGGGCCAGCACCGCGCCGCCCTCGCCGGCCACCAGATCGGCGTGGTCGTCGCCCTGCTCGGCTGGCTGCTGACCGGGCGGATCTGGATGGTGATCTTCCACGCCCTGTGGCTGCTCGTCAGCCGACTGTGGTTCATCTGGGGCGCAAGCCGCGCCTCGTCCCAGGCCGCGACCTGACCGAGAGCCGGCCCGGCGTCGGTCTCAGCCGCCGGCCGAGGCGGGCTTCGTCGTCAGGCTGACGGGCGTGGCCGACGAGCCGGTCACCGAGGCGGCGACCGAACCGGCATGGTGGCTCGACCGGGTGAGCGGGCTGGCCTGCACCACCGGGATGCCCAGCTCGTCCTCACCGAATCGGGCCAGGGCCTCGAACTCCTCCGGTGTCCACCACCGATCCACCGGAAGGTGGTGGGAGGTGGGGCGCAGGTACTGGCCGACCGTCACGATCGACACGCCGACGGCGGCGAGGTCGGCCATCGTGGCCCGCACCTCGGCCACCGTCTCGCCCATACCGACGATGATGCCGGCCTTGGTGGTGAGGCCGGCCATCCGGGCTCGGGCCAGGAGGGCCAGGCTGCGGGCGTAGGCGGCGGAGGGGCGCACGGCCCGCTGCAGCCGGGCCACGGTCTCGATGTTGTGGTTGAAGACGTCGGGGGCGGCGGCGACCACCCGCTCCAGGGCGGCGGCCGAACCCTTGAAATCGGAGGTGAGCACCTCGACCGCGGTGCCGGGCATCTCGACCCGGATGGCCTCCACCGACCGACCGACGATGTCGGCGCCGCCGTCGTCGAGGTCGTCGCGGGCCACCATGGTGAGCACGACGTGGTTGAGGCCGAGCCGCTTGACCGCGGCGGCGATGCGAGCCGGCTCGTCCTCCTCGACCGCCTGGGGTTTCCGGGTGTCGACCAGGCAGAACCCGCAGGCCCGGGTGCACCGCTCGCCGAGGAGCATGAACGTCGCCGTCCCCTCGTTCCAGCAGTCGAAGATGTTGGGGCAGCCCGCCTCTTCGCAGACGGTGGTGAGCTCGAGATCGCGCGACAGCTTCTTCAGTTCGAGGTAGCGGGGGTCGGTGCGCAGCTTGACCCGCATCCACGGCGGCTTGCGCTCCCGCAGCCCGTGGCCGCCATCGGTGACGCCGGCCTCGGCCAGCCGCCCCCGGAGCCGTACCGGCACCCCCTCCATCGGCGAATCCGCCGGGTCATCGGCGGTGGCGGTGGGCGCCCATGGCGTGGCACCGGCGAGTCCCGACGATCCCCCTGCCGACGAGGCGCAGCCGCCGGGCCCGCCCGAGACGGGCTCACCCGGCCCTTCGCCTCGGGAGAACGGGGCCAGATCCTGTCGCCGCTGGCGGAACATGACCCGCTGGTCGACGACGGGACGGTCGGGCGCCAGGTAGGCCGGGGCCAGCTCGGCCACGACGTTCACCACGTCCTCCATGGTGGCGCCGACCCCTTCGGCCCGCAGGGAGGTGACCCCCTTGTCGGCGATACCGCAGGGCACGATGTGGCCGAACCAGTCGAGGTCGGTGCTGACGTTCAGGGCGAAGCCGTGCATGGTGCGACCCCGGGCCAGGCGGACGCCGACGGCGGCCAGCTTGCGCGGTCGGGGGCCGTGGGGATCGAGCCAGACGCCGGGGAACCCGCAGAGGCGGCCGGCGGTGAGCCCGAAGCGGGCCACGGCGTCGATCAGGATCTGCTCGAGGTTGGCGACGTAGGCCGCGGTCTCGGCCAGGCCCCCTCCCCGTCGACCGGCGAGGGTCAGGATCGGGTAGCCGACCAGCTGACCGGGCCCGTGGAACGTGACGTCGCCGCCCCGATCCACCTCGTGGACCGAGGCCCCGAGCGCGTCCGGGTCGAGCAGCAGGTTCGACGTCTCGGCCCGGGGGCCGAGGGTGTACACCGGCGGATGCTCACAGAGCAGCAGGTGGTGGCTGTCTCCGGCGAACAGCTGTCGTTGCAGATCCCACGCCTCGGCGTAGGGAACCGTCCCCAGCCAGCGAAGGTGGAGGGGGCGGTGGGAGTCCGGCACCCCCTCCGGTGTTGCCACCGGCGGGGGTGTTGACGACTCAGGCCAGCTCAGCGTCCCAGTCACGGGTCTCGATGATCTCCTTGGTCCGGGCCAGGAAGGCCGCGGCATATGCACCATCTATAGCGCGATGGTCCCACGCCATGGCCAATACGCCAACCGAGTGGATGGCGATCGACTCGTTGCCGTAGCCGTCCTCGATGACGACGGGCTTCCGCTTGACCCCGTCGGTGGACAGGATCGCGACCTGCGGCTGGTTGATGATCGGGAACTGCATCATCGTGCCGTAGCTGCCGGCGTTGGTCAGGGTGAAGGTGCCGCCGGACAGCTCGTCGGGCGACAGCTGCTTGGATCGGGCCCGGGTGGCCAGGTCGACGACGTCGCGAGCGATCGAGCGCATCCGCTTGCCGTCGGCGTCGCGCACCACCGGGGCCAGGAGCCCCTGGAAGTCGAGGTCGACGGCGATGCCGAGGTTGACGTAGTTGTGCACCACCAGCTCGTTGTCGCCGACCGAGGCGTTGAGGTGGGGGTACTCGCGCAGAGCGTCGATCGTGGCTCGGGCGATGAAGGGAAGGTAGGTGAGGCTGAAGCCCTCCTGCTCCTTGAACCCCTTGCCCTCGGCCCGACGCACGCCCTCGACGTTCTCGTAGTCGACTTCGATGGCGGTGAGGGTGTGGGGGGCGACCGACTTCGACATCACCATGTGCTCGCCGGTCTTGCGGCGGATGTTCGACAGCGGGACCACGGCGTCGCGGTTGCCCGCCTCCACCAGCGGGGCCGAGGGCGCCGCGGGGGCGGCCGGGACCGGAGCGGGCGCAGGGGCGGGGGCCGGCGCAGGAGCCGGGGCGGGCGCAGCAGGCGCAGGCTGTGGGGGCGGCGGTGCCGCCGGCGCCGGGGCCGGGGCGGGTGCTGCGGCGGCGGGCGCGCCCTGCGTCGGGGTCAGCTTGTTGGCCTCGATGTAGCGCTGGACGTCGTCACGGCTGATGCGACCGCCGAGGCCGGTGCCGGTGACCTGGTCGGGATCGATGCCGTACTCGCCGATCAGCCGCCGCACGACCGGCGAGAGCACCTTGCCGTGCGTGTTGTTGGCCGTGCTGTTGGCCGAGGCCGGGGCCGGCTCGGGAGCCGGTGCCGGAGCGGGCGCAGGAGCCGGAGCGGCGGCCACCGGGGCCGGCTCGGGAGCCGGGGCGGGTGCAGGTGCAGGGGCGGGCTCGGGGGCAGGAGCGGGCTCGGGCGCCGGGGCCTCGGCGGCGGGAGCGGGAGCCGGCGCTGCGGCGCCATCGCCGACCACGGCCAGGACGGTGCCGACCTCGACGGTCTCCCCCTCGGGGACGCGGATCTCGGCCAGGGTGCCCGCCACCGGGGAGGGCACCTCGGTGTCGACCTTGTCGGTCGAGACCTCGAACAAGACCTCGTCCTGGGCGATGACGTCGCCGACCTGCTTGAACCACTGGGTGATGGTTCCTTCGGTGACGGTCTCTCCCAGTTGCGGCATCTCGATATCGGCCACGCTGATCGGCTCCTCTGTCTGTGCGGGTTGCGGGGTTGGTTGGTTGCGTTTGCGGGGTTGTCGGCGAGGAAACTAGTGGAGCGAGCGGCCGGTCAGGGACTGCACGGTCTCACCGAAGACCTCGCTGATCGTCGGGTGGGGCTGGATGAACTGGGCGACCTCGCCGACGGTGGCCTCCCAATTGACGGCCAGGTAACCCTGACCGAGCTGCTCGGTCACCCATGGTCCCACCATGTGGACGCCGAGGATGCGACCGCCCGTCCCGTCGGCGTTCTTCTCGGCGATCACCTTCACCAGACCGTCGGCGTCGCCCACGATCATGGCCCGCCCGTTGCCGGCGTTCTTGTGCTTGGAGACCACCACGTCGTAGCCGGCCTCCTTGGCCGAGTCCTCCGTGTGGCCGACGAAGGCCACCTCGGGGTGGCAGTAGATGCACCACGGCACCTTGCCGTAGTCGATCGGGTTGGCGTCCTCGCCGAGGATGTCGGTGATGGCCAGCATGCCCTCGGCGAAGCCCATGTGGGCGAGCTGGGCGGTGTCGATCACGTCGCCGACGGCCCACACGCCGGGGACCGTGGTGCGGCACAGCTCGTCGACGGTGATGAAGCCGCGCTCGTCGACGGCGACGCCGGTGTGCTCGAGGCCGAGGGTCTCCGCCGCCGGGCGGCGTCCGACCGACACCACCACCGTCTCGACGGTGATGGTCTCGTCGGCGTCGCCGAAGGTGACGGTGACGCCGTCGGAATTGGTGACCTGACTCTTGACCGCCACCCCGGTGCGGATGTCGATCCCCCGCTTCTTGAACGACCGTTCGACGATGCGGGTGGCGTCGGAATCGCAGCCGGGGAGGATCTTGGGGGCGTACTCGAGGATGGTGACCTTGCTGCCGAGATCGCTCAGGGTCGAGGCGAACTCGCAGCCGATGGCGCCCCCGCCGATGACGACCGCCGACGCCGGCACCGAGCCGATCGAGAGGAGCTCGTCGGAGGTCACGATCTGGTGATGGTCGATGGGGAAACCGTCGAGCGTGCGGGGCACGGAGCCGGCGGCGAGGATGATGGCGTCGCCGCTGATGGCCACGTCACCCGAGGCACCACCGGTGATGTTGACCGTGCGGTGGTCCGGGGCGAGCGTGCCAAGGCCCTCGAAGATCGTGACCTTGCGGTTCTTGAGCAGGCCGGTGAGACCGCCGACGAGCTTGTCGACGATGCCCTGCTTGCGGGCCATCGTCTGCTCCCATTGGAGACCGACCGGGTTGACCTCGACGCCGAACTCGCCGGCGTGCTGGATGGTGCGGACGACGGCGGCGGTCTCCAACAACTCCTTGGCCGGGATGCACCCGACGTTGAGGCAGGTGCCGCCCATCTTCGCCTTCTCGATGATGGCGATGTTGAGGCCGGCCGACGCGCCGTAGAGAGCGGAGGCGTACCCGCCCGGACCGCCACCGATCACCACGACATCGAAGTGCTGTTCAGACAAGACGGACCACCCGCTTTCGAGAGAGTTGAGGGGAGCCTACCGGGGTTCCCCTCACCGTGATCGCAAACCCCTGACCACAATCAACACGCCCCCCGGTGACACATTCCACATCCGACCGACGACCGGCCCACAGGCACCGGTTACCGGTCGAGGGAGGTCAGATGAGCAACAACTGAACGGCAAATGCGCCAAGGATGGCCAGGCCGCAGAGCAGCGAGAGGATCAACAACATCCGGGTACTCACACGTGCGATCCTATGGCTGGCGACCACCCGGCGCTCGACCCGCCACCTGCGTCGCCAGGGGCTCTATCGTTGATCGTCGCCCCCTCACCAACCCCTCGGAGGCAAGCCATGGACATCGCCGTCACCGGATCGAGCGGCCTGATCGGCACACGACTGATGGCCCGGCTGCGGGAGGAGGGCCACCGCCCCATCGCCGTGGTCCGCCGTGCGCCCAAGGCCGGCGCCGACGAGATCGAATGGCAGCCGGCGGCGGGCACGATCGACGCCGCCTCGTTGGAGGGTGTCGACGCCGTGATCAACCTGGCCGGGGCCGGTATCGGCGACAAGCGGTGGAACGACGCCTACCGGAAGCTGCTCGTCACCAGCCGGATCGACTCCACCTCCCTCCTGGCGGAGACCCTGGCCGGCCTCGACAAGGCGCCGTCGGTGCTGCTGTCCGGCTCGGCCATCGGCTACTACGGCAACCGGGCCGACGAGGAGCTGACCGAGGCGTCGAGCCCGGGCGACGACTTCCTGGCCGAGCTCTGCGTCGACTGGGAGGCGGCGGCCAAGCCCGCCGTCGACGCCAGCATCCGCACCGCCTACCTCCGCACCGGGATCGTCCTCACCCCCGACGGCGGGGCCCTGGCCAAGATGCTGCCGCTGTTCAAACTGGGCGTCGGCGGCCGCTTCGGGGCGGGCCGGCAGTACATGTCATGGATCACCCTCGACGACGAGGTCGAGGCCATCATCGCCCTGTTGACCAACGACGTCAGCGGCCCGGTGAACCTCACCGCCCCCGGCCCGGTGACCAACGCCGACTTCACCGCCGCCCTGGGCCGGGCCCTGGGCCGGCCGACCCTGTTCCCGGTCCCGGCCTTCGGCCCCAAGCTCCTGCGGGGTGGCGACATGGCCCAGGCCCTGCTCTTCGACTCCCAGCGGGTGCTGCCGACGGTGCTTCAGAACGCCGGCTACGGCTTCCACCACGCCGAGATCGAGGCCGGTCTCCGGGCCGTGATCGGCCGGGAGGAGGTGGCGGCATGAGCGACGCCTCCAGCGGTGACGACAAGATCGTCTCGGCCACCCGGGTGATCGACGCCGAGCCGTCGGTGATCTTCGACCTGTTGGCCGACCCGGCCCGGCATCACGTGTTCGACGGATCGGGCACCGTCCAGGCCGGTCGTTCCAACAACCCGGAGCGCCTCAGCATGGGGGCCAAGTTCGGGATGGACATGAAGATCTTCTTCCTGCCCTACCGGATCTCCAGCGAGGTCGTCGAGTTCGTGGAGAACGAGGCGATCGCCTGGCGTCACCTCGGCCATCACGTCTGGCGCTACGAGCTCGAGGCGGTCGAAGGCGGCACCAAGGTCACCGAGTCGTTCAACTGGGGCGTCGCCCGGTTCCCCCCGATGTACGAGTGGGTCGGCTACCCGGCACAGCACGAGAAGAACATGGCCGAGACGCTGACCCGCCTCGACGAGCACCTGACCGGGAGCGGCTGACCGCCCCCGGCGGGGCGCGATGATCAGGCGGAGACGGCGACGTCGGGGTAGAAGGCGACGTGGTCCTTGATCTCCGACGCCGCCTCCTTGGGATCGGCGTAGGTCCAGGCCGCGTTCTTCTTCACGGTGTCACCGACGGCGACGTCGTAGTAGGTGGCCGATCCCTTCCACGGGCACACGGTGGAGAGTTCGGTCTTGGTCAGGTACTGCCAGTCGATCGAGTCGGGCGGGAAATAGTGATTGCCCTCGACGATCACGGTGGTGTCGGCGTTGGCTATGACGGTTCCATCGAGCGTTGCGGTTGCCATGACCGGCAAACGTACCCGGCCCGCCGCGTATTCCTCGGGTCGTGGATCGTCGGGTCGTGTGATCCCGGTCAGATGACGATGACCCCGAGGCCGGTCTGCTCGGCGTCGTCGGCCAGCTTCTCGTCGCCGACGACGATGGCGCCCACGGCGGCGTCGAGCATCCAGGCGTTGCGGGCCTTGATCGACGGCCCGGGCTTGGCCGGATCGCCGTCGAGGGTGACCACCCAATGGGCGGCGGCCACGACGGCGTCGAACCGGGCCCGGTCGCTGGTCGACCAGACCTTCACCGGATCCGGGTAGGGCAGGACGACGGCGATGGGCACGCCGGCCACCCGGGCCGCCTCGGCCCCCGCCAACTCCGCGCCCAACCGGAGGCCGGAGATCACGATGTCGTTGGCGCTGTCGAGCCCGGACACGGCGTCGACCAGCTCCTCGGTCTGGTCGGCGTCGATCTCGCGGGCGCCGGTGACGACGATGGCCTGCTCCACCGGCCATGGGGCCTTTGGGCCGCCCGCTCCCCCGCCGCCGTGGCCGGCCTCGGCCGCCACCGCCTCCCGGAGGCGCTCCACCTCGGCAACGGCCAAGCGGTCGGCCTCCTCGTTGCCGGCAACGCCGGAGTGGCCCTTGACCCAGCTGAAGGTGATCTCCGATTCCCGGCCGAGGTAGACCCCGATGAGGGGCTCCCAGAGGTCGCGGTTGGCCACCGGTTTCTTTTGGCTGTTCTTCCAGTCGCGCTTGAGCCAACCGTCGTACCAACGATCGTTGAAACAATTCACCACGTAGGTGGAGTCTGAGTAGATGTGCAGCTCTCCCTCGTTGGCCTCGATGGCCCGCAGCACCGCCGTCAGCTCCATCCGTTGGTTGGTGCTGTCGGCCTCGCCGCCGCTGTCGTGGCGACCGTCGGCGGCCACCCATGCCCAGCCGCCGGGACCGGGGTTACCCGAGCACGCACCATCGGTGTAGACGTCCATCCAGCCAGGGTGCCGCAATGTGGCGCGCAAGCCACCGCACACCGCCCGGTATGGCTACGATGACGCCAGCACCGCGAAGTTCCCCACCAGCGTCGTTGGTACCACGTGGTCGCTCCCTCGTGTTTCGCCGCACTCGACGTCCCCGCACGCCCTCGATTCCGAAATCGACCCCGATCTTGGAGACAAGGAACACAGAACCGACATGATCAGCGACGGATTTCTCAGCCAGCTTCCCGACATCGATCCGGAGGAGACGGCCGAGTGGCTGGAGTCACTCGATGCGGTGAGTGCGGCCGAGGGCAAGACGCGGGCTCGCTACCTGCTGGGCCGGCTCAACCAGCACGGCCGCGAGCTCCAGCTCGGCAACGCCGTCGCCGTGTCGACCGACTACCTCAACACCATCCCCACCGAGCAGCAGCCGTTCTTCCCCGGTGACGATCACCTGGAGCGTCGCATCCGGGCCTACATCCGGTGGAACGCCGCGGCCATGGTGATCCGGGCCAACAAGAAGGCCGACGGCATCGGGGGCCACCTCTCGACCTTCGCCTCCTCGGCCGCCCTCTACGAGGTCGGCTTCAACCACTTCTTCCGCGGCAAAGACGACGGCACCCCCGGCGACGCCGTCTACTTCCAGGGCCACGCCGCCCCCGGCGTGTACGCCCGCGCCTTCATCGAGGGCCGACTCGACCACACCCACCTCGACAACTTCCGGTTCGAGGTCGAGGGCGGTGGCCTGTCGAGCTACCCCCACCCGCGGCTCATGCCGGACTTCTGGGAGTATCCGACGGTGTCGATGGGCCTCGGTCCCATCAACTCGATCTACCACGCCCGCTTCCTGCAGTACCTCCAGAACCGCAAGATCGACGTCACCTCCAACAGCCGGGTCTGGGCCTTCCTCGGCGACGGCGAATGCGACGAGCCCGAGACGCTGGGCTCGGTCTCGCTGGCCGGCCGCCACGGTCTCGACAACCTCACCTGGGTCATCAACTGCAACCTCCAGCGGCTCGACGGCCCGGTGCGAGGCAACGGCAAGATCATCCAGGAGCTCGAGGGCGTGTTCCGAGGCGCCGGCTGGAACGTGATCAAGGTGGTGTGGGGCTCCCGGTGGGACGAGCTCCTCCAGCGCGACGTCGACGGCGTCCTGCTCAACAAGATGAACACCACGGTCGACGGCGAGTTCCAGCGTTACGCCGTGGAGTCCGGGGCCTACATCCGGGAGAAGTTCTTCGGCCCCGACCCCCGCCTCCGCCGCCTGGTCGAGCACCTGAGCGACGACGATCTCCGCGCCCTGCCCCGAGGCGGTCACGATTACTCGAAGGTGTACGCCGCCTACAAGGCCGCCACCGAGCACGTCGGCCAGCCGACCGTGATCCTGGCCAAGACGATCAAGGGCTGGACGCTGGGCGAGGGCTTCGAGGGCCGCAACGCCACCCACCAGATCAAGAAGATGACCAAGTCGCAGATGCTCGACCTGCGCGATCGGCTCTACCTCCACGACGAGATCCCGGCCGAGGATCTGGAGGACGGTCTGCCCCCGTACTTCCGTCCCGAGCCCGGATCGGCCGAGTACGAGTACATGATGGATCGGCGCAAGGCGCTCGACGGGTTCCTGCCCGAGCGGGTGACCACCACCCGACGCCAGCTGCCGATGCCCTCCGATGCGCCGTTCAAGGGTTTCATCGAGGGCTCGGGGGGCCGGGCGGTGTCGACCACGATGGCCTTCACCTCGATGCTGCGCGACCTGATGCGCGAGACCGGCTTCGGCGAGCGGGTGGTGCCGATCGTGCCCGACGAGGCCCGCACCTTCGGCATGGACTCGATGTTCCGCGAGTTCGAGATCTACGCCCCGTTCGGCCAGCAGTACGAGCCGGTCGACCACGAGCTGCTCCTGTCCTACACCGAGGACACCGACGGGCAGATCCTGGAGGAGGGCATCACCGAGGCCGGCTCGATGGCGAGCTGGATCGCGGCGGCGACCAGCTACGCCCACCGCGGCGTGCCCATGGTGCCGTTCTTCACCTTCTACTCGATGTTCGGCTTCCAGCGGGTGGGCGATCTGATCTGGTCGGCCGCCGATTCCCGGGCCCGGGGCTTCCTCATGGGCGCCACCGCGGGGCGGACGACGCTGGCCGGCGAGGGCCTCCAGCATCAGGACGGCCACAGCCTGCTTCACGCCTCGGCCGTCCCGGCGTGTGAGGCCTACGACCCGGCCTTCGCCTACGAGCTGGCGGCGATCGTGAAGGACGGCATCGAGCGGATGTACGTCAACAACGAGGACGTCTTCTACTACCTCACGATCTACAACGAGAACTACGACCAGCCGGCCCAGCCCCCGGACAGCACCGACGGGATCCTCAAGGGTCTCTACAGGTGGGCCGACGCCGATGCCACCAAGGCGGTCAAGGCCACACTGCTGTTCTCCGGCCCGTCCCAGGGGCCGGCCCGAGCCGCCCGCGACGAGCTGGCCGACCGGTGGGACGTCGGGCTCGAACTGTGGAGCGCCACCAACTACAAGAAGCTGCGGGCCAACGGCATGGACGCCGAACGCTGGAACCGGCTGAACCCGCTGGCCACGCCCCGGGTGCCGATGGTGACCCGCCTGCTGGCCGACGCCCCCGGCCCCGTGGTGGCGGTGACCGACTATGTGCGAGCCGTCCCGGAGCAGATCGCCTCCTACGTGAACCAGCCGTTCACCGCCCTCGGCACCGACGGCTACGGGCGCTCCGACACCCGGGAGGCGCTGCGCTCGTTCTTCGAGACCGACATGCCCAACATCGTGATCACGGTGCTGAGCGAGCTGGCCAAGATGGACAAGGTCGACTCGCAGAAGGTGGCCGACGCCATCGCCCACTACGGCCTGGATCAGGCCCAGTCCCCTCCCTGGAGCCGCTAGCGCCCACCGCCCCGGCCGGGCGTCGCCGACCGGGCTGCTTCGGCCGCCCGCCGGGGACGTGCGCCGGGCTGCGGGCTGCGGCCCGTCAGTTGGAGGAGGTGAGGCCGGTGCGTTGCCGGCCGAGCCAACCGATCAGCACGGCGATGGCCCGGGGGTCGTGACGCAGCTGGTGGCCGGCCCCCTGGATCACCCGGAGGTCGGCCTGGCCGTGGGAGTCGGCCAGCAGTCGGGCGTCGAAGTGCGGCACCAGCTCGTCCTCCGAGCCGTGCAGCACCAGCAGGGGGCGGGGTACGAGCGACTCGACCGAACGGATCGCCTGGATACGGCGGAGCTGGTCCTTCCACTCCTCGACGTCGCCGGGGAAGGACGGCGAGGTGATGGCCCCCACCCGCTTGGCGTGGGCCAGCAGTCGGTTGGGGTTGGCGGCCCAGTCGTCGAAGTCGGCGGGCGAGCCGGCAACGGCCACGCCGCCGACCCGCTTGTCCTCGGCCGCAGCCACCACGCTCACCGCGCCCCCGGTACCGAAGCCGCAGAGCCAGATGTGTTCGGCCCCCTGGTCCCGGTGGAGGTAGTCGATGGCGGCGGCGACGTCCTCCACCCATCCCTGGAGGCTGAAATCACCGGTCGAGGCGCCGCAACCCCTGAAGCGGAACGACATCGCCGCCCACCCCATGACCTCGGCCGCTCGGTCGGCCAGCCCCGGCAGGTCGGCCCCGGTCCGCTCGGCCCACACGTCCCCGGAGGGGAACCCGTGGCAGAAGATGACGCCGACCTGATCGGCGACGCGCACCTCGGGGTCGGGCAGGGCGACGTGGGCCTCCAGCTGCACCCCGTCAGTGGAGGCGATCTGGACGTCGCTGGTGTTGACCGAAGAGCTGGGAGCCGTCAACCCGAGCCCGCCCTCAGGACGCCTGGTAGGGGCGATACCCCCGGTTGCGGGCCTCGGCCAGGGTGTCGGGGGCGAAGCAGAGGTAGGTCCCGGCATCCATCAGTTCGTCGATGATCTCGGCGTCCGCTTCGAGCAGGGCGTCGACGTCGTAGACGACCTGGGTCCGCTTGTCGCCGACCCACCGGAAGTGCTCGAACTTGCCTGGGCGTTCCATCGCTGTGGATCGTAGCCGGTCAGCTGTAGGTCTGGTTCAGCCCGTTGATCTCGGGAAGGCCGATGAGATCCGTGAACTCGTCGAAGGCCGGCAGGTCGGGCAGCGCCTCCTTCGGAGTGCCGTGCTCCTTGATGCTGACCAGAAGCTCCCGCATCGCCTTGGTGGCGGCGAGGAGGGTACCGATCGGCATGATCACCATCTTGAACCCCAGCTCGGCCAGTCGGTCGTAGCCCAGTGGCGGCGTCTTGCCCCCTTCGGCCCAGTTGAACACCAATGGCACCCCGGCCAGTTCGGCCGCCGCCTGCTCGATCTCCTCCTCCCCGGTCAGGGCCTCGACGAAGAGCACGTCGGCCCCGGCGTGGACGAACCGTTTGGCCCGGTCGAGGGCCTCGCCGAAACCGTGGGGGGCCCGGGCGTCGGTCCGGGCGATCAGCACCAGGTCGGGGTTGGTGCGGGCGTCGACGGCGGCGGCGATCTTGGCCACCATCTCGTCGGCGGGGATGACCTCCTTGCCCTCCATGTGACCGCACCGCTTGGGCATGACCTGGTCCTCGATGTGGAGCCCGGCCACCCCGGCCCGCTCGTACTCCTGGACGGTCCGGATCACGTTGATCGGGTTGCCGTATCCGGTGTCGGCGTCGGCCACCACCGGCAGATCGACGGCGGCGGCGATGCGGCGGGCGTTGTCGACCATCTCGGTGAGGCCCAGCAGGCCGACGTCGGGACGGCCCAGCAGGGAGGCCGTCGTGCCGAAGCCGGTCATGTAGACGACGTCGAAGCCGACCTGCTCGATGAGTCGGGCGCCGAGGGCGTCGTAGCAGCCGGGCAGGAGCACGGGCCCCGGCTGGGCCAGCAGGGCCCGGAGGGCGGCGGGGCCGTCGGTTCGAGGACGGAGGAGGTCAGCCATGGCTGCGATCGTAGACCCGTCACCGGCGCTCGTGTCCGGCCGCCCCCGGCGATGACGCCCTGTCGTCGCCGCCGTCGTGCTCGGGATCAAGCCGACCCTGGCGAGGCGAGAACCACCGTCGGCGGTGGAGCGCCCACGATGCGGCGAGGACGACGGCGGCGAAGACGACGGGGCCCGCCCGCAGGGGCACCGAGCCCCACACCACCAGGGTGACGATGGCGAACCCGAGGAGCGCTGCGGGCCACCGCAACCGGTGCCAGACGAAGAACACCAGGCTGGCGAGTATGGCGAGCAGCACGAGCAGACCACTCAGGCTGAACCCGGCACCTCGCTGGGAGGCGGCGCTCACCTCCTCGTTCCAGGTCCCCCGGTCGACCAGCCGGAGGCGGTCGAGGTGGGCGGTGGTGTCGACGGGGACGGCGGTGTCGTCCTCGATGCGATCGGCGGTCAGGCGATAGACGAAGGCGTCGTCCGACCAGATGACGCCCTCGTCGCCGTCCTGCCCGGGCACGGTGACGACGTAGCCGGTGGTGTCGAGTACCGGCACAGCCATCACCGTCGGCGAGGACGGCGCCGACTGTGCCACCCGGGAGATCCACAGCCACTCGCCCACACCGGGGCTTTCCACCGGTTCCGCCTGCAGGGTGACTCGGTCACCGCCCCCGAGCTCGAAGTCGAACTGCCACCCGAATCGCAGCTGATCGAGTGTCGACGACTCGATGCGGGCCACCTCGACCAGGCCGCTCTCGGGCGAGAGGCCCCATCCGTTCTCGGTGAGGGCGGCGTGACGGGTCGTGTCCTCCAGGGGCGCGTCGCTGAGATTGGCCCCCCACGGCCTGAAACCGCCCCCCTCCAGAAGGTCGAGCCCGACGATGGTCGCGGCGAACGGGTCGGCCGGATCGGCGAAGACCACGCTCGCCGTGTCCTCGGGCCCGGTCCTCATCTCAACGCCGTCGACGTCTGCGCCAAGGGGGCGCTGGACCCCGCGGGGACCGAGGCGGCCCCCGTCGATCAGGATCGGGGCGGGAAGGCCGTCGTCGATGTCGTCGCCCGGCTCGGCGGCCGAGAGGGCAGCGTCGTCGTCGGTGGCGACGATCCGACCGAGTCCGACCACCCCGATCGCCACGAGAGCGACGGCGACCGCTGCGACCGTGATCCGGAACACCGTGGCCGGCCTGCGTCCGACCGCCTCGTCGGCGAACCGGCTCTCGGCGACCGCTGCGGACCATCCGGCGCGGTCGCCACGGGGATGACCGCGCTCGGCCCGCTCTTCGAGGATGTCGCTGGTTCGATTCATGCCTCCTCCGGCAGTGGTTCGGCGGCGGATGTGGTCTCGTCCAGCAGCGATCGGAGCTGGGCTCGGGCCCGACTGGCCCGCTTCCTGACCGCAGCCGGGCTCACCCCGAGCTGAGTGGCCAGCTCCGGACCGGTCAGACCTTCCACATCGAGGAGAAAGACGACGGCACGGTCGAGCGGGGACAGATGATCGAGCACGGCCAGATCGGAGGGGTAGTGGTCCTCCGAGACGTGACCAGCGGCGAGCTGTGGAAGCAGCCGCCGCCACGTCCGCGCCCGCCGTCGCCGGTTGGCGACGCATCGCACGATGGCACGACGGAGATAGGCGGCTGGATGGTCGAGCTCCGACAACGGCCGCAGAACGAGGGCTGAGGTCAGGGCATCCTGAACGACATCGTCCGGATCCATGTCGGCATCGGCGACGACGGCGGCGAAGCGACGCAGCCGCGGATACAGCGCAACGAAGAAGGCGAACTCCTCGGCGTCGGTCCCCGTCCTCGACGGCTCAGTGCTCCCCACAACCCCATGACACACGAAGACGGCGAGGTGTGACGTCCGGAGGCGAAGAGTTCCCGTTCGGTCCGGCGTGGCGCACTGAGGCGAAGGGCGGGGGCTCGTGTCGCCGACTACCGTCGGTCCATGGACGACGTGGCCGACGATTACCGCCAGGCGGGCTTCAACCAGCGACTGGGCTTCGGGCGGCGGCCGGCCGTGCTCATGGTCGATCTGTGCCAGGCCTACTTCACCCCGGATTCGCCGCTGTACGCCGGGGTGCCCCAGGTGCTCGACGCCTGCCGATCGCTGGTGACCACCGCCCGCACGACGGGCACACCGGTGTTGTGGACCAGGGTCGAGTACGAGCCGGGCGGGGTCGACGGTGGCGTGTTCTACCGGAAGGTCGGCGCCCTCTCGGTGTTCGACCGCGGCGCTCCCCTGGGCCGCTGGGTCGAGGGCCTCGAGCCCGAGGAGGGCGAGGTCGTCGTGACCAAGCAGTACGCCTCGGCCTTCTTCGGCACCTCGCTGGCCGCCACCCTCAACGGCATGGGGGTGGACACCGCCATCGTGGCCGGTGTGTCGACCAGCGGTTGCATCCGGGCAACGGCGCTCGACGCCTGCCAGCACGGCTTCGTCCCCATCGTGACCGCCGACGCCTGCGGCGACCGCGATCCCGAGGTCCACCGGGCCAACCTGTTCGACCTCGACAACAAGTACGCCGACGTCGAACCGCTGAACGTGGTGTTGGCCGCCTTGCGCGAGCGGCTTCTCTGATCCTGCGGTCTCCTGAGCGGGCAGCCGCTCCCGCCGGGTGCTAGTACGGGTCCCCCGTGCCGTCGGCCGGTGGGTAGCGAGGAGTCACTCATGGACCTAGGAATCTTCATCCCGATCGGCAACAACGGCTGGATGATGTCGAAGAACGCGCCCCAGTACATGCCGAGCTTCGAGCTGAACCGGACGACGGCGGAGCGGGCCGAGGAGGCGGGCTTCGAGTTCCTCCTGTCCATGGTCAAGCTGCGGGGATTCGGCGGCGACACCGAGTTCTGGGACCACAACCTCGAGTCGTTCTCGCTCATGGCCGGGCTGGCCGCCGCCACGGAGAAGATCAACCTGTTCGCGTCGGTGGCACTGCCGACGATGGAGCCCGCCATGGTGGCCCGCATGGCCTCTACCATCGACGACATCTCCGACGGTCGTTTCGGCATCAACATCGTCTCCGGCTGGAACCAGATCGAGTACTCCCAGATGGGCGTGTGGCCGGGCGACTGGTACTACGAGAAGCGCTACGACTACGCCACCGAGTACGTCACGATCATGAAGGACCTGTGGGCCGACGGCGTCAGCGACCTCAAGGGTGAGTACTTCCAGATGGACGACTGTCGCCTCTCGCCGCCGCCGAAGAACGGCGGGGTGCCCCTCGTCTGCGCCGGCCAGTCCGACCGGGGCATGCAGTTCTGCGCCGAGTACGGCGACTACCAGTTCATCATCGGCACCGCCGACCTCGACGTCGTCCGCAACGACGCCTCCCGCCTGATGGCTGCGGCCGAGACCAGCGGTCGCGACGTCGGGGTGTATGTCCTGTTCCAGATCACCATGGGTGAGACCGACGCCGAGGCGGAGGCGACGTGGCAGTCCTACAAGGACGGCGCGGATCTGGAGGCGATCAAGTTCATGACCGGTCAGGCCGAGCTCGACACCGCCGGGGCCACCGCCGACAAGATCACCGAGATGCAGGGTGCCTTCAACCTCAACATCGGCCCCATCGTCGGCAGCCACGCCACCATCGCCGCCAAGCTCGACGAGGTGGCCGCCATCGAGGGCGTCAAGGGCGTGATGTGCGTGTTCGACGACTATCCGGTGGCGACCAAGGAGTTCGGCGAGAAGGTCATGCCGCTGATGGAGTCGCGCCGCTGATGGTCGCCGTCATCGCCGTCATCGGCAATCCCAACCCCGGCGGGCGGACCACCACCGTGGCCGAGGCGGTCGCCACCGCGATCGCCGGCGCCGAGGGCACCACCGAAACCGTTGAGCTGGCCACGATCGCCCCCCACCTCTTCGAGTGGGGCAACGAGGACGTGTCGGCGCTCACCGCCAAGGTGGCGGCGGCCGACGTCATCGTCACCGCCTGCCCGACCTACAAGGCGACCTACACCGGTTTGTTGAAGGCCTTCCTCGACAACTACGGCAACAACGGACTGGCCGGCTGTCGGGCGGTGCCGGTGATGGTCGGGGCCGCTCCCCATCACGCCCTTGCCCCCGAGGTGCATCTCCGTCCACTGCTGGTCGAGCTCGGGGCCTCGGTGCCGAGCCGGGGGCTGTACGTCCTCGAATCGCAGATGGACGACCTCGACGCCGTGGTCGGCGGCTGGGCCGAAGAGGCGGTGCCGCTCCTCGAGGGCTGACCACTCGCCGTCGTCGGCTCGCGGCGGGCTGTGCTCCTGTTCGTCTGCGATCTTGTGGGCGAACAGGAGGCCGGCCCAGAAGCCGACGGCGCCGTGCACCGGAGCCAGCGCCGCCGCCTCGCCGATCGGCACACCTCCGAGCACGGCACCGACCACCACACCGACGGGGGCACCCAGCGGTGCACCGACCAGCGCGCCCACCGCGGCTGTTCCTCCCGGTGACGGCCGCTCCTCCTCCCTACGCCCTCGACCCTCGGCCCGGTTCATTCCGTCGGCTGCGAGGAGACCGGTTCGCCATAACGAGAAGAGGGTGTGGCGCCGAGGCGCCACACCCTCTTCAACGTTTCTTGCTGGACACCCGATCGCCACCTATTGCAGGAGTAGGACAACTCCTGGCGACCTATCGGGCGGTGGACCGGCGGTAGTCGCCAGCGGTCCAGCTGCCGGGAACCCGACCCACACGGGAAGGACTCCGGGAACCGATGGGGTGAAGGGCTCGATGGTCCGTCACCCCGAGGCTCCACTAGCGGCCGGCCACCTCCAAGGTCCCAATTCGTGTATTCAGTTGGACCACCTCCTTCCTCTTGGTGGCCTCAGTGTTGCACAGGAGAGGTTTCCTCCGCATGAAATTCCGACGCCCAGGCCGGAGGAGCTGGATCGAGGGTGGTGGCGAAGATCGCTCCCACCACCCAGCCGATGACGGCGAAGCCGACACCGACCAGGATCACCTCCGACGTGACCTCGAACACGACGGCCAGGGGAAGCAGGAAGCTGGTCACGGCACTCACCACCGGCGCGAACCGCTCACCCCGGACGGCGGCCAGGACCATCCCGACCGGGATGCCCAGGACGAGGCCGACGACCCCACCGATGATCGACGTGATCGGCGCCACGATGGCGAAGACCCCGAGCATTCCGACGATCCCATCGTTGAAGGCGCCAAAGGCCAGCATCGCGGTCACCCATAGGGCGGCGCCCATGCCGGCTAAGGCCCCGAGGCCGGCCCCCAGCCCCATGCCTCGCATGATTCGCCCCCGCTCGTGGTCGATGCCATCGGTGCGCTCAGCAGAACCGGGCCCGGAGCCGGCCCGTCCGCTGCTCGGGAGGGGTCGAGCCGGCGGCGAAGAGGGCGCCGACCCCCCAGCCGATGGCCCCGAAGCCGGCGCTGACGGCGAGGGCTCCCACGCTGATGGCCTGCTCGAGGCCGAGCACGACCAGCACGCCGACCAACGCACTGACGGGCGGGGCGTAACGTTCGATCCGGAGCGCCCCCAGCGCCAGACCGATGACGGCGCCGAGAACACACCCGAGAAGGGCACCGATGATCGACCCGATCGAGGCGTACAGAAGGACCAGTCCGATGGCGCCGGCAACGCCGTCGCCCAGTACGAGGAAGCCGGCCACGACGCTCACCAGCACGGCGGCGCACATACCGCCGACCATGCCAAGCGCTCCGCCGAGCGCACCCGCCGTCGCCACCCGCGACCAGCCCGAGTCGGCCCCGTGCCTTGCATCAACGTCCATCTCACTGCCTCCTTCGGACGGGTACGACCGAGGCCGTTCCCAAAGATTTGATCGATCGCTCAATCTTTGAGCGTTCGATCAAATCTGTCAAGCGCGGGTGACCACCGTCACCGCCTCGGGCGCGCCGAACACGAGCCGCCCGCACCGGTGAACGCCTGTCTGTCGAGCGTCAGCTGCGCTCGGAGTCGCCGTCCTCCAGGGCGGCGGCATCGGTGCCTGCCCCGAGCATCGGGTGGTCGGCCAGATCGGCCTCGACCTGCACCGGGTCGTCGAGGTGGATGGCGCCGACCACCTGAAGATACGACGACTGGGCCTCGATCACCGCCTTGGCATGCTCCCGGGAGATGTCGAGGTCGACCATCTCGGCCCGTTCCATGACGTAGTCGAGGGGATCGAACTCCTCGAACAACACCGGCCCGTCGGTCTGCCCGTCCGGGGCCCAGTGGTAGAACTGCACCCACTCCAGGTGGAGGCGCAACGCCCGTCGCAGCTCGTCGTAGCTCATGACCGACGTGACCGACACCGGCAACGCCTCGGCGCAGAACTCGATCGCCTCCTCGGCGTCGATCACGATCTGGTCCGGCATCGCCGTGGTCTTACCCACTGCCCACCCGACGAAGAGCAGGCCGACAACGACCACCAGCACCACGGCGAGTCCGAGGACGACGAATTCCACGGCCTCACGGTACGCCCCCGATGGCGTCCACGCCTCGTCGGGCGAGCGGCTGGGCCGTCCGAACCCTGTTCGGTTTGAGACCTTTCAAGGCCGGCAGGGAGGCCGACGGTTAGTCATCGGTGATCTCGACCAGCTCTGGGTGTTGATCGGCACGGCGCTCGTTCTGCTCATGCAGGGTGGCTTCCTGCTGCTTGAGGCAGGCATGACCCGAGCCAAGAACTACATCAACGTGGCGGTGAAGAACCTGGCCGACCTCGGCCTCGCCATCATCCTCTTCTGGTTGGTCGGCTTCGGCCTGATGTTCGGCGACTCGGCCGGCGGCGTGGTGGGACTGTCGATGTTCGCCCTCGACCTACCCCTCGTCGACACAGACACCAGCGTGCTCTTCCTGTTCCAGGTTGTGTTCGCCGGGACCACGGTGACCATCCTGTCGGGCTCGATCGCCGAGCGAACCTCGTTCACCGGGTACATCGGCATCGTCGTGGCAATGGCCGTCGTCTACCCGCTGTACGGCCACTGGGTCTGGGGCGGCGGCTTCCTGTCGGGTTGGGGCTTCGTCGACTTCGCCGGCTCGACCGTGGTCCACAGCATCGGTGGCTGGGCGGCCCTGGCCGCCATGATCGTGATCGGCCCACGCCACGGCCGGTTCGACGGCGAGGGTGAGAGCAGCATCCGGCCCTCCAACCTGCCGCTGGCCATGACCGGCGGTGTGCTGCTGTGGTTCGGCTGGATCGGCTTCAACGGCGCCTCGACCCTGGCCTTCGACGAGACGGTGCCGGGAGTGATCGCCATCACGATGATCGGTGGCGCCTTCGGCCTCGTCACCGCCATGTTCGTCGAATGGCGCCGTCACGGGTACCCGACTCCGGCCTCCCCGCTGAACGGCGCCCTGGCCGGCTTGGTCGCCGTGACCGCCGGCGCCCACGCCCTCAACACGATCTCGGCCGCCGTCGTCGGCGCCGTCGGCGCCCTGGTGGCTCTGCGGGTGGAGCGGCTCCTCGAGGAGCGACACATCGACGACGCCGTCGGCGCCGTGCCCGTCCACCTCGGTGCCGGGATGTGGGGCACCCTCGCCGTCGGCCTGTTCGGGCGGGCCGACGTGCTGGACACGGGCCTCAACCGGGTTGAGCAGACCCTGATTCAGGGCGCCGGCATCGGAATCGGCGCCGTGTGGGGCTTCGGGCTGTGCCTGGTGATCTTCCGCCTGATCGACACCCGGGTACCCCTCCGGGTGCCCCTGGAGGACGAGATCGAGGGCCTCAACGTGGCCGAGCATCGGGAGCCCACGGCCCTCATCGACCTGTTGCAGCACATGGCCCACCAGGCCCGGACCGGGGCCATAACCGACCCGATCGAGAGCGAGAGCTTCACCGAGGTCGGCCAGATCGCAGAACAGTTCAACGGCCTCACCGCCCAGCTGCGCACCATGGCCCAGCTGGCGGAGAAGATCGCCGACGGCCGTCTCGACATCCAGGTCACCCCCCGCTCCGACGAGGACACCTTCGGTCTCGCCTTCCGCCGCATGACCCAGGATCTGCGCTCCACGGTGGGTCAGATCACCGGCACAGCCGACGGCCTGCAACGGTCGATGGCCAATCTCGGCCAGCTCACCGCAACCATCGAGGACGGCGTGTCGGTTCAGCAGGAGGGCGTGTCCCAGGGTGAGGTCGCCTTCGCGGAGGTGCGGAGCCTGATCGACAGCCTGGTGCACGAAGTCGGCGACCTCGGCGCCCAGACCTCCACCGCCCTGGAGAGCCTGGTGGGCTCGATGGACCAAAGCCGACTCGGCCATCCTGGTCGCCGTGCCACCGACGCCGCCGAGGACGGAGCTGCCGATCTGCGGGCCGCCGTCGACGCCATCAAGGGCTCGGCTGACGAGATCTCCTCCATCGTTGACGTGGTCCGCTCGATCGCCGGCACCACGACACTGCTGTCGCTCAACGCCTATATCGAAGCCGAGCACGCAGGCGGCGAGCGGGGCGCAGCGTTCGCCGTCGTGGCGGAAGAGGTCCGCGAACTGGCCAACGAGACCGTCGAGTCTGTCCGACAGATCGACGGCAAGATCCAGGCCCTTCAGAACAATGCCTCCACCGCTGTCCGCCTGGTCGAGGGGGTGGTCGGCGAGGTCGACGAGCTCAACCACACCTTCGAGGGCCTCAGCGGCGGTGTCAACGCCACCGCCGACGCCCTCCAGGAGCAGGCGCTGGCCGCGCAAGGCGCCATACGGACGATCAGCGAGGTCAGCTCGGGTAACGCCGAGACGGCCGCCGGTTTCCGTAGCCTGGCCCGCGACGTCGAGGCCGGCATCGAGGACGTGGGCAACCAACTCTCTCGCTTCCGGACCTGACGAAGGTCTGCAGACGGTCCGAGATCAGCGACGACCCGGCGTCTTGGTCTCCGCCGGGTCGTCGCCTTTTCTCTTCGGTGCACCCGCAGCGGGTGCGTGGGGTTGCGAGCGAACCAGGGGACCCCTGGCGGGCTCCTACAGGCCGATTCGCTGGGCGAGTTGCTCGCGGTGGTAGGCGGGGTCGCCGAACAGGAGCTCGGAGCTCTTGGCCCGCTTGAAATACAGGTGGGCCGGGTGCTCCCAGGTGAAGCCGATGCCGCCGTGGATCTGGATGTTCTCCGCTGCGGCGTGGAAATAGGCCTCCGAGCAGTAGGCCTTGGCCAGCGAGGCCACCGACGGCAGCTCGTCGTTCATCTCGGCCGCACACCACAGGCCGTAGTAGGCGGCCGACTTGGCCGACTCGACCTCGAGCAGCATGTCGGCACACTTGTGCTTGATGGCCTGGAACGACCCGATGGGCCGACCGAACTGCACGCGGTCCTTGGCGTACTGCACGGCCATCTCCAGCACCAACTGGGCGCCGCCCACCTGCTCGGCGGCCAGGGCGATGGCGCCGAGGTCGAGCACGGTGTTCATCGTGTCCCAGCCGGCCCCCTCGGAGCCGATCAAGGTGGCCGGGGTGTTGTCGAAGGAGACCTTGGCCTGCTTGCGGGTCTGATCCATGGTGCTCAGCGACTCGCGGCTGAGACCGTCGGCGTCGCCGGCCACGGCGAACAGGCTGACGCCACCGGCGGTGCGGGCGGCGACCACCAGCAGGTTGGCCACATGACCGTCGATCACGAAGGACTTGACCCCGGACAGGGCGTAGCCGTCACCGACGGCGGTGGCTTCCATCGTGATGCCCGACTCGTCCCACTTGCCGTTCTCCTCGGTGAAGGCGAGGGCGGCGATGGTCTCGCCCGAGGCGATGCCGGGGAGGTGGGCCTTCATGGCGTCCTCGTCGCCCGACTGCATGATGGCCTGACTCGCCAGCACACCCGAGAAGAACGGCGCGCACAGGAGGGCCCGACCCATCTCCTCGAGCACGACACCGAGCTCGACGAACGAATAGCCCTGGCCGCCGTAGGACTCGGGGATGACCATGCTCTGCAGACCGAGCTGCTCGGCCATCTGCGACCAGACGGCGTCGTCGTAGCCCTTCTCGGTGTCCATCTGCTCCCGCACCGCGGCCTCGGAGGACTTGTCCTCCAGGAACGAACGGACGAACTGACGGAGCTGTTCCTGCTCCTCGGTGAAAGCGAAGTTCATAGCGGGCGACCGTAGCGCCGGTGACGTCGGCCACTCAACCCACGATGTGTACACTTGTGCTACATGAACGATCACTCCTCGGATGCGACCGAGCCGCCGGCATCGGCGATCGGGGTCCGCGAGCTGCGCAACCAGGTGGCGGCGGTGGTGCGCCGGGCCGGGAGCGGCGAGCGGCTCCTCGTCACCGTCGACGGGCGCCCGGTGGCCCAGCTGGGCCCGATCCATCCCGACACCGCAGGGCTGACCCTCTGGGATCTGGCCGCCGCCGGCCTGATCGAACCCCCGCGACGCCCGCTGGCCGGGCCCGGCGCCCGCACCGATCAGCCACCGGCCCCCGTGCCCCTGCCGGCCGACCTCAACGCCGACCGTCTGCTCGAATCCTCCCGGGGGCGATGACGATGGCCCGACCCGACGGGACCGCCGACGCCACCGCCGCCGAAGCGGCCCCGGGCCCCGCTCCCCTGGTGCTCGACTCCTCGGCTCTGGTCCGCCGCTACGTGGCCGATCGGCATCGGCCACTGGTGCTGGACACGATGGCGGGGGCCGAGGCCTGGGTGGCGTCCGCCCTGGCCCGAAGCGAGGTTCTGGTGGCGCTGCATCAGAGCGCAACCGGCCCCCGGGCCCAGGAGGAGGCGTGGTCGTCGGTCCACGCCGACTGGGACTCGCTGTGGGAGATCCCGGTCGACGGGCGGTGCCTGGCCCGGGCCACCGAGATCGGGGCCCGCTTCGGCATCACCCTGACCGCCGCCATCCACCTCGCCGCCGCCGACCGGCTCCCCCGCCCGGTCGACTTCCTCACCTTCGACCGACGTCAGATCCCGGCCGCCGCCGAGCTGGGGTTCACGGTGATCAGCCCGTCGGCCGCCTGAGCGGCCACACCCGGGTGCGCGCCTGGGCGAGCCTCGTAGAGGAGCCCGCTCGGGGCACTAGGGTGACCCGGTGTCGATTTCCCGGGACGAAGCGCGCGAACTCGCCATCGTCGGCCTCCTGCTCACCGCAGCGCTCCGGATGGGGGCCGGGGTGTTCCAGGCGATCGAGGAGATGACCGGGGCCTGGACGTTCGGTTCGATGCTCGACCGGTTCTTCGCCCCGGCCGGGGGCACGCTGGGCTTCGCCACCCTGGGCGCCGTCCTGCTCGTGGTGCTGTCGCCCTCGGGCAGCGTGCGACCATGGGCGATCACCGTGTGCCGCCGGTTCGCCGTGGTGGCCACCGCCATCGGCATCGGCGCCTCGATCCACACGCTCGGCTTCGGGCTGGCCCCGACGTTGACCCGCATCTGGTTCTCGATGATCAACGGTCTGGCCGCCACCGCCCTCGCCGGCACCGCCTTCCTCATCATCCGCAACTTCGACCCCGAGCGCTGAAGCACCGGGCGAACCCGGGCCCGAGGGCACCGGCACGACACGCCCACCCGCCCCGGCCTCGACCACGGACACACCACGGCACCGGGCTGACACGCCCACCCGCCCCGGGCCTCGACCACGGGCACACGGCGGAGTCGGTCGGCGGGCTAGGTTGCGACTATGACCACCAGCAACGGACGGCGCGGCGACGCCGACGTCGTCGTGATCGGCGGCGGCATCGCCGGAGTGGCTGCCGCCTACGCCCTGTGCACCCACCCTCGGCGCCCGCGGGTGCACCTCGTCGAGACCGAGGCCCAGCTGGCCCACCACACCACCGGGCGCTCGGCCGCCCAGCTCATCGTCAACTACGGCACGGCACCGACGAAAGCCCTCACCGTCGCCTCGCTCCCCTTCTTCCGTCACACCCCCGACGGCCTGGTCGATGCCCCGCTGCTCACCGAGCGCGGCGTGCTCAGCCTGGCCACCGATGACCAGGACGACGTGGTGGCGGCCAACGTGGCCGAGGGCCGGGCGGCCGGGGCTCGCATCGAGCTGCTCGATCCCGACCAGGCCCTCGACCTCGTTCCCCTGTTGCGCCCCGACGCCTTCACCCAGGCGGTGTACGAGCCGGAGTCGGCCGATATCGACGTCGCCGGCCTCCACCAGGCCTTCGTGCGGGGCGTGCGAGCGGCCGGCGGTGTCATCGAGACCTCGCGTGCGGTGACCGATCTGACCCCGACGGCCGACGGCTGGCGGTGCGACACCACTGACGGTCCGTTGGAGGCGGCCGTCGTGGTCAACGCCGCCGGGGCCTGGGGCGACGTCGTGGCCGGCTGGGCCGGGGTGAGACCGGTCGGCCTGCAGCCGCGCCGGCGCACGGCGTTCATGGTGAACGCCACCGGAGGTGGCCGCCTCGACGAGCCGTTGGCCTGCGAGATCACCCACCGTTGGTACATCAAGCGGGACGGAGCCCAGTACCTGTGCTCCCCCGCCGATCAGACCCCCTCGGAGCCGTGCGACGCCAAGCCGGAGGAGCTCGACGTCGCCATGGCCATCGACCGCATCAACGCCGCCACCACCCTCGACATCCGCAGCGTCCGCTCGGCCTGGGCCGGGCTCCGGACCTTCGCTCCCGATGAGACGATGGTGCTCGGCCCCGATCCCGATCGGCCCGCCTTCGTGTGGTGCGTGGGGCAGGGCGGCACCGGTATCCAGACGGCGCCCTCCGCCGGTCGGCTGGTGGCCGACCTCAGCCTCGACGGCCGCCCCGGCCTCACCTTCGGCGGGGTGTCGCTCGATCTGGCCGAAGCCTTCGGCGCCGGCCGCCTGCGGAGCTAGCCACCGGTGCCCCTCGGCGGCCCCCGCCGTCGGGGTCGGTCGGTCCGCCTACCCGTCCGCCTGTCGCCGGGTGGGTGAACGGTCGGGTACTAGTAGCCCAGAAGTGCGCCCGAGGCGTTGGCCCCGACCCGCATCGATGGGCGATCGTCGGGCGACACGACGGCCCCCAACCGATCGACGTCGACGGCGAGCACCCGACCGTCGAGATCCGGGCCGCTGCACAACGCCTCGACGAGCCCGGCGGTCGCCGTCTCTCCGAACTCCCGGGGCAGGACCACGGCCACGCTGGGGCCCGACCCGCTCAGCCAGGCGGCGGCTGCGCCGTTGTCGAGGGCGGCCTCGATGGCGAGCCGGGACGGAGCGCAATCGGCCAGCCGCTGGGGCTGGTGGAGCCGGTCCTCGGTGGCCCGCCGCAGCAGCGAGCTGTCGTCGCGCAGCAGGGCCATGGTCAACAGCGCCACCCGACTGAGGTTGAACACGGCGTCGTGCCGGCTCACCGTCGGCGGCAGGGCCCGTCGCGAGCCGTCGGTGGACGTGATCAGCTCGGGCACCCACACCAGGAGGCGGCCGGGCAGACCGACGCCGAGCGAGATCGGGTCGTCGTCGACCACGAGCTGCACGCCGCCGAAGACGGCGGGGGCGGCGTTGTCGGCGTGCCCCTCCAGCTGGGTGACGAGTCGGAAGGCGACCTCGCGGGCGGTGGCCGAATCGTCTCCCTGTTGCAGCCGGGCCAACACGGCGGCAGCGGATCGCATGGCGGCCGAGAAGCCGAGGCCACGACCGGCAGGCAGGTCGGCGTCGAGCCACACCGACCCTTCGCCACCCGCTCGACGGAAGGCGTCGGTCACGGCGTCCTTGTCGTCGCAGCGGGTGCCGACGCCGTCGTCGCTCACCCAGACGTGCCGAGACACCGCCACGCCCAACACATCGAAGCCCGGCCCGAGATTGGCCGAGGAACCGGGGGCCCGCACGCACGTCATGCGGATCGATCCTACGGCGTCGGGTGGGTCGATGTCGTGTGACTCCTGTCCACCCGACGCCGTGTTTGCGGTGGTTTGTCCAGCGGTCGGATCAGCCCTCGGCCGGGAGCGCGATCACGTTGAAGGTCGCGCCGTGGGGGTCGGCCAGCACCGCCATCGGCCCCTGGGGCGTGTCGAAGGGCGGCATGATCACCGCGCCCCCGAGCTCGGTCGCCTTGGCCGCCGCCTCCCCCACGTCGGACACGGCGAAGTACACGCCCCAGTGGGGCGGCACGTCGGCCGGCATCGTCGGCGGCTTGGGCATCATGCCGGCGATCGAGGCGTCACCGAGCTTGAACTCGGTGTAGGGCATCTCGCCCTCGTGGGTCACGCCGCCCCAGCCGAAGACCTGCCCGTAGAAGGCCTTGGCGCCCTCGACGTCGGTGGTGATCAGCTCGTTCCACGACAGCGTGCTCGGCTCGTTCACCAGTTCGGCGCCGATGTGGTCACCGGGCTGCCATGTCGAGAAGGCGGCACCGCCGGCGTCGGCGAAGATCGCCATCTTCCCCGCCGTCAGCACTTCCATGGGCGGCATGACCACCTGGCCACCGGCGGCGGTGACCGTCTCGGCCGTGGCGTCGACGTCGTCGACGGTGACATAGGTCGTCCAGAGCGGTGGTCCCGGATTCTGCTGCGGGCCCAGACCGGCGACGGCTTTGCCGCCGAGCGTGCACATGCGGTAGCCACCGGCCTCGGGCCCCGACTCCTCCTCGACGGTCCAGCCGAACAGGCCTCCGTAGAACCCGGCCGACGCCTCGATGTCAGGCGAACCGAGATCGATCCACGACGGTGTGCCGTGGGCGTATGACTTCTTTTCCATGATGATCCCCTTCCGTGCGCAGCGTCCGTCGATGCGCACCCAGGCCCGTTCTAGCGGGCTCAGCGGCGATCCCAGACCAGGGCGCCGCGGGCGAAGGTCATCCGCACATAGCCCTCGGCGTCGAGGGCGACGACGTCGGCCCGACGGCCCACCTCGATCCGGCCCCGATCGCGCAGACCGAGGCAGCGGGCCGGGTTCTCGGTGACCGCCGCCACCGCCTCGTCGAGTCGGCAGTCGGCGAAGGCCATCAGGTTGCGCACCGTCGTGTCGAGGCCGACGGTCGAGCCGGCCAGGGTGCCGTCGGCCAGCCGCTGGGCGGCGCCGGCCGAGCGCAGGCCGCTGGTTCCCGTGCCGAGGGCGGCCACGGCGTCGCTCACCGCGACCAGACGGCGCCGACCGAGCCGCCACGCCAATTGGACCATGTCGCGGTCGACGTGTTCCCCGTCGACGATCAGCCCGAAGAAGGCGTCGGGGTGCAGCAGGAGGGCGGCGGCCAGGCCGACGTTGCGGTGGTGCAGGCCGGACATGGCGTTGAACAGGTGGGTGCCCATGGTGAACCCGCCGGCGAGGGCGGCGGCCGCCTGATCGGCCGACGCCTCGGAGTGGCCGCACGACACCACCACCCCCTGGGCCTTGAGGGCGGCGGCCATCTCCAGGGCGTGCGGCAACTCGGGTGCCATCGTCACCAGCCGGACACCGTCGGCCGGGCGGTAGTCCTCCGGGACCTCCTCCGGCACCGGCCGCAGCAGCTCCCGGCTATGGGCGCCATGACGGGACGGGGCCAGCCATGGCCCCTCCAGATGGAAGCCGAGGGGCTCGGCCCCGGGGAACCCCTCCACGCCGCGCTGGCCCTCGCGCCACGACTGGAGGCCGGTGCGGCGCCGCACGTAGCCGTCGGTGGTGAGCGTGGGTAGGAAGGTGGTCACCCCGAGCTCGACCAGCCGTCGACCGACCTTCCAGATGGCGTCGGGCTCCCGCTGGAAGTCGTGGCCCCACCCGCCGTTGATCTGCAGGTCGAGGAACCCGGGCACGATGCGGAGGCCGTGCACATCGACCACGTCGGCAGCAGCGCCGGTGGACAGCCGCTGGCTTCGCTCGTCGAGGCCGACGATCAGACCGTCGGCGATGCGGAGGTCGGCCGACTGCCAACCCGCCGGGGTCAGTACCTCGCCGCCGCGAAGCAGATGTGTCCGCACTGCCGATTCCGCCATTTCCGTCCGCTCAGACCGGGGTCACACCATTGTGGCGCTCGGTGAAATGCCTCGACTTGTTCTGAGCCAAACCGATACGACGGATCAGGTCCTCCCGTAGGTCCTCCGGCTCGACCACGGCCTCGAACACCAGCTCGGAGGCCACCCGCAGGAGGTCGACGTCGGCCTCGTACTCGGTCCGTCGGGCCTCGACGAAGGCCTCGCGCTCCGCCGGATCCTCGATGGCCTGGATCTTGTTGAAAAACACGGCGTTGACCGCCGGCTCGGGGCCCATCACCGCGATCTGGGCCGTCGGCAGGGCGACGGTGGCGTCGGGTTCGAAGGCGGGGGCCGCACATGGCGTAGAGCCCGGCGCCGTAACACTTGCGCAGCACCACGCAGATCTTGGGCACGGTGGCCTCGGAGATGGCCGAGATCATCTTGGCCCCGTGGCGGATGATGCCCTCCCGCTCCACCTGGGTACCGATCATGAAGCCGGGCACGTCGGCCAGGAAGATCAGCGGCAGGTTGAAGGCGTTGCACAGGGTGACGAACCGGGTGGCCTTATCGGCGGTGTCGGTGAACAGCACCCCGCCCTTGACCGCCGGGTTGTTGGCCACGATCCCGATCGGGTGCCCTTCCAGTCGCCCGAAGCCGGTGACCATCTCGGGGGCGAAGAGGGGCTTGACCTCGAAGAACGACCCGTCGTCGATCAGCCCCTCGATCACCCGGTGTACGTCGTAGCCGGCCTTGTCGTCGTCGGGCACCACACCGGTGGCGAGCGGCACCGCCGGCGGGTCCCACTCCTCCCACGGCGGCCGCTGGCGGAAGTTGGCCGGCATGTACGACAGGTGGAGCCGGGCCAGTTCGATCACGCCGGCGTCGTCGGGGGCGAGGTTGTCACCCATTCCGGACACCGAGGCGTGCATACGGGCCCCGCCCATCTCCTCCAGGGTCACCTGCTCACCGATCACCTCCTCGGCCATACGGGGCGACCCGAGGTACATCGAGGCGTTGCCCTCGACCATGTACACCACGTCGCAGAAGGCCGGGATGTAGGCGCCACCGGCGGCCGAGGGGCCGAACAGGCAGCAGATCTGCGGTACCCGTCCCGACAGGCGGACCTGGTTGTAGAAGATCCGTCCCGCCCCCCGGCGGCCGGGGAACAGCTCGATCTGGTCGGTGATGCGGGCGCCGGCGGAATCGACGAGCCACACGATCGGCAGCTCCTCGGCCAGGGCCCGCTCGGTGAGGCGCACGATCTTCTCCACCGTGCGGGCACCCCACGAGCCGGCCTTCACCGTCGGGTCATTGGCCATGACCGCCACCGGCCGGCCCTCGACCAGGCCTCGGCCGGTCACCACGCCGTCGGCCGGCAGGTCGTCACCGGGGGCGGTGGCGTTGGCCAGCAGACCGTCCTCGACGAAGGTTCCCTCGTCGAGGAGCAGGCCGATCCGGTCCCGTACGAACATCTTGCCCTGGCGGGCCAGTTTCTCGCCGTGGGTGGCCAGGTTGCCCTCAGCGGCCCGCGCCATGGCGGCGCGCAACTTCTCAGCACTCACCGGTTCATGTTGCCACAGTTGGCTCCACCCCCTGGCCACGTGTCCCGAGCCGTGCCCGGGACCCCGAGTTTCGACTCCGCCGAAACATCGCCCGCCGCCAGAACATCGCCCGCCGCCACGTGTCCCGGGGCGAAGCCCGGATGCGCTCAGGTCAGGTGCCGCTCCAGCACCTTGACGAACACGTCGGCGTCCTGGGCGCCCGGAAGCGGGAACCCGCCGTCGACCACGAAGCTGGGCACACCCGTGATCCCCCGGTCGACGGCACCGTGGAGCTGCTCGGCGACCTCGTCGTTGCCGCCGTCGCCGTCCAGCCAGGCCCGGGCCGTCTCGGCGTCGATCCCGACGGCGTCCGCCTCGGCGACCAACACCTCGACGTCGCCGATGGCCTTGCCCTCGGTGAAGTAGGCGGCCAGCAGCCGTTCCTTGAGTTCGGACTGCAGACCCTGCTTGTCGGCCAGCACGAGGAGACGATGGGCGGCCAGGGTGTTGGACCGTTGGGCCACGTCCATGCGGAACTCGAGGCCCTCCTTGGCCGCCTCGGTCGTCACCCGACCGATGATGGCTTCGGCGGCCTCGGGCCCGCCGAACTTCCGCTCGTAGGCGTTGCGCACCGGCTCGGAGCGCCCGACCTCGGCACCGGGGTCCAACATGAAGGCCCGGTACTGCACGTCGACCTCGACGTCGGGATGCAACTCGGCGAAGCGGGCCAGCCCCTCTTCGAACCGGCGCTTGCCGATGTAGCACCAGGGGCAGACCACGTCCGACCAGATCTCGACCAGCATGCTGTCTCTCCTTCAGCGATCTCGCTTCGTCGCAGGGCGACGATCGACCCTCAGCGGAACTCGCCGACCGGGCCCCGCCATTCCCGTCATCCGTGCACCCTTGCGCCAGTGCTCAGGCTCACGCTCACGCCGTCTCCACCCCGGCGGCGTCCTCGAGGTTGTAACGCTCGATGGCGTCGTCGCGGAGTTTGAACTTCTGGATCTTGCCGGTGACCGTCATCGGGAACTCGTCGGTGGTGGCCACGTAGCGGGGCACCTTGTAGTGCGCGATCTTGCCCTGGCAGTACTCCTTGACCTCGTCGAGGGTGATGTCGGAGCCGTCCTCGGTCTGGATCCAGGCCATGATCTCCTCGCCGTACTTCACGTCGGGCACGCCCACGACCTGTACGTCGAGGATGCGGGGGTGGCCGTAGAGGAACTCCTCGATCTCCCGGGGGTACACGTTCTCCCCGCCCCGGATGATCATGTCCTTGCTGCGGCCCACGATGTTGACGTAGCCGTCGACGTCCATCTCGGCCAGGTCGCCGGTGTGCATCCAGCCGTCGGTGTCGATGGCCTCGGCGGTTCGTTCCGGGTCGTTCCAGTAGCCGATCATCACCGAGTAGCCCCGGGTGCAGAACTCGCCGGGCCGCCCCCGCTCGACCGTCTCGCCGGTGTCGGGGTCGACGATCTTGATCTCGACGTGGGGGTGGACCCGACCGACCGAACCGACGCGCTTGTCGATCGGGTCGTCGGTGGCGGTCTGGGTCGACACCGGCGACGTCTCGGTCATGCCGTAACAGATGGTCACCTCGTCCATGTTCATCCGCTCGATGCACTGCTTCATCACCTCGACCGGGCAGGGCGAGCCGGCCATGATCCCGGTGCGCAGGGCCCCGAGGTCGTAGGACTCGAAGTCGCCCAGGGCGAGCATGGCGATGAACATCGTCGGCACGCCGTAGAGGCTGGTGCAGCGCTCGTCGGCGACCGCCTCCAGCGTGGCGACGGGATCGAAGGCCTCGGCCGGGACGACGATGGCGGCGCCGTGGCTGGTGGCGCCCAGGTTGCCCATCACCATGCCGAAGCAGTGATAGAAGGGCACGGGGACGCACACCCGATCGTCGGGGGTGTACCGACACCCGGCGCCGACGAAGAAGCCGTTGTTGAGGATGTTGCGGTGACTGAGGGTGGCGCCCTTGGGGTACCCGGTGGTGCCCGAGGTGTACTGGATGTTGATGGCCTCGTCGGCGTCGAGGCCTGCTTCGATCTCGGCCACCTGCTCGCCGGTGACCCCCTCGGCCGCTGCCAGCAGGTCGGTCCAGTCGTCGGTGCGCAGGAAGTACACCTGCTCCAGACCAGGCAGCGACTCCCGCACCTCGTCGACCATGGCCACGTAGTCGCTGGTCTTGAACGAGGGCGAGGCGATGAGTCCCTTGCAGCCGGACTGGTCGAGGGCGTAGCGCACCTCGTGCGTCCGGTAGGCGGGGTTGATGTTGACCAGGATCACGCCCACCCGGGCGGTGGCGTACTGCACGAGGACCCACTCGGCGCAGTTGGGGGCCCAGATGCCGATCCGGTCGCCCTTGACGAAGCCCTTGGCCACCAGGGCCCGGGCCACCTCGTCGACGCGGGCGTCGAGCTCGTCGTAGGTCCAGCGAATGTCCTGATGGCGGACGATCAGCGCCTCCCGCCCACCGTGGGCGGCGACCGCCTCGCGGAAGTTGCGGTCGATGGTCTGCTCGATCAACGGGGGTGCGGTCGGGCCTGCGGCCTGGCTCAAGGTCGACACGGGCTACTCCAGAACGTGACGTGAATCGGTACCACCGACACTAGCGGTGACCCCGGTCACGATTCGAGCTGCGGCCACGGTGCCCTCACAGGCTGCGGCGCGCCGTCGGTCCGAGCGTGTCGGTCAGGAGGCGGCGAGGGCCTCGGCGTCGTGTTGCAGCTGCTGGAGGTCGACGGCGAGCCGCTCGGTCAGCGCACCGATCTCCTTGCGGGACGCCCGCTTGCCGTCGGGCCCGGTGGGGGCCGGCAGCGGCTCGCCGACCGTGATCACCACCCGGGAGCGACGGAGACGACGACCGCCCTCGGGCAGGGCCGCCTCGGTGCCGGCCACCCCGATGGGGAGGACGGGGGCCCCGGTCCGGGCCGACAGCCACGCCGCCCCGTCGAACAGGTCGGTCACCTCGGCGCCGCTCTTGCGTCCCCCTTCGGGGAACACGATCATCGCCTCGCCCCGATCGAGGAGCATCTTGGCCGCGGCCAGGGCATCACGGTCGGCGGCACCCCGCTTCACCGGGATGGCCCCGAGGGCGGCGCACACCCAGCTCACGCCGGGGGTGGTGAACAACGACTCCTTGCCCAGAGCCCGGATCCGACGCGTCGACTGGGTGGCGATCAGGGCGCTGTCGAGATGCGACCGATGGACCGGGGCCAGGATCAGCGGGCCCTCGATGTCGAGGTTGGCGGTGTTGACCGCCCGGACCCGCAGCCACGGGTGGAGGATGGTCCGGATGAGGCGGCGAACGGTGCGGTAGAACACCAGCGACGAGCGGCGATCCCCGCGGGCCAGGGCCGTCTCCCGGAGCTCGGCGCTCATCGTCGGCCTCGTGCAGTGGCTGGCACGGGCGAGAGTGTAGGGCACGACTCGACGGCCGCCCTCGCTCCCAACACAACCTTGAGGCGCCAGCATTGGCATACTCGGGTGATGCAACCCCTCCCTCCGGAGGTCCGCCGCCTGTGGCGGATCTCGGCGATCGGTCTGGCGGCGGGCCTGGCGGTGGCCGTGGGCGTCGTCGATTTCTTCATCCTGCAGGAGAACGACGCGGTCCTCCCCCCGGCCGTGCTCCCGATCGCGGTGTTCATCGTGGTCGGCGGACTGGGCGTCGTCATCGCCGACGCCTACTACCACCGGTGGCGCTTCGAGCTCACCGAGGACTGGATCCAGGCCCGGTGGGGCGTGATCGGTCGGCGGACGGCCACCGTCCCCCGCAACCGGGTGCAGACGGTCACCAGTGAGAACGGCCCCATCGACCGCCTGCTCGGTCTCACCTCGATCACGGTCCACACCGCAGGCGTCGGTGCCCCCAACCTCGACATCCCCCACCTCGATGACGGCACCGTCGAGTGGCTACGCAGCGAACTGGCCCGTGGCGCCGTCACCTGACGACCCCGACCTCGACGAATCGCCCGCCGGGCCACCGGTCGAACCACCCGCGATCCCATCGAGGGAGGAGCCATCGACCGACGTCGGCCCCGCCGAGGCGGTTACCGACCCGGCGCCCCACGCAGCGCCGACCGCCACCCCGGAGGAGCTCGGCGAGTCATCGGCGGAGTCGGCCGACGGCGACGACCCCGAGAGCCTCGACTGGCGTCGCCCGCACCCGTTCACGATCGTGTTCGAGTTCGGCAACGCGCTCCGCAGTCTCCTGTTCCCGCTGGCCCTCGTCGGGCTCGGCGGCGACTTCTTCAGTTTCGAGAGCTTCACCCAGCCGGACTTCGGCCTGTCGGTCGAACTCGTCGTGGTGTTCGCTCCGGTGGTCGCCGCCATCGCCCGCTGGTACACCACCCGGTACGCCCTCGGGGCCGAGTCGATCCACCACCGCTACGGCCTGCTCCGTCGCCGCAAGCAGGTCCTCCCCCGGGCCAACGTCCAGAACGTCTCGACCAAGGCCGGACTCATCGCCCGCATCGGGTCGATGGTGGAGCTCCAGATCAGCGACGCCTCCGCCACCGGCGACATCAAGATCCGCCTCGTCACCGTCGGCGAGGCGGAACGGCTGACGGCCCTGCTCCGCTCCGACGGCCTCGGCTACGACGACCTCCTCCCCGCCGATGCGTCGGGCGTCGACACCGGATGGTTGACGGCCGAGGGTGGCGTCCCCGGCGGCGGGAGCGTCGACACCGACGCTGGAACAAGGGCCGCGGTGCCCGGGGCCGGGGCCGGGGGGACCCTCGTCGACGGTGCATCACCGATAGGCGGGGCGGCACCGGTCGGCCCGCCGGTGACCCGGGCCGCCGACGTCGAGCCGTCGCTGGGCGACCTGGCCCGGGCCGAGCTGCTGTCGATAAAGACCGTCACCGGCGTCCTCGGCGTGCTGATCGCCCCGATCATCGTCTTCGCCCTCGGCCGACGGTTCGATCTCGAGGTGGTTGAGCGCTGGCCGTGGGTCGTGCTCCTGCCGCCGCTCGGGCTGATCGTGCTCACCGCCACCGACCTGGTGTTCCGCCTCCTGACCTTCGGGGGGTACCAGCTCCGGGTCGAACCCGACCGGCTTCGGATCCAGGCCGGCCTCATCACCGAGGCCAAGATCACCACCCGACGCGAACGGATCCAGCAGATCGAGGTCCAGCGGGATCTCGTCCAGCGGCGCTACGACATCGAGCGGGTCCGCTACGAGACGGCCGACATCGACCTCCAGGGCACGGCGGCGACGTCGTTCCTCGACCCGGCGGCCACCACCGACGAGTGGCTCCGCCTCACCGAGCTGGCCATCGGGCCCACGGCCCTTCGGGAGACCGACCTGCGGCCCGTCAGTCGGCTGACCGTGCGCCGTGCCACCATCCGTGCCATTCCCAACGTGGTGATCACGTCCGCCCTCAGCGGGGTTCTGTCACTGTGGTTGGTCCCGGTGGTGGCCGTCGTCGCCACCGTCATCGCCTGGCGCTACGCCGTAGCCCGGTACCGGGCACTGGGCTGGACCATGGACGACGAGCACTACCTGGTCCGAAGCGGCGTGTTGCTCAACACGCTGCATCTGGTCCGCCTCGACAAGGTGCAGGCGGTCCGTACCCGGGCCACGTTCTTCCAGCGCCGACTCGAGCTGGCCGACGTCCGGGTGTCGACGGCCGGCGTCGGCGTCGTCGGCCTGGTGACGATCCCCGATCTCCCGTTGGCCGAGGCCGAGGAGCTCCTGGCGGCGCTGGCCCATCGTTCGGCCCGCACCCCGCTGGCCGACACCCTCTGAACACCTCTGGGTCGATCATGTCGAGGTTGCCAGCCGAGTGGTCGGTCACGCTCGGGCGAGCCGTCGCCGGGCGCCGTCAGCGCAGGCGGTCGGCGAAGGGCCGCCTACCCCGGGACAGGCCGAACAGGTAGTAGTAGAACGTCCCGATCAGGATCGACACGACGAAGCGGACGAAGGTGGCTGAGAGGTCGCCGTCGACAACCGCCTGGGCTGTGAGCCACGAACCTGCGAGCACGGCTACCGCCAAACCGGTCGCTGTCACCAGAGTCACCAGTGACACCCAGTCACCTCCGTCTGCAATCGTCCTCCACGCCGCCAGCCTCCGAACGTATCGCCTGGCCGGAGGTGGTGATAGAGCATGCTTGCCCATGCATCTACCGAGAGTGGAGGGGGTGGCCGACGCCTCGACGAGGCAGGGGTGAGACCGCCCCGAGTAGGGTCCCGACATGGCCGAGACCCCGCAGACCATGCATTGGTCCGACACCGATGCCGAGGTCCACAAGGTGGTCGTCGGCCCCGTCGACAACAACGTGTTCGTCATCCGCTGCCGCCACACCGGCGAGGCCGTCCTCCTCGACGCCGCCAACGAACACGAACTGCTCCTCGACCTGTGCCGCACGCTCGGCGTGCGCACCGTGCTGGAGACGCACGGCCACTGGGACCACATCCAGGCCATTCCCGCCGTGCGCGACGCCGGCTACGAGGTGGGCGTGACGGCCGCCGACGCCGCCATGCTGCCCTCCTACGACTACCTGCTGGAGGACGACACGATGATCGAGGTCGGTCGCCTGCGACTCCACACGATCACCACGCCCGGCCACACCCCCGGCTCGATCTGCTTCCGGCTGGAGGACAAGCCCCTCCTGTTCAGCGGCGACACGCTGTTCCCCGGCGGCCCCGGCGCCACCCGCTTCGAGGGCGGCGACTTCGACACGATCATCTCCTCGATCGATCGCCGGCTGTTCACCCTGCCGCCCGACACCATCGTGCTGCCCGGCCACGGCGACGACACCACGATCGGCACCGAACGCCCGCACCTCCAGGAGTGGGTCGATCGGGGCTGGTGAACCGTCGGATACGACGACGTCACACCGAAATTTCTGAACCGCCGGACATTTCTACTACGCGATTTGTGGAACTAGAATGGAAGCCATGTCCGACCCCCTGTTCGATATCCAGGATCTGCACGCCGGCCCGGCCGAGACCGACGCCGACGGCCAGGAAACCGCCCCCTCCGAGATCCTCAAAGGCCTGTCCCTCACCGTCGGTGCGGGCGAGGTCCACGCCATCATGGGCCCCAACGGCTCGGGCAAGTCGACCCTGGCCAACACCCTGCTCGGCTCCCCCGAGTACGAGGTGACGAGCGGGAGGATCCTGTTCAAGGGCGACGACATCACCGAATGGGACGCCGACGTGCGGGGTAAGGCCGGGCTCTTCCTCGCCTTCCAGTACCCGCAGGAGATCGCCGGGGTGTCGGTGCTGAACTTCCTCCGCCAGGCCCTGAGCGCCCGCAAGGGCATGGAGATGAGCGTGCTCGAGCTCCGCCTGTCGTTGATGGAGTGGATGGCCAAGCTCGACATGGACACCTCGTTCATGGAGCGCTACGTCAACGAGGGGTTCTCCGGCGGCGAGAAGAAGCGCAACGAGATCCTCCAGATGGCCGTGCTGGAGCCGGAGATGGCCATCCTCGACGAGACCGACTCCGGGCTCGACATCGATGCCCTGGTGGCGGTGGCCGAGGGGGTCCAGGCGGTGCGGGCCGAGCGCCCCGAGCTCGGCATCCTCGCCATCACCCATTACCAACGCCTCCTCGACCATCTCCAGCCCGACGTGGTCCACGTGCTCTTCGACGGCCGCATCGTGGCCTCCGGCGGCCCGGAGCTGGCCCGCAAGCTGGAACAGGACGGCTACGAGAGCTTCCGCCCGACGTCGGCTCCGACGTCATGACCACCCGGACCACCCTCGACGTCGCCTCCATCCGCAAGGACTTCCCCATTCTGGACCAGGTCCAGAACGGCAACCGGCTGGCCTTCCTCGATTCCGCCGCCTCGTCCCAACGGCCCCGGCAGGTGCTGGATGCCATGGACGAGCTGTACGAGACGTCCTACGCCAACGTGCACCGTGGCGTGTACCAACTGGCCGAGCGCTCGACCAACGCCTACGAGGCGGCCCGCAAGAAGGTGGCCCGCTTCATCGGTGCCCCCAGCTCCGACGAGGTCATCTTCACCAAGAACGCCACCGAGGCGATCAACATCGTGGCCGGCAGCTGGGGTCGGGCCAATCTCGGCCCGGGCGACGCCGTGGTGATCTCGATGATGGAGCACCACGCCAACATCGTCCCCTGGCAGATGCTGGCCGAGGACAAGGGCTTCGAGATCCGCTGGATCCCGGTCACCGACGACGGCCTCCTCGACCTCAGCGACCTCGATCGGCTCCTCGACGGGGCGAAGGTGCTGGCCATCACCGCCATGTCCAACGTGCTGGGCACCGTGAATCCGGTGGCCGAGCTGACGGCGGCGGCCCGGGACAAGGGCGCCATCAGCGTGGTCGACGCCTGCCAGTGGGTACCCCACCTGCCCACCGACGTGGTGGAGATGGGGGCGGACTTCGTCGCCTTCAGCGGCCACAAGATGCTCGGCCCGTCGGGCATCGGGGTGCTGTGGGGGCGGATGGAGCTGCTCGACGCCATGCCTCCGTTCCTCGGTGGTGGCGGCATGATCCTCAACGTGACGACCGACGGCTTCCTACCCGACGCCGTGCCCTCCCGCTTCGAGGCGGGAACGCCCCCGATCGCCGAGGCGGTCGGGCTGGGCGCCGCCGTCGACTACCTGGAGCGGCTCGGCATGGACGAGGTGCGCCGCCACGAGGTGGAGCTCACCGGCTACGCCCTGCGGACCCTGGCGGCCGAGCTGGGTGACGACCTCGTCATCCACGGTCCGTCGGAGCCTGCGGCCAGGGGCGGCGTGCTGTCGCTCGACCTTCGGGATGTACACGCCCACGACGTCAGCCAGGTGCTGGACGAGCATGCGGTGTGCATCCGTCCCGGCCACCACTGCGCCAAGCCGTTGATGCGCCACTTGGGGGTTTCGGCCACCGCTCGGGCAAGCTTCTACGTGTACAACGACACCGACGATGTCGATGCCCTGGTCGCCGCGCTGAAGGCGGCCCGGGACTTCTTCGCCCTCTAGACCGGGTCACCCCGACCGGAAAGGTACCGATTCCTGTGTCAGGACTCGAAGATCTTTATCGCGAGATCATCCTCGACCACTACCGCAGCCCCCGCAATCGGGGGGAGCTGGAGTCGCCCCCCGCCCATCGCACCGAGGGGTTCAACCCACTGTGCGGTGACGAGGTCGTCGTGTTCGTCGACATCGACGACGACGGCAGGATCACCGACATCAAGATCGGCGGCCAGGGCTGCTCGATCTCCCAGTCGTCGGCGTCGATGATGTCGGCCGCCATCAAGGGCAGGACGGTCGACGAGGCCCGCGAGCTCACCGACACGTTCAAGGCCATGATGTCGATCCACGAGACCGACATCGGAGGCGACGGCAGCGAGGCCGAGGCCAGCGGCGAGGCCAACAGCGAACTCAAGCTGGGCGACCTGGAGGCCCTGCGGGGTGTGGTGAAGTTCCCGGTGCGGATCAAGTGCGCCACCCTGAGCTGGAACACCCTGGCCCAGGCCATGGACGAGGTCGCCACCGGCGCCGGCTCGTCGGCGGAGTAAGACCCAACGTGACCGAGGCCAAGCGACCCCCCTCCCCCATCGACCAGGTCTTCCTCACCGACGATCCCGACGCCGGCGATCTGATCCTGGTACGCCACGGCCAACAGCAGTGGCCCGATCCCGAGACGTCGACCACCGGCGACTGGATCGACCCTCCGCTATCGGAGCTGGGTCGGAACCAGGCCGAGGCGGTCGGCCGGTACCTGGCCGACGAGGTGCCTTCGGCCGTCTACAGCTCGCACCTGCTGCGGGCCAACGACACCGGGCTGGCGATCGCCGCCCACCACGGGCTCGACGTGCACGTCATCGAGGACCTGGAGGAGATCAAGATGTTCGGCGATCTGCCGCCGGACAAGCGGGCGGTCGACACCGTGGGCGAGCTGGCCCTCGACGGGATGCGTCGTCGCTTCATGCAGACCCGTAGCTGGGACTCGTACTCCCACACCGAGTCGTCGGCCGATTTCAACCGCAGGATCGGGTTCTCGGTCGAGGGCATCTTGGCCGCCCACCCCGGTGAGACCGTGATCGTGGCCTGCCATGGCGGGGTGATCAACATCGTCCTGGCCCAGATCATCGGGCTCGACGTGGACTTCATCTTCCGCCCCGCCCACGCCTCGGTCCACCGGTTCCGGTTCAAGGGGATCAACCGGGTGGTCGAGTCGGTCAACGAGCAGCGGTTCCTGCGGACCGAAGGCCTCCTCAGCCACTGATCGACGAGCGGTCGAATCGGTCGGGCTCGGACCTGGCCGGCTCGGCAGGTCGCACACCGCCTACGGTCGCGGTCGTACTAGCGTCGGCCCATGGCGACGACGCTACGGACGAGGTCCTGGCTGATCGCTGTCGTCGCCTGTGGGGTTGCGGGCACCGTCCTCGCCCTCGTCTGCGGCACCATCGCCTTCTTCGTCCTGCACTTCAGTTGCGGCGGCGACGGCGGTGCCTCCTACGCCGCCGCCTGGCCATACGGCCGGCTGTGCGCCTCCGGGGCGGTGGAGGTGTGGGCCGCGATCATCTGGGTGGTGCCCCCGGTGTTGGTCGCGGCCGGCACCGTCGCCGCCGTCGTCCGCCGACGGATCGAGCCCCTGATCGTCGCCGGCGCCATCGCCATCGGCCTGCTGGCGACGACGGCGGCGGTGACCCTGTTCACCCCCTACCAGTGCTCACAAGCCCAACGCGAGGCCGGGGCCGACTGCGTCGCCACCTGACCCGACGCCTCCCCCATCTGGCCGTGGCCCACCCGTGGTGTCTAACGTCGGATCCCGATCCAGCGGGCCAAGGGAGCTGCCACCATGAACCTCAACCTCAGTGCCGACGACGTTCTGCGGACGACCCGAGCCGTGCGCAAACGCCTCGACTTCGACAAGCCGGTCGAGCTCGACGTGATCAAGGAGTGCCTGGAGTACGCGGTCCAGGCCCCCACCGGGTCGAACATGCAGGGGTGGCAGTGGCTGGTGGTGACCGACGAGGAGAAGCGGAAGGGTCTGGCCGACCTCTACCGACAGGGCTGGGCCCAGTACGTCAACATGGACGGCGCCGCCCACAACATCACGGGCGACAACGCCACCCAGCAGGAGCGCGTCGTCGACTCCGCCACCTACCTGTCGGAGAACTTCGAGAAGGTCCCGGCCATGCTCATCCCGTGCCTACCCGGTCGTTTCGAGGGCATGCCCAACATGGCGACGGCCTCGCTGTTCGGTTCGATCCTGCCCGGGGCGTGGAGCTTCATGCTGGCCGCCCGAGAGCGGGGCCTCGGCACCGCCTGGACCACGATCCACCTGATGTTCGAGGAGCAGGCGGCCGAGCTCCTCGGCATCCCCTACGCCGAGGTCACCCAGTGCGCCCTGATCACCATCGGCTACACCAAGGGCACCGACTTCAACCCGGCGAAACGGCCCCCGATCGAGACCGTCATGCATGTCGATGGTTGGGGCAATCGCCCCTGATCAGGGGGTATGTGACAACGGGTACGAATTCCCGATTTGGGCGTATCTTCGTGACCGCCGGCACGTCATCTCCGATGTGGAAACACTGACGAAGCCCAAGACCACCGCCCACCGCAACGCCCTGTTCGATGCCGAGCTCGATCGGCTGGAGGAACTCCTCGACGGCCAGATGCTCGTGTCCCAGGACCGCTGTATCGACGCCCTGCTCGACGTGTACAACGCCGCCCCCGGCAAGCTGGCCCGCCAGCTGGTCGGCGAGATGATCAGCGACATCCGATTCGTGAAGGCCGTCCGGGCCGACACGATGCTCGACGACCTCGCCGTGCTCAAGCGGTACTGCTAGTGAACCCGGCGGGACGAGAACCCTTCGGCGTCCGCCGCCCCGACCGGGGGACGGTGCCCGGAGCTCCGGCCAGGAAGTGGCGGCGTATGGAGCCGGTCAGGTCCCGTGGGCCTCGGCTCCCGAACGCTGCGCCGCCGCCGACATAGCACCGGCCAACTCGAGGTCGTAGCTCGTGAGCCCACCGGCGTCGTGGGTGGTCAGGTCGATCGACACCCGGTTGTAGACGTTCGACCACTCCGGATGGTGGTTGCGCTTCTCGGCGTGGATGGCGGCCTCGGTCATGAAGGCGAAGGCGGCGGCGAAATCGGCGAAACGGTACTCGACATGGATCGTGTCGCCCCGGCGCTCCCAGCCCGGGAGCCCGGCCAGGCCGGCGGTCACCTCGTCGTCGGTCAACAGTTCGGGAACCATGGTCAGGCCAGTGGGTCGGCGAAGGGATCTTCGGCGGCGGCCGCACCCGGCGACGCCCCTACGGGCGACGTCTCCTCGGCCCACTGGCCGTAGCCCGACGCCTCGAGTTCGTCGGCCAGCTCGGGGCCGCCCGAGGTGACGATGCGGCCCTGGGCCAGCACGTGCACGTGATCGGGCCGGAGCTCGTTGAGCAGACGGCTGTAATGGGTGATGACGAGCACCCCGAGGCCGTCCTTGGCGGTGGCCTCACCGACCCGGCGAGCCACCTGGCGGAGGCCGTCGACGTCGAGACCGGAGTCCAGCTCGTCGAGGACGGCGAACGTCGGTCGGAGGGCGGCGAGCTGCAGCGTCTCGTTGCGCTTCTTCTCCCCGCCGCTGAGATCGACGTTGAGCGGCCGGTCGAGCAGCTTGTCGTCGAAGCCGATGCGTTCGGCCTCGGCCGCCAGCAGGGCGGCCAGCGCATCGCTGTCGTCCCCGGTCCGACCCGATGCGGTGAGCATGTCGACCAACGACACCCCGGGCACCTCGATCGGATACTGCATGCCGAGGAAGAGCCCGGCCCGGGCCCGCTCCCACGGGGCGAGGGCGAGCAGATCGGCGCCGTCCAGAGTGGCGCTCCCCCCGGTGACCTCGTAGCCGGGCTTGCCGGCGAGGACGTGGGACAGCGTCGACTTCCCGGATCCGTTGGGGCCCATGATGGCGTGGACCTCACCCGATCGCAGTTCGAGGTCGAGTCCCTTGAGGATCTCGACCCCGCCGACGACGGCCCGCAGGCCGCTGATGATCAATTCGCTCACGAGGAAGCTCCCAGCTCGACTCGGGCCCCGCCGTCGACCACGGAGGCGGCGGCGGTGGACACAGGGATGGTGGCGGACGGGCGGACGGGCTCGATCCCGTCGAACCGGTACCGGGCGGTGATGGCGCTCACGAGGCGTTCCGGCGGTCGAGCTTGTCCGAGATCCGACGGCGAACCACCTCGTGGGTGGCTGCAACCGGCAGGCGGCGGATCACGTCGTCGAAGAAGCCGGCCACGATCAACCGGTCGGCGGCCACCGGCGGCACACCGCGGGAGCCGAGGTAGAACTGTTGGTCCTCGTCGACCGGGCTGACCGTGCTGGCGTGGCTGCAGCGCACGTCGTTGTTCTCGATCTCGAGGTTCGGCACCGACCAGGCCCAGGCGTCCGGGCTCAGCTTGATGTTGCGGTTGGTCTGGTAGGCGTTGGCGCCCGCCCCGTCGGGGTGGATGTGGATCAGGCCGGTGTACACCGAACCCGAGGCGTCGTCCTGGGCCCCCTTGAACAGGAGGTCGCTGCGGCTGTCGCGGGCGTCGTGGTGCTGGAAGACCCGGAAGTCGTGGATCTGCTCGCCGTCGCCGTAGTAGGCGGCGCTGAGGTTGCCGGTGGAACCTCGACCGGCCAGGCGGGTATCGGTGCGAACCCGGGCGTAGCGGGCCCCGAAGGCGGCGATACCGGCGCTGAGGGTGGCCTGGGAGGCGACCGACGACACGCTGCGGGCCAGCTGCCACTGCTCGAGGTCGAGATCCTGATGGGTCTGATAGCGGACCCGGGCGGCGGGACCGACCCCGACCTCGACGACGGGCACGTTGAGCCCGAACCCGGCGGCCGACGTCTGCTGCTCGACCACCGACAGATCGGAGCCGTCGCCCGCCTCGACCACGATGTGGGGGAAGGTGGCGATCCCGGCGGAAAGCTGATGGCTCACGATCACGATCGGGGGCCGGACCGTCAGCCCGGTGCTGGTGGAGATCACCAGCGTCTCGGGGCTGAAGGCGTGGTGCAGGTGGTCGAAGAGCGTGGCCTCGCCGGCGATGTCGGCCGGGCGGTTCTCGGTCGTGATCGACAGGCCCTTGTCCGCCCAGCCGGTCTCGACGGCGATGTCGACGACCCAGCCGTCGATCAGGGTGATGGTGGCCGCCCGCTCGGTGACCCCTTCGGGATCGGGCAGCTCAACCCCGGCCGGGCGGGCCAGCGACGGTGCCAGCGACGAGACGTCGAGCCGCCTGATGCGGCTGTAGCGCCACTCCTCGCTCTTCCTGCTCGGAAGATCGGAGGAGGCGGCGAGCCGGGCCGCTTCGGCGCGGCGTGAGCCGTCGCCCAGCGACTCGGCCGCGGAGGGGCCGAACTGGTCATTCACGGGTTCAGGCTACCGCCCGACCCCCTGGTTCTCGTATCCGTAGGGTGCGAACGGGACCCGGTTTCGCCGGTTCGTTTCCTACTTGCCGAAGGGCCACCAGCGACGCCTCGCCTTGCGGGCGGCGCGCTCCCGCTCGGCATCGACCTCGGTGCGGATCCGATCGCCTGCGGCGTTGATGATGTCCTCGGCCTCATCGAGCAACGCGCCGATCGAGACGTCGTCGCCGACGCTATCCGGGGCGTCCGGGGTGGGGGGCGTGACCAGCGAGCCGTGACGCCAGTTGACGTCGGCCATGCGGCGTTCGAAGCCGGAACAGTCGGCAGGGCACTCCCACGGCGCCTGGGGGGCCAGGTCGAGGGCACACTTCCGCATGGTGTCGCCGCTGGGATAGCTCCGACTCTGGAAATGTTTGCAGTCTTGCCGCATGGCCATGTATCCATTCTGCCACCCTGATCGGATGGCCACGCCTCACCTCTCCGCTCAACCCGGCGACTTCGCCGACACCGTTCTCATGCCCGGCGACCCGTTGCGAGCCGCCTACATCGCCGAGAACTTCCTCGACGACGCCCGGCAGGTCACGGCCGTTCGCAACATGTTCGGCTTCACCGGCACGTGCCGAGGCGTCCCGATCTCGGTCCAGGGCTCGGGCATGGGCATCCCGTCGATGCAGATCTACGCCACCGAACTGATCAAGGACTACGGGGTGAAGCGGATCGTGCGGGTGGGATCGTGCGGAGCGCTCCTCGACGACGTCAACCTGCGCGACGTCGTGATCGCCCTGGCCGCCGGCACCGACTCCACGGTCAACCGCACCCGGCTCCAAGGCCGGGACTTCCCCGCCGTGGCCGACTACGGCCTGCTGCGCGACGTCGTCGCCGCCGCCGAGGCCGGTGGGGTCCGAGCTCACGTCGGCTCGGTGTTCACCTCCGACTTCTTCTACGAGCCGCCGGGGTCCACCACCTTCGAGCTGTTGGAGCGCTACGGCTTCCTGGCGGTGGAGATGGAGGCGGCAGGCCTCTACGGCGTGGCGGCCGAACTCGGCGCCTCAGCCCTCACCGTCGCCACCGTGTCGGATCAGCTGAAGCGGGGCGAGGCCATGAGTGCCGAGGATCGCCAGACCACCTTCGACGACATGATCACCACCGTGCTCGCCGCCCTCTGCCCCTGACGGCCGGAGACGTTGTGAAGCCCCGGGGTACGACTCGTACCCCGGGGCGACGTCGAACGAGGCGAGGGTCCGAGGCCTCGTCCGACGAACCGTGACCGCAGCGCCCTAGGACAGGGCGATGATGTCGTCGATCAGCTGCCAGAGCTCGGCCGTCTCGCCACCGCCGATCTCGTCCTCAAGCGCCCCGGCCTCGGCCCGGACCTGTTCCAGGGTGATGTCGCCCCGATGGGGGCTGTCCCGCAGGATCTCGGCCAGGCTGGCCACGGTGACGGCGAGGCGGAAGTCGGTGCTGGTGTCGAGCCAGCTCGACTCGAGGACCGACCCGGCCAGCTCCAGGCGGGTCTCGACCACCGACCCGGTGTCGGGGTCCTCCCAGCGGAGCTGGGCGGTGCCGAGCGGGTCACCGGCGCCGACACCGTCGGCCAGCACCAGCTCGTACAGGGCGGTGGCCTGGTGTCCGGCACCGAGCTCGCCTGCGTCGACGGCGTCGTTGCGGAAGTCGTCGTCGAGCACTGCCCGGTTCTCGTAGCCCAGCAGCCGGTACTCGGCCACGGTCGACGGGTCGAACTCGACCTGGATCTTGCCGTCGATGGCGACGGTCAGCAGTGTCGACACCAGGTCGTCGGCGAAGAGGCGGTCCGCCTCGGCCGGGGTGTCGACGTAGGCGTAGAAGCCGTCGCCCTGATCGGCCAGCTGCTCCATGGTCACGTCGCTGAAGTTGCCCATGCCGACACCGACGGTGACGAGCTGGATGCCCCGGTCGGCGTCGTCGCGGATGAGCTGGGCCAGTCCGTCGGGGTCGGTCAGGCCGACGTTGGCCACGCCGTCGGAGGCGAGGATGACCCGGTTGATCCCGCCGTCGACGTAGGCCTGATCGGCCAGGTCGTAGCCCCGCTGGAGGCCGGCTTCGAGATTGGTGGAGCCGGTGGTGGCCAGGGAGTCGATGGCGTCGAGGATGACATCGCTCTCCTCGACCGAGGTCGGTGCCAGCAGCACGTCGGCGCCGTCGCTGTAGGTCACGATGGCGATCTGGTCCCGGGGTTCGAGCTCGTTGACCAGGCGGCTGAGCGAGGCCTTGACCAGTTCCAGGCGGTTGCTGCGGTCCATCGAGCCCGAGGTGTCGATCACGAAGGTGAGGGTGGCGTCGGGTCGATCGGCGTTGGCCACCTGCTCGGCCTGCACGCCCAGGCGGACGACCACGTTGCCCTCGGTGAAGGGTGAGGGTCCGGCATCGGCGGAGACGGCCAGGCCGTCGGCGGGGCTCCGGTAGTCGTAGCTGAAGCTGTTGACGTACTCCTCCAGCCGGACCGACTCGATCGGGGGCACCGCTCCCCCGTCGACCCAACCCCGGGCGATCGAGTAGCTGGCGGTATCGACGTCGAGGGCGAAGGTCGACAGCGGGTCGACGTCGGTGGGCACGAAGGGCCGCACGCCGTAGTCGACAAAGCGGTTGTCGTCCTCGGCGTCGCGCTCCTCCTCGACGGCGACCGCCTCGTCGAACAGGCCACCGGCGGCCTCACTCGCCTCGCCGGCGTCGACGCCGGAGTCATCCTCCATCGCCTCCTCGGCGACGGCGAAGTCCGCCGCCTCGCCGTCCTCGGCGGAGAGGTCCTGCGCTGCGGCGGTGGTGGGCGCGGCGTCACCGTCGCTCGAGGCGGCATCGGCCGTACCCGAGGATTCGTCGCCCCCGGAGTCGTCGCCGCTTCCACAGGCGGCGGCGAGCAGGAGGACGGCGAGCAGCACCGTCAGCAGTCTGTGTCGTTGTGATCCCATGCCACCTCAGACGGAGGGCGACCGGGCCTGGTTCCCGCGACATCGAACCTTCACATCAGCGGGGTGAGCGGAAATGCAACCGACTCGATCGCGACTCACTCGCCGTTTGTGCGTCATACTTCGAGCAGGTGCCCGACCCTCCGGGCACCCATCCCACAGCAAGGAGCTACCAACCGATGGGAATCTTTGACAAGGCCAAGGACCTTGCCGGCGACGCGGGCGAGCTGGCCGACAAGGCCGAGGACGCCGCCAAGATGGCCAAGGAGCACGCCGACAAGGTGCCGGGCGGCATGGGTGACAAGGTGGCCGACATGGCCGACAAGGTCGACGACCTGGCCGACAAGGTACCGGGGAGCGACGGCGAGGACTGATCCCCTCGCCCGCTGGTCAGTCGGAGGCCGAGCCTTCGGCCGTCAGACGGACCTCGAACTCAAGCAGCGTGGCCCCGGTCGACAACGGCCGGGGCTGCTCGCTTTTCGCAACGTCGTCAGCCGACCGAGCCTGCCGGGCCTGCGGAGCAGGCCCTAACGGAGTTCGCCCCCGGCGAACTCCCCAACAGCAACGTCGTCAGCCGACCGAGCCTGCCGGGCCTGCGGAGCAGGCCCTAACGGAGTTCGCCCCCGGCGAACTCCCCAACAGCAACGTCGTCAGCCGACCGAGCCTGCCGGGCCTGCGGAG
>JBCCRO010000020.1:0-93855 GCA_039201605.1 Actinomycetota bacterium
GCCTTCTTGGCGGCGGCCTTCTTGGCCGGGGCCTTCTTCGCTGCCGTCTTCTTGGCTGCGGCCTTCTTTGCCGGGGCGGCCTTCTTGGCCGGGGCCTTCTTGGCGGCGGCCTTCTTGGCCGGGGCCTTCTTCGCTGCCGTCTTCTTGGCTGCGGCCTTCTTTGCCGGGGCGGCCTTCTTGGCCGGGGCCTTCTTGGCGGCGGCCTTCTTGGCCGGAGCCTTCTTGGCCGTGGCGCGCTTCACCCGAGCCGACGACGTTGCCGTGGCTGCAGTCTTCTTGGCAGCCGTCTTCTTTGCTGCTGCCTTCTTGGTGGCAGCCCCGCGGGCTGCCGCCTTCTTTGCTGCGGCCTTCTTGGCCGGCTTCTTGGTAGCCACGGTGGTTGCTCTCCTTGTGGGGTTACCCTCTCGGCGTGAGTCGTCGGCGACTCCATCCGAGATGTGAGGGAAGTCGGCTGGATTCCGTCGGCGAGACCGTTTCGCCGGAGAATCCGAGCCACCCCCTTGGCGGGTAGTGGTTTGGGTTTCAGTTGAGCTGTCGCTTTCGACAACTCGCACCAACGAGACGTTGATGCCGCGTCGGTCGGCGTCCAAGGACTCGACCTTCACGATCACGGTCTGCCCCTGTGCGACCACGTCCCGAGCTCGAGTCGGGGGCGGGTCTCCCATCGCTCGCGATGGCAGGTAGCAGCGGGCGTTGGCCGCCCGGAGATAACAGCCGTGCGAGGAGAACTTCTCCACCACGGCCTCGGCCTCATCGCCGATGGAGTACGAGGCGACGAACGACATGAACGACATCGGGTCGTTCAGTTCCTCGATCGACTTGCGGCCCGAGCTCTTGGCGTCGGCCTCGGCCCCACCGCCGGACTTCTTCTTGGCCGGCGTGTCGCTCGACTTCTTCGTCGAACGCGTCGAACGCGAGGAGCCCTTGGTCGGCGGCGGCGACTTGGGCGTTGGGGCCGGGCCCTTGGCCGATACCGACTTCGAGCGGGTGCGGGTGCTGCGTGAGCGGGAGCGCGGGGTCTTGCCGCCGGCTTCGCGAACGGCGCGTCGGCTGGTCGGTCCGCGGACCGGGGCCCGCTCGACGAAGACCCAACCGACACCTTCGATCGGCTTGCCGCCGATGAGGCGGCCCTGCTCGAACAGCCAGTCGTGCTCGCCGTGGAACTCCTGGAACGAATCGTTGGAGAAGACGACGGCGCCGGCCTTCGACGCGACCTGGAGGATGAAGGCGTCACCGCGGCCGATGGCGCCGGCCGGTGGGGCGACGATCTCACCGTTGGACACCGCGGCCTCGAACTCGTCCTTCTCCGACGCGTCGATGCGATGGGCGAACGTGGCATCGACGATGACGGTGAGCGAGTCGTACTCGTACTCGGCGTCGATGGCCTTCACCGCCTCGACGAGTTGAGCGAGACTGGGAAGAGAGCGACCCTCGGTCGCGATGTTCGAACCATCTACTACCAGATGTCGGTCGGTTCCTGTCATGCCTACCCAGTCGCAAACTGTCTGACCGTCAGCGAGCGCGGGTGCTCGGAGGTCTGACAGATTTCGAGTCGGCAATAGTATCGGGTTTGTGATCAAAGCAGTTCTGTTCGACTTCGGTGGCGTCGTCACCTCAAGTCCATTCGAGGCCTTCGCCCGCTACGAGACCGACAACGGGTTGCCCGCCGATCTCATCCGCACCATCAACTCCACGAACCCCGACGACAACGCGTGGGCCAAGTTGGAGCGCAACGATGTGGATGCCGACGGCTTCGCCCGCTTGTTCGAAGCCGAGGCTCTGACCCTCGGCCACAACGTCGACGGGCACGCCGTGCTCGACTGTCTCGCCGGTCGTGTCCGGCCCGAGATGGTCGCCGCCATCGGTGCCATCAAGGAGGCGGGTCTCGCCGTCGCCTGTCTGACGAACAACTTCGCCCCGCGCAGCTCGGAAGACCAACCCCGGAGCGGGGCGGCGGAGGCGATGGCGTTGTTCGACGTCGTCGTCGAATCGTCGGTCGTCGGCATCCGCAAGCCGGAGCCCGGGTTCTACTCCATCGCTCTGGAACAGCTCGGGGTCGACGCCGCCGAGGCCGTCTTCCTCGACGACCTCGGCATCAATCTCAAGCCGGCCCGGGCCATGGGCATGACGACGATCAAGGTGGTCGACGCCGCCCAGGCGTTGGGCGAGCTGTCCGCCGTGCTCGGCCTCAGCCTCGACGGCGCCTGACGCCCCGGACGCGCCTCCGGGGCGTCCGACGATCAGGTTTCGAGAACGCCGAAGGCCCGGTTGAGCAATTCCTCCTGCTCCTGATGATGGATCGCATTGGAGCCGGTGGCCGGGCTGCCGGACTCGGTCCGGCTGACCCGTCGGATCTGGTGGGTGAACTCGTGAGCCTCGTAGAGGCGGCCCTTCACCGCGTTCCACGCTCCCATGTTCTCCGGCTCCTCCTGGAGCCACACGATCTCGGTGGCGTTGCCGTAGCGGCTCACCACGTCGGCCACCGCTGCCGTCGGCCACGGGTAGAGCTGCTCCACCTTGACCACCGCCGCCGCCTTGGCCCCGAGCTCATCGCGACGGGTCAGTGCCTCGGTGCTCACCTTGCCCGAGGCGAGGACGATGCGCTTCACCCGCAGCGGATCCTCGATGCCCGGATCGTCGAGCACCTCCTGGAACGAGCCGGCGGTGAAGGCGTCGACCGGTGAGCGACTGGTCTTGGCCCGCAGCCCCGACTTCGGGGTGAAGATCACCAGCGGCTTGCGGGCGCCGCGGATTATCTGGCGTCGCAGGATGTGGAAGTACTGGGCGGCGGTGGTGACGTTGGCGACCTGGATGTTGTCCTCGGCGCACAGCAGCAGGAATCGCTCCAGTCGACCCGAGGAGTGCTCGGGGCCCTGGCCCTCGTAGCCGTGGGGCAGGAGCAGCACCAGGCCGGTGCCTTCCTTCCACTTGTCCTCGGCCGCCACCAGGTACTGGTCGACGATGATCTGGGCGCCGTTGACGAAGTCGCCGAACTGCGCCTCCCACAACACCAGCACCTCGGGACTGGCCAGCGAGTAGCCGTACTCGAAGCCCATCCCGGCGTACTCCGACAGGGTGGAGTCGTAGATCCAGAACTGGGTGTTCGGTCCGCCGAGGGCCGACAGCGGGGTGTACTCGCTGCCGTCCTCGTAGTCGTGGAGGGTGGCGTGACGGTGGGCGAAGGTGCCCCGGCGGGTGTCCTGCCCGGCCATGCGGACCGACGTGCCCTGCTCGAGGAACGAGCCGATGGCGAAGGCTTCGGCCAACGCCCAGTCGACCTCGCCTTCGGCCCACATCTCGTCGCGCTTGTCGAGCTGGCGTTGCAGCTTGGGGTGGACGGAGAATCCCTCGGGTCGGGTGGTCAGAGCCTCGAACACCCGGTCGAGAACCCCTTGGCTCACGCCGGTCTCCACGTGGGGGAGCACGCCCATGGGGGGCGGCGCCGGCTTGGCCTTGATCCCGGCCGGTGGGGCCTGGTCGCGGGTGTCGTCGAGGGCCTTCTGCAGCACCGACTGGAAGTAGTCGAGCGCCCGCTCGGCCTCCTCGACGGTGATGTCGCCGCGATCGATCAGGGCCTGGGTGTAGATGGTCCGCACCGAGGGCCGCTCGGCGATCTTGCGATACATGATCGGCTGGGTGTAGCTCGGATCGTCACCCTCGTTGTGGCCGTGGCGGCGGTAGCCGATGAGGTCGATCACCACGTCCTTGTTGAACTTCTGGCGGAAGGCGAAGGCCAGCTCGGCCACCCGGACGCAGGCTTCGGGATCGTCGGCATTGACGTGGAAGATCGGTGCCTGCACCGTCTTGGCCACGTCGGTCGAGTACTCCGACGACCGCGACTGGTGCGGCGCCGTGGTGTACCCGAGCTGGTTGTTGACCACGAGGTGGATGGTGCCGCCCACCTTGTACCCGTGGACCTGTGACAGGTTGAGCGTCTCGGCCACCACCCCCTGACCGGCGAAGGCGGCGTCGCCGTGGAGCAGCACCGGCAGCACCGGGTAGTCGCCGGCATCGCTCTGATCCATGTAGGCCCGGGCCATGCCCTCGACCACGGGGTCGACGGCTTCGAGGTGCGACGGGTTGGCCGCCAGCTCGATGTCGACCGAGGCGCCCGACGGCGCGGCGTGCTTGCCCTCGAAGCCGAGGTGGTACTTCACGTCGCCCGAACCCTGGATGGCGTCCTCGTCGATCGCCCCTTCGAACTCGGAGAAGAGGTCGCGGTAGTCCTTGCCCAGGATGTTGACCAGCACGTTGAGGCGGCCACGGTGGGCCATGCCGATCACGGCGCGGTCCATGTTGGCCTCGGCCGCCTCGGACAGGATGGCGTCGAGGGTGGGGATGGTGCTCTCCACCCCTTCGAGGCCGAACCGCTTCTGACCCACGTAGCGGGTGGCGAGGAACTTCTCGATGGCCTCCGCCGCGCTGAGCCGCTCCAGAATGTGGTGCTGCCGGTCGCGGTCGAGCTTGTACGGCTGACCTTCGAGCTGCTCCTGGATCCACCGCTTCTCGTGGGGATCGGCGATGTGCATGTACTCGACGCCGATGGTGCGGGCGTAGGCGTCGCGCAGCACACCGAGGATGTCGCCCAGCTTCATCCGCTGGGCGGTGCCCCCGACGGCGGCGTAGATGCCGTCCTTGTTGCCGGTGAGGAACTCGCGGTCGAGGTCCCAGATCGTGAGGCCGTAGGTGGCGGGGTCGAGCTCGGGGTGGCGCTTGCTCGTCTCCTCCGACAGCGGGTTGGTGTTGGCGATGAGATGACCCCGCACCCGGTACTGGTTGATCAGGGTGCCGACCGCCATCTGTTTGGCCACGTGGCCCTCGGCGGCGTCGTCCTCGTCGGCCGTGCCGTGGTCGAGCCGCCACCGGACCGCCTCGTAGGGGATGCCGACGTCGGCGAAGGCCCGGTCGTAGAAGTCGTCCTCGCCGAGCAGCAGCTCGTGGACCTTCTTGAGGAACAGCCCCGACTCGGCGCCCTGGATGATCCGGTGGTCGTAGGTCGAGGTGATGGCGATGATCTTCGACAGACCGAGCTGGGCGATCAGGTGGGGGTCGGCGGCCTGGTACTCGGCCGGGTAGCCGATGGCGCCGACGCCGATGATGGCGCCCTGGCCCGGCATGAGGCGGGGGACCGACTGGATCGTGCCGATCGTCCCCGGGTTGGTCAGGGTGATGGTGGCGCCCATCATGTCGTCGACCCCGAGCTTGTTGGCCCGGACCTTCTCGATCAGGGCCTCGTAGGCGTCGACGAACTCGCCGAAGTCCATCTCCTCGGCGCCCTTGATCACCGGGACCACCAGCGACCGGGAACCGTCGGCCTTCTGCTGGTCGACGGCGATGCCCAGGTTGAGGTGCTCGTTGCGGAGCAGGCGGGGCTTGCCCTTCTCGTCGGTGGTGTAGGTGTTGTTGAGGGCGGGCACCGAATCGCTGACCGCCCGCACCACGGCGTAGCCGATGAGGTGGGTGAAGCTGACCTTGCCGCCGCGTATGCGCTTGAGGTGGTTGTTGAGGACCCGCCGGTTGACCTCGAGCAGCTTGGCCGGGATCTCCCGGAAGCTGGTCGCCGTCGGCACCTCGAGACTGGCCTCCATGTTGGTGACGATCCGCGCCGCCACCCCCCTGATCGGCTCACCCTCGGGCTCGGGTTCCGGCTCCTCGAGGGCGGGGGCCGGTGCCGGGCTGGGGGCCGGCGCAGGTGCCGCGGCCGCCGGGGCGGGTGTCGCCTCCGGTGCAGGGGCGGGAGCAGGCGTCGCCGCCGCCGGGCCGGGGGCCGGCGCAGGTGCCGCGGTGGCGCCGTTGGTCGACGGCGCCGGGTCGGCGAACGGATTCGGCGCCGAGGCGGCGGGCGCCGGGGTGGGTGCCGGTGCCGGCGCCGGTGTCGATGCGGGAGCAGGCGTCGCCGCCGCCGGGGCGGCCGGTGGCGGTGTGGCGGGGGGTGGCGTCGAGTTCGGAGCGGGCGCCGGTGCCGGCGCAGCGGTCGATGCGGCCGCTTGGGCTCGCTGATCGAACAGCTCCTGCCATTCGGCGGGTACCGATCGACGGTCACCCTGGTACTGCTCGAAGAGCTCCTCGATCAACCAGGTGTTGGGGCCGGACGGGGAGGGGCCAGGGTTGGCGGTCACGTTGTCATCCTCACGGGGCGTGTCGCCAAGCCCGTGCCCGGCGTCGCGTGCCGACGATCTTACCCCGGAAGACGCAAGGCCAGAGAGGTGAGTTCCCGCTGGTGATGTCAGGGCTGTGACGGAACCTGCCACACCATCGTTCCCACGATGGTGTCGGTGTCGACCGCGCCCATCAGTCGGGAGTCCATGGCCTCCTGCCGATTGTCGCCCAGGACGAACACCGTCCCCGTCGGCACGGTGTACGCGGCGAAGTCGTCGTTGATGATCCTGTCATCGAGGTACGGCTCGATGACCATGGCCTGGTCGACGGTGATGACGCCGTTCAAGATGGTGACGGTCTCGCCCTCGAAGGCGATCACCCGCTGGGCGAAAAGGGTGCCGTCGGGGCCGCGGTGCACCACGATCTGGCCTCGCTGCGGGTTGGTGTCGAGCCGGTTGATCACGATCTGGTCGGATCGGTCCAACGTGGGCTCCATCGCCGCCGAATCGAGCGCCACGATCTGCAGGGCGAACACCCAGGCCAGCACGGCTGCGACGGCGACCATTGCCAGGATCGACCACAGCACGGTCTTCAGCCGGTTGCGGCGCAACCACGAGCGGTGGACGACGACCACATCGTCGTCCAGCTCCCCGGTCACCAGCGGACCGACCGGGATCGCCTGCCAGCCGGCAGCGGTATCTGTCATCTACCTGACGCCTTCTTGATTCTCCGCAGCGATGCCCCATGGACATGCTAGTTCACGGAGCCTGGGTTGCGGCCAGGTGACACACCCTCCATGCGGGGGCAACTCCACGGAACTTTTCCAATAAGGTCTCCACGATGCTGGTCGCTACGTGGAACGTGAACTCGCTGAAGGCCCGGATGCCCCGGGTCGAGCAGTGGCTCGCCGAAGCAGCCCCCGACGTGCTCTGCATCCAGGAGACCAAGCTGGCCGACGCCGCCTTTCCGGCGCTGACCTTCGAGGGTCTGGGCTACGAGACCGTGCATCACGGCCAGGGCCAGTGGAACGGCGTGGCCATCTGCTCGCGCCTCGGCATCGACGACCCGATCTCCGGTTTCGCCGAGGGCATCGAGGCCGACACCGATGCCCGCCTGGTGTCCGCCACCTGCGGTGGCGTCCGGGTGCACAGTGTCTATGTGCCGAACGGGCGCTCGGTCGGCCACGATCACTATCACTACAAGCTCTCGTGGCTGCAGCGACTGCGCCGGCACCTCGACGAGACCTGCTCCCCGGAGCAGCCGGTCGTCGTGGCCGGCGATTGGAACATCATCCCCACCGACATCGACGTGTGGGATCCGAACGAGTTCATCGGCCACACCCATGTGACGCCGGAGGAGCGGGCCGCCCTGGCTGAGGTGGTCGACTTCGGACTCGTCGACACGTTCCGTCGACGCTATGACGGCGTCGGTGGTCTGTTCAGCTACTACGACTACACCGCTGGGCGATTTCATAAGCGGCAGGGCATGCGCATCGACTACCTGTTGTCGACTCCGGTACTGGCCGAGACGTCGACACTCGACCTCGTCGACCGCAATGCGCGTAAGGGCACCAAGCCGAGCGACCACGCGCCCGTGATCGCCGGCTACGCCCACCCGCCGTGCTGAACAGCCTCAGCCATCACGAGCTGCTCGTCTTCTGGGTGCAGCTACTGGTCCTCTACAGCGCAGCGCGGATGCTCGGCGCGCTGGCCCGCCGGTACAACCTCCCCTCGGTGATCGGCGAGCTGTCGGCCGGCCTGTTCCTCGGGCCGAGCCTGTTCGGCGTGGTGTGGCCCGGCGGTTTCGACTGGTTCCTCCCCGACAGCGACGTCCAGTCGGCCATGCTGCTCTCGGTCTCGTGGTTCTCGGCCGCCTTCCTCCTGGTGGTCGCCGGCTTCGAGACCGATCTCGACCTGATCCGGCGCCTGGGCCGGGCCGCCGTGCTCGTCACCGCCGGGAGCCTCCTCGTGCCCTTCATCGGGGGCCTGATCGTCGGCAGCCGGATGCCCGACTTCTTCTACGGCGAGGAGGCGACGCAGCTCGTCTTCACCCTGTTCATCGCCACCAGCGTCGCTGTGTCGGCGCTGGCCGTGGTGGCCAAGATCCTGGGCGACCTCGGACTGATGCGGCGCGACGTCGGGCAGATCACCATCGCCGTCGGCATGGCCAATGACCTGATCGGGTGGGTCATCCTCGGTGTGATCGCCGGTCTCGCCACCTCGGGCAACATCTCCGCCCTCGACGTCGGCACCACCGTGATCGGACTCGGCGCCTTCCTGTTGGCCAGCCTCACCATCGGCCAGCGCATGATCGACACCGGCCTCCGCACGGTGCGGCGCGACGGCAAGAACCTGCAGGGCGCCCTGACGGTGGCGGTCGCCGCCATGCTGGTGTGCGGTGTCATCACCCAGTGGATCGGGGTGGAGGCCGTGCTCGGCACCTTCGTGGCCGGCGTGCTCCTGGCCCGCTCCCGCTACCAGCAGATCGAGGGCGAGCACGTCATCGAGGACCTCACCACCGTCCTCTTCGCCCCGTTGTTCTTCGCCACCGCCGGCCTCCGCCTCGACCTGGGTCTGCTCCGTGGCGAGGCGTTGGTGTGGGCGGTGGCCCTCCTCGCCGTCGCCCTGGTGCTCAAGTTCGCCGGCACGTTCCTCGGCGCCCGCGTGGCGGGGCTCACCGCCCGGGAGGGCATGGTGCTCGGCGCCGGACTCAACGCCCGTGGGGCGCTGGAGATCATCATCGCCTCGGTCGGTCTGTCGCTCGGGGTGCTCAACCAGACGTCGTTCACCATCATCGTGATGATCCCGCTCGTCACCTCGCTGCTGGCCTCGATCGCGGTGCGGGCCCTGGCCCGCGACCTCGAGGGGTCGGTCAAGGAACGGGAGCGTCTGGAGCAGGAGGCGGCGCTGGAGAAGAACCTCCTGGTGCGCAACAGCCGGATCCTGCTGCCCTCGGCCACCGACGACAACAGCATCGTCGCCGCCCAGATCGCCCACTTCGCTTGGCCCGAGTCGCTGGCCGCCACCGTCATGTCGGTCACCGAATCCAACGGTGACGCCCCATCGAGCCTGGAGCCGGTCCACAACGTGCTGTACGGCCGCGAGGTGGAGGTGAAGCGGGTGGCGCCGACCTCCGCCGTCGACGGGATCGTGGCCGAGTCGAAGCTGGGGTACGGGGTCATCGCCGTCGGCACGGTCGACGATCCCGGTCACGGCGTGTTCTTCTCGCCGGTGGTCGACGAGCTGCTGGGCCGGGTCGACCTGCCGGTGGTGATCGTCCGCAAGGCCAAGAACCTACCCGGCCGCCTACCCGGCGCCTTCGCCCAGGCGTTGGTGCCGGTGGTGGCCAGCTCCTCGTCCCGGGCGGCGGAGGAGCTGGCGGCGAACTTCGCCTCCCGTCTCGGCACGCAGCTGATGCTGAGCCACGTCGTCTATCGGCCCCGCAGCAATCTGGTGGGCGCAGGCCTGCTCGGGCGCCTGCGCGACGCCGCCTTCCCCGAGGACAGCGACGTGGCCGAACGGGTGCTGGCCCGAGCCCACGAGCACGCCCTCGAGGTGCGGGCCCCGGCCGACACCGAGATCCGGTTCGCCTCATCGCCGGCCGAGGAGATCGTGCGGCACGCCAACGAGATCGAGGCCGACCTGATCGTCCTCGGTGCCCAGCTGCGCAACCTCGACGGCCGCCCCAACCTCGGGCCGAACACCGAGCACGTGCTGGAGCACGCGGCTCAGACCGTGGTGGTCGTGGTGATGCCCGATCAGCGACCGGGCTGAGAGCGGGCCGACGCCGCCCTCGACGACGGGGCCGCAGCCTCGGCGCCGCTGCCGCCGTCGGCGCCGGAGGCCGAGGCGACAACGGTGAGGAGGTCGTCGCCGAAGCGTTCGAGCTTGGTGGCGCTGATGCCCTTGATCGTGGCCAGGCGACCCTTGGTCGTTGGCTTGGTGGTGGCGACGGCGCGCAGCGTCTCGTCGCTGAACACCGCCCGCAGCGGCACGTCGGCGGCCCGGGCCCGACGGCGCCGCCACTCCTCCAGGGCGGCGAGGGTGCGGGCCGTGTCGTCGGCGATGCGGGGCGTCGGGGTGCGCCCGGTGACGGCGTCGGCCTCGGTCAGCCGTGACCGGGAGTCGGCCAGGTGCCGCCGCCAATCGACTCGTTGAGCCGGGCCGACCGACAGCCGCCGGCCGGCCTCGGCCAGGGTGGCCAGGTGGGGCGACGGTGATCGGGTGACCGCTCGGGAGCCGAACGTCCGCTCCGCCGCCCAACTGAGATGCAGCTCCTCCTCGGCCCGGGTGACGGCCACGTAGAGCAGGCGCCGCTCCTCGGCCAGCTGCCCGCCGGTGGTGGCGTGCACGATGGGCACGTAGCCCTCCTCCAACCCGGCGATGTGCACCACCGGCCACTCCAGCCCCTTGGCCCCGTGGAACGTGGCCAGCTCCACCGCATCGTCGCCCTCGTCGAGATCGCCCGGCTCCAGGGTGGTCAACCACTCCTTGAGGCCGGGACCGGTGGGGTTGGGGTCGAGGGTGAGGTAGTCGTTGACCAGGCGGACGAAGGCGGCGACGTTGGCCCGTCGCTCGATCTCGGCCACGGTCGGCTCGTCGCTCGTCTCCGACAGCCGGTACTCCAGCTCCGACACCGCGGCGGCGAGGCCCGTGGTCTCCGCTTCCAGGCGCTCGCGCTCGGCTCTGACCTCCGGCGTGGCCAGCGGCCCCTCCGCCCCCCGCATCCGGATCGGGATCGACGCCGCCTGCAGCTCCTCCGACAGCAGGAGCAGCTGGGCGTTGGTCCGCACCAGCACCGCCTGGTCGCTCCACGATCCGGCCACCGAGTGGGCGTCGCGGATGCGGCGGGCCACGCCGACGGCCTCGGCCACGTCGTTGGCGTAGGCGGTGACCGTCGGGTTCGGCCCGTCGCCCCGATGGGGGACGAGGGGTTCCGAGCGCGACAGCGTGGTGGCCAGCGACAGGATCTGGGGGGTGGAGCGGTAGTTCTGGCGCAGCTCGATCACCGTCGCCCCCGGTTCGTCGGCGGTGAACTCGTCGAGCAGGCGGGGATTGGCCCCGTTCCAGCCGTAGATGGCCTGGTTCGGGTCGCCGACGACGAAGAGGTCGTCGCGGCCGCCTCGCCACAGCGACAACAGCTCGGCCTGGAGCGGGTTCACATCCTGGAACTCGTCGACGTAGAGATGCCGGTACCGCCAGCGGATCGCCTCGGCGTACCCCGGATCGGCCTGCAGGTCCCGTAGGGCGAGGGCGAGGAGGTCGTCGAAGTCGACCACCCGTTGCTTGCGCTTGGCCTGCTCGTAGCCGGTCATGATGCGAGCCATCGTCTCCGGCGGGACCGGGGGCGTCCGACCGGCGGCGGCCGCCGCCGACCCGTAGCGCTCGGGGGCGACCATCCGGGCCCGGGCCCAGTCGACCTCGGTGGCGACGTCGGCCACGTTGACCGACGACGACCGGGGCACGAGCGAGGACAGCAGGCGACCCTTGCGCTGGATGAGCCGTGGCGGGGTGATGCCCCGGTCGGCCCAGCGCTGGCGCAGCTGGAGCAGGGCGATGGCGTGGAACGTCCCAGAGGGGACCCGGTCTCGCAGGCCGAGGGCCACCAGGCGCTGGCGCAGCTCGCCCGCCGCCTTGCGGGTGAAGGTGAGGGCGAGCACCCGCTGGGGGTCGCACTGGTCGTCGGCCACCCGCCAGGCGATGCGGCGGGTGAGGACGCGGGTCTTCCCCGATCCGGCCCCGGCCAGGACCACCACCGGCCCGCCGGGGGCGGTCACCGCCTCCACCTGCGACGGGTTGAGCCCGGCCAGCAGCTCGTCGCGCTTCACCCGGTCGACCCTACAGGCCGGCTGGGACACCGGTGCCGCCCGCTTCCCGGTCGGCGAAGCCAGTGCCGGGGACGTGACCCGCCGGGGTGACTACGATCGGTGCGTGGCATTCGACAAGGGCACCCTGAACGACGACGAGCAGCTCATCCTGCACCTCCGGCCCCACTGGTGGTTCTTCGCCCCCCAGGCGGTGGTGCTCGTGGGCGTGATCGCCCTCGGTGTCGTCGGGTTGATCCTCGGTCTGCCCGACATCGTGCTGCTCATCGTGGCCGCCGCCATCCTCGGCGTGCTGATCTGGATCGGTGTCCGGTACGTCGTGTGGAACACCACCACGTTCACCATCACCAGCGATCGGCTGATCAACCGGTCGGGCGTGGTGCAGCGCCAGGGCATCGAGATCCCGCTCGAGCGGGTCAACACGGTCTTCTTCCGGCAGACGATCTTCGAGCGCATCTTCGGCTTCGGCGATCTGGTGATCGAGTCGGCGGGGGAGCAGGGGGCGCAGATGGTCGACAACGTGCGCAAGCCGCTCCACGTGCAGAACGAGATCTACAAGCAGATGGAAGCCAACGAGAACAAGAAGTTCGATCGGGTCGGCCGCCAGGTGGCGCCGGCCCCGGCCTCGATCCCGGAGCAGATCGAGAAGCTGGCCGAGCTGCGCAACAGCGGCGTGCTCACCGAGCAGGAGTTCCAGAGCAAGAAGAAGGAACTGCTCGACCGGCTCTGACGAGGGGCGCCGACGCGCAGCGCCCGCCGTCAACGGTCCGTAAACGTTCGGCCTCTCACCAGCGGCCCGCCACTAGGGTTGGCCGCCTATGACACCCCGTCCTGCTGCCCAGTACTCGCTCGTCCTCCGCGTCCGCCTCGACAACCGGCCGGGTGTACTCGGTGCCCTGCTGACGGCGATCGGCGACATCGGGGGCAACATCTTCGCCATCGAGGGGTTCGTGGCCAAGGAGGCCACCCTCGAGCGCGACATCGTGGTCAACTGCGGCAACGTCGAGCATCAGGATCAGGTGCTCGAGGTGGCCAAGGCGGTCGACGGGGTGACCGTGCTCGACTCGTGGGACCGCACCTTCCGCATGCACGAGGGCGGCAAGATCGAGGTGTTGCCGCTGCATCCGGTGGGCGACGCCGACGATCTGTCCATGGCCTACACGCCGGGCGTGGCCCGGGTCTGCACCGCCATCAACCAGAACCCGTCGGTGGCGGACACCCACACCATCCGCAAGAACACCGTGGCCATCGTGTCGGACGGGACGGCGGTGCTCGGCCTCGGCGACATCGGCCCCAAGGCCGCCATGCCGGTGATGGAGGGCAAGGCCCTGCTGTTCAAGGAGTTCGGTCAGGTCGACGCCTTCCCGATCTGCCTCGACGTCTCGTCGCCCGAGGAGGTCATCGAGACCGTCGTCCGCCTCGCCCCCACCTTCGGCGGCGTCAATCTGGAGGACATCGCCGCCCCCGGCGCCTTCGAGATCGAGGAGGCGCTCAAGGAGCGGCTCGACATCCCGGTGTTCCACGACGATCAGCACGGCACCGCCGTCGTGGCCCTGGCCGGGCTGCAGAACGCCCTGAAGATCGTGGGCAAGGCCATGTCCGACGTGACCGTGGTGATCGCCGGGGCCGGGGCCGCCGGCGTGGCCATCGCCAAGATCCTGTTGGCCTGCGGCGTCGGCGACGTCGTGGTCACCGACCGCAAGGGCGCCATCCACGCCGGGCGAGATGATCTCAACAGCGCAAAGCAGTGGTTGGCGGAGAACACGAACGCCGCCGGTCGCAGCGGGGCCGTCGGCGACGTCATGGCCGGCACCGACGTGTTCCTCGGGGTGAGCGGCCCGGGGCTCATCACCCCCGACGACGTGAAGTCGATGGCCACCGATCCCATCATCTTCGCCATGGCCAACCCCGACCCGGAGATCCTGCCCGAGCAGGTGAAGGGCCTCGTGGGGGTGATGGCGACCGGCCGCAGCGACTACCCGAACCAGATCAACAACGTCCTGGCCTTCCCCGGGATCTTCCGCGGCGCCCTCGACGCCTTCGCCAGCGACATCACCGAGGGGATGAAGCTGGCCGCCGCCACCGCCATCGCCGACTCGGTGTCGGCCGACGAGCTGGGGCCGGAGTTCATCGTGCCGTCGGTGTTCGACAAGGCGGTGCCGATGCGGGTGGCCGAGGCGGTGCGGAAGGCCGCCATCGCCGACGGGGTCGCCCGGCTCTGAGCGGCTGAGGATCGGCCTCAGGAGCCCAGCGACCCACCAGATCAGCAACGGGTGAGCGGCGGCCACAAACCCCGATCGTGCTTCGCACTCCACCTACCCGCTGAACTCCTAAGGTGAGGTCTCGTGGCCGCACGAGAACCGGGCGACCGGCCGATGGGTGACGACACCGTCGGCCGATCGGAGGAGCCTGAAGACGTGGAGCCGGCGGATCCCTACGATCGGTTCACCCGGTTCGAGTTGATCTCGATGGCCGTCGCCTTCCTCGGAATCGGCGGCATGATGGCGGCCGCCGCGTTGAACGGCGGCTCGATCGAGGCTCGCTCGGCTCCGGTGCTCGTCTTCTATGCCGTGTTGACCGTCGGCTTGGTCGGCATGCTCGTCGGCTACGGCCGAAAGGCGAACGGGATCGGCGGGCGCCGCGAAGTGGTGAAGACGATGGCGAGTCTGTTCATCACCGGGGCGGTGATCTTCCTTCTTCAGCGTTGGCTGTTCTGAGCGGTCGATGGCGCGCCGACGTCGGACCGCCGACACGCCCGGTGTGCGGGCTTGGCATCGGCCGGGGCGGTGGTGATCGAGCACGGAAGGGCGACGCGGCAAGCGGCGCGGAGCCGATCGGGCTCGCCGCTCCGTCGAATCCAGGCGATCAGCCCGACCGGAGGCGCTCCGGAGCCGGCGGCGCTAACCCTGGCGCTCGGCCCAGACCCCATAGAGCGGATCGCCGCCCGCACCGTTGTTGCGCAGCTCGCCGACCGGGGGCCCGAACCCGTCGGTGAGCTGGAAGTACCGGCCCACGATCTGCACCCGGCCTCGGTCGTCGTTGGCGAGCCAGCCTCGAATCGCCTTGGTCGGGAAGCACCGATTCGAGAAGGTGCAGACGAATACACCCCCGGGGCGCAGCACCCGGACGACTTCGGCGAAGACGTCGAGGGGGCGGGTCAGGTAGTCGACCGACACCGCACAGGTCACCGCAGCGAACTCGGCGTCGGCGTACGGCAGCCCGGGATCGACGTTGAGGTCCTTCACCGACCACTCGTCCGCCATCTCGTTCGCCGCCAGCTCGTTGGCGTTCATCCCCGTGATGACGAGTCGTTCCGGCTTGATCGGGAAGTGCGAGATCCACGATGAGCAGATGTCCAGCACCGACCCCGAGTCGGGGCCGCACACGCCGAGCTGCTGGTACAGCGCTCGGACGGCGGCGATGGCGCCGTCGTCGATGTGCGTGACGAAGCGGTCGAAGGCGTAGAAGTCGCCGTCGTCGCCATCGTCGTCGCGGGCGAAGAAGTGGGGTGGAAACTCGGTCTCGTGCCGGTCGGCCATCTCCTCATCGTCGCACCCGGAGTCCCGAACGGCTGCCTCGGGCCCGGACCGAGATCGGCCGACGGGAGGCCGGCGGTACCGCCGGTCCGGTCAGCTGCCGCCGGTAGGGTGAAGCGTTCCCCTCACCAAAGTGCGCACCGCATGTCCAACAATGACGCCCCGGACCCCGACACCGGACCGCTCGCCACCGGCTTCGCCGACCTCGGCCTGACCGACGACCTCCTGACCGCGCTGTCCGCGCTCGGTTACGAGGAGCCCACCCCGATCCAACGCCAGGCCATACCCGAGCTCCTGGGCGGGCGGGACCTGGTCGGCCAGGCCGCCACCGGCACCGGCAAGACGGCGGCCTTCGCCCTTCCCATCCTCAATCGGATCGCCTCCGACGACGCCCCGATCCCCCAGGCCCTGATCGTGGTCCCCACCCGCGAGCTGGCGGTGCAGGTGAGCGAGGCCTTCTACAAGTACGGCCGTCAGGCCGGCATCAAGGTGGTGCCCGTCTTCGGCGGTCAGCCCATCCACCGGCAGTTCCAGGCGCTGCGGCGCGGCGTGCATGTGGTGGTGGCCACCCCGGGCCGGGCCCTCGACCACATCAAGCGGGGCTCGCTCGCTCTCGACGCCGTCCGCACCGTCGTCCTCGACGAGGCGGACGAGATGCTCGACATGGGCTTCACCGAGGACATCGAGGCCATCCTCGATGCCACCCCCGACAGCCGTCAGACCGTGCTGTTCTCCGCCACCATGCCGCCCCGGATCGCCAAGATCGCCGAGACCTACCAGCGGGATCCGGTGACGGTGAAGATCGGCACCGGCAAGAGCGACGAGGGGGCCAACCCCCGAATCCGTCAGACCGTCTACATGGTGATGCGGGCTCACAAGGCCAGCGCCCTCGGTCGGATCCTCGACGTGGAGGCCCCGGCGTCGACCATCGTCTTCTGTCGGACCCGGACCGAGGTCGACGAGCTGACCGAGACGATGAACGGTCGTGGTTACCGGGCCGAGGCCCTCCACGGTGGCATGGATCAGCTACAGCGCGATCGGGTGATGGGTCGCCTGCGGGACGGTACCGCCGAGCTCCTGATCGCCACCGACGTGGCCGCACGCGGCCTCGACGTCGACTCGCTCACCCATGTCGTCAACTACGACGTGCCCTCCGCCCCCGAGAGCTATGTCCACCGCATCGGCCGGGTGGGTCGGGCCGGACGGGAGGGCGTCGCCATCACGATCGCCGAGCCCCGCCAGCGACGCCTGCTGGCCAACATCGAGCGGCTGACCAAGCAGCGGTTCGAGGTGGCCAAGGTGCCGACCGTCGCCGATCTCCGTAGCCGACAGGTGGAGCTGACGGTCGCCGCTCTGCGCGAGGCCCTCGACGGCGACGATCTCGACGACTTCGGAACCATCCTCGACGCCCTCCACGCCGATGCCGCGGGCGATGACCAGGGGGGCGACGCCACCGATGCCGATACCGCGGGCGATGAAGTCGATGCCGCCGGCGATGACGAGCGGAGCGACGCCACCGATGCCGATGCCGTCGGCGATGACGAGGGGACCTTCGGCGAAGCCGTCGGGGCCGGTCCGAGCGATCGAGACATCGCCCTGGCCGCCATCAAGCTGGTCCACCTGGCCCGAGGGGCCACGCTCGACGACGGGTCCGAGGACCTGGAGATCCCCGACGCCTCGGAGTGGAAGTCGGGCAAGAAGAAGGACCGCCATCGCAACCGGCCGGACGGTCGGGCCGGCGGCCACCGCAAGGGCAAGGGGTTCGACCGTGGCGAGCGGGGCGACCGGGGTCGGGGCGGCGGCAACGGGTCGGGCGGCCCCACCGGCTATGTCCATGTGAACATCGGGCGCAGGGTCGGCCTCCGGCCCGGCGATCTGGTCGGCGCCATCGCCAACGAGGCCGGGCTGTCCGGCTCGGATATCGGCCCGATCCGCATCGCCGACCACTACGCCGTGGTCGGGGTGCCCGAGAGCGAGGTGGACACCGTGCTGCGAGCGATGAAGCGCACCACGATCCGGGGCACCCACGCCAAGCTGCGCCGCTTCGTCGAGTAGCCGACCGGTCGGCCCCGCTCGCCTCGCATGGCACTCGGGCACCTGCGCCCGGCGCTCAGCCCAGGGCGGCGATGGCGTCGGCGACGGCCAGGGTTCGCCGGGCGTTGTCGACATGCAGGTTCTCGATCATGCGGCCGTTGACCGTCACCACACCCCGTCCGTCGGCCTCGGCCTCGGTGAAGGCGTCGATGATCTGCCGGGCCTCGGCGACCTCGTCGTCCGACGGTGCCCACACCCCGTTGGCCGGCTCGACCTGGGCCGGGTGGATGAGGGTCTTGCCGTCGAAGCCGAAGTCGGCCCCTTGGCGACACTCGGCCTCGAAACCCTCGGCGTTCTTTATGTCGTTGTAGACGCCGTCGAGGATGACCTTGCCCGCCTCCCGGGCGGCCAGGAGTGCGGTCTGCAGGTGGGGGAGGAGGGCCGCTCGGCCGGGGGCCAGGGCGGCCCGCAGTTCCTTGGCCAGATCGTTGGTGCCCATGATCAACACCGACACCCGTTCGTGGGCGGCGATTGCCCGGGCGTCGAGGATGGCGGTCGGCGTCTCGACCATGACCCAGATCGTCATCGCGGCCGGGGCCCCTGCGGCGTCGAGGGCGGCCGACGCCGCATCGAGCTGGGCCGTCGATTCGACCTTGGGGATGACGACGGCGGCCGCCCCCGAGGTGGCGGTGGCGGCGATGTCGTCGGCCCCCCACGGGGTGTCGAGCCCGTTGCAGCGGATCGTCACCTCACGACCGCCGTACTCGCCCGACGCTGCGGCGGCCACCGCCTGATGGCGGGCCTCGGGCTTGGCGTCGGGGGCGACGGCGTCCTCCAGATCGAAGATCAGGGCGTCGGCTGCGATGCTCTTCGCCTTCTCCAGCGCTCGGGCGTTGGCGGCCGGCATGTACAGCACGCTGCGGCGGGGGCGCAGCGAGTCGGGGATGGTGGATGCGGACACGGCTGCTCCTCAGAATCCGTAGGCGGCGGCCAGCTCGGGGTCGCGCTCGGCCAACTGTCGGGCCAGGCCGACGACGACCTGGCACTGCTTGCAGGAGGCGTCGTCCTCCATCTTGCCGTCGAGCATGATGGCGCCGGTGCCGTCGCCCATGGCTTCGATCACCCGGAGGGCGTGGGCCACCTCGGCCGGGTCGGGGCTGAACACCCGCTTGGCGATGTCGATCTGCACCGGGTGGAGGCTCCAGGCCCCCACGCAGCCCAGCAGGTAGGCGTTGCGGAACTGGTCCTCGCAGGCCTGGGTGTCGGCGATGTCGCCGAAGGGGCCGTAGAAGGGGAGGATGCCGTGGGTGACGCAGGCGTCGACCATGCGGGCGATCGTGTAGTGCCACAGGTCCTGTTGGAAGGTGGGGCGGAGGGCGTCGGCGTCGTCGGGGTCGGGGTCGGTGCGGACCAGGTAGCCGGGGTGACCGCCGCCGACCCGGGTGGTCTTCATGCGACGGTTGGCGGCGAGATCGGCCGGGCCCAACGACAGGCCCTGCATGCGGGGCGAGGCGCCGCAGATGGCCTCGACGTTGGCCACGCCCCGGGCGGTTTCGAGGATGGCGTGGACCAGGAGCGGCTCGGTCAGCCCGGCCTTGGCCTCGAGTTGGGCCAGCAAGCGGTCGACGTAGTGGATGTCCTCCGGGCCCTCGACCTTGGGCACCATGATCACGTCGAGCTTGTCGCCGATCTCGGCCACCAGCGTCGTGAGGTCGTCGAGGGCCCACGGGGAGTCGAGCGAGTTGATGCGGCTCCAGAGCTGGGTGGTGCCCATGTCGACGCTCCTGCCCACCTCGACCAGGCCGGCCCGGGCCGCCTCCTTGTCGGTGGCGGGCACACCGTCCTCGAGGTTGCCGAGCAGGATGTCGACCTTGGGCGCGATGTCGGGCACCTTGGCCACCATCTTGGCGTTGGACGGTGGAAAGAAGTGGATCATCCGGCTGGGACCGACCGGTGTCTCCCGAACCGGTTCGGGGGCACCGACGGCGAGGGGGGTGAAGAAGTCCTTGGCGCTACGCACGCCGCAACCGTACCGATGGCGGCCCCCGACGGCCAGCCGGGTTACCAGTCGGTAACTCTGCCGGTGGCCTCGGCCGATGTCTACGGTGTTGCCGTGAGCCACCCGCAGATGTTCGACGACGGCGATCCCGTGCTGGCCCGGCTGCGGGAGATCTGCCTGGCCTTCCCCGGGGCCGACGAGAAGGTGTCGCACGGGCGACCGTGCTTCTTCACCAAGAAGATCTTCGCCGGCTACGGGGCCGTCACCAAGGGCGACCACCACGCCGGTGACCACGATCAGGCCCTGATCTTCATGCCCGACGACGACGAGCGGTTGGCCCTCACCGACGACCCCCGGGTCTTCGTGCCCGCCTACTGGGGCCCCTCGGGTTGGCGGGCCATCGATCTCGACGGCGACACCGATTGGGACGAGATCACCGAACTGCTCGACGCCTCCTTCCGCCTCACCGCGCCCAAGAAGCTGGTGGCCCAGCTCGACGCCGCCGCCGATTGACGCCTCGTCACCAGGAGCGGGAGGGGCCGCGGTGGCGGCCGGCGCTGTCGCCCAACGCCCTCGGCGCCCTGTACATGACCCTCGGCACCCTGGCCTACGTCATCAACGACGGCTTCATCCGCCTGGCCGCCGAGGAGGGGCTCGACGTCTACCAGGCGCTGTTCCTCCGGGGCTGCGCCATGATCGCCGTGTTCGCCACCCTCCTCCGAGTGCGGGGCGAGCGCCTCGATCGGCGCCTGCTGGTCCGGCCGCTGGTGCTGCGGGTGGCGGGCGAGGTGGTGGCGACGGCCACCTTCTTCGCCGCCCTGCTCCAGCTCGACTTCGCCAACGCCCAGACGATCCTGATGCTGGTGCCCTTCGCCGTCACCGTCGTGGCCGGTCGCTCGCTGGGGGAGCGGGTCACCCCCTACCGGTACCTCCTGGTGGCCATCGGCTTCGCCGGCGTGGTGGCGGTGATCCGACCGACGCCGTCGGCCTTCTCGCCCTGGTCGCTCCTGGTGGTGGTGAGCGCCGTCGCCTATGTCGGACGGGAGCTGGCCACCCGCCGCGTGCCGTCGTCGACACCCCCGCTGGCGATCGCCCTGCTCACCGCCATCGCCATCACCACCATGGCCGGGCTGCTGTCGATCGTGGGCGGTTGGGGGGCGATGAGCGGGGCCGCCCTGGCCTATCTCGCCACCGCCTGCACCCTGCTGATCGCCGGCTACCTGTTCACCATCGAAACGGTGAGGGTCGGCGACCTCAGCGTGTCGGCCCCGTTCCGCTACGTGGCCGTCGTCGGCTCGGTGGCGGTGGGTGCCCTCTTCTTCGCCGAGCGGCCCGACTGGTGGACCGCCGTCGGCTGCGCCGTGATCGTGCTGGCCGGGGTGGCCTCGGCCCGGGAGGAGGCCCGAACCGCTAGGCCAGCTGCGACAGGAACCCCAGCAGGATCCGGTTGACCTCGTCGGGTCGCTCCTGCTGGGTCCAGTGGCCGCAGCCCGACAGGATCTCGCTCGTCACCAGCTCGGGCAGCGTCTGATCGAAGCGCTCGATGGCGCGGGCGCCGAGGAGGGTCGGGCCGTCGCGGTCGCCGCCGATGAACAGAGCGGGCACCGTGATCGGGGCGCCGTGCCAAGGGGCCAGCTCGGTCCAGTCGCGCTCGATGTTGCGATACCGGTTGAAGCCGCCGGTCAGGCCCGTCCGCTCGAACTCCCCGACGTAGAAGGCGAGATCGTCGGCCCCGAGCCAGGCCATCTGACCGTCGGTCGGATACTGGAACCGCTCCGACATCGGCTTCTGGCGGGGGACGAAGCCGATCGACGGTGCCGTCGGATCGGCCTCGCCCGAAGCGCTGAAGTAGAAGCCGGTGAGCCAGCGGGCCACGTCGACCTCGGCCTCGGCCTCGGCCACTCCGGGCTCCTGGAAGTAGTCGATGTAGAACAGCTGACCGGGCGGATCCTGCCCGTCGTCGGCCAGGGCCCGCATCCCGGCCAGCGGGCGGACGGGGCCTCTCGGGTTGTAGGGCACCGACAACCCGGCGACCCCCCGCACCCGATCGGGGCGGAGCAGGGCGGTGTTCCAGGCGATCGGGGCGCCCCAGTCGTGGCCGACCACCACGGCGGGCTCGGGTCCGGCGTCGTCGACGACGGCGATCACATCGCCCACCAGCGCCGTCATGGCGTAGGCCTCGATGTCGGCCGGACGGGCCGAGCGGCCGTACCCCCGCACGTCGATGGCGATGGCCCGGTAGCCGGCGTCGGCCAGCGCCGTCAGCTGGTGGCGCCACGAGTACCAGCTCTCGGGGAAGCCGTGGACCATCACCACGGCGGGGCCCTCACCGGCGGACACGCAGTGGATCCGGTGGCCGGAGGAATCGACATGGTGGTGGGTGAAGGACGTCGTCATGGGGTCAGCTTGCCTCATCTCTCGACCGCCTGCCCGTGTGGCGCACTTCACATCCGGCGCCGATGGCCATACAATGTAAGAAGCACCAAAATTGAACCTCGGGATCAAGTCCTGCGTCTGCGAGGTCGACATCGGGGGCGGCTCCCCGTTGTCGGCGACCGGTCCAGCAGCCGGTCAGCGGTCCGTCAGCGGCTGCGGTCACCGTGGGGCGAGAGCCTGCAAACCCCGACTGGAGCACCACCATGACGATGACCGACGAGCACCTCGATCTCCTGGCCGAGTCCAACTCCGATGTCGACACCGCCATCCGCACGGTGGTCAACAACGCCGACACGATCTTCACGTGGGACTACGAGAAGGGCACCCGACCGGCCCTCAACAAGCTGTACGAGAAGGCCAAGCACTCCCAGTGGGACGGCGAGAAGGACCTCGACTGGTCGATCGACGTTGATCAGGAGAAGCTCGTCCGCGAGTCCGGCATCCCCAACCGGGAGACGCTCCTCGAACTCGGGATCGACATCGACGACACCGTCCTCGAGAAGTGGGGCGACAAGGAGTGGCTGACCTTCGAGATGGAGTCCGGGGCCTGGGCCTTGAGTCAGTTCATGCACGGCGAGCAGGGTGCGCTCGTCTGCACGGCCAAGATCGTCGAGACGGTGCCGTGGATCGACGCCAAGTACTACGCCGCCACCCAGGTGATGGACGAGGCTCGCCACGTCGAGGTGTTCGCCAAGTACCTCGACACCAAGATCGACAGCTGGTACCCGGTCAACCCCCACCTGCAGGCCCTGCTCGATGACATCATCAACCACCACGAGTGGGACATGACCTACCTCGGGATGCAGGTGATGGTCGAGGGTCTGGCCCTGGCCGCCTTCGGCAACATGATGCACCAGACCGAGGATCCGCTCCTCAAGAAGCTCCTCCGCTACGTGATGAGCGACGAGGCCCGCCACGTGGCCTTCGGCGTCCTGAGCCTCAAGGAGCTGTACGGCGAGCTGACCGAGGCCGAGCTGTTCGAACGCCAGCAGTTCGCCTACGACGCCGCCATCCGCATGCGTGACCGCTTCCAGCGCCAGGAGGTGTGGGAGCGCATGGGGGTCGACAAGAAGGAGGCCATCCAGGCCTTCCTCCCCGAGGATCCCAACGCCGACCCCTTCCAGCAGCTGCTGTTCGCCAAGATCGTGCCCAACTGCAAGAAGCTCGGTCTGCTCGACGCCAACAACGGCTGGCTGCGCGAGAAGTTCGAGACGATGAACGTCATCCAGTTCGAGGACGCCATGGACACCGGCGACGAGTACGAGATGCTCCAGGCCGTCGAGGTGGTCAACCCGGAGTCGGCCTGAGCGTCGTTCATCTCGGCGGTCCCGGGCGGCGTCCGGGACCGGTCGGCGACCTCCGGCTCGTCGACGGCAACGCGGTGAGCAGGACCGGATCCGGGTCGCCGCGCCGGTAAAGCCCGACGGCGCCGGGGCGGTGTCGTGGGCGGGGTTAGGATCGCCTGCGGTGAGCGAACCCCAGATCGAGATCAGCCTGGAAGCCGTCATCGTGGCGGTCACCGACGATCAGCCGCGCCTGCTCACCGTCGACGGGCCCGACGGCAGACCGGCGCTTCCCGCCGGCCTGCTCGAAGCCCACGACCCCACGCTCGAACTGGGCCTCCGCCGCTGGGTGCAGGACCAGACCGGTCTCGAGGTGGGCTACGTCGAGCAGCTCTACACCTTCGGTGACCGGGTGCGGGGAGCCTCGGCCCCGGCCGGGCCCTCCGTCGGGTCGCCGTCGGCCCGGGAGCTCTCGATCGCCTATCTGGCCCTGGTCAGGGAGGGTCGGCCCTCGGTGGGCGCCGCCTGGCTCGACTTCTACCAGGTGTTCCCCTGGGAGGATCACCGCAACGGTCGGCCCGCCGTGCTCGACAGCCATGTCGACCCCGCCCTCCACCGCTACGTGGACGCGGGAGGAGCTCTGGCCGAACAGCGGGCCGAGCGGGCCCGCATCGTGTTCGGCCCCGAGGGTGGGAGTGGGGCCAGTTTCGACGGGGTTCGGGTCCTCGAACGTTACGAGCTGCTCTACGAGCTCGGCCTGCTGGCCGAGTCGGAGCACGGCCCGTCGGGCCCGGCGGAGGTGCTACCCCAGTCTCGGGCCATGTTCCTCGACCACCGGCGCATCGCCGCCACGGCCCTCACCCGTCTGCGGGGGAAGCTGACCTACCGGCCGGTGGTGTTCGAGCTGCTGCCCGATCGCTTCACCCTGTCCCAGTTGCAGCGGGTGGTGGAGGCCCTGTCCGGCGTCGGTCTGCACAAGCAGAACTTCCGCCGCATGGTCGAGGCGGCGGGCCTGGTCGAGGGGACCGCCGAGCTGACCCGGACCGGCGGTCGTCCGGCGGAGCTGTTCCGTTTCCGGCGCGAGGTGCTGGGGGAGCGGCCCCGCCCCGGGGTCGGCACCCCCTGGATCCGAGCCTGATCCCGACCCGTCGACCCCGAAGGAACCGGGGGAGGAGTGGGGGATTCCCCGATCCCCGCCGCCCTCCTCCGAGAGACCATCTGGTTTCCGACCTCGACGAACCGGGAGCAGCAGATGAGGAACGCACGCACGGCGGTGGCCATCGCCGTCGCCCTGGTCATCGGCCTGGTATGGGTCTCGGGTGCCGGCGCCGGCACCGGCACCGCCGAAGGCGTCGATCCGGTATGGATCGTGTGTGAGGCCTCCGGTGGCGAAATGCTCCCCGAGGACAACGCCCACAGCGAGCACGAGCACAGCTGCGTGAGGGGCGCCGCTCAGCGGTAGGGCGTGGTCATCGGCGGCGGAGGGAGGGTCCCGCCGGGCGTGGGGCCGCCGACCACCGGGCCGGCACCTGCCCCGGGGCGACCGGGCACCGGTCCCCCGGCCGGACCACCGCCGGGCCCCGGCACCCCCGGCCCGGGCATGCCCGGCCCACCGGTCGCCGGCGGCCCGTAGGCGGCCCGGTTCGGCTTGTAGCGATTGTCGCGGTGGGTGCGGATCCGCCAGAACACGTACATGTTCAGCAGGTGGATCACGCCGAGTGACAGCAGCAGCAGCCCGAGGCGGATCGTCAGCTGGTTGAAGGCCTCGATCACGCTCTCGTAGTCGGGGCGGACCTGGTAGATCAGGAAGGCGTAGCCCAGGTTGAGCAGGTAGAAGCCGATCACCAGCAGTTGGTTGACGGCCCCGGCCAGATCGGGCTGGTCGAACACGTCGGTGAGGAAGGTGGCCCCGTTGCGATGCAGCGTGCGGGCCAGGAACACGACGAGGCCGATGGCGGCCGCGGCGTACACGAGGTAGAAGCCGATCACGGTGGTGTCTCCCACCGGTGCTGCGGCCAGTGCTGGTGACATGAGCTGGTCCTTTCGTCCGTTCGATCGACGGGCCCCGATGGCCCGCCGACCCGTGTGTCTCGTATTGAGCGATCGCTCAAACTCGACAACAAAGTTGAGCGTATGCTCAAAACATGGACGGGTCAAGACGCCCTCCGTGCGGACGGGCGTGACATTCGACCGTCGGCGGGGGCTGGTGTTCGACCGGCGTCGGCACTTATGCTCTGTGCGAGTACAATAAATGCTCGGAACGAGCATAAGTTGACTGACCCCGAACGCATGAAAGCCCGAGGTACGACCATGGCGGTGACCGAACTACCCGACGTCGAGCTGGCGGCCATCAGCCCCACGATCGACGAGATCGAGAGGCTCAAGGTCGAACGCAACGCCGTGATCCTGGCCCACAACTACATGACGCCGGACATCTACCACACCGTCGCCGACCTCACCGGCGACTCCCTGGCCCTGGCCCGGGCGGCGGCCGAGACCGACGCCGACGTCATCGTCTTCGCCGGGGTGCACTTCATGGCCGAGACGGCCAAGATCACCTGCCCCGACGCCACCGTGCTCATCCCCGATCCAGGCGCAGGCTGCTCGCTGGCCGACTCGATCACGGGCGCCGACGTGCGCCTGCTGCGCGAGCGCTACCCCGGCGTCCCCGTCGTCTGCTACGTCAACACCTCGGCCGACGTGAAGGCCGAGGTCGACATCTGCTGCACCTCCGGCAACGCCCTGGAGGTGGTGGAGTCCCTCGACGGCGACCGGGTGATCTTCCTGCCCGATCAGTACCTGGGCAAGTGGGTGGCCTCGCAGACCTCCAAGGAGATCATCCTGTGGGAGGGCAGCTGCGAGGTGCACGAGCGGTTCACCGGCGCCGAGTTGCGGGGCTACCGGGCCCAGCACCCCGGCATCCAGATCATCGCCCACCCCGAATGCCCGCCCGACGTGCTCGATGAGGCCGACTACGTGGGCAGCACGGCCGGGATGATCAACTGGGTGGGCACCGAGCGCCCCGACCGGGTGGTCATGGTCACCGAGTGTTCGATGTCGGACAACGTCGCCGTCGAGTACCCGGAGACCGAGTTCGTCCGCCCGTGCAACCTGTGCCCCCACATGAAGCGGATCACCCTCGACAAGATCCGCCGGTCGCTGGAGACGATGACGCACGAGGTCGTCGTGCCCCTCGACGTGGCGGAGCGGGCCCGACGCTCGGTCGATGCGATGTTGGCCCTCAACACCAAGGCCGTCGTCCGCTGAGGCGCTGACCGGCTACCGCCGAGACGCGGAGCGCCGGTCGCCGAGGCCGAGGTGCCGGGCGGCTCGGGCCTGGGCGGCGCCGGGTCAGAGGCTCCAGACGAACAGCTGGGCCACCACGTCGTCGTGCAGCCCGATGGCGGTGGCGATCGCCATCACCGCCAGGGCGGCACCGCCGACGACGGCGAGCGCGCCGGCGGTGGCGTCGACCAGATGCGGCGGCAGGAGCCGGAGCAGGGCCATCACCCCGCCGATCGGGGCCAGCACCCCGAGGAGGTAGACGGCCAGGGTCGCCAAGCCGCCCAGGCCGTCGTCGGGAAGACCGTTGAGCAGCGTGCCGAACTCCACGCCGACGCAGGGTTCCCACAGCTCGGCGGCGGCGCCGCCGGCCAGCCCACCCCCGATCACGGCCGCCAGGCCCGGCGGGACCGAGGTGGGGATGACGAGGAGCACGGCGGCCACGGCCAGGGCGACCGCCGGTACCAGCAGCGGGAAGTCGCCGCCGATGTCGGCGAAGCGCAGCCACGACAGCAGGGCGGTGCCCAGGGCGTAGGCGGCGGCCGCCGGGCCGGCATACTCGCGACCGGCCAGGACGGTGGCGACGCCGGGGACGACGAGCACCAGGGAGCAGGGCAGCCAGGCGGCGCCGAAACCCTCGACCAGCAGGCTCAGCATCGGTCGGCGGACCCGCCTGGCACCTAGGGGCCGTTCTCGATCAGATAGGCGACGGTGGCCTCGAGATCGTCGTAGCGGCCCTCGCCGATGTGGTTGAACCGGATCTCGCCCTCCTGATCGATCACGAAGGTCCGAGGCCAGAACCGACGCCCCGGCTGCCAGCTGCGGAAGTTGCGCTTCTCGGTGTCGAGGGCGACGGGCCAGGTGACGCCGAGGTCGACGGTGGCCTCCTCCACCGCCACCGGGTCGCGCTCGAACTCGAACTCGGGGGCGTGGACGCCGATGATCTCCAGGCCCTCGGGCTGATAGGTGGCGTAGATGTCCTGCAGGTAGGGGAGGGTGGCGGTGCAGTTGTGGCAGGAGAACGTCCAGAACTGCACGATGCGGACCTGGCCGTCGAAGGCGTCGAACGACTCGGCGTCGGTGTTGATCCAGCCGTCGAGCTCCTCGAGGTCGCCCGCCTGGCCGAGCCGCTCGGGCTCGGGGACGTCGGCGATGTCGCCCTCGTCGGGCAGGCCGATGGCGACGTTGTCGTCGTCGCCCGCGGCGGCCCCGGCATCGGTCGCCACCTCACCGTCGGGCGCCGCCGATGCGGAGGTGGTGGGCAGGCCGTATCGTCCGAGCAGGAGGCCGCCGGCGACCACCGCCACCGCCGCCGCCGCTATCCACTGCGTCCGTTCCATGACGCTCCTCTCAGGTTGCAACACTACCGTCGCCCGCCGGGTCGAGTCCGGCCACCTTCCGGCGGCGTGGTTCACGAGGATTTCAGCATCATGAACGGCGCCCGGGCCCACCGATGCGGAGGGGCGGCGGCCTTTGGCCCGGCCCCGGTCGGCCATCTACGGTGGCGCTGATGGGACCACTCACAGGCATCACCGTCATCGAACTGGCCGGCATCGGCCCCGGGCCGTTCTGCGCCATGATGCTGGCCGACATGGGCGCCAACGTGCTCCGGGTGGAGCGGGCCAGCGCCGTGCGCGGCGGTGATCCCGCCGACCCGCCGAAGGACGCCCTCAACCGCAATCGGCGCTCGATCGCCGTCGACCTCAAGAACCCGGACGGCGTTGAGGCGGTGCTCAAGCTGGTCGAGTCGGCCGACGCCATCATGGAGGGCTTCCGCCCCGGCGTGACCGAGCGCATGGGCCTCGGCCCCGAGGACTGCTTCGCCCGCAACCCTCGCATCGTCTACGGCCGGATGACGGGTTGGGGCCAGGAGGGCCCCTACGCCCACGCCGCCGGTCACGACATCAACTACATCGCCCTGGCCGGCGCCCTGGAGCCGATCGGACGCCGCGGTGAGGGGCCGGTGCCGCCGCTCAACCTCGTCGGCGACTTCGGGGGCGGCGGCATGTACCTGGCCTTCGGCCTGGTGTGCGCCCTGCTCGAGGCCAAGAACTCCGGTCAGGGCCAGGTGGTCGACGCCGCCATGGTCGACGGGGCGGCCTCGCTGATGAACATGTTCTGGACGATGAAGGCGGTCGGCGTCTGGAGCGACGAGCGGGGGACCAACATGCTCGACACCGGCGCCCCGTTCTACGACGTGTACGAGTGCGCCGACGGTCGGTACGTGTCGATCGGGTCGATCGAGCCCCAGTTCTACGCCGAGCTGATGCGGCTGTCCGGTCTCGGCGAGGACGAGAGCTTCCCGCCGCAGCTGAATCGGGGCGAGTGGCCGTCGATGAAGGAGCGGGTGGCCGAGGTGTTCAAGGCCAAGACCAGGGACGAGTGGTGCGAGATCATGGAGCACACCGACGTGTGCTTCGCCCCGGTGCTGACGATGGATGAGGCTCCGCACCATCCCCACAACGTGCAGCGGGGCACCTTCGTCGACGCCAACGGGCTGATGCAGGCGGCGCCCGCCCCCCGCTTCAGCCGGACCAGCCCGGAGATGGCCCGGCCCGCCCCCCACACCGGCCAGCACACCGAGGAGATCCTCGCCGAGTTCGGCTTCGCCCCCGACGACATCGCCAAGCTCAAGCAGGAGGGCGCCATCGCCTGACGCTCGATCCGGTCGGCGGCCGGGTCTGGTTGCCGGCCGGCGCTGGTTGGCGGGCGCTCGATCCGGTCGGCGGCGGGCGCTCGATCACCCGGGCACCGGTTTGGGGCCGGGCTCGCTAGCGTGGCCAGTCGATGAGCCGATCGACCTGGTTGACGCGGGGCACCGTCGCCATCGCCGTTGCGATGGCGGGCATGCTGGTCGGGTTCGGCTGCTCCAGCAGCGGTTCGCTGCCCGACGACCTTCCGACGGTCGATCTCGACGACGGAGCCGTCGGCGGCCCCATCTACTACGTCGAGGTGCGGGCCCGGCCCAACTACCTCCTGCACCGCATCGACCCCGCCAGTGGGACGACGGCGCCCCTCTTCGAGGTGCCGGAGCGGGGGGCGATCTCCTCGGTGGCCGCCTCGCCCACCGGTGATCGACTGGCCCTGGCCTACACCGACGAGTTCGGGGTGCCGGGCAACGGGCTGTACCTGCTCGACGTCACGGCCGGTGGCGACGGCGGGGGCGAGGTGGTCGGCGAGTCGGCCCTCACCCTGTTGGCCCCCGAACTCGACGCCGAGTTCTACGACGACCTCGCCTACAGCCCGGACGGTTCGACGGTGTGGGCCTCGGTGGGCAAGAACGACGAGTCGCGCCTGATCGCGGTCGACGTCGACAGCGGCCGGCCCGGCACCGTCATCGAGAACGCCGTCGCACCCGCCCCCGGGCCGGGATGGCTGGCCTACCTGCCGGTCGAGGCCGACGGGTCGCGGGTGTCGGTGGCCGTCCTCGACGAGGACAGCGGCGAGACCACGGTCTACTCGGTGCTCGACGGCACCTACGACCTCGGCCACCTCTTGGCCGACGTCGGCCGGGGCCGGCTGTGGTTCACCGCCCTGATCCCCAACGGGCAGCCCATGATCTCCTTCGGTGAACCCGCAGGCGCCCACGGCGCCCACGACGGGCCGTCGCAGTGGCTCAGCCTCGATCTGGAGACCGGTCAGGTGTCCGGGTTGGCCGAGACCGAGCCGAGCAACGTGCGCGATTCGGCGCTGTGGGCCGACGGGCTCCTGCTCGAGTCCAACCCCGACGGCCTGATCCTGCCCTTCGGTGGACAGGAGCCGGTGCTCACGTCTCGGGTGATCACCGAGATCGCCTCCACCCCCGGCGTGCTCGAGCCGTAGCGGCCGACACCGGGGACGGCTAGAGCTCCCCCGACAGCTGGGCCGGGTCGAAGCCCTCGAGGGTGCCGACGCCACGGAAGACGTGGGACCGACCATCGGACCGGACCAGGATCGCCGGTCCGCTGAAGTGGCCCTCGGGGCCGTCCATGTCGAGATCGTACGGCTCCTGGCGGAGCCGCCACGTCTCCGACGACCGATAGACCAGCTCCCAGTCGACGTCGTCGGTGGTGTCGCGCACGGCCACCACCAGGTCGCCGCCGGTCGGGGGCACGGCGAGCCCCGAGGTCCACAGCGAGGTGATCATGAAGCGGCAATGGCGCACGAAGGCAGTGTGGCAGTCGGCTCGGGGGGCCGCTACTTGCCGACGATGATCTCCACCCGGCGGTTCTGGGCCCGGCCGACCTCGTCGTCACCACCGTCGGGCAGGGTGTTGGGGGCGATGGGCTGGGTCTCGCCGTAGCCGAGGGCCCCGATCTCCTGCTCGGCCGGGACCCGCTCCCGGAACCACAGCGCCACGCCGGTGGCTCGTCGCACCGACAGGTCGTAGTTGTAGGAGGCGTCGCCGACCGAGTCGGTGTGACCGGCCACCTCGATGAGGCCGGCGTGGCCGCGCTCCTGCATGGCGGCCAGTACCTGCTCGAGGATGTCGAGCGCTTCGGGTCGGAGATCGGCCCGGTCGAAGTCGAAGAGCACCGTGCCCGAGACGGTGTAGATCGTCTCCTCCGGGGTCTCGGTCACCTCCACCTCCTCGCTGGTGATCTGGGGCAGCTCGATGGTGATGGCGTCCGGGAAGCGGATCACGGGGATGTCGGGGGCCTCGGTGATGTCGATGTCGATGTCGATGTCGTTGACGATGTCGGGGATGGTGAAGTCGGGGGCGTTGAGATCGATCTCCGACAGGTCGATGTCGTCGAGGTCGACGTCGACGTCGATCGAGCCGTCGGTCTGCTCTTCGATGTCGTCGATGAGCTGGTCGGCCTCGGCGCAGCCGGCCGCCACCAGGAGCGTGGTGAGGACCAGCACGAGTGCCGTCAGGGGGCGACGGGGCCGGCGGGGGTGGGCGGGGTTCAGCGTGGACATGGGAAACCTCCCTGTTCGGAGCCTCGTCAACGCTAGACGGGGCTCCGAGGCCAGGGAGGTCGCCTCGGGGTCATCGATGTCACGGCAGGCCGTCGATCAGCCCTCGGGCACCCGGTCGGGGCCCGACGGCAGGCCCTCGATCAGCCTTGGCGCCGGTGAAGGCGTCGGAGACGTTCACCTCGACGTCGCCGGTGTCCTCGCTGATGATGAACACGAACAGCTCGTCGTCGAGTAGGTCGAGCGGGGCCGTCTTTCGGCTCTCCAGACTCCTCCGCGGCGGCAACCGAGGGCGGGTCTCCGACGGGCTGCGGCCGGCCCGAGACCGCAGGCCTCCGCTTGCTACCCTCGGGCGCCGTGGACTTCCTGCCTCTGCACGACTGGTGGTCGTGGGTGATGGTGTCGACCAACGCCGTGGCGGGCGTCTGGGCCCTCACCGCCCACTACCGGCCGGCCGTCCGTCACCGGGCGATGTGGATCGTCACCATCGTCGCCCAGGTGTCGGTGGCGGTGCAGGCGGTGCTCGGCGTGCTCGTGCTGCAGGTCGACGGCCGTGACGTCGATCAGCTCCACGTGATCTACGGCTTCGTCGCTCTGGCCGCCATCGGGATCCTCTACAGCTACCGGCAGCAGATCATGGAGTGGCAGTACCTGCTGTACGGGTGCGGCGGACTGTTCTTGATGGGCATGGGTATCCGGGGCATGATTTTGTCGCCGGTCTGATCGAACGTCCGGTGGGAGCCCAGCCCATGCCGAAGGCAGCCGAATCGACCCAGCCGAGCGAGTCCGAACCCTCGATCGAGCTGCTGGCGCCCGAGACGAAGGGCCTCGGGGCGGAGCCGATCACCAGCTACGAGTCGGTGTCCACCGGCACCGACGGCGACAGCATCTTCGGTCGACCGTGGGTGGTGGTGCCGCTGTCGATACTGGCGATCGTGGTGGCCCTCACCGTGATCTCCCGACCGGGCCCACCGGTCGAGGAGCCCGCCCCGCAGACCACCCTGCCGCCGCCGACCACCGTCGCCCCGAGCGACTCCGTCGGGGCCGGCGTCGCCGTCGACGCCACACGACCGATGCCGCTCTTCGGCGGCAACCTGCCCTCCGATCTGCCCGGCGTGATCAGCGGCTACGACGACGACGGGTCGCTGGTCGTCATCGATCGGGAGGCCGAGGGGCCGACCGAGCACGTGCTGGGCGTGAGCCTCACCGACACCGCCCCCGCCACCGTGGTCATGGTGGACGGGGCACCCCCGGTCGGTTTCGTCCAGGAGCTGGTGTTCAACGGCCGTCAGCTGGAATTCCGGGTGTCGCGAGACGACCCCGATCCCTCGATCGCCCTCACCGAGATCATCCCCGACGCCTCGGTCGACGTGCTCTTCCTCTACCGGGGCAACAACGTGACCCAGGTGGTGTCGGCCATGGCCCCGGCGTCGGCCGCCTCGGCTCCCGACGGCGCCCCCGACCTGCTGTCTACCGAGGTGTGGGACGTGCCCGGGCACCCCAACGTGATCGGCCAGTGGAACGGGGCCCTCGTGGTGGAGCGTGCCGGGTCGGTCTGGTTGCTCGACGCCGCGGGTACGGCGGTCGATGTGGCCGACGGTCAGGTGCTGTCCTACGACGGCAAGCACCTCGCTCGACTCGACTGCGACGGCCCGGTGGCCTGCACGATCAGGGTCGGCCCGCCGGACGCCCCCGACCGTTATGCGGCGCCGCTTCCCGAGGAGTTGACCCCGCTGGGCCAGGACCTGTGGGCCTCCAGCGTGGCGGTGTCGCCCGAGGGCGACCGACTGGCCGTCGTCGTCCGCGAGGGTGGCCTCTCCCAACCGATGGTGATCGACCTGGGGACGGGCGAGGTGCAGAAGCTGCAGGAGATCATCCGGCATGACTCCCCGCTGGTGTGGTCGCCGGACGGCGAGTGGCTCGCCTACCGTGTGCTCGACGACATCAAGGTGTGGCGGCTGTCGGCCCAGCGTTCGTGGCTGATCCCGGTCGATCGGGAACTCCAGACGCTTCTCTGGCGTTAAGGGGAGGCGGCGAGCGAGGCCGATCGCGCCGTCCGCCCCCGCCGCTTGCAGTACCAGTCCATCCGAGAGTGAGGCCCGAGGCCGTGATCAAGTCCTACGTGCAGCGCAAGGCCCTCGAACGTCTACCCGCCCCCGTCCTCGACGCCGCAGGCAAGGCGGTGCTCAAGGCCGTCGACAGCGCCGTCGAGCAGCGCTGGGAGGACGCCCTGGAACGGGCGGCCAACGCCGCCGGTGAGACCATCGACGAGCGGGTGAAATCGGTCCACAAGTCGTTCAGCCGGGAGTTGACCGGCATCGGGGCCGCCACCGGAGCCGCCGCCGCCTTCCCCGGCCTCGGCACCGCCAGCGCGGTGTCGATCCTTGCCGGCGAGGTCGGGTGGTTCGCCTTTCGGGCCACCGACCTGGTGATGACGCTGGGCGCGGTCTACGGCCACACCGACGCGACGGTCGAGGAACGGCGGGCCTGGGTGCTCTCGGTGCTGGCCTTCGGTGACAAGGCGGCCGAGGAGTTCGCCGTGCTGCTCCAGGGCGTGAGCCGGGACACCGCCATCCGCAGCGGCAAGGTGGGCGCCGTGGTGGCCGGCATGCTGCAGGGCGACGTGGCCACCGTCGACGCGCTGCGTCGGATCAACACCACCCTGGCGGCTCAGGTGATGTCGCGTTACGGGTCCCGCAAGGGGATCGCCTTCATCGGGAAGCTGCTGCCCTTCGGCGTCGGCGCCGTGGTGGGCGGCGGGGCCAATTGGGCTCTCACCCGCGCGCTGTCGCACCAGACCCGCAAGTTCTTCGACGGCTACCACCTGGTGGTGGTGCCGCCGCCCCCCGCCGCACTGCCGCCGCCTCCGGCCGAGTTGCCCGTGGCCCCGACGGCCTCGACGCCGCCCCCGCCGACCGTCGCCGGCGAATCGGCGGCGCTGTCGCTGGACGACGTGCTGCCGCCCAAGTCGTCGACCCCGCCGATGCCACCGGCGCCCTCCGCGCCCTCGGCCGATGGGGCCGACGTGGGCCCGCTCGACGATGCGCCCTCGATCGACGATGTCCTGCCGCCGGAGGACGATGTCCTGTCGACGCCCCCGCCCCCCAACGGCGGCTGAACCGTCCGACCCCCGTAGCGCGGTGGTCCGGTGCTCGACGGCTCGATGACGTGGTGGCCGGGCGGCCCGGTGGGGGCTCAGGCCGAGCGGTCGAAGCTGTCGGCCCGGGCCGACAGGTTCTCGATGCGGGTCTCGATCCCGCGGGGCACCTGGATGCCGGCCAGGTTGAAGATGCGGGCCCAGCGATGGGCCCAGTCGTGGCGGCGCAGGGCGAGCTGGGTGGAGGCCACCCGGCGGGCCTGGTAGTCGCCGGTGACCAGCTCGTCGATCATCTCCACCGCGGCGGCGGCGTCGGTCGGCATGTCGCGGACGACCGTCTCACCGACCACCCGCTTCTGCAGGCCCTCGTCGGGCGGTAGACCGATCATGTGGGCTCCCGCCGCCAGGGCCTCCCACAGCCGACCGGGGATCTCCCGCTCGCCCCGGGTCACCTCGGGCATGTTGGACTTGGCGAAGCTGGTGAGGGCCACGTTGGTCCGGGCGTAGGTGTCGCCCAGGTTGGCCCGGTGCTCGGTCTGGTCGGGCACGATCGCTCCGGACATCGTGTCGTAGATGTAGAGCCGGGACGCCTTGCGGGACCACTGCAGCAGGTGCTCGTGGAGCTCGGGATCACGGCGGCCGATGCCGAGCACGTCGATCGGTCGGGGCTGGTCGGGGCCGGAGGGGGAGAAGCGGCCGGTGTCGACGGCGAGGGGGACGTAGTGGACCGGGGTCGGCGTCATCTCCGACAGGATGCGCGCCCCGGCGTCCATGCCGACGTGGAGCGAGTCGAGCAGGCCGAAGGCCTCGTAGCGGGCCTGGCGGCGATCGAGGTCGGACGCCCACACCTCGGGCAGCCAGGCCAGCAGGTGGGCACAGGCGTGACGGACCTCGGGCAGCCGCTCCAGGAGCGGGAGATCCCAGTTGGTGAAGCCGACGAACACCCCGACGTCGTAGTGCTCCCGGGGCAGCTCGATGCGGGGCGCAGCCGAGCGGATCGACGGCGTCGGCGGGAGGGCGACGCCGCTGTGGGCCAGTCGCCGCAGCTGGCGACCGGCGAGGCGGCGGGCCCGGACCCGACGGTCGCCGGGGGAGGCGTCGATCGATACGACGTCGGCTCCGGTGGCGGCGGCCAGGGTCTCCTCGGCTTCGAGGAAGGAGATGTAGGCAGGCTGCCGACCGAACCCGTCGGGCCGGTCGCGCTGACTGATGATGAGAATGCTCGGTTCCGAGCTCGATTCGGTGTCGCTCATGGGAGTACCCACGCCACACGGTAGCCAGTCGACGGCGGCAACTGCCCGTCGCCTGGGTCTAACCGCCCCCGAACGACGGACCGATGGCCCAGCCGGTCGTTCGGGGGCGGCGAGAGAGGTTTCTCAGCCCTCGATCGAGGCCTTCGCCGCCTGGTCGACGGCCTGCTCCAGGGTGTCGAGGCGAGCGGCCAGCGCAGCCGGCAGACGATCGCCGAAGGTGGCGTAGTGGTCTCGGATCAGGGAGATCTCGTGCTTCCAGCCCTCCGGGTCGACCTCGAGCAGCTCGGCCATGGTCTCCAGCGGGAGATCGAGGCCGGAGGTGTCGATCCCGTCGACGGTCGGGACACTGCCGATCGGGGTGCTGACGGCTCCGGCCTCGCCGTCGAGTCGGTCGAGCACCCACTTGAGCACCCGGGAGTTGTCGCCGAAGCCGGGCCACAGGAAGCCGCCCTCGTCGTCACGTCGGAACCAGTTGACCCAGAACAGCTCGGGCAGCTTGTCGCCCTCGCCCCTCGCCTTGGCGTCGGTCCCGATCTGGAGCCAGTGGGCGAAGTAGTCGGCCATGTTGTAGCCGCAGAAGGGCAGCATGGCGAAGGGGTCGAAGCGGACCTGGCCGGTGGCGCCGGCGGCGGCCGCCGTCTTCTCCGAGCTCATCACCGAACCGAGGAACACCCCGTGCTCCCAGTCGTCGGCGTGGGTCACCAGCGGCACGTTGGTGGCCCGGCGACCCCCGAAGAGAATGGCCGAGATCGGCACGCCCTTCGGGTCCTCCCACTCGGGCGCCATCGACGGGCACTGCCCGGCGGGGACGGCGAAGCGGGCGTTGGGGTGGGCGGCCGGGGTGTCGGACTCCGGCGTCCAGGGCTGACCCTTCCAGTCGGTGAGGCGGGCCGGCGGCTCGTCGGTCATGTCCTCCCACCACACGGTGCCGTCCTCGGCCAGGGCGACGTTGGTGTAAACGCTGTTGCCCGAGAGGGTGGCCATGGCGTTGGGGTTGGTCTTGGCCGAGGTGCCGGGGGCGACACCGAAGAAACCGGCCTCGGGGTTGATGGCGTAGAGCTGACCGTCCTCGCCGAACTTCATCCAGGCGATGTCGTCGCCGATCGTCTCGACCTCCCAACCGGGGAGGGACGGGATCAGCATCGCCATGTTGGTCTTGCCGCAGGCCGAGGGGAAGGCGGCGGCGATGTAGCGCTTCTCGCCGTTCGGTGGGGTCACGCCGATGATCAGCATGTGCTCCGCCAGCCAGCCGTCGTCCCGAGCCATGGTGGACGCAATGCGGAGGGCGAAGCACTTCTTGCCGAGGAGGGCGTTGCCGCCGTAGCCGGAGCCGTAGCTCCAGATCTCGGAGCTCTCGGGGAAGTGCACGATGTACTTGTTCTCCCCGTCGCAGGGCCAGGGCACCTCGGTCCGGCCGTCGACGAGGGGGTAGCCCACCGAGTGGACGCAGGGGACGAAGTCGCCGTCGCCCAGCACCTCGAGGGCGCCGGCGCCCATGCGGGTCATCGTCCGCATCGAGGCGGCGACGTAGGCGGAGTCGGTCAGCTGCACGCCGATGTGGGCGATGGGGGAGCCGAGCGGGCCCATCGAGAACGGCACGACGTACATGGTGCGACCGCGCATCGAGCCGGTGAACAGCTCGGTCATCTCGGCCTTCATCTCGGCCGGGTCCCGCCAGTTGTTCGACGGACCGGCCATGGCCTCGTCCTCGCAACAGATGAAGGTGCGCTCCTCGACCCGGGCGACGTCGGCCGGATCGCTGAGGGCGAGGTAGCTGTTGGGGAGCAGCTCGTCGTTGAGACGGGTGAAGGTACCGGTGGCGACCAGGCCGGCCGCCAGCTCGTCGTACTCCTCCTCGGAACCGTCGCACCAGTGGATCGAGTCGGGCTGGAGGATGTCAGCCCAGTCACTCACCCAGCTGAGAAGCTTGGCGTTGGTCGTTGGTGTGGAAAGAAGGGTCATGGCTCGACTCCGTTGTCAGGGCCATGCGGAGATCTTCAGTTGTCAGCGGGGAAGACGTCCACGGTGGCTAGCTGGCTGATTCATCCACCCATTCGGGAGTGGCCATGTCGGTCTCGGAACCGAGGCGGAGGGCCGTGGCCCGGTCCGCATCGTCGAGCTCGAAGATCACTCGCTGTCCAGGACGCAGCATGCGAAAGACCGAGCCTTCCAGAGCCCCGGCGGCGAGGTCGTACTCGTTGAGATCCGATTCCGACAGGATGACACCATCCTGGGTGATCGGGTCGTAGAGCTTGATGACGCCTTGCACAGGGGACTCCTTTCCTGACCTCGGTCGGTCGGGTCCAAGGGACGCCGAAACGATACTGCACTGAACCGAACAAGCGGTTGGTCTAGACAACAGTACGGGTCCCATCACAATCGGTGAAGGATTGGAGCGCTCTCATCTGCAATGCGAATAGTGGCATCTGTCACTCCTATTGGTATTGCGCAATTTTTGCGGGCGGTCCGTTGACGCGCCCGTCCCGGTCGATCACCCGGCGCACCGTCGGGCGCCGGTAGCGTGCTGACATGCGGGCCGCAGCGGCGACCGAGATCCAGATCGTGCTCCGCCACTTCGTGACGTCGCTCGTCGACGCCGAGGAGGAGTTGAACGCCATCAACGTGTTCCCCGTGCCCGACGGGGACACCGGCACCAACCTCCGGCGCACGGCCGAGGCCATGCTGGGCGAACTCGACGCCGCCGACCCGGCGGCCGCCCCGTCGCAGACGGTGGCGATGGCCGCCCTCAACGCCGCCCGGGGCAACAGCGGCCTGATCTGCGCCCAGTACCTGTCCGGCCTGTTCACCGATCCGGCGCAGCTCTTCGTCGACGGCGAGACCATGGCCCGCGGGCTGGCCACCGCCGCCCGCCGGGCCCGGGCCGCCGTGGCCGAACCGGTGGAGGGGACGATGGTGTCGGTGGCCGACGTCACCGCCCGGGCCGCCGCCGACTGGCTGACCGGGCCCGATCACGGCGACGCCACCACCGCCGCCGACCTCCTGGCGGAGGTGCACGGCGTGGCCCGTCGAGCGGTGGAGGACACCCGGGGCCAGCTGCCGGTGTTGGCCGAGGCCGGGGTGATCGACGCCGGAGCGGCCGGCCTACTGCTCCTGATCGAGGCGCTGGCGGCGGCCGCCGTCACCGCCGCAGGCGGGGTGGAGCTCGACGCCGTCGCCACCGGAGAGCCCGCCACGGCCGCGGCGTCCGGCCTCTCCCACGCCGGGCCGCCCGGCCTCGCCGTGCCGCTGAACGATCACGCCGGGGCGCTCGACGCCCTCGACGGCGAGGTGCTTGCGGGCGGCCGACTCGTCGGCTTCGAGCTCCAGTTCACGGCCGACGGCGACGACGCCGTGGCCGACGAGCTGCGCCGGTTGCTGGTCGGCCACGGCGACAGCGTCGTCGTGTCCCAGGCCGAGGGTCTGATCCGGGCCCACGTCCACACCGACGCCGCCGTCGGTGGTTGTGTGGAGGCCGTGCTCGACGTCGTCCGCCCCCGCAATATCGACATCGAACCCCTGATCGAGCGGGTGCGCCCATGACCGACGCCAACGAAGCGCCACTCGACCTCGGCGACCTCGCCGCCATCGATGTCACCCGCCTCAACGGTGTCGGCGACAAGAAGGCCAAGGGCCTGGCCATGAGCGAGATCCACAACCTGCTCGATCTCCTCACCTTCTATCCGCGCCGCTACCTCGACCGGACCAAGGAGTCGCACATCGCCGATCTCCACGAGGGCGATGAGGCCTCGGTCCTGGTCACGGTCCAGGGGGCCGGTTCGCGCCGGATCCGGGGTGGCCGGGTGATGGTGACCGCCACCGTCTACGACCCCAGCGGGTCGCTCAAGCTGACGTTCTTCAATCAGGCGTGGCGGGAGCGGCAGCTCACCGCAGGCCGCCAGGCCATGATCTACGGCAAGGTGTCGATGTTCCGGGGACAGCGCCAGATGGCCAACCCGGTGGTCGATCTGATCGGCGACAAGACCGGCAAGATCATCCCCGTCTACCCTCAGACCGAGAAGAGCGGCATCCACTCCTGGGACGTCTCGGGGTGGGTGGCCGAGGCCCTTCGCCGGGCGGTCGGTGAGGGACGGCGGGGTATCGCCGACCCTCTGCCCGAGCACCTCCTCGACGAGCACGACTTCGTCACCCGCGAGGCGGCCCTGGTGGGCATCCACCAGCCGGAGTCGATGGGGGAGATGACGGCGGCCCGACGGCGCCTGGTGTTCGACGAGCTGTTTCGCATGCAGCTGGCCCTGGTGCTGCGCAAGCGGGCCCTGGCCCGAACCGAGGTGGGCATGGCCCACGTGACCGACGGCGACCTGCTGGCCCGCTTCCGGGAGCAACTGCCCTTCGAGCTCACCGGGGCCCAGGCCCGGGCCATCGACGAGGTCGCCGTCGATCTGGCTCGCCCCTACCCGATGCACCGGCTGCTCCAGGGCGATGTGGGCGCAGGCAAGACGCTGGTGGCGGTGGCCACCATGCTGATGGCGGTGGACGGCGGGCACCAGGCGGCGCTGATGGCCCCGACCGAGGTCCTGGCCGAGCAGCACTACGCCGGCATCAGTCGGCTGTTGGAGGGGATGACGGTCACCGACACCGACTCGCTGTTCGCCGAACGACCCCTGCGGGTGGAGTTGCTGACCAATCGGGTGTCGACCGCCGATCGCAAGCGCATCCTCAACGACCTGCTCCTCGGCCATGTCGATATCGCCATCGGCACCCATGCGCTCATCCAGGAGTCGGTGACCTTCGCCGGGCTCGGGGTGGCCGTGATCGACGAGCAGCACCGCTTCGGGGTGGAGCAGCGGGCGGCCCTGCGCGACCGCAGCTACGCCGACGCCTCGCCCGACGTGCTGGTGATGACGGCCACGCCGATCCCCCGAACGGCGGCCATGACCGTCTACGGCGATCTCGACGTGTCGATCCTCGACGAGCTGCCTCCGGGGCGGACCCCGATCGCGACCCGGTGGGTGCAGGCCTCGGGCTCGCTCGACGTGCCGCCCGAGGATCTGCAGGGCACGGCCGACCTCGAGGCCATGTGGGTCGAGATTCGCCACCAGATCGGTGAGGGCCGCCAGGTGTACGTCGTCTGCCCGCTGATCGACGAGTCGGACAAGATGGAGGTGGCGTCGGCCGAGTCGACCTTCGATCGGCTGCTCAACGTGGAGCTGGAGGGCTTCCGGCTCGGCCTCCTGCACGGTCGGCTCCGCCCCGAGGAGAAGGACCGGACGATGGACCTGTTCCGCGACGGCTACCTCGACGTGCTGGTGGCGACGACGGTGATCGAGGTGGGGGTGGACGTTCCAAACGCCACGGTGATGATCATCCTCGATGCCGATCGGTTCGGGATCGCCCAGCTCCATCAGTTGCGGGGCCGGGTCGGCCGAGGAGCGCACGCATCGACCTGCTGGTTGGTGGGGGAGGCGACCACCGAGGATGGCGAGTCGAGGCTCGAGGCCCTGGTCAAGAGCACCGACGGGTTCGAGCTGGCCGAGGTCGACCTCGATCTGCGGGGCGAGGGCTCGATCATGGGCGAACGGCAGAAGGGCCGGAACGATCTCAAGTTGGCCTCGCTCCGTCGGGACCGCCCGGTGGTCGAGGCCGCTCGCCGAGCCGCCATCGGGGTGGTCGACGAGGACCCGGTCCTCGATCGACATCCCGAGCTGGTGACCGAACTGGCCCACTTCCTCGACGACGCCGACACCGAGTTCCTCCTCAAGGGCTAGCCGTCGCCTCGCCTGCGGCTCGGCCCGCCCTTCGACTCAGCTCGCCGCTCGGCTCGACCGACCGATGGGCGGACCCCCGAGACATCCCGCGTCGTAGCGACAACCGCACCCGCCCCGGGGGGCACTGACCTGCCGCCGCCCCGCACCACACTGCCCGCCCGGCCCCGCCCCGCCCCGCCTCGCCGGCGCAGTCTGTGTCCGCAGGCCCCCGTGGGCGGCACCGGGTTCCGTCCCCGTCCCGCCGGCGCGGTCTGGGTCCGCAGCCGCCCGTGGGCGGCGCCGGGTTCCGTCCCGCGTCATGGCGACAACGGCGTGGGGTGGGTTGGGTGGGGTGGGGTCCTATGGCGTGGTGTCCGGCGGGTTCACCGCCGCGGCGCAGCGACCCTCGTGCGCTGGGGTTCACCGCCAGTGGACACCGCTGGGCGCAGTGGACAGGGCCCTGCAAGCGGCGGCGGGAACGGCACGGTCGGGGCCCGGCGTTCGGTGGGGTTTCCGAGTTTGTTCCGCGTCGTAGCGACAGCGATCGGGCGCGTGGTCGGAGTGGTGGGTGTTGTCGCTGTGACGCGGGGTGTTTGGGGGGTGTCCGCCTGCTGAGGGACGGCTGGCGAAGGGGGGAACCGGGCCCCTCCGGGAGGGCTGGTTCCCTCAGCGGCGCCGATCGTCGTCGCCGAGCCCGGCCCGGAGGGACGCCAGCCGGCGGCGGGCGTAGGCGTTCTCCACTACCCAGCCGTTGGCCACCTCCCAGGCGTCGCTGAGGAGCTCGGCCCGCCGGTGCGTCGCCTCGTCGAGCACCTGCACCCTCAGGTTGGACAGGTCGTGCCAGCACACGTCGACCCGGCTCTCGTCGAAGTCGAGCAGCCCGACCGAGCCGTCGTCGTCGATGCGGATGTTCGAGGCGTCCGGATCGCCGTGGATGACGGCCGTCGGTGCATCGGTCATCGTGGCGAACACCGCGAGCACCTCGTCACGCACCTCGGACGGCAACGCCGACAGGTCGGCGTCAACGCTTCGTCCCGTCGGGCCGAGCGCCGTCACCGCTCGGCAACCCGGGCGTTGGCGGTGGGTCGACCCGGTCAGGCGGTGGATCCCGACCAGGGCGTCGGCCACCCGACGCCACTCGTCGTCGGCCGATGGCGGCCGACCGGCCAACCACCGCTGCACCACAAGGCCCTCGTCATGGCGGCGACCATCGAGGGTCGGCCGGATGGTCGGCACCCGGAAACCGGCATCGTGGAGCACCTCGATCAGGTCGAGCTCCCAATCGAGCGAAGCCTCGCTCCGACGTGACCGCCGGACGGCCACCGGCTCGCCGTCGAGGGTGGCTCGCCACACGGGGTTGCGGTTGCCCTCGTCGATCGGCTCGCCCAGTCGAAGGGCTCCCCAGGCGGTCACATCCGGCTCCACCGAAACCAAGCCTACGCCCACCGCGCGGCGGGTCTTGGCGGCGGCCACCCCAGGTGTGCCAGCCTCGGGCCATGGTCGAACCGACGACAGCGCCCAGCCGATGACCGACGCAGGGGCTCTGGCCGGGATCCGGGTGGTCGACGTCGGCTCGGTGGTGGCCGGCCCGTGGGCCGCCACCTGGCTGGCCGACCAGGGGGCCGACGTGATCATGGTCGAGCCCGTCGACCGGCTCGACGTGATGCGGCGCACCGGCCCGATGGTCGACGAACAGAGCGGTGTCTGGGTCCAGCTCAACCGCAACAAGCGGGCCATGTGCGTCGACCTCCAGCAGGCGGCGGGCCGCGAGATCGTGCTGAAGCTGGTCGACGAGGCCGACGTGTTCTCCCAGAACATGCGGCCCGGCGTGATCGAGCGGCTGGGTCTGGGCTACGACGACCTTCGACGGCGGGTGCCCGACCTCGTCTACCTCTCGGTGTCGGGGTTCGGGCCCGACGGCCCCTACGCCGACCAGCCGGTGTACGACCCGGTGATCCAGGCCCTCTCCGGCCTCGCCGACGTGCAGAACACCGACTACGTGAAGTCGATCGCGGCCGACAAGATCACCGCCATGACCGCCGCCAACGGTGTGCTGGCCGCCCTGCTGGCCCGAGCCCGGGGGCACGGCGGGCAACACGTCGAGGTCAACATGCTCGACGCCGCCATCTCCTGGCTGTGGGCCGACGGGATGTGGAACCACTCGATCGAGGGCGTCGATCCGGTACCCACCTACTCCGACTGGTACGCCCCCTACGAGACCCTCGACGGCGCCATCGCCTGCATCTTCATCAACCGATCCCAATTCCTCGGCCTGCTGGCGGCGCTGAACGCCCCCCACCTGGCCGAGGACCCCCGCTTCGCCACCCGGGAGGCCCGCGTGGTCAACAACAACACGATGCGCCAGGTGATCGCGGCCGAGATCGCCGGGTGGCACCGCGACGAACTGTTGGCCCGACTCCGGGCCAACGACGTGCCGTCGGCCCCCGTGCTACCCCGCCACCAGGTGGCCGACGACCCCCAGGTGCGCCACAACGGCACCGTCGTCGACCTCACCCACGACGACGGTCTCCGGGCCAAGGTGATCCGCAGCCCGGTGCGGTTGTCGGCGACGCCGACGCCACCGTTGCGACCGGCCCCGGACTTCGGGCAGCACACCGACGAGATCCTGACCGATCTGGGCTACGGCGACGCCGACCGGGCCCGGCTCCGGGCCGACGGCGTCATCGGCTGAGCGGGAGGCCGACTACAACTCCCGCAGGGTGGCCATCAGGTGGGGCAGGTCGGCCCCCCGGGCCATGATCTCATCCATCCCGCCGACCACCCCGGTGATGTTGGCCATCACCATGTACTCCAGGCCGGCCTTGGCGTAGGCCTCGAACTGCGTGGCCAGCTCCTCGGCGTTGCCGACGAACAACACCTGCTGGACCATCTCGAAGGGGATGGTGGGGGCCAGATCGCGCAGGTCGTCGGCCGAGAGGTCGTGGATGATGACGTCGATGAAGCCCTTGGAGTCGTTGCCCAGCGGGTGCTGGAGACCATTCTTCTCCCAGATGTCGCCCATGGCGAACAGGCCGAACAGCTTGCCGAGCGGCTCGGCCTCGAACATCTCGGCCGCCCGCTCCGCGCTCTCGGCGAACAGGGTGAAGGGCAGCAGGGCCGGCACCGGGGTCGGCCTGCCTGCGTCGGCGGCATGACCCTTGATCACGTCGAGCTTCTGGCCGTACTCCTCCGGGGTCATCCACCAGGCCGGGATCCAGCCGTCGCCGTACTGACCGGTGAGGCGCAGCATGCGAGGCCCGTGACCGGCGATCCACACCGCCGGCTTGCCCCGACCCTCGGCCTCCAGGGGCAGACCCATGCGGCCCGTGGTGTTGCCCGGCATATGGCCTTCGTTGAGCAGGCCCTGCAGCTCCTCCAGACACTCCTCGAGCAGGGCCACCGGCTTGTCGAAGGGGTAGCCGAAGGGGGTGAGGCTCTCGGCCTCACCCGATCCGATGCCCAGGATGAAACCTCCGGGGATCAGGTCGTTGAGCGACAGGGCGGTACGGGCCAGATCGGCGGCCCGGCGGCGGGTGGAGTCGGTGACCGAGATGCCGAAGGGCTTCTCGGTCATGGTCCCGACGACGGCGCCGTAGACGAACGGGTCGTAGAAGGCGTCGGGGTCGGCGGCCACGGTCGACAGCGGTATCTCGCTCCACAGGCCCGGGTGGAAGACGCCCAGGATGTGGTCGGGGGCCCAGTAGGAGTCGGCTCCCATCTGTTCGTAGAGCGGCAAGATCATCTTGGTGCTCTCGAGGGGGAACTGGGCTGGGAGATTGATGCCTACCTTCATGGCCCCGGACACTAATTGATCGGTCGGTTTGTTTGCCAGAAAGGAGTGACATGGGGCACTCTCTGTCGACCAGCAGCCACAGAGGGGACCAACAGCCATGGCCGATTTTCCGACGACCACCGCCGAGGTGGAAGCCGAGTTCCTGACCGCAGCGCTCCACGGATCCGGTGCGCTGGCCTCGGAGGTGTCGGTGGCCGAGGTGGAGGCCGATCCGGCCGCCGCCGGCGGCGGTTTCATGGGCGAGGTGGCCACGGTCGGCGTGACCTATGACGGCGAGACCGACCTCCCGACGTCGTTGGTGGTGAAGTTCCCGTCGAACTCCCCCGACGTGCGGGCCATGATGCACCCGACCCGGATCTACGAGCGGGAGCACCGGTTCTACGGCGAGCTGGCGGGCGAGAGCCCGATCGCCACGCCGTCGGTGTTCCACATCACCTGTGAGCCGGCCGAGGAGCCGGCGGCCGAGAAGTACCTCTTGATCATGGAGGACCTGGGCGGTCTGACCCTCGGCGACCAGGTGACCGGCACCTCACCCGATCAGGCCGCCGTCGCCCTCCGGGCGCTCGGGGGGCACCACGCCCGCTTCTGGAACGGGGTCGGTATGGAGAAGGCCGACTTCATCCCCGAGATCAACGGCCCCCTCAACCAGGCCGGGGCCACGATCTATGAGATGTCCCTGCCCGGCTTCATGGAGGCTTTCTCCGCCTCGCTCATGCCGGAACTGCAGGGCTTCATCGAGGGCTACGCCGGCCAGCGGGGACGCATCATCGACGACCTGGCCGCCATGCCCCACACCCTGGTCCACTTCGACTTCCGGGCCGACAACCTGTTCTTCGGTGGCGGTGACGACGTGACCGTCATCGACTGGCAGGCCATCAGCAAGGGCGGGGGAGCGGCCGACGTCGGCTACTTCCTCTCGCAGAACCTCACCACCGAGGACCGCCGCTCGTCGGAGACCGATCTGCTGCACGTCTACCACGACGCCCTGGTGGCCGCCGGGGTCACCGGGTACGACTTCGACACGCTGGTCAAGGACTACCGGGTGGGGATCGAGTGCGGCTGGATCATCCCGGTGATGGCCGTCGGCAGCCTCGACTTCACCAGCGAGCGGGCGGTGGCGCTGTGGACCGCGGTCATCGAGCGGACCCAGAACGCCCTGCTCGACCACGGCCTCGCCTAGGAGCCGCCCACCTCCGTCCCGGCCACGTCGGTACAGTACGGACATGGCGGGCGAATGGGGATCGGGACAGGCGAACTCGCCGTGGAGCGCGCACCCACCGCCGACGCCGCCTCCCTGGTCGCAGCCGGGCGCCGGCCAACCCGGGGCGCCGTGGCAGCCCGGTCCGGGTCCGGTGTCGTCGCCCCGCCGGCGGGGCGGGATGTCCGGTCGGCGGAAGGCCTTGATCGGTCTCCTCGTGGTCGGCGGACTGGGCGTCGTCGTCGTCGTCGGCGTCCTGGCCGTCATCGTCGCCGTCGTGGTCGCTTCGAGTTCGGCCGTCGAGGCGAGCGTGCCCTCCGACGCCTGGTACGACGAGTGCTACGCCGAGGACGACTCCCAGCAGCCCGTCGACTGCCGCGGACCGCACAGCTTCGAGGTGTACAGCGCCGTCCTCTTCCCCGACGATCTCGGCTACCCGAGCCGGGTCGACCGCCTCGTCGGGCTCGACCTCTGCGAGGAGGACTTCGAGGCCTACACCGGCGACCGGTACCTCGATCTCACCGGCGACTACGACTACGCCGTCCGCTACCCCTCCCGGAGCGAATGGGAGGACGACGGCGACCGCATCGCCCTCTGCGTCCTGCACCACGTCGAGCTGGACGAGTTCCGAGGGCGGGCGGGAACGCCCCTCCCGTAACGAGGAGCCCTCACTCGGGGGCGCCGTCCTCGGACCCGATCACCACGTCCCAGCGGTCGAGACAATCGCGACAGCGGTAGGGCATCACCGTCCCGTCCGGCACCTCACCATCCTCCGGGTACCAGCCCAGCGGGAAGCAGCTGCCGCCACAGTCGACGCAGACGATCTCGAGGTCGGGCATCGGCATGCCCCGACGCTACCGGCCGCTACGGTGAGCTCGATGCGGGTCATCGGAGGCAGCGCACGGGGCCGGAAGCTGAAGGCCCCTCCCGGTGGTGGGACGCGCCCGATCACCGACCGGGCCAAGGAGGCCGTCTTCAACATGCTCGGCAGCCTCGGCGCCCTGGAGCCGGGTGATGCCGTGCTCGACCTCTACGCCGGGAGCGGGTCGTTCGGCATCGAGAGCCTCAGCCGGGGGGCGGGCTCGGCCACCTTCGTCGAGCAGGACCGGGCGGCCGCCACCGTCCTCAAGGCCAACCTGTCCCACCTCGGCTTCGACGATCGGGCCGAGGTGCTCGTGGCCCCGGTCGAGCGGGCGGTGCGCAACCTCGGCGGACCCGGACCCGGACCCGGACCCGGACCCGGACCCGGAGCGCCGGGGCCCCGGCCGGCCGTGGCGTTCTGCGATCCGCCGTACGCCCTCGATCCGTGGGCCGAGCTGATCCCGCTCCTGCCCGCCGCCGTCCTCGTCGGCCACGCCGAGACCGAGATCGATCTCCCCGCCGGGTGGGAGGCGCTTCGGCGCAAGACCTACGGTCGCTCGCACATCGTGATCGCCGAACGGGTGGAGATCGTCCCGGACTGAACCGGTCATGTGCCACTGGCCGGGCCCCGACCGCTACCGTTGAGAGGCAACGTTGCCGGGTACCTAAGGTGCGAACAATGGGCGTGGCGCTCTATCCGGGATCGTTCGATCCCGTGCACAACGGACACATCGCCGTCATCGAGATGGCCGCCGCGGTGTTCGACGAGGTCGTGGTCGGCGTCGGCCACAACCCGGCCAAGCCGTCCGGGTTCTTCACCGGGCCCGAGCGGATGGCCCTGATCGAGGCCGAGGTGGCCTCGCTCGCCAACGTCCGGGTGACCGGTTTCAGCGGCCTGGTGACCGTGGCCGCCGACGAGCTGGGGGCCACCTGCCTGGTGAAGGGCTTGCGGAGCTCCACCGATCTCGACGCCGAGATGCTCCAGGCCAACATGAACGCCACCACCGGTGGCGGACTGCCGACGGTGTTCCTCCCCGGCCTGGGGGAACACGCACTGGTGTCGTCCCGTTACGTACGGGAGATTGCATCGGCCGGCGGCGATGTGTCGAGTGTGGTCCCCGCCTCGGTGATGGATGCTCTGGCCGAGCGAGGTGCGCAATGAGCGAACGCGAAGACGATCTGTTCGACGACGACATCGATGAGCACGACGAGGAGCTCTTCGACGACGACGGCGACTTCGACCTGCCGAACCCCTACGCCGTCCCCGAGGTCGACGCCCTGCTCGACGAGGCGATCGAGCTGCTGGCCGAGGCCCGCCCGCTGCCGATGTCGACCACGGTCAAGGTCAACCGCGACGATCTGCTCCACCTGCTCGAGCAGGCCCAGGACCAGCTGCCGGAGGAGATCCGGGCCGCCCGGTGGCTGCTCAAGGAGCGCGAGCACTTCATCTCCAAGGCCCGGGCCGAGCATCAGGCCCTGATCGACGAGGGGCGGGCCCAGGTCAGCCGAATGGTCGAGCGTCATAAGGTGGTCAAGGAGGCCGAGGCCCGGGCCCGGCAGATCCTCGACGAGGCCAAGGCCGAGGCCCACACGATGAAGCGTCAGGTCGAGGAGTACTGCGACCGCAAACTCGCCCGCTTCGAGGCTGTCCTGGTGCGCACCACCGAGACGGTGCAGCGGGGCCGCGAGAAGCTCGTCGGCATGTCCGACGTCGCCACCGGCAACGCCGGGGAGTGGGGCGAGGACGAGGAGCTGATCGACCTCAGCGAGAACGGCGACCACGTCATCTCATGAGCGGCAACCCTCGGCGGGGCCGCAATCCCTCCTCCTGCATCGTCAACGTCGTCGACCTCCGCCGCCGGCTCGGCCAGCGGCGCGACATCGAGATCGACCTGCTGTTCGACGAGCAGGTCGTGGTCGGGAGCCGCACCCTGCAGGAGTCCGTCGTCGGCACCATCACCGTCGAGTCGATCGAGCGGGGCGTGTCCGCCCTGGGCGAGGTGAGCTTCGCCTGGGCCGGGGAGTGCCGTCGCTGCCTCGAGCCGGTCGGTGGTCGGATCGATGTGCTCATCGACGAGATCTTCCAGATCGACGCCCCCGACGACGCCGACATCATCGACTTCGACGGCGAGCAGATCGACCTCGGCCCGGTGATCGGCGACGCCATCGCCCTGTCGTTGCCGCTGGCACCGTTGTGCGGCGAGGACTGCGCCGGGCCCGACCCGGATCGCTACCCGGCCAAGACCGCCGACCAGCACGAGGCCGACGCCGCCGCCGAGCAGGCGTCGGAGGGCGACCCGAGATGGGCGGCCCTGAAAGACCTCGACTTCAACTGAACCCGTCGATCGACGCCGGGTGCCACGCTGCGCCGGCGGTCGCCGCCGAGGCGCTAATTGAGGCGCCCGTAGTCGCAGACCTGCCAGCCGTCGCCGACCCGGACCACATCGAGGGTCATGTTGCGGGGTTCCCCGCTGAGGTCGACCGTGCCGGTGACCAGCACCAGGTCGCCGATGCCGGCCGACACCGCCGACAGGTTGTAGTCGCTGATCTCGGTGCTCCGGGCCATGTCGGCCGAGAACTCCTCGAAGCCGACCTCGGCCTGCTTGGCCGGGCACAGCGAGGCGTAGGCGTCCTCGAGCTCGCCCTCGTCGAGGAGGGCGACGAACTCGTTGGCGGTGCCGACCGGGGCTCGGGCCAGGGACACGCCGATCGCCGTGCAGCCGGCGAAGAGGGCGAGGATCGCCACCAACCCCAGGAGGACCCACGGCCAGATCCGCCGCCGCCTCCTGGTCGGCGATGCAGGGCGTTCGACCGGCGGCATCGGCCGTGGTGGCACCGGCCCCGACGGCGGCGGGGCCTCCCCGGGCGCAGACGGCCCGGAGGGGGCGGCGGGCGCGGCGGATGCCGAGGACGGCGGCTCGGGTGATCCCCACTCGCGTGGTTCGGCGTCGGTCACGGTCGTCTCCTCCGGGTCGCCCGACGGCGGGGTGCGGCGTGGCGACCTCGTGGTGCCTGTCGACGTTAGTCGCTTCGTCCACACCGCGTTGCCGGCCGCCCAGCGGGCTCGACGATCGGTGTCGGCCGGGCGACCGTGCCGCCGCCCGAGCGGGCGGGATCGGTGGCCGAGCGCTCCAGCGGTGGTGGCCGGGCGTCGAGCCGGTAGCCTTTTGTCTTCGTGCCCGACCGTCGTCGGGGCGGTCCCGCGACCGGGGCCCGTGTCACTTCAGGATCTCATCATGGCTGTCCCCAAGAAGAAGAAGTCGAAGTCGAAGACCCGCAGCCGTCGGGCCTCGGCGTGGACGGTCCCCTTGCCGCCCCGGAGTATCTGCCCCAAGTGCGGCTCCGCGCAGCTGCCCCATCGGGTGTGCCCCACCTGTGGTTGGTACAACGGCCGTCAAGTGTTCGACGTCGACGCCTGATCCGACCGTTCGCGGCGCAGTAAACGATGAGCGAGCGTCTACCGGTGGCCGTCGACGCCATGGGCTCCGACGGCGGCCCCGCCGTCATCGTCGAAGGCGCCCGCCGGGCAGCGGAGAAGGACGGCCTACCGGTCGTACTGGTCGGCGATCCCGACCGATTGGGTGACACCGGGTCGGTCCCGGTCATCCCCGCCTCCCAGGTGATCGAGATGGGGGACGAGCCGGCCGCCAGCGTCCGCTCGATGAAGGACGCGTCCGTGGTTCGGGCGGCCGAAGCGGTGCGCGACGGCGCCGCATCGTCGATGATCAGCGCCGGCAACACCGGCGCCGCCATGGCCGCCTCCCTGCTGCGGATGGGTCGGATCAGGGGATTCTCCCGGCCGGCCATCGCCGTGCCCTACCCGGTGCCTGGCTCCACCCCCACCACCGTTCTCGACTGCGGAGCCAACGCCGACACCCAGCCCGAGTGGCTGGTGCAGTTCGGGATGATGGGCGCCGTCTACTGCCGCACCCGGTTCGACATCGCCGAGCCCCGGGTCGGGATCCTCACCATCGGCGAAGAGGCGGGCAAAGGGAACTCCCTGGTCAAAGAGGCCTGCACCCTCATGGAGGAGGCCGACTGGGCCTCGCTGTGCGGGGCCCGTTACGTGGGCAACGTCGAGGGGCGGGACCTGATGATCGGCTCCGCCGACGTCATCGTCACCGACGGCTTCACCGGCAACGTCGTGCTCAAGTCGATGGAGGGCGGCTACGCCGTGTTCGAGCAGACCGTGCGCGACGCGCTCGCCGCCACCCCCGAGGCCATCGCCGACCCGTCGGTCGTCGAGGGCCTGGTCCAGCGGATCCTCAACCCGGTGTTCGAGGGATTCGACCCCGGTCGCACCGGCGCCGCCCAGCTGCTCGGCGTGCGCGGCGTCAGCCTCATCTCGCACGGTTCGTCGACCGTCGACGCCATCGCAAGCGCCATCGGCACCGCCGATTCCCTTGTGGATATCGACATCGTGGGGCGCCTTCGACAAACGGTGACACCCAGCTCCTGACAGGGGTTACAGCCTCTCAGAAGTTGTCCACAACCCCCTACTTTCGGATTCAACTGGGGTAGGCTTCTGGGCCCCGACCCGGGCTCAACCGGGCGTTGGTGGGCGAACGCGGCCCTGGTGAACGACCAGGGGCGTACGAGAGAGGACGGCGAATGCCTGCAGAGACGCACATGGAGCAATCACCAATGGAACGAGACGACGTGGTGACGCTCATTCGCGATCGACTTGCCGACATCCTCGAAATGGAGCCGGATCAGATCAACGAGGGCGACTCGTTCGCCGACGATCTCGACGCCGACTCCCTGGCCCTGATCGAGCTGGTGGAGGCCCTGGAGGAGGAGCTCTCCGACCGCACGGTGGGGTTCCGCATCGAGGACGAGGATCTGCAGGACCTGAAGACGGTCCGTGACGCCGTCGACTACGTGCACGGCAAGGTTGGGGCGTAAACGCTGATTGAGCAGGGGGAGCTGGAGGCTTTTTGCCGGCGATTGGGTCATCGGTTCGATGATCCCGATTTGCTGACCCTCGCCCTGACCCACCGAAGTTTCTGTGCCGAGAACCCATCGAATCAGCCCAATGAACGCCTGGAATTCCTCGGTGATTCGGTGCTCGGGCTGGTGGTGACCGACCACATCTACAAGACCTACCACGAGCTGCCCGAGGGTCAATTGGCCAAGCTGCGGGCCTCGGTGGTCAACACCGCCACCCTGGCCGACCTCGGCCGGGAGCTCGACGTCGGCTCGCTCCTGCGGTTGGGCAAGGGCGAAGACCAGTCGGGCGGCCGGGACAAGGAATCGATCCTGGCCGACGCGGTGGAGGCGGTCTTCGGCGCCGTCTACGTCGACGGGGGCTGGATCCGGGCCCAGACCGTGATCCTCAGCCACACCAGCGCCGCCATCGTCGAGGCGGCCGAACAGCCCGGCCGGACCGACTACAAAACCCAACTCCAGGAACTGACCGCACGCCTCTCGCTGGGCACGCCGGTCTATCAGATCGACGGATCGGGCCCCGACCACGACAAGCGGTTCACCGCCGTCACCATCATCGACGGCAAACCGCGGGGCCATGGTGCCGGCACCTCGAAGAAGCGGGCCGAGCAGGTGGCCGCCCGCTCCGCCTACGCCGCAGTGCTGTCATCGACCAAGGACGCAACGGAAGACGAGGGCCTCGATGGAGAAGCTTGAGCTACCCGAGATCGAGACCCTGCGTCGCGATCTGGAACGGGAAGTGGTCGGCAAGAAGGTGAAAGCGGTCGAGGTGCTTGCGCTGAAATCGATGCCGCGCCACAAGACCAAAAAGGCCTTCGAGACCCCGCTCGTCGGGGCCAAGGTGAACTCCGTGGTGCGCCGCGGGCTGGATCTGGTCCTCGCCCTCGACAACGAGCAGACGCTGATCATGGATCTCGGCGAGGCCGGTCGCCTCACCCGGGTCACCTCGAAGACGGCCCGGGACGACGACACCGTCGCCGTCATCACCTTCACCCAGGGCGGTGACCTCCGCCTGCACGACATCGACGGTGGCAGCGCGTTCAACGTGATCGCCGACGACGACCTCGACGAGTACTGGGCCGAGCAGCCGCCCCTCGGGCTCGATCTCCACGAGCAGCCGGTGTCGTGGGTGGAGTTCGGGCAGTTGATCATGAGTCGCAAGACCCCGCTCAAGCTCCTGCTCACCGACTCCGAGGTGTTCGTCGGCATCGGCGCCATCTACTCCAACGAGATCCTGTTCGACGCCGGCCTCCGCCACGACCGGATGTGCAACGAGCTGTCGACCCAGGAGATCCGCCGCCTCTACCGCTCGGTGGTCGGCATCATCCACGACGCCATCAAGTACGGGGGCACCTCGCTGGAGACCCGCCCCTTCGCCGACCTGAACGGCAAGGTGGGGGAGTTCACCGAGCACCTCGCCGTGTACGGCCGGGCCGGCGAGCTGAGCCCCCGGTCCCGGGTGCCGATCCAGAAGACCAGCTTCAAGCACCAGGTCGTCTACTTCTGCAACACACAGGTGTAGGGCGAAGCTCAGGTGGAAGGCGAAGCTCAGTCGGCGGCGACCTGGGCCCAGTCGGCGGTGCGGGTGGCGTGGAGGCGCCGGGCGGTGACCAGGGCGCCGATCGACACCACCGCCATCGCCGCCACCGCCAGGGCGTAGCCGTCGGCCAGGGCATCGACCACGCCGGGCTCGGCCGCCTCCGACTCGCCGCCGAGCAGCCGTCGGACCGACTCGACCTCGCCCACCCGGACCCGGACGACCAACAGCAACACCCCGCCCGCCACCGCCGCCCCGTAGGTGAACCCGAGCGAGCGGACGAACTGGTGGGCTGACGAGATCCGCCCCATCTCCTCCGGCCGGGCCCGGCTCTGGAGCAGGTTCAACGTGGCCGTCGTCGACAACCCGATACCCCCACCGGCGCCGATGAAGGCCACGAGCAACACCGCCAGCGGGGCCGCCACCGCAGCCGCCCCGGCCGCCGTCCCCACCGAGATCACCAGTAGCCGGGTGCCCCACAGCACGACCCGGGCCGGGTGGTGACGCTGTTGGAGACGGCTGCTGACCCAGGCCGCAACCGACCAGCCGACCGACAGGAAGAACACGCTGAACGCCGCCGTCGCCGCCGAGCCGTCGCGGGCGGCCCGCACGTAGACCGGAAGGAAGGCGGCGGCGCCGGTGCCCCCGGCGACCACGAGCGTCGCCGGGAGATGAAGGTTGCGCCACTGCGCCGCCGTCAGGTGGTCGAGTCGGACCACCGGGTCGGTGTGGCCTCGGGCGTGGCGGCGGTACAGCACCACGGCGACCACGGCCGGTGCGAACCAGGCCAGGCTCCACGCCGACGAGGCCGTGGCGGCGAACAGCAGGGCGATGGTGACCACCGCGATCAGGGCCAGGCCCCGGAGGTCGAAGTCGGTCCGGTCGGCCTCGGCCGGTCGGCCCGGCAGGTGGCGCCAGCCGACCACCACCGCCCCCAGCCCGATGGGCACGGCCACGGCGAAGACGGCCCGCCAGCCGGCCACGCTGACCAGCACGGCGGCCAGGCCCGGTCCGCCGACCCCCATCACGCCCCACAGGGCCGAGTTGATGGCGTAGACCTTGGGCCGGAGGAGCGGGTCGTAGGCCAGGCCGATGGTGGCGAAGGCCGAGGCCAGCACCCCACCGGCGGCCAGGCCCTGGGCCACCCGGCCCGCCACCAGCACCGCCATCGAGGGGGCCAGGGCGCAGGCGATCGAGGCCACCACGAAGGCCAGCACCGACAGCCGGAACACCGGTCGTACGCCGAACCCGTCGACCACCGGGCCGACGGCGAGCACGGCGATGGCGGCGGCCAGCAGCTCGACGGTGATGAGCCACGGGAGCAGCTCGACCCGGCCGAGATCGTCGCCGATCTCGGGCAGGGCGGCGCTGACCGAGAGGTTGGCGTAGGACATCAACGCCACGGCGGCCAGCAGCGAGATCGTGATCGACCGGTGGTCCCGATCGAGTGGGGTGGCGATGGTTGTCACGAGAGGGCCGACGCTACCGGACGGCGGCGACGGCGGCCCGGGTCGAGCGACGCATGACCTTCCCCCGGAGACCGGGGTCGACCCAGCTGCGCACCGGGCCCGGTCGCCGGGGTCGGGGCGGGTGACGTCGGGGAACGGCGCCCGTCCGGCGAATGCCCTGGTCAGCGACGATCGTCGGGTCCCGCCCGGTCGGCGCCGAGCCGGAGCGGGGCTCGGCCGTGGGCGGAGAAGCCGCGTTCTCCGTCGTGCGAGGGGGTAGCCTCGATCCGAGTGTTCCTCAAGGGTTTGACCATCAAGGGGTTCAAGTCGTTCGCCGATCCGGCGCAGCTCGATCTTGAGCCCGGTATCACCGTTGTCGTCGGGCCGAACGGAAGCGGCAAGTCCAACGTTGTCGATGCCATGGCCTGGGTGTTGGGCGCACAGGCCCCGAGCGCGGTTCGCTCCCAGAAGATGGACGACGTGATCTTCGCCGGCACCGCGGCCAAGAAGGCCCTCGGTCGGGCCGAGGTCACCCTCACGATCGACAACACCGACGGGCAGCTCCCGATCGAGTTCTCCGAGGTGTCGGTCACCCGCACGCTCTTCCGATCGGGCGACTCCGACTACGCCATCAACGGCGTGTCCTGCCGCCTGCTCGACGTGCAGGAACTCCTCTCGGACTCCGGTGTCGGTCGCCAGCAGCACATCATCATCTCCCAGGGCCGGATCGACGACGTCCTCAACGCCAAGCCCGAGGACCGGCGGGCCATCATCGAGGAGGCCGCAGGCGTCCTCAAGTACCGGAAGCGCAAGGAGCGGGCCGAGCGCCGCCTGGCCGCCACCGAGGAGAACCTGCATCGTCTCCAGGACCTCCTCCGCGAGGTGCGCCGCCAGGTGCGCCCCCTGGAGAAGCAGGCCGAAGCCGCCCGCCGTCACGGCTCGCTCGTGTCCGAGCTGAGCCAGCTCAAGCTGTACCTCGCCGGCCGCCAGATCGCCTCGCTCACCTCTCAGCTGGAGAACTCGCAGCGCCAGCGCCGCCAGAGCCACCAGCGGGAGGATCAGATCAACGGCGAGCTGGCCCGCCTCGACGCCGTGATCGTGGAGCGGGAGGCCGAGCTCGCATCCCTCGGCGCCTCCGACATCGCCGACGTGGCCAGCCGGGCCCGGAGCCTGGCCGAGCGCATCCGGGGTCAGAACAACGTGGTGGCCGAGCGGCGGGCTCGTATCGAGTCCGAGCTACAGGCAGCCCTCGACGAGGGCCTCGTCGCCAGCCTCGAGGCCGAGTCGGCTCAGGTGGCGGGCGAGCTGCGGGCCACCGAGCACGAGGCCCGGGGCCTGCGTCCGCAGTTCGCCCGGTTGGGCGAGTCCGAGGAGCGGCTCAACTCGGAGCAGCTGACCTTCGACACCGAGTGGGGTGACGAGCTCGCCCCCAAGCCGACCAAGGCCCCGGAGATGCGGGCCCAGATCGAGGGCCTCGAACAGGCCGACGCCCGCAGCGCAGGCGAGCTCGACCGGATCTTCGGCGAGCTGTCGGCGATCGCCACCCGGACCGAGCGCATGACCGAGGACCGCAACCGGTCGGTCCTCAACGTGGAGAACCTCACCGCCTCCGAGCCCCGTCTGGCCACCGAGGCCGCCACCGCCGCCTCGGCCCTGGAACTGGCAGAGAAGGAACTGGCCGAGGCCACCGAACGCCGTCGGGTCACCGACGCCGAGGCCAGCAGCTGGCAGGCCCGGGCCGACGCCCTGGGCCAGGCCCTCGACGACGCCCGTTCCCGGGCCGGGGCCGACGCCCTGGGCGGGACCGACGGTGTTATGGGCGCCCTGCTCGACCTGGTCGACATCGACGAAGGCTGGGAGCTGGCGGTGGAGGCCGCCGCCGGCGAGGCCCTGCAGGCCGTGGTGGTCGACAGCCCGGCCAGCGCCACCAACGCCCTCGGCGCGCTCGAGGGGCGCGAGCTGGCCGGGGCCGTGCTGGCCCTCGGCCGCACCCGCCCGCCCCAGCAGCTGACCGTGGCCAACCTGAAGCCCGGCTCCGCCCCGCTGCGCAAGCTGGTGCGGGCCGTCCGCCCCGACGTCGAGCCCCTGCTCGACATCCTGTTCGACTCGGTGATCGTGGTCGACGGGGCCTGGCGTCACGCCATGGAGGTCGCCGTCGAGCGGCCAAACACCACGGTCGTCACCCGCCACGGCGACCGTTTCAGCCCCACCGGCTGGCGGATCGGGCTCACCGGCACCGGGGCCACCGGCGCCGCCCTGGAGGAGGCCGAGGGCAAATCGGCGTTCGCCCGGGCCGAGGCCCAGCGGGCCGAGGAGGCCCTGCGCACGGCCAACAGCGCCGTGTCGACGAAGCGGACCGTGGTCCGCCAGGCCGAGGACGCCGTGCGGACCGCCCACAACAAGCTGGCCCAGGAGAAGCAGAACGCCGAACGTCTGGGGCAGCAGCTGGCCCAGGCCGAGGCCGACCGGACACGGCTCGACACCCGCCGGGACGAGGTGCAGCGGGAGCGTCAGGCCGACACCGCCCAGGCCGAGTTCCTCCGCATGCAGCTGCCGGCGGTGGAGAACGAAGAGGCCGAGTATCTCAACCGGGTCGAAGCCCTCACCCTCTCCCGCACGTCGCTGGAGGAGCGGACCCGCGCTGCGGCCGAGGCCCGCAAGGAGCTCGAGGTCAAGGCCGCCGCCGTCGATCAACGACGCGAACTGCTCGTCACCCGCCAGGCTGAGATCGAGAGCCGCCTGGAGCGGTTGGTGGCCGAGCGTGACCGGGCCCGGGTCCGCCGGGAGGCCCTGGAGGGCACCCTGGTGTCGATCGACGGGCTCTCGGCCGTGCTGGCGGCCAAGGGCGAGGAGCTGGCGGTCTGGATCAAGCGGCTCGAGGCCGAGCAGCAGGTCCAGTCCGAGGCCGCCCGACGGGTATCGGCCGAATTGACCGGCCGCCGCGGCGACCGGCAGCGGAACGAACGGGAGCTGGTCGAGGTGCGGGAGCGCCGATCCCGGATCGAGGTCGACGAGACCGAGAACCGGGTCAAGCTCGAAGCCCTCACCGAGGCCCTGCGGCGCGAGCTCGACGCCGAGCCGACGGCCGCCATGGCGGCGGAGCTGCCCCCGGCCGAGAACGACGACTCGCCCGAGAAGCGGGTGCGCGATCTCGAGCGCGAGCTGAAGGCCCTCGGCCCGATCAACCCGTTGGCCCTGGAGGAGTTCGAGGCGCTCAAGGAACGCCATGAGTTCCTCGACGGGCAGCTCGACGATGTGAAGGCCACCCGGCGCGATCTCAACACGCTGATCCGGTCGATCGATGCCGAGATCGTCAGCGTCTTCTCCGCCGCCTACGCCGACGTGTCGACCAACTTCATCGACCTGTTCCAGACGCTGTTCCCCGGTGGCACCGGCGGGGTGAAGCTGACCAACGCCGACGACATCCTCAACTGCGGCATCGAGATCGAGGCCAAGCCGTCGGGCAAGAACGTGAAGAAGCTGTCGCTGCTGTCCGGCGGTGAGCGGTCGCTGGTGGCCCTGGCCTTCCTGTTCGCCGTGTTCCGCAGCCGGCCCTCGCCCTTCTACGTGATGGACGAGGTCGAGGCCGCCCTCGACGACGTCAACCTCAGCCGTTTCCTTTCGCTCGTCGAGCAGTTCCGGGGCGATGCCCAGCTGATCATCGTCAGCCACCAGAAGCGGACGATGGAGGCGGCCGACGTGCTCTACGGCGTGTCGATGAAGCCAGGAGGCTCCTCGAAGGTCGTGTCGGAGAAGGTCGAGGGCCGCCGCTCCAGCGAGCCGGTCATCGAGCTGACCGACGCCGGCGGCGCCGTGGCGTCGCCGCAACCGGCGGAGACCCCGGGGGTCGCCGAGGGTCCCACGATCGACCTCGACGAGGCGGCGCGTGGGTCGGCCCGGGCCGACGGTGCCGCCCCAGCCCCCGATGTCGATGTCGATGCGGACGTCGACCTGTCGGCCGACGGTGCCTCCCCGGATGTCGATGTCGACCTCGACCTGTCGGCCGACGACGAGACGCTCGCCGTCGACCCCGAGGCCCAGGCCGGCTGACCGCTTCGCCGTCGCACGCTGGACACCGGCGGCGGGCGGCGACCAGCATGGCCTCATGACGGAGGCGACGGACGCCATCCCCGAGGTGCCCAGGTTCGGGCAGTTGCTGGCGGCGCACATCGGGTCGGTACCCGACCGTTCCCGTCCCCGGTTCCTGGCCCGCCTCGAACGGGGCGCAGCCGACCGCTACCGGGGCTGGGCCGCCGCCGTCCCCGACCACGCCCACGCCCTGCTCGACTGCGCCGCCAGCGAGGAGCAGATCGCCATCCGGGCCGAGGGCCTCTACGCCGCCATCCCCGAGGACCTGGCCCAGATCGAGGCCGCGCTGCCCGACGCCATCAGGACCTACTACGACGTGTTCGACGGGCTGAGCGTTCGCGAGCAACTCGCCCTGCAGGCGGCGGCGGAGCGTCAGGGCGCCCAGGCCTGGCAGCGGCTCGAGGAGCAGCCCGGCCTCAGCGACGAGCACCGGGCCGAGCTCGATGCCCTGTCCGCCCTCGAGCTGGCCAGCGCCGACAAGGTCGACGGCGTCGTCGCCGCCCTGGCCGAGTAGCACGCCCCCGGGCCCCGGGCCCCGGGCCCCGGGCCCCGGGCAGCCGTCCGCCGCAGGCGCCCGACCCGGCCCTCGGGCTGCCGGACGTTGCAGGCGCCCGACTCGGCCCGCGGACAGCCGTCCGCCGCAGGCGCCTGACCCGGTCCGCGGACAGCCGGACGTTGCAGGCGCCCGACCCGGTCCGCGGACAGCTGGAGGCCCGGCCACCGGGCCGGAGGGCGCTCGGTCGCCGCCCGTCGGTCGCCCGCCACCGACCGGTCGGTGCTAGCCGCAGAGGAGTTGGACGGTGACCCGCCGGTCGTCGGCGTGTCGCTGGTGGGGTGGGCGTCCGTCGGGCATCGGACCGGGGGCGGGTTCGGTCGCCCCTCGACCCTCGGTCAGGGTCACCACCACGCCGTGGCCGAGCAGGCGCTGGGTCACGGCGAGGGCCCGGTCGAGCGACAGGGCCCCGGTTGCCACCGGCTCGACCCGACGGGTTGGCGTCGGCGTGGCCGACGACCACGGCCCGGATACCGTCCCCGCAGTCGAGGCCGGATTGGGCCCCGACACCGTCGGCCGCTTGCGACACGCAGGTGGCGCCGTTGGCGGCGAGGGCGATGCCGTCGACCGCAGCCTCCTGGTCGGGATCGAGCTCGGCGACGGTGGGGGCGAAGCCGCCGACCAGGTGGTCCGCCGCCACGCAGCGTTGCCGGGGCGGCGACGGCGACGGCAGCGACGGGGCGGCGCCCGATTCGACCACCGCCTCGCCCTTCGGCCTCTCGTCGGCCGGAGGGACCACGCGGGCCAGCACGTAGAGGGTGATGATCACCGTCAGGGTCGACACCACCAGCCAGGAGGCGATCCACCGGGCGGCGCCGCGGAAGGGGGAGGGCTGCGGATGATCGATCATGGCGTGCCTCCTCTCGCGACGTATTTCAAATCCGGTGCTTTCCTCCTCCACGTCGCCGTGGCGGCGATGCGGCAGGTGGGGCGGCAGGTGGGGCCGCTCGCCATGCCGACCGGTATCGGCACCGACGGGTACGCCCCTACCTCAGGGGGTGACCAGCGACACGCGCCCGCCCTGAGGTAGGGGGGACGGGGGGAAATGAGGTAGGCGGGTACCGCCGCCGCCCGATGTGGCGCCCTACCTCAGAGCGTCACCGTGGAAGCCATGATGATCTTCCACCCCGACCACCTACTGCGCACGGTCGAGTACCAGCGACAGGAACAACTTCGTCGAACCTCGCTGCTGCGTCTCCTAGTCTCGAACCATGAGGAGTGCGAACCCCCGCGGTTCGATGATCGGCCGTGACGCCGAGCTCGACCGACTGTTGCAGTTGGTCGACGGCGAGTCACGCCTTGCCCTGATCACGGGCGAGCCGGGCATCGGAAAGACGATGCTCGTCGAGGAGTTCGTCGCTCGTCTCGGTCCCGGCATCGATGTGCTGCGGGCCTACGCCACGCCGACCTCGGCCGATCGCCCCTACGACATCATCCGTTCGGCCACCGCCGATCGGGTGAGCAGTTGGTCTGAGGTTCCCTCTGCCGTCGCCGGGCGGTCCGCCGCCGTGATCCGGCTCGTCGGCCCGGTCGCACCGAAGCTCACCGGCTCCGGTACGCCCGGGCCCGACGAGGTCGCCTGGGTCGGGGCCGAACTCGTCCACCTGCTGGCCGACGAACCGCTCCTGGTCCTCGTCGTCGACGATCTCCAGTGGGCCGACGCCGAGTCGCTGGACATCATCGACCGGCTCCTGATGCACGAGCGCCGCAGCCTGGTGGTGGCCACCCTGCGGCCCGTGTCGATGAGCAGCCACAGCCAGGTGGGCTCCTGGATCAGCCGTATGGACCGCCGCCAGCCGGTGCACCATCTCCGCCTGGCCCCGCTCGACCTGTCGACCACCACCGACCTGGTCCACCACCTCACCGGTCAACGGCCGGACGCCCGGGCCGCCCGCAACCTGTGGAGCCGCACCGGGGGCAACCCGTTCTTCGTGTCGGAGCTGGCCCGCAGCCAACCGCAGCTACTCACGGCCGGCCTCGACGAGCTGGTCCTACCCCTCAACCTGGCGGCCATGGTGGCCGAGCAACTCGACACTCTCGACCGCGACACCCGGTGCACGCTCGACTACCTCGCCGTCCTCGGGCAGGATGTCCACTTCGACGAGTTGTGCGCCGTCGCCGGCGAACCCGAGGCCGAGCTGGGCAAACAGCTCCAGCGTCTGATCGACGCCAACCTGATCATCGAGGCCGAGCCCGACCACTTCGCCTTCCGCCACGCCCTGCTGCGGGAGGCGGTACACGACTCGGTGATGTCGCGTGAGCGGCGCATGATCCACGACGCAGCCCTCGACTGGGTGCTCCGCACCGGCGGTCCGGCCACCCTGGTGGTGCACCACGCCATCGGGGCCCGCCGCTACAACCTGGTGGGCGAGGCCGCCACCACCGCCGCCGTCGAGGCCTTCGACGACGGGTCGCCGTTCCGGGCCCTGGCCATGGCCGAGGCCGGCCTGGAGCAGTTGCCCGACGATCCCCGCCTGCTCCGCATCGCCGCCCGCTCGTCGTGGCACCACGGTCAGCTGCGGGAGGCCGGCGCCTACGCCGAGCACCTGCTGTCGGTCGCCCCCGATGATCACTTCCGGGCCGACGCCCTCCGGCTGCTCGTGCGGCTGGAGTGGGAGCGGGGCCAGAGCGGCGAGCCCACCGATCGGCGCACCGACTTCCGTATGGCCCTCACCCGCTTCGCCGCCGACCGCGACGCCGCCGGCGACGAGGGGGCGGGCGAGCTTCGGCGAGCCCTGCTCGACCTGCTGCCCAACCTGGAGGAGGCCGACCGGGCGTCGGCCCTGGCAGACCTGGCCCAGGACTCGATGCTGCGGTCGAACCTGAGTGAGGCCATCCGCCTGGCCGACGAGGCCTCGGCCCTGGCCGAGCGCCTGGGAGATCGGCGGGTGTGGGCCCAGGCCGGGGTGGAGCGGGCGTCGGCTCTGGCCATGCTGGCCGAGTGCCTGCCGATGGCGGCCGCCGAGATGGAGGAGGCGCTGGCCGAGGCCCGGGCCGTCGGCGACTGGGTGCTCTTCTGCCGAGGGGTCAACAACATCGTCCACTCCACGGCGACGATGGCGCCCGAACGCGAGGACGAGCTCGTGGCCGAGATGGGCGAGATCATCCACCGCCTGGGCAGCCCCGACCTGCTGTGCATCAAACAGGCCTGGAGCGACGTGCGGGCCCCGTTCCGCCAGGGCGACCTCGACGGCCTTCTGCAGTCGTCGTCGCTGCGTCGGCCCCTGGACCGCCAGATGTGGTTGAAGCTGCGGGCCCCGCTGCTGCTGGAGACCGGCGACCTCGACGAGGTCCTCGACGGAACCGATCCGTCGACCTTCGGCGAGCCCGCCGCCGCCGTGTTCCGGACGCTGGCCCTGGGCCTGGCCGGCCGCCACGAGGAGGCGGAACACAGCCTGGGGATGTGGTTCACCCCGGATCGCTCCGGGCTCGATCCGGCCTTCTTCGACGACGACACCCACCCGGATCACCTCGCCCACACCGTGCTGTCGCTCGTACCCCTCTTCGAACAGGCCGGGATCGACTCGGCACCGGTGAGCGAGGCGTTGGAGGCCCTCCGTCCCTACGTCGAATTGCCCGATGTGCGCCAGCGGCTCGACGCCTGGTTGGCACTGCAGAGCGAGTGCTGGGACGAGGCCGCCGAGGCCTATCGGGGGGCGATCGACAGCCTGGCCGTCGAGGGCAATCGGCAGGCGGCCACCACCCGGGCCGACGCCCACACCGGCCTGGCCACGGCGCTCCTGGCGCTGGGCCAGACCGAGGAGGCCCGCCGCCAGCTGGGCTCGGCCGCCGCCCTGCTGGACCGCTGGCACGGACCGAGGGTCACCCTGGTGGAGGAGCGACTGGCCGCCCTCGGCGGCGGGGCGTCGAACGGCGCGGTGGCGACGTCGACCCCTGACGTCGTCGAGAACGACGAGCTGACGCCGCGGGAGGCCGAGGTGGCGGCCCTGGTGGCCGAGGGACTGAGCAACGGCGAGATCGGTGAGCGGCTGTTCATCGCCCGCAAGACCGTCTCGGTGCACGTGTCCAACATGCTGGCCAAGCTGGCGCTGGCCAATCGGACCGAGCTGGCGGCGTGGGTGGCCACCCGGCGCTCGACCGACGGCGCCGATCGCTGACCTCCCCGGCCGAGGCACGCCGACCCGACGGGGCCGCCGACGCCGAGCCGTGCCCTCGCAGGCGCATGCCGTCGCCGGCCCGTGCTGCCGCTGGCGGTCAGGGCAGGCGGCTGAACCAGGCCAGGCTGGCCGTGGCGGTGCCGAGGAGCAGGATGAGGGCGGTGCCAACGAACCAGTCGGTCACCTCCCGCTCCACCGTCTCGAAGCCGATGGCGGAGCCGATGTCCTCGTACACGGCGTCGAGCTCCTCCAGGCTGGAGGCGGTGAAGAACGCCCCGTCGGTGCCCTCGGCGATGGCCTGCAGGTTCTGCTCGCCGACCGGCACCGGCACGGGATCGGCCTCGACCGTCGCGGTGGACGGGTCGTCGTAGAAAATCACGCCGTTCGGGGTGCCGAAGGCGATCGTCGACACCGGCACCGCCGCCTCGACCGCCGCCGTGACGGCGATCTGGTCGTCGCGGCCGACGGTGGTCTCGCCGTCGGAGAGGAGCACGATGCGGGCCGGCGGCGGCTGGCCGGTCTCGTCGACCGGGGCGTTGGCCAGGGCCTCCAGCGAGGTGAAGATCGCCTCTCCGATGGCGGTCGACTCGGCCAGCGACAGATTGTCGATCGCGGTGAAGACCGGGACCCGATCCTGGGTGGGGGGTACCAGCACCGAGGCCGATCCGGCGAAGGACACCAGGCCGACGTTGAGCGTAGGTGGCAGCTCGGCGATGAACCGGGTCGCCGCCTCCTGGGCCGCTTCGAGACGACTGGGCACCACGTCCTCGGCCTGCATCGACAGCGAGACGTCGATGGCGATCACCACCGTGGCCCGCTCGCGGGGCACCTCCACCTCGCGGGCCGGTTGGGCGAAGGCCATCGTTGCGACCGTCAGCGCAGCCAGGAACAGAGCGGCGGGCAGGTGACGGCGCCAACCCGGCTTGTCCGGGGCGACGGAATCGAGCAGGTCGCTGGCGGCGAAACGGAGGGCGTACTCCGAGCGGCGGCGCTGCATCAGGACGTAGACGACGGCGAGGGCGACGATGCCGAGCAGGAACCACAGTCGCCACGGGGTGAGGAAGGTGAGGTTGATCATGGGGTACCGGCGTTGCGTCGGGCCAGGCGGTCGGCCCGGTGGCCGACGAAGCGGACGAGGTCGTCGAGCCAGGCTCGATCGGTTGACAGCTCGACGTGGTCGACCCGAGCGGTCCGGAACTCGCGGAGCAGGCCCTCGTGGCGTTCGGTGGCGGCCTTGGCGAACCGCTCGCGCACCTTGCGTTTGTTGGTCGCCACCTCCCGGATGGCGCCGGTGGCCGGATCCCGGAGGGACACCAGCCCGACGTCGGGCAGTTCCCGATCGCGGGGATCGGTGATGTGCATGGCCAGCACGTCGTTGCGCTGGGCCAGTATCCGCAGCGGACGTTCCCAGTCGGGGGCGACGAGGAAGTCGGAGATCACCACCACCAGACCCCGTCGCTTCGAGATGGTGGCCACCCGACCGAGCGCGGCGCCGAGGTCGGTCACCCCGCTGCCGTCGGGCGTCTCGGCGGTGGCGATGTCGTGGAGGATGCCGAGGAAGTGGCGGCGGGAACCTCGGGGTGGGATGACCCGGGGTTCGCCCGGGCCGGCGAAAGTCGCCCCGATGCGGTTGCCGTCCCGGTTGGTGAGGAAGCCGACGGCGGCGGCCGCCGCCAGGGCGAGCTCCTGCTTCTCGGAACCGGCGGTGCCGAAGGCCAGGCGGGGGGAGCGATCGACCACCAGCCACGTCTGCAGCTCGCGCTCCGCGATCGTCTCCCGGATGTGGGTCTCGGGGAGGCGGGCGGTGACGTTCCAGTCGATGCGACGCACGTCGTCGCCCGGCGCGTAGCGGCGGGTCTCGCCCAACTCCGAGCCGTGACCGGGCACCAGGCCCCGGTGGTCGCCGTGCAGCAGCCCGTCGAGGCGCTGCGTCACCTCCAGCTCGAGGCGACGGAGGACATCGCGGGTGGAGGAGGAGACCGCGGCGAGCGGATCGGGGGGAACCTGTGACGTTCCCGGGGTCGTGCTCACGAGCCCCCGGTTGCCGGATCGACCCCGGAGCCGCCGGGCGCCCCCGGCTTGTCGGTGTCGGCGGCGGCGTCGTCGCCGTCGGCGGGCGGGGGCGTGGCGGTGCCGGGAGCGGCCCCCGCACCCGGGCCCGGGGTGCTGTCGAAGATGCTCGGGCCGCCGCCGGGGGCCGACGGCGTGCCGCCGCCCGGACCGGCCGCGCCCGGCGCCGCCGGGTCGGCGCCCGGCAGGGGGGTGGTGGCCGTTGGCAGCACCGTGGTCGGTGCGTGGTCGGGGCGGATGCCGGGGGAGGTGGGCGCCGGGCCGGCCCCCATCGGGGCGGCGGAGGCGGGACCGCCCGGTCCCTTACCCCCAGGAGGGGCCATCGTGCCCACGCCGGTTCCCGCGCTCGGCGGCGGGGCGGCGCCGGGGGCGGGTCGGCCGCCGGGCGGGTTGGTGGAGAGCGGGGTCAGACCGAGGGCGTCGTCGACCGAGATCGACCGGCCGCCGCTGCCGTTGGCGGCCTGCACCTTGCGTTCCAGTTCGACCGGCGAGATGGCGGCGGCGGGGACGACCCCGAGCACCCGGTGGAGGATGGCGTCGGCGTTGAGGCCCTGGGCCAGAGCCTCGTAGCTGAGCATGAGCCGGTGGCGCAGCACGTCGCGGGCCACATCGAACACGTCCTGGGGCACCACGTAGGTGCGGCCCCGGAGCAGGGCCAGGGCCCGGGCCGCCGCCACCAGGCCGAGCGTCGCCCGGGGGCTGACGCCGAACTCGATCAGCGGCTCCAGCTCCGGCAGCCCCCGTTGGGTGGGCTCACGGGTGGCCATCACCAGATCGACGGCGTACTGGGCGATGGCGGCGTCGACGTAGACCTCGTCGGTCTGCTGCTGCAGCTTGGTGAGCTGGTCGAGGGTGAGGGCCTGGGACGCCCTGGGGGCCGACACCCCCATCCGGCGGATGATCTCCATCTCCTCGTCGGGCGAGGGGTAGCCGACGATCACCTTCATCAGGAACCGGTCGCGCTGGGCCTCGGGGAGGGTGTAGACCCCCTCGGACTCCACCGGGTTCTGGGTGGCGAGGACGAGGAACGGGTCGGGGAGAGCCCGGGTGGTACCCCCGATCGACACCTGGCGCTCGGCCATGACCTCGAGGAGGGCCGACTGCACCTTGGCCGGGGCCCGGTTGATCTCGTCGGTCAGGACCAGGTTGGCGAACACCGGCCCCCACTCGATGTCGAACTGCTCGTTGGACGCCCGCCAGATGCGGGTGCCGATCAGATCGGAGGGCAGCAGGTCGGGGGTGAACTGCAGGCGCACGAAGGAGCCGCCGATCGCCTCGGCCAGGGTGGACACCGCCAGCGTCTTGGCCAGGCCGGGCAGACCTTCCAGCAACACGTGGCCCCGAGCCAGGAGCGCCACCAGCAGGCGCTCGACCATGTGGTCCTGGCCGACGATCACCTTTTTGATCTCGAACAAGACGTGTTCCAAGGAGGCGGCGGCCTCGTTGTTGCTGGTCATAGTCCTCCTGGAGGCCCCGGGCGTTTCGTTCAGTGAATCGTCTGGGAACGAAAGTCAGACGAAAACCCGGGGGAACACCTCGTTAGTCTCGCTTCATGCGCATTCTCGTGGTTGATGACGAAGTGGACCTGGCCGAGGCCGTGGCCACGTCGCTCCGACGCGAAGGCTACGCCGTCGATGTGGCCAACGACGGTCAAGGTGCCCTCGATCGCCTATCGGTCAACGCCTACGACCTCGTGACCCTCGACCTCAACCTGCCCGACATCGACGGCCGGGAGATCTGCCGCATCATTCGCGACGACGACCGGTTCGACGCCGGCACCCGGGTGCTGATGCTGACCGGGCGGGACAGCGTTGACGACCGGGTGGCCGGTCTCGACGACGGTGCGGACGACTACCTGGTGAAGCCTTTTGCTTTACGCGAACTTTCCGCCCGGGTTCGTACGTTGCTACGGCGGGAGACGTCCGGCTCCGATGCCGTCCTCGCCGTCGGGGGCCTCGAGATGGACACCGCCCGCCAGTCGGTCACCTGGACCGACACCGCCATCGAGCTGACCACCAAGGAGTTCGCCCTCTTGCGCTACTTCATGACCTACCCCGGTGAGGTGATCAGCCAGGAGCGCCTGCTCGAACACGTCTGGGATGAGATGGTCGACCCCTTCACCAACACCGCCCGGGTCACCGTCGGCACCCTGCGCCGCAAGCTGCAGACCGCGTCGGGCGAGACCCACATCGAGACCGTGATCGGTTCCGGCTACCGGCTGCTCGAGGTCGGCTGATGCCCCGTTGGGCCCAGTCGATCCGGTTCCGGCTGTCGCTGGCCTACGCCCTCGCCGTCTTCGCCGCCGGCAGCGTGCTCCTCGCCGCCCTCTACTTCTGGCAGGTGCGCGAGCTCAACGAGCCGATCCTGGTCGAGAGCCGGCCGGCCATGCTCCGTCAGGCCGACGGCATGGTGGCCGACGTGCAGTTCGTCGAGCGCGACGAGCTGGTCAAGGCCTTCCTCGAACAGTGGGAGCGGGAGGCCTACGGCGAGGCCCTCGACGCCCAGCGCAAGGCGTCGCTGGCCGCCCTCGGGGTGCTGGCCGTCGTGGCCTTCGGCTCGGGCTGGGTGCTGTCGGGGTGGACGCTGAGCCCGATGCGGCGCATGACCACCGTCGCCCGCGACATCTCGGCCAACGAGCTGTCCCGGCGGATCGAGCTGGAGGGCCCCGACGACGAGCTGAAGGACCTGGCCGACACCTTCGACGAGATGCTCGACCGGCTCCAGGCCTCGTTCGAGGATCAGCGGCGGTTCGTGCAGGACGCCTCCCATGAGCTGCGCAACCCCTTGGCCGTGACCAGGACCAACCTCGAACTGGTGCTCGACGACCCCGACGCCGGCCCCGACGACCTCCGCCACGCCGCCCAGATCGCCCACAACTCCACCGGCCGGATCGGCAACATCGTCGACCAGCTCCTCGAACAGGCCAGGACCGGCGTGCCGTCCACAGCCTCGGGCCCGGTCGACCTCCAGGAGGTGGTCAACGGCGTGGCCGCCGACCAGCAGGCGGCGGCCGCCGCCCGGGACCTGGCCATCCTGGTCGACGCCCCGGAGTCGCTCGTCGTGCACGGGGACGGCCCTGCGCTGCGACGGGCGCTGACCAACCTGGTGGCCAACGCCGTGCGGCTCACCCCGGCCGGGACCAGCGTGTCGGTCGCCATCGGCACCGAAGCCGATTGGGCCCTGATCAGGGTGGTCGACGAGGGCCCCGGCATCGCTCCCGAGGACCAGGACCGGATCTTCGAACGCTTCTGGCGGGGCGGCGACGGCACGAAGGGTCTCGGCCTCGGGCTGAGTATCGTGCGCCAGATCGCCGAGCGCCACGGCGGTCGGGTGGAGCTGGTTTCCGAGCCCGGGGTGGGGTCGGCCTTCACCCTCCGCCTTCCCCGGCCGATGTCACGTGGGAAGCCGTGAGCGGCCAGTGTTGATGCGACGTCCGCAATCGTGGCTTGGCGGCTACCGTCATTTTCGAGGAGATTGGAGTTGACGATGGATCCCGTCCCACCGCAACCTCAGTCAGCCCCCGGCACCCCGCCACTCGCCGCTCCCGGGCGGTCGACGGACGGTCTGGCCAAAACGCCGACGATCCCGCTGGACGGGCCGGTGCCCCTGCACCCGCCCCAGCAGAAGCGCACCGACCCCGGCGGGCTGGTGACCGGGGCCGGCCCGACACCGGTCGAGCCGCCGGTGGCCGAGCCCGAGCCCGAGCCGGTCGAGACGCCGCTGATCACCACCAACCGGGGTTGGGGTTGGCGCACCCTGGCCGCCTTCGTGGCCGGAGGGGCCCTCGCCGCCGGCGGATTCCTCGTCGGTCAGCGCTCCGAGGAGCAGGCCGCCGCCACCGAGACCACCGAGGTGTCGACCCCCGCCATCGATCCCGACGAGCGGGAGCTGGCCACCCAACCGCCGGTCACCCTGGCCCGCGACGGCACCGTCGAGTCGGCCCAGCTGGTGGCCGAGCTGCTGGGCCCGTCGGTGGTGCAGATCGAGAACGGCGAGGGCATCGGCTCCGGCGTGATCTACCGGGATGGCCTGGTCCTCACCAACCAGCACGTCATCGGCGCCGCCGACACGGTGGGCATCGTGCTCTCCGACGGCCGCGAGCTCGAGGGCACGGTCGTCGGCACCGAACCCAACGTCGATGTGGCCGTGATCGACCTCGGCCCCGACCTGGGCCTACCGGTGGCCGAACTGGCCACCGACGAGCGGGTACAGGTGGGCCAGACCGCGATCGCCATCGGCTCACCGTTCCGGTTGCAGCAGACGGTGACCGAAGGGATCGTCTCGGCCGTCGACCGACCGATCCGCAGCGGGCAGTTCTACACCGCCATGATCCAGACCGACGCCTCGATCAACCCCGGCAACTCCGGCGGGGCGCTGGCCGATCGCTTCGGCCGGGTGATCGGTATCAACACCGCCATCCAGACCACGACGAACACCAATATGGGCGTCGGCTTCGCCATCCCCATCGACACCGCAGTCAGCATCGCCGACCGCCTGGCGGCGGGCGAGCCGATCATCGGTGGATTCCTCGGCGTGGAGGGTGGTGCCCCGGCAAACGGTGCCGCCGGCGTCGAGGTGCGATCGATCACGCCGGGTAGTGGGGCCGAGGCCTCCGGCCTGCAGGCGGGCGACCGGATCCTGTCGATCGACGGGGCCCCGGTGACGATCTTCGAGGAACTGGCGGGCCTGGTGGCCGCCAGAGTGCCCGGCGACGTGGTAGAGCTGGAGGTCGTGCGAGACGATGAGGTTTTGACGCTGGAGGCCACACTCGGTCAGCGTTAGGTCTTCGGAGCCCGTCACCCGCCGCCCTCTGTTTGGTGTTGGTTGCGTGTCGGCGGCGTGGCGGGCTCCGAGGTTGGGCAGAGGTTCTGCGGCGGCGCGGAGGGTGAAAGGCCAAACTGTCGGCTTTCCTCCCGTAAGCCCCCTCACACGAGTCGGTAGCCTGAGCGGTGATGGAAACGCTGATCATCGTCCTCATCGTCGCCGCCGTGTTGGTGGTGGCCACCGGTGCCCTGGTGGTGTCTCGCCGTGGCGGCGTCGACCTGGAGCTGGAGGCGCCGCCCGGTGATGTCGACCTCTCGACGCCGACGGCCGAGGCGCCCACCGTCGACGCTCCGGTCGAGGCCGACGTCGTCGAGGCGGTCGAGGCGGTCGAGGAAGCCCCCGTCATCGAGCGGGAGCCGCTGGTCAAGCCGAGCTTCTTCGACCGGCTGGGCAAGGCCCGCTCCGCCTTCACCGGCTACCTGGGCGGCCTCGTCGGGATGTCGAAGATCGGCGACGACGAGTGGGAGGAGCTGGAGGAGGCCCTGATCCAGGCCGACGTCGGCGTGGCCACCACGATGAAGCTGATCGAGGACGTGCGGGGGTCGGCCAAGGAGGCAGGAGCCGAGGACGGCGCCGGGGTGCTGGCCCTGCTCAAGGCCCGGATGCATCAGGAGTTGGACGGCAAGGACCGGGGCCTGACCATCGACGACGGCGAGACCAACGTCTGGCTCTTCGTCGGGGTCAACGGGGTGGGCAAGACCACCACCATCGGCAAGGTCGGCCGTCGTCTGGTCGAGGAGGGCTACCGCCCGTTGATGGCCGCCGGCGACACCTTCCGGGCCGCCGCCGCCGAGCAGCTCACCATGTGGGCCGAGCGGTGCGGGGCCGAGATCGTGCGGGGGAGCGAGGGCGGCGATCCGTCGTCGGTCATCTTCGACGGGGTGCAGGCCGCCGCCTCGCGCGACTGCGAGGTGGTGCTGGCCGACACCGCCGGTCGCCTGCAGAACAAGTCCAACCTGATGGACGAGCTGTCCAAGGTGCGGCGGGTGGCGGCCAAGGAGCCGGGCCACGTCACCGAGGTGCTCCTGGTGATCGACGCCACCACCGGCCAGAACGGGATGTCGCAGGCCAAGGTGTTCGCCGAGGCGGTCGATGTGACCGGGGTGGTGCTGACCAAGCTCGACGGCTCGGCCAAGGGCGGCATCGTGTTCGCCATCGAGTCCGAGCTCGGGATCCCGGTCAAGCTGGTCGGTCTCGGCGAGAAGGCCGGCGACCTCGTCGACTTCGAGCCCACCGAGTTCGTCGACGCCCTCTTCGAGTAGGCGGACACTCCGGGGCGGAGGGGCTCGGCGATGTCGCTGCTGATCGTGTCGGGGCCGCCGGGGTCGGGCAAGTCGAGCGTGGCCACACTGCTGGCCGACGCCGAGGACCGGAGCGTGCTGGTGGCCGGCGACGACCTGTTCGCTTTCCTCCGTGCCGGGCGTATCGAGCCCTGGCTGCCGGAGTCCAATCACCAGAACACCGTCGTCATCGAGGCGGCGGCCGCCGCCACCGGTCGTTTCGCCGCCGACTACGCCACCGTCTACGACGGTGTGCTCGGTCCGTGGTTCATCGACGAGTTCGCCGCCCACCTCGGCCTCGTCGGGTTCGACTACGTCGTCCTCCTTCCGGCGGAGGATGTGTGCGTCGAACGGGTGCAGGCCCGGGAGGGCCACGGGTTCACCAGCCCCGACGCCACCCGGAAGATGCATCACGAGTTCTCCCGGGCCACGATCGCCGCCCGTCACGTGGTCCGCCCGGGGCGCCACGAAACGCCGGACGACGTTGCGGCCGAGATCAAGGCCCACCGTCGGGCCGGCCTGCTCCGCTACTCACCGTCGTAGCTCACTCCGGCGGGGTCTCTCCTCGGAAGTGCTCGGTGGGCTGCGGGGTCACGGTCATCACCTTCACCCCGACCGGCGTCTCGAAGCGGTGCCAGGTGTTCTGCGGCACCACGATCATCTCGCCCGACCCCATCGTGTGGGCCGCCTCGGCCCCGTCGATCCACATCGTCATCGTGGTCTCGCCGTCGATGACGGTCACGATCTCGTCGCCCACCGGGTGGCGCTCCCACCCGCTGTATCCCGCGTACTGGGCGATGAAGACGCTCCCGTCGCGATACGGGGTGACGACGGCGGCCCATCCCCCGGCGGAGGTGGTCGGCGAGCGGTCGGGCAGGAAGGTGGTCGAGGCCCAGGCGGCGTCGACCGAAACGGGCTGCGGAATCGGCGTGCTCATGATGTCGACGCTAGTCACCGGCCGTGACGGCGTCCCACCGACCGACACCGAGGAACGGGCCCGACGCCGGGCCGGGCCCAGTGGGTCGTCGCCGCCGCTCAGAGGGTGACGACGGTGTAGCCGTCGATCACCTGGAGCCGGTCGGAGGCGGGCTCCGGGGGCAGGTCCTTGCCGTGGGTCGCGGCCCGCACCTCGCCCACCCACTTGTCGTGCTGGTACTCGTGATTCACCACCGCCACCAGCAGCGTGGCGGCGATGGCCCGGAGCTGGGTGGGCGCCCCCACCTCGCCCCGGTCGATGGCCCCCAGTCGGAACCGGACCCGCTCGGCCACGGCGTCGCGGTACTCGATGATGCGGGCGGCGGCGGGGAGCTCGCCTCGATCGGCCTCGGGGGTGGCCGAGTCGAACAGCCGGTCGAGGGTGGGCTCGATCTCGGGCTCGGCCGCGGTGAGGTTGCGGACCAGGTAGTGGGCCACCGCCGCCTGGTGGCCCAGGTGCCAGCCGATCGCCGACGACTCGGCGTGGGGCCGCCAGGCGATCTCGTCGTCGGTGAGGTCGGCGGTGAGATCGGTGGTGTAGCGCAGGGCCCGCTCGTACTCGACCAGCAGGTCGTCGAGGGTGGGGGTGATCATGGCGTGGTGGCTCCTTGCGGTCGGGGTCGGTCGGCGAGGTCGGTGTCGATGGCGGCCACGGCCCGTTCGGCCGCCGCCAGGGCGCCTTCGATGTGGCCGGGGGCGACGGGTGAGGTCTCGGTCGAGGCCCAGTGGAGGCGGCCGCCGAGTGCGGGCCGACGGTAGAGCTCGTGGCCGTAGGTCTGGTAGGCGCCGAGGGCCTCGACCCCGTCGGGCGACGTGGCCCGCTCGTGGCGCCAGTCGGCGATGAGCAGCTCGATCGGCTCGGCCCCGTCCGGCCCGAACAGATCGCCCAGCTGACGTCGGATCGCCGCCTCGTCCGGTGTCGGCGCGCCGGTGAGGCCGGGGGCGAAGCCGAACAGCACCGCCGGGTCGCCGTCGGGGCCGCTCATGTCGTGCAGCTCCCGCATCGGGCCGACATGGCTGACGGCGCTCCCCGACAGTCCCCGATGACGCCAGAACGGCTGCTCGTAGCGGGCCACCACCTTGGTCGTGGCCCCCATCCACACCGGCGTGGCGGCGGCCAGCCCGGCCACCGGCTCCGGCAGGGCGGGCCGCAGGTCGATGTCGGCCACGGCCAGCGCCGGTGGCAGCGCCAGCACCACGTGCTCGGCGGTGACGGCGCGGTCGCCGTGATGCACGGTGAGCGGGCCGACGTCGCCGACCTCGGCCCCGCCGCCGGCCGGTGCTGTGGCCGGTGCTCCGCCGGCCCTGATGGCCTCGACGGTGGTACCGAGGTGGACGACGTCGGCGGGGAGGGTGGTGGCGAGGGTCTCGGCCAGGGAGGCGGCGCCGTCGGTGAAGCGCCACGACGGAACGTCAAGCGGGTTGCCGTCCAGGCGCTGGACCCCGGTCGACGCCTGATAGAGGGCGTCGCCGACGAGATGCTGGTCGTGCACGGCGATCCCGAGACGCTCGACCAGGGCGGTGACCCGCGACTCGCCCGGCCAGAACCAGGTGGCCCCGACATCGACCCGACCGTCGCCCCGGCCGAGCCGCGGGCTGTGCAGGCGTCCGCCCACCCGATCCCGCCGTTCGAGGACGGTGATGGAGCGGCCCCGTTCGAGCAGCTCCCGGGCGGTCGACAGGCCGGCGATGCCGGCGCCGACGACCACGGCGTCCACCGTCGACCCCTGCGGTGGAGCGGAGCGGTACTGGTCGAGGGGAGCGGAGGCCATGGCGCAGAGTCTACTAACTGCTAGACTCACGGCAACACCGGCATCCCCCCGGCCCCGGAAAGGACCCCCCATGGCTCTGCCCTCGGTACTGCGCACGCCCCTGTCCCGCAGCACGCAGCTCCTCCTCGACAGCCGGATCCCGGCCCGCCTGGCCTGGGTCGACGGCGACGGCCTGCCCCAGGTGGCGCCGATGTGGTTCGAGTGGGTCGACGGCGAGCTGCTGATGTCCTCCCTCGTCGGCGCCCGCAAGCTCGACGATCTGACCGACGGCGTCGCGGTCGCCGTCACCATCGACACCGACGAGTTCCCCCACCGCAGCGTGCGCCTGACCGGCACCGTCACCACCGAGACGGCCGAGGGGCTCACCGACTCCTACCGTCGATGCGCCGAGCGCTACCTGGGGCCCGAGGCCGCCGCCGAGTGGTGCGCCAACATGGAGGGCCGCTCCCAGGTGCTGCTGCGGGTGCGGCCCCGGCGGGCCAGCGAGTCCGACCTGTCGACCAGCGCGTTCTTCCGTGGCCCGGCCGAGCGGTAGGGACATCCGCCGGGCGGTGCTCGACGAGGCGACCTCGGCCATCCAGGCCGGCGGCGTCTCCGGGTTCAGCTACGCCGACCTCGCCGACCGGGTCGGGGTCAAGGCGCCGTCGCTCCACCACCACTTCCCCCGCAAGGACGGCCTGGTGGCTGCGACAGCGGCCCGCTACCGGCAGGCCTTCCGGGCCAAGGCCGAGGCCATCGAGGCCGACGACCCGGTGGCCCGCCTCGGCCACTACTGCGAGCTGTTCCTGGAGCCCGCCATCGATGACGTGCTGTGTCTGTGCGCCGCCGCCGTCGCCGGATGGGGCGACCTCAACGACGAGGCCCGGCGGGAGGTCGGGGCCTTCTTCGCCGACGAGACCCGTTGGATCGAGGGTCAGCTGCGCCAGGCCCGGGACGAGGGTGGGATACGGGCCGACGTCGACCCGGCCGATCTGGCCACCAGCCTGATCGCCGCCCTCGAAGGCTCCCTGCTGTTGGCCCGGACCGGCGGCGACACCGCCCCCGCCCGCACCGTGGCCAACACCCTGCTCCGGCTGGCCGCCGCCTGAGCGCCTCACCGGCGCCCCCGGCGCCGACCCCGGCGTGGTTCGGGCCGCCGCTCAGGCCGGGAGAGGCTTCATGAACGACCAGAAGCCACCCTCGTGATCCCGGGCGCTGTACTCCCGGTAGCCGTAGGGCTGGTCCGTGGGCTCGTAGACGATCTCGCCGCCACGTTCGACGACGCCGCGATGGTGCTCGTCGACGTCGTCGACCATCACCGCCATCATGGCCGTGGCCGCACCCAGGCTGGTGGGGGAGGCGAGCCGGAACTCGGCCCGCTCGGGATGGAGCCAGATCTCGCCGTCGCCGGCCTGCACCATGGCGAGGTGGATCGTGCCGTCGTCGCCGCGATGGATCTCGGCCGGGCCGAGGCCGAACACCTCGGTCAGGTGGGTGACGGCGGCGTCGATGTCGGCGTACACCAGGATCGAGATCCGCTTGGTGGCATCGGTTTCCAGCATGGTCATGTCCTCCAGGATTCGCAGAAAGCCGGTGGAGCCGGTGGAGCCGGTCTCGGTGGTGGCCTCGGAGCCGCCGGCCTCCAGCAGCTGGTGGAGACGACTGCGGAGCCTGGCACCTGCGGTCAGTCGCTCCTCCACCTCGAGCACCTGACGGCGAAGCAGCGAGCTGAGGTCCCAGGCGGCGTCGTCGAGCACGGCGGCGATGTCGGCCAGCGGCAGCCCGAGCCGACGCAGGAAGCAGATCCGGAACAGGCGGTTGACATCGTCGGGGCCGTACCGGCGGTGACCGGCGGCGGTCCGCTCGGTGGGGACGAGCAGCTCGATCTCCTCGTAGTAGTGGAGGGTGCGGACGGTGAGCCCGGCCGCCTCCGCCAGCTCGCCCACCGATCGGGTGCGGTCCTCGCCTCGCATGCAGGCGACCCTAAGACCTCACGCCACGTGAGGTGCAAGCCCGATCTGAGCGGCCGACCTGGCCCGGTAGGCTGGACGGTCCAATGTTTGAATCGCTGACCGACAGATTCGAAGGCATCTTCAGCAACCTCCGCGGCAAGGGGACGCTGAGCGAGTCCGATGTCGACGACGCCCTTCGTGAGATCCGGGTCGCCCTCCTCGAGGCCGACGTCAACCTGACCGTCGTCAAGAGCCTGCGGTCCCGCATCAAGGAGCGGGCGGTCGGCGACGAGGTCCACAAGGCCCTCAATCCGGCGCAGCAGGTCATCAAGATCGTCAATGAGGAGCTGACGGCGGCCCTCGGCGGCGAGACCATCGACATCACCTACGCCTCGAAGCCGCCCACCGTCGTGTTGATGGCCGGCCTTCAGGGCTCGGGTAAGACCACCAGCTCGGCCAAGCTGGCCCGCTGGTTCAAGAGCCAGGGCCGCAACCCGCTGATGGTCGGCGCCGACCTCCAGCGTCCGGCCGCCGTCGAGCAGCTCCGCACCCTCGGCCGCCAGATCGACGTGCCCGTGTTCTCGGAGCAGTCGGATCCGGTGGCGGTGGCCGCCGCCGCCATCGAGGAGGCCCGCAGCCAGGGCCGCGACGTGGTCATCCTCGACACCGCCGGTCGCCTCGCCATCGACGAGGAGCTGATGGAGGAGGTCCGCCGGATCTCCGAGGTCACCCAGCCGGACTACACGTTCCTCGTCGTCGACGCCATGACCGGCCAGGACGCCGTCAACGTGGCCGAGGCCTTCCACAACAAGCTCGCCCTCGACGGCGTCATCCTCACCAAGCTCGACGGCGACGCCCGAGGCGGTGCCGCCCTGTCGGTCAAGGAGGTGGTGGGTCGCCCGATCGCCTTCGCCGCCACCGGTGAGAAGCTGGTGGATTTCGACCTCTTCCACCCCGAGCGCATGGCCAGCCGCATCCTCGGCATGGGCGACGTGCTCACCCTGATCGAGAAGGCGGAGGAGGCCTACGACCAGGCCGAGGCCGAAGAGGCCGCCGCCCGGATGCTCGAGGGCCAGTTCACCCTGGACGACTTCCTCGAGCAGATGCAGCAGCTCAAGAAGATGGGCCCGCTGACCAATCTCGTCGGCATGCTCCCCGGCCTGCCGAAGGAGATGCGTGACGTCGACGTCGACGATCGGGAGCTGGCCCGCATCGAGGCCATCATCAAGTCGATGACGTCGGCCGAGCGGACCGACCCCAAGCTCATCGACGCCTCCCGTCGCTCCCGCATCGCCAAGGGCTCGGGCACCAACCCCACCCAGGTCTCGCAGTTGGTCAGCCAGTTCAGCGAGATGCAGAAGATGATGAAGCGCATGGGCGGCATGGGCACCAAGAAGGCCCGCAAGAACAAGCGCAAGCAGAAGGGCAAGGCGGGCAAGGGTGGCGGTCGCGTCACGCCGAAGGGCGGCGCCCAGCGGGGCGGCGGCCGGACCACACCCAAGGGGGGCGGTCGGGTGACCCCCAAGGGCACCAAGTCGACCAAGGCCCCCCTCATGCTCCCCGGCATGGACCGGCTCGACATGGACGAGCTGGAGCGCATGGCCGACGAGCTCGACCGGGGCTGATCGCCCCTCCCGTCGGGCCGAGCCGGGCGGACGTCGTCGGCGGTGTGACGCCACGGTGACGTAGCCGGGGCTAGACCGGCGACCGAGACGAGCTGGAGGGAGCTCAACCATGTTCGAGACGACGAGGCGTGCCCGTCGGGCCGCCGGCGCCGCCGCGCTGGCCACGCTGTTGCTGACCACCGCATGTGGAGGCGACGACGGCGACGGCGACGCCGCCGACACCACCGAGGCGGCCGCCGCGGCGGAGCAGGAGACGACGACCACGGCCGAGGTCACCACCACCGAGGCCGACGTGACCACCACCGTCGAGGAGACCACGACCACCGAGGCCGAACCCGAGCCGGTGATCGAGCCGGTGGAGCCGGGGACCGGCACCCTCACGGTGGGCGGGGTCGACTATCCGTTCACGGTGAACAGCTGCTCGTTCGACACCGTTTTGAACGAGTCGATCGGCGGGCTGGCCCCCACCACCACCTACTTCGAGATGCTGGGCGAGGCCACGGCCGAGGACCGCACCGTGATCGTGTACGCCCGCGACATCGACCTCGGCACCGGCCGGATCTCGTCGTCGATCGGCTACAGCTACACCGATGACCCCAACGACTTCGAGTCGGTGGTGATCGTGTCGTCGGCCTTCGGCGAAGGCCGGTTCCTGGAGATCCTCGACACCACCGTGGCCGCCGGGCCGGTGCGATTCACCCGCACCGAAGGGGTCACCGAGAACACCGACGCCGCACCGGGAGACGGCTCCCTGTTGGCCACCTGCCCGAGCTAGCGCACCTCCTGATCGGCCAAGAGGTTCTCCGCAGGAGGCCCGATACCCTTAGTGCGTTCTGGAAAGACCCCTCGGCCGAGGGGCACCCGTGGAAGCGCCGAGCGGCGCACGTCGAAGTAGAGAGAGTCATCGTGGCCGTACGTCTCCGCCTGATGCGGATGGGAAAGAAGAAGCAGCCGACCTATCGGGTGGTTGCCGCCGACCAGCGTTCCCCTCGAGACGGTCGGTTCATCGAGATCGTGGGCACCTACAACCCGCGCAACGAGCCCTCCGAGATCAAGATCGACAATGCCAAGGCCGTCGGCTGGTTGCGCCAGGGAGCGCAGCCCTCCGAGCGTGTCCGGAAGCTGCTCGAGATCTCGGGTGCCTGGGAGGCCTACACCAGCGGCACCTCCGTCGAGGACCTGCAGGCCGCTGCCGCCGCCGAAGCCGAAGCCGCCGCCGAGCCGGCCGCAGCCGAAGCATCGTGAGCGACTCACCCGCCCCCACCGCCGAAGCGGTGCTGATGCATCTGTGCAAGTCGGTGGTGGCCAACCCCGACGATGTTTCCATCGAGACCACGGCCGACGGCGACACCGTCCGCCTCGACGTCACCGTCAACAACGACGACATGGGCCGGGTCATCGGCCGTCGTGGTCGGGTGGCCTCCGCCATCCGCACCGTCGTCGGGGCCGCTGCGGCCAAAGACGGTGTGACCACCGAGGTCGAGTTCGTCGAGTAGGGCCATGACCTCCCGTCTCGAGGTCGGTCGGATCGGCAAAGCCCACGGGCTCAAAGGCGAGGTGGTGGTCGACTTCTCGACCGACCGCACCGCCGAACGCACGGCCCGAGGGGCCGAGCTGTGGTCGGACGACCGCCGCCTCGTCGTGGCCTCGGCCCGCCCCCACCAACAGAAGTGGCTGATCCGCTTCGACGGCGTCGCCGATCGGGACGCGGCCGAGACCCTGCGCGGCCTGGTGCTGGCGGCCGAGCCGCTGGAGGATCCCGAGGCCGTTTTCGTCCACGAACTGGTGGGCCGCACCCTCATCGATCAACACGGCACCGACCACGGCCCGGTGGTGGCCATGATCGACAACCCCGCCTCCGATCTGCTCGAACTCGACGACGGCCGCCTCGTACCCCTCGCCTTCTACGTGAGCCACGACGACCACACCGTCACCGTCGACGTCCCCGTCGGCCTGCTCGACGACGGCGCGATCGGCGATGGGACCGACGACGCCCCCGGAGCCGGAGGCTGAGCAGCCGATGCGGATCGACATCCTGACGATCTTCCCCGACCTGGTCGAGAACTTCGCCTCCGCCTCGCTGCTGGGCAAGGCCCGCACCACCGGCCTGCTCGACGTGCGGATCCACGATCTGCGGTCGGTGGCCACCGATCCCCACCGCTCGGTCGACGACAGCCCCTTCGGCGGCGGGGCCGGCATGGTGCTGAAACCGGAGCCGATCTTCGACACCGTCGCCGCCGTCGAACCACCCCGGCCCCTGCTGTATCTGTCGCCTGCCGGTCGAACCCTCGACCACGACTACGCCACCGAACTGGCCGCCCTCGACGGGTTCACCCTGCTGTGCGGTCGCTACGAGGGGGTGGACGAGCGGGTGCGGGAGCACCTGATCGACGGCGAGATCTCGATCGGCGACTACGTGTTGGCCGGGGGTGAGGTGGCGGCCGCCGTGATCCTCGAAGCGGTGGGGCGTCTCGTGCCCGGCGTGGTGGGCAACCACGAATCGGTCGAGGACGACTCCTTCGCCCGCGGCCTGCTCGAGTACCCGCACTACACTCGCCCCGCCTCGTACCGCGGCTGGGACGTACCCCCGGTGCTCACCTCCGGCGACCACGGCAAGGTCGACCGTTGGCGCCTGGCCCAGGCCCTGGTCCGCACCATCCGCCACCGCCCCGACCTGATCGAGGCCCGAGGCGGCCTCGGCGACGGCGATCGGAAGCTGTTGGCCGAGTTCGACCTCGATCCCGTCGCCCCGGGCTCAGCGCGCTCACCGGGTGGGGATGGCGAGCAGGCGCCGTAGCATAGATGAGCCGAACGGGAGCTGCTTTGGAGTGCCCCGGACCGAACGAACGCCCTGACTAGGAACGATCATGAACCTGACCGAATTGGTTGAACAGGACCAACTCCGCGCCGACATCCCGGATTTCGACGCCGGTGACACCGTCAAGGTTCACGTGAAGGTCACGGAGGGCAACCGCGAGCGTGTCCAGGTGTTCGAGGGGATCGTCATCGCCCGTCGCGGGGAGTCGATCCGCGAGTCGTTCACCGTGCGCAAGCTGAGCTTCGGCGTCGGTGTCGAGCGCTGCTTCCCCCTCCACTCGCCCATCGTCGAGAAGATCGAGATCGTGTCCCGGGGCGACGTCCGTCGAGCCAAGCTGTACTACCTGCGCGATCGCGTCGGTAAGGCGGCCAAGGTCAAGGAAAAGCGAGATCGCTGACCTTCCGGTCGACGGCCATCGAGTCGGGTCATGAGTAGCGAAGAAGTCGAACGCTACGAGGCCGAAATCGAGCTGGCCTTGTACAAGGAGTACCGCGACGTCATCGGCATGTTCCGATACGTGGTGGAGACCGAGCGACGGTTCTACCTGGCCAATCAGGTGGAGCGTGTCAGCGATCCGGGCGCCCGCTTCATCGAGTACGAGCTCACCGACGCCTGGGTGTGGGACATGTATCGGCAGACCAGGTTCCTGGCCAAGGTCACCGTGTCGACGACGCAGGTCATCACGGTGGAAGAACTGCCCGAAAAAGACCTCTGAGCGGTGGTGGTCGGCCCGCATGCGTGCGGGCGTCGCCGCTGTTCGGCGACACGAAGGGGCGTCCGGCGGGGCGCGACCGATGGCGGGCAATCAGCGAATGGGTCGACGGGGCGAGGACGCCGCCGCAGCCTGGTATCGACGGCGGGGCTACCGGATCGTGGCCCGCAACTGGCGGGTGCGGGCGGGCGAGATCGATCTGATCTGCGCCCGGGGTGACCTCGTGGCCTTCGTCGAGGTGAAGACCCGCTTCTCCGATCGCTACGGCCGCGGGGTCGAGGCCGTCGGGTGGCGAAAACGACAACGCCTCCGGGGTCTGGCCGTGCACTGGCTCCAGACCACCGGAGGCGGCTATGACGATGTCCGTTTCGACGTCGTCGAGGTGGACGGCGCCGGACGGGTCGAGGTGTACGAGGGCTGTTTCTGAGGCGCCGCGATCGCCGGGTGTTCGGCTCGCCGAAGCTCCGACGCCGGATCGAGCCCCGTCGGCGGCCTACTCGAACAGGGCCGGTACCCGATCCCGGGGTCGGCCGATGATGGCGGTGTCGCCCTTGATCACCACCGGGCGCTGCAGCAGCCGGGGGTGGGTCACCAGCAGGTCGATGACGACCTCGGGGTCGGCCAGGGTCGCCTCGTCGAAGCCGCCCTCGCCGAGGATCTTGTCCTTGAAGAACTTGTCGCGGCGGACGAGATCGCCCGGCTCATCCTCGAGCTTGGCCACGAGGGGGGCGATGACGTCCCGCCCGGGCTTCTCCTTCATGTAGAGCACGACATCGTGGTCGACCCCGGCGTTCTGCAGCACATCCAGTGCCGCGACCGAGGTACTTCAATTGGGGTTGTGGAAGATGGTCACGTCAGCCATCCGGTCAATCTATGCCCTGCCGTTCGGAGGGCGGCGCACCGGCCGACAACGGCCGTCCCTTCCCGGTGCTGCGGCCTCCTCGCCACCTCCGCCCGGTTCCCGACCTAGTGCCGTATCGGGCGACGTTCGGGTTGTCGACGCCGAGTCAGGTGCGTCGCTGGGAAGGACGCAGGAAGCCGAGGTCACTTGTGAGCGTGAGCGAGGTGACGAGGACGCAGCCGGCGGCGCAGCTGGCCGGCGGAACAGCGCAAAGGTTGCCTGATACGGCACTAGTAGCGGGTGGCGCGGTTCATCCAGCAGCCCCGGTGCCAGTGACGGCGCAGGTCGGGGGCGTCGGGCGGGACGGCCACCAGGTGGCCCTGGCCGGGCGGGATCTCGCCGTTGCACCCCGGGCACAGGTAGCTCTTCGTCGCCTCGTAGGGCTGGATGAAGCGGACCTCGGTGTCGGGGGTGTCGGAGGGGTCGGGGCGACGGGCCGCCGCCTTGGTGGCCGCCTTCCGACCGCTCGTCTTCCCGCCGGCCTTCTTGCGCTTGGGCCCTGCCTTCGGCCCTCGGCGAGCCATCAGATCAGGGCCCAGAGCAGCAGGGCGACGACCACGGCGACACCCATCGCCACGTAGATGTAGTCGAACGTCGACCGCTTATGCTTTCGTGTCGGATCGAACCCCACAGGAGAAGTATGGCCACATCCGATGACCTTCGGACGAAGCGGGCGACGAGGCTCCTGCTTTTCGCCGTAGCGGCGCTGTCTCTGTTGGTCGCGGCCTGTGCCGGCGACGTGGCCGCGCCCGAGGTGCCGGGTGGCGACCCGCAGCTGGTCGAGGGGCGGGACATCTACATCGCCAACTGCGCCACCTGCCACGGCGCCACGGGTGAGGGCGGCCGGGGTTCGAAGCTCAACGAGGGCCGGGTGCTGGAGCGCTATCCCGAGATCGTCGACCAGATCGAGCTGGTGGCGGGCGGCAACGGCGCCATGCCCGCCTTCAGCGGTCGGCTGTCCGAGGCGGAGATCGAGGCCGTCGTCCGCTATACCCGCGACATCCTGGCCGAGACCCAGAACGAGTAGCCCGACCAGCTCGCCCGACGAAGGCGTCCTCCGGACGCCCGGCGGTCCGGCGTCCGGTTTCGCCTCGGGCGGGGGCCGTGGACCGAGGAGGACGCCCGACGGTGTCAGACCCCGCCTCTAGGGTGGGGAGCATTGGTGGCGCGAGCCCCCGCAACGACGTCCGATCGTTTGGGAGCTATGCATGTTCGCCACCGTTTCCTCGGCCGTGGTCGAGGGGGTCACCGGCCACCCGGTCCGGGTCGAGGTCCACGTCAGCCAGGGCCTACCCGGCTACACCCTCGTCGGCCTGCCCGACGCCGCCTGTCGCGAGTCGAGAGACCGTGTCCGGGCCGCCATCCTCTCCAGCGGGCTGACCTGGCCCCTGAAGCGGGTCACGATCAACCTCGCCCCCTCGGGCCTCCGCAAGCAGGGCTCCGCCCTCGACCTCCCCATCGCCCTCGGGATCCTCGCCGCCTCCGGTCAGATCCCGGCCGAAGCGGTGGAGACCCACGGCGCGGTGGGGGAGCTGGGTCTCGACGGGTCGGTGCGGCCCGTCCCCGGCCTCGTCTGCCTCGCCGGTGCCATCGTCACCCCGGTCGTGGCGGTGCCCGAGGCCGGTGCGGCGGAGGCGGCCCTGGTCCGGCCCGAAGCCACCCGTCCCGTGTCCTCGTTGCGTCAGTTGGTCGCCGCCCTGGTCGACGACGTCGCCCTGCCACCCCCGACGGAGTCGGGCCCGGTCGGTCCGGCCCTCGCCGACCGCGGAGATCTGGCCGACGTCCGAGGCCAGCCGTTGGCCCGTTGGGCTCTAGAGGTGGCGGCGGCCGGCGGGCACCACCTGCTCATGGTCGGCCCACCGGGATCGGGCAAGACGATGCTGGCCAACCGCCTGGTCGGCCTCCTGCCCGATCTCGGTCCGGACGAATCGCTCGTCGCCACCAGCGTCCACTCGGCCGCCGGGGTCGGCCTGCCCCCGGGCGGCCTCGTCCGGCGGCCGCCGCTGCGGGCCCCGCACCACGGTGCCTCGCTGGTGTCGTTGGTCGGCGGCGGCACGTCCGCCCTGCGCCCCGGCGAGATCTCCTGCGCCGCAGCCGGTGTCCTCTTCCTCGATGAGCTCGGCGAGTTCGCACCGACGGCGCTCGATGCGCTGCGTCAGCCGTTGGAGGAGGGGGTGGTGCGGGTGGCGAGAGCGGCCCGGGCCGTCACCCTGCCCGCCCGCTTCCTGCTGATCGCGGCGATGAACCCCTGCCCGTGCGGGGAGGGCGGCCCGATCGGGGAGTGCCGGTGCAGCGAGGCGTCGAGGGCCCGCTACGCCCGACGACTCTCGGGCCCTCTCCTCGACCGCTTCGACGTGCGGGTCGAGGTCCGTCCCCCGCCGGCCCATCTTCTTCTGGGGCGGGCCCGGGAGGAGTCGACGGCCGAGGTGGCGGAACGGGTGGCCCGGGCGCGGGCGGCGGCCCGGGAGCGCGGGGTCGCCACCAACGCTCGCCTCTCGGTCGACCAGCTCGACGAGTACGCCCCGCTCACGGCCGAGGCCACCGCCGTCCTTCGGGCGGCGCTGGAGGCGGGGGCGTTGACCGGGAGGGGCCTCACCCGGGTGCGTACCGTGGCCCGCACCATCGCCGACCTCACCGGCGAGTCCGTGATCGACCACGACGTGATCTCGGGCGCCCTCGCTCTGCGGGCCATGCCCACCTCGGTGCTCGGCAAGGATCCGCAGGAGGTGCGGGCCTCATGAGCACCGATGCGGCGAGCCTCGCCGACCGCCGGGCCAGACTGGCCCTGGCCTCCCTCCCGGCTATGGGGCCGGCCCGGCTCCGCTGGCTGCTGGCCGCCGATGAGCCGATCGAGGTGGTGGCCCACCTGCGCCACGGTCGCCTGCCGCCGGGGGTCGGTCATGCCCCTCGGGGTGTCACCCGCAAGCTGGTCGACCGGTGGACGGCCACGTTGCGATCCCAGATGCTCGACGAGCTGTGGGCGGCGAACTCCCTCGACGGCGGAGCGATGTTGGCCCCGGCCGATGACCTGTGGCCCTTCGTCGACGACCCCGAGCCACCGGCACTGCTGTTCACCCGGGGTGACCCGGGCCTGTTGGTGGCACCGGCGATGGTGGCCATCGTCGGCACCCGGCGGTGCTCGGCCGTGGGGCGCCATGTCGCCACCGAGCTGGGGGCGGAGCTGGCCGAGGCCGGCGTGATCGTGGTCAGCGGCCTGGCCACCGGCATCGACGGCTGCGCCCATCGGGGGGTGTTGGCCGCCGGTGGCCGTCCGCTGGCCGTCGTCGGCTCCGGGCTCGATTGCGTCTACCCCGCCGCCAACCGTCGGCTGTGGTTCCGCACCGCCGATGTCGGCCTGCTGATCAGTGAGGCCCCGGCCGGGACCCACCCCGAGCGGTGGCGGTTCCCGGCCCGGAACCGGCTGATCGCGGCGCTTGCCGACGCCGTGGTGGTGGTCGAGTCGCACACGTCGGGCGGCTCGATGCACACGGTCCACGAGGCGGCCGAGCGAGGTCGACTGGTCATGGCGGTGCCCGGCGCCGTCACCAACCCGGCCGCCGCCGGCACCAACCAGCTGCTGGCCGAGGGCTGCCCACCGGTCACCGGCGCCGCCGACGTGATCGACGCCCTGGGCCTGTCGTCAGAGGCGCCCGCGGCAGATCGCGACCGGGCGGCGCCGCGAGCCGCCCACGGCGACGCCTCAGGCGGGGGCCGGGGTGCGGCGTTGTCGGCCCGTCAGCGGCTGATCCTGGCCGAGGCGCGGGCCGGCGCCGTCCATCTCGACGAACTGGTGACGTTGGCCGCCGGCCCCGGTTCGCCTGCGGCGTCGATCCACCAGGTGTTGGCCGACGTCCAGGGTCTGGTCGATCAGGGGGAGGTGGTGCTCGATGGCTCGACGGTCTCGTTGGTCGGCCCGCACTCGCCGTAGGGGCCGGCGGTGCAGGCTCCGCATTGTCGGCTCAGCGGGCGGCGAGGGCGGCTGCCACGTCGTCGACGGCGGCCGCCGGCATGGTGGGCGACATCCCCACGATCACCAGGTCGACGTCCACCTCGGCCCATCGTTCGATCTCGGCGGCGAAGGCGTCCGCGTCGCCGGTCCAGCGGGCGATGGTGCTGCAGGTGATCTCGGCCGGGTCGCGTTCGATGTCGGCACAACGCCGATGGAGCACCTCCCGACAGGCGAGAAACTCCTCGGTCTCGGTACCGCTGAAGTTCCAGTGGTGGGCGTACCGGGCCGCCAGAGGCAGGGTCCTCTTCTTGCCCCGGCCCCCGATGCAGATCGGGAGCGGATCCTGGACCGGTTTCGGATTGTTCATGGCGGCGTCGAGTCGGTAGTGCTCGCCGGCGAACGTGGTCCGCTCGTTGGTGAGCAGGCTGGCGAGCACCTCCAGGCCCTCCTCGAACCGGTCGAAGCGCTCAGACATCGAGCCGAGCGGGATGCCGAAGGCGTCGCACTCCTCCTCGTTCCACCCGGCGCCGATCCCGAGTTCGAGTCGTCCGCCGCTGGTGATGTCGAGCGTGCTCGCCATGTTGGCCAGCACGCCGGGGTGGCGGTAGGGCATGCCGCTCACCAGCACCGCTCCCCGCAGGCGTTCGGTCTCGTGAAGCAGAGCGGCCAGGGTCATCCAGCCCTCCATGCAGTCCTCGGTCGAGTCGCCGAAGAGCGGGTACAGGTGGTCGAAGGTCCAGCCCGACTCGAACAGCTCATGGCCGTCGGCCCGTTGCCAGACCTCGAGCATCCAGTCCCAGGTCGTTCGTTGTGGAGCGGTGACGAAGGCGAAGCGCATCGCTGCATCTTGGCAGGCCCGGCCCCCACTCGGCACGGGCGGCCCGGGGCACAGGCGGGTGCGGCGGAGGTCGGGTCACCACCAGCTGGGGCCCTGCGCCGCCAATTGTGTCTCTGCGTCAACAGCCACCACTCTGAGCGTTCTCAGGGCTACGGTCGGCCGCCGTGACCACGACCGCCGCACGCTCCCGCTACCTGCACGCCCTCGGGTTCCAGGCGGTCGAGCAGGGCGACCCGGGCCATTCGGCTCATTCTGGTCACTTCGACCCCAATTCGACGAGTTCACCTCACTCCCGGTGGCTGAGTGTCGACGGAAAGTGGGAACGGGTGGGCTCGGTCACGGACGACCTCGCCGTTCTCACAACGTCATCACAAACCACGGCGGGAACTGTGACCATCGATACGGAAGTCGAATTGGGCAGCGTCTGGGCCAGCTTCAAGGAGCACGGGCGCCAGAGCGATAGAGATCAGCTGATCGTGTACTACGCACCTTTGGTGAAGTACGTGGCCAGCAGGGTGGCGGCAGGCCTCCCCCAGAGCGTCGATCAGTCAGACCTCGTGAGCTACGGGATGTTCGGGCTCATCGATGCCATCACCAAGTTCGATCCCGAGCGGGGCTACAAGTTCGAGACCTACGCCATCTCCCGGGTGAAGGGCGCCATCCTCGACGAGCTCCGATCGATCGACTGGGTGCCTCGATCGGTGCGGTCCAAGGCCAAGTCGGTGGAGCGGGCCATGTCGAAGCTCGAAGCCACCCTCCACCGCTCACCGACCGACGACGAGATCGCCGACGAGCTCGACCTCACCGTCGATCAGCTCAACGGCATCTACAGCCAGATCTCCTCCGTGGGCCTGGTCGCCCTCGACGAGATGCTGTCGCTCAACAGCGGCGAGAGCCTCACCTTCGGCGACACCCTCGCCGACCGTGAGGACGGCCCCGGCGGCGTCTTCGAGCAGGTCGAGACCCGTCAGATGTTGGCCCAGGCCATCAACCGGATGAGTGAGCGGGAGAAGATCGTGCTCACCCTCTACTACTACGAGAGTCTGACCCTGGCCGAGATCGGACGGGTGCTCGGTGTCACCGAGAGCCGGGTCTGCCAGATCCACACCAAAGCCGTGCTCTCGTTGAAGTCCCGTCTCGCCTCGATGGAGCGAGAGCCCATCTAGCGACGCTGCTCGATACGGCGACGCTACCGTCGCATCGGTCGGGACAAGGCCGACACCGCTTCCCCCACAGTGCGATCGGGTCACCTCGTGGCCCGCCCAGCAGGGGAGAAGCCCCATGTCCCGACTACTCGTCTCCGCCCTCGTGGCCCTGATCGTCGTCCTCGGCACCGGTGGCGGCTCCGCCTCACCGGCCCTGGCTCAGGCCGCACCGCCGACGGACTGCGGCTGGCGACCACCGGTCGACGCCCCCGTCGTCGACCCGTTCCGTCCGCCCGAGGGGCCCTACGGCGCCGGGAACCGGGGGATCGAGTACGGCGTGACCGACGGGGCACCGGTGCGGGCCGTGGCCGACGGGCGCGTCGGCTTCCGCGGACCGGTGGCGGGCCGGCTCTACCTCGTCGTCCATCACGACGGCGATCTGCGCTCGACCTACGGGCCGCTGGCCTCGATCGACGTCCTCCGGGGAGCCACCGTCGCCGCCGGTGCCCCGGTCGCCACCGCCGCCGTCGGCTTCCACCTCACCGCCCGAATCGGCGAGCGCTACATCGACCCCGGGCCGCTGCTCGACGGCACCTGCGGGCCGCCCCGCCTCGTTCCCCCCACCCGACTGATCGACCGCCCCACCGGCATCCGCTGACCGACCGCTCCGGTGGGCCGGCCCCACGGCACCAACGGCATCCGCTGACCGACCGCTCGCCGGGCCGGCCCCGAGCGACGGCGCTGCCTCCGGCCCGCGATCGGATAGCGGGTCATCAGGCGTCGGAGGCGACCGACCGGGTCGCTAGCATTGATTCCCGGACGTAGCGGCCCGTTCGCCGCGTTCAGCCGTCCCGACCGGGGCGGCGGCACTTACACCTGACCACACGGCCGTCCGCATTCCACGGTCCAGGGCCACCCATCGGGTCCCCTGGCACGGACGGTTGCCACAACCGGAGGAGAACACCGTGACCGCAGTCGTCACCATGAAGCAGATGCTCGAGGCCGGGGTCCACTTCGGCCATCAGACCCGTCGCTGGAACCCCAAGATGAAGCGGTTCATCCACGGCGACCGCAACGGGGTCTACATCATCGATCTGGAGGAGACGCTCCGCCGGGTCGAGAAGGCGTACACCTTCGTGCGCGACACCGTCGCCGACGGCGGCACCGTCCTCTTCGTCGGTACCAAGAAGCAGGCTCAGGAGCCGATCCGGCGCCACGCCCGCTCGGTCGGCATGCCCTTCGTCGACCAGCGTTGGCTGGGCGGCATGCTCACCAACTACCAGACGATCTCCAAGCGGGTCGGCAAGCTGCTCGAGTACGAGCGCATGCGCGCCGCCGGCGACTTCGAGGAAATGCCGAAGAAGGAAGCGCTCCGCTACAGCCGTGAGCTGGAGAAGCTCGATCGCAATATCGGCGGTATCAAGACGATGGGCAAGCTGCCCTCCGTCGTATTCGTCCTCGACACCATCATCGAGCACATCGCCGTCACCGAGGCCCGCAAGCTGGGCATCCCGATCGTGGCCGTGGTCGACACCAACTGCGACCCCGATCTCATCACCTACCCCATCCCCGGCAACGACGACGCCATCCGCTCGGCCGAGCTGATGACCCGGGTCATCGCCGAGGCCGTGGCCGAGGGCAAGCTCATCGCCGGTTCCCGCAACGGTGCCGCCGCTCCCGAGCTCACCGGTGAGGTGGCCCGCACCCCCGAGGAGGAGGCCGCCGTGGCCGAGGCGCAGGCCGAGGCCCGTGCCGCAGCCGCCGCCGAGGCCGCCGCCCGCGAGGCCCGCCTCGCCGAGGCCGCTCCCGCCGCCGAGGCCGCTCCTGCCGCCGAAGCTCCGGCTGCTGAGGCCGCTCCCGCCGCCGAGGCTCCGGCCGCCGAGGGTGAGACCCCGGCTCCCGAGGCCCCGGCCGAGTAGTCGCTCGCCGGGCCGACCTCCCACCGGGTCGACCGAACCAACCCGACCACCTCACCACCCCTCCACCTCACGACGACAAGGAACGATCAGCGATGGCAGCATTCGGGGCCAAGGACGTACAGGAACTGCGCAAGGCCACCGGCGCCGGGATGATGGACGCCAAGCGCGCCCTGACCGACGCCGATGGCGACATGGAAGCCGCCACCCAGATCCTCCGGGAGAAGGGCCTGGCCAAGGCCGCCGGCCGGAGCGATCGGGAGAACGCCGAGGGTGTTGTGGCGATCGCCTCCACCGACGCCGGTGCCTCGCTCGTCCACCTGAAGTCGGAGACCGACTTCGCCGCCAAGTCCGATGACTTCCGCAAGCTGGCCCAGCAGATGGCCGACGCCGTCCTGGCCGAGGGCCCCGACGCCGCTGGCAACTTCGGCGCCGAGCTGGAGAACCTCAAGCTCACCGTCAAGGAGAACATCGAGGTGGGCACCGTCGAGCGCTACGAGGCGCGCGACGGCGAGGTCATCGACGCCTACCTCCACGGCGGCGGCACCGCCGGAGTCCTGATCCAGGGTGCCGGCGTGAGCGCCGAGGAGCTCCACGAGGTGGCCCTGCACATCACCTTCGCCAAGCCGACCTACCTCAGCCGCGACGAGGTCCCGGCCGACGACGTGTCCCGCGAGGAGGCCGCCCTCCTCGAGATCACCAAGGCCGAGGGCAAGCCCGAGCAGGCCTGGCCCAAGATCGTCGAGGGCCGGCTCAACTCCTGGTTCGGCGAGCGCGTGCTGCTGGAGCAGGGCGTGTTCGGCGAGAAGGAGACGGTCAAGGCCCGCCTCGGTGACGGCTCGATCAGCCGCTTCACCCTGGCCATGGTCGGCTGATTTCGCCTATCGGGGGCGCCGCCCGGCGGTGACCCCCGTCGACTAGCCTCGACCTTCGGCCGGGGGCGGTCCACAACATCAGACCCCAGGAGGGACCTTGTCCGACGCGATCGAACCACGCTGGAACCGGGTGCTGCTCAAGTTGTCGGGCGAAGCCTTTGCCGGTGAGGTCGGCTACGGCATCGACGGCAAGGTCGTCCACCGGCTCGCCGAGGACATCATCGCCGTCCGCAACGAGCTCGGGGTCCAGTTCGCCATCGTCGTCGGCGGCGGCAACATCTGGCGCGGCTCGATGCACGGTGTCGAGGGCGGTCTCGATAGGGCTCAGGCCGACTACATGGGCATGTTGGCCACCGTGATCAACGCCCTCGCCCTGCAGGACGTCTTCGAGCGCGAGGGCGTTCAGACCCGCCTCCAATCCGCCATCCGGATGCCGCAGGTGGCCGAGGAGTACATCCGACGACGGGCCATTCGCCACCTGGAGAAGGGCCGCTTGGTGATCTTCGCCGCCGGCACCGGCAACCCCTTCTTCACCAGCGACACCTCCGCCGCCCTCCGAGCCGTCGAGATCAACGCCGACGTGCTCCTGAAGGGCACCCACGGCGGCGTCGACGGCATCTACACCGCGGACCCGCGCACCGATCCCGACGCCACCAAGATCGACAAACTGACCCATCTCGACGTCCTCAGCAAGGACCTCCGGGTCATGGATTCCACCGCTGTCACACACGCCCGGGAGAACGACCTACCGATCGTCGTGTTCGACCTACTGGGCGAGGGGAACCTTCGAAGGCTGCTCTGCGGTGAGGCCATTGGTACGATAGTGGAATGAGCGAGTTCGCCGAGTTGGTCCTCTCCGACGCCGAAGACCGCATGGAGAAGGCCATCGCCCACTCCAGGGCGGATTTTTCGTCGATCCGGAGCGGCCGGGCGGCCCCCCAGTTGGTCGAGCGGATCACGGTTGAGGCCTACGGGGTCGAGATGAAGCTGCAGGAGATGGCGTCGATCGCAGTGCCCGAAGCCCGGCAGCTGCTGATCACCCCCCACGACCCGCAGAACCTGGAGTCGGTCGAGAAGGCGATTCGCAATTCCGACCTCGGTCTGTCCCCCAGCAACGACGGGCGCTCCGTGCGCCTCAACTTCCCGCCCCTCACCGAGGAGCGCCGGAAGGAGCTGGTGCGGATGGTCAAGAAGATGGCCGAGGACGGGCGGATCTCGATCCGCAACATCCGGCGCGACGCCCGCAAGGAGCTCGAGAGCGCCGAGAAGGAGAATCAGCTCACCGAAGATGAGCTGAGCAGGGCCGAGAAGGATCTCGACCGGTTGACCCAATCAAGTGAAGCCACTGTGGACGGGGCGTTGGCATCCAAGGAAGAGGAGCTGCTCGAGGTCTAAGCGGGTTCGCCCGCCGAGCGGCGCCCCCGTGGCCCGCCCGACGGACCGGGCTCATCTCGAGTGGTGCCGCCAACGCGGTTCACGAAAGGACGCACGATGGCTGACAACAAGAGGCGCGGGAGGTTCGGCAAAGACAGCGACGATGCTTCTCAGAGCATCTTCGACCTCTTCGAGCCCCCGCCCGACCAGGAGTCCGGCTCCTTCGGTCGCATCCCGATCATCCGTGACGATGAAGACGACGCCATCGATCTGACCGAGGTCGAGATCGTCGAGGCCCAGGCCGCAGCCGAAGCGGAGGCCGCAGGCCTCCAGCACTGGACCGAGCCCGCCACCGGGCAGATCCCGGCCGCCCTCGGCGCCGAAGCCCTCAACCGGGCCAACCAGCTCGAAGGGCCGAGCTGGCGGGGAGACGACCCCAACTGGTCCGGCCCCGACCTGTCGGACGTGTTCGCCGACACCGACGCCCTGGCGCCCGGCAACGGTCTCGCCCCCGACGACGACCTGATCGGCCCCAAGCCCGCCCCTCGCCGGGCCCCCACGTCCCGTGAGGCCCCCGAGCCCTCGCTCTTCGACCGGCCCGCCGCCGGTGGCACCCCGCCGCCCGACCGGTCGGCCCGGGCCAAGGGCCAGCCCGACCCGGAGGCCCGCCGTGGCCGTTCCGCCCTGGGCGACACCCCGGCCCCCTCCACCCGAGGCCCGGCCCCCACCGAGCGCCCGTCGCGCTCGGCCTCAGGCCCCACCGCCCGTTCGGCCGATCCCGAGGCCGCCCGCGGCTCGGGCGCCCGGCCCGCTCCTGGCGCCGCCGCCCCGTCGCCCCGCACCGCCCCGTCGCCACGCA
>JBCCRO010000021.1:0-91650 GCA_039201605.1 Actinomycetota bacterium
CACCCCGTCCAACCCCACGACGACCGCTCCGGAGATCCCGACCGGGCCCATCGACGAGCAGAACGGGGAGTGGGCGCTCACCGACGTGTCGCCCCGCTCCGGCTCGGTGGCCGGCGACACCTACGTCAGCGTCACCGGGACTTTCCCCGGCACCGCCCACGTGTGGTTCGGCGATCAGCCCGGCACCACGTACGCCCAGACCGACACCTGGATCGTGGTCCGTACCCCGGCCGCCGATGCGGTCGGCGTGGTCGACGTGACCGTCCGCACCAACAGCGATGGTGTGGTCCTCACCGCCGAGGAGGGGTTCGCCTACCTCGCCGTCGACGATGACCGCAACGGTTCGGGCGGCCCCGGCGAGGGGACCGACCCCGGCACGGGTGAGGGCACCGATCCCGGTGAGGGCACCGGTGACGAGGAGCCGGGCCAGGGCACCGACCCCGGCGAGGGTTCCGATCCCTCCGACGGCGATGAGCCGTCGGAGGACGGCGAGGACGGCGAGGACGGCGACGGCGAGGACGGCGCCGAGGGCGAGGACGGTGAGCGGGAGCCGGACAACGGCACGCCGCAGAAGCGCCCGGCTACCGGGGCCGACGTGGTCGCCGGCGGCAACGGCCTGCAGCTGCGCCGGCTCGACGGTCTCGACGCCCTCACCGGTCTCTCGCCCTGCACCGACGACCCGTGCGAGGTGCACCGGGTGGCGGGCGCCTAGGTACGGCGACCGGGCGTCGGCCGCCCGGGCCGGTCATCCGGTTCGGGGCGGCCGCTTCCGCCGCTCCGCCTCAGCTCGACTCAGCGCAACTCAGGTCGATCGCCGCTCGAGCCGGTGCCCCCGTCGTCCTCGGCGGGGCCCGGCTCGTCCTCGTCGACAGGGGTGCCGTCGACGTCGAACACGTCACCCCGACCGAAGCCCGCGGCTCCGGCCGCACCGAACGGGCCACCGCCCATGCCGCCCGCCATGCCGCCGAGATTGGCCACCTGGACGTTGAGGCGGCGCCGGAAGAAGGCGATGACCGGCGGGCGGAGCACGGCTCGGATCGGAGGGATGAGCAGGGCCAGGCCGAAGGCGTCGGTGAGAAAGCCCGGGGTGAGCATCAGAGCCGAGGCGAAGAAGATCATCGCCCCGTCGGCCAGCTCCTTGGTCGGCATGCGCCCGCTCTCGAGGGCGTCGCGCAGGCGACGGATGACGCCCATGCCCTCGCGGCGGACGAGCCAGGCCCCGGCCAGACTCACGAAGATCACGAGGAAGATCGTGAGAGGCCAGCCGAGGGGCCCGGCCACCTGCGTGATGATGTAGATCTCCAGCACCGGAAGAACGATGAAGGCCACGAAAAGCCAGATCACGCTCTTCATCCTAGATCGATCAACAGCCGCGCTGGTCTCGCAGGAGCACGACCCGCTCATCCTCGAAGGTGAGGCTGACGACGTCGTCGGAGTCGTTGTAGGCGTCGAGGAACATGGGGACCGGCAGCTCGTCGTAGGTCAGGTCGCCGCCGTCCTCGCCGCTGCACTCGGCGGTGAACCACGCCTCGTCGGCGGCCAGGGCCGTCGCCCCGGGGTCGATGATGTAGGTCCGCAGCTGGTCGTTCTCGTTGATGATGCCGACGTCGGAGGCGGTCAGGTTCGACGGCTCCTCGGTCAGGGCCGGGCCGCTGAGCCCACTGTCGGCCAGCTGGAACCGGTCGAACACGACCGAGAACGTACCGTCCTGGTTCGAGGTCCAGGTGATGATCTTGCCGATGTCGTAGCGGAGGTCGGCCTCGGCCCCGAGCTCACCGTCGTCGGTGGCGGCGGTCGTCGTGGTCGTCGCCGGTGCCTCGGTGGTGGCGTCGTCGGTGTCGTCGCCGGCGCGCTCGGTCGGCTCGTCGGCGGTGCCATCGGCGCCCTCGGCGTCGGCGGTGTCATCGGCGCCCTCGGCCCCGGCCGCAGCATCGGTCGACGACCCGTCGTCGGTCTGTTCGCCGGGGGTGGCCTCCTCGGTGGATTCGTCCGTCGATCCGGCGGCGCTGCTCACCTCGGCGGTGGCGTCGTCGGTCGAGCAGGCGGCGGCGACGAGGCCGATGGCGACCAGGGCGGCCCACACCATCGGCGTGCGCCGGTGGGTGCGACCAACAGGTCGGGGAGCGGCGTCGCCGTCGATCGTGGTGCGGGTGTCGGTGTCGGTGGGGTTGGTGGACTGGTGGTTGGGGGACCAGCTCATGGCTCTCTCCGGTTCATCGGTGGCGCCGTTCTGCGCCGTTCAACCCGTAGGTCGGAGGCTCGTTTCGCAAAAGTTCCCCGACGTCGAACAAATTCGAATCGGGTGGCGGCGACGGACGCCGCTGCGGTCAGGCGTCCTCGACCACCAGTCGGAGCCGGACCGTCACCGCATCCTCGTCGGTCTCGTCCTCCCCGTCGGCCGTCGTCGAGCGCACTTCGAGGATGGTGATCCCGGCCGAGGCCGGGGTCAGCTCGACGTCGGTGGTGTTGGTGTAGCGCTCGCCGTCGGGGGCGATCCACGTCCAGTCGTCGACCTGGTCCGGGGTCACCCGGTAGGTTGCGGTCTCGCCGACGGTGAGGGCGGCCGGGCCGGTCACGGTCAGCGTGCGGTCGCCCACGGTGTCGACGGCCTCGATCGTGCCGTCGGCCTGGGCGGTGATCGGGGTGAACCCGTCGCCCGGCCACGCCACGACGGCCCCGACGCCCAGCGATGCCGCCACGGCCACGCCCGCCGCCACGGCCCGCCAGCCCCCGAGCCGCCGCGTCCCGGTCCGGGCCGAGCGGGGTACCTGCATCGGGTCGTTCAGGGCGTTGATCACGGCGTCGTGCCACCGGTCGACGTCGTCGAAGCGCCGATCGGGATCGGTGTCGAGGCCGATGGCGAGAACGTGGGCCACGCCGGGCCCGGTGCGTCGGCCCACCTCTTCGGCCCAGTCGGAGGTGGGATCGGGGGCCTCGCCGGTGATCAAGCACACCAGGGTGGCGCTGGCGGCGTACAGGTCGGACCGCTGGTCGACGTTGGTCAGGGGCCGAACCTGCTCCGGCGATTGGAAGCCGGGGGAACCACCGCCGATGGTGAGGCCGCTGTGGAGGGCGAGATCCTTGGCCATGCCGAAGTCCGACAGCATCAGGCGTTCGTCACCGGCGACCAGCGGGTCGGCCTCGGTGGCGGCGTCGCCGCCCTCGGCGAGCTGGGAGCGGATCAGGATGTTGCGGGGCTTGAGGTCCCGATGGACGAGCCGGTGGTGGTGGAGGACGGCCAGGGCCCGATGGAGGAAGTGCGTGACGGTGCGGAGATCGGAGGTCGACGGGGCCCAGCCCGCGGCCCGACGTTGATCGACGCGGGCCCGCAGGTCGCCGCGGTCGGCGTAGGCGAGGACGAGGTACGGGCGGCCGTCCGCGGTCTCGCCGATGTCGAAGATCTGGGTGACCTGAGGTGAGTCGATGCGGCGGAGGAGGTGCCCTTCGGCGATGAACCGCTCGCGGATCTCGGGCGACAGGGCGTGGTTGTCGGCCAGGATCTTGATCGCCACCCGATCCTGCAGGCGGTCGTCGCGGGCGAGGAAGACCGAGGCGAACCCGCCCGTGCCGATCAGGGACTCGACCCGATACGGGCCGAGCCGAGTGCCGGTCAGGTCAGCCAAGGTCGGCGCCCTCCGCCGTGACCAGGGCGGCCAGCAGGGCTCGGCCTCGGGAGATACGGGAGCGGACGGTGTTGATCGGGGCGTCGGTGGCCGTGGCGATCTCTTCGTAAGGAAGCCCGTCGAGATCGCGCAACCGGACAGCGGTCCGGTACGGCTCGGGCACCTGTTCGAGCAGCTCCTGGACCGAGGCCTGGGTGGCCACCATCGAGGAGATGCGGGCCGCGTCGCCGACCAGGGCGTCGACGTCTGGGCGGTCGCCCACCGGTTGCGGACGGCGACGGCGAACGTGATCGAGGGCCTTGAATCGGGCGATGGAGTAGAGCCAGGTGGTGACGCGCGACGTGCCCTCGAAGCCGTCGAGCCCTCGGGCCACGGCGACGAGCACATCCTGGGCCACCTCGTCGACGTCGGCCTCGTTCACCAGCACCCGTCGGATCCCCGGGTGGGCCAACTCGCCGTCGCTGATGGCGGCCAGCAGCCGTTCGAGCGCGACGGCGTCTCCGCCGACGGCACCGGCGACCAGGGCCTTCAGGTACTCGTCGAGCAGGCCAGGATCGTGGCGCACGTGCTCGAAGCTCGTCGCCCGGCCGGGCCCCTCCGTGGTCACGGGACCAGGCTACTCACCAGGCGGACCGTGACGGCCATCACCGCTGTGTCCAGGGCGGACGGACAGGGCCGACCACCTGTCCCGCTAACCTTGAGTGGTGCCTGCAACGATCGTGGTTGGAACCCAGTGGGGAGACGAGGGCAAGGGGAAGTTCACCGACCTCCTGTCCAAGGAGATGTCGATGGTGGTCCGCTACCAGGGCGGCCACAACGCCGGCCACACCCTGGTCGTCGACGGTGAGACCTTCGCCCTCCAGCTGATTCCGAGCGGGGTGCTGTACGACCACATCGTCCCCGTCATCGGCAACGGCGTCGTCGTCGACCCCTTCGTCCTGCTGACCGAGATGGAGATGTTGACCCGGCGGGGCATCGACACCTCCCGGGTAAAGGTGTCGGGCAGCGCCCATCTGATCCTGCCCTATCACCAGCAGCTCGACGCCCTCCACGAACGCCATCTGGGCAAGGCCAAGCTCGGCACCACCAAGCGCGGCATCGGCCCGGCCTACGCCGACAAGGCCATGCGCCTGGGGATCCGGGTGCAGGATCTCCTCGACGAGAACATCTTCCGCCAGAAGCTCGAGGGCTCGCTCTATCACACCAACCGAGTGCTGACCAAGGTCTTCAACCGGCTGCCGGTCGACCCCGACGCCCTGGCCGACAAGGTGCTCTCCGAGTGCCTGGAGGGCCTCGCCCCCCACATCTGCGACGCCGTCGATCTCGTCCACGAGTCGCTCGAAGCGGGCCAGCACGTCCTGTTCGAAGGGGCCCAGGCCACCTTCCTCGATCTCGACCACGGCACCTACCCCTTCGTAACCTCGTCCAACCCGACCGCCGGTGGGGCCTGCGCCGGCGCCGGTGTCGGCCCCCGCCACATCGACCGGGTGCTCGGCATCGCCAAGGCCTACGTCACCCGGGTCGGGGCCGGTCCGTTCCCGACCGAGCTGTTCGACGAGGCGGGCGACACCATGGTCGACGTCGGTCGGGAGTACGGGACCAACACCGGTCGCCGCCGTCGTCCGGGCTGGTTCGACGCCGTGATGTTGCGCCACGCCGTGCGGGTCAACAGCCTGACCGAGCTGGCCATCACCAAGCTCGACGTGCTCGATTCGCTCGACACGGTGAAGATCTGCGTGGCCTATGAGATCGACGGCAAGCGGGTGGAGAAGCTGCCCTACCACCAGTCGGACGTCCACAAGGCCGTGCCCGTGTATCAGGAGATGCCGGGCTGGAAGACCGACCTCACTGCGGCCACGGAGCGTTCGCATCTGCCGCCGGCCGCCATCGACTACCTCAAGCTGCTCGAGGAGCAGGTCGGGGTGCCGATCACGATGGTGTCGACCGGGCCCGGTCGCAACCAGTTCGTCCACTTCGACGCCTGAGCGCCGCACCCGAGATCGAAAGGGGCCGGGCCTCGGCGCCGGTTCCTCGTCGATCCCAGCGGATCTCGGGTGGACTCTAGCGGGAGCCGCCGGGGAGGCCGGGGCCGCCTGCGGGCCGGTCCGGTCCGCTGTCGCCGGCTCCTGCGCCGAAGGCCTGGGCGTCGCCACCGTCCGCCTGTTCGTCGCTCGACCGCCTGGTCGGGATCAGCCCGGCATCGAACTGCTCGACCCCGTTGAGCGATCCGGCGTCGACGGCGGCGCTCGGTGCTGCGACGCGGGGCTCGACCGTGGTCGTGCCGCCGCTGTCGCCGAGGCGCCGTCCGCCGATGGTGCGGATCTCGCCGATCATCGGTGCGGTGAGGGGTGTGGTGGGCTCGACGCCGTCGGTCTTGCGTCGACGGCGTTCGGCCTGGTCGGAACCGTCGTCATGCCGGCGATCGCCGCCGGTGGCGGTGACGTCGGGAACGTCCGGGACCGTGTCGTCGTCCTCCGCCGTCTCCGGCGTCGTCGGTGACGGCTCGGGTGTGGCCTCGGCGTCGGGGGAGGGAGCCGCAGTCGCCGCCGGGTCGAACACGGGGGCGGGGAACTCCGAGGTGGGGTCCTCCAGCGTCTCCAGACCATCGCTCGGCGGAGTGGCCACCTCTGGCGTCGGTGCGGCCGGGGTTGCCGCCGTCGGGGTTGCCGCCTCGGGAGTCGGTGTGGCCGGGGTCGGCGCCGTTTGGTTTTCCGCCGCCGGGGTCGGCGCCTCGGGCGTCGGTGCGGCCGGGGTCGGCGCCTCGGGCGTCGGTGCAGCTGGGGTCGGCGCCTCGGCATCGACGGGCAGGGGAAGTGGCGCGACCGGCGCCGCCTCGGCCTCGGGGGCGACCGAAGCGGCTGCGGTCAGGACGGTCGTGGGCTCGGCCTCGGCGGCGACCTGCGGGAGGTTGAACACCGGCGGCGGGGGAGGGGGGACCGGGCGACCCGGATCCGGCACGCCGCCTGCGACCTCCGCCGCTTCGGCGACCGGAGGAGGCGGAGCGGGGATTGCAGCCTCGACCGGCCCGGGCGCCCCCGGTTCGACCGATGCAGGCTGGGCGGCCGCGGGCCGGGCGGTCGCCTCGGGCACGGGCTCGACGGCTGGGGGCTCCGGGGTCGCCCCGGTCGGCTCGGCGGCGACGGCTGCGGGCTGGAGGGTCGGTTCGGGCGGGGTCGGCTCGGCGGCGGCCGGTTCGGGTGTGGGTTCGGGGGCCTCCGGCTCGGTCGTCGGCCGGAGGTCGGCGACGTTGGACGTCGGCGTCAACGGCTCGTCGGCCCGCCGCCCGAGGGTGTAGTTGCCCGTGGTCCGGGCGCCCGACTGGCGGCGGACGAGGTTGTTGCCGGGGACCGTCTCCCGGTCCGCCGCCTCCTGCTCGGCCGCCTGCCGCTTGAGTTCCTGGAGGCGGGCCACGGCCGGGGTCATCGGCACCCGGTCGAAGGGGCCGTCCATCTCGACGTGGGGATCGATCTCCGGCGCCGTCTCCCCGTCGTCGGTAGCGTCCTGTTCGGCGTCGGCCACGGTGTCGGCGTCGTCGTCGGTGTCGACCTCGGAGGTCACGTCCTCATCGCCGTCCGAACCACGCTGCAGGAGGGCGTTGGTCGCGGGCTGGATGGCCCGGCGCAGGCCGTCGGCGAGCCCGTCGCCGTCGCGCTCGTGCTCGTCGTCGGTCTCGATCTCGGCCTCGACGGGCTCCGCCGGCGGCGTCGAGATCGGCTGTCCGTTGCGGTCCCGGGTGGCGATGTCGAAGAAGTTGAAGCCGGTGGGTGAGGCATCCTGCTCGGCCAGGGCCCGACGGCGCTTCTTGGCCGTCGTCTTGGCCCCCCGCAACTGCAGCTGGGTCCGTGACCGCACACCGGAGGCGATCAGGGCGCAGTCGGTGCACCAGGGGTGGCGTCTCGACTTGGGCTGCTGGAGACACTCGCCGCAGTACTCGCCGAAGCACATGTCACAGACGTTGATCGCACGTTCCAGGTGGTGGTTTTCGCAACGGCCGTTCATGACATCTTTCCGGCAGACTGGGAGCGTTCACTGATGCATCGTCGGCTGTCTGGTGGGCCTTGAGCCTTCTCGTCCGGCGCTGTGCGCTCCGGAGGCCGTGCCGTGATTTCCAACGTTCTTGCCGATCGCTACGCCAGCGCCGAGATGGTGGCGTTGTTCGAGGCCGACAACCGCGTGCGGATCGAGCGTGAACTCTGGATCGCCGTGCTCGAAGCGCAGATCGAGCTCGGACTGCCGGCGGCCGACGGGGCCGTCGACGCCTACCGGTCCGTGATCGACGACATCGACCACGAGTCGATCCTGGCCCGGGAGCTCGCCACCAAGCACGACGTCAAGGCTCGACTCGACGAGTTCAACGCCCTCGCCGGCCACGAGGAGATCCACCGGGGCCTCACCAGCCGTGACGCCACCGAGAACGTGGAGCAGCTCCTCACCTGGCGAGCCCTCGACCTGGTCGAGCAGCGCACGGTGGCCATGCTCACCCGTCTGGCCGAGCTGGCGGCCCGATACGCCACCCTGGCCATGGCCGCCCGTACCCACAACGTGCCCGCCCAGCCCACCACGATGGGCAAGCGCTTCGCCATGGCCGGCGAGGAGTTGCTGGCCGCCCACCGCCAGATCCAGGCCGTCCAGGCCAACCTCGCACTGCGCGGCATCAAGGGCCCTGTCGGCTCCCAACAGGACCAGCTCGACCTCCTGGGCTCGGCCGAGAAGGTCGACGAGCTGGAAAAGCGGGTGGCCTCCCACCTCGGGATCGACCGGGTGTTGGGCGCCGTGGGGCAGGTGTATCCCCGGTCGCTCGACTACGCCGTGGTGGCGGGTCTGGTGCAACTGGCCTCGGCCCCGGCCAACCTGGCGCTGTCGATCCGGCTGATGGCGGGTCACGAGCTGGCCACCGAGGGGTTCAAGCCGGGTCAGGTCGGCTCGTCCGCCATGCCCCACAAGATGAACACCCGGAGTTGCGAGCGGGTGGGGGGCCTACACACGATCCTCCAGGGACACCTCACCATGGCCGCCGGCCTCACCGGTGATCAATGGAACGAGGGCGACGTGTCGTGTTCGGTTGTCCGACGGGTGGTGTTGCCCGACGCCTTCTTCGCCGTCGACGGTCAATACGAGACGATATTCGCCGTCCTCCGGGACTTCGGCGCCTTCGAAGGTGTGGTCGAAGCGGAACTGGGTCGCTACCTGCCGTTCCTGGCCACCACGGCACTTCTCATGCATGCGGTTCGCAGCGGGATGGGGCGTGAGTCGGCGCACGAGATCATCAAAGAACACGCGGTCGCCGCCGCACTTCAGATGCGAGAAGGCGACGGTGACGGTCGTGTGCTGTTGCAGCGTTTGGCCGATGATCAGCGTTTTCCGGGCGAAATGACCCAAATCGCTTTAATCAGTGATGATGCTGCGTCGAACCTGGGGACCATCGATCGACAGATTGCCGCCTTTTGTCATGAAGTCGACAAGATTCAGGCCGGACGTCCGGAAGCGTCGTATCGGGGCGCCGACATTCGCTGATCCGAGCGGCTATTGCCACAAGCGGTCCGGCCAAAACGAGACAAGGGGCACCCGGAAGTGCCCCTTGAGCTACGTGTTGAGATTGCTGGTGTGGAAGCCCGGCCGCCTCAGGCGGCTCGGCTGATGCCGGCCCGCTTGAGCACGGCGGCCGAGACCCCGATCTGGCGGAACGCGGCGTAGGTGATGCCCTTCCGCTCGGCGTAGCCCTTGGCCACACGGGTGAATTCCTTCTCGAGCTCGTCGATGTCGACGCCCTGGTCCATCGTCGAGAGCTCCTCGTTCAGATCAATTCGCTCCTGAACGAGCTGCAGGCGACGCAGGGGATCGCTGGATTCGAGCTCTTCATCGATGCGTTCGAGACGAGCACCGATCGTGTCTTTGGTGCGCTTGCGTCCGCGCTTGGGCTTGCTCATCTCGAGCGCTTCCAGATAGGCACGCACCAGACGGCCCTCTGCACGCCCGACGGCGAGCGCTTCCTTATGATCCTTGCTCATGGGGGTTTTCTTGGATGATGCCATGGATCTATTCGTGTCCTAGCTAGCTGTTGACCGTTTCCAATGTACTGAACGGCAAAAGTCAACAACAATTAAGGCCCGAATCCACCGCGGGACCCGGGCCTTAATGACTTTGCTTGAATTGTCGGCCCCGGCTTACCGGGGCGATGGCTGTGGTCGGGACCGGCGTCGATCCGGTGACCTACCGCTTTTCAGGCGGTCGCTCTGCCAACTGAGCTACCCGACCGTGTGTCCCGGCTCCGCCGGGACCCCAGGTTTCGACGCTTGTCGAAACCTGCAGCACAGGCGACTCCGAGCGGCCCTCGGCTGCCGCCGAAGGCCTGTCGAGGTCTGGCTTCGCCAAAACTCGTGGAACCCGCCAGAGGCGGGCCCAGGAGCCCTGCCGGGCTCCCGCGGTCCTGACGAGATTTGAACTCGCGACCTCCGCCTTGACAGGGCGGCGTGCACTCCAGACTGCACTACAGGACCTAGTTGTACCGCTGGGGGATCAAACCCCGGCGAAACGCTATCGCGTCGCTCCGCAGATCACTCTCCGGAACTCTGACTTGCACCCCCAACGGGATTCGAACCCGTGTTGCCTGCGTGAAAGGCAGGTGTCCTAGGCCACTGAACGATGGGGGCCGATCGTGTCACTGTCTTCCTCAGGGGAGCTGTCGCTCCGAGGCTTGACCAATTTAGCAGACGGTGGTGGTTCCACCACCGCCTTTGGCCATTACGGTTCGTCGGATGCGTGCCGTCGTGCGAACCGTGATCGCCGCCGTGGTCGGCTATCTACTGGGCACGGTGCCGAGCGCCGATGTCGCCGCCCGCCTCGCCGGGGGCCCCGATCTGCGAACCGCCGGCAGCGGTAATCCGGGTGCGGCCAATGCGGCCAAGGTGCTGGGCCCTCGTTTCGGTCTGGCCGTGCTCGTGGTCGACATCGCCAAGGGTGCGGTGGCGGCGGCCACCGGGCGTTCGCTGGGTGGCGCCGCCAGGGCCCAGGTGGCGGCGTGCGCGGCCGTGATCGGACACTGCTTTCCCGCCTGGTCCGGTTTCCGGGGCGGCAAGGGCGTGGCCACCGGTGTCGGCCAGGTCCTGGCCACCTTCCCCGCCTACTTCCCCATCGATCTGGCCGTCGCCGTGGCCACCTTCGTGTCGCCCGCCTGGAAGCGGCGGTCGTTCGCCGCCACCACCACGGCCTGCCTGGCCTGGGTCGCCTCCGCCGTCCTGTGGTGGCGGCGGGGCTGGTCGGCGGGATGGGGGCAGGGGGCGACGGCCTCGTTGCCGATCGGGGCGGCGGTGTCGAGCGCCGTGATCATCAGCCGATTCGTGGCCGCTCGCACGCCGGAGACGGCCCCGAGCGGGGACGGCGGGGAACAGGGGGCCGAGGTGGCGGGTTCGACCTCGGCGTGAGCACTGCGCTTGTCGTCGACTCGACCGCCCTCCTGACCCCCGAGCTGGTCCAGGCCACCCGGGCGCTCGTCGTCCCGATCACGATCAGCCTGGACGGGGTCGACCACCTCGACGGGGTCGACCTCAGCCCGGACGACTTCTACGCCCGCCTGGCCGAACCGGAGCCGCCGACGGTGTCGACGGCCCAGCCTTCGCCCGGCCGGTTCCTCGAGGCCTATCAGGAGGCGGCCGACGCCGGCGCCACCTCGGTGCTCGCCGTACTCGTCGGGTCGGCCTTCTCCGCCACCTTCGACGCCGCCCGGTGGGGGGCGGGCCAGTCCCCGATCCCGGTCACCTGCGTCGACTCCGGTCAGGCGTCGTTCGGGGTGGCCCTCTGTGCGGTGGCCGCTCGGGAGGCCCTCGACGCCGGGGCGTCGGTGGCCGAGGCGGCGGCGGCCGCGGAGGCGCTGTCGGCCGAGATCGAGAGCGTGTTCATCGTGCAGGCCCTGGAGTTGGCCCACCGCTCGGGCCGCTTCATCGGCATGCCGCTGCCCGACGCCGACACCGCCGCCATCCCGGTGCTCCGCTACGCCGGTGGTGACCTCTCGGTGGTGGCGGAGGTCAACGACGTCGACGAGGCGGTGGACGCCATGGCCGAGGCGATTCTCGGGAGCGGTCGCCGGGTGCGGGTGGCGTCGGGCCTGGCCGACCTCGCCACCAAGCCGGTCACCGACGCCCTGGAGGAGCGGCTCACGGCCGAGGACTCCGTGATCGAGCTGCTGCGCTACCGGGTGGGTGCCGGGGTGGCGGCCAACGTCGGCCCGGGGACCGCCGGGGTGTTCCTCCACCCCGTCGACTGAGCGCCCGCCGTCGATCCGCCGCTGCGGAACCCTCGATGGCGTGCGGGCGAACGACCCGACGGTGAGGCCACCGCGTCGCCGCTTCCCGCAAGCGCTAGACCGGGTCGTCGGCCACCGTGGGCGGGGGCAGGGTGCCGGTCAGAGCGTCGACGATCTCGCTCAGCAGATACCCGAGCTGGTGATAGAGCAGGTGGAGGTCGGCGTCGTCGGCCTCGGGGTCGATGTCGTGATCGTCCTCGGACACGTCGAGCCGGGTGCCGAGCACCAGCCGCAGGTCGTTGACGATGCCCATCCAGGCCGCCAGCTCCTCCTCGGTCAGGACGTCCTGGTCGACGGTGGCCTCGATCAGCGATATCGCCTCCCGCCGGGAATCGATCAGCTGCTGACGGGCCAGGATCTGGTAGCCGGCCTCGCGTTCGGGGTCGTCGTGGTAGGCGGTGGGGAAGAGGCGCTTGGTCTCGTTCACGTCGAGCTCGAGCAGCTCGTCGAGCTGCCGGGCCAGCGACAGGACGAACTGTCGCACCTCCGGATCGAGGGTGACGGCGAAGCCGTCGTCTGCGGCGGAGAACAGCCGCTTTCGGCGAAAGAGACCCATGGGGCGGCTACTCGTCGTGCTCCATGGTGGCCCACAACCCATGACCGTGGAGCCGGTGGACGTCGCGCTCGGCCTCGGTCCGGGTGCCGGAGGAGACGGTGGCGCGGCCCTTGTGGTGGACGTCGAGCATCAACTTGTTGGCCTTGGCCTCGCTGTAGCCGAACACCTTGCGAAAGACGTACGCCACGTAGGCCATCAGGTTGATCGGGTCGTTCCAGACGATGACCACCCACGGGCGATCCTCTTCCACGACCTCGTCGAGATCGGGTTCAGCGATCTCGAGGGGAGCGGTCATAGGGTCATTTTGGCCAATGACGGCTCGTCATTCACCCCTTCGAGGTCGAATTCCTCGTTCGGGCGCTGGAAGAGCTGCAGGTGGGTGAGCACCGCCAGGCACCACACCACCATCGAGCCGATCACGTGCAGCCCGACGAGGAGGGGCGGCACGCCGACGGCGAACTGCCAGTAGCCGAGCGCCCCCTGGGCCACGATGGCGGCGAGCAGCCACTGCAGGTGGGGCGGGGTTCGGCCGGTGCGGCCGAGGCGGATGGCCAGGGCGGCGGCGATGGCCAGGAAGCACCACACCATCACCGAGTGGACCCGGGTGATCGCCTCGAGATCGAACTGCAACCGCTCCGCCCGGCTGTCACCGCTGTTGGGGCCCGTGCCGGTGACCAGCGTGCCGACCACCAGGATCGCCGCTCCCTGGGCGACGAGGGCCCGACCGTGCCAGATCACCGAAGGGGGGAACAGGGGGCGGGCGACCCCCGGTCCCGCCGAGGCCTTGTCCCACAGGACGGCGGCGTTCCAGAGCGTCACCATCGACAACAGGAAGTGCGAGCCCACCAGGAACGGGTGCAGGTCGCCGATCACCGTGAACAGTCCGAGGAAGATCTGGGCGACGACGACGGCGGCCAGGCCCCACGCCCACGGCAGCAGATCGTTACGTCGCGGTACCCGTCGGTAGGCGGTGAGCACGGCGACGGCCACGGCCAGGGCGACCACCCCGGAGAAGGCGCGGTTGCCGAACTCGATCGCGCCGTGGAAGTCCTGCTCGGGGATGAATCGGTCCTCGGAGCAGCCCGGCCAGTCCTCGCAGCCGAGGCCGGACTGGGTCAGGCGGACGGCGGACCCGGTGACGACGATGGCCGCCAGGGCGAACCACGCCACCGCCACCGCCCGCCGATAGGTGGTCGGACCGATGCGCACCGCATCACGGTACCGGCCCGGCGCGGAGCCCCCGTGATCGAAGCGGGCAGGTGATGAGGGTGAAAGGTCACGATCCGGTGCCAACGGCCAGTTCGGTTCTGACTGTGCGCTTCAACCCGGATATCGTCTCCCCAGTGGTGATGACCGCGACCCCCACTCGGCACCGGGCCATGGCGTTCGTAGCGCTTACCAAACCCCGGATCATCGAGCTGCTTTTGGTGACGACGGTGCCGGTGATGGTCGTCGCCGAGCAGGGCCTACCCTCGCTGTGGCTGGTCGTGGCCACCGTGATCGGCGGCACCCTCGCCGCCGGCGGGGCCAACGCCTACAACATGTACGTCGACCGCGACATCGACGCCCTGATGAAGCGGACAGAGGGACGTCCGCTGGTGACCGGCGAGGTCACCCCCCGCGAGTCCCTGGTCTTCGCCACCGTGATCGAAGCGGCCGCGTTCGCCTGGCTCTGGGTGTTCGTCAACCCGCTGTCGGCGGCGCTGGCCCTGGCCGCCACCGCCTTCTACGTGGGCGTCTACACCCTGTGGCTCAAGCGGACCTCCAGCCAGAACATCGTGATCGGGGGAGCCGCCGGCGCGGTGCCGGTGCTGATCGGCTGGTCGTCGGTGACCAACACCGTCGGCTGGGAGGCCATCATCCTGTTCGGCGTCATCTTCTTCTGGACCCCGCCGCACTTCTGGGCGCTGGCCATCAAATACGAGGACGACTACGCCGCCGCCGAGGTGCCGATGATGCCCGTGGTGGCCGGGCACCGGGACACCGCCCGCCAGATGGTGGCCTACTCGCTCGTCGTCTGGGCCCTGACGCTCGGCCTCTGGTTCGTCGCTCAGGTGGGCTGGCTGTACCTCGCCGTGGCCATGGTTCTGGGCGCCCTGTTCACCGGTGGCGCCGTGCGTCTGATGGTCGAAACCGACCCCGACGCCCAAGCTCGCCGATCGATCAGGTACTTCACCTTCTCGATCACTCACCTGACCGTTTTGTTCTTCGCCTTGGCCGTCGATCAGCTCGTCGGCTGGGGATTATGACAGTTTCGATATCTGCCCGCTTGGCGGGTTACAGTACGCTGCCGCACGGCTAGAAACGTGCTGCGGCGCGCAGTTTCTCTGCCCCAAGCGCCCGCAGGTCTACCCCACCCCCGCATTCGTCGCGAGGTCAATCGCTCATGGCACTCACAGAAACCCGCCCGGAGACCGATGTGGTCCCAGCCGGTGAGCCGTCGCCTTCGGCCACCCTCGACGGGCTGATCGGGTCGTCGGATCACAAGACCATCGGTCGGGCCTGGATCGTGCTCGGTCTGCTGGTGCTGGTGGTGGGCGCCGCCGTCAGCGCCGTGGCGGGCTTCGAGGCCACCAGCCTCTCCGGCTACACGGTGGTCGACGACGGGGAGATGTTCACCCAGATCTGGTCGATGGGTCGCGAGCTGCTGTTGCTCGGCGGCATCGTGCCGATCCTGATCGGGCTGGCCACCTATCTCGTACCGCTCCAGATCGGGGCCCCCGCCATCGCCTTCCCCCGCGGTGCCGCGGTGTCGTTCTGGACCTGGTTCATCGGCGTCGACCTGCTGGTGATCGCCTACGTCCTCAACGGCGGCCCCGGCGGCGGCGTGGAGGACATGGTCGTGTTGTGGGCGCTGTCGCTCGGCATGATCCTGGCCGGGCTCACCCTGGCCATGGTGATCATCGCCGCCACCATCCTCGGGGCCCGGGCCCAGGGCATGGTCCTGGAGCGGGTGCCGCAGACCACCTGGTCGTTCCTCGTGTTCAGCCTGATCGGCATCTTCACCCTGCCGATCATCATCGCCGAGCTGGTCATGGTCTACGTGCAGGCCCGCTACGGCTTCCTTCCCCTCGGCGAGCGCAACAGACTCACCGGGGTTCTCGCCGGCCTCAGCCTCGCCCCCGGCATCTACTGGCCCGCCATCCCGGTGCTCGGCATGGCCGTCGACGCCATCGGCGTCCACACCGGTCGGCCGGTCAAAGCCCACCGGCAGGTCATGCTGGCGGTCGGCTTCCTCGGCACGATGGCGTTCGGCATGGACTTCTTCGCCATGGCCAGCGTCCGGACGATCGATTTCAACCATGAGCTGCTGATCGTCGCCGTCGGGCTGTCGGTCCTGCCGGTGCTCGGTGTCCTGGGCCTCTCCGGTTCGAGCATCCGGGGCGGCAGGCCGAAGATCAACGCCCCGCTCGCCGGCTCGCTCATCGCCGGGCTCCTGATCCTGCTGGCCACCGCGGTGTCGCTGCTGGGCCTGCTCGAGCCCATCGCCCTCTTCCTCGCCGACGACCTCGGCCTCAACGTCGATCTCAACGCCGTCCTCGTCCTCAACGGCACCGCCTTCCACGACGGTGTGCGGGGCCTGGTGCTCGGGGCCGTCGTCGTCGGGCTCATCGCGGGCCTCCATCACTGGTCGACCAAGATCTGGGGCCGTCGGGCCGCCCAGCCTCTCGGCTTCCTCGCCATCCTGGCCGCTGCCGGCGGCGCCGTGTTCTGGGGCGCCGGTGGTGTGCTCGCCGGCGTCGACGATCAGGCCGCCTATCCGGTGTCGGTGCTGACCGGCGGCGGGAACGTGGCCGCCTTCAACACCCTGGCCTGGATCGGCATGCTGCTGCTGCTCGCCGGCACCGTCGTCGGCCTGCTGTCGGTGGCCGGGCCGATCATCGGTGCCGGTAGCCGTGACGACGATCCCTGGACCGGTGCCACCCTCGAGTGGCTGGCCGGTTCGCCGCCCTCGGTCGGCAACTTCGACGTCCCACCCGTCGTCACCTCCGCCACCCCGGTGGCCGACCTGGCCGACGAGGAAGCGGACGAAACCGACGCCGAGACCACGGGCGAGGAGGCCTGATGTCCGACATCACCGTCTACGACCCGGTACCGCTCGACGTCGCCGCCCCCAAGGCGGTCCGGCCCCGCCTGCTGCTCCTGGCCACCGGCCTGGCCTGCTCTGCGGTGGTCATGGGCTACTCGGGCCTCCTCGGCTACTACATCGCCGCCCGCCAGGCCGTCGTCCAGACCGGCGAGGTGTGGCTGCCCGACGGGGTCGTGATCCCGCTGACCCAGCCCAACTTCATGGCCCTCACGCTGGTGTTCTCGGTGGTGTCGATGCTGTGGGCCCTCTCGGCCGTGCGCAGCGAGGACAAGGCCAACGCCTACATCGCTTTCACCCTCACCTTGGTCTTCGGTTTCTCCCAGATCGTCCAGACCTTCTACCTTCTGACCATTATGGAGATGCCGGCCGCCGAGTCGATGGTCGCCGTGCTCATCTTCTCTCTCGTTGGCATCCAGGTCGCTCTCACCGGCGCCGGGATGGGCTTCGTCGTGGTTGCCATGCTTCGCACCCTCGGCGGGGGCTACTCGGCCCGTGACTACGAGGGCGTCCTGGCCGCCACCGTGTTCTGGATCATGACCGTCGGCGTGTACCTGGCCCTCTGGTACACCGTCTACATCACGAAGTAGGGAAGACATGTTCACCTGGGCTTCCAAGTACCTCTTCTCCCTCGCCGGTGTCTCGATGCTGAGCGCCGCGCTGTACGGCCTCATCAGCGGCGGTGGCGCCATTGGCGTCGTCAGCGCCGGCTACAAGGGCGGCGTCGGCGACCACGTCGGCTACACGGTGCTCCTGGCCCTCGGTCTCGTCACCCTGTCGCTCGGCATCCTGAGCGTGATCATCCGCGACGGCGACGCCGAGACCGCCACCGAGCTGGTCGGGGTCGAGGGGGCGCTGTCGCTCGGCACGCCCCGCAAGCCCAGCTTCTGGGCCCCCCTCGCCGCCTTCGGTGTGGCCTGCCTCGCCGTCGGCCTGGCCGTCAGCTCGGTCTTCGCCATCCTCGGCGTCGTCATCCTGGCCGTCGTGCTGCTCCAGTGGACGGTGCTGGCCTGGTCCGAGCGGGCCACCGGCGATGACGAGGTCAACGCCACCATCCGCAGCCGGACCATCGGGCCCCTCGAGGTACCGATGATGGCGATGCTCGGCATCGCCGTTCTGGTCATCGGCATCTCCCGGGTCCTGCTGGCCGTGTCGAAGGAGGGGGCCACGGCGGTCGCCTCCGTCGTCGCCCTGGCCGTCTTCATCGCCGCCATCGCCATCGCCAAGGCCCGGGCCCCCCGTTCCATCATCACCGGCGTCGTCGCCGTCGGCGCCCTCGCCGTACTCACCGGCGGCATCGTCGGAGCCGTTGTCGGCGAAAGAGAGATCGTCCATCACTCGGAGCATGGCGACGAGTCGCACAGCGAGGATGGCGAAGGAGAAAGCGAGTGAGAGTTCCGTTGCCCAAGTCCGTGGCTCGCTGGACGGCGCTGGCCGCTCTGGCCCTGACCGCCGCCGCCTGCGCCGACGACAAGCCGCTCAACACCTTTGAGCCCGCCGGACCCGCCGCCGATCGCATCGACGGCTTCATGTTCTACATCTGGCCGATCATGGGCATCATCTTCGTGCTCGTCATCGGCGGCGGGATCTGGATCTCCGTCAAGAACCGGGTGAAGCCCGAGGACTACGACCCCGAGGACCTGCCGCCGCAGACGCACGGCAACACCCGCCTCGAGGTGGCCTGGACCATCCTCCCCGCCGTTCTTCTGGCCGGGATCAGCGTGCCCATGGTGGCCCAGATCTGGGATCTCGAGGAGCGCAACGACGCCTGCGAGCCGGGCGAGGTCGGCGAGGGTTGCGACGGTCTCGACATCATGGTCATCGGTCAGCAGTGGTGGTGGGAGTACCGCTACGACGCCGACGGCGACGGTTTCTTCCAGGACGCCAACGGCGACGGTGTCGTCGACGGTCGCGACCAGGAGCTCCCGCTCGAGATCGCCCTCGATCCCGACGACGTGGTGACCGCCACCGAGCTGGTGATCCCGGCCGATCAGCAGATCGACCTGCTGCTCACCTCGCGGGACGTGATCCACTCGTACTGGATCCCCCGCCTCAACGGTAAGCGTGACACCGTGCCCGGCCGTCTCCACACCTGGTCGGTCGAGGCCTTCGAGCCCGGCAAGTACACCGGCTGGTGCACCGAGTACTGCGGTCTGTCCCACGCTCGCATGCGGATGTCGACCATCGCCCTCCCCCAGGACGAGTTCGACGCCTGGCTCGACAACCAGAAGCAGTTGGCCGAGGTCCCCGAGGTCGGCACCGACGCCTACGAGGGGCGTGAGCTCTTCGCCCAGCAGTGCGCCAGCTGCCACGTGATCAACGACAACTCGGCCGACTTCGACCCCGGGGACGATGTGGCCTTCACGATCTTCGACTACGGGGAGAACTTCGAGGCCGCCCTCACCTCCAAGGCGGCGCCGAATCTCACGCACTTCGCCACCCGGTCGAGTTTCGCCGGCGGCATCTTCGGCGTCTATCTTGGACCGGGAACCGACCCCAACGACGACGCCCTCGATGTGTCGCAGTATCTGACTTTGGCCGAGCAGGCGTCGGCGGCGGACAGCCGTGATGACTTCCGGGTGAACTCGGCCCAACTGAAGCGTTGGATCGCCAACGCTCCGTCGCAGAAGGCCATGGACCCAGATGACGGTCGAGGTATGACGGCCTTCCCGCAGCTCACCGACGAACAACTCGACAACCTCGTCGCCTACCTGGCGACGTTGGACTGACCAGGAGCACGTAGCTGATGGCGATTACGGAAGAACCTCTCGCTCTTCCCGCCGGCGATTCCGGCCCCGCAGAGAAGCCGCTCGGCGTCTTCACCCGACCCCGGGAGGCGACCGGCCTGGTCAACTGGATGACCACGGTCGATCACAAGAAGATCGGCATCATGTACGGCGCCGCGTCGATGTTCTTCCTGCTCATCGGAGGCCTGGCCGCAATCCTGATCCGCATCCAGCTGGCCACGCCGAACAGCACCTTCCTGTCGGCCGACGCCTACAACCGGATCTTCACCATGCACGGCACGGTGATGGTGTTCCTGGTGGTGATGCCCCTCGGTGCGGCGTTCGCCAACTACATGATGCCCATCCAGGTGGGCGCCCGTGATGTGGCCTTCCCCCGGATCAACGCCTTCAGCTTCTGGGTGTTCTTCCTGGGCGGCCTCATGCTCAACACCAGCTGGTTCCTCGGCGGCGGCGCCAACGGCGGCTGGTTCAACTACGCCCCCAACAACGGCATCGCCTACTCCCCGTCGACCGGTATCGACTTCTGGAATGTGGGCCTGCTGATCGTCGGTTTCGGCTCGCTCACCGGTTCGATCAACCTGATCACCACCGTCCTCAACCTGCGGGCCCCCGGCATGTCGCTGATGAAGATGCCGGTCTTCGTCTGGATGACCCTGGTCACCCAGTTCCTGCTGCTGTTCGCCATCCCGGTGCTCACCGTGGCCCAGCTGCTACTGCTCTTCGATCGCCTCTTCGAGGCCAACTTCTTCAACGTGGCTCAGGGCGCCGACCCGCTGCTCTGGCAGCACCTGTTCTGGATCTTCGGACACCCCGAGGTGTACCTGATGATCCTGCCCGCCTTCGGCATCGTCTCGGAGGTCATCCCGACCTTCGCCCGCAAGCCGATCTTCGGCTACCCGTTCATGGTCTTCTCCGGCATCGCCATCGGCTTCATGGGCTGGGGCGTGTGGGCCCACCACATGTTCGTCTCGGGCATCGGCCCGCTGTCGGTCACGGCCTTCTCGGTGGCGACGATGTTCATCGCCGTGCCGACCGGTGTGAAGATCCTCAACTGGCTGGCCACGATGTGGGGCGGCAAGTTGATCCTCAACACGGCGATGTTGTTCGCCATCGGTCTGGTCACCCAGTTCACCATCGGCGGTCTGTCGGGCGTGTCGCACGCCATCGCCCCGTCCGACACCCAGCAGACCGACACCTACTACATCGTCGCCCACTTCCACTACGTGCTCTTCGGTGGCGCCCTCTTCGGCTTCATCTCGGGCCTGTACTTCTGGTGGCCCAAGGTCTTCGGCTACAAGATGAACGAGAAGGTCGGCAAGTGGAACTTCTGGGCCATGGTGGTCGGCTTCAACCTCACCTTCGGCCCGATGCACATCCTCGGCCTCCAGGGCATGCCCCGCCGCATGCAGACCTACGACAGCGCCATGGGCTTCACCCTGTGGAACTTCGTGGCCACCATCGGTTCGCTCATCCTCGCCGTCGGCACCCTGATGACGCTCTACAACGCCTTCTACTCCTACTTCCAGTGGAAGGCCGTCGGTAAGCCTGACGTCGGCCCCGACCCGTGGGACGGCAGGACGCTCGAGTGGTCGGTCCAGTCGCCCACCCCGGAGCACAACTTCGACGTGAGCCCGACCGTCACCTCGCTCGACGACTTCTGGCACCGCAAGTACGTGGAGGACGACGACGGCGCCATACGCCGGGTCGCCACCGGTGACGAATTGGCCCAGCCCGGCAACGGCGAGGGCGTGCACCTCCCGGCGCCGTCGTACTGGCCGATCGTGCTCTCGGCGGCCCTGCCGATCGTGGGCTACGGCCTGATCTACAACCTGTGGCTGACGGTCCCCGGCGGCCTGCTGGTGATCGCCGCCCTGTTCGGTTGGGCGCTGGAGCCGGCCGACGATCTCGATCTCGACGACGGGCACGGGCACGGCCACGGCGGTGACCACGACGATCCCGACGGCGGCGGTAACGCCGACGATCTTCTGGAGATGGTCTAGTGAGCGACGTAGCGATACCCGTCGAGAAGGGCCCGGTAGGGGCCCACGACATCCGCCCCGGCGAGAGCGCCCACGACGGCGGTCACGAGGAGCATCACGCCAGCCTCGGCCTGTCCAACATGAAGCTGGCCATGTGGCTGTTCCTCGGGTCGGAGTGCCTGCTGTTCGGCGCCCTGATCTCGACGTACCTGCTGTCGAAGGCCAACTTCATCACCGAGCTCCTCGCTGGCAATCCCGACGTCATCGAAACGCTGCCCCCCGAGATAGCGGCCGAGTTCATCGCCGCCGGTTCGGTGGAGCCGATCTACGACATCCCCTTCACCTCGGCCAGCTCCTTCATCCTGTTGATGAGCTCGCTCACGATGGTGCTGGCCCACAAGTCCACCCACGAGGGCGACATCCGCAATCAGCGGGTGTGGCTGGCGGCCACCGCCGTGCTCGGGTCGACCTTCATCGCCGGCCAGGTCTACGAGTTCACCGTGTTCTTCCGTGAGGGCATCACCTACAACGGCAACCTCTTCGGTTCCGCCTTCTACACCCTCACCGGCTTCCACGGCGTGCACGTCACCGGCGGCATCCTGATGCTGGTCGCGCTGTTGATCATGTCGTTCCGGGGCAAGCTGCAGAGGGACCGGGCCGAGACCGTCGAGCTCGTCGGTCTGTACTGGCACTTCGTCGACATCGTGTGGGTGCTCATCTTCACGATCGTCTACCTGATTCCGTAGAGGTTGATGTCATGAGCGAAACCGCCACCGCCACCCACGACGATCATCACGACGAGGCCCACCCGACCGAGGGCCAGTACTGGGTCGTCTTCGTCGCCCTCGCCGTGCTCACCGCGGTCGAGGTGCTCTGGTACTTCCTCCCGTTCGAGGGCCTGTTCGAGGTCCTCCCGCTCCTCATCATGATGGTGGCGAAGTTCTTCCTCGTCGGTGGCTTCTTCATGCACCTCTACTTCGACATGAAGATGATCAACGGCCGCCTGTTCACCTGGGCGTTCGCCGGCGGCATCCTGCTGGCGATGGCCGTGTACTTCATCGTCTTCGCCACGTTCGAATTCTCATTCTGACCCGCCCGGCCCCCCAGGGGCGGCGCGGATCTGAAACCGGCTGAAACCGGCCCGCCGGGTCGGACATCGAGGCCCCGAACACGCTTCACTGGGAACCATGGAACTGACGCTCTCCGATATCGGCTGGCAGGCCCACCCCGAGGTGTGGACGCTGGTGATCGGCATCGTGGCGTTGGGCTTCTACGTCCATCGAGTGGTTCAGCCCAAGGCGGTGGCCGCCGGGTTCGAGCCCGTCACCAGGACCCAGCAGTTGTGGTTCACCCTGGCCCTCCTGGGGCTGTGGGGCGCCTCCGACTGGCCGGTGCACGACGTGGCCGAGGAATACCTGTACTTCGTGCACATGGCGCAGCACCTGTTCATCTCGATGATCGTGCCGATGCTGTTCCTGCTGGCCATGCCCTCGTGGTTGTTCCGACTGGTCTTCCCCAAGGACGGCGGCGCCTACAACTTCCTCCGTCGGGCCTCGCGCCCGATCGTGGCGGGCCTGGTGTTCAACGGGCTCACCCTGCTGCTCCACTGGTCGAAGCTGGTGCAGCTGTCGTTCGAGAGCGGCCCGTTCCACTTCTTCCTCCACCTCCTGGTGTTCGGCGCCGGCCTCCTGATGTGGATGCCGATCGTCGGGCCCGAGCAGGAGTGGCGCCTGTCGCCGATCGGTCAGTGCATTTTCCTGTTCATGATGTCGATCGTGCCCACGGTGCCCGGTGGGTGGCTCGTGTTCGCCGAGGATGTCGTCTACCGCCACTACGACACCGTCGACCGCCTGTGGGGCGTGAGCGCCCTCACCGACCAGCAGGCCGCCGGGGTGATCATGAAGCTGGCCGGTGGGTTCTTCCTGTGGGCCATCATCGTGGTGATCTTCGCCCGGTGGGCGATGAGCGAGGCCGAGGCCGACCGCGAGGCCCGTCGAGCCCGCCGCATCGATCTCGACGCGGTAGCCCGCTCGGCCGAGGCGGCCTCCGGCGCCGACGAGCTGACCTACGACGACGTGACCGACGAATTCGCCCGCACCGAGGCTCCAGCCGAGCCATCGAGATGATCGTTCGCCGGTACCCCGTGCTCGGCCCCGAGCCGTCGAGATGATCGTTCGCCGGTACCCCGTGCTGTCGAGATGATCGTTCGCCGGTACCCCGTGCTCGGCCCCGAGCCGTCCCGGTAGGGGAGAGGCCATGGATCTGGCCCGGATGCGCCAGGAGTACGAGGCGACCGGCATCGTCGACGCCGACTTCGGGCCCGACCCCCTGGTACACGTGCAGGAGTGGTTGCAGGCCTCGGTCGACGCCGGCCTCCACGAGCCGAACGCCATGGTGGTGGCGACCGTCGACGACGACGGCCAGCCCTGGAGCCGCTACGTCCTCCTCAAGCAGGTCGGGCCCGACGGCTTCGACTTCTACACCAACTACGAGAGCAACAAGTCGACGCAGCTCACCACCAACCCCCGAGCCTCACTCAGCTTCGGTTGGCTCGAGCTGCACCGGCAGCTGATGGTGGCCGGCACCGTCGGCCGGGTGCCGGTGGACGAGAGCGACCACTACTGGTCGGTGCGGCCCCGGGGCTCCCAGCTCGGCGGGTGGGCCTCCGATCAGAGCCGCCCGCTTACCGACGGCCGCAGGCAGCTCGACGCCGCCTACCGAGACGCCGACGAGCGCTTTGGCGACCGGGTGCCTCGCCCCGACCACTGGGGCGGATGGCGGGTGGTGCCCCACACGATCGAGTTCTGGCAGGGACGGGAGAACCGCCTCCACGATCGCCTTCGCTACCACCGCGACGCTGCCGGAAGTTGGTCGCGGGCCCGCCTCGCTCCCTGAGGCCGCCACGGCCACCCGGCACCGGTCGGCCGAGGAGAGCCTAGGAGGCTCCCTCCGACAGGTCGTGGGCCAGCTGGCTCCACGTTGCCGGCGGCCGATAGCCGGGCTCGATCTCGGGCCGCACCGGCCTGCGGTCGATGACCCATTTGGGGCTGACCCCGACGTGATCGTTGAACAGCCGATGGAGCTGACGGCGCCCCAACCCCAGGCGACGGCACACGTCGCCCACCCCACCGATGGCGGGCTCACGATTGATCCGGCTGATCAGGTCGGCCACCGCCTCCGAGGTGGTGCGCTCGGGCGGGATCATCGGGCTGAAGTAGTCGACCAGGAGTGCGATCTGGCTGTCGAGCGGCATCGGGTGCTGCAGCTCGGCCTGGAGTTGCAGCATCGACGGACCGAACACGTCGTGGGCGGGCACGCTCTGCTCGGTCAGCGTCTCGACCGAACGCCCGAGCAACGGCCGGAAGCAGCCCGGCCGGAACACCAGGCCCAGCACCCGGCCCCGCCCCACCAGCTCCCGGCGGTAGCGGAGCGACCCGAGCCCGGTGATGGTGGCGGTGCCCTGCTCGAAGGTGAGGGTCACGGCCGGGTTGGTGACGACCTCGGGGGCCACCTGCTGACCCTCGGGGAGGGCCCAGGAGGCCTGCCAGATGCGCTCCACCAGCCGGCCGAGCGGGGTCGGAGGCGTCCGTCGGAGCACGCTCACGCCCCGGCGCAGGGAGCTGCGGTACCGACCGGCGGTCTCGTCGTCGAAGACACCATCGCCGCCGGTGGGCAGGGTGTCGCCGTCGTCCGCCGGGCTCTCGCGCACGGTGTGGGCCGAGGTCTCGAAACCGGTCACCGCGCCGCCACCGCCTCGATCAGATCGGCGCCGGCCTGTTTGACGTGATCCAGATCGCTCAGGTCGAGCACCTGGAGGTAGACGCGGCTGCAGCCGGCATCGGCGTAGGCCCCGAGCTTGGTCAGCACCTCGTCGACCGTGCCGGCGGCGCCGTTGGCCCGGAGCTCGTCGGGCTCGCGGCCGATGGCGGCGGCCCGGCGGTTCACCTCGGCCTCGTCGGCCCCGAGGCACAGCACGAGACCGACCGACATGGTCACCTCATCGGGATCGCGGTCGATCGCGGTGCAGGCCGCCCGCACCCGGTCGATTCCGGACCCGATGTCGTCGAGACCGACGAAGGGCTGGTTGAACTCGGCGGCGAACCGGGCCACCAGGCTCGGTGTGCGTTTCGGGCCACGGCCACCGATGATGATCGGCGGCCCGGGGCGTTGAGCCGGCTTCGGCAGGCCGGGAGCGTCGGCGAAGGTGTGGAACCGGCCCTGGTGGGAGAAGGTCTCGCCGTCCGGCGTGGCCCACAGCCCCGTGATCTGCTCGAGGTACTCCTCCATACGGTCGAAGCGCTCGCCGAGCGGGGGGAAGGGCAGGCCGTGGGTCGGGTGCTCGGCCTCGTACCAGCCGGTGCCGAACCCGAACTCGATGCGACCCCCCGACATCTGGTCGACCTGGGCCACGGCCACGGCCAGGGGGCCGGGCAGGTAGAACGTGGCCGGGCTGACGAGGGTGCCCAGGCGGATCGTCGAGGTCTCGCGGGCCAGGCCGCCGAGGGTGATCCAGGCGTCGGTCGGGCCCGGTAGCCCGTCGACGTCACCCATCTTCAGATAGTGGTCCGAACGGAAGAAGCCGTCGAAGCCGGCCGCCTCGGCGGCACGCGCCACCGCCAGGAGCCCGTCGTAGGTGGCCCCCTGCTGCGGCTCGGTGAAGATTCGCAGTTCCATGCCCCGTCAAAACTAGACGCTCACAGCGCAGCTCACGGGCCGGTGCGGACAGAGATCGCGCACTAGGTTGGGATCGTGTCTGAATCGGTGCTGCGGGTGGGGTGCGCCATGTGGGCCGATCGACGGTGGATCGGTCGCTTCTTCCCTGATGACACGGTCCAAGGCCGTGAGCTGGCGGCCTACGCCACCTGGTGCACGGCGGTGGAGGGCAATACCACCTTCTACGGTCTCCCGAGCCCGACCACGGTGGCCCGATGGGCGGAGGACGCCCCGGCAGACTTCCGGTTCGTATTCAAGCTTCCCCGTACAATTACCCATGATCGACGGCTGCGATCGGCGGGGGATCAGGTGGCCGAGGCCCTCGATCGATTGGCCCCGTTGGGGGAGCGGGCGGCCCCGATCTCGATCCAGTTGCCGGCGTCGTTCGGGCCCGACGATCTCGGCGTCCTCGACCGGTTCCTGCACGCCCTCTCCCTGGACTGGACGTGGGCGGTGGAGGTGCGGGACAAGCGCTTCTGCGAGGGCGGTGACGAGGAGCGGGCCCTGAACGACCTCCTGGCCCGCCACGGGGCCGAGCGCATCATCATCGACACCCGGGCGGTGTTCGCCGGACCCCGCCAGACCCCGGCCGAGATCGAGGCCTTCGAACGCAAGCCCCGTCTGCCGGTCCGACCGGTGGCCATCGGGCCGACCCCGGTGGTCCGTTTCATCGGCCAGACCGACCCGGAGGCCAACCCGGGCTGGTGGTCGAAGTGGGTGCCCAAGGTGGCCCAGTGGCTCGACGAGGGCCGGTCGCCGATCTTCTTCGTGCACACCCCGGACAACGGCCCGGCGCCGGCCCTGGCCCGCCGGTTCCACGCCGAGGTGGCGGCGCTGGTGCCCGACCTGGCCCCGCTCCCGGACGCGCAACGGCCGGCGGATCAGCTCCGGTTGTTGGGAGGCTGATCCGCCGGCCGTCCGTCGCCGGTTCCCGCCGGACGTGGACCGGATGCCGCTCGGCGGCGTCGGTCAGGGGCTGATGACCCCGCTCGGGATGGTGTTGAGCGTGAACGACGGGGTCGTCGGACCGATGGTGAACGTCGGACCCGGGGGCAGGGTCACGATGGTGAACGTCACCGTGCCGAAGGTGGTGTCGACCGTCGGTGGGACCGTGACCAGCGTCGGGCTGGTCGTGCTCGGCGTCACCGGGGTGCCGCTCGAGGGCGGTGCCGTCGTCGGCGCCGTGGTCGGCGTCGTCGTGGGGGCCGCCGTCACCGCCGGCTGGGTGGTCGCCGTGGTGGGCGCCGCCGGTGCCGTGGTGGCCGTGGTCGAGCTGCTGGTGGCGTCGCCGCGCTCGGCGGTGTCGTCGGTGTCGTCGGTCGAGTCCGTCGAGTCCGTGGTCTCGGTCGTCTCGGTGGTGGCCGGTGCGTTGCCCGAGGCGGCGCCCCGGCTGGTGGTTTCGGGCGTGAGGAGCACGTAGCTGCCTATGGCGGCGGCAACGGCGACGCCGACGGCGGCGATCACCGGGCCCAGCCGCCGCAGGTCGAATGTCGACTCGTTGTCCATGGTCTTCCCTCCGTGTGTGTAGTGGACGCGCAAGGGGGCCCCGGTGATACCAGGACCCCCTTTGCGGTTCTATGAACGTGTTTGCTTGCTGGAGCCTGAAGGCCGGGGCGGCGAGCGCCCCTCCCTCAGCCGTTGACTCAGCCGTCGTAGACGTCGTCGTGGGCAGGCTCGTCGTAGTGGGGGTCGTCGTAGGTCTCGACGGGCTTGATCGGCTCGTAGGGCTTCGGCTCGGCGTACCCGTGACCACCGTCGACGTCCACGTCGATGTCGGTCTTGTGCACGTCGTCGTCGCTCGAGTAGTAGTCGCTCTTGTAGGACTCGTTGAACGAGCCGTCCACGTCGGCGTCCACGTCGAGGGAGCGATCCTGGTCGCCCTCGCCGAACTCGGAGTTCTCGATGTGCCCGGCGTTGACGTTCTCGTTGCCGATGACCGCAGCGTCGGAGGCGACGGTGTTGCCGCTACCGGTGGTGATGTTGTCGGCGTCGACGTTGTCGAGCTGGACGTTGCCCTCACCGGTCTGGAAGTTCGAGCCCTGGGCACCGTCGGCGATGATCGAGCCATCGTCGGCCTGGGTGATGTCGGTCACGTTGGCCTGGTGGATGCCGCCCTTGACGTCACCCTCGACGTAGAGGCTGTTGTCGACGTAGATCTGGTCGCCCTCTTCGACGGTGATGTTGATGCCCTGAGCGAAGATGTCGGCCAGCTGATCCGGGGTGTAGCCACCCTCGGGGGCGCCGTAGCCGTTGATCGACTCGTCGACGGCGGCCATCACGGCAGCCTGCTGGTCGGCGGGCAGGTCGCTGCCGGCCAGGGCCTGGGTGAGGACCTCCATCGGGTCGATGTCCTCGGCCGGCACGTCGCTGGTGGCGGCGGCGAGGGTGTCGGCCGGGGCCTCGCTGAACTGCGAGAGCGCAGCCTGGTCACCGTTGAGCATGGCCGCGACCATGGTGACGAAGTCAGACAGCTGTTCATTCATTGTGGTTCCCTCCGTGGGTGGTGTTCGTTGTGGTGTTGGGTGTTGCTTGCGTGTGACTCAACGTATGCCGGTTCGACCGGCCCCGAATCGGGGAACCCCCTAGTCCTAGGGGGTGGAGGTAGGGGGTGCCCCTCCTCCGAACCGTCTGGTGAGTTCGCTGCCAGTTGTACACCATGGAGCACGCGCGTCTCTGCGGCGTCACCTGGAAATGCGCCGTTCAGCCCACGGCCTCGCGCACGATGCTCAGGAGCTCGGCCCGGGAGGTGGCTCCGAGCTTCTGGCGGATCTTGGCCACGTGGTGTTCGACGGTCTTGGGGGAGATGTAGAGCTGGGCCCCGATCTCCTTGTGGGTGCGGCCCTCGGCCACCAAAACCGCCACCTCGGCCTCCCGCTCGGAGAGGCCGAGGGAGGCCAGTCCGCCCGTGGTGCCCTCCTCGATCGAGTCGACCCCGGTGGCCCGGGCCCGCTCCAGCAACCGTCGGGCGGCCTGGGGGTCGGCTTCGTCGAGCGCGGCCTGGCCGAGCAGGCGCGACGCCTCCCAGCTCTCCCCGCACGCCATCAGGGCGTCGGCGACCGGGCCCAACGACTCCTCATCGGCCGTGCGGGCCATCACATCGGCCCAGGCGCCGGCGGCGGCCACCCGGGCCCGGGAGCGGCGATCGTTTGGCAGCAGCTTGGCCATCACCTCGGCCGCCGCCTCCACCTCGTCGTGGTCGTCGGCGGCGATGGCGACCTGGAGCCGGAGCCACTGGCCCATGACCGGGGCCGGACCGTCGGCGGGGAGTTCCGCCGTCTGTTCGAGCACGGCCTGCACGATCGGGGTGGTGCGGTCGTAGGCGTCGAGTCGGGCGCCGCAGGCCAGGATCTCGACCAGGAAGTCGGCGTACAGCCACGACGTCGAAGGGCGGAGCAGGGCCTGTTCGGCTCGGGCCCACGCCGTGCGCAGACGACCGGTGTCGCCCGAGCGGCGGGCGATGGCCGCCTCCAAGGCGGCCAGCAGCAGCCGGTCGCGCTGGGCCAGGTGGGCGTCGGGGTCGGTGCCGGCGGCCGCCGCCTCCTGGGCCGGGGTGGGGCCGCCGTCCTCGGCCCCGGCGCTGAGGCCCTTGGCCCCCTCGGGGGCGTGGACGCGCAGCAGGTCGAGGGTGGGGCCGTAGTCGCCGCCCATCAGGGCGCCGTAGGCCCCGAGCAGCTGGTGGGTGAGCGTCTCGCCCGGGCCGCCGCTCCCGTTGGTCTCGGCCTGGGCGGTGAGGGTGGCCGCCGCCGGCAGGTCGCCGAGGACGACGGCGCCGAGGGCCCCCAGCTGGTGGGGGGTGAAGCCCAGGGGCGACGGCGGGCGGAGGCGGTCGAAGTCGTCGGCGGCGGCCGCGAACCCGCCGACGGCGTTGGCGGTGTGCCCGGTGGCCACCGCCGTGAGGGCCTGGGCCGTGGTGGCCAACAGCCGACCGAGCGCGGTGGTGGGGGCGCTGCCCTCGGCCGTGGCCGAGGAGCCGATCACGGTGGCCGCCATCCGACGCAGCGGGGGCGCCAGCTCGCCGTCGAGGACGCGCTCGGTGGCGGCGTCGAAGCGCAGCTCGCGCATGTCGAGGCCGTAGCCGAGCAGGGCGGCGTCGCCCGAGGTGGTCTGGGCGTCGTCGTCGAGGCCCTGCTCGAGCTGGTCGAGGTGGGCCAGCGCCCGACCCGATCCGACCCGGAAGGCACCGAGGCCCCGCAGGAACGACACATCGGCCGCCGGCAGGCCCCACTGCTCGGCCCGGTCGATCAGAGCCTCGGACTCCTCGGGCTCGGTCGACGACAGTTCGAGCGCCGCCCGACCGAGCACGCCGACCGAGCCCTCGGTCGAACCGGTCCCGCGGCGGAGGTGGCGGGCCGCCCGCACCACGTCCCGGTCGGCCAGAACGGCGCCGAGGGCGTCGTGGCCCTGAGCTCGCTCGGCCTGGGGTAGATCGATCACGGTGGTGCGGGCCACCACGGCGATCAGGGCGCCGCCGTCGTCGACCAGGCCGCCGGACCGGGCGGCTCGTTCGGCCTCGGTGGCGTCGACGTCCTCGGGCAGGGCCTGGAGGGCGATGGCCAGGGCATCGTCCCCGCGCGGCCCGTCGCCCGGCGAAGCATCGGCCGGGGCGTCGTCGGTCTGTACCTGGAGGGCGAGGGCCCACAGGCCGACCAGCGCCACCGCCCCGGATCCGCTGCGCCGCACCCGTCGCTGGACGGCGTCGACCACGTCGGCGGGGGGTGCGGTCTGCCGGTCCCAGGAGGATTGCACCAGATCGGCGGCCAGGCCGGCCGAGCCGGCGGAGAGTACGTGCACCGCCTCCACCTCCTCCGAGGCCAGGGCCCCGGTGGCGCCGGGGACCTGGGCGGCCCGGATGCCGGCCAGCACCGGGGCGAAGTCGTCGAGGGCGACCAGGCCGAGTCGGGTGGCGGGGCCGGAGCGGCTCAGGGCGTCGTCGACGGCGTCGAGCAGGTCGACGATCTCGGCCCCGGCGGCGCGGCCGACCGGCCGTCGAGCGGCCAGGATGGTCGCGGCGTCGGCGGCGGCGAGCAGGGCCCGGAGCGCGTCGGCGTCACACCAGTGGACGTCGTCGACGGCGAGGGCGTCGGCGCCGTCGAGGGCGGCGGTCACCTCGGCCGCCGACACCGGACGGGCCGGTCCCGGTCGCAGCCAGTTCACCTGGGAGCCGTCGTCGGCCAGTTCGGACGCCCAGCTCTCAAGCAGGAACGTCTTCCCGGTCCCTCCGACTCCGATCACGATTCTCGACGGTGACAAGCTCCCCCCAAACCCGCTCCACGGTGCAAGAACGACGATCGTAGCGGAGCCGTTCTTTGTCCTGGGTGGTGATGCCGATAGTGTCGAGTTTGGGAAACCCGCCGGTTTTGGGAACCGGCGGTGGTGATTTGTGGTGATGAGGAACGACTGGTGAATGCTCCCGATCCCAATGGCGATGTTCGAAGCGCTCTCGAACTCGGGGTGAAGGCCGCCACGGCGTACGAACGGCTCGATCTGGCCGAGCGTCTCAAGGCCAACCTGACCGAGGTCCTAGAGCCGGCGATCACCGTCGTGGCGGTCGGCGAGTTCAAGCAGGGCAAGAGTTCCCTGGTCAACGCCCTGGTCAACGTCAACATCTGCCCGGTCGACGACGACATCGCCACCGCCGTCAACACCTTCGTCCGCTACGGCCCCGAGCGTCGGGCTCATGCCCTGATCAAGCGGACCGACAACCCCGAGGCCGAGGCCGCCCGGGTGGCGATCGACCCCAAGCAGATCCGCAGCTACGCCACCGAGCACGGTCAGCACGATCCGAACGTGCAGGTGCAGGGCGTCGAGATCGAGCTGCCCCGCAAGCTGTTGCAGGACGGCATTGTGATCATGGACACACCCGGGGTCGGTGGCCTCGGGTCGGCTCACGCCGCCGCCAGCCTCAAGGCGATGTCGTTGGCCGACGCCGCCCTGTTCATCAGCGATGCGTCGCAGGAGTACACCCGGGCCGAGATGGACTACCTGGCCCAGGCTGTGGAGATGTGCCCCACGGTCATCTGTGTGATGACCAAGATCGACCTCTACCCACGCTGGCGGCGGGTGTTGGAGATCAACCAGGGCCACCTGAGCCGCCTCGGCCACGGGCATCTGCCGATCTTCCCGGTGTCGTCGTCGCTGCGGATCGAGGGGATCAACCGCAAGGACAAGGAGATCAACGCCCAGTCCGGGTTCCCCCAGATGGTCCAGCACATCACCGACGAGGTGGTGGCCAACAACGCCATGCAGAAGCGGGCCGGCGCCCGCAACAACCTGCTGTCGGTGTGCGACCAGCTGAAGGCCCAGTTCGAGCCGAAGCGGGCCGCCCTGAACGATCCCAACGCCCACGCCGAGCTGGTGTCGTCGCTCGAGCGGGCCAAGGCCGACGCCGAGGCGCTGCGCAGTCAGGTGTCGAAGTGGAACGTGACGCTCAACGACGGGGTGTCCGATCTCACCAGCGACGTCGACCACGATTTCCGGGCCCGGATCCGGCAGATACTGGCCGATGCCGACAACTCGATCACCGAGCACGATCCGGGCGGCATGTGGGACGAGTTCGAGCCGTGGCTGACGAGCGCCGTGTCGCAGGCGACGGTGGCCAACTACCGCTTCCTGTCGGAGCGGGCCGCCTACCTGAGCAACGAGGTGGCCCAGCACTTCGACACCGGTCAGAGCCTGGTGGTGGCCCACCTCGACGTGGGCGATGCGGCCAAGGCCCTCGGTCGCGTGGGGGTCGAGGCCGACTTCGAGATGGAGGACACCGGTGTGATGGCCCACGGCCTCAACGTGGCCCGAGGTTCGATGGGTGGCCTGATCATGGGTAGCTTCGCCGGCACCGGCCTCGGCTTCCTCGGCCTCGGTGCCGTGATCGGCACCTTCGCCGTCACCGCCGCCCCCATCGCCCTGTTCGTCGCCGTGATGGGGCGCAAGACGATCAAGGACGAGGCCGAGCGGGCTCTGCAACGCCGCCGGGCCGACGCCAAGAACGCCGTCCGTCGCTACTGCGACGAGGTGTCGTTCCAGGTGTCGAAGGACAGTCGGGACACGCTGCGCCTGGTGCAGCGGCAGCTCCGCGACCACTACTCGGCCCGGGCCGAGGAGCTCAACAAGTCGACGAGCGAGGCCCTCAAGCAGGCCAACTCGGCGGCCAAGGTGGCCGAGCAGGATCGGGCCAAGCAGCTTCGGGACGTCACCGCCGAGCTCGAGCGGATCGAGGGCCTGCGCAAGCGGGCCGACGCCCTGGTGCCGGCCGGGGCGGTGGCCGGATGAGCGACCAACTGATCGAACGTTCCCGCGAGCTGCTCGATCGGGCCGAGGCCGCCTTCTCCGGTCTGCCCGGGGTCGAAGCGCTCAACCTGGCCCGGGCCCGGCTCGACGGCCCGCTCCGGGTGGCGATCGCCGGCAAGGTCAAGGCCGGCAAGTCCACGCTGCTCAACGCCCTGGTCGGCGATCGCCTGGCCCCCACCGACACCGGTGAGTGCACCAAGATCGTCACCTGGTACCAGGACGGCCACACCTACCAGGTGCTCCTCCACCCCCGGGACGGCTCGCCCGCCCAGCAGGTCCGCTTCCAGCGGGACGACGGCGCCATCGACGTCGATCTCGGGGGGCGGGATCCGCTCGAGGTCGATCGGCTGTCGATCACGTGGCCGTCGAGTTCGCTGCGGCGCATCACCCTGATCGACACCCCCGGTATCGACACCCTGAGCGAGCAGGTCGGCCAGCGGGCCTTCGAGTTCCTCGATCCCAAAGACGCCGAGACTCCTGCCGACGCCGTGCTCTACCTGATGAAGCACGTGCACGTGTCGGACCTCCGCCTGCTGGAGGCCTTCCACGACGAGGCGGTGTCGCAGCCCAATCCGGTGAACGCCATCGCCGTGCTGTCCCGGGCCGACGAGGTGGGCTCGGGCCGGATGGACGCCATGGGCTCCGCCCGCAAGATCGCCGCCCGCTACGGCCGCGACGCCCGACTACGCAGCCTGGTGCAGATGGTGCTGCCGATGGCGGGCCTGTTGGCCGAGACGGCCGAGACCCTCACCGAGCGGGAGTACCAGCAGCTGGCTCAGCTGGCCACGGTGCCCCGGCCGGTGATCGAGGCTCATCTGCTGTCGGCCGACCGGTTCATCAACGCCCCACCCGAGACCCCGCTCACCGACCTGGAGCGGGAGGCCCTGCTCGGCCGTTTCGGCATCTTCGGCATCCGCCAGTCGTTGGCCCTGCTGCGGTCGAAGTCGGTGACGTCCAGCGTGGAGCTGGCCGAGGAGCTGGCTCGCCGGTCGGGCCTCAACGAGCTGCAGACCGTGCTGACCACGTTGTTCATCGATCGGGCCACCGTGCTCAAGGCCCGATCGGCCCTGCTCACGGTCGAGCGCCTCTGCGAGGAGAACAGCCACAATCCGGCCTCCGCCGATCTGCTGCTCGGCATCGAGCAGATCATGGCCGGAGCCCATCCGTTCAACGAGCTGGCCACGCTGGCCTCGGTCCGCACCGGTCGGATCAAGGCCCGTGACGAGGATCTCTTCGACCTGGAGCGGACCCTGGGCTCGACCGGCACCGCCGCCTGGCAGCGGCTCGATCTACCGGAGTCGACCCCCGACGCCGAGCTGCTGACCGCCGGGTACACCGCCATCGGTCGCTGGCAGCGCCTGGCCGAGAGCCCGCTGACCTCCTACGACCTGGCCCAGGCGGCCCGCGTCGCCATCCGCAGCCTCGAGGAGATCGTGGCTCGGCTCTCGGCCGCACAACAACAGCAGGGCTGAGGCCGGCCGTCGGCTTGCCGGCGGCGGGCGGTCCCGGGGGGGACGGACGGTGTCGACTGCCCACTTAGGTCCGAATCGGCGCGCCTGAGCCCACCCGAATTCGGACCTAAGTGGGCACGCTTCGGAACCACCGCGTCGGAGGCCGGTGCAGGTCACGGGTGCCCGCCCGGGTCGGTGCGCCGCCCCCTACGGGCTGGGCGAGGCGGGCACGATGTCCCGCTCGTCACCGAGTGCGAAAGCTAGCCGAGGTCGAAGTCGAGATCGTCGGGGTCGAAGTCGTCGCCCCCGTCGACCACCTCGCTGAGATCGTCGAGCAGTCCGCCCCCGATCTCGGCGACATCGTCGAGGTCGTCGATCCCGTCGATGCCGGTGCTCTCGGCGGCCGGGGTGTCGAAGTCGTAGTCCGCGTCGGCGTCGTCGGCGGTCGTCTCAGCCTCGTCGGTGGAGACGGCGAACTCGCCGGTGCCGAAGGTGTCGGCCAAGCTCTCCGCCAGGTCGTCGGCATCGGCCACGTCGGCCAGGCCGTCGAAGTCGAGATCGCCGGGGTCGGCGTCGGTCACCCCGCCGGCCACGTCGGCGAGCAGCTCGAACACGCCGTCGCTGTCGGCCAGCATGGCCTCGACGTCGGGAGCCGAGGGCAGGTCACCCTCGCCGAAGGGGACCTCGGACAGCCGGGTCACGATGGGGGACAGGGCATCGGCCATGTCGAGCGGGGCCCGCTCGGCGAAGTGGCCCAATGCGGTTTCGAGGGCGTCGGGCGGCAGATCGCCGAGCCCGTAGCTCTCCAGGACCGCAGCGGGGTCGAGCTCTCCTCGGCCCTCCATGAGGTCTCGTAGCGCCTCTCGAATAGTCATGGTGACACCGTAGATCGGCTGGTATCGGCATCCATCGGGGAAACCCCCGTACCTGTGGGGGGAGTGGTTGGAATCGGAACCTCTTCGCCGTCCGGCGGGCCGTCCTGAGGGGCGTTTTCCCAGCTCAGAGCAGCCTTGGCCAAACCGTCGATCAGGTCGTGAACGTGGGTGAACCGCCGGTCGATGGCGTCGATCTCCGAGCGCCGATCCGGGCCCCCGTAGGGCGGAGGGCCGCCGTGGGCCGGCCAGTACCAGATCAGCGGCGTGAGGCCCCGCACCCGCGGGGGCAGTTCGAGCTGCGTCCCGCCACCGCGGGTCAGGTTGCAGGGGTTGCGAGGGTGAAGGCCCCGAAGCTGCTTGGGGATGTCGTCGATGTCGTCGATCACCCGATAGGCGGGCACGGCGTCGCGCAGGTGGCCGGCCACATGGTGGGCCAGCTCCCGATTCCCACCGCCGCACAGCAGGCTGGTGAAGTGACCCCGCTTGCCGTAGCCGTGGACGGCGACGACGTGATCACAGTGGTCGAGGAAGGCCTGCAGCTTCGGCGAGTCGGCCGGATCGACCTTGGTCGACGGCAGGTGATGGCGCATGCCCTCCGGTTGGAGCACGGCGTAGAACGAGGCCCCTGATCGGGCGGCGGCCTCGGAGGCGATCTGGTCGGTGATCCGCTCCAGGTTGCCGCCGTGGAAGGCCATGAACCCGAACCTGCCCCGCAGATCGAGAGCCTCGACGACCCCCGGTCGCCGCAGCAGTTCACCGAAGGCGATGGGGGAGCGGTCGACCTCTAGCACGGCCTCCAGCGTGGCAGGCTCACGCCGAACCGCCCAACCGTGCGTCGGATCGACGGTGGATCGGCGCCGGATCGGCCCCCGGATGCGGCCGGCCCGACGGGCCGACCGCATCGGGTGGGGGGTACGAGGATCAGCCGGCGGCGACCGGCCCGGCGGGCGGCTGCATGTTGCGGCGGGCGATCAGGCCGGCGATGGCGAGGCCGGCGTTGAGGAGGAAGAAGCCGACCCCGAGGACCGTGGTGCGATCGTCGAGAAAGTTCTGCAGATCGGCCTGGCGGGCCTCGACCCACAGGACCGGACCGGCCGGGTTGTTGATCGGGTCGGTCGACCAGAACCCGTACCAGGTGACGTAGACCCCGACCACGACCAGGATGACGGCCGAGATCAGGTTGATCTTGGGGAGCAGCGACCGGAAGCCGTTGACCATGCCCTTCTTGCCGAAGGCGACGGCCAGGGTGAGGCCGGTGGCCATCAGACCCATGCCGACCCCGTAGGAGACGAAGCCCCCGACCCGCTCGAGGTAGCTGTTGCCGGCGGCGGCGGTACCGATGGCCGAGAGGAACAGGCCGATGGTGCAGGTGAGCGAGGCCAGGGCGTAGGAGACGCCGAACAGGAACATGCTGACGGTCGAGCGGCTCCCGGTGCCCTTCTCCAGCTTCGGCAGCGACAGCAGCGGCTGGAAGCCGAGCAGCATGGCGATACCGAGACCGACGAGGAGGACGCCCATGACCAGGGTGACCCACGGCAGCCAGGGCACGATGCTGGAGAGGACCCCGGCCAGGGCCAGGCCCATCACCCCGAACACGGCGAGGAAACCGGCCGACATCGACAGGCTGACGATCTGGGCCCGGTTGAGGGCGATGATGCGTGACTCGTTCTCGCTGTCACCGTCGTTGAGACCGAGGAAGTACCCGAGATAGGCCGGCAGGAGGGCGAACCCGCAGGGGTTCACCAGGGCCACCATCCCGAGCGCGAAGGCGCGCGAGTCGAAGAGTTCACCGAGCATTGATCAAACCTCCACGCCGAGATGCTCGGCAATCAGATCCTTGAGGGCTTCCTCGTTCAGCACCCCGGTGAAGGTGTGGACGATCTCCCCGTCTTCGTTCATGAATGCCGTCGCAGGCATACCCAGCAGCTCCAGCTCGGCGTGGATCTGTGCCTCACGCTGGAAGACGGTCGGGTAGTTGAGCTCGAACTCGTCGTTCAGGCTCCGCCACGACGTCTCGTCGATGTCGTGGCTGACGCCCAGGAAGCGGACCCGATCGCCGGCCTGGGCCTGCACGTCGCGGAACTCGGGCAGTTCGGCCCGGCAGGGGGCACACCAGGAGGCGTAGAAGTTGATCACCGTCGGCGCGCCCTGGAAGTCGCTGAGGACGCCGATCTCGCCGTCCTCGGTGGTGAAGGGGAACCGGTCGAGTCCGGCGGCGGCCTCGCCTGCGTCGCCGCCGTCGGCTCCCGCCGACTCGGAGGCGGTGGTGTCATCGGAACCAGCGAGAGCGTTGAAAGCGGCGGCGGCCACGCCGAGGGCCACGATCACGGCGACGGCGATGAGGATGGGGCGGATCGACTGCCCGGAGCCGGCGTCGTCGGGAGCGTCGGGGGTCGGGGACGGGTCGGCGCCGTCCGCCTCTGTGGTTGCGTCAGGGTGGGGGGCCTGGCTCATGCCACTCCTCGTCATTCGGTCGTTGGAAAGCGAACCTGCGCCGCTCCTCCGCCATTCCCCGCACGGTACCCGGAGTTGCCCCTCGGCTTCGGTTCGGGCTCGGGGCTCCGACGCAGCATCGACCGACCTGAGCCCGGGCGCGCCGGTGCCGGTCGGGGTGGACACTGCCGCCGGCTCGACCACGTCGTCACCAGCGGTGCGTTCGTCACCCGGACCGGCACCGTCGTCCTTGGTCGGGGGGTGTGCCACCAGGTGGCGGCACACCCCCCGACGTCCCTTGTCAGGCGATCAGCTTCTGGAACCGCTCCGGGACCGGAACAACCGGCAGCTGATCCTCGGGGCGGGGGTTCTTGGGCGGACGACCCCGACGACGCTTGGTCGTCAGGATCCGGCCGTTCAGGAACAGCTGACCGCCCCAGACGCCGCAGGGCTCGGCTCGGGCGACCGCGCCCTCCAGGCACTCTGCGATCACGGGGCAGGTGATGCAGACCTGCTTGGCGGCGGCGATGTCCTGCAGCTCCTCGCTGAAGAACAGGTCTCGGGCGCCGTCGATCTCCTGGCAGGCGGCCTCGGCCCGCCAGGTCTCGTCGGTGGTGTTCAGCTGGTCGATGGTGACGGACAGATCCGCCGTCTGATTGATGATCCGCTCGTCGATGGAGGTCATCTCGTTCGTTCCTTGGTGAATGCGGGGTGTGTGTGACAGGCCCGGGGCGGCGGAGGGAACCGTGTCGGGCAAGGAGTGAGTGGTGGTCGGCTGTGTCGTCCGCAGTGCGGTCCGAAAAGCACAAAAGCCGCTGGGGGCTTGTGCTCCCAGCGGCTCGGTGTGAGGTTCTGTACCTGTTGTCAGGTCTTGAACCTCCAGCGCTGGGAGTGGTCGGTGGTGCCGAACTTCGGGGTATGGACCCAGTAGCCCTTCATGAAGCTGGCGATGCCATCGGCGTTCATGCCGACGGCGGCCGTCTCCGGGCGAGCGGTCCACAGGCCCGAAAGCGCACAACGCACGGCCTCGCGGATGGCACCGGGGATGAGGCGCACCTGCACCCGGGAATCGGCGAAGACGCTCACGTCGAGGAGTTCGACACGAGTGGTGAGTGTTGCTGCCATTGGCCGACCCCTTTCCGTTTCGATGGTCGTCTCGCCGCGCAGATCATCCCGCGCAGGGCGTCTCGCTCCGATGAACGAGCAGAATCACCGTCGTATGAATCGGCGAGCGTGTCAAACGATTTAATCGCGGCGGCCGCTACCGTCGCGGCCGATGCCCGCGTCCACCCCCGCTCCCGATGCCGCCGAGGCGCCCGTCGGGCGTCGATTCACCGGTCACCGCAAGGTCAGATTGGGCGACGCCGCGGCCGACGGCCGGCTCCGGTTCGACGCCCTGACCCGCCACACCCAGGACGTCTCCGACGACGACACCACCGACGCCGGACTGTCGGCCGAGCTGGGGTGGGTGGTCCGCCGGACCACGGTCTCGGTCGAACGGCATGCCCGGCTCGGGGAGGAGCTGGCGGTCACCACCTACTGCTCGGGCCTCGGGAAACGCTGGGCCGACCGGCGACTCGACATCGAGGGCTCCGAGGGTGCCCGGATCACCGTGGTGACGCTCTGGATCTGCATCGACGTCGCCGCCGCCCGTCCCGCCCCGCTCAGCGCCCAGTTCCTCGACCTCTACGGACCTGCGGCCCAGGGGCGGACGGTGAGCGCCCGACTCCAGCACCCGAAGGCGCCGGCCGAGGGCGCCGAGACGTGGTCGTGGCCGCTGCGGGTGGCCGACATCGACACCCAGGGCCACGTCAACAACGCCGCCTACTGGGCCGTGCTGGAGGAGGCTCTCGGCGGGGTGGCCCCCGAGGGCGCCCACGAGGCCCGCATCGAGTACGGGGCCGGCCTCACCCTCGACGACGAGGTGACCGTGCACCACGCCGAGGTGGACGGGGTACGCCTGTGGTGGCTGCTCAACGGCGCCGGAGAGACGGCGGCGTCGATCTCACTCGCCGTGCCCGACTGATCGCGGCCCGCCGGCCCGCCCGACCGAGCCGGCCGGGGCTCAGCTCGACGTGGCCTCGGCCGCCGCCTCGGGGGTCGTCGTCTCGCCACCGGCGTCGGTCTTGCGGCGGTCGCCGCCCTGTGGGGCCGTCGGATCGGCGCCGACGGGGAGGAAGACCTTCTCCCGGTAGAAGCGGAGCTCGTTCACGCTCTCGGTGATGTCGTCGAGGGCCCGGTGGCCGGCGTCCTTGCGGGGCGCGGTGGCCAGGACGTCGGGGTACCAGCGGCGAGCGAGCTCCTTGATGGTCGAGACGTCCACCGACCGGTAGTGGAGGAACTCCTCGATGTCGTTGAGCTGGGCGGCGAGGAACCGCCGGTCCATCCCGATCGAGTTGCCGCACAACGGCACCGAGCGCGGGGTGTCGATGTGTTCCTTGAGAAAGGCGAGGGTCTGGGCCCCGGCCTCCTCCAGGGTGATCGTCGAGGCTTTGATCTGCTCCAACAGGCCCGACTTCGTGTGCATGTCGACAACGACGTCGTCCATGGCCGACAGCTCCTCATCGGTGGCCGACACGACGAGGTCGGGGCCGTGGGCGACGATGTTGAGTTCGTCGTCGGTGATGAGGGTTGCGATCTCGACGATCACGTGGCGGGCCGGGTCGAGCCCGGTCATTTCGAGGTCCATCCAAACCAGCAAGAGCAAAGATCCTAGTGGGCTCGACGGCGATCGCCCTAACCTTCCCGAGTGCTCGACATCCCGCTTCTGCGCCTCGACGACGACCCCGACCGACCGCTCGCCGCTCCGCGTCGCATCCGGGCTGGTGACGCCGCTGCCGACCTCCCGTCCCGGCACCCCGTCGAGCTGGCTCCGGGGGCCCGGGAACTGGTGCCGACCGGGTTCGCCGTGGCCATCCCGGCCGGCCACTGCGGCCTGATCCTGCCCCGGTCGGGCCTCGCCCTCCGGCACGGGATCACCGTGCTCAACGCTCCCGGCCTCATCGACTCGGGCTACCGGGGGGAGCTGAAGGTCCTCCTGTGGAACACCGGGCAGGAGTCCGTCACCCTCGACCGCGGCGAACGGGTGGCGCAGTTGCTGGTGGTGGCGGTCGGCGCCTCCCAGCTCACCGAGGTGGCGGTGCTGCCCGACGCCCCCGACGATCGGGGCGGCGCCGGGTTTGGGTCGTCCGGACGACGCTGAGCCGTCGGCCCCGGGGCGTCGGCCCCGGTGGGGGTCGGAACGGGTGATCCGGACCGCCTCCGCCAAGAGGGGCCATCCGGCCTATCCAGATTTTTCGCCTGATCGTCGTTGCCTACTACAGCGGAGGCGTGGGGCCCAGAGGCCGAACCGCATCCGCACGCCATAGGAGCAGAAAGGAACGGGACTTTTGACCCCCAACCTTGCCGACACCACGGGCAGCGTGCTGGCTGTCCGGAAGTGGTAGAAGGAGAACAGCAGATGAGCGAAGTCAACAAGATGCGAGTGCAGGCCACGACGGCGGTGATCGGGCTCAGTTGCCTTGTTCTCGCCATGGGAGCCCCCTGGAAGTTCGGCTGATCGGGTAGCCGATCGCCACGACGAAGAGAGCCGGCGGATCACCGCCGGCTCTCTTCGCGTGTGAGCAAGATCTCAACCGTCTCCTCGGGCGAGCCGATAGCTTCCACGGGCCGTCGGCCCGAGGACGACGCATGAGCCAGACGATCACGAGAGCCCCGCGAAATCACCGACTGACGATTCTGCTGATCGGGACCGTCATCGCCGGCGGTGCGCTGCTCATGCAGTCGTTCCGCAATCTCGACGGGGAGCCGTTCTACGGGCGGCACCCGGCGATCTACCTCGTCTTCGTCTTCCTGCTGTTCGCCACCGAACTGCAGCCGGTGCCCTCCCTCACCGATGACACCGAGCTCACCGCCTCGTGGGCCTTCGCCTTCACCCTGCTGTTGATCTCCCCGATCGCCGGTTCGGTGGTGGCGGTGATGGCGACCTCGATCGCCAACGACCTCCTGGGGCGGAAGCGGATCGACCGCATGCTGTTCAACGCCGCCCAGTTCGCCCTCTCCCTCGTCGGCGGCGGCCTCGCCGGCTACCTGATCGCCGACATCGACAGCGTGGCCGACGGCGGCCCGGTCACCGTCCGGTGGCTGGTCGGCGTGCTGGTGGCCTGCGCCGTCGGCTTCGGGGCCAACAGCGTCTTCGTCAGCGTGGCCGTGGCCCTGCACACCGGGCTCCCGGTCGCCGAGATGCTGCGTCGCTCGGTGGGGATCAACCTCGGCATGGACGGCCTGCTGCTCGCCTTGGCCCCGGTGTTCGCCGTGATCGCCCTGCAGTCGCTGTTCCTCGTGCCCCTGCTCCTGGTCACGGTGTTCATCATCTTCAAGAGCGCGGCACTGGCCCTGCGCAACAAGCACGAGGCCACCCACGACCAGCTCACCGGCATTCCCAACCGGCGGATGTTCGAAGACCACCTCGCCCTCCTGATGGAGGCGTCGCGGCGGGGGAAGCGTTCCTTCGCCCTGGTCCAGATCGACCTCGACGGCTTCAAGGGCATCAACGATCGGCTCGGCCACCACTACGGCGATCAGGTGCTGAAGGCGGTGGCGACCCGGCTGGTGAGCGACGAGCGCCTGAACGACCAGTGCGCCCGCCTGGGCGGCGACGAGTTCGCCCTGCTGTTCCTCGACGTGGCCTCGGTCGACGACGCCCAGGCGATCGCCGAGCGGGCCCTGGGCCGGATCTCCGACAGCCTCGAGATCGAGGGCGTGCCCCTCCGGGTCGGGGCCAGCCTGGGGGTGGCGATCTTCCCCGACCACGGCGAGGACCCCCAGCGGCTGATGCACCACGCCGACATGGCGATGTACGAGGCCAAGCGGGCCGGGGGCGGCGTGTGCGTCTATTCGGCGACGTCGGACGACGACAGCCCGGGCCGTATCGAACTCCTGGCCGACCTGGCCAACGCCGTGGAGGGCGACCAGTTCACCCTCGACTACCAGCCCAAGGTCGACATCAGTACCGGCCGCATCGCCATGGTCGAGGCCCTCGTCCGCTGGCATCATCCCGCCTACGGCACCGTCCCGCCCGGTTGGTTCATGCCCCAGGCCGAGCAGACCGACCTGATCACCAGCCTGACCGACCACATCATCGACCAGGCCGCACACCAGATCCAGATCTGGCGTCGCTCCGGCATCGAGATGCCGGTCGCGGTGAACGTGTCGGCCCGCAACCTCCACGATCTCCGCTTCCCGGGCCGGGTGCGCGACACGCTCGACCGGTACGACCTGCCCGGCTCGCTCCTCGAAGTCGAGGTGACCGAGAACTCGGTGATGGAGGACCCGCGCCGCTCGGCCCTCGTCCTCACCGAGTTGCGCGAGATCGGTATCACGGTGGCCATCGATGATTTCGGCACCGGCTACTCGTCGCTGTCGACGCTGCGCGACCTCACCCTCGACCGGATCAAGATCGACCGCTCCTTCGTCACCAGCCTGGCCTCGGACGACGGCGACCTCACCATCGCCCGCTCGGTGATCGAGCTGGCTCAGAACCTGGGCCTGGCCACCGTGGCCGAGGGGGTCGAGACCCTCGACGTGCTGGAGATCCTGCGGGAGCTCGGCTGCGACGAGGTGCAGGGCTTCCTGCTCTCCCATCCGCTGTCCGCCGACGCCATCCACCCGCTGCTCCTGGCCGGGCGCATCGAGATGGCGACCCCTGTACCCCAGTCGACCGGAGGTGGCTGATGATCACTGCCGTCTGTTTCCTGTTGTTGGCCGCCACCGTGCCGTTATTGCGGGGGAGGCTCTCGCTGCTCGGCCGCATCCGGATCCAGGCCTGGTGGACGATCGTCCTGGCCCTGGTGATCCAGGTCTTCCTGCTCGAGATCTTCGCCGGCACCTTCGGCGGGTTGCTCGCCGCAACCATCCACCTGCTCAGCTACGGGCTGGCCCTGGTGTTCATGTGGCACAACCGCCACATCACCGGGATGGGCCTGACCGTCTTCGGCGGCCTGCTCAACCTGATCGCCATCGCCGCCAACGGCGGGGTGATGCCGGCCCAGCGTAAGGCGCTGGAGACCGCGGGCATCATCGTCGACTCGCCGGAGTTCGAGAACTCGGCCGTCATCGACGACGCCCGACTGTGGTTCCTGGGTGACATCTTCGCCATCCCCGAGGGGATCCCGTTCGCCAACGTGTTCAGTATCGGCGACATCATCCTCGTCTTCGGCGCCGGCATCACCGTCCACACGATCAGTCGATCGCACCTGGGCCGGCTGATCGTGCGCCTCAACCCACTCGCCACCGCCGACGCCACCGCCGACCTCGGGCTCGCCGTCGACCAGGGGCCGAGCGTCGATCATGGGCTCGCTGTCGACCAGGGGCCGAGCGTCGACCAGTGGCCGACCGCCGGTGGCGGAGCGACGGCCGGAGCCACGTCGACCGGGACGATCGGGGCCGAGGAGGCCCCCGCCCCGAGCGACGAGCCGAACGAGCAGCGGCAGCCGCTCTAGGGGCGGCCGAGCGCTACTCGGCCGGGCCGGCGCCGTTGGCCGACGGCCCGATGGTGGAGTCGGTCAGCACCATCGAGATGCCGGTGGTGTCGACGGTGACCTCGTCGACCATGGGCGAGAGGACCTCGGTCACCTCGTCCTGGGCCGCCGGTCCCAGCGGGGCGTCGGGATTGCCGACGGTGATCGACAGCTGATCGGGCTCCCACTGGGCGTCGAGCCGGATGCGACCGGGACCGCGAAGCGCGGCGACCGACTCGTCGACGGCGAGGCGGAGCTTCTCGACATCGGCGATGTCGACCCCCAGGCGGAGGGCCAGACCGGCCACGGCGACGCGACCGATGCGGGAGAAATCGGGCGACGCCGGAAACGAGACACTCACCCGATCTTTGGTGCCGTCGTTCATCGGTGCCACTATCCCATCTTTTCCTCGCCGGGTGGCAGTTCCCGAACAACGTCACGCGGGTCGTGGTCGGTGCGTAGTCCGAGGTAGACGGGGTGGCGGATGTTGCCGGTCTCGGGCCATTCGCCGTAGCCGACCTCGACCACCCGCTCGGGCTCCACCCACCGGGGAGGACGGTCGACCTCGGGCACGGGATCGAAGGGGCAGTCATCGGTCGGGGTCAGGACGGCCTGCAGGCGGTGGCGGTCGCCGTCGGTCAGGCCGCTGCCCACCGCCCCGGCGCACACGAACCGGCCGTCGTGGTGGACGCCGATCAGGAGCGAGCCGATGGAGCCGGTCAACGCCCCCTGGCCGGGAAGCCATCCCCCGACCACGAACTCCTGCTGCCGACGGACCTTGATCTTGATCCACTGCTTCGATCGGGCGCCCGGCTCGTAGCGACTGTCGAGCCGCTTGGCCACGACGCCCTCCAACCCCCGCTCCCGGGCCAGGTCGACGAGGGCCTGGCCCGAACCGGTCGAGGCCGGCGGCACCCGCCACGCCGGGCCGTCGTCCACCAGTTCGGTGAGGAGACGGCGGCGGGTCTCGTAGGGGAGATCGAGGAGGGAGTTGCCGTCGAGGGCCAGGAGGTCGAAGACGATGAACACGACCGGGTGGGTGGTGACCAGGGTCGGGAGCGGATCGGTGACGTGCATCCGGTGCTGCAGCCGGGGGAAGGACGGGCGGTCGCCGTCGAACACCACCACCTCCCCGTCGAGGACGGCGCTTGTGGATACTGCGTCACGCAGGGTGGCCAGCTCCGGATAGTGGCTGGTCACATCCCGCGCCGATATCGATCGGAGGGTGAGCGGACGATGTTCGTCGGACGGATGGGTGGTGGCCTGGAGTCGAACGCCGTCCCACTTGAGCTCGAAGGCCCACCCGTCTCCGGCCGGCAGCGTTCCGAGCGCCGCCTTCATCGGAGCGACCCAACCCGGGGTGCTTCCGGGAGCAAGCGACGCGTTCACTGGATTAAGGCTAGAGGTGACTTTTGACAAGGGGTTGACTCTCCCTACCGACCGGTCGGTAGGCTGGGGGTCGTGGTACTCGACGCTGACACCTCCCTCCTCGCCGAGCTCGAACCCGAGGCCGAACGTTTGCTCGAACGGCACCTCTCGGCTGTCAAGAACTGGCACCCGCACACCTATGTGCCCTACTCCCGGGGGGAGGACTTCCCGCCCGACTACGAATGGCAACCTTCCGAGTCCGCGATGCCCGACGACGTCAGAAGCGCGCTCTACGTGAACCTGCTGACCGAGGACAACCTGCCGTACTACTTCCGCGACATCGAGCGGATGTTCGGCAAGGACGGCGCCTGGGGTGAGTGGGTCCGCCGGTGGACGGCCGAGGAAGGCCGCCACTCGATCGTGATCCGCGACTACCTCACCGTCACCCGGGCCATCGACCCCCTCGCCCTCGAAGAGGGGCGGATGGCGCAGATGAGCGGCGGTCAGGTGCCGGAGCCGCCGACGGCGGCCGACGGCCTGATCTATGTGACGCTGCAGGAGCTCGCCACCCGGATCTCCCATCGCAACACCGGGACCAAGATCCGCAACGTCGACGAGGTCGGCTCCAGGATCATGAACCGGGTGGCGCAGGACGAGAACCTGCACTTCCTCTTCTACCGGGACGTGGCCAGCGCCATCATCGAGGTCGATCCGAGTCAGGCCGTCGAGGCGATGGAGCGTCAGATCTGCGGCTTCACCATGCCGGGCGACGGCATCCCCGGTTTCAAGGAGCACGCCAAGCTCATCGCCAACGCCGGTATCTACGATCTGGCCGCCCACTACACCCAGATCCTCAAGCCGATCGTGCTCACCCACTGGAAGCTGCCCGACCTCACCGGCCTGACCGCCGAGGCCGAGGCCGCCCGGGATCGGACGATGAGGTACATCGAGAAGTCGAGGAAGGTGGCCGAAAGGCTGACCGACCGGCGCAAGTCCCGGGAGGAAGCCCGGGCCCAGGCCGAGGCCGAAGGCAAGCCGGTCGCCGTCAACGCCTGATCCACGGCGCAACCCGGCCCCACGGTGGGCACTAGGGTCGTCATCGATGCCAGTCACCCCTGACGACGTGGCCCGCGCCGCCTCGGTCATCGCCGACGACGTGGTGCGCACGCCCACGCAGACCTCGAGCACGCTCTCGGACCTGACCGGGGCCGAGATCGTGGTCAAGTTCGAGAACCTGCAGTTCACGGGCTCGTTCAAGGATCGGGGCGCCGCCAACCACCTCCGCTCGCTCGGGGCCGACGGCATCGCCCGGGGCGTCGTGGCGATGTCGGCCGGCAACCACGCCCAGGGCGTGGCCTACCACGCCGCCCGCCTCGGTACCGAGGCCGTGATCGTCATGCCGGAATCGGCGCCGTTCAGCAAGGTCACCAACACCGGGTCCCTCGGGGCCAGGGTGGTGCAGGCCGGCTCCAACCTGGCCGAGTGTCGGATGGAGCTGGAGCTCCTCCAGGCGGCCCACGGGTACCACTTCGTGCCGCCCTACGACGACGCCGCCGTGATCGCCGGCCAGGGCACCGTCGCCCTCGAGATGCTGGAGGACCGGCGCGATCTCGACGTCCTGGTCGTGCCCTTCGGCGGCGGGGGCCTGCTGTCGGGGATGGCCTTGGCGGCCAAGGCGGTCCGGCCCGACATCGAGATCATCGGCGTGCAGGTCGGGGCCTACCCCCAGGCCGCCTCCCGCTTCCATGGGCGCCCCATCGAGCCCGAGCCCACCGAGACCGTGGCCGACGGCATCGCGGTGAAGGGCCTGGGCGATCTGACGACCCCGATCGTGGCCGACCTCGTCGACGATGTGATCGTGGTGTCCGAGCGCGACACCGAGCGGGCGATCGCCCTCTATGCCGAGATCGAGAAGACGGTGGCCGAGGGGGCCGGGGCGGTGCCGCTGGCTGCGGTGTTGGCCGATAGGCAGCGGTTCGCCGGTCGGAAGGTCGGCCTCGTCCTCTCGGGGGGCAACATCGACAGCCGCATTCTGGCCTCGGTGCTCACCCGGGCTCTCGTCCGCACCGATCGGGTCTCGGCCCTGCGGATCACGGTGTCCGACCTCCCGGGCCAGCTGGCCCCGATCGTCGAGACCATCGCCGGTCGGGGGGCCAACGTCATCGAGATCGAGCACCGGCGCACCTTCGACGACATCTCGGTCCGCACCGTCAACATCGACCTGGTGATCGAGACCCGCGATCCGGCCCACCGCGACGCCGTGGTGGCCGACCTGGCCGCCCTGGGCCACACCGTCGACGTCGTGGCCTGAAGCGGGCCGAGCGGGCCACCGGCGGGTTCCTGCCGCTCCGTCGCCCGACCGGGCAATGGACACCGACGGCGACGGTGGGCCACGATCGCAGGCGATGGACGACGACTCGCCCGACGCGCCCGATGCCGCCGAAGGCGCCCCCTCTGCGGGCGGCGCCGCACGGGCGGCGGCCGATGGCGGCGAGGCATCGACCGAGGGCCCCTCACCCCTCGACGGGCTGGGCGTCCTCGCCATGGAGACCGTCGCCGTCGACGACGACCTCGATCACCTCGAGCTCTACACCACCGGTGGTCTGCTGACCCTGCTGTGGCACGGCGGCGCCGATCTCGACGCCGTCGTGGTGTGCCTCGGGGGCGCCATGGGCGGCCTGCTCGGTCCCGATGGCGGCCTGTTCCACCGGCTGGGTCGGGCGCTACCCGAGCGGGGCATCGGGGTGCTGCGGGTCTCGTATCGCCGCCCCAACGACCTCGGGGCCTGCATCCACGACGCCCTGGCCGCCATGGAGCTGGCCGCCCGTCACGGCGCCCACCGGTTCGTCACCGTCGGTCACTCCTTCGGTGGCGCCGTCGCCATCCAGGCCGCCGCCCACCTCGACGTGCGGTCGGTACCCGGGGTGGTCACCCTGGCCACCCAGTCCGCAGGATGCGAGGCGGTCGAGACATTGACCGACCGCGACCTGCTCTTCCTGCACGGCACCAACGACCAGATCCTGCCCCACCACGCCAGCGAGCTGGTGCGGATGCTGGCCGGCCATGGCGAACTAGAACTCCTGGACGGAGCCGACCATCTCCTGCGGCCGATGGGATCGACGGTGCTGGCGCGCCTACTCGACCATCTGCCGTCGGTGGTGGACCCCGCCTGATCGGCGGGTCGGGGGAGCGGGTGGCTCAGGCCGCCTTCGGGGTGGCCAGCTCCTCGGCCTCGGCCGCCGTGGTGCCGAACTCGGCCACGAGGGCCTCTTGGATCTCGGCCTCGGTCAAACCCTGTTCTCGCAAATAGACGGCAGCTCGGCGGGCGAAATCATCTTCGAAACCGTCGGCGTTGGTGGATCCCGTCATGTCATTGCTCCTTTGCAATCTGCGAGCGGGTGGGCTGGATCTCTCTCCACTTGTACTGGCTTGAAGCGTTGCGTGTACAGCGGGAAGACCGGTCGTAACACCTTTGCCATGGCGGGCGTCGCCAAACTGTTGTGGACGGCGATAACCCAACGGGCGACTGGCTTGTCGTTGGGCATCGATACCTTGAGGAGGCTTGCCCGGGTGTCGCTGGGTAGGGCTGCTTGTCCCTTCTTCAGGACGAAATCAGGGTCACCTCATAGAGCACCGGCCACTCCTTACCCGTGAGCCAAAAGGTGCCCCGTTCCGGGTGGTACGCAATGCCATTCAGCACCTCCCGATTGGTGTCCTCGTACCCCTCCGGAACGAGCGAACTGGCATCAATGACGGCGTCGATCTCGCCGGTCTCGGTATTGATGACGACGATGGCGTTGGTCTGCCACACGTTGGCCAGAACCTGGTCGCCGACGCAGGCCAGTTCGTTGAGATCCTCGACCGGTTGCCCGCTGATCGACACCGACACCGATCGGAGGACCTCGAAGGTGTCGGGCCGTCGGAAGGTGAGGGTGTCGGAGCCGTCGGTCATGGCCAGCGCCTCGCCGTCGTGGCAGAGGCCCCACCCCTCGCCCCGGTAGGCACCGAGTCGTCGCTCGGGCTCGGGGGGCGTCGACGTCGTCGGCTCGGCCAGATCGGTGACCAACAGCGTCTCGCTCTGCCAGGTGAGCTGCAGGGCCTGGCCGTCGACGACGGTGACCCCCTCGGCGAACAAGTCCTCCTCGGCCAGATCCAGCCGCCAGAAGTCGGCCCCGGTCTCGGGGTCGAACAGGCGAAGGCTGGAGGCGTCCCACCCGCCGCCGCTCTCGAGCAGGGCGTCGTCGACGAACTCGAGGCCCTGGGTGAAGACCGTCGTGTCGTGCGGGTACTCGGCCACCACCTGCGGCACGTAGTTGCCGGCCAGGGGCTCGGGGTCGACCGGTTCGGCAGCCGCCTGCTGCTCCTCGGTCTCCCCGGTCGACTCGGCACCCGTGTCGGTCTCGAGGTCGTCCCCGGCGGCGCCGCCCTCTCCCGCCGCCACGCCGGTGGGCGGGTCCTCCGCCACCGTCGCTCCGGCGGCGGTCGTCGTGGTGGCGATGGTGAGGGCGGGCGTCGCCCCGTCGTCGCTCGAGCAGGCGGCGATGGTCAACGCCAAAGCCAGGGCGAGTGCTGGGCCGAGCACCGTCGCCGGCGTTGGGCCGACCGGGCGCCGTCGGGCCGACCGTTCGGCGGCGGCGCTGTTCGGCGAGGGAACCATGGGGGCCGACGGTAGTGGGCGGGTGGCGGGGTGAGGGCTCGCCGTCGGCGTCGGGGCGGACCGAACGCTGGTTCCCATCTCGCCAAGCCGCATAGGGTGTCACGGGGAAAGGGGGCCCATGACCGCAACCAGTCCAGTCGACGCTGCCGACGCCCGTCCGGCGTTCGACGCCGCATCGCTCCTGGCCGACGCCGGCGATCTGTTGGCCGACGTCGTCGCCCTCCGCCGCCGCATTCACGCCGAGCCCGAGGTGGGGCTGTTCCTCCCCCGCACGCAGGCCCAGGTGCTCGACGCCCTGGCCGACCTCGATCTCGACATCGCCGTCGGCGACACCGTCAGCTCCGTGGTCGCCACCATGGTTGGTGACGCCGAAGGGCCCACCATCCTCCTGCGGGCCGACATGGACGCCCTCCCGATGCCCGAGGACACGGGGCTGGAGTTCGCCAGCGTCAACGAGGGGGTCATGCACGCCTGCGGTCACGACGCCCACGTGGCCATGCTGTACGGCGCCGCCCGGTTGCTGGCCGCCCGCCGCTCGGAGCTGCGGGGCACGGTGAAGTTCTTCTTCCAGCCCGGCGAGGAGGGTTACGCCGGGGCCAAGACGTGCATCGAGGAGGGCCTGCTCACCTCACCCGACGTCGACAGTGCCTTCGCCCTCCACATCTCGCCCAACCTGCCGAGCGGCGCCCTCACCACCCGGCCGGGCTCGCTGATGGCCTCGGCCGACGAACTGCGCATCGAGGTCCGGGGCAGGGGCGGCCACGCCTCCGCCCCCCATCGGGCCGTCGACCCGGTGCCGGTGGTGGCCGAGATCATCCTCGCCCTCCAGGCCCACGTCACCCGGTCGGTCGATGTCTTCGATCCGGCCGTCCTGACGGTGGCCACGGTCCATGCCGGCACCGCGGGCAACGTCATCCCCGAGACGGCGGAGTTGACGGGCACGATCCGGGCCGTGTCGGAGATCAGCCGTCGTCAGTTGCACGGTGGTCTCCACCGGGTGGCCCATCACGTGGCCGCCGCCCACGACTGCGAGGCCACCGTCGACATCGCCGAGGGCTATCCGGTCACGGTCAACGACGGCGGGTTCGTCGACTTCGCCACCGCCGTGATGGGCGACCTGATCGGCGCCGACCGGGTGCGTCGCATGCCGTACCCGATCATGGGAGCCGAGGACTTCAGCTACATCCTCCGGGAGGTGCCGGGATGCATGGCCTTCCTCGGCGTGTGTCCTCCCGGCACCCACCCCCAGGAGGCGGCGGCCTGCCACTCCAACCGGATGGTGCTCGACGAGGGGGCGATGACCACCGGCATGGCGACCCACGCCGCCGTGGCGTTGTCGTACCTGGCCTGAGTGGGGGCGGCCGGCGGCCCGTCCGCGTCGGCTCAGGCGTAGCCGAGCGGAAGCGAGGTGGTGTTCTTCATCTCCTCCATGACGAACGTCGAGCGCACGTCGTAGAGGTCGACCTCCTCGATGAGCCGCTGGTAGAAGGCGTCGTAGGCGGCGATGTCGGGCACCCGGACCTTCAGCAGGTAGTCGACCTCACCGCTGGTGCGGAACGCCTCGACCACCTCGTCGAACCGCTCGATGCCGGCCACGAACCGGGCGAGCCACTCCCGGTTGTGCTGGTTGGTGCGGACGAGGACGAGGGCGGTGACCCCGAGGTTGACGGCCTCGGGGGCGACGAGGGCCACCCGACCCGTGATCACGCCGCTGTCCTCCAGGTTGCGGATGCGGCGCCAGCACGGCGTGGCGCTCAGCCCGACCGCTTCGCCGATCTCCCGGACCGACAGCGTCGCGTCGCGTTGCAGCAATAGGAGGATTTGTCGATCAACTTCGTCCACAATAGAACGTTATCGCGTTTGAAGATGCAGGAACGGATCGATCATCTACTATCGACCGCTGGGCGGGCAATGATCGACCGGATCGTTCCGGCGGTTTTTCGTACGATGGACATATGGGGATCAGGAACCGCTTCACCGACCATCCCGCCCAGGTGGGCGAGACCTACTTCGAGCACCAGAAGGTGGCGCTGCGCTACAGCCGTCAGCTGTTCGTGGCCTCGATGCAGGCCGCCGTGCACTCGGTGTTGCCGTGGTGCTGTTGCACCTCGGCCAGCGACCGCATCCACGAGATGCACGGTGAGATCACGGCCGGGGCCCGAGGCCGGCTGGCCCAGGGTGCGCCACATTCGGCGAACGATCCCGCCACCGCCGTCACCGTCTAGAGCACGTCATCGACGCCGGGGCGTCGGCCTGTCGTGGCGGTGCCGAGCCCGGGCCGGATTCGGCCCCGAGGGGCTCAGCCGCCGGTGAGGCGGGCCTTGGCCGCCCGGCTGCGCTCAAGCAGGTGGGCGGGCACGATGGCCTCCCAGCCCGATCCGCCACCGTCGCCGTCACCGCTGGTGACCTCGGCCGACGCAGCCGCCTCGGCCTCCTCGGCGCTGAGCAGGGCCGCCTGCTCCCGGTCGATCTCGCGCTGGTGCCACTCCTCGACCTGGGACGGGCGCACCAGCTCGGCGTGGGATACCTGACCTCGCACCGTCCCGTCGGCGAAACGGATCCAGTACCGACGCCAGGTGCCGAGGCCGTTGGCCAGCTTGACCTTGCCGGCGGTGCCCTCGGGGATGTTGTCGATGGCGACCGTCGTCTGCACCTTCTCGCCCTTGCGGAACGGCGTGTCGAGTGTCTTGGTGGCCATCAGCGTCGTCTGCTCCCGTAGTCGGACCCACTCGTGATCTTCTCGACCGACGAGCCCGGTCCCTCAAGTTATCGCCTCGGAGGAGATCGTGATCATTCCGCGGCGGGACTCTCCCGCCGGGACCGGCCACGGTAGGTGGCTTGCGGATCGCCGGCGGTCGGGCTGGTGTTCGATCCGGATCAGGTGGGGGCCTGACCGCCGCAGGCCCGCCACACGAAGCGGGCGGTGCGGGAGGGCCAGGTGCGGGGGATGCGGTCATCGGCCAGGGCCAGGGCGTAGAGGGCACCGGTGCAGGCGGCGACGGCGGTGTCGACATCGGCGTCGGCCGCCAGCAGGTCGGCGTCGACCCCTCGTCGCAGCACCCGGCGCAGTCGCCTGCGTCGGGGGGACACCACCCGCGACCGGTACAGATCGGCCAGGTCGGGATCGGTCCCCGATTGGAGCATGGAGCCAACCATCGAGATGCCGTTTGGGCGGATCACCCCGGCGTGGAAGGCGGTCAGTTCGGCCAGGAGGTCGACGAAGGGGTCGTCGGTCGCAGCCGGCTCACCGGCGGCCGCCAGCTGGGCGATGGTGGCGGTGGCCAGATCGGCCTTGCTCGGCCAGCGGCGGTAGAGGGCCTGTCGGGTCGTCCCCGCCTCCTCGGCCACGGCCACCAGCGACATCGCCTCGTAGCCGTGGGTGGCGAGGTGGCGCCCGGCGGCGGCCAGGATGGCGCCGTCGATCGAGGCATCGCGAGGTCGGCCCGGCTGCGTCGGTGGCATACGGCCACGCTACTCGATACATTACGGTACAGACCTGTTTTGATATGTTCACCACGGCCGGGATCGGCCGGAGAGGAGAGGGCACCGTGGCTCACCGCATCGCCGTGATCGGCGCCGGAAACGTCGGGCGGGCGTTGGCTTTCGGCCTGGCCGGGGCCGGACACGACATCGTGGTCGGCGTCCGGCGGCCTGACGACGCCAAGCACGCCGCCCTGGCCGAGGCCGAGACCGTGGCCCTGTCGCCCACCGGCACGGCGTCGGCCGAGGCCGACGTCATCATCCTGGCCGTGCCCGCACCATCGCTGGCCGAGTTGGTGTCCACCCTCGGCCTCCGGTCGGGTCAGATCGTCGTCGACGCCACCAACGCCGTCCGCACTCCGGTGCCCGGTGGCGCCACCACCGTTGCCGACCATGTGGTGGCCCTGGTGCCCGAAGGGGTGGCGGTGGTCAAGGCGTTCAACACCATCGGGGCCGAGCACCTCGGCGACGGCCGCTTCGAGGAGGGCGAGGCCTTCCTTCCGATCGCCGGTGACGACGAGGGACGGGCCGTGGTCGGGGCCTTGGCCGCCGAGCTCGGGTTCGAGGTGGCCGACCTCGGTGGTCGGGACGCCTTCGAGCTGGTCGAGGCCCATGCCCGGCTATGGATCCATCTGGCCTTCGCTCGGGGCTGGGGGCGGGGTTTCGGGTTTAGGGTGGTTGGTCGATGACCCCGACACCACTGCCCTCGCCGGACGAGGCCCTGCTCACCCCACCCGACGCCGCCGAGGTCGCCCACCTGGCCAACGGCGTGCTCACCGCCATCGAGCCCGACGGAGGCCGCACCGAGTTCCAGAACCTCCTGGTCGACGCCGCATTCGAGTCGCTCACCGGCTTCGGGGTCGACCTGGCCGAGGTCGAGCGGATCTCGGCCGAGGCGTTCGCTCAGGGGATGGCGGCTCGCAACGCCGCCTTCCGCACCCGGATCCTGCAGACGATGATCCTCGGCGCCCTCGTGCTTCGACCCCTGCCGGTGGAGGTGGCCGAGCGGGTGGCGTCGTTCGCCCGGGCCATGAGCGTGGACGACGGCATGCTGGGCGTGGCCCAGCGCTTCGCCGAGGGGCAGATCGGTCTGGCCGCCATCGACTTCGACCGCAACGGGTACACCGCCGACTGGAAGCCGGACCGGGCCGAGGCGCTCCACACCAGCAGCGAGTTGGAGGACGCCTGGGGCTTTTCCGAGGACGACCCCGAGTCGGCGGCCCGGTGGTCGGCCCTCGCCGACCTGCCGGCGGGCACCCTGGGCCGCCGGATGTGGGAGTTCTATCAGGCCCGGGGTTTCAGCTTCCCCGGGCTGCCCGGCTCGGCTCCGCCGCTGCTGGCCCAGCACGACTGGGTCCATGTGCTGGCCGACTACGGAACGAAGGTCGAGTCGGAGCTCGAGGTGTTCGCCTTCATCGCCCGAGCCAACGACGACCCCCGCGGGTTCGCTCTGCTGGCCATGGTCGTCTCGCTGTTCGAGACGGGCTACCTCGAGACGGGAGCCGGTTTGTTCGAGGCCTTCCCCGGCCAGTTGTCGCAGGACGGCATGGCGGTGCGGGTGGCCGATGCGCTGCGCCGGGGCGCCCTCTGCCACGGCCTCGACGGTGAGCCCGACGTCGACTTCCTCGCCACCGACTGGTTCACCGTGGCCGACCGACCGGTCGACGAACTGCGGGAGCGCTTCGGGGTGCCGGCCAAGTCGGCGGCAGCCGAGGGCGCCGGCTCCACCGGTCCGTGGCAGCCGGGCGGCATCAGCGAGTTTCAGTATGCGGCTGCTCGGGAAGCCGCGGGCGAGGGCTACGACAGCTACGGGGCGACGCCCTAGCCGCCTCGGTGGTTCGGTGGCCCCGGCCGCCCGCGCCGTGCTCCGGCCCGCTCACGCGAGCTGGGAACGGCTCTCATTACAGGGTAGTCTCCGGGCCATGTTCGGTGGGCAGCCCACAGGAGACGAGTCGGCCACTGGGCCCGCTCGTCTGTCGTCGTCGCCGTCGGTCGTGTTCGACGGAGTCGACGTACAGCGGGGCTCACGGTTGGCGCTCCGGGGCGTGACGTTCGCCCTCCAGCCGGGAACGGTGACGTCGATTGTCGGGCCGAACGGCGCCGGCAAATCCAGCCTGCTCGGCGCACTCAGCGGCCGCCTGCCGCTGTCGTCGGGAACGGTGCGGGTCGACGGCGAGGTGGCCGAGGTGCTCCAGAGCACCCAGATCGACCCCCACCTCCACCTCACGGTCGAGGATGTCGTCCGGATCGCCCGCTATCCGTCCCGCGGCCTGTTCCGGCCGATGCGGGCCCGGGATCGCGAGATCATCCACAAGGCGATGGCCGCCTGCGATGTGCGTGGGTTCCGCCGCCGATCGATCCACGAACTGTCCGGTGGGCAGCGGCAACGGGTGCTGGTGGCCCAGGCCCTGGCCCAACAGGCTCCCGTGTTGCTACTCGACGAGCCGACGACCGGACTCGATCGGCAGTCCCAGCGCCACCTGCTGCGCATCATCCGGGACGAGGCCGACCGAGGCACGACGGTGCTTGTCGCCACCCACAATCTGAGCGAGGCCGAGCAGGCCGACAACATGATCGTGCTGGCCTGCGACTGCCTCTGCTGTGCGCCCCCGTCGACGGCGCTGGCCGATCCGGCGGTCACGGCGTTGTTCGAGACCGCCCCGAGCTTCGCCCGCAGCGCCTGAGCCGACGGCCGGCGCCGCCCTGGTCGGTGGTGACGGAGGAGGGGGCTAGGCAGGCTGCCCGGTGCCGGTGTCCTCGACCAGATCGGTCGGTGACGCCGGGCCACGCATGGCGGTGGCCACCTCGGTCACCGCCAGCACGACGAAGAACTGGGCCACGCTGATGCCCGACATCGTCGCTCCGCCGGCGGTGCCGGCGTGGAAGCTGATCGTCAGCCCGAGGACGACGGCGACCGCACCGAACAGGATCGACGCCACCATCATCACCGGTATCCGTTTGGTGAGGAGCGAGGCGGTGGCCGGCGGACCGACGAGAAGGCCGAACACCAGAAGGGTGCCCACCGCCTGGAAACTGATCACGATGCTGAGGGCGAGCAACACCATCATCGCCAGGTGGGTGAGGCGAGGCTGCATGCCGAGGCTCTGGGCCTTCAACGGGTTGAAGGTGAGGGCCACGAACGGGCGGTAGAGGATCAGGGTCGCCACCACGACGATGACGGTGCCGATCAGCTGGCCGATAATGTCGCCGCGGGTCACGCCGAGGATGTCGCCGAAGAGCAGGGAGGTGACCTCGGCGCTGAACGACCGGGCCTTCGACACGATGACGATGCCGAGTGAGAGCATCCCGACGAACAGCAACCCGATGCCGGTGTCCTCCCGTATCGCCGATCGAGACGACACCAGCGTGACCAGGCCGGACATCACCGCCGCCGCGGCCAGAGCGCCGACGAAGGGGCTGAACTCCCACAGGACGGCGAGCGCGATGCCGGGGATGACGCCGTGGGAGAGCGCATCGCCGAGGAAGGCCAGGCCTCGCAACACCACCCAGGTCCCCACCAATGATGCGGCCACCACCGCCAGGAGGCCGGCCAGCAGCGCACGCTGCATGAACGCCGGCTCAAACGCCTCGATCACAGACTGACCCTACCTCGGCAAATCCGGAATGATTCTCGATATTATCCCTGTGTGGTCGACAGCATTCGATTCGGCGAACTCCACGCATGCCGGGAGGTCTTCGCGCCGGATCGGGTGGTCACGCTCGCCTCGGCCGCCATCGACGTCGGCGATCTCACCACGTCGCCGTCGCCGCAGCCGGTCGCTCCGGCGGCCGGGTGCCGCCGCTCGGCGGTCGGATCCTCACGATCGGGGACTCGCCCCCGCCCGAAGGTGGCGGGGTAGCACATGACCACGTCGGACGATCTGGACCATCTGCATGCCGCCGCCATCGAGCGACTGACCGCCCACGGCCACCGCTACACCCGGGCCCGGCGACGGATCGTGACGCTCCTGGACGAGGCGTCAGCCCCGGTGACCATCCCCCAGCTGTTGGACATCGACGGCGATCTGGCCCAGTCGAGCACCTACCGCAACGTCGCCATTCTGGAGGAGGCCGGCGTCGCCACCCGGATCCTGGTGGCCGACGATCACGCCCGCTACGAGCTGGACGAGCGGGTGACGAAGCGTCACCATCACCATCTGATCTGCGTCGAGTGTGGAGAGGTCCAGGACTTCGAGCTGTCGATGGAACTCGAGCGATCGCTGGACGAAGCGCTCGAACGCGCCGGCCGATCCGCGACCTTCCGGGTCGAGCGGCATCGGCTTGATGCGCTGGGCAGCTGCGAGAGCTGCGACTGACTCACCGGCCGGCACCGCTCGGTGCCGGCCGGTCAGCAGCGTCTAGGAAAGGGCCTCGCTGATGCGGGTGGCGTTGGTGCGGACCATGTCGAGGTAGGTCGCGCCATCCGAATCGCCGTCGCCCAGGGACTCGGTGAACAGCTCGACGACGGCGACATCGCCGACCTCGGCGGCCAGAGCCTCGATCAGATCCGACGATGACGACGTGTCGGAGAAGATGGCGGGGACGCCCTCGGCCTCGATCACCTCCGACAGCTCGGCCAACTCGCCACCGCTGGCGCTGGCCAACGTCGAGCCGGACGGGATGACGGTGCCCACGACCTCGAAGCCGTAGTGATCGGCGAAGTAGCCGAAGACCTCGTGATTGGTGATCAGCACCCGCTGATCCTCAGGGATGGCGTTGACCAGATCCTTGACCTCGGCGTCCAGCGACTCCAGCTCGCCGACGTAGGCGTCGGTGGCGCTGCTCAGGGCGTCGGCGTCGAGGCCGTCGACCTCGGCGGCGAGGAAGGACTCGATGCCGCGGACGGCGTCGATCATCCGGGCCGGGTCGGTGAAGAAGTGGGGATCCTCCCCGGAGTGGTCGTGACCCTCGTGATCGTCGTGATCGTCGTGGCCTTCTTCGTCCTTGTGCTCTTCGCCCTCTTCGTGGTCGTGGCCTTCTTCGTCGGAGTGCTCTTCGCCGTCCTCGTGGTCGTGGCCTTCTTCGTCGGAGTGCTCTTCGCCCTCTTCGTGGTCGTGGCCTTCTTCGTCGGAGTGCTCTTCGCCCTCTTCGTGGTCGTGGCCTTCTTCGTCGGAGTGCTCTTCGCCCTCTTCGTGGTCGTGGCCTTCTTCGTCCTTGTGCTCTTCGCCGTCCTCGTGGTCGTGGCCCTCCTCGTCGGAGTGCTCCTCGCCATCCTCGTGGTCGTCGTCGTGGCCGTGATCGTGGCCGCCCTCGGCGAACTCGATGGTCTGGACGGCCGAGGTGGCCTCGAACGTCGGGACGCCGGCTTCGACGGCCGAATCGATCACGTCGAGCAGGCCCTCCTCGAAGGAGGTGCCGTTCACCACCAGGGCATCGGCCTCCAACAGCTGGTCGACCTCCTGGGCCGAAGCCTGGAAGTCGTGCGGGTCGGCACCGACCGGCATGATGGTGATGACGTTGGCCTGGTCACCGACCAACTCGCCGACGACATCACCGAGGATGTTCGTGGTCACCACGATCGTCGGTCCGTCGCCGGATTGCCCGGCATTCGCCTCGTCGGTCGTCCCATCGTCCGACCCGCAGGCCGCGGCCACCAGGACCAGCGCCGCCAGGACGGCAAACAGCTTCCAGAGGCCGCTACGCGCCTTCGCCATATCTAGATCTCCCCAAAACTGAGAATCAGTATCGTTCTCGGAAGACTACCTACCGGTGATGAAGCGGACAACGCGGGGCCCCGGTCGAATGCCACCTCGCTGCGTGCGGTCGCACCTATTGCGGGGGTTCCATAGTCATATTAGAATATGACTATATGTCAGACGTGGAAGCCGCCGCCGATCTGCTCAAGGCCTTCGCCCACCCGCTGCGGCTGGCGATCGTGCTCGAGGTGCAGCACGGCGAGCGATGCGTCCACGATCTCACCGATGCCCTCGATGCCAGCCAGCCGCTGATCTCGCAGCATCTCAAGATCCTCCGCCAGGCCGGTGTGTTGAAGGGGCGTCGCCGCGGCCGGGAGATCGCTTACTCCATCGCCGACCATCACGTCACCCATATCGCCCTCGACGCCGTCGAGCACGCTCGGGAAATCCTCCAGGAAAGGGAGCAGCAATGAGCACCTGCATCATCCACACCGATCACGACCACGTTCACGGTCCCGGTTGCGGCCACGCCAGCGTGGTCCACGGCGACCACGTCGACTATTTCCACGACGGCCACGTCCACCGGGAGCACGACGGCCACTGGGACGAGTGCGAGGTCACCCACGCCGTGGCCGAGGACCACGGCGACCACGTCCACGGTCCCGGCTGCGGCCACGAGGCGATCCAGCACGGCGACCACGTCGACTATCTGCACGACGGCCACCGTCACGCCGCCCACGGCGACCACTACGACGAGCACTGATGATCGGTCGGGCGCCGGCCGATCTGTTCGGCCCGGCGCCCGTCGTCATCCGGTGGGGTCGACGCCGGGAGCGACGGGCCGACCGGCTGGTCGCACGCCGAGAGCGGCGAGGCAACCGGCGGCGATGACCCCGGCCGCCACCAGCAACACCACCTGACCGTCGTCCGACCAGGCGGCGCCGGCCGCAATCGACCCGATGAACGCCGCCAACCCCGAAACGGCGGCTCGATCGCCGAGCACGGCCCCACGGGACTCGGGCGGACCCAACGAGAGCAGCCATGCCTTCACGGGACCACGGGTCAGGGCGTCGGCGGCGCCGACGCCGGCCAATGCCAGCCACACCACCCCGGGATCGGCGGCGACGGCGGCGAGGGCGATGGCGGCGGCCGAGACGGCCATGCCGGTGACCGTGATCAGGCGGGCCGAGTAGCGGTCGACCAGACGCCCGGCGGGATAGGCCACGATCGCCGTCACCAGGCGGAGCAGGGCATAGCCGACGACGACCTCGACCACGGTGGCGTCGATGTCGAGGGCCCGAAGCAACAACAGCGACGGGGTGATGAAACCCAGGGCGTGGAGCGCCACCGCCACCAGCGCGACCCGCTGGTTCGGCGTCGTCCGGGCGGCGGCATCGGGGGCGGCCTCCGGTGTCGGGTCGGCGGACCGGGGCGTCGCCGCCTCCGACGTCAGCGCCTCCGACGTCGGTTCCCCGGCGGCGGGTAGACGCCACAGGAGCAGGACGCTCACGACGCAGGGCACGAAGGCCACGACGAACACGGCGTCGAAGGACTCACCGCTCAGCTGGTACACGGCCAGCCCGAGCAGGGGCCCGAGGAAACCGCCGGTCTTGTCCATCGCCTGCTGTATGCCGAAGCTGCGACCGTGGTCCGGGCGGGCGGCGGCGAGCAGGACGTCGCGCGGGGTGTCGCGGATGCCCTTGCCCGCCCGGTCCAGCACTCGGATGACCAGCACGGTCGGCCAGACGGTGGCCACCGCCAGCGCCAGCTTCATGGCGCTGGACAGCCCATAACCGACGCGCACCCACCGGGCCGGTCGCCGCCGGGCGAAGCGACCCGCCACCGGCGCCACCAGGGCGGCGCTGACGGTGGCCAGCCCGTCGATCAGGCCGACGGCGAAGGCCGAGGCACCCAGTTGGAGCACCAGGAACGGGGTCAGGACGGGGACCACCATCTTCGAGCCGAGGTCCTGCAGCAGCGACACCCAGCCGAAGTGGACCGCGGTGTCGGGTCGTTTGCCGAGCCGCTGAACCACCCGCTCAGTTGAGCACGACGGCGACGGCGGTGGCAACGACGGCGATCGGTATCGCCATGGTCACGCCCGGCCCGTGGTCTGGGCCGACCACGGCGCCCCGCCTATCGGTGGATGACGTGACGGGCCAGCGCATCGAGGGTGACTCGGATCCGCGCCGGGTCGGCGATGGCCTCGACGTAGAAGGCGAACCGGGTGGCCCCGGTCCGGGCCTGGAACTCGTCGAGCTGTTCGCAGACCGAGCCGATGGGTCCCACGATCGCCCCCTCGGCCACGTGCGCGGCCATGACCGCCCGATCGAGCGGTTTGCCGTCCGGGCCCCTGTGGCCGCCGCCGCCCTGCGGGACGTGAGGCCAGTCGCCGTCCCGGAACGACCCGGTCAGCCGCTCGATCAGGTGGCGACGGGTCTCCGCCTCGTCGTCGTCGACCACCACGATCAGGGAGTGCAGGTGGTCGACCGAGGTGTCGGGCGGGGCCGCCTCCCGGTACATCTCCTCCTGGGCGATCCGGGCGTCGACGGGGGAGCCGAAGTAGTGCTGCAGCGGGAGGCCGTGCTCGGCGGCGAACCGGATGGCGGCCTCGGTGCGCGTCGCCAGCAGCAACGGCGGGTGCGGGGCGGTCAGCACCGGTGGCTGCAGGGTGCTCGGACCGGTGGTGTGATGGGGCTGGGCCAGGTCGGCGCTGCTCCAGGCGTCGAGGATCGCCCGGGCGCTGTGGAGGGGCTCGCCGTCCCAGCGGGCGGTGTCGACCTCGAGCACCTCGTAGTCCTTGAGGTAGCCGCCACGGCCGATGCCGAGCTCGAACCGGCCGCCGCTCAGCTGGTCGAGCAGGGCCGCCCGCTCGGCCACCTCGATCGGGTGATGGAGGGGGGAGAGGGTGACGGCGGTGCCGACCCGGAGCCGGGTGGTACGCCCGAGGAGGAAGGCGGCGGCGGTGAGGGCGCTGGGGTTGATGCCGAAGGGGATGAAGTGGTGCTCGGTCACCCACAGCTCATCGAAGCCGGCCTCCTCGGCCCGCGTGGCCTGTTCGAGGGTGAGGGCGGTGATCTCGGCTGCATCGGCGCCGAGGTTGGCGCCCATGTTGAGGAACAGTCCGTAGGTCATCGACGCCCGGCCTCCCGCTCGCTCACATCCCTCGACGGCCGGGTGTCCAGTGGGCGTGGCAACCGACGTTGCGCCTCGACACCCCCCGCTCGCCCAGGGCGCCGCGCACGGCTCGCATCATCTCCATCTCACCGGTGACGTAGGCCCTGGTGCCCTCGGGCAACCCGTCGGGGAGTGCCTCGATGAGGGAGGTGCGGATCTCGCTCGCCTCGTCGGCCTTGATCCACGTCACCTCATGCGACACCGCGGTCGGGAGAACGGCCCGCTCGGGATCCGTCGTGGCCAGCAGCACGTCGACCGACGGGGCACCGTCGCCCGACTCGGCGGCCAGGCCGTCGAGCATGGCCGAGACCGATGCCACGCTGGTGCGGTCGCCCACGAACACGTAGTGCGGGGCGTCGCTTTGGAGGGTCGGGTTGCCGCCGGGGCCCATGAAGGTGAAGGTCGACTCCGGGCGCAGGGCGTCGATGAAGCGGCCGCCCGGGGTGGACCCGTCGTGGCGGGCCATCAGGAACTCGATCGTGCCCTGCTCGCGGTCGAAGGCTCGCACGGTGTAGTGCCGCCAGCGGTCCTTCATCGTCTTGCCGTCGGGATCGACGACGAGGGCCACGGCCTGCCCGGGCCGCCAGCTCAGATCGGGCTGCGCAGTGTTGGCCGTGATATGGACGAGATCATCACCGACATCATTGACACCCACCACCGTGGCCGAGTTCTTCACGGTGAACTGGCGGGCCTTCTGGGTGAGCGTCATCGGCCCGGTGGAAACGACCGTCGCAGAGCGAGGCATCTGCGCCCTCGCATCGATGCAGGCACGGACCTCTGCCAGATCCGCTCAGAATGCTGCCCGAGTGCGAGGGCGCAGGTCGCCCTGCCTCTGTGGTCTCGTTCCACGCTGCGAACCTAGCAGCGCCCGTCACGTTGTTACAAGGGAAACGTACATCTAGTGTTAGGTCTTCCTTATATCCCTCGTAGCCGCCGCACAGGAGTTCCATCGTGCGTAGTACCAGGATCCTTTCCCGAGGCTCGTTCGCCCGTCTCGTGGCCGTCCTCGCCGCCGTCGCCCTGCTCGCCGCGGCCTGCGGAGACGACGCCGACGACGACGCCTCGGCCAGCAGCTCGGCATCGGCCTCCGCATCGGCCTCGGCGTCGGAGCCCGCCTCGGGGTCCGGGTCGGGCTCGTCCTCGGCCTCCGAGCCGGCCGAGGAGTCCGACGAGGACGCCGCGACCGACGACGGGGCCGCCGCCGGCACGGTCGCCGTGGCCGATGTGCTGGGCGAGACCGAGGTGACCATCACCGACTCGGGCGTCTACGCCCTGGACGAGTTCGCCGGTATCGCCCTGCTCACCCTCGGGGTCGAGCCGGTTGCGGTCGAGAACTTCTTCTTCGACGCCACGCTCGGCGCAGTGGTGGAGGCGGAGGGCATCGCCCTCAACGAGGCGGGCAGCCTCGAGACGGTGGCCGCCGCCCAGCCCGAGTTGATCCTGGGCATCGGTCACCCGAACCACATCGAGGTCCGGGAACAGCACCTGGCCATCGCTCAGACCGTCACCCCTGATTTCACCACCAGCTGGGTCGATCAGACTGCGGTGTTCGCCGCCGCCACCGGCACCGACGCCCGGGGCGAGGCCGTGGCCGCCGCCGTCCAGGCCCGCATCGACGAGCTCGCGGCCGAGATCGAGGGGGCCGGACGTTCCGGCGAGCAGGTGTCGATCATCCAGACCTTCGGCGCCGAGTACTACGCCTACGGGCCGACCACCCTCGTCGGTCAGATCGTCGAGGAGGTGGGGCTGACCCGGTCGGAGCTCCAGTCCGGCGCCGGCGACTTCGGCTTCATCCTCCTCTCGGAGGAGCAGCTCGGTCAGGAGACCTCCAGCGAGGTCGTCATCGGCATCTCCGGCGTCGACAGCGATTTCGTCTCGATCTTCGACAGCCCGGTGGTCGAGGCCGACGAGGCCGACACCGGGATCGTGATCGACACCTGGACCGGCAACCACGCCCTCGCCGCCTGGATCATCCTCGACGACCTGCAGTCGATCCTCTTCGGCGACGGCTCGACCACCACGCTCGAGAGCGTCCCCGAGGCGTGGTCCGAGCTGGAGTCGGCCATCGACGCCCAGGGCTGATCGCCAGGGGCTGATCGTCGTCCCGTCGTGTCGGCTACGTCAGGGCCGACATGACGAGGACGACGCCGAACCCGGCGAACAGGACGATCCCGGCCAGGGCCAGCGGCCGTTGCGGCAGTCGCCGACCCAGCAGCCGCCCGATGCCGACGCCGAGCAGACCGGCGGCCACGATGCCGGCGAGGGCGCCGAGCCAGACGGCGACCGGTCGGCCCTGGGCCGCCAGGGCCGCCGTGGCGAACATCGTCTTGTCGCCCAACTCGGCGGCGGTCATGGCGATCGTCACCGTGGCGAAGGCCCGGACGGAGTTGGCCGCCGGCGGCGCCGGTCCGTCTTGGCCGTCCTTCCCGATCGAGCGGAGTGAGATGATCCCCGCCACGGCCAACCCGAGGAACAGCAGTCCGGCGATGAGGCCGACGGCCTCGGTCGACAGCAGATGACCACCGACGGCACCGAGGGCCACGGAGAGTGTCGACGTGATGAGGTAGGCGGCCACCACACCGGCCGCCACCGAGGTGAACCGGTTGCGAGTGGCCAGGCCGAGGGCCAGGAGCTGGGTCTTGTCGCCGACCTCGGCGATGAACACCAGGGCAAAGGCGGCCAGGACGTCACTCACGCCCAACGACGGTACTCAGGTTCGGGCGAGACGAGCTGCCTGTCGTAAGAGGTCGAGACGGTCGGCGGCGCCGCGGGAGCGTTTCGGGCGGCGTCGCATCAGCTCGGCGACCACGGTCTCGACCACGGCGAGCGTGGGGACGAGGGTGGCCAACGTGGTGGTGGCGCCCCGGCCCACCGGGACCGTGACCGGCGCTCCGAGCCCGTCGGGCGGCGGCGAGCCGATGACGAGGAGGGGGCAGGGGGTCTCGGCGGCGCAGGCCTGGAACGCCGCCAGCTGTGGATGACGATCGGCGAACGACAGCAGCACCAACACGGTCGTCGAACGGACCGTCACCAGTCGGTCGGCGAGCGAGCGGCCCGAGTCGGCCGTCGCCTCGGCGGGCAGTCCCGCCCGGCGCAGCAGGGTCGCCATCGTCTCGGCCATCCCGGCGGTCGGGCCAACGGCCCCCACGAGCACCTCACCGGCGTCGTCGAGCACATCGACCGCCGCCGCCAGATGGGGGAGCGCCGCGCCGGCGGCGTGGTCGAGGGCGCGGGCGGCATCGGCCAGGCGGCCGGCGGCGCCGTCGTCCGCCCGTTCGGCGTCGAGGAAGGACTGCGCCCGCTGGGGCCAGTCGTCGCTCACCGCCGCCTGCTTCAGGTCGTCGAAGCCGGCGTGGCCGAGCAGCCGGGCGGTGCGGATGACGGTGGCGTCGCTCACCGCGGCCCGCTCCGCCACCTCCAGGGCCGACAGCACGGCGACCTGCGGGCCGAGCTCGTCGAGGACGGCGATGACCCGACGCACGGCGGGCGGGTGATCGGTCATGATCGGCCGGTCGTGGCCCGGAGCCGATGATCGGCGGTGAAGAACCGGGCCGACAGGCCGAGCGCCATGACGGCGGTCGTCATCGTCACCGATCCGAGGACGAGGAACATCACGGCGGCCTGGACCAACACGGCCTCCGACACGTCGACGCCGGCCAGTACCAGCCCCACCATGGCCCCGGGGAGGAAGACGATCCCCACCGACTTCGTCCGCTCGATCTGCGGGATGAGGGCCTGACGGAGGGCCCGGCGGACGTGAGGGGCGAAGGCGGCCGAGCCCGAGAGGCCGAGGGCGAGCCGGGCCTCGATCTCGTTGCGGTGCTCATCGGCCTCGGCCGCCAGCCGGGTGCAGACCAGGACGGTCGCCCCCAGGGAGTTGCCGACCATCATCCCGGCCAGGGGTACCAGGGCCCGCCCTTGGAGCTCGAACACGCCGAACCCGAACAGCACGGCGACGCACACCGCGGTTGCGGTGGCGAAGGCCAGCGCCGCCAGCCCGACGATGCGGTGGGCGCTGCCCACCCGACGCTGGGTGGTGACGGCGGCGAAGGCGATCATGGCCACGATCCACAGCCAGGACAGGATCAGGGGGTCATCGTCGTCGACGACGAGGTGGAGGGCGGCGCCGACCAACGTGAGCTGGGCGGCGGCCCGACCGCAGGCGACGAGGATGTCCGGACCGAGATCGAGCCCCCGCCAGAGCGAGATCGCCACCGTGATCAACACCAGCACACCGGAGAAGGCGAGCCCGATCGGGGTCATGGTGTTGGCGATCATTGGGCGCCGACCGCCTGGCGGACGGTGGGGTCGGTGTGGGTGGCCAGGTCGGCGATGGTGCCGGTGGCCTCGACGGTGCCGTCGGCCATCACCACGACGGTGTCGGCCAGGCGGCCGATCTGGGCCGGATCGTGCGAGACCCAGATCCAGGCCACGGCATCGCGCCGGGCCAGATCGACGGCGAGCTGTTCGATCAGCCGGGTCGCCTCGGCGTCGAGCGATGCGGTCGGCTCGTCGGCCAGGATCACCTTCGGCCCGGTGGCCAGGGTTCGGGCCAGGCAGAGCCGCTGGGCCTCGCCCCCCGACAGCGTCCTGGCCTCCTGGTCGGCGATGTCACCGAGGCCGACCCGGGCCAGGAGGGCCCGCCGACCGTCGGGGGAGAGCGACGGGTCGGCGACGGCGAGGTTGTCGGCCGCCGTGCCCTCGAACAGCACCGGGTGTTGGGCCACGTAGCCGACCTCTCGGCGGTGGGCGCACACGTCGAGGGTGGACAGGTCGTCGCCCCGCCAGGTGACGGTGCCGGAGGAGGGCACGTCGAGCCGGTTGAGCAGGCGGAGCAGCGACGATTTGCCGGCCCCCGACGGCCCGGCGATCACGGTGAAGCCGGTGGCCTCGATCGTCAGGTCGACACCGTCGAGGACCTGCCGGTCGGCGGCGGCGACCGATACGCCGTTCAGGGCCAGGTTGCTTGTGTTCACGAGATATCCATAGCGATCTTGTGAATACAATAGCCGGGCGAGGTGGCGGGCGGGACCGTTGGCGGGCCTTATGAGGCAGGGTTAACATCGGCCTCGGTCGGTCAAACGGAGGTGGCGCCCGATGTCGTTCAGCTTGTCGGTGAGGGATCTGATCACGATCGGCGTGTTCTCGGCCGTCTACCTCGGGGCCTACGTGATCCTGTCAGGCGTGCTCTTCACGCCGTGGCTGTTCATCCTGCTGCTGCCGATCGGGGCGCTGCTCATGGCGCCGGTCTACCTCCTCTTCATCGCCCGCACCCAGAAGCCGTTCGCCATCACGGTGCTCGGCCTGGTGGCCGCCGTCATCGCCGGCTTGCTCGTGTACGGCAGCGTCCTCATCGCCCTGGTGAATCTCGGGGTGGCGGTCGTGGCCGATGCCATCGCCTTCGCCGGCCGATACCGCAGCCTCACCCTCAACGTCATCAGCTACGTCGTCATGTCGTTCTGGGTGCTCGGTCAGGTCGGCCCACTCTGGGTGGCCCGCGACTGGTGGCGCGAGCTGACGATCACGTCCGGGTACTCGGCCGACTACGCCGACGGCTCCCTCGACCTGGCAACGCCCCTGAGTTTCGGCCTGCTGGTCGTGGCCACGATCGTCGCCGCCCTGGTCAGCTCCTACGTGGCCCGCGACATGCTCGACCGCCACTTCCGCCGGGCCGGCGTGGCCTGATGACGAGCGCCATCGAGGCGCCCGCCGGTCGGTTCCGCCTCGATCCCCGCACCAAGCTCCTCCTGCTGGTGCTCATGAACGTCGTCGTCTACAGCTACGGCAACGCCCTCTTCATCTACCTCGGGGTCGCCTTCGGGGCGCTGTTGCTGGTGGTCGCCGGTTCGTTGCGGGCGGTGGCCATGCTCACCGCCACCTATGCCGTGCTCTTCGCCATCGACGCCGTCATCGGGGCTGCGCCCGGGGCCGTGGTCGAGTTGTGGAACGGCCTCAGCCTGTCGTTCTTCGTGGCACTGCCGACGGCGGTCTACGCCCTACTGCTGGTCACGACGACCACGATGAGCGAGTTGGCGGCCGCCCTGCAGAAGCTGCGGGTGCCGACGGCGGCCATGATCCCGCTGCTGGTGTTCGTGCGCTTCGTCCCCGCCGTGGCCCAGGACTTCCGGGCCATCACCACCGCCATGCGGCTCCGGGGGGCCACCGGTGGCGGCAATCCCCTGCGGGCGATGGAGTACGTGTACGTGCCGCTGCTGCTCGGCCTCGTGCGGACCGGCGACCAGCTGACCGTCGCCGCGCTGACCCGGGGCCTCGGCCGGTTCCGGACCCGGACCTATGTGGTCGAGCCGCGCTTCGGTGTCGTCGACGTGCTCGCCGTGGCCGTGATGGTCGCGCTCCTCGTCGCCGCCTCCCGCGCATGATCACCCTCGACGAAGCGGGCTTCACCTTCGAGGGCAGCGAGCAGCCGGCCCTGGCCGACGTCAGCGTCGAGATCGCCGCCGGCGAGCTGGTGCTGGTGTGCGGCCGGTCGGGCTGCGGGAAGTCGACGTTGCTCAAGCTGCTCAACGGTGTCGCCCCCGGTTTCGAGGAGGGCGAGGTGGCGGGATCGATCCGGGTGGCCGATATCGACCCCGGTCAGGTGACGATGCAGGAGCTGTCGGCCACCGTTGGCTCGGTGTTCCAGCACCCCCGGTCGCAGCTCTTCAGTATCGACACCGTCGACGAGCTGTTGTTCGGGTGCGGCAACCACCGGGTCGACCGCGAGGTCATGCTCGGCCGCCTCGATGAGACGGTGGCGGCGTTCGGGATCGAGGAGTTCCTCGACCGGTCGACCTTCCGGCTCTCGGGCGGCGAGGCCCAGAAGATCGTGTGCGCCAGCACCCACATGAACCGGCCCTCGGTCTACGTGCTCGACGAACCGAGCGCCAACCTCGACGACGGTGCGATCGACCAACTGGTCGAGGTGCTCGTCGCCTTGAAGCGGTCGGGGGCGACGATCGTGGTCGCCGAGCACCGGCTGCACTACCTCACCGACCTGTGCGATCGGGTGCTCTACCTCGATGAGGGGCGGCTGGTGGCGCAGTACACGGGCGACGAGTTCCGGGCCCTCGACGACGACCGGCGTTCGACCATGGGTCTCCGGGCCACCGCCGTCGAGCAGCTCTCCGCCGACGGCGACGGCGACGGCGCGGGTGACGGCGATGACGTGGGTGACGGCGACGGTGCAGGGGAGGGTCGCGCTGCATCGGGCGAGTCGGCGCCGGACCCGACGGCCGATGCGGTGACCGTCGAGCGGCTCCGCTGTCGCCGCCGTCGGCGGACGATCGTCGACGTGGCCGGGCTCGAACTGCCGAAACACTCCGTGATCGCCCTCACCGGCCCCAACGGGGTGGGGAAGTCCACCTTCCTCGCCGGACTGAGCGGGGCGATGAAGGCCGACGCCGTCGTCGACGACGGCGGCAAGCTCTCCCGACGCCAGCGGCTCCGTCGGTCGTTCGTGGTGATGCAGGACGTCCACCAGCAGCTCTTCGGCGAGTCGGTGCTCGACGAGGTGTTGTTGGGCCACGATCTCGACGACGAGGCCAGGTTGGCCCAGGCCGACGACGTTCTGACCTCGCTCGGGCTGGCCTCCCGCCGGGACGTGCATCCCTACTGCCTGTCCGGTGGCGAGAAGCAGCGCACGGCGGTGGCGGCCGCCCTGCTGGCCAATACCCGCTACCTGCTGTTCGACGAGCCGACGAGCGGGATCGATCTCGACCACATGACGCGCTTCGGACGACTGCTCCAGGAGATCAAGGGATCGGTCGACCTGGTGATCGTGGCGACCCACGATCGGGAGTTCGTCCGGTCGTGCGCCGACCACGTGGTCGAGCTCTCGGCCGGTCGGGCGTCGGCACCGTACCGGCTTCGCTGAGGCGCGCCGTCGCCGGGTCGATGAGCTGGTCGGGCGCCGGCCGGCCGACGCGAAACCCGGTTGCCGGCGGGCGATCGTCCCAGCACACTCGCGGGCGATGACGAGCGAACTCCCGGCGATCGACTCGGCCCGGCTGCGACTGGAGCCGCTTCGACCCGACGAGGTCGATGCCCTGTTCGCCATCGCCCGGAACCCGGCGTCGATCGAGGACTACCAGCTTGCGGCGACGGTGCGCGCCGACGTGGAGGCGTGGGTGGCCCCGCTGCTCACCGGTGAGGAGCTGGGTTGGACCATCCGATCGGGGGAGCGCATCATCGGCCTGGTGGCGCTGGAGCCGGCCGCCGACGACGGCGAGGAAGACGGTGGGGGCGGGAAGGGTCCCAGCGCCGAGATCGGCTACTTCGTCGACGCCGCCGAGGCCGGGCAGGGGTTCGCCAGCGAAGCCACGGCGGCGGTGACCCGCTGGGCGCTGGAGACCGGACGCTTTCGACGACTGACCGCCGGCGTCACCGTCCGCAATGTCGCCTCCCGTCGCGTTCTGGAGAAAGCGGGCTATCGCCACACCCACACCTCGGCCCGGGATTGGGAGTGGAAGGGCGAGCTGCTCGACAGTGCGTATTACGTCATCGAATCACCGCCGTAGCGCCGTCCGGTCTCCGTAGGTGCGGACAAACCGGCGGGTGGTAGTGTTCGGAGTGCTGTCGGATTTTGGGCAAATCCCTAGCTGTTGGTGATTGGCGTACCAAAAGGCGGAACACGATGGTGGAGGGTGAGGACGAGGGGCCGATCGATGCCGCTCGTCTCCTGGCGGACCTTGAGGCGATCGACGGGATCGGCGGACCGCCGGTGTCATCGACTCCCGAGAACGACGCGGCGGAGACCGAGCCGCCCACGGTCGACGAGGACCCACCGGCAGATGCTTCGGCCGAGGGTGCGTTGGCGCCGGCCGAGGCCACCGTCGTCGCCCCGGTCGGCGACAGCGGGATGAACGTCGGTGTCGGTGTCGGTGTCGAGGCCGTCGATGTCGTCGATGTCGTCGACGACGAGGACGAAGGCGGCCGGAGCAGGGCGGCGGTGGCCGCCATCGCCGTCGGCGCGCTGCTCCTCGTGGCGCTGGCCGCCGTCGGCGCCATCACGCTCGTCGGTTCGCTGGCCGACGACGATGAGACGGCCGAGCCCGTGCCGTCGTCGTCCACCGCAGCGCCATCCAGTGATGATGAGGCGTACGAGGCCGACGAGGCGGAGGCGCCCGAGGAGGCGTTGACGACCACGTCGTCAACCGGTGTGGTGACCACGATCGCCGATCGGGAGCCGAGCGGTATCGACTCGCTCACCGGCGAGCCGTGGCCCGAGTCGTTGGAGGGCCTCACCCGCACCGAGATCGAGGCGCTCAACTACCCCCGCTCGATCGTGGTCGGCTCGAGTGGGGAGGTGCGCCTCGAGGGGCGGGTCCCGTCCCGGGAGGTGGCCGACGATGCGGTGGCCCAGGCGAGCCTCGGCGGTGCACTGAGCGTCACCGACAACTTCGACATCGACCCGGACATCCCGGTCTACCCCACGGCCCCGGTCTACGCCGACGAGGTCGTCAACTTTGATCTCGGCAGCATCGACGTGGCCGAGGAGTTCCTCCCCGTGCTCGATCTCGGCGTGCTGGCCCTGACGCTCAACCCCGGCGCCGTTGGCGTGATCGTGGCCCACACCGATGCCACCGGCACACCGGAGGACAACCTGCAGCTGGCCAACGATCGGGCGTCGGCGGTGCGCGACTACTGGATCGCCAACGGCGTGCCCGAGGATCGGATCCGTATCGACGCCCGAGGTGAGGAGTTCGCCACGGTCGACGCCGATGAGGAGACGGCGGCCCGGGATCGTCGGGTGGAGTTCGCCTTCGAGGGCTTCTTCGGCTGAGACGGTCCACCAGCCCCCGTCTCCGGGCCCGGGCTCGTAGTGTGCAGACCATGGTCGACACACTCGAAGTGCTGCCCGAAGACTGGGGGAGGGCGATCGCCGTCGTCGCCCACCCCGACGATCTGGAGTACGGGGCCGCCTCGGCGATCGCCCGGTGGACCGACCAGGGCAAGGACATCCGCTACGTCCTGGCCACCCGAGGCGAGGCCGGTATCGACTCGATGCCGCCAGAGGTGGCCGCCCCCCTGCGGACCGAGGAGCAGATCCGGTCGGCGGCGGCGGTCGGCGTTTCGGTGGTGGAGTTCCTCGATCACCCCGACGGGCTGGTGGTGAACGACCTCAACCTCCGACGGGATCTGGCGGCGGCCATCCGGCGCCATCGACCGGAGGTGATCATCGCCTCCAACTACCGGGAGCGATGGAGCGACACCGGTCCGTGGAACCACGTCGACCATCGGGAGCTCGGGCGTGCGCTCCCCGACGCGGTGCGCGATGCCGCAAACCGGTGGCTGTTCACCGAGGTGGGCGAGCCGTGGTCGTCGGTCCGTTGGATCGCCTACAACGCCTCGACGGCGCCGACCCACGCCGTCGATGTGACCGATCATCTCGACGTCGGGGTGGCGTCGTTGGAGTGCCATCGCACCTACATCGACGCCCTCGGCGACCCCGACTTCGACCCCGACACCTGGCTCCGCTCGGCGGCCGCCGGCAACGGGCCGAGCCTGGGGGTCGACCTGGCCGTTGCCTTCGAGCTCGTCCCCACCTAGGGCGACTCGGAACCCGTCGGGTCGGCGCCTGGTGCGGGTGTCGGCCGAGCCCGGTCTTCGATGGCGAGCGGTCCGCCTCTCGGCGGGCCGGCCCGAGCTAGTCGATCTCGTGGAGCGCAGTGGCGCCGACGTACGTGGCGGCCGTGATCACGAACGCGGCGCCGGCGGCAAGGGTGATCGTGTCGCCCGGGCCGATCGCCTCGGCCACCAGGCCGAGCACCAGCGCACCGATCGGGGTGAGGCCCTGCTGCACGAGGGTGAACAGGCCCATCACCCGCCCCATCAGCTCGGGGGGCGTGTTCGACTGGATCAGCCCCTGGTTCATATTGATGAAGAAGCCGCCGGCGACACCCATGCACAGACACAGCACGGCGATCTGCCAGTAGGCCGTGGTGCGGCCCATCAGGGCCAGCAGCGCCGTGCCGCACAACATCGCCCGCAGGAACACCGTGCCCTTGTTCGGCATGTTGCCCCGGCGCATCACGATCGTCGATCCGATGGCCAGGCCGACACCCATCAGCGCGAACAACGGCGCGGCGTCGCCGGCGTCGCGCCCGAGGCCCTCCTTCACGAAGGCCTGCACGGTCACGAACATCAGGGCGGTCATCACCGTTCCCGCCAGGGCGAGCATCCCGAAGAGCGTTCTGAGGGCGCGGTCCCTGGCCACGAAACTCAGGCCCTCGCGGACCGCAGCCCGCATCGTGACCGCACCCTTCGGCGTCTGGCGCGGCGGCGTCCTCATCCGAAGGAGGGCGAAGCAGCCGAGGATCAACAGGGCACCCAGGTAGACGAACACCCCGTCGAAGCCGAAGAACTCGCCGACGAGCTGGGCGAGGACGGCGCCGAGCACCATCGAGCCGGTCATGGCCAGCGCGTTGACGGCGATGCCGTTGTAGAGCAGGGATTGCGGCAGAAGTTCGGGGATGAGCGAGTTCCGCACCGGTGACCCGACCGCCATGACCGAACCGATGGCCAGGGCCGACAGGAGGAGGACGCCCATCGTGAGCTGCCCCTGCACGATGGCGAGGGCGGTGGCGAGGAGCGCGGCCGAGGCGCCGAGCTGTGTGCCGAGGAGCAGGCGGCGGCGGTCGAGGCGATCGGCCCACACGCCAGCCGGTAGCACGAGAATGAGGGTGGGGATCCCGAGCAGGAACACCACCAGGCCCTGCTCGGACTCCGACCGGTCGAGGCCGTCGAGTACCACCCAGCCGTACACGAACCGGGTCGCGTTCATCACCATGGCAAAGGTGATGTTGTTGAGCCACAGGTACCGGAACGGCGTGACGCTCAGCGCCGAGCTTGCGGTTTCGGTTGCCGCTGTCGTGTCCTGACTGATCGGGCGACCTTATCGCCGAGTGGGGAACGGCACCGCTTCGTGGACCCGGCGGGGCCGTCGTTCGACCCCTCGGATTCCTCCCGTCGGCGAGAGGGGCGGGTGCTAGTCTGCGGCGATTCGTCGGCGGCGTGCGGGTGGTGTTCGACGGGCCGATTTCGGGAATTGCGGATGACCTGGCGCTCGCTCGCAGCCACGCCGCCGAGGACAACCGACAGGAGTAGTCAGATGCCCGCATTCGTCGTCGCGATGATGAGCATTCACGACCCGGACACCTATCGCCAGTACACCGATCGGACACCGCCGACCGTCAAACGCCACGGGGGCCGATTCCTCACCCGGGGCGAGGAGATCACCTGTATCGAGGGTGAGGACTACGACGGGCGTCTTGTGATCCTGGAGTTCCCCTCCACGGAGCACGTCGAGGCCTGGTACCAGGATCCCGACTATCAGGAGGCGATGACCTTCCGCCGCCTCTCCTCGACGATGCACCACCTACTCGTCCAGGAAGGCGGTGAGAACACCGAGGACCCGGACCCGAAGCTCTGACCGGTCTCGGTCGCCGAGTGCGTCGGCGACCTTCCCTCGATCGGGTCATCGCCGCCAGATGTTGCGGCTGCACTGCCAGGTGGCGCTCCACCGGCCGGTCGGCGGCGACCCGCCGATCGTTCGGAGTGCGGCGAACACCCGAAGGCCGACGTCCTCGGGGGCCGTGGTGGTGATGTCGTGCGGGTTCACGAACAGGTCGGGGGCGAAGGTGTCTGCGTCGACCGGCCACGGTGGGGAGGCCTGGGGATCGCCGGTCGGGCGGCCGACGTTGGCCCGGAGGGCGTCGGCGGTGGCCGACGGCAGGGGATCGGTGGTGGTCAGGAGCAGGTCGAGACCGAACACCGCATCATCGCCGGGGAGGTGCATCGATGCCTGGAACGGCGAAGGTAGGGCGACCGACCGTCGCAGGATCGCCGTTCGCCGGGTGGTGGTCTCGGGTTCGATGACGGCCACCGGGGCGTAGCGGCGGCCGCTCACCATGAGCCGGAAGCTGGTGGCGAAGGCGGTGACGTCGTCACCGTCGTAGGTCTCGGCGCGAACGTGGTTTGCATCGGGGCGGCCGTACATGGGGGCGAGGCTAACGGCCCACTGTCGAGCGAAGGGGTCGGCGGCCACGGGCGCGCCGACCGGCGGCCGCCGCTCCCGTGGTCCAGACGTCGTGCGAACCCGTCGCTCCGACCGCGGCCCGGCCGACTCGACGACCCCGGCGCCTGCTACAACGACGTCCAAGGTGTGAAGGGCGCACCGGAACCGCCATGATCATCGACCTGTACGGCAACACCATCGTCGAGAGCGACCATATCGACCACGGCGACAACGCCAGGACCGTCGCCCGGCGCGTCCCCCACCGACTCGAGCGATGGATCGGCCGGCGCCCGCTCCGGGGCCGCCGCCCCGGCGGCACGGACCGCCGGTGGAACCATGTGACACGCTCGACCTCCGCCGAGCTCGGCTCCCCACAGCCGCAGCGGGCCGACGATGATGCGATTCGAGAACCCACTCGTCCTCGTCGCCGACGTGAGCGCCGCGACCGACTTCTACACGAACACGCTGCAACTCTCGGTCCGAGAACGACACGACGACTTCGTCCTGTTCGACCACGGCTTCGCCATCCACCACGGACCCTCGCTCCTCGAGTCGGCCGGCATCGACGGCCCGGCCACGAACCAGCCCTGGGGTCGCAACAACGCCGTCCTCTATTTCCAGACCGCAGAACCCGGCGCACTGTTCGAGGAGATCCGCGGCCGGTGTGCGATCGTGCACCCGCCGCGCAAAGAGCGGTGGGGGGAGACCATCTTCCGCATCCGGGACGTCGACGGCCACCTCATCGAGATCGGAGACGGAGAACGCCTCTGAACCGCTCGGCACCGGTGGCCGGAAGCGGGCGGACGGGGGTACGGCCGGCGCCCTTGAGCCGGACCGGCGACGCCAGGCTCCCGTCGTCTCCCGGCAATGAGGTACGTGCTCTCGTCGGGTGGGACCTACTGGCCGACCCGGTCGATACCGAGAATCTCCAGGCACTCGTCAGCAGATCGCTCCGGACCGTCGCCGATGGCGTCGACCCACTGGGTTCGGATCACACGCCGTTGCGAGTCCACGTCGATCTCCACCGACTCGATCGGAAGCCCGAGGCACCGTGCGAACCGCGGTCGGATCTGCTCGGACAGGGCTCGGTCGGCCTCGGGCCCGCCCGCCGAAGCACATGAGGCGATGGCCAGTCCTACTGCCAGCCAGCCGACCGGGCCTCGGATCCGCATTGCAACACCGTAGCTCCCCGGCACCGACACTCGACATGTGGACCGGAACGCAGACCGAAGCGTGGCCACCCGGCGCCGGACCCGCCGATGATCGCCTCTTTCCGCCCTATCCCTGTTGAACCCTGCTGATTCTTGTTGAAGAAAACCACCTAGCCTCTGGGGCGGCGTTGGGCGCCCCTTCCGGCCAGAACCGAACCGTCGGCTGGGGTGAGACAAAGGAGTCGCAACGATGCGCAAACCCCTACGAACACTGACCACCCTCGCTCTCGCTGTCGGGCTGAGCCTCACCGCCATGGCCTGCTCCGACGACGACAGTGGTGACACCTCAAACACCGACGAGACCCCGGATACCGGATCCGAGATCACGGAGACGCCGGAAGTCGAGACGGAGGACACCGAGCCTGCCGAGAGCGACGGGTAGCAGATCCGGCGATGACCAAGGCCCGGCCGGCGCCGACACGTGCCGACCGGGCCCTGGGCCGCCCCCCAGAGCTGGGCTGAGTCGGCCGCGAACGGTGGCCCAGGGCCCTACAGCGATGCGGTAGGACGCAGGGCCGGTTGGCGGCCTTGTCAGCATCGCAACGAAGGCGTGCTCACCATGTGCTCACAACACGAGACCACGAACCGGGATCGAGCGGTATGGGCCGGCACACCACGGCACGCCGATCCCGCACCGCAAGCGGCTTCTGGAGCCGAAGATCGCAGTGCCCCCGGTGGGATTCGAACCCACGACCAATGGATTAAAAGAGCTATTGCCTATCCAGGTGTTTCCCCTGTTCGGAGCGGTACTCGGAGCCGGCGGAGGCCCCTGCACCCGCCCCTCACCCGTTGGCGATCGGCTTCAAGGCGCAGGCCGTTGTGCGGGACGGGTTCCGGTTCCTGGGCGACGGTGGCTCCGGTAGGTCTCTGACAGCTCTGTTGGGGTGTGGGTCCACCATCTGGTTGGTTCTCCTTCTTCGCTGTGGATGTTCGCGTCCATGTTTGCGGGGGAGGTCATTGGCGTGCTCGTGGAGTTGGGACTGGTGGAACAGCGGTTGGCGGTGGTGAGGGAAGTGGTTGATGACGGGGCGACGGTGGTGGATGTGGCTCCTCGGTATGGAGTGGCGAGGCAGCCGGTGCATGAGTGGCTCCGTCGGTACGCCGCGAAGGGGTTGGCGGGGTTGGTGGATCAGTCGTCGAAGCCGTTGTCGTGTCCGCATCAGATGAGTCTGGAGGTTGAGGCGTTGATCGTGTCGTTGAGGCGGGAGCATCCGGGTTGGGGGCCTCGGACGTTGGGTCATCAGCTGGGTCGGCGTGGTGTGGGTCCGGTTCTGCGTCGGTCGTCGATCTATCGGTGTCTGGTTCGGCATGGTCTGATCACACCGCAGGCCCGGAAACGTAAGCGAGCTGACTACAAGCGTTGGGAACGGGCTCGGGCGATGGAGTTGTGGCAGATGGACATCGTTGGCGGTGTCCGGCTGGTCGATGGGTCCGAGGCGAAGATCGTGTCGGGGATCGATGACCACTCGAGGTTCGTGGTGTCGGCTCGGGTGGTGCGGCGTGCCACGGCTCGGCCGGTGGTCGAGGCGTTGGCCCTTGCCATGCGGGCCCATGGGGTGCCCGAGCAGATCTTGACCGACAACGGGAAGGTGTTCACGAACCGGTTCGGGTCGGGCCCGGGGGAGGTGTTGTTCGATCGTGTGTGCAGGGAGAACGGCATCAAGCACCTGCTCACGGCTCCTCGTTCACCGACAACGACGGGGAAGGTGGAGCGGTGGCATAAGACGCTGCGTCGGGAGTTCTTGAACGGGAAGGTGTTCGACTCGATCGCTGATGCGCAGGCCCAGCTGGATGCCTGGGTGGTGGAGTACAACACCGAGCGACCCCAACAGAGCCTCGGGATGAAATCACCTGTCGACCGGTTCCGGCTCGCTGTTGTCTCTCGGTCAGAACCCGAGGTTGAGGCTCTGGGTGATGAGGCCGTCGATGAGGGCCCGTCTCGGTTGGTGGCACTCGTCTGGTTGCCCCTGGGGGGCACGGTGAGTTTCGCCGGTGTTCGCTACAAGGCTGGGGTGTGGCTGGCGGGATAGACCGTCGAGGTGTCTTTCGATGCTGGGTTGGTCCATCTGCACCACCGGGGTGTGCTGATCGAGACCCACGCCCGTCGGCACTGTCCTGACAACGGCGCTTCGGATCTGAGTGGGGGTTGAGGGTTCACGGACGCTGTTGAGGGCCCTGCGGTTCTGACGGTTCTTGACGCCAACAAGAATCGAGGGCCCTCGTGGAGACCGAGCCTATGCGTATGTGCGCGCTCCTGGTCGACCTGCCAGACATCCGGGTGCTCGGAGTCGACACCACCGGTCCCAGAGTCCGGGTCCGTGTCGAGACCCTCCTCGAGGGTCCGACGTGTGATTCGTGTGGGGCGGTGTCGGAGTCGAAAGGCCGTCGTCGTGTGGTCCTGGTCGATCTGCCGGTGTTCGGGAACCCGGCCAAACTCGAATGGTCCAAACGACGTCGCTGTTGCCCGAACGGTTGTGGCTCGTGGGTCGAGACCGACCATCGGATCGCGGGGCCACGTCGGGCGATGACAGCCAGGGCGGGCCGGTGGGCGACCGATCAAGTCGGCCGTCACGGCCGGCCGGTGTCGAGCGTTGCCGCCGAGCTTGGCTGTGACTGGCACACCGTGAACGACACCGTCATCGCGTACGGCCGGCTGTTGGTCGACACCTCCGAACGCATCGGTCGCGTGGCGGCGCTGGGGTTGGACGAGGTCCTGTTCGTGCGCCGCGGGCCCTGGCATCGTCAGGCGTGGTCGACCACGATCGTCGACGTCAACACTGGCCAACTGTTGGACGTGATCGAAGGCAGATCCGCCGCCACGGCGTGCGTTTGGCTCGCCGAGCGAACCCAAACATGGCTGGACGCGATCCGCTGAGCGGTGTTGGACCTTTCGGGGCCGTGGCGGTTGGCGTTCGACACAATGCTGCCCGACGCAGTCCAGGTCGCGGAACCCTTCCACGTCATCAAGCTCGCGAATCAACGCCTCGATGAGGTCCGCCGCCGGGTCCAGAACCAGACGCTTGGCCACCGGGGCCACAAAGACGATCCGCTCTACCGCCGCCGACGCTTGTTGACCAAGGCTGATGAAGGCCTCGACGACAAGGACCGCTCGAAGCTGCTGGGGTTACTCGAGGCCGGCGACCCACACGGCGAGGTCCGCACTGCGTGGCACGCGAAGGAAGTTCTGCGGTCGGTCTATGACATCGAAGACCAGGTGCTCGCTGCAGAGTTCGTTCACCGGCTCGGTGACGATCTTCAAAACGTTGATTGTCCGCCAGAGATCCGACAGCTCGGTCGCGATTGTTCGGTGGGTCGCTCAGATCTCTGCCTGGCACCGGGCCTGTGTGTCGAGCGGGCCGACCGAGGACGCCAACAATCTGGTCAAGCGGGTGAAGCGCGTGGCATTCGGGTTCGCGTCGTTCGAGAACTGCCGGATCAGGTCACTCCTCTACGCCGGCAAGCCCGACTGGACCCGCCTCGCCACCATCACACCCCACTGAAATCCGAAGAGCCATCAAACCGCCCCGTCGCTGCGAGCCAGAACGCTCGGTCCTTCGGGCCTGGCCCTCGCCCCTGCCACCTACTGCGGTGTTGACAAAGTCGCCTGCAACCCGCCTCGAGACTATGGTGTGCCTCGACGGAATCACACTAGTCAGCCATGTCCTATCAATACGACGTATTCGTTAGCTATAAGCGAAACGATCAGGCTCGCGCTTGCCTGACTGGCTGGATCGAGCGCGTCCGTGACATCGTAACCCACTGGGTTGGGATCGAGGTTGGCCGAGAGGTCGAGGTCTTCTTCGATAGTCAATCAATAGAGTACGGAACAAGCTGGCCCGAGATACTGCGCAGGTCACTAAACTCATCGCGGGTTCTCCTTTGCTTCCTGACGCCAGAGTACTTCCGCTCGCCTTGGTGCCGGGCGGAGTGGAGTAGTTTCACAAGTCGAGAGGCCTATTGCGGGTCGGCCCAGCAGTCATTGATTGTCCCGGTATGTATTGGCGGGCGAGTTCACTTCCCCCAGTCGGCGACGGAGCGCCAAATGATGGATCTTAGCCAATATGCCCAGACACTGGACTCATTCTGGGAAACCCAGCGAGCTGCAGAGCTTGAAATATTGCTCAGAGAGCTTGCCAGGAGTATAGGTATTTCGGTTGCCAACGCTCCTGACTACGATGACTCTTGGCCCGGGCCAGAATCTGACGTAGATGTGCGGAAACCAGTCGTTGCCTTGCAGCGCCTATAAGCGGAAGAGCGGTATGGGACATCAGTCGAGGGTTCTAACGTTCTACTCCTACAAGGGTGGTGTTGGCCGGACGATGGCCCTGGCCAACGTGGCGTGCGATCTGGCACTACGGGGAAGACGCGTTCTCGCAATCGACTGGGACCTTGAAGCTCCAGGTTTGGAGCGGTACCTCAGCAACGCTTCCGCAGCGCCTCTGCCAGTAGAGTCGATGCCAGGGGTGATAGACCTTATTGCACATGCTGGTGATGACTATGTCGCGCGATGGCTTGAGGCGGCAATACAAGTCGAACTGAAGGACCTTCCTGGCTCGGTGGATCTTATCTCAGCCGGAGAGCGTACGGATGACTACAGTCAACGGCTACACGCAATCGACTGGGAGGAGCTTTTCACCTCAGGAGGTCTAGGGGCCCGACTAGAGGAATTGCGGATAGGCTTGCTAAGCGAGTACGACTATGTCCTTCTCGATTCACGAACCGGCATAACAGATATTGGAGGCATATGTACGGTTCACCTTGCAGATATTTTGCTCGTGCTATTTACCGCCAACGACCAATCAGTTCGCGGCTCCCGGCAAGTCATCGACCGCGTTCGCACACTACGACAGCATCTGCCGTACGATCGCGATGCACTAGCGACTGTGCCGATTGCCAGCCGAGACGAGTCACGCACCGAATACACGCTTGCGCTGGAATGGCGGGATCGGTTTGCCAGAGAGTTTGACGACGTCTACCGAGACTGGCTGCCGGCAGGGGTATCGGCAGCCGATGCGCTTGAGGTCTTTCGGGTGCCGCATGTCCCCTACTGGAGCTTTGGTGAACGGATCCCAGTGCTCCTTGAGGGCACATCTGATCCGACGAGTCTCGGGCACGCATATAGCCGCATAGCCGGCCTGCTCGACAGCGGACTTGACTGGGGATCCAAGGCCGAAAGAGGTCAGGACTTCTCGAGTTCCGCTATCGATGATGGAGCACGAAGGTCTTCAAGTCGGCTCGCCTCGGCGAAGAGCTTTCCTGCGATCGGTCTAGCTCTTCTTGCAGTGGTCGCATTGAGCTTTGCTCTGCTCCGTGACTTTGGTACCGATCTCTTGACTCCGGAATCGGGCCTTTCGCCCACGTCGACTATCGGTGCCGCTACATCAACCGTCGAGGGCAGCGGGGCCTCGGGTGAAAGCCAAACGAGCACGCGTCCAACGGAGTCGCCAACGACGACCGGTACCGAACTCGATGGGACCAATGGCACCGCTAGCACAGGGCCAGCAAGTCCAACTTCCTTGGAAGATCCAGCTCTTTTAGAGCTCGCTCAAGTCGCAACACTGGCGGCCACTGGCTCAGCCACAGAGGGCTTTGACGCATGCGGTGTTCTGACCAACTTTGATGTTGCCAATCTGTCAGATGGAGATCTATCGACGGCCTGGCGTACTGTCGGTGATGGGTCGGGAGTGGTGGTGCAGGCGCAGTTTGGAAGTGAACATGAGGTTCTCCGGGTCGGCTTGGTCCCGGGGTACGCCAAGGTTGATGCGTGCGATGGTAGCGATCGCTTCTTACAGAACAGGCGAGTGCAGACAGTTCGATGGACAGTTGGTGACGTCAGCGCTATTCAGGAGCTGGATACTAGTTCCCCGACAATGCAAACGATGGAGCTTCCCGAGGTGGCGGAAGGGGATCTCTTGGTCCTAGAGATTCTGCAAACCACTCAAGATGGCGGGCGTGACTTCGTGGCGATATCGGATGTGACAATCAGAGGTCGCGCCCTGGAGCCCGACTGAGATGCTAACGTACCCTCCCCGTTGGAAATCCTCCTTCTGCTTCTTCCAGGAGGGTGCCAAGATTTCTTTGGTTGGCGCTCGCGTTCGCTGCGGGATCGAAAAGAATGGGGGTCATGCGTGGAACTCCCGATCGCCAGTTGTCGATGCTGTCTTCGCTTTCGGCCGAGGATCTGATCCCGGCCGATCATCCGGCCCGGCATGTCCAGGTTGTGGTCGATGAGGTTTTGGCGGGTCTCGACGTCGATCACTTGGGACTGCCGCGATCGCCTATGGCTGCTTGCTGGTCGATGCCACAGAGCGGATCGGGACCGTCGTTGCGCTCGGGTTGGAACGAGGTCCTGTTCGTGCGCCGCGGCCCCTGGCATCGTCAGGTGTGATCGACCACGATCGTCGATGTCAGCACCGGGCAACTGTTGAACGTGATCCAGGGACGCTCCGCTACCACCGCGTGCGAGTGGCTTGCCGACCGGACCCAAGACTGGCGGGACGCGGTCCGGTGGGCGGTTTTGGATCTGTCGGGGCCGTGGCGTCTGGCGTTTGACACGATGCTCCCTGACGCGGTCCAGGTCGCGGGTCCGTTTCACTTCGTCAAGCTGGCGAACCAGCGCCTCGACGAAGTCCGGCGCCGGGTCCAGAACCAGACGCTCGGCCACCGAGGCCACAAGGACGATCGGCTCTACCACTGCCGGCGCCTGCTGACCAAGGCTGATGAGCGTCTTGACGAGAAGGGCCGCTCGAAGCTCCTCGGGTTGTTGGCGGCCGGTGATCCCAACGGTGAGGTACGCACTGCGTGGCACGCGAAAGAGGTCCTCCGGTCGGTCTATGACATCACCGATCCCGAACTCGCTGCGGAGTTCGTCGAACGTCTCGGCCACGACCTGCAAGACGCCGATTGTCCGCCCGAGATCCAACAGCTCGGCCGCACGATCGTGCGTTGGGCCGCCCAGATCTCCGCCTCGCATCAAGCCCGGGTGTCGAACGGGCCGACCGAGGCCGCCAAACAATCTGGTCAAGCGGGTGAAGCGCGTGGCATTCGGGTTCACCTCCTTCGAGAACTGCCGGATCAGGTCACTCCTCTACGCCGGCAAGCCCGACTGGACCCGCCTGGCCACCCTCACTCCCCACTGAAATCCGAAGAGCCTGATAACGAGGTCAAGAGTCTCCACCGGCGGACTAAGGCACAGGGGGTGGCCGCTGACCAGGCCCGGCAACCGCTACCGGAGCGGCCGTCGTCAACAGCAGCGTCGGTGACCCGGAAGGTCGACTCTGGTGGGAGCGTGTCCTGTGCCGGGACGAGCTATCGGGTCGGGTCAAAGTACCGACGTCGGCGGGTCCAGGTCGCCGTTGTCGACGACACCGTCGAGATCTCCATCGGGAACAAGCTCATCCGCTCCCACTCGGTGAACACGACCGGACCCGAGAACACGGCGCTCTGGCCAATCCGGGCGGCCGCCCCAACCGCATCAACGCCGCCTAACCCACGACCAGACTGTCAGGTAGCTACCGGAGCCAATCTGTCAGCCGGGTACCGGACCTTGACACCAGCCGTTCCGGTATGCGCGGTCCCGGTTCATAGTGGACGGTGTGGCTCCGGTAGGTGGGTGACACCTTTGGGACGGGTTCCGGTTGCTGGGCGACGGTGGCTCCGGTCCAGCGCAGATCCACCAGCGGTGTCGCTGTGGAATGATCCGACGGTGGACGCCTCGTTCACATAACCAGTGTCGCATCGAATCGCCGATCCTGGTCACAGGGATCGGCAATCGCCAGCGGGTCGAGATCAGGGCCGTGTGGACTGCGGCATCTTTAAGATCACGCGAACCAGCCCTCTGGTCCTCGCAAGGGCCTGGGCGACCGCACCTTGGAGAGCAGTGTCCGGCGTGACCACGCTCCTTTTCTGGTAGCTGCGAGGTGCCCAGTCAACGAGGTCGGGTGTGCCCGCCGGCGGAGGACCGATGTTCTCCCGTGTCGAGAAGAACTCGAACGCGAACTCGTAGCTGCCTGGCGCCATAGCGGCGATCGCTGTCGAGTTCACCGAAGACCGAATGAAATAGCGATCGAGGTGGCGGTACAGCTCGGCTACCTCCCGCCTCGCCGCAGCATCGAGGTCAGGTTCAATGGCCACCGGCTGAATCCCGTACCCCCAGAAGCGGTTCCATCCCTGGACTTCCCGTGCGCCGAGGGTCTGGGCTACCGGCACCATCAGTTGAAGCCCGAACGCCAGGTTGCATCCCTCGAACGAGATCTGACGGACGGTTGGCGTGTCCGCTCCGAACACGTCGTCCAGGTCGCGCAAAGACTTCTTGGTGGCGCCGATCTTTAGCGATGTCGGGCTGCCATGGGCGCAGACGTACAGCCGGTCGATTGAGGCAAAGGTGCCGAGTTGGCGTCTGAAACCATCCCAGTCGGAAACGCCAAGCACATACCTTGCGTGGTCAGCTGATGGGAGTCTGGCGTAGCGTTCAGCGAACGCTACGGCGCAGCGTCTCATCAGGTCGTCTGTTCCGTCGTAGATCACCACACTGCGCGCCTGAAGCAGACCCGCGGCCACTGACGACGCAGCTCCAGCAATCACCGACAGGGTCGAGTCGTCGCCTCCGACGGTCGTAACCGTTTCCGGCAGTCGTGCCGCCTCGTAGGCGTAGGTCAGGATCTCATCGCCGGTGCGGCTCACGGGGTCACCCGCTGGTCTCGCCGGACGCGTCCACGGCCCGGAACAGTTCGGCAGCGAGTCGCCCCCGTTCCATTGGGTCCACGATCTCGGTCAACGTTGCCTGCAGCAGTCGCTCGCGGTCGTTGGCCAAAGACTCCTTCTGCGCTGCGGCTTCCTGAATCTCCATCGCGAACGAGTCGAGCGCATCGTTCGCTCCGAGCAAGACGTCGACAATCACACTGTCGGTCCTCATCACGATACGACTCTCCGACATCAAGACACCATCGACGGCCATCGGGTTCGCGGCCTGATTGATTGGTCCCTGCCTGAACCGGTACCAGCGGGAATCGTCCGGTGCTTCGATCTCGTTGGTATCCACGTCAGCGTCGACTGTCGACTCACCCGTCGACGGATCGAAGTCGACCGATTCCAGTGTCAGTGCGGCCCTGCCGTCGGCACCAACAGTCACGTGGGCGGTCTGAAGGATCTTGATGGCCGTGTGGACGTAGTGTTTGGGTTTCACGACCTCCGTGAGGAAGGTCCCCAGCTGTGAGATCGGCACCTCCCGCCACACGCCGCTGTTGCCGGTTGTGAAGCCGACGTTGAGGCCGACGAGGTGGACCTTGGTGAAGTACTCCTGGTTCAGTTCTCGGAACACAAAGTTGAGGACCCGCCTCATGTTGACGTTCGAGATGACCCGCTCTGTCACCGACTCGAACCCGGACTCCTCAGACCGTTCGGTGCTTGAGGTGATCGACAACTCCCGTTTTGACGACGCCTCGCGGGCATGCTCGCTGACAGCATCGGTGAGCTGGCGAGCGAAACGCTCGCGTCCGGTCTGGTATTCACCCGACGCGGTGCCCTTCACCGACGCCGACCCCCAACCCCACGAACCACCTGCTTTCGCCTCGACCGCCCACTTCTCGTTCTTTGAGCGTGTCACCTTGTCGGTGGACTCGGCCTGCACCTTGGACGTGAACCGGTCCTTGGCGGACTGATCGTGGGAATCCACGATGCTGGACGCCTCCTTGATGCTCTCCGTGGTGGACTGCCAGTGCTTCACCCGAATCGTGGTTTCCTCACCCGGCAGCAGCGTGAACGTTCGGACGGTCCGGCCCGCACCGTAGGTACCGAGGAACGAACTGATCGCATACCGCTCAATCAAGAACAACGCTGGAGCGGAAGCGGTGTCGATGTCTTGGAAGCTCCCCACGAACCGACCTGCGGCGTCACGGCTAGGTAAGAACAGCCGCTTCTCCAAGGCGAACTTCGCGAACGCCCGGGTCGCTTCGTACACATCAGAAGACTCCTCGCCGTACACCCACCCGTACGACGACTGGTGAGTGAACGGGTTCGGAATCGCCGCCTCCGGATCGTCGAAATAGCTCGTCGTTCCGTGGGTTCCGGGCATCGCCTCACCGCTCAGCAACTTCAAAGCAGCCGACGACAGACGGCTCTCAACTCCCATCCGGCGCAGGTGCTCCCGGAAGAACGCAACCGCCTTCAGACGATCGACCCCACTCTCAGCACTGATGCCCGCCCGCTCGAGTAACGCCTCCACGGACTCGCCAGTCACAGGTAAGTAGTCGTCGGGCTCAAGGTCAACTTCCAGGCGAGTTGTGCGATACCCCTCGATCCGTCCCGGCAGCGGCAGATGCCGATCAATCTCGATCATCTGATCACGACCGGCTAGTTCCTCTAAATCGTTGTCCGTCATCGGGTTCCCTCCCTCACCAATGTCCATTCAAACATGGTCTGGCCAAGCCATGCAGAGCGACGCCGCCCCTAAGCGAGTTGCGCTGATGCCGACGCCCGCTTGAAACGAGGGCGATGATTTGTGCAACAACACCTGCGGCGAAACCCGGGGTCAGGCGTCGAACATCGAGCGCAGTTTGGCTACGAAGCTGCGGTCGCCAGTTCAGCCAGCTGCGATGAGCGCGATCCAGACGGGAAGGATCAATGCTACGAAGGACCATCGCACGGTACTGAACCGGAGACCACCCATAGCGCCACCATCTTGCGAGTCGTCCGGACTCGGTGGCGGTGCCCAAGGCTCCGCTGCGGTGTCGGGTCCTGAACGCTTGAGCATCCAGAGATCGCCCCTGCTAGTCACCGGCTCACCACCCGAGCCGGTCGGTGGGTGTGTGAACAGGTCGGCCGCTACGCCCGAACGGTGTCCGAGGTCGCCGATGCGATGGGGCGTGACTGGTACGCCGTCAACGATGCGGTGGTGGCATACGGCGAGGCCTTGATCGATGCCGATGATGACCGAATCCCAGTCGTTCGGGCGTTGTCGTTGGACGAGACCCTGTTCATGCGCCAGGGGCCGTGGCGCATGAACAGCGGTGGTGCGCACGTTCGACTGCGTGAGCGAGCTCGGTGGTCGAGGCGAACGGTGAGAAGACCAGTTCCTGCTCTCGCCGTAGCCGTTGTCTGAACGCAAGCTGCCTTGAACAGCGGGGTTCCTCGAAGAACGCAGTCGGCGCCTGCGTTGCCTCCCACATGAACAGCAGATACGGCTTGCCGAGGCGCCGGGCTTCGCCAAACTCCAGCTCCACAACGAGCGCTCGTCTGGATCGTCTGCGACCACGGAGCCATGGCGGTAGCCGATGATCCCGAGATACACGTCGCACTCCGCCACCGTGCGGCGGCACATCTCGGCCGGCACCACCGGTTCGGCGTGAAAGGTCGTGTCTTGCTCATCGGTGTAGACACCGCCCTTGATGGTGGCGATAGTCCGCATCACCGTCGCCACAAAGCTGTCGTTGCCGTCGGTCGGGTGGCGACCAAGCTCGCTGGTGTGTGAGGCGAACACTCGCATAGTCGACGAGCAGTCGCGCAGAAAGTGCGAGCCGACCGACACCTGGACTTGACCCAAACCCGTCCGGCTAGCCTCGGCATATCGCCGACCGCCGAGACCGAGGGGATTGCGCCTGACATGGGCGACGGGGTGACCGTCTTCTTGAGCTATTCGCGCAGTGATGAGTTTGACCAGCTCGTTGCTCAGAAGCTCGATGTCCTTCTGCGTCCTCTGAGCGACATCGGCAACGAGATCTTCTACGACACCCGCAATCTCGAGGTCGGCGAAGACATCGACCCACTGGTCGACAAGGCAATGTCGGTCACCGATATCGCAGTGCTTCTGGTCAGTCCCGACTACCTGGATTCGAAGCGATACGCCCGCCGCCGGGAGCTGCCGGCGCTGCTCGTCCGCCACGAAGTGGGGGAGTGCTCGCTCGTCCCGATAATGGTCCGTCGAGCTCCCGGTTGGAAGCTCGTCGACGGTCTCCACGGCAGGCTCTTCGCCAACGACATCGACGCACCGCTCCAGGAGGACCTGGACCAGCTCGACGGTGCCCTTGGCCGGATCGCCGAGCTGATTATCGATCGCGCCATCGCCAGGTCATCCGACGAACCCGTCGTCGAGCCTGGTCCGAGCGACTACAGGTCGGATCCGGCCGTCGATGCGCCTGCGGTCGCTGTCCACCTCGAGCCCTCTGCTGAACCGGGCCCGCTTGTCGGCGTGCCCAGTCTGCCGGCCGAGCTGTTCGATCGCCCGGAGGCCATCGCCGCTGTCCGGGAAGCGCTCACCGACGATGCGGTCGCTGGCATCTCAGGGGCCCGGGGCGCATCGGCGTTCGGGCTCGCCGGCCAGGGCGGCATCGGCAAGACGACGGTAGCCGTTGCGGTGGCCAACGACCGCGACGTCCGCCGGCTCTTCCCCGACGGCGTGATCTGGCTAACGGTCGGCGAGCACCGCAATATGCTCGAGGCCCAGGTCTCGCTCCTTCGCCTCCTCGGGGATCCGGGCGATGTGCGTACGATCACCGAGGCTCGGGAACGGCTCGAATCGAGGCTTACCGATGGGCGACGACTGGTCGTGCTCGATGATGTGTGGACCGCGCAGCAATTCGAGCAGCTCGCGCTTACCGGCGGCCGGAGCCGGACGCTGGTCACAACCCGGCACCGGTCCCTGGTCCTGGATCCAGCCGGAGCGGCGGTCCACGAACTCGGTGAGCTCACCGGCAGAGACGCAGAGGACTTCCTCGCCCAAGCTACCGGTCCCGCGTTCAGCAGCCTCGATGTCGACGTGGATGCCATCGTTCAAGCCACTGGTGGGGTGGCGCTCGCCCTCGCTCTCGTCGGCGGTGCACTCCGCCATGGTGTCGAGCCCGAGACTGTGGTCGCGAAGCTGCAGACCGACACGTTCGGTAACCATCCGTACGCCAACCAGTTTCGGGCGCTCACCCTTGCGGCCGATTCACTCGACGAGGAGCTGTGGCGGAGCTATCTGTCGCTTGCCGTGTTCCCGAGCGACACCGATATCCCCACGAGCATCGTGGAACGCTGGTGGGCCTATCACTTCGAGCTCGCGCCTTCCGAAGTCGGCCGGCGACTCACGGACCTTGCCTCACGCAACCTCCTCGAGGTCGACGGCGAGCATCTGCGTTTCCACGACCTCCAGCACGACTACATCCGCTTTGCCAACGTCGCTGTCGCATCCGCCCTGCACTCCGACTTTATCGAGGCGACTCGCCCGGACAGCGGCAACTGGCACGATCTCAATCCAGCAGATTCCTACCTCTGGGAGCATGTCGCCGACCATCTCATCCAAGCGGACGTGCCCGTCCACCCTGTGGTCGTAGAACCGGCGTGGGTGGTTCGGCGGATCGCATGGTTCGGTATTGCTGCCCTTGAGCGAGACCTACAGGCTGCCATCGACCAAGGCTTGCCGGGATCTTCGGCTGCCGAGTTGCTGCTCGGCAGCCTCGGCGGAGTCGCACACCTGATCCCAGGACGAGGAGTGGCTGAAGTCGCTCGCAGCTGCCGCCTCCAGCTTCCTGAGCTCCCGAGCGGACGGTCGTGGGCTGATGTCCTACCGGGTCTTTCGGCGACCAGAGCGGCTCCCAAGCAACTCGGTGGCAACTCTCTGCGACGAGTTCTTGAAGGTCACGCCGGCGGGGTGTTGTCGGTGGGGTGGTCGCCTGATGGGACCCGTCTTGCTTCGGCCAGCGACGACGGGACTTTGCGGGTGTGGGACCCGGCCACCGGTGACACCACCATCATTCTCGAAGGTCACACCGACTGGGTGCGGTCGGTGGGGTGGTCGCCTGATGGGACCCGTCTTGCTTCGGCCAGCGACGACGGGACGGTGCGGGTGTGGGACCCGGTTACCGGTGACAGCACCAGGGTTCTTGAGGGCCCGACCGACTGGGTGCAGTCGGTGGGGTGGTCGCCTGATGGCACCCGCCTCGCCACAGCCAGCACCGACCAGACGGTGCGGGTGTGGGACCCGGCCACCGGTGACACCACCATCATTCTCGAAGGTCACACCGACTGGGTGCGGTCGGTGGGGTGGTCGCCTGATGGGACCCGCCTCGCCACAGCCGGCTACGACAACACGGTGCGGGTGTTGGACCCTGCCACTGGTGACAGCACCAGGGTTCTTGAGGGCCACACCGGCGGGGTGTTGTCGGTGGGGTGGTCGCCTGATGGCACCCGTCTTGCGTCTGCCAGCTACGACAACACGGTGCGGGTGTGGGACCCGGACACTGGTCACCTCACCGTTGTTCTTGAGGGCCATACCGACTGGGTGCGGTCGGTGGGGTGGTCGCCTGATGGCACCCGTCTTGCTTCTGGCAGTGGCGATGGGACGGTGCGGGTATGGGACCCTGCCACTGGTGACACGGGCATGGATCTTGAGAGCCACACCGACTGGGTGGTGTCGGTGGGGTGGTCGCCTGATGGGACCCGTCTTGCTTCTGGCAGTGGCGATGGGACTGTGCGGGTGTGGGACCCGGACACTGGTCACCTCACCGTTGTTCTTGAGGGCCACACCGACTGGGTGCGGTCGGTGGGGTGGTCGCCTGATGGCACCCG